>NZ_JAIZAZ010000003.1:0-858102 GCF_020515645.1 Pseudomonas sp. MWU16-30316 | reverse complement strand
CCCGAGCCGCGAGATCTTCGGTAGCGAAGGGACTGAAGATTACGGCATTCATCCGACTGTCCTGCACCTCACTGCCGCGCACTGGCATACGCTGGTGGCCGAATGGCACAAGCAACCGCAGGTGGCGGCTCAGCGCCTGCAACAGGTGCGTTTGATCAACGTCACTGGCGATGCGCTATCAGCACAGAAGCTCAAGCTCTGGGACGAGATGCGCCCGGCGCACACTCGCCTGGTCAACACCTACGGCCCTACCGAAGCGACAGTGTCCTGCACCGCCGCGTATGTCAGCCATGACGCCGTGGCTGGCAGCGAAGGCAGTGGCAACGCGACCATCGGCAAACCGATGGCCAACACGCGCATTTACCTGCTCGACGATCATCAGCAGCCAGTGCCCTATGGCGTGGCCGGTGAGATTTTCATCGGTGGCGACGGCGTGGCACGCGGTTACCTGAACCTTGAAGCGGTCAACGCCGAGCGCTTTCTCGCTGATCCGTTCAGCAACAGCCCTGATGCCCGGATGTACAAGACCGGCGACCTGGCGCGCTACATGGCCGACGGCCGTATCGAATACCTGGGCCGTAATGACTTCCAGGTCAAGGTGCGCGGTTTCCGTATCGAACTGGGCGAAATCGAAGCCCGTCTGGGTACTTGCAAAGGGGTCAAGGAAGCGGTGGTGGTCGCTCGGGAAGATAACCCGGGAGATAAACGCCTGGTGGCCTATGTGGTTGCCCAGCCGCAAAGCCAGCTTACAACCGCTGAACTGCGTGCCGAACTGGCACCGCAACTGGCCGAGTACATGCTGCCGAGCGCATTCGTGATCCTCGACGCCTTGCCGTTGACGCCGAACCGCAAGCTGGATCGCAACGCCTTGCCAGCTCCGGAAGCCAATGCCTTTGCCAGCCGCGAACACGTGGAGCCGCAAGGTGAAACCGAGATTGCGCTGGCGCAGATCTGGCAAAACCTGCTCGATCTGGAACAAGTGGGCCGTCATGATCAGTTCTTTGAACTGGGTGGCCACTCCTTGCTGGCGATGCGTCTGATTTCCCAGGTGCGCCATCAATTGGGCGTCGAACTGGGTCTGGCCGCCCTGTTCGCCCACCCCGAACTGAGTACCCTGGCCGTAGCCATCGCTCAGGCCGGGCGCAGCAACTTGCCGGACATCGTGCCGGTGGCACGCGATCAGGCGTGGCCATTGTCATTCGGCCAGCAACGTCTGTGGTTCCTCGCTCAGATGGAAGGCGCCAGCGCGGCCTACCACATACCTGCCGGTCTGAGCCTGCATGGCGAACTGGACCTCAAGGCAATGCAACGGGCGCTGGAGCGCCTGGTTGCACGCCACGAAGGCTTACGCACCACATTCATTCAGGGTGATGACGGACAGCCGGTACAACGCATCAGCCCGGCGGATGCCGCTTTCAACCTGCAACTGCACGACCTGCAAGGGCTGGCGGATGCCGAGGAACAACTTCAGGCGCTGGCCAGCGAAGAGTCGCTGCAAAGCTTCGACCTGCAACAGGGCCCGATGATTCGTGGCCGCCTGATTCGCATGGCCGAGGACCATCACGTCCTGTTGCTGACCATGCACCATATCGTGTCCGATGGGTGGTCGGTTGATGTGTTGACCCGCGAATTGTCTGCTCTCTATGCAGCATTCAGTCAGGGCCAGGACGACCCGCTGGCGCCACTGGAGCTGCAATACCTGGACTACGCCGTGTGGCAACGTCGCTGGCTGAGTGGCGATCTGCTGCAACAGCAAAGCGACTACTGGCAACAAACCCTTGCAGACGCTCCGGCGCTGTTGATGTTGCCCACCGATCGTGCGCGTCCGGCGTTGCAGGATTACGCCGGCGCAGCACTGCCTGTCATTTTCGACAAAGACCTTACCCATAGCCTCAAGGCGTTGAGCCAACGTCGCGACAGTACCCTGTTCATGACGGTCATGGCCGCTTGGGCCGGGCTGCTGGGACGCTTGGCGGGTCAGCAAGATGTGGTCATCGGTACGCCAGTGGCCAACCGCACACGCAGTGAAGTCGAAGGGCTGGTGGGCCTGTTCGTCAACACCCTGGCCATCCGCGTTGACCTCAGTGGCAAGCCTACCGCAGAGACTCTGCTGGCGCGGGTCAAACGGCAGACTCTCGATGCACAGGCGCATCAGGACTTGCCGTTCGAACAAGTCGTGGAAGCCATCAATCCGCTACGCAGCCTCTCCCACAGCCCGATTTTCCAGGCCATGTTGTCGTGGGAGAACAACGATGCGTCTGATCTGACGCTCGGCGACATGACGCTGAAAAGCGTCGAATTGGCCGCTGATACCGCTCAATTCGACCTGACGCTGGACATGGCCGAGGTGGATGAGCAACTGGTCGGCACGCTGGAGTACGCCACAGCGTTGTTCGACGAGAGCACCATGCGGCGGTATCTGGGCTACTTCCAGCGTGTGCTGGAGGCCATGGTCGCCGACGATCAACAGGTGCTGGAACACGTGACCTTGTTGGGGGGCGATGAACGTGAACATCTGCTGGCAGGCCTCAACGCAACAGAGGCGCCCTACCCGCAGGACTGCGCGATTCATCAGCTGTTTGAGGAAAGGGTTCAGGCGCAGCCCGACGCCATCGCCGTGGCCTGCGGGGCGCAGCGCTTGAGTTATGCGGAGTTGAACCGCCAGGCCAACGGTCTGGCGCATCATCTCATCAGCCTGGGCATCAGCCCGGATGATCGAGTGGCGATCTGCGTAGAACGCGGCGTGGAAATGATCATCGGCGTGCTCGGTGTACTCAAGGCTGGTGCCGCCTATGTACCACTGGACCCGGCCTACCCTGCTGAGCGTCTGGCCTACATGATCGAAGACAGTACGCCGTCGGCACTGCTGACCCAGCGTGGTGTGCAGGAGCGTCTGCCGACGCTTGACGTGCCGCTGGTGCTACTCGATGACGATCAACGCGATACCTTCTCCGAGCGTGACGACAACCCGGTTGTGGAAACCCTCGGCGGGCACAATCTGGCGTATGTCATCTACACCTCGGGCTCAACCGGCGTGCCGAAAGGCGTAATGGTCGAGCATCGCGGATTGCTCGCCGTCAGCGCGGCGTGGAAGCAATTGTATCCGTTACACGCGCCACTCAATCACTTGCAGATGGCCGGGTTTTCCTTCGATGTGTTCAGCGCCGACCTGATCCGCTCACTGGGTTTCGGCGGCACACTGGTGCTGTGCCCACGCGAGACCCTGATGGACCCGCCTGCGCTTTACCGCCTGCTGAGCGAGGGGTCGATCGGTTTTGCGGATTTCGTGCCGGCCGTGCTCAATGCGTTGCTGGCCTGGGTGGAAGAGACGGGTCGCGACCTGTCGTTCATGCGCACCGTGGTCTGTGGTTCGGATATCTGGACCGCGCACAGCGCCCGGCAACTGCGCAAGCTTTGTGGCGATCACGTGCAGATCGTCCAGACTTACGGTGTCACTGAAGCCAGCATCGACAGCACCTGTTTCGAGTTCGAGGCAAGCAGCCAGGTCGACGGGGTCTTGCCGATTGGCCGTGCATTGGCCAACACACGGATTTATCTGCTCGATGAGCTTGGCCAGCCAGTTCCACCGGGCGTTGCGGGCGAGCTGTATATCGGCGGCGCAGGTATTGCACGCGGCTATCTGAACTTGCCGCAACTCACCGCCGAACGCTTCATGGACAGCCCCTTCGTGGCGGGCGAACGGCTTTACCGCAGCGGCGATATGGCGCGCTACCGGGCTGATGGCAATATTGAATTCCTCGGCCGCAACGACTCCCAGGCCAAGCTGCGTGGGCTGCGTCTGGAGCTGGGCGAAATCGAAGCACGTCTGGCCGAGGTCGCGGGTATACGCGAAAGCCTGGTCGTAATTCGCGAGGACAGCAGCGGCACGCCGAAACTGGTTGCGTATTTCGTGGAATATGCCACCCGCGAACCTGCCGGCCCTGCCCTTACCCCGCGCGCGCTTCGCCAGCACCTGCAACTCAACCTGCCGGAATACATGATCCCGGCAGCGTTCGTGCGCATGGACGCATTGCCGCTGAGTGCCAATGGCAAGCTGGATCGCAGAGCGTTGCCCGAACCGGACGCCGAAGCCTTCGATCAGCATGATTTCGAAGCAGCCGATGGCCCGCTGGAGACGGCAGTCGCCGCAATCTGGGCCGATGTGCTGGGCGTCGCGCAAGTCGGTCGGCATGATGACTTTTTCGCGCTCGGCGGTCATTCATTGCTGGTCATGCGTGTGCTGGCCCAGGTTCGTCAGCAATTGAATCTGGAGGTTTCACCGTCAGCGTTTTTCGCAGCGCCGGTTCTGCGGCAGTTCGCAGAGCGGCTGAGCAACACGCAGGGCAACGCTCGCCTGGCGATCACGCCTGTGCAACGTTCGGGTGCGCTACCGTTGTCGTTTGCCCAACAGCGCCTGTGGTTCCTCGCGCAACTGGAAGGTGGCAGCGCCGCTTACCATATTCCAGTTGGGTTACGTCTGCGCGGCAGCCTTGATCAGGCGTCGCTGCAACGCGCACTGGACCGTATCGTGGCCCGCCATGAGGCGCTGCGCACGACCTTTGTACAAGAGCAGGGACAGCCTGCGGAGCAGCGTATCTCTGCCACTGAAACAGGTTTCAGACTGCAACTGCAGGTACTGGCCGGGCAGACCGATGCCGAAGACAAGCTGCTCGCCATCGCTGCACAAGAGGCCAGTGAGCACTTCGACCTCGTCAATGGCCCGTTGGTGCGCGGACGTCTGGTGCGCATGGCCGATGACGACCACGTGTTGCTGGTGACCATGCACCACATCGTCTCCGATGGCTGGTCAACCGGGGTGTTGAACCGCGAGCTGGGCGCGCTCTATGCAGCCTTCAGTAAGGGGGCGGAGGATCCGCTGCCGGCGTTGCCGGTGCAGTACGTCGACTACGCACTGTGGCAACGTGACTGGTTGAGTGGCGACGTGCTGCAACAACAGCGTCAGTACTGGCAGCAGGCACTGGCCGGTGCGCCAGCCTTGCTGACCCTGCCGACCGATCGGCCACGTCCGGCGCAACAGGACTACAGCGGGCAGACGCTGGAGCTGGTGCTGGATACACAATTGACCCATGGCCTCAAGGCTTTGGGCCAACGATATGGCAGCAGCCTGTTCATGACCGTGATGGGTGCCTGGGCCGCCCTGTTGGGAAGGCTGTCCGGTCAGGACGACGTGGTGATCGGTACGCCGGTTGCCAACCGAATGAGCGCCGAGGTGGAGAACCTGATCGGGTTCTTCGTCAACACCCTTGCTGTACGGATCGACCTCTCGGGGGCGCCGAGCGTCGAAGCGCTTATGCGGCAGGTCAAACAGCAGACTCTGGCTGCTCAGGCAAATCAGGACCTGCCGTTCGAACAAGTGGTTGAAGTGGTTCGACCACAACGCAGCCTGTCTCACAGCCCGATTTTTCAGGCGATGCTGTCATGGCGAGACAATGAGGACGACGCCCTGGTGCTCGGCGACATAAGCCTGCAAGGCGTTGCAGTGCCCGGTGATGCATCAAAATTCGACCTGGCGCTGGACATCGGTGAGGTAGACGGACAACTGATCGGCACGCTGGAGTACGCTACGGCGCTGTTCGACGAAAGCACCATGCGACGTTATCTGGGCTACCTCCAGCGTGTGCTGGAAGCCATGGTGGCCGACGATCGGCAAGTGCTGGAGCGGGTGCCGTTGCTCGACACGGCGGAGCGCGATTACCTGCTGAAGGATATCAATGCCACAGAGCGCGCCTACCCGCTCGGTCAGTTGATGCATCGCTTGTTCGAGGCCCATGCCGAAGCTGCACCGCAGGCAATTGCAGTCCGCCAGGGTGAGCAGACACTGACCTACGCCGAGCTCGACAGCCGCGCCAACGCCTTGGCTCAGCAACTTCGCCAGCACGGCGTGGTGTCTGGAACCCGGGTGGCGATCCTGCTGGATCGTTCGGTGGAGTTGCTGGTCAGCATGCTGGCCATTCTCAAGTGCGGTGCGGCGTATCTGGCGCTGGACCGCCTGGCCCCTGAAGAACGCCTGCGCTTCATGCTCAAGGACAGCGAAGCCATCATGCTGCTGAGCCGCAGCGACCTGACGGCACCTGAAATGACGCCAAGACTGGATCTGGACAGGCTGGATCTGTCAGCGCTGAGCCAGGGGCCAGTCGTGCTTGCAGATGACGTCGCAGGCGAGCCCCCCGCGTGCATCATTTACACCTCTGGCTCCACCGGTCAGCCCAAGGGCGTGATCGTGACCCACAACGGCATTGTGCGTCTGGTTCAGGACAACGGTTACTACGACTTCTCGGCTGAAGACCGTGTGGCGTTTTCGTCCAACCCGGCATTCGACGCCAGTACTCCGGAAATCTGGGGTGCGTTGCTCAATGGTGGCCAGTCGGTGATTATCGAGCCCCATGTGCTGCTCGAGCCGGTGGCGTTCGCCGCCCTGCTGAAACGCCATGGTGTAACAGCCATGATCAGCTCGACCGCCCTCTTCAACCTGTATGCCGGGTTGATTCCAGAGGCCCTGGCAGGCTTGCGCATGATCATGTGTGGTGGCGAGCGCGCTGATCCGGCCTCGTTCCGTCGGGTCCGTGAACATTCCGCTCAGATACGCCTGTTCAACGGCTACGGCCCGACCGAGGGCACCACCTGTGCCACCAGCTACGAAATTTTCGAGGTACTGCCTGACACCCTGAGTCTGCCGATTGGCAAGCCCAATGCCAACGTGCGGGTCTATGTGCTTGATGCCCGGCGCGAACCGGTGCCGATGGGGGTGGTCGGCGAGATCTACATCGGTGGTACTGGCGTTGCACTCGGCTACCTGAACCGTCCCGAGCTGACCGCCGAACGCTTCAGTGAAGACCCGTTCACTCCGCAGCCAGGCGCGAGACTCTATCGCACCGGCGATCTCGCGCGCTGGTTGCCGGACGGTAACCTTGAATACGTGGCGCGTAACGATGGGCAGGTCAAGGTCCGCGGCTTCCGCGTCGAGCTGGGCGAAATCGAAAGCGTCCTGCACTTGTGCGACGGCGTGCGCAACTCCGTGGTGGTGGCGCACGAAGCCAGCCCGGGTGACACCCGTCTGGTCGCCTATTACACCGTGCATGCGGGCGTTGAAGCACCTGACCCGGAGGATCTGCGTACGCAATTGAGTGGCGGTTTGGCGGAATACATGGTGCCGAGTGTGTTCATGCGTCTGGATACCTTGCCGCTGACACTCAATGGCAAGGTCGACCTGAAAGCACTGCCGGCACCGGACCTGAATGCCATGTCCGAGCGAGTCTACGTTGCGCCGGAGAGCGCCACCGAACAGGCCCTCGCGGAGATATTCCAGGAATTGCTGAGCCTCGAACGAGTGGGTCGCCATGACGGCTTCTTCGAGCTTGGCGGCCACTCGCTGCTGGCTGCGCAACTGGTTTCCCGGGTGCGTCAGCAACTGAACGGCGACATGGCGCTGCGCCAGCTGTTCAGTCACCCGACCGTTGCCGAACTGGCGAAGGTGGTCGATGGCCTGCAAGCGGTCGATTCCGTTAGCATCGAACCCATCGGGCGTAACGCGCCGCTGGCACTGTCCTTTTCCCAGCAGCGCCTGTGGTTTCTCGACAGGCTCGACCCTGGCGCCAGCAGCGCCTACCACATGCCGATGTCACTGCTGCTGCGCGGCGAGCTTGATCACAGCGCGCTCAAGGCTGCGCTCGACCGTCTGGTCGCGCGTCATGAAAGCCTGCGCACTACGTTCGAGTTGCACGGCGAACAGCCGGTGCAGGTCATCGCAGCGGCGGATAGCGGTTTCGCCCTGGCAGAACAGGACTTGCGCTCGCAGCCTTATGAACAGGCCAGCCTCAGCGCTTCACGCATCGCCGACAGCGAGGCCGCTGCACCGTTTGACCTGCGCCAGGGCCCGCTGATTCGCGGGCATCTGCTGCGCCTGACCGATAACGAGCACATGCTGTTGATCACCCAGCACCACATCATCTCCGACGGCTGGTCGGTGGGTGTACTGGTCAACGAGTTCGCCGCCCTCTACCAGGCCTTCAGTCAGCATCGGCCTGACCCGTTACCTGCCCTGTCAATCCAGTACGCCGACTACGCCGCCTGGCAACGCCGCACCTTTACCGGCGAGCGCCTTGCCGAGCAGGCCGACTTCTGGCGTGAGCACCTGGGTGGTGCACCGACGCTGCTGTCGCTGCCTACTGATCGGCCACGTCCGGCGGTGCAAAGCTACCGCGGCGGCGCTGTGCCATTGACAATCGATGCAGCGCTTCATCAACGTCTTGAGCGCTTCTGCCAGACCCACAACATCACCCTGTTCATGGGGCTGCTCAGCGCCTGGTCGGTCCTTATGGCGCGGCTAAGCAACGAGCGCGATGTGGTGATAGGCGTGCCGAGCGCCAACCGTGGCCGCACCGAAACCGAGAATCTGATCGGCTTCTTCGTCAACACCCTGGCGCTGCGCGTCGATCTGGCGCAGAACCCGAGCGTGGCGCAGCTGCTGGAACAGGTCCGCCAGACCACGCTGGCGGCCCATGAGCATCAGGACATTCCGTTCGAGCAAGTGATCGAAGCCTTGCAGCCGCCACGCTCGATGAGCCATAGCCCGCTGTGTCAGGTCGCCCTGTCGCTGGATAACACCAGCGTTGGTGGCGAGTTGAGCCTGCCGGGCCTTAGCCTGCATCCGATGTTGCAGGCCCATGAAACCGCGCAATTCGACCTGATGCTGATGCTGGGTAGCGAAAACGGCAGGCTGACCGGGATGATCGAATACGCCAGCGACCTGTTCGACCACGCGACCGTCGAGCGTTTTGCCGAGCATTTCCATACGCTACTGGAGGCGATGGTCGAGGATGTCGCGCAACCTGTGCTCAGCCTGCCGTTGCTCAGCCAGGCGCAGCGCCTGGCCTCGCCAGCGCTATTGCAGCCCAAGGCGGTATTCGCATCGGGTCTGATGGTGCATCAGCGCTTCGAACAGTTCGCCGCCGCCCACCCGCAGGACATCGCACTGGTCTTTGGCGGGCATGAGGTGAGTTACCAGGCGCTCAATCGCCGAGCCAACCGTCTGGCCCATGAACTGCTCGCCCAAGGCGTGCGCCCCGATGACCGGGTAGCGATCCTCGCAGAGCGAGGCACACAGATGGTCTGCGCGGTGTTGGCCGTGCTCAAGGCCGGTGCAGCCTATGTACCGCTGGATCCGACTTACCCCACCGAGCGTCTCGGCTACCTGCTGGCAGACAGTGCGCCGGTAGCGTTGCTGGCCCAGTCGGCCTGCCTCGACGTGCTGCCGGTACACAGCGTGCCGGTACTGACCCTCGGCGCGGACAACGACAGTGCCGATTTGGCAGATGAATCGCTGGACTGCAACCCTGAGCCTGCTGCTCTGGGTCTGTCTCGCGAGCACCTGGCTTATGTCATTTACACCTCAGGGTCTACAGGCCTGCCCAAAGGTGTACTGGTGGAGCACGGCAACGTTGCACGCCTGTTCGACGCCACCGCCAGGCAATTCAACTTCGGCCGTGAGGATGTCTGGACGCTGTTCCACTCCTTTGCCTTCGACTTCTCGGTCTGGGAAATCTGGGGCGCGCTGTGCTACGGCGGCAAACTGGTCATCGTCCCGAGTGAGGTGGCGCGCTCGCCGGATGACTTCTATGCGCTGGTCTGCGAGCAGCAGGTCACCGTTCTGAACCAGACGCCAAGCGCTTTCCGCCAGTTCATCCAGGCCCGCGAACGCAGCCCACAGGAGCATGCGCTGCGTGAAGTGGTATTCGGGGGTGAGGCTTTGGACTTCCGCAGCCTGCAGCCCTGGACCGCACGCACACCGCTGTCGCGTACCCGTCTGGTGAACATGTACGGGATCACGGAAATCACTGTGCATGCCACTTACTACCCGATAAGCCAGGCAGAAATCGACACAGCCATGCCAAGTCTGATCGGTCCGGCACTTGATGACCTGTGCCTGCGTATCCTCGACGACTATCAGCAGCCGGTGCCGGTGGGCGTCAATGGCGAGATTTACATCGGCGGTGCCGGTGTTGCCCGGCATTACCTGAACCGCACGGAACTGAATGCCGAACGTTTTATTGCCGACCCCTATGCGTTGCAAAGCGGCGCACGGCTCTATCGCACCGGCGACGTTGCGCACTACCGCAGCGACGGCGGCGTGGTCTACGTCGGCCGCAATGACTCGCAAATCAAGATTCGCGGCTTTCGTATCGAGTTGGGCGAGATCGAGGCGCAATTGCTCGCCTGCCCCGATGTCCGTGAAGCGATGGTCATCGTGCGTGAGGATCGCCCCGGCGACAAACGCCTGGTCGCCTACCTGATTGCCGAGGAAGGCGCCGCTCCCGAGTCAGCGCTCCTGCGCAACCAACTGGCCAGCGTGCTGGCCGAACACATGCTGCCCAGTGCCTTTGTGACCCTCGAAAGCTGGCCGTTGACCACCAACGGCAAGCTGGACCGTGCCGCCCTGCCCGCGCCGGACCAGTTCGCGACGGTGAGTCGTGACTACGAAGCACCGCTAGGCGCTATCGAAACGACCCTGGCCGCTGCCTGGCAGGAATTGCTCGGGGTCGAACGTGTCGGTCGCCAGGATCACTTCTTCGAACTGGGTGGTCACTCTTTCCTCGTGATTAACCTGATAGAGCGCTTGCGTCAGATCGGCTTGGTACTGGATGTGAGCACGGTGTTCTCGGCGCCAACCCTGCAAGCCATGGCCGCGGTCCTGGCGGGCGGCACTGCGGCGGAACGGGTCGCCCCGGCGAACCTGATTCCCGTCGATTGCACGGCGTTGACCCCGGACATGCTGCCGTTGGTGAAACTGACCCGGCAGGAACTGGAGCATATCGTTGCCGATGTGCCAGGCGGCGTCGCCAATGTTCAGGATATCTACCCACTGTCGTCGTTGCAGGAAGGCATCCTGTTTCACCATCTGTTGCAGTCAGAAGGTGATGCCTACCTGATGCGCACCATAGCGACCTTCGACAGCCGTGCGTTGCTCGACAAGTTCCTCGGCGCGCTGCAAGTGGTGATCAACCGCCACGACATCATGCGCAGCTCCCTGCGCTGGCAAGGTCTGCCGCAACCGGTACAGGTGGTGCATCGCCAGGCAACGTTGCCAGTCATTGAACTCGACACCGCGCCGGGTGAAGACGCCTTGCAGATGCTGCGCGACCGCACCAATACCTACCATATGCGCCTGGACCTGCAACAGGCACCGCTGATAGCCGCGTATATCACGTACGATACCCGGCAGGAAAAGTGGCTGATGGCGTTGCTGGACCATCACCTCATCAGCGACAACGTCACCCTGCGCCTGATCATGGGCGAGATTCAGGCAGTGATGGACGGACGCGCCGACGCCCTGCCGCCATCCCAGCCGTACCGCAACTTCATCGCCCAGGCCGCGTGTGTCTCCCAGGCCGAACATGAAGCCTACTTCCGTCAACTGCTGGGGGATGTCGATACCACCACTGCGCCCTATGGCGTGCTCGATGTGCGTGGCGGCGATGCAACAATCCTGCGTTCGGTGCAGGATCTGAGCGACGATCTCAGCGCGCGGATCCACAGCACCGCTCGGGCCCAGGGCGTACCAACCTCGGTGCTGTTCCACGCCGCATGGGGCTTGGTGGTGGCCGCCACCAGCGGCCGCGACGACGGGATTTTCGGTACCGTGCTTTCGGGACGCTCCCAGGGCACATCCGGCGCCAACCATGCGCTGGGGATGTTCATCAATACCTTGCCGATGCGTATTCGCCTGCAACAAAACAGCGTGCGCGATATCGTTCAGGACGCCTACCAACAGCTCAGCGGCCTGCTGACCCACGAGCAGGCGCCTCTGGCCCTGGCGCAGCGCTGCAGTGCAGTGGATGCATCGCTGCCGATGTTCACCGTGATCCTCAACTGCCGTCACGGTGATCTGGTGAACACTGCCGGGGAAAACATCGAGGACATGGGCGAGGAGCAGGAAGGGGTTCATTTCCTGGGCTCCGAAACCCGTACCAACTACCCGATCGAAATTGCCGTAGCCAATGAGGCCAATGGCTTTTCGCTGACTGCGCAGTCTATAGATGGCATCGACCCGCACCGGATTGCCGCCTACCTCGGTCAGGCGGTCGCCGAACTGGTCAATGCCCTCGAGCAGGATCCGCAACGTCTGGCAAGCAGCCTGGAAGTGGTCCCGGAGGACGAGCGGCAACGGCTGCTCAACGAATTCAACGACACCGCCAGTGAGTTCGCACCGGCAGTACCGATCCATGCCTTGTTCGAACACCAGGTCCGCTGCAACCCCGAGGCTGTAGCGCTGGTCTATGAAGACCGCCAACTGAGCTATCGCCAGCTCAACCGCCGTGCGAACCACGTGGCCCGGCAGCTGCTGCAACTCGGTGTGCAGCCGGACGAGCGCGTGGCCATCTGCGCCGAACGCAGTCTGGACATGATTGTCGGCCTGCTGGGCGTGCTCAAGTCCGGCGCTGCTTACGTGCCGATCGATCCTGCCCACCCGGCTGACCGCATGGCCTTCATGTTGCAGGACAGCCAGCCGCGTGCGCTGCTGACCCAGAGCGCACTCAGTCTGCCGGCTGGCGACATACCGCCGATGTTGCTCGACAGCGCTGAATCGCTGCTGGCAGCGGACGATCAGGCGTTCGACGCCAATCCAGTGGTCGACGGCCTGACGGCGGAAAACCTGGCCTACGTGATCTATACGTCAGGCTCCACTGGCCAGTCAAAAGGTGTCATGGTCGAGCACCGCTCGGTGTTCAACTTCTGGAACGTGCTGACCCGCACCACCCATCAGCATTGTCCGACACCGGCCACCGTGGCGCTGAACGCCGGCTTCTTCTTCGACATGTCGATCAAAGGCATCTCGCAATTGTTCTCCGGCCACACGCTGGTGATCATCCCGCAACTCATTCGTGCCAACGGCAGCGAACTGCTGGACTTCCTCGAAGCCCATCAGGTTCATGCCTTCGACTCAACACCATCGCAGCTCGACACCCTGCTTTCCGCCGGTTTGCTGGAACGCAGCAGTTACCAGCCGGTCAGCGTGCTGTTGGGTGGCGAGGCGATCAACGCCAGCACCTGGGAAAAGCTGCGCAACTGCCAGACCATCCGCTTCTACAACATGTATGGCCCGACCGAATGCACAGTGGACGCGACCATTGACCTGATCCGCGACCTGGGTGAAAAACCAAGCATCGGCCGACCCATCGCCAACGTTCAGGTGCATGTTCTGGACGCGCGTGGCGAGCCTGCACCACTGGGCGTCGCCGGGGAAATTCACATCGGCGGTAGCGGTGTGGCTCGTGGCTACCTCAACCGTGACGAGCTGAGTGCCGAACGTTTCATTGCTGACAGGTTCTCCAGTAACGCCAACGCCCGCCTTTACAAAACCGGCGATCTGGGTCGCTGGCTGGCGGACGGCACGCTGGAATACATGGGCCGTAACGACTTCCAGGTGAAGGTTCGCGGTTTCCGTATCGAGCTGGGTGAAATCGAAAACGTTCTGCTGGCCGTACCAGGCATCCGCGAGGCGGTGGTGATTGCCCGCAACGACAGCCAGGGTGATTCGGACAGTCAGCGCTTGGTCGCTTATGTCTGTGGTGAATCGGTTGCGGCCGAGCATTTGCGTAGCGAGCTGCTCAAGCATCTGCCGGAATACATGGTGCCCAGTGCCTTCGTCCATCTAGATGCCCTGCCGCTGACTTCAAACGGCAAGCTCGACCGCCGAGCGCTGCCGGCACCTGGTCAGGATGCGTTGGCCAGCAAGGCTTACGAGGCGCCGCAAGGCGAAACCGAAGAGGCCATCGCCGAAATATGGAAAGCCCTGCTGCATCTGGATCAGGTCGGCCGCAACGACGGCTTCCTTGAACTGGGCGGCCATTCGTTGCTCGCCGTGCAATTGCTGTCGCGACTGCGACGCAAGCTCGGTACACGAATCACCTTGCGTGAACTGTTCGACGCACCGACCGTGCGTGGCCTGGCCTCATTGGTCAACGCCACGGCGCCAAGTGAAGCGCAATCAATTCCAAGGGCGGATCGCTCGGGCCGTCTGCCACTGTCATTCTCCCAGCAACGCCTGTGGTTCCTCGATCATCTGGATCATGCTGCCGGTGCGGCCTATCACTTGCCGATGGCCTTGCGCCTGACAGGGGCACTGGACACGGCTGCCTTGCAGGCGACGCTTGATCGTCTGGTTGCACGCCACGAAACCCTGCGCACGCGCTTTGAGTTGGTTGACGGTGAACCGGTGCAGAAGATCGCCCCGGCCGATACCTGCTTTCCTCTGTTGCAACAGGATCTGCGCGGACTTTCCAGTGAGGAGCGCACGGCGACCCTGGCCCGTCTGGGTCAGGAAAATGCCACGCAACTGTTCGACCTGACTCAGGGGCCTATGCTGCGCGGGCATCTGCTGCAGGTGGCGGATGCCGAACATGTGCTGTTGATTACGTTGCATCACATCGTCTCCGACGGCTGGTCCAACAGTGTTCTGGCCCAGGAAGTGAGTGTGCTTTACAGCGCTTTCAGTCAAGGCCAAAAGGACCCGCTGCCAGCGCTGCCGCTTCAATACGTGGACTACGCCGCCTGGCAACGGAAATCCCTTGACGGTCCTGCGCTGCAAGCTCAGGTCGACTTCTGGCGTACGCATCTGGAAGGCGCGCCAAGCCTGCTGAACCTGCCACTGGACCGTCCGCGTCCAGCTATCCAGAGCTACACCGGCGGGATGATCGAGTATGTGTTCTCGCCAGAGCTGAGTGCCGACGTGCGCGCGTTCAGCCAGGCTCAGGGCAGCACACTGTTCATGGTTCTGCTGGCAGGCTGGTCGATGCTCATGAGTCACCTCAGCGAGCAGAATGATGTGGTGGTCGGTACGCCTGTCGCCAACCGTCAACGCCCGGAACTGGAGCCATTGATCGGCTTCTTCGCCAATACACTGGCATTGCGTGTGGCAACCTGCCGAGAGACCCGAGTGAGTGATGTACTCGGCCGGATCAAAGACATCACGCTGTCTGCCTACAGTCATCAGGATCTACCGTTCGAGCAAGTGGTAAGCGCCTTGCAGCCAACCCGCAGCATGAGCCACAGCCCGTTGTTCCAAGTGATGCTGAGCCTGGACAACACGCCCCCTTCGCTGTTGCAACTGCCCGGTCTGGAAGTCGAGTCGCTGGACAGCGCTCATATCACCACTCAGTTTGACCTGTCTTTGTCACTCACCGATACCGGCGAAAGCCTGAGCGGCGGTCTGCAATACTCCAGCGACCTGTTCGACAAAACCACTGTGCAGGCCATCATGCAGTTGTTTGCCACAGTTCTGGAGAACATGGTGACTGACGCACAGCAGTCGATCGGTCAGGTGCTGAACAACACGCCGGCGCTGCCGCGCTCGGCGCATACCGCGACTATCACTGCGACGGCCGAAAGCGAACTGCCTGAAGACCTGCCGTACGAAGCGCCCGAAGGCGACACCGAGATCGCCCTCGCCAACCTCTGGAAGGAGTTGCTCAAGCTGGACAAGGTCAGTCGCCATGACGACTTCTTCAAGTTGGGTGGTATTTCGCTGATGGCGGTGCAGATGGCCTCGCGCCTGCGCAAGGTGCTCGGCAAACCGATCGCGGTCCGCGATCTGTTCATCGAACCGACCATTGCCGGTTTTGCCAGAACCCTGGACGGCCAGGCACGTCCCGGCAAGCACAGCAATCTGGTGCCTGTCCGTCGCACTGGCTCGCAAACCCCGTTGTTCCTGGTCCACCCGCTGGGCGGCGAAGTGCAATACGTGCGCGATCTGGCCGCGGCAATCGACCCACAGGTGCCGCTCTACGGCTTGGCCGCCAGCGGCCTGGCAGCTGGAGAGAAGCCGTTGTCTGACGTGCCGGCCATGGCCGCGCGTTACCTGGCAGCGATTCGCCAGGTACAACCAAAAGGGCCTTACCGGATCGGCGGCTGGTCTGCAGGTGGTCTTATTGCTTATGAAATGGCCCGCCAGCTGCAATCCAATGGTGAACAGCTGGAGTTCCTCGGCATCATCGACACCTCCGCGCGTCTTGAGCAGCAAACGCCTCAGGCATTGAGCGAAGGTCAATTCCTGATGAGCTGGCTACCCGAGCAGTTCGACCCCGAGGTGTTCCGGCAACTCACCGAGCTGGCCAGCACGGATGCCGTCGATGAAATGCTCGCACTGTGCATTGCACACCGCCTGCTTCCGGAGGAGCTGCCACAGGACGTCGATGCCACCTTGTTACGCAGCCATCTCGCGGTGGCCTATGCAACCAATAGGGCAATCGACGCCTATGTCAGCCCACCCGCTCCGCTCTCGGTGACGCTGTTTACGGCCAGCGGGCAGGAGCGCAACGATCCGCTGCTGGGGTGGAGTGAGTTGCTAGAGACCCCGGTGAGCATGACAGCGCTTCCCGGGACCCACGAGACCCTGGTCCGGGCGCCTCATGTCAGCGCACTGGGCCAGGCGATCTCCCGGGCGCTGAACAAGGAGCCGGCCCACAAGACCTTCAAAGCCGAGGTTTCACGTTCGATAACAGCGTCAGCTGAGTAGTAACCGCTCGGTTGCGCAGGATGTCCCGGTATCCCGTGACAGACTTTTCCTGCGCAACTCAGCTTAATGGGAACCTCGAGCTGAATCGTTTTTTGTGAAGACATTCACGCGTGATACCGGATTCGATTGATGTCAAGGGGCAAAGGATTTGAGCGTGCGGAGGACGGAACTCACAGTCTGATCGACAGCATTGCACGCAACTTCTGATCTGCAGGAATAGACATATGAACCGACAAGCGAATGCCAAAGATGAAGTGAAATCGCACATTTATCTGGAACTCGGGAAGTTGGTGGCCAGCGTCGGAAATGACATGTTTCTGAGCAACATGCACCAGTTCATCAATACATCGCTGGCCGTCAGCCGTGTCGAATTGAGCGAGTGGACCGTTGACGACAATCAGTCGTCGGTGACAGATGTGCAGTTGTTGGGCTATGCGGGCACTGAGTTGAATCCGCAGTTGCAGACGTTGTGTCCGACACACGCCAGGCACCGCCACGACCACCCGTTGGTCAAGCGGGTGCTGGAGGTGGATGACGACCTGCTGATTCACCTGAATGCCCGGATGAAAAACGAAAAAGGCAATGACTTTGTCGGTACCTCGCACCAGTGCAGCATGATCTCGCGCAAGGCCAATCGCTGTTGTGTGATCTCGTTGCACCGCCCGCAAGCCGACAAAGATTACTCGTTGCAAGAGCTGTCTTTTTTGAAATACCTCTCGGAGACCCTGCTGCCTTTATCGGAGCGACACGCACGTGCCCATCGCCAATCCGGTATGAAAAGTGCTGGACGCACACTGTCGCACGGCCCGCTTTCCGATGAGTACAAGCACCTGCAAAGCGAGTTTAACGAACGCTTGCGTGCCTGCGACGTTTCGCTCTCCGCACGGGAGAAAGAGGCCTGCCTGGAGTTCCTCGCGGGCGGCACAGTTCCCGAGATCGCAGAGAAACTTTGCGTCAAGAGCAGTTCTGTCGAAACCTACCTCAAACGTTCCGCCGCCAAGCTGGGTATCAGCGGTCGACATGGGTTGGCCAAGTGGATGGTAGGCGCAGAATGAACAAATTCCTTGGCCCCTGGCTGTTTGCTGCGCTGTCCCTGAGCGGCTGCTCGTTGATTCCTGATTATCAGCGCCCGGCAGCACCGGTTCCCGCACACTACCCACAATCTTCCAGCTACGCGCCAGCACTCTCAGGACCGCTGGCGGCGGATATGGGATGGCGTGACCTGTTCCGCGACCCGACGCTGCAACAGCTTATCGAAAGCGCCCTGCTCAACAATCGTGACTTGCGTGTGGCAGCGCTCAACGTCGAGGCCTATCAGGCGCAATATCGCATTCAGCGCGCCGATCTGTTCCCCGCGATCAGCGCCACGGGCAGCGGTACCCGGCAGCGCCAGCCGGCCAGTATCACGCAGACCGGCGCCCCGGTGACCAGTGGTAGTTATTCGGCGACGTTGGGTATCAGCTCCTACGAGCTGGATTTGTTCGGACGCATACGCAGCCTCAGCGACCAGGCATCGCTCACCTATTTGTCCAGCGAAGAGGCCCGGCGCAGCACTCAACTGAGCCTGGTGGCGAGTGTCGCAACTGCCTACCTGACCTGGCGTGCCGACCAGGAACTGTTGGCCTTGACTCAGGACACGCTGATGTCCTACGAAAAGAGCCTGAAGCTGACCACTCGCAGCCAGCAAGTGGGCGCTTCTTCGTCACTGGACCTGGCCCAGTCGCGCACGTCGGTGGAGAGCGCACGGGCAAGTCTGGCGACGTTCCAGCGCCAGGTCGCGCAGGATCTCAACAACCTGACCTTGCTGGTGGGCACCACGGTTGCGGACAGCGCGCCCGACCGCCCGTTGTCTTCGGAATGGCTCGCCGAAGTGCCTGCGGGGCTGCCTTCTGACCTGCTGCAACGACGCCCTGACATTCTCGAGGCCGAATACCAGTTGCAGTCGGCCAACGCCAGCATCGGTGCTGCGCGAGCGGCATTCTTCCCGAGCATTACCCTGACGGCCAATGCCGGTACATCCAGCACCGAGCTGTCCGGCCTGTTTAAAGCCGGCTCTGGAGGCTGGGTGTTTTCGCCGCAGATCGATATCCCGATTTTCAACGCCGGCAGTCTGCGGGCAAGCCTGGATTACTCGAAGATCCAGAAGGATATAAGCGTTTCAAAGTACGAAAAATCGATACAGACCGCCTTTCAGGAGGTCTCCGATGGCCTGGCTGCGCGTCAGACCTACAAGCGTCAGTTGAAGGCGCAGAGCGACCTTGTACAGGCAAACCAGAAGTACTACCGCCTTGCCGAACGTCGTTACCGTATCGGCGTCGACAACAGCCTGACATTTCTCGACGCCCAACGCTCTTTATTCAGCGCTCAACAAAACCTGATCACCGACCGATTGTCGCAACTGACCGCCGAAGTCAATCTCTACAAGGCGTTGGGCGGCGGCTGGACGGAGCGGACATCAAAACCCTTGTGAGGAGGAACTGAAGATGGGCACATTCGAACCTGGAGCACATGTACGCCTTCGCTCGGGCGGCAAAATCATGGTGGTCAAGCATGAACCCGCGATTATCCCTCTCCCGGACACTCTGCTTGTGATGTGCGAGTACCGGTCAAAGAATCGCCTGGTGCAGGGTTTTTATTCGCCGCGTGATCTGATACATGCGCGCCGCGAGCCAATGGCCAATCATGGCTGAAAGCAACCCGGCGCAGCGGGCTGCGTCTCATCAGTAATCCTGTGCGCGCCGGTATTCAGTTCAGGCATTTCAGCCAAGGCGGATACCGGCTTTCACTTGATCTGATCCAGCGTCCTGCAGGTAATTCAGTTTGCCATGCGGTACCGGATCGGACAGGTGCTCCCTCGAGAGCCGTGGTCGGGTGTGCTCCAAAGCCTGTACCTGGCGTTGCTCATCACAACGGAACACCAACGCCTTATTCGGGCGTTTCGGATATACCTCCGCCAGTCTCCCCGGATTCATCTTCAATACCCGAATCGCTGGATAGTTTTGACGCGTGTGTCAGGTGCGGCTTTATGTCATGGGCGGCCCAGATGCGCTGGACGCTGGCCGGCGATATACCGACGAGTTTCGCCATGCTTCGACAGCTCCATCGGGCGTGGCCGATACATGGCTGGGTGACTTGATCAAGGATTTGTTTCAACGCCTCGGCTGGCAGGGATGCCTTGCGACCTCGTCCAGGAAGATCCACCAGGCCTGGCAGACGCAGTTCTCGAAAACGCTTGCACCAGCGTGTGACTGAAACAACCGATAGTCCGGTCAACCTGGCAATCTCGTTACGAGAACAGCCTTGTGCAGCGAGCAAAATCACCTGCGCCCGGCTGCCTTCGCGAGGGCTGATCGTCGCTGAACTCACACGTTGCCTCAGCTCGATTTCTTCCTCGTCATTGAGCACGATGTCTCGATAGCTCACGTGACTACTCCAACATTTACTAAGCACATAAGCACAATCAACGTTAGATACATCGTTAAGAGATGGCGCAGTGACGGAGCACCACCGGGGTGGGAAGCTCAGGTGAACATCGTTGTAGCAGCGACGTTATACAACGCAATAATCGCGAACAGTCCTATCACCAATGACACTAATCGGTTGACTCGATTGCCCGATATTATCGACGGTAGTTTTCGACCAAATACGGCACCCAGCGCAACCCATGTCATACCGACAGGAAGAACGACCAGGGAAAAAACCGTCATGAATGAAAGATAGCTTTCCACGTGCAAAAACGTCCCGGCGGGGGCTACGAGTGTGGCGAAAAACAGCCCTTTCGGATTATTGAGTGTTGCCAAAAACAACGCGGAGACCGAAATCGGCGATGGCTTTCCGTCGGGGTCCTGGTGAATCGAAAACCACAGTTTCAGAGAAATGTAGAACAGGAACATCACGGCCAGAACCTTGGTGGTCACCACCACCCAACCATAGTGTTCGATCAGCGCATCAATGGATAAGCCCCACGCGCTGATCTGAATCACATAAGCCGCCCATTCGGCCGCGACCAGCTTCAGCGAATACAGGCTCAGCCCGCGACTGATCCCTGACTGTAGCAACAGCGAATTGGTCGGCCCTGGCACCAGCAGCACGGTGAGCATTGCAATTGCAACGTAATACATGGCCATACCTAACACTCCAGAATAGGTTTATTTTCAAGCCCGCCTGGTTTCCAGGAATGAAAACGACTGGCGAATGAGCAAACGCTGACGGCGTCAGGAAAGTCCTGACGCCGGCGTCGCCTGTTAATCCACTGTTGACCTGACTTTTGAAACACACGCCCAATTCATCAATCAGACGCCTGCAACGTGCCCGTTATCGATTTAACGTCGGCTTACAACTGTGCTGGATGTTCTTATTATCCAGCACCTCCTGGTCATACGCTCAAACACCTTCCACACCGCCCCGCTCTCCGATGACAACCCTGTCGCCTGCTTGAAGCCCCGAACGTATTTCGACCCTGACCTTATTATTGATACCCGGCTCTACGTACGCTGTTCTGACCTCGGTACCTTCGCCCAGCACTCTTACGCTGTAGGTGCCGTCTTCCCGCCGATCACCCAGTGCGGCAACAGGAATCGTCAACACGCCTTTCTTTGCCTCGAGCACAATTCGCACGTTAGCGGTCATGTTGATGTAGAAGCGGTTTTCAAGGTTGGGGACATCGAAAAGAGCGTTGTAGAAGACGGCTTTGCTGTTTTCGCCTGTGGTGCCAGACGGGCTTGCGGCGTCCACAGGGCCCGGCTCGATCGCCTTGAGGGTGGCGTCATGGTGCCTGTCAGGATCGCCCGGGATAGTGAAGTAAACCGGAAGACCGGATTGGATCTTGAGCACATCGGCTTCGGAAATCTGTGCTTTCACGATCATGGTGTCGAGTTGTGCCATCTTCAGAATGACAGGTGCCATTTGGTCTGCGATGACCGTCTGGCCCTCCTGAGTAACGATGGCGAGGACCTGACCGTCCATTGGCGCGAAGATTCGTGTGTAATCGAGCTTGATGCGCGCAGCTTCTTCCTTCACATGGGCCGTGTGTAATTGTGCGGTAAGCGATACCAGGTTGGCGCGTTGGGTCTCCAGTTCGAACCGGGCCTTGTCCTGATCCGCTTTGGAAACCGCCTCCGTGGAGCCAAGCTCCTGATATCTGCGATCATTCGACTCGGCAAGTTTCAATTTATGCAGCGTCGCGTCTCGCTCCGCATTGAGTTGTTCGACTTTGACAACCGCCTGGCGCAAAGCGTTTTTGGCGGGCAGTGGATCGATCTCTGCCAATAGCTGGTTTCTTTTGACCTTGTCACCTGGTTTGACTTTCAGGGACTGCAATTGCCCGGAAACCTGGGCTCCCACGGCCACTTGATTGCGGCCCTGAAGCACGCCCTGTGCCGATACGGCGTACTCAATGTCCGTCACTTCTGCTGCGGCTGAGAGAAAGACCGTCTCTTCTTCCCCGCTGGCGCCCCTATACAAGGCATAGCCAGCCAGCGACACCGCCAGATCGATCAATACGATCCTCAACAGGATTTTGCGGATATTCAATTTCCGGAAAAAGCCGACAATGCTCACTGTATTCCCCGCTCAATGGGCGTCACGGATCTCGGATGAATCAGCGGCTCAACACTGAAATAAAGGGCGTGCATGAGAATCTCTACTTCTCCACGACGACGATCCTGCGAGGCAGGTATTCATCCTGCAGCCATGTAGTAATGGAAACATCAGGACCCGTGTGCGTCTGTCCCCGCATTCAGGGACATTTTCGCGGAGACCTCACCGCGTCTGGAGCGCAAAACGGAAATATAGTTTGAGCACCCTAAAGCGACGGCGTCAGGCCATGCACTCGGCGGTATGAAGAACCTTATTTTCGAGACAACTGGCCAGCCGGTTTTCGCTATAAACCTTATTTCTGGTTAGTTACAACACGGCGATTTTCCTAAACGGTGAGCCGCTAAAGGATCCTTTATTCCGAGACATCACACTGGGTTGGCCCTTATAGGATTATCCGGTGCTATCGGACACTGTCAGCCCTGGTGCACTGGCGTGTAGCGAGACGTTTGTCCCCCTTTTCCCCGACAGACTGGGAATAGCCCCTATGTGTACATTCTTTAATGCGCCAGTAATATTGTCCTACAATCAGACATTATGCTCATTACTAGGCATCGAGAGGGCTGCCCTGTATGCGAGGTTGCTTTTGGTTGGGCTGGAGACTAACGCCATGGGGGCAAATGTGTAATGGAAGCCAATCTACAAATGACGGGAAATCAGTCAGCGTATTTTCTGGAATTGGGAAAGTTAATCGCAAGCGTGGGTGATACAGGATTTGCCGCGAACATGTACCAGATCATCGCGGCCACCGTCCCCATCGATTTACTTGACCTGAGTGAATGGACGATCGACGAGAACGAAGGAAACGTGATCAGCATTCAGCCCCTCGGGCAAGAGAATGCGGACCAGAAGCCGTTCAGTCTGAGTGTCTCGCAGAACCAGGAGATGCTGCTCGCTCGAATGCTCAATGTGGACGATTTTCTGCTCGTTCATCTCAAGCCACCCTGCAGCATGGGTTCTTCCGGGACCTATCACTGCAATCTCGTGTCGCGCAAGTCGAACAGGCGCTGCGTCATTTCCTTGCACCGCGATCATCACCAACGTGACTTTTCACTTCACGAATTATCGTTCTTGAAAAACTTTTCAGAGGCCCTGTTGCCCCTGCTGGAGCGACATGCCCAGACGACCCGTACCTTGTGCACTGCGCATGCTGACAACGAAGCCGTTACACAGGGCGGCCACCAGCTTCAACGTGAATTCAACGAGAAGCTGAGTCGATCCGAGGTCCGGCTGTCGTTGCGGGAAAAAGAAATATGCCTTGGCATATTGGCTGGCGCGACGGTTCCAGAGCTGGCCGACAAGCTTCACGTCAAGAACAGCTCCATCGAGACCTATCTGAAGCGGGCCGGAGCGAAGCTTGGCGTGAAGGGGCGACACGGTCTGGTCAAGTGGATGACGGGCGTATCCCAGACAGGGTGACCACCCTGTGCTGCAGAAGGTTACCTGTTTGCTCGTCTCACCCGGCGGGCGACCGAAGCTAACCGGCATCATGCGCTCGACGAGGCTGTCCGTGCTGCACGGTCAACCAGCCATCCATCGGCTAAACCGAGCGAACCTACTGTTGTGCGGCGAATAGAATTATAAAATGCCTGTCGAGAAACCAGCAGAACGTAAAATAAAAACAAGCGTGCCCTGATGAGGGTTGTTGTTAGGCGCATTTGCTGTGCACTAACGTACCGATGAGTACTCCTTCACTTGCTATCAAGCCCGATAAATAGTAAAGCGGCTGGTCGAAGCGTCATGCGCTTCTTCCCGCTGCGCAGCGTATCCGGTAATACTGCGTCGAATGCCCCCCGTCCCAGCGATGTCGCTGCGCGTAGTGTGAAATCTATCGCGTGTTGATTAAACTTTTTTTATTGCAATTGGAGCGTGAAACATGAACTATATGGTTAGTTTTCGGTCATACCGGTCAGTTGGAGTTTATTAAAGCTCTTTGTGATGTATATGATCACCTTAATATAAACACGCCAGTGCTGCACGACCCGTATCGCCGCGCCCTGTGCGTATGCGTTAACAACATGGATAGGGACAGGAGTTGAACGTCATGCCAACATTACTGGATACCTCTGCACTTTCAACACAGGCCAGGCGCTGCTGCGCGGTGGTAAGACGATCGTCTGCCGGCCTTTCAAGTATTCAGAGTGATTCGCATTTACCCCTGTCGCACAGGGAGCGTCAGACTCAATAAACATCGATAAAAAGTTGCTGCTATTAAAGAGTGCCTTGCTTAGGGTTAGCGTTCTCGCTTCTCGTAATACGATTGACTTTTTACTACTGCAAGCTCTCGGACGTCGTTGTCGCCTAACTTTCAAACTCCTGTTCAGCCCGCTTGAATGTTGTATTACGGTCTGCATATAACCTGTCTGACCGCAGGACTCGAAGAAACAGAAGACTTACTTAATTGCTGAATCAAGGCTGCGCCTTGGCGTGTCTCTCTATAAACGGAAAAAGGAACCCCGATGAACATGCAACAGCTCTTTCCGCATCTCGGCAAAGTGATCTCCGGTATCGGAAGCCGCCAGTTCGCCCGCTTGCTCCACGAGATGATCACCGCTTCGCTGCCCGTGGATGCGACTCATGTCATTCAGGGACTCAGTCGATCCACGAATGAAGTAACCGGCACTCACGCCGTTGGTGCCTTCGGTGGACATCTGCACCAGGTGCTCAACCCGGGGATCGACAGCAGACGTCTGGAGCCTGTTCTGTTGAGCCCGACAGAACTGGCAGACACTCGCGTCGACAGATCCATCAGGTTTGAGTCGCCCTCCTACAACGCACAGGAAAAGCCAGGTCATCTGCTTCCTCACGCGTCTTTCCCCCAGGTACACCTCGCTTACCCGGGCAAGGGGGAGTATGTGCTGTCGGTTTATCGATCCCCTTCTGCCAAGGCATTCACCAGTCAGGAGCGCGCCCGGCTCAAGGATCTGTCCTGGGTCGTGTTGCCCATCGTAAAGCAGCATATTGCAACTGTGACGCCTACCCTTGTTTCTACAATCCCCTCGCCTGTCACAAAAAGCCTTAAAAACAAAGATGCCATGGAAGGCCTGCGCCAGCGTTTCCTGGGTCGCCTGGAAGCCTCGGCACTGAGCCTGTCTTCGCGCGAGACCGAAGTGTGCGTCGGGCTGCTGGCCGGTCTCACTGTGCCTCAACTGGCGGACAGGCTTGATCTGAAAGTCAGCACGGTGGAAAGCTACTTCAAGCGCGCGGCAGTAAAAATGGGCATCGCGGGTCGCAGTGCGCTACTTCGCTGGTTGCATGCCGAGCATAGCGTGCAGCATCCCACCCCTGTAGAAATGTTTCAGGCGGCAGTCTGAGCCGAGGGCAGTTTCATTGTTGTTCCATATTCAGGGATTTTCCCGCCATGCAGCGGTGCGGTCTGTGGATCGGTTGATGTCCGTCCAGACCGCTACCGCCGCGCCATCCGGCATACGTCGTACATCCCCAGCGCGGCGCTCGACTGATCAACGTCGAGGGTAAACGACCAACCGGTTCAGACGATGTGCGCATTGCGCCATTTCTTGCGCCCATAAAAAAACCCGCCGGAGCGGGTCGTTTTTCTATCAATACCATTCCAACATCCTGTCAGTAGCCATCCCGGCAATGGTGATCATCCCTGACCTCCGAAGCGCCTCCTGCGCAACGGTTGATGGGTATAGATTGCTACTTCGCGAGCATGTCGTACAGGGCTGATTCACCTCGGCGTGTGTAAGCCTTTCGCTATATGTTCAGCTAAGGCGCGGTAACCTCACCCCTGTTCAAACTCGATCAGTACCTTGCCAATGTGCCGCGCGGCGGCGAAATATGCGTAGGCTTCGGGGGCATCGGCGAATTTGAATGTCCTGGCGACTACCGTTTCAACTCCATTGGCCTCGATGGCTCGAATAAGGTCGACAAACATCTCGCGGCTGCCGTTGGCGATGCCTCTGATTGTGACGTTTTTGAGGATCAGCGACAGGTAGTCGGGAATCGGCGAGTGCTGACCTGGCGTCACGCCTATCACGGCAATACGGCCGTTGACGGCAGCCGCCGCGATCGATTGTCCCAAGGTGTCCTGCCCTCCTGTCTCGATAATGATGTCGGCACCGGCGTTATCACTGAGCGCCATGACTTGAGCCGCCCAGTCCGGGTGCGTGCGGTAATTGATCGTGATGTCGGCGCCAAGCTGACGCGCGATGTCCAGCTTCTCGTCACTCGATGAGGTGATCGCCACGCGTGCGCCGTGAAGCCTGGCCAGTTTCAACGCGGCCAGCGCCACTCCGCCGGTCCCCAGACACAGGACGAGTTCACCCGGTTTGACCTTGCAGACCTCCATCAGCGCGTTCCAGGCGGTCAGACCGGCAGATGCCAGTGCGGCAACGTCCTTGTCAGCCAACGCGTCCGGTACGTGAATCAAGGCAGCGGCGGGCAATACGACTTTTTCAGCCAGCCAGCCGTCATGAGTTACACCGACATCGTGGGCGAACACGCTGGTGCGAAATTCGCCCTGCAGCCAGCCGGGAAAGTGACCGCAGATGACCCGGTCGCCCGGTTTGACCTGGCTGACGCCCTCGCCTACGGCGATGACTTCACCCACGCCTTCGGACATGGGAATGCGCTCTGGTAATTGTCGGGGGCCGTATGTACCACGCAGAATTTGAACATCCCGGCTGATAAGGCTCACCAGGCGAGGCGCCACGATGGCCTGCCCCGGCCCGGCGATCGGCTCGGGCCGAGTGGTCGCGGTCAGCGCGTCCAGGCCTTGTTGAGATCCGATCTGAAAAGCTTTCATGAACATAATCCTTGTGCCGTCAGCGCCATGAGGTCTCTGCATCGCGCCTTGAAAATATCGTGTCGCCCGGTTCAGGGCCGCGGGTTCTTCAACGTGTCGCCTACACAATACCTGCTCAGCGCTGAGCATCAAGTCCGGCACTCGCATCCCGGCCGCCTTGGTCTGCTGCCTGGCGTGGCGTAACGGCACGGCGCAGCGCAGCGTTGCGCCACGGCCGTGCTTACGCCTGATGTACCGAGTTATTGTGGTAGCTGGCAGCCCTTTTTCTTTAAGGATTCCAGGACCCAGGAGCGATCGTTTTCTCCCTTGGCGATCTGTTCCAGTTGCTTTTGTTCGGCATGGTGCTTGGCCGCGGCTCGATCATAGACGTCGGCGACATGCTCGTACGGTACGCACAGCAAGCCGTCCTCATCGCCTATGACCAGATCACCCGGTTCGATCACCATACCGTCGATCGCAATAGCCACGTTGATCTCACCCGGCCCGTCCTTGTAAGGGCCCCGGTGGGAAATGCCTGCTGCAAACATCGGGAATGTCCCTGCAGCAATGCTTCCTGCGTCCCGAATCGCGCCGTTGATGACGATGCCCGCCACGCCACGCTTCACCGCATAGGCCACCATCATCTCGCCGATGAGCGCGTTGCTCAGGTCTCCCCCCGCATCCACCACGATCACATCGCCCGGTTCGGCGATATCAATGGCGTAATGCAACATGAGGTTGTCACCGGGCCGGGCTTTCACGGTCAGAGCAGGTCCGGCCAGCACGCCTTCGCGGTGCATCGGACGCAGGCGAGCGCCGCCTGCGGTCATTCTATTCATCGAATCGCTGACATTTGCGACGGGTACGTCGCGATAACGTGATACCCACTCAGCGCTGACTTTGCGGGCTGCTTCGAGGACTCGGAATCCAATCGTCATGGGGCATGGCTCTCTTGAAATTATGGGTTGCCGCCGAAAGGCTGGGGAAGCTTTTTCAGAATCACATTTCATTTTGTATCAATCAAGCGGTAAAAAATAATTAATAAACTTTTTTAGTCCGATAAAAATCAGGATAGTGAAATGGCATTTCATTATGGTAGGGTTTAGATATCGGGTTGAAGTCGCTGCCCGGTCGCACACCAAACGCGACGCAAACAAGAACAAGGTACGCATCCATGACCCGCAAGATTTTGCTGACGGGCCCCGCCCTAGCACACAACGCGATGAGCTATGCGAATGATCTGGGCATTCAGATTTTCCCCACCACCCCCTATCTGCCGGCTGAAGAGCTCACTTCGCTCATCCGCGACGTGCAGCCCGACGCGATCATCGTCAGGCAAGGCAAGCTCACGCGAGAAATGATCGAAGCGTCCCCCAGGCTCAAGGCGGTCGCCAAGCATGGGGTCGGCTACGACACCATCGATATTCAGGCGGCGGCAGAGAAAGGTGTCCCTGTCATGATCGCCCTCGGGGCGAACGCGCAATCCGTGGCCGAACATGCCTTTGCGCTCATGTTCAGCGTGGCTCGGCAAATTGCCTGGCTGGATGCCCGTACACGTCAGGGGCATTGGGATAAGGCCACCGCCAACGGCATCGAGTTGTCCGGCAAGACATTGGGGTTGGTTGGCCTTGGGGCGATCGGCAGCATCCTGATGGATCTGGTTGCGCCCTTGCAGATGAAGGTCAAGGTGTTCGACCCTTACCTCAAAACGCTACCCGAACGTTCAAACGTCGAGCGTGAAACCGACTTTGACCGCCTGATCGAATCCAGCGATATCATCAGCCTGCATTGCCCGCTGACTGACGAAAATCGCAACCTGATCAGTACCGCGCAACTGAACCGCATGCGCTCCAACTGCATCCTGATCAATACTGCCCGTGGTGAACTGGTCGACACCCAGGCGCTTATCCAGGCGCTGCAAGCCAACAGAATCGCAGGTGCGGGGCTGGATACGTTCAATCCGGAGCCACCGTCTGCCGACAGCGCGCTGTGGCAGCTGCCAAATCTCGTTGCCACACCGCATACGGGTGCCAATACCACCGAATCCCTTGATCGCGTGGGACTGCTGGCCGTTCAACAGATCGTGAAAGTGTGGGAAGGCGACGCGCTTGATCCTCGCTGCGTCGTGAATCGCCAATTGCTCGATAGCTGATCCGGCTTGCGCCCCGCTGCCTGGCCGGCGGGGCGAACATCTACCGTTTCTCCACAAAAATAAACACAGGAGAGCACCATGGCCCGCCCCCAAGCGACTCAACCGGTCACCGAACTTGAGCTCACTACCATGCGCAAAGTTGCATGGCGACTGCTTCCATTCCTTATCCTCTGTTACCTGATTGCGATCATCGACCGCGGCAACATCGGCATGGCATCGCTGCAGATGAATCATGACCTGGGCCTCAGCCCGGCGATCTTCGGTTTCGCGAGCAGCCTGTTCTTTGTCTCCTACTTTCTGGTCGAGGTGCCGAGCAACCTGGCACTGCAGAAATTCGGCGCGCGCATTTGGATTGCACGCATCATGATCACCTGGGGGCTGATTTCCGCAGGTACGGCTTTTGTCCAGGGCGCCAACTCGCTATACGTCATGCGCTTTCTGCTGGGCGCTGCCGAGGCAGGTTTTTTCCCGGGGGTGCTGCTGTACATGACTTACTGGTTGCCGTCAGCCTATCGCGCACGCATGGTGGCGATCTTCATGGTCGCTATTCCAGGTGCAAACTTTCTGGGCTCGCCGCTTTCGGGCTACCTGCTGACACTGGACGGCTGGATGGGCATGAGGGGCTGGCACTGGCTGTTCATTCTTGAGGGGATCCCCGCGGTACTGCTGGGAATTGCCTGCCTTTTCATTCTCACGGATCGTCCCGCTCAGGCTCGCTGGCTGAATGACGAGCAGCGCACCTGGCTGGTCAACAAGCTGGACGAAGAGCGCAAGCTCAAGACCAATATCGGCCATATCTCGCTGTGGAAGCTGCTCAAGCACAAGGACATATGGGTCATGGCGCTTATCTATTCAGGCGCGTCTGCAGCAGGCAGCACCATGAGCGTGTGGGCACCGCAGCTGTTGAAAAGCTTTGGCCTGAGCAATCTGGAGATCGGCTTCGTCAATGCCATTCCCTACGGTATTGCATCGGTTGCCATGATCGTCTGGGGGCGCAGCTCGGACCGCAGCAATGAACGTCGCTGGCACACCTCCGCCACGTTGTTTTTGATCACGGCAGGTCTGCTGCTGGCGCTGGTCACATCCTCTCTACCCGCCACTGTGGTGATGCTGACCATGGTGCTCATCGGCGCCTACTCGATGAAAGGTCCGTTCTGGGCACTGGTGTCCAACTGGCTTTCGAGCAGCACGGCAGCTGCCGGACTGGCGGCCATCGGCGCTCTGGCGAATCTGATCGGAGGCGGGATCATGGTCAACGCTTATGGCGCTATCCATCAGGCCACGGGAAGTTATGCGGTCGCTCTGTTGCCTCTGGCCGCGCTGTGCACAGCCGGTGCAATCGCCGTGCTTGTGATGGGCAGAAGCCGCAAGCGTGAAGCGCTTGAGGATGCCAAATCCGTAGAGGTCAGTTGAGGCGCGGCAATAACGATTTGAAACGCTGCCTGACGCAGCGCTTCAAGTCGGCTGTTTATGGAAGTGGCTACTGACGCCGGCTTCAGACCGCTTCGTCTACCGCCGTCGCGCGGTGTGTGACCTTCTCCTCGCCGAAGCTTTTCCCTCCGAGGCTGCGCGTCAGGTCGTCAGCCACCTCGATGAAGATCGACCGGATCGCTTTTGCGTAGTCAGCGGTCAGTCGCATGGACGGGCCCGAAAGTACCAGTGCTCCGATGTTTTCATGCAGCGGGCCAAAAATGGGCAATGCCATCGAGGCAGCATGCGGGTCAGTCGCACCGCTGGAGTAAAAAGGCTCCAGCCCATCCTTCGCACGGGCATACGGGGTACGCAATGCTTCGGCACTCGCCGCACCGTCCATGGGGCGCATGTCTCCAGGCTGCATATGCAATCGCAGCCGGTGAGGAGAGTTGACCCGGTACTGGCACAACCGATAGGCGCCGTGTTTCACATAAAAAGAGGCCGTCTCGCCGGTTTCACCGGTCAACTTGTGCAGTCTTGGCAACACATGCCGCTCAAGATCCAGAGCATCCTGGTAGACCGCATTGAGGCGCATGACCTCGCTCGCGAGCATATAGCGACCGTCTGCAAGACGATTGACGAAGCCATAGGTTTCCAGGGAAACCATCAAACGCATGATCGTGCTTTTGATCAGTCCGGTGCGCTCGACCAGTTCCACAAGGCTCAAGGCCGAGTCTCCGATCTGAAACGAAGACAGAACGGTGAGCACTCTATCCGCTGATGCGACTCCATTCACGGCGGGACGTGGACGCGTTTTGACCATCATTATCTCCTGTGCGGCAGATTGCAGCATGAACCTCGAACTCGCAGCATTATCCGTTAGCTGAAAACGGATAGCCATGAAACCCTTGGTATCAGCCGCGCTGCAAAGGTCAAAAAAACGCCGCCAGCCCAATGTCGGGCTTACTGCTTCAAACGCCAGACACCTTCCACCTGGTGCGCCAGACCTCGCTCGCCCAATGATTCGATATATTTCTGCATGCCCTTTTCGCCACGTTTTTGTAGCAGGCGGATGGCCCGCGGCAATAGATTGGGGAACAACATGGCCAGACTGGACGCCCAGGATTCACTCGGTTTCGGTGATCGCTCCAGGCAGGGCTTGTCGAGCATGAGCATTACCTGACGTGCGACGTCATCCGGCGATTGCGGCGGCGCGATGAACTGCAAGGCGTTGCCGCCCTCAATCGCTTCCTTGCGCAACATTTGTGTGTCTGTCGCAGTGGGCAGGATCGAGCCGACCTTGATGCCCTTCTCTGCCAGATCCAGCCCGATCGACAACATGGCGCCACGCAGGCCGAACTTGCTGGCGCAATAGATGGGTGATTCCGGCGTGGGAAATACACCGCCCAGCGAAACCGTGGAGATGATCCGGGCGTCAGCCGAGCGCTTGAGCAATGGGATGGCGAGGCGCGTAAGAATCAGGGGTGCAACGAGATTGATATTGAGCTCTCTGCTGATGCTGTCCACCGAGCGTGTATCGAACGCCTCGACCACCGCGATGGCGGCATTATTGATCAGCACGTCCAGTCGGCCAAACTCTGCTTCTATATAGGCCATCAAATCAGCCAGGGCTTGCTGATCGGTCAGATCAATCACATAGGGATAAGCGCCTTCCCCCAGTTTTTCTGCCAGCGAACACAATTGTTTTTCGTCGATATCAGCCAGGACCAGTTGCATCCCCCGACGGATCAGCTGGGCACAGATGGCCTGGCCTATGCCACCGGCCGCACCGGTAATCAGGACCACCGTTTTCATGAGCACGTCTCCTGAATGGCGGCTGTTTCCTGGAGCAGCGGCGCAGCCACATAGCCGGCACCTCTGCGCAGGTTCTTGTAGTAGCCTTCCTCGACCATTGGCCAGCCCAGCCCATGAGACAACTTGCGCAGGTATTTCTTGAGCGTATGAGCCTCCAGGTACACCTCATGGCGTTGGGATTTGACGAACGTGATCCCCCCGGAAAGATCCGGATCGTCAGACGCAATCAACCGATCAAATTGACGAGCTCTGGCTTTTTGCTGCAATTGGTCGCGCAAGTAACAGGCCACCGCGTGGGCCTCGCTGTCGAACAGCTTGTAGGCGCTGGAGTTGGTTTCAACGTAACCGATGCCAAACAGGTTGTGGTGCTCGCGGCTGAAAATCGACAGGTATAATCGGGGCCGACCGCCCTTCCACTCGAAATAGTTTGCGGCGTATTTGCAGCTCCATTTATAACCGGTGGCGTAAAGCACCAGATCCAGCGCCTCGCGTGTGCCATCCTTGAACACCACGTACTGCCCCTCATAGTGCGAAACATCCGCTTTGACCTGAATATCACCGTGCTGCAAACAGTGCAGCAACTGGGTATTGAGCAACGGGTGGCTTTCAAACAGCTTGTGGTCAGGTCTGGGCAAGCCAAAACGGCGGGTGTCGCCATTGATCACACGCAGAATCGCCTGAAATATAGGCCGCGCCAGCCATATTGGCAGTTGCGGCCCCTTTTCGCCGAACTCATCAACCGGCATTCCGAACAGATGCTTAGGGATGAAGTGATAGCCGCGGCGCATGCTGATAAAGGCTTTATCCGCATGCCTGGCGGCGTCACAGGCAATATCTGCACCGGAGTTGCCCGCACCGATGACCATTACCCGTTTGCCTTTGAATTCGTCGGCATGCTTGTAGGTTACCGAGTGCCTGATGGTGCCTTCGAACTGACCTTTCACCTCGGGCATGTTCGGGTCCCAGTTGCACCCTGTGGCGCACACAACCGCGCGATAGCGGCGTCGTTCACCGTTGGCCAGTGTCACCAGCCAGCGGCCGTTTTCTTCCTTTTCGACATTGTCGACGGCGGTGTTGAAGCGGATTTTGCCGTACAGGTCAAACGCCATTGCAAAGGAGCGGACGTACTCGAAAATCTGCCGATTGCTCGGGTAGTCGGGAAAGTGCGCGGGCATCGGGTAATCAATGAAGCCAGACTGATCGCGCGAAGAGATAAAGTGCGCCGAATGGTACATCGGCGTTCCGGGGTTATTGATATCCCAGACACCACCCACTTCACTGTGTCGCTCGAATTGTTCGTAATCGAGTCCCTGGCGCTTGAGCGCCCTGGCCATGCAAAGCCCGCCAGGCCCGCTTCCGATAATGCATACCGCGTCGGCGCAATCGTGAATCTTGTTGTCGTTGCTCACTTTGTATTCCTCGGGTTCTACAGCGAGAACCCTAAGTTAGCCAAGGAGCCGTAGCGCTAGCAGGGGGTTTATGGACGTTAAAGGGGGTGATAACGGACTTGTCCGACAGGCACTTCAAGCCGATAAAAATGAACGTTTACACGGATGTTTCAGCTGTTTTTTCAGGCATGCTGTGATTCGATGGGACAAAAATACCTGCACGTGAAAGGTCTGGATCAATATGAAGCTCATTGCCGACCCACTGTTCTCCGAAGCCTCTGCCCCGCCACAGGTATCGCGTATGCTTCTGCAGTACGCGACCGATCGTGGCGTCAATACCCAGTGGCTGTGCCGTGGCCTGGGTTTCGCGCCTGATGACCTGAAGAAATCGGGTTATTTACTGTCGCACCGGCAAAGCAACCTGCTGGTGCGCCGGACCCTTTCGGAGTTGGGCGATGATGGCTTGGGGTTGTCGGTCGGCCAGCGCCAGACGGCCGTGTCATGGGGTATCGTCGGATTGGGCATGCAGGCCAGCCCGACGCTGGGCGATGCGCTCAATCTGGCCATCCGCTATCAGAAACACGCCGGCGCCCTGCTCTCCCACCGTATGGAGTTTCACGAGGGGCGTTGCCTGACGTATATCGTGCCGCAGTTCTTCGACCCCGATGTAATCGGTTTCTATCTGGAAGAGGCGTTCGCCAGCGCGATGGCGATCGTTCGGCACCTGAGTGGCCGTCATGATCTGGTTCCCAGTCGTGTGGAACTTGAATACCCGGAGCCCGAGCACGCGCATCGGTACAAGGAAGTGTTCCGCTGCCCGGTGGTATTCGCCGGTACGCATAATCTGATCGAGTTCGACGCCCGTTGGCTGGAAACGCCATTAGTCACGCGTGACGATTTCGTCGCGGCCGAAGTGGCCGAGTTGTTGGACAGCGCAAACTGGGAAGATAAAGGCACGTCTGATCTTGTCGAAACCGTGCAACGGGAAATACGCAAGCGGCTCTGCGCGCCGCCGTCACTCAATGAACTCGCGCAGCAACTCAATATAGGCGAGCGCACCTTGAGGCGGCGTCTGGATGAAGCCGGACAGTCTTATCAGGGCGTCATCGATTCACTGCGCCGGGCAAAGGCATTGTCACTGCTGAGTCACCGCGAAACGAAGCTGATCGACGTGGCCAGCGAAACCGGCTTCAGTGATATTCGTGATTTTCGCCGGGCATTCAAGCGCTGGACCGGGGTAACGCCGCGAGAGGCCAGGCACGAGATGCAGCAGTTCCGCAAAGATATCCAGCGCCCGACATCGCCCTGATGTTTCGCGTGATCCGCAGTCTGCAGCGTATTGACGGAAGTCCATCGCCGCCCCCTTTCGCGTCCGGTTCAGCCCTGATCGTTCTGTAACCGATTGTTTAACGTAGCCCTGCTCTGCATAACCAATCAAACAAGAGATGGGCTGCCATGACCGATCGAGTTCTTGTTACCGGAGGTGGCGGGTTCGTTGCCTGCCACCTTATTCAGCAATTGCTCGCCAGCGGTATTACCGTCAATACCACCGTGCGCAATCTCGCCAACGAGGCAAAAGTGCTGCCTTTGCGGACGCTGCAAAAGCAGTATCCGGGCAGGCTTTATCTGTTCGAGGCGGACCTTCTGGCAGAGGGCGCATTTGATGCGCCCATGCGCGACTGCAGCGTGGTCCATCATGTGGCGTCACCTTTCCTGTTGCCCGAGAAAATAAAAGACGGTCGCCGGGAGATGCTTGAGCCCGCACTGCAGGGCACTCGGAATGTCCTGCAGAGCGTCGATAAAACCCCCAGCGTGATGCGCGTGGTCATGACCTCCACGGTCGGGGCAATCTTTGGTGACTACATCGATGTGCTGCAGATGAGCAACAAGACCCTCACCGAGGAGTATTTCAATACCAGCAGCACACTCAAGACCAATCCCTACCATTACGCCAAGGTCGAAGCCGAGAAAGAGGCGTGGAGAATCTGCGAAGCGCAGAGCCGCTGGAGCCTGGTGACGATCAATCCCGGCATGATTCTGGGCCCGTCTCTGACACCCGCCTCGGAGTCCGGAAGCCTCTTCCTGCTGGATGAGATGTTCCGTGGCTACTTCTTTTACGGGATGCCCGACCTGAGCCTTACGACGGTCGACGTCCGGGATGTGGCGACAGCCCATATCACCGCGGCCAACAAGGCTGACGCTCATGGACGTTACATCCTTGCCGAACAACGAATGATCTCTTTCGTGGAGATCGCCGGCATTGTGCGACGTCTGCATCGACGTCCCTGGCTGCTGCCCCGCTATCAGATCCCCAATGTGCTCGTGCGCTTGATCGGTCCGATGTTCGGGCTCACTCAGGCTTACCTGAGCAAGCATCTGGGCATCCGTTTCAGCGTGGATAACCAGCGCAGCGTGAATGATCTGGGAGTCAGGTATCGCTCGATCACCGAAACGCTGACCGACCACTATCAGTGCTGGGAAGCGCAGCGCCAGCTGAAAGGTCAGGCGGCCCGAAACCGTTAGGTTGCCCCATCTGTGTAAACGGAATGGAACATGCATGGTTATCTGCCATCACGTTTCACCCGAGGTCTTCCCATGCGCCATCTCGATACCGATTGCCTTGCCGCTTTTGTTGCTGTCATCGACTGCGGCGGGTTTACCAACGCCGGTGAGCGTATCGGCAAGACCCAGGCAGCGGTAAGTCTGATGCTGGGACGACTGGAAGCCAGGGTCGGGCGCAAGCTGCTGGAGCGCTCTCGCCGTGGCGTCACGTTGACGGAGCATGGCGAAAGGCTGATCGGCTATGCCCGGCGCATCCAGATGCTTGAGGATGAAGCGCTTGCCGCGCTGGATTGCGGGCAGGAGGCTGCCCGCGTCCGTATCGGCATGCCGGATGACTACCTGGAGTCACTGGGGTGCGAGCTGATGCAGGCGTTCGCCCTGCGCCACCCGCATCTGCAGGTGGAAATCATCTGTGATTTTTCTTCTCGCCTCGAGGCGATGATTACGGAAGGTAGCATCGACCTGGCGATCATCACCCGCGCCAACACCAAGGTACAGGGTGAGTTACTCCGGTGCGAGCCGATGTTGTGGTGCGCAGCGCCGGGGCATTTTCCCGAGCAACAGAAGGTTGTGCCGCTGTCATTGTTTACCGACAGCTGCCGGGCGCGTCCGCAGATCATCGAGGCGCTGGATCTGCTAGGCACGCCCTGGCGAGTGGTCAGTTCGTCATCCCATCTCCCGGGCGTCATGCATTCGGTTCGATTGGGCACCTCGGTGACGGTATTACCCGCTTCGGTCGTGCCGTCCGGCTGGCGCATTCTGCACTGCGAGCAATTGCCCGAGCTGCCGAGCATCGAGCTGGAGCTTGTAGTGCCCGAACATGCCCTGCTGAACACGCGCCGCCTGGCACATTTCGTTCGCGACTGCTTCAAGGCCGAAAGCCTCTCGGAAAACAGCTCACAAGTCACTTCTAAAGGCACGATTCAAAGCGAAGCGATGGCCGCCTTGTAGCCTTCCAGCAAGGCCTGCAATGCCTGCTCCTGATGGGCAAAGGTCAGGTAGGTGCGGCCGAAAGCAAACGGCATGCTCATGACCCTTTGCCGACGCAGCGCCTTGTGCAAGGCCAGCGTCCAGCGACTGTCAGCCATTTGCGCTGCATCAGCGTAGTCTTTGGGCGGGACTGCCGACGGCCATAAGGTGAACACCGACCCGTAACCCGTGCTGCTTACCGCCATGCCCTTGTTGGCAAAGGCTGCCACCAGTTGCGCGCGCAACTGATCGCCGCGTCTCAGCAGTGCGGGATAGTCCGCAGTGGCCAGTTGCTTGAGGGTTGCCAGTACTGCGGCGCAGGCCGGCGGCGCTCCGCTGTAAGTACCGGCACGGACGATTTTCCCCTGTTCGAACAACCCCATGTATTCGGGCTTTCCGACCAGTGCAGCGACGGGAATACCACTGCCGATGGCCTTGCCGACCGTGGCGAGGTCGGCCTCGGCACCCAGCAACGTGCCGGTCAGCCCCGGGCACAGGCGCAGCCCCATCAGCACTTCATCCAGAATAATGAGCGCCCCATTGCGGTGGGCCAGATCGCTGAGGTACTTCAAGTACCCGGCTGCAGGTTCGATGCAACCCGCATTGGCCAGCACCGGTTCCAGCACCAGAGCGGCAATGTCGTGGTAGTCGCGAAACAACTGCTCGGCGTCGGCAAAATCGTTGTAGCGCAGCAGCAGTACACCGTCCCTTTCCGGACGCTGCGTATCGGCCATCAGGGCCGATGCCTGTCCGGCGTTGCCAAAGGCGACCGAGTCGTACCAGCCGTCATAGCCGGCAGCGAACTTGACGATACGCTGGCGGCCCGTCGCGACGCGGGCAGTCCGGCAGGCCAGGTGCACCGCTTCGCTTCCGGTATTGACGAATATCACCTGGCTGAGATCGCCGGTGAACGCTGCCAACGCCGCCGCCGCAGCCTCCTCGTCTGCGTGGGCGAAGGACGGCATCGGGCCATTGATCATCGCAGCACTGGCTGCAGCCATGACCTGCGTCTGGGCATGACCGAGCATGGTTGCACCGAAGCCCATTGCCGTGTCCACGTAGCGAATCCCCTCGCTGTCCCACAGCCATGGGCCACTGGAACGCGTGACATTGAAGACCTGGCCATCGATTTCAGGCAAAGCGCGGCCGCCGCTGGAAATTCCACCGATCAAATGTTTCATCTTTTTTCTCAGGAAATGGGAGGGATCAATAGCCCATGACGCGGGGCAACCATTGGGTCAGATTCGGGAATAACACGAGCAAGGCGATGGCAAATGCCGTAGCGATCCAGAACGGTATCAATCGTCGTGAGACGGAGCCGATATCAATACGCCCGACATTGCACACCACAAAGATGTTGGTTCCGATAGGCGGAGTGAACAGCCCCCAGCCCAGGGTCATGGTGAAGATCAGACCGATCTGGTAGGGCTCGAAACCTGCCGCCTTGGCAACCGGAACCAGAATGGGGGCCAGGATGATCATCGCCGGGCCCAGGTCCAGCCAGAAGCCAACGACCTTGAGCACCAGAATCACCAGCAATATGGTGATCAGCGGGCCGGTATGCAGGCCGACGATCCAGGTCGCCACGGTATGCGGTACCAGTTCGAAGGTCAGAATCCAGCCGAACGGCATCGCCACGGCCATGATGATCATTACCGAGCCAGTTGTGGTGACCGCTTCGGTCACGGCCGGGAACAGGTCACGCCAGCGCAATTGGCGGTAGACGATGGTGCCGACGAACAGCGCGTAAAGAACCGACAAAGAGGCTGCTTCAGTGGCCGTGGCAAAGCCGGTCACTATCGTTCCCAACACCATGAACGGCATCAGCAATGCTGGTAGCGCGCCGGCGGTATCACGCAGGAACAGGCCCCAGTCCATCTTGCCTTCGGCTTTTGGAAAGCCCTCGCGAACCCCTACTATATAAGCGGTCAGCATGAAGACTGCGGCGAGCATCAGGCCGGGGATCACGCCGGCCATGAACAGACCGCCGATAGACGTATTGGTCAGCACGCCGAACATGATCAGAATGACACTCGGTGGCACGATAATACCCAGCGTTCCGGAGGCAGCGGTGACTGCCGCGGCGAAGGCACGAGGGTAGCCTCGCGCTTCCATCACCGGAATCATGACCTTGGCAACGGTGCCGGTATCGGCCGTGGCCGAGCCGGTCAGGCCGCCATAAACGAACGCAGTGGCCACGTTCACCAGTCCGAGTCCACCACGCAAACGTCCGAAGCAATGCTCTGCAACGCGCATGATGCGCAGCGTGAGGCCGCCACGGTTCATCAATTCTCCGGCCAGCAGAAACAACGGAATCGAGGCCAGGGTGGATGAGTCCGCACCGCGCAGTGTCTGCTGGGCGAGCCAGGCCAGCGGCATGTGCAGATCGCCCCATAGCAAAGCCGCGATACTGCCACCGGCCATCGCCCAGACGACGGGCAGGCCAGCCATCAACAAACAGAAAAACGCCAGAAAGAGAATCAGCACGGTCATGGGCGTACTCCGTTGCGAATCAGGCGTGCCAGGCGCACAACGGCCAGTATCGCGAGCATTGCGGCAGCGCTGATCAGCGCCAGTGAACTCAGTCCTGCCGGCCAGCGCAGCACCGGGGTCGGCATCCAGCCTGTGCGTGAAATAAACGCCACACCGCTGCTCAGCAGCCACGCGCTGATCCCCAGCAAAGCCACGCTCGCAAAGGCATCCAGGGCCTTTTGCAGAGCGGCCGGCAGCATGCCTGCCAAGCCTTGGAATCGCACGTTCTCCTGCCTCATTTCAGCGATCACCGCGCCAGTGAACGTCACCCAGATAAACCCGATGGTGGCGATCTCGAACGACCATTCGAAGCCATGCAGGTTCAGGTAGCGGGAGAAGACGCCCGCCAGAATGGACAGAAAGGTGACGGCGAACATCAACGCGCCGAATACAGCAAGGCAGCGTTCAGCCAGGCTGCTGGGTGGTTGGTCGGGATGCGGGCTGATAGACATGGCGTCACTCGCCTTGCGCGTCGTGTCGCAGCTGGCTGACGAAGTCTTCGCCCCAGACCTTGCCGAACTGCGTATAGACCGGATTGCTCAGCTCGCGAAACGGCCGAGGGTTGACGTCGTTGAACTTCACGCCCTTGCTCTGCATTTCCTGCTGGATTTTGCTGTACACCGCTTCCAGCTGTGAGCGATACCAGGCGGTGGTGTCTACCACCGCCTTGTCGAGAGCCGCCCGCTCCGTTGTGCTCAGGCTTTCATACTTGTCCTTGTTGATGAACCAGAAGTTTGCCGACCACACGTAGTTCGAGAGCGAGACATACTTGGCGACCTCGTACCATTTCTGATCATGAAAATCGCGCAGTTCAGGCTCGACCCCGTCCACTACACCCGATTGCAGCGAGGTATAGACCTCGCCAAACGGAATCGACTGCCCCAGCCCGCCCAATTGCTTGATGGTTGCCAGAATGACCGGGTTGGGCGGCGTGCGTATTTTCAGGCCGCTAAGGTCCGCTGGTTGCAATATAGGGTGTTTGCTGTTGGCGAACTGACGAAAACCCGAGTCCAGTGCCGAGAGCATGACGAAGCCGTGGTCCTGGCCCATGCTCAGAAATTTCTTGCCGGCTTCGCTATCGAGGTAGGCATGCACGGCGACAGAATCTTCGAACAGAAATGGCAGTGACAATGCATTCAGGCGTGGATCGATGCCGTCGGTCGAGCCGCCCAAGCCAATGTCGATGGCACCGGCGCCGACCGAGTCGACGATAGGCGCTTCGTCGCCCAGTTGGCCGTCCGGATAGACCTGTACGTTCAATTCACCTTTCGTCTCGGCGCTGACCTCGGCGGCAAAACGCGTCATCGCCTGGTTGATCAGACTGTCGGAGCTGGAGGCATGGGCCAGACGCAAGGTCTGCCCGGCCATTGCCAGGTTGGTACCCACGAGAAACGCCAGACCGGCGATGGCCTGAAGTACTACGGTTTTACGAGACAGGGATCTGAGCATGGCGGCGAACTCTCGTTGATAGCGTTGAAGCTATTAACCATGAGCCGCTGCTGCAGCGTCAATTGAGAGATGGCTTTTTGCGATTAAGATGCGTAATACATCCATACATATATTTATTCATGGGCACCCTCTCCGCCATCCTGGCGCTCTCAGTCAACTCTGGCCGCCCCACTCAAGTATTGCGATAACCCGGTGATTACAGTCGAGGTGCCAAGCGAAGCCTTTTGCTCACAACTCCAAAAATAGAGCCGCGCCGATGACACTGAAAATATCCTTGCCAGCCTGCCTGGTGCTTAGCTTCATGCCGTTCGTTGCCCACGCAGCAGATGGCCCTCCACCGCCCTCGGTCAGCCAGCCCAGTGGTATCAATCTGGGCGGCACGAGCTTTTACGACGGTTTTGCCGGACCGCCTGGCCTGACGCATCAGACCTATCTGAAGTTCAGCACGGCAAGCAGCATCAGAACCAACGGCGGCAAAGACAACAGCGCCTTCGACGACCCGAAGATCAATGTTGTCACGATGATCAATCAGTTGAGCTATTACTCGCCAGAGAGCATTGGTGGTGCGCACCTGGGCTGGAGTCTGCTGGTGCCGGTGGTCTCTCTGGACGGTGACTTCGGTGACAACGGTGCCACACTCAAAGACAACGGCGCTGGGCTGGGCGACGTTACGGTCGGGCCTCAGGCGCAGTTCGACCCAATAATCAACGCCCAGGGAAGGCCGGTTTTCGTCCAGCGTGTGGCTTTCGATACCATCGTGCCCACGGGCAAATACGACAAGCACAAAGACCTGAACCCTGGCTCTAATCATTTCTCGCTGAACCCCTACTGGGCGGCCACCTGGATGCCTGCGCCGCGCTGGGAAATGAGTTGGCGCCTCAACTACCTGTACAACTTCAAGAACGACGACCCGGCGAGCAGTTCGCAACAGTTTTTCGACGGACAGTCAGTGCGCAACACCCAATCCGGCCAGTCGGCGTGGGCCAACTTCACCGCATCGTATGAAGTGTTCCCCAAGGTTTCCGTCGGCATCAACGGCTACTACTTCAGGCAGATATCGGATGATCAGGTCAATGGCAGCCGCTTGAGTGACTCCCGGGAAAAAGTACTCGGCATCGGACCTGGCCTGTTCTGGAAAATAAGCGAACCGCAGGCGTTCTGACTGAACACCTACAAAGAAACCGGCGTCGAGAACCGCTCACGCGCGGATTACATGGTGCAGGTTCGTTACGTTCACACGTTCTGACCGATGTCTGTGTCCGCCCGTGCACGGTGGGCGGCCCCTTTGTAGAGGTAATGAGTGAATATATCTGGCAACGACGCCTGTCGCGTTGCGCCGAAGAGTTGCGCAGCAATGAGCATGCCCATCGTTCACTGACCGATATCGCCTATGCCTGGGGCTATGGCAGCAGTTCGCATTTCAGCAGGCAGTTCAAATCGACATTCGGTATGTCGCCCCGGCTGTTTCGAGAGATGGCTCGCGGCAGGGATAAGCCGTCGAGTGCGGCCTGACAGCTGCAATCAAGCGACGGTTTCAGACCGGTTTCGAGCCGTGCAGTGCCGGCAAAAGCACGTCAGCTCGACAATCGGCGCGCGTTGCAAGAAACTTGGCAGCACGGTCTGCTCGTATCGGCATTCCGCCTCGGCACCATGACCTCCAGCATCCCTGCTCGCCAATACGCTGCAACGGGCGGCGTTCGGCAGGACCAGATCGACCTCATTACTGCCCGTGCCGTTGACGCAGTTATCCACTTCATCGATATCGCCAACGGAGCACGTTAATGTTTCATGTCATGTTCAGCATGCCCTGCCTGTACGTCATCGCCCGATTCCTATGGCCGATGCCCTGGGCGTTATCGGCGAAAATCGCCGTTGCGGTGCTGCTTGTCCTTGCCTCGCAATATCATCTGTATTGCCGGTTTTCCTCCGGCAGCGTGTTCTCGCCGGAATTTCCACGCTACATCGTGATGCTGTTCAACTGGGCGTTCGGCGCGATACTGTTGCTTGCGGTACTGCAAATCATCGTCGACATCGGCACATTGCTGACGATGCTGGTGCGCCGGCAGACGCTGAGCATTCCGGCCAATCTGCGTTATTTCATCGGTATGGCGGCCCTGGTGCTGGCGGCAATCGGCGTCCAGCAGGCCGTGCGCGTGCCGCCAGTGAAAGACATCCAGATCGCGATTAAAAACCTGCCTCCGCAATTCGAGGGCTACAAGGTATTGCAACTGACGGACATGCACATCAGCCGCCTGTTCGATGCGCCCTGGACCCGGGCTGTGGTGCAGCAGTCCAATGCGCTGGGGGTTGACCTGATCGTCATCACCGGCGATCTCATCGACGGCTCGCTCAACGACCGGAAGCAGGATATCGAGGCGCTGCGCGATTTGCGTGCGCCGGATGGCGTGTACGTCATCCCCGGCAACCATGAGTACTTTTTCGATAACCAGGCGTGGATGCAGCACTTCGTCTCGCTGGGCATGATCCCTCTCGCCAACAGCCACACGCTGATCGAGCACGACGGTGCACGCATCGCTTTGGCCGGCGTCACCGATGTCACGGCGCCGAAAACCGGCTTCCCTGCGCCAGACCTGCAGAAAGCCATAGCAGGCATCGCGAAAGACACACCGATCATCCTGCTCGACCACCAACCCAGAAACGCCGAGGAAACAGCGACCCACGGCATAGCGCTGCAACTCTCCGGGCATACCCATGGCGGCATGATCTTCGGTCTACACCGGCTGCTGGCCCTGGCCAACGGCGGATTCGTATCCGGGCTTTATGATGTGGGCGGGATGCAACTGTACGTCAACAACGGCACCGCACTCTGGCCCGGGTTTGCCATTCGTCTTGGCAAACCTTCGGAATTGACCCGGATTACGCTTCGGCGGGCGCTCTAGCGCCCCATCAGTGGGGCGTAGGCTGTTCGTTTAGTGGGTCTGCTGTCTCCTCCCGGGATTGAGCCAAAAGATCGTTCAACGCTGCGTTCAGCCTCTGCAATGCTCCCTCTTTGTCTACCCACCATTCCGTGGACCATAGCCGCACCAGATTCCAGCCAAGACCGCTGAGAATTGCTCCGCGGACCTTGTCCCGATCCCGAGCAGTGGCAGCGCTGTGATAGGTAGCGCCATCGCATTCGACGCCAGCCAGATAGTCACCCGGACGATCCGGATGGACAACTCCCAGATCAATGCGGAAACGAGAGACTCCGATCTGCGGAATCACTTGCCACCCAAGACGCCTCAGGCCCTGAGCGACTGCCTCCTCGAACGGCGAGTCGTAACCACCGACCGAGCCTTGTACCGCCTCGGCCAAAGCTTTTGGTCCGCGCTGGGCAAACTCTATGAAATGCTTCAAGTCACGGACTGCGCGGGCATTGGTGCGGTTCAGGTCGATCATTGAAGGATCAAAGGATGAGAACACCAACATTTCTCGGCGAGACCGGGTGATCGCCACGTTAAGCCTGCGCCAGCCGCCGTCCTTGTTGAGGGGACCGAAGTTCATGGACATGACCTGCGCGCCGGGCTCGGTAGGACCGTAGCCTATCCCGAGCATAATCAGGTCGCGCTCATCGCCCTGGACTGTCTCCAGATTCTTGACGACAACCGGCTCGGTCTGTGTGTCCTGAAAAAACGGCTCGATCTGCGGGTACTGCTTGCGGGCATTGTCCAACAGATCATTGATCAGTTTTTGCTGATCGGAGTTGAGCGTGATAATACCGATCGAATGGCCAGCAGCCACGAACGCGGGATCGGTAAGGCGCTTGACTGTCTCGCTGACAATGGCTTCGGCTTCAGCCTGGTTGTAGCGCCCTTTGCCTTTTGCATAAACACCGTCAACCCTGCGCCACTCGACGGCACTCGCGCGAGTCTCTGCTGCCGGAAAGGTAATGAGATTACTGTCGTAGTAACGATGATTGGAGAAGGCAATCAGGCTTTCATGGCGACTCCGGTAGTGCCAGCTCAGACTGTGGCTCGGCACCCCTGCTCCCAGGCATTCGTCCAGAATGCTTTCCATGTCTTCCGCGGTATCGTCGTCGCTGGCATTCGGGCCACGGTTGAAAAAGTTCGTCGGCGGCATTTGACGCGGGTCACCCGCGATAACCACTTGCCTGCCGCGAGCTATCGAACCGATTGCGTCCCATGGAGCAATCTGCGAAGCCTCGTCGAAAATGACCAGATCGAAAGGCGGTTGATCGGCGGGCAGGAATTGCGCAATCGACAGCGGGCTCATCAGCATGCAAGGCGCCAGGCGATTCAGCGCGTCGCCCATTTCGACAGCCAGTTGCCTGACAGGTTTGTGCCGGCGAGACTTCTGCAGTTCATGTTTGAGAATGGCAAAGCCGCTGCTCTTGGGTATGTCATTTTTGGAGGGGATCAAGCCACACAGTTTGGCCCGGATGTAACGCACCGTCAGTTTCGCCATTTCGTCGTCCAGACGAACGAAAGCCGCAATATCACTCATGTGCTCGGCAGCCACAAAATTCCGCAACAGAGGTTCGCCGTCTATACCCTGCGTAGCGAACCAATGGGCATAGGCCGTGATGAAGGTTTCCTCGCTTGCTGCAGGTGACAGACTCCCTGCCTCGAGCGCACGCGCCAGACTGGCTAACCCAGCCTCACCAGCCTGCTCGCGAACCCGGCACCAATCGCACCATGCCTTGAGCTGCTCTTCTTGTTGCTGGATTGAGAGCGAAGTAGCCCTCAACACGCCAACGCTCGGTTGTGTATCTGTACCGGCTGCAGATAATTCGGCAAACAGTCGAGCGGCGTCTTCATAGCGAGACAACGCCTGTTGCAAGGCTGATAACGCTACGCCGATTTGCCCGCCCGGCGCCAACATTTCGTTCGCCTCAACGACCAGTCGCGCGACGGCACCGCGTAGCGAAACGAGGTGGTCCGGTGATTGGGCCAGACCGCTTATCAGCCCGCGCAGACGTTCAGCCATTGAGGCTGCACGAAATATCTGTGACACGTCACTGGTCAGGCCCTGCCAGCCCGGGATCGATTGCAGGCTGCCGGCCAATGTATCCAGTTCGTTCAGTTGCGCGTGCAGGCGCTCGAAAATCGCCAGGTCGCCAAGCGTGTCCGGCAGGCCTGCTGCGCCACCTGAAGAGGCCAGCTTCTTCGCGACCTTTTTCTTGGCGAAAGTCGCCAGGAACCAGAACTTTCCTTCGGCATCTCGCCATTCGCTGCGCATCGCCTCAACGGGAATGCGACGGCAGGCTTCGTCCGCATAATCCAGCGACAGACCTTCCTCAAGCTCTCGATAGCTTTCGATTAACTGGCACGCGCGCCGGGCGGCTTCAATACGCGCGACGGCGTCGGGTGCAAAAGCGAATGAGAGGTTCAGTCCATAGGACTCCACGACCAGAGTCGCCAATTCGCCAAGGTGCTGAACCTGCGCCACTTCGGCTACAGGCAAGTCAAGGTGCGTCAGGACAAGAAGCCTTTCACTCGCCGCATTCAGCGCGTCAAGGGCCTGCGGCAGCTCACGTGCGGCATTCGCAATGTGTGCCTGCCAGGCGTTCGACCACTGGGTCTGCGCCAGAGCGCCGAATTTGCCTGACAAATTACGTGCGGCATCACCGTTCAGGCCTAACCGGCGCGACAGATCCAGCAACTGGCTGTACTCGGCAGCATCATGCTGCGTGTCTGATGGCCAGGTCAGCCTGGGTGTTTGAGGGCCATGATCACGAACCACACGACCAATCGCCTGATGCAGGGAGAGCCCGTTGCTCCAGCGTCGGTGCAGTACCGCGACCAGTTCGTTGAGTCGCGAACGCAGTGTCTGCAAACGAGTGGCTTCACGCTCCCATTCGTCGGCGCTCAATGCGTCGCTGACGTCCCAGGCGCGGTCCAGTTGTTTGAGTACTTCAACTTTAGAGGTCTTGCTTGAATGCAGTTCCAGGCAAAACTCGCCCAGCCCCTGTTCTGCCAGGCGACGGTAAACCACGTCCAGTGCCGCGCGCTTCTCTGCCACGAACAGCACGCGGCGGCCCAAGGCCAGATTGTGGGCAATCATGTTGGCAATGGTTTGCGACTTGCCGGTTCCCGGAGGCCCATCCATGACGAAACTATGAGTACCGGCAGATGCCACCACGGCAGATAACTGTGAAGAGTCGGCCGGCAACGGGGCGAAAAGCGTGGCGGGCGTTACTGACGAGTCCAGATGCTCTGGTCTGGGAAACTCGTCTGAGCCGGAGAAGCCCTCATCTACCTCAGCGGGGTCCAGCAAATGCTTGACCAAAGGGCTTTGCAGCAGCAGTGCTGCGTTGGCATTCAGGTCTTTCCACATCAGGTATTTGGCAAATGAGAAGGTTCCCAACACAAGTTCGGTACTCACCTCGAAACCCGGCACGTCACGCACTGCTCGCCGCACCATGTTCCAGATACCCGTCACATCAATGCCACTTTCATCGCTGGGCAGTTCGCCGTCCAGTCCGGGAATTACCAACTCGAAGTCATGGCGCAGCAGTTCAAGCAGCGTCAGATTGAAACGTGGTTCCTCATCAAGCAGGCTTAGCGTTACCCCGGACAAGGCACTTTTACGTTCAAGTTTTACTGGCAGCAAGATCAGGGGCGCGGAGTAAGTTTTCGGGTCGTCGGCACTCTTCTTCCATTTGAGAAAGCCGATGGCCAGAAACAGTGTGTTTGCACCGCCCTCTTCCAGATCGCTACGCGCCTTTCGGAACAGATCAATCAGGGTGGCTTCAAGTTTGACTTTTTCCAGCCCGGCGAGCACTTCACCACGAGCAAGAGCCTGACGAGCAACTTCGTCGACCAGGTTTTCATTATTCTGCTGTTCGTACAGCGCCACATCCCGGCCACTGCTTTTCAGGTCAGGCACCGGCAGCACGCGAATTCGCTGACCACTGGAGAGAAGGTCTTCAACCGCTGCCGGATCGGGGCACAACAGGCGTACGCCTTTTGCGCTGTCCGGGAGGTGCAGGAGACGGTTGCGGATCGTCAGATCGAGGAGTTTGCGTTGCCACAGCGTCAGTTTGCCGGCAGGACCTTCGCTGTCGGTATTTATTTCGACATCGAACCCCGGGAGTGCCGGCGCCTCCTCCAGTCCTTCAATAGTGGGCGGAGCATCGGCTGTCGCATCAGATCCTTCTGTTACTGATATGAGCGCCATCGGACGAATCTTCTGCATCCGGGCACGGTGCAAATCGATGGCCATGATGAACTGCTCATCATCGAGTTGCCGCTCGGCAGCTGCAATGGCCTGGGAGAACCCCGGCGCAGGTGTCTGGGTAGAAAGGGTGGTTTCGAAGACCACCATTTCCTTCAGATCCAGGCGTTTGCGTACTGCCGACGCCTCATCGGTCAACAATTGGGAAAACTCTTGAGGCTGCAACCATACGCCTGCAAATGCATGTCCCTTGGTCATGATCAGCAGAGCATTCAAGCCCGCCTGCTCCAACGCCGCAGCAAACAGCAATGCAGTGTCCAGACAGGTCGCCACGCCGTTTTCCAGAACCACACTCGGAGGCCTGACTTTTTGGCCCTGCTGCTCAAAACTGGCCGGGGGTAATGCATAGCTCAACTGAAAGCTGCACACTCCTGACCAAATGGCAGAGGCAAGCTCCCAGGTTCGCGTACGCGACTTGCTTTCATAGCCGTCAATGCCATCTTTCTTGCCTGCGCGCCGTAATACCTGTGAAGCGGCCTTGAGTACGCGATCTACCGCGGGATCATTGGGCATGCAGAAAGCTGCAAGCAACTCCGGCATTGCGCTCAAGCCGCCCCATTCTGTTCGCGCCAGGAGTTCTATAGGGAAGCGCTGCTCGACGAGCACGTTGTCGCCCTGGGACAAGCGCATCACCACGTCTGCGCTGAGGCTTTCAGTCAGCCCGGCCAAATAACCCGCATTAAGCTTGATATCGCGCTCGGAGATGTTGAGGCGATCACCTGCATGGATGCGGTCTATATGCCAAGTCCGGCTTTCTACGAAATCGGGGTCGGTGCTTAAACTCAGGGTCAGGTTTTCAAAACCGGTTTCTTCCTGGTTCCAGATGCTTAGTTCACGTACCAGCGGTACGGCGTTCTGGTGAGAGGCGAAACCGATCTTCCGGGCGATCAGCGCCTCAATCTCGATGTTCATTCACGGGCTCCTGAAGCTGCGAGCGCTTGCCTCATAGAGGCAGCCAAAATGCGCATATACTCCATGAGTCATCGACAATAAGGAATGCTTATATGTGAATGGAACGCCTTATTCGCAGCAGCACCTCACGTTGACGCGATCGGTGCCTATCCCGATCACAGTTCCAAGAGGGTGTTGCAGCTCGCTGTACTGGCAGAAAGCCGCAGGTTTTATTGAGCGCCAAGCACTAGAGAACTCTCATCGTCTCTGGTGAATCCAAAGTTCCGCATTGAAGTTCGAGAGCGCCTGACTTGAAGCACATTCCCCTTATTTTCCAAGAACCGCCAACGCCCTGACCGGCCCTTTAGGCTCACTCATTGTCAGCAGCTCTGTTACCTGAGCCAACGGTAAGGGCCGTCCGAACAGGTAACCTTGGGCAAAGTCGCACTCATGAGTGGCCAGCCAGTCAGCCAGTCGCTCGTGCTCAACACCCTCGGCGGTGATTTTCATCCGCAGGCTTTTCCCCAGAGCGAGGATGGCCTTGACCATCTCGTTCTGGTTCTCGAGCGTCGTGTCAAAGAACGATCTGTCGATCTTGATCTTATCGATGGCAAGTTTGGTCAGGTGGTAAAGCCCTGAATAGCCGGTCCCGAAATCGTCCAGGGCGACGCTCACGCCCATCGCGCGCAGACGTTCGAGATTCAGGCGGGCACTGTCGACATTGGCGACGAGAGCGTTTTCCGTCACTTCCACTTCCAGCCGACTCAGCGGGAATTTTCCTTCGCTGGCCAACTGTTCCAGCCAGTCCGGAAAGTCGGGACTTTCGATCATCAGTGAGGTGACATTGATTGCCAGCGTGAAGTCGCTTGGCCAAGCGCGTGCCTGATCGAAGGCCTGAAGCAAAAGGGTCGCGGTGAGTGGCTTGATCAGCCCCAACTGTTCTGCTACGGGTATGAAGTCAAGCGGCAGAATGATTCCGCGCTCCGGATGCAGCCATCGCGCCAACAGTTCGAACCCGGACAGGCGCTGCTCTGGAAGGCTGACAATGGGCTGATAGAACGGTTGAATATCCTTCTCTTCGATAGCCAGGGTGAGTTCCCGCGCGAACTGCTCCTGCAGGCGCTGCTCGCGCTCGAAGCTGACTTCATAGAAATGAAATGTGGCTCGGCCACCGGTCTTGCCGCGGTACATGGCGCTGTCAGCACGTTGCAGCAAGAGGTCGGCGTCTGAGCCGTCCATTGGCGCAATGGCAATGCCGAGGGTTGCACTCAGGACCACACGCGGCAGGCCAACGCTGGATGCCGCGATTTTGGCCAGAATGTTTTCAGCGAGCGGCGCCAGTTCGGCATGGCTGAAGTCACCGCTGACCGCCAGGCCAAACTCGTCGCCACCCAGTCGCGCAACGGAAGCCTGCCACCCGACAGTGGCGTCGCGCAGGCTTTCGGCAACGGCGCAGATCGCCGCGTCTCCCGCCGCATGCCCGTGGGTATCGTTGATGAGCTTGAATTTATCCAGGTCGATCAGAAAAACCGCAGTGTGTGTCGCTGGCTGCCGTAAGCGTGCAACCAGTTGCTCGTGAAACACACGCCGATTGAGCAAGCCGGACAAAGGATCGTGGCGGGCCAGAGATTCGCTGAGCGCCTGTGACTCGAGCAAATCGTTGTAGCTGCTATGGAGCCGTTGCATCAGGCGTTTCAGAAGAATGAACGGTATAACCATCGATAACACTGCAAAGCCTGTCGAGGTCAATACAAAACGCCAACGCTCGGCGTTTTCGAAGTCCTGGTCGTAGGGTAAGCCCATTGCGACCATGGCGACGGATTCAAGTTCGAATTCCCACGCGATGGCCAACAGAAAAATAGAGAACACGTAAAACCACAACAAGGTGTAAAGGTACTTACGAACCATGTGTGGGCTGCGCAGGAAAGTCATAGTAACGATGCTCGAAATGACGGCGGGTGCAACGGTTATAAGCAGGGTATCGGTAGCCGGCTATCAGTCTTGAGGCAGTAGCACAGTGATTCCGATAGTGGGCGCCTTGCGCGAGTGCTGTCCCATCGATTTAATAAAACACACTCATTTAAAACTTTTATACGCAGGTGGCTCTGCACAGATCAGTACACTTCCTTTCCTGTTTAACTGCGCAGTGAGTGACTCAGGGCAGCACACCTTTAGTGTCCCCTGAGTCGACCCGACTGTTCACACTTAACTGGAGCGCTGGTCCACAAACCGGCTGACTGCCCGCACTACCGTGTTGGCGCCTTGCTGGATTTCCTGGATCACACGGTCTGCGTCGTTGGCCAATACCAGCGCCTCGGAAGCCTGTTCGGTGCTGCGCACAATGACGCCTACCGCGTCTGAAGCCAGGCTTTGGTTGGTCTTCACGACGTTTACGATTTCTTCCGCGGCTTTTGTCGTGCGGGAGGCCAGCTGGCGCACCTCATCGGCTACTACGGCAAACCCCCTGCCCTGTTCGCCAGCCCTGGCGGCTTCAATCGCTGCGTTCAGCGCGAGCAAGTTGGTTTGTTCGGCAATGCCGCTGATGGTTTTAATGATTGTCCCAATCACCTGACTTTGCGAATCCAGTGCTTCGATACCTCGTGTAGCCTCTGCCATCGAAATGGTCAGCTGGCCGAGCATATGCAGCGTGTCCTTGATGACTTTTCGGCCTTGCTGCGCGCTGCTGTCAGTATCGATAGATGTTTGATAAGCCATTTCCGATGCTTCGGCGACGGCCTTCTCGCGCTCGACCTGTTCAGTGATGACCGTCGCGAACTTGGCAATTTTATAGAGTTTGCCGTTGGCGTCGGTAATCGGGTTGTAAGACGCCTCCAGCCATACATCACGACCACCTTTGTCAACTCGACGAAAACGATCGACGATAAACTCACCTCGGCGCAGTCTTTCCCAGAACTGGGTATACGCGTCAGAAGCGGATTCTTCAGGCAGGCAGAAAATCTTGTGATGTTTGCCCTTTATCTGATTGAGTTCGTAACCCATCGCCTTCAGAAAATTGTCATTGGCGCCTATGACAATGCCATCGAGGGTGAAATCGATAACGGCGGTGGAGCGCTGCAGTGCGTTGACCAGGGCCTCGTTCTCACGCGAGGCTTCAATGGTTCGCGTCAGAACACTCGAGTACAGGGTGATCTGCTCGACGCCGCCGGTTTCATTTTTATAAGGAACGACAATGGTTCTCAGCCACACCCTCGATCCGGCCTTGCTGACTAGGCGCAACGTGCCGCTGAAATGCTTGCCGTCGCGAATCGCGGTCAACGCGCGTTTCTGGTGAACGTCACCGCTCAGTTCCGGCGGGCTCAGTTCAGACAGGTTGCGTCCGACAAGCTCTGCTTGGGCGTAGCTCATCTCCGTCTCGAACAACGCGTTGACGGTCTGTACCTTGCCCGTGCCATCCAGAACGACGGCGACTGTCTCCAGATTGAGGATTTGCCCTGCTTGCTCAAGCATGGCGAGGCGGCGCTCCAATGCCTTATTGGTATTTTTCAAATGAGAATTGAACATTGCGGCTATCCGGGACAGTTTGGGTTTGCAATCTGCATCGGTCATCGAACCGCAATCTTGAGCAGTGCCGGCGAACTTAATACGTAAATGGCCTGCCTATTGTCTGATTGTTGATATTAGGATCCAAATATTAAACATATTGTCATTGCCGACTTCTGATTTCCGGCTGCTGCCCCTTAAGTCTGTCGAGCAACTCCGCCCGTCTTTTTCTGTCCGCACTCTCCTTGCCAAGCAACTCGGGTAACAGTTCGTTCGCCTGTTGCGGACTCAGGATAAACACCCCGTCATCATCCCCGACTGCGATATCCCCCGGCTTTACATCCACGCCGCCTACATTGATCAGCCCATTGAGCTCGCCGCTTTCCCCGAGACTGCGCGTCGTCATTGCGCTGACTCCCCGGCTGAACACGGGCAGACGATGTTCGCGCAAGGCGGCGACGTCGGTAACCGTACCCGAGATGATGACGCCGGCAAGCCCCTTGATGAGCGCGGCCAGGGTGCGCAGGTCGCCCCAGCAGGCACAATGCTCGTCGCCGACGCATTCAATCACCAGCACATCCCCGGGCAGGCTGTTCAGCAAAGCGTCGCGCAGGATGCTGCCGTCGGGCAGCTGCAGTTTGACCGTGACAACGTTGCCGACCAGTCTGGCACCCTCGAACAGCGGTCTGATCCCACGCAGGTAACCCACGTCGGTCAGATGGCCAATGGTTGACGCGGCAACATCACGGTATTGCTCTATGACCGCGTCGCTGAGCTGTTGCTGGCGGTGGGCGATCTGCTTGTTCATCGACATTTTTTGGGCCTCAGTAACGGGCAGGTCGAGCAATACTCGACAGGGTTGCTGGCGTCATAATAGAAGCAGCAGGTACGCCGAAAACGGACGCTTTTGCCTTCGCCTTCGAGCACAATCGGTGGACGGCGGAAGTGTTTGAGCGGGTTGTAGGTCAGGCCGAACAGTGCCGGATCGGCCTGACGCAGCAGCCAGTCGAAATCGGCTTCACAGCGCTGCCGGATCACCAGGTCCTCAACCGTGTCCATGCGCTTGTCGTACAGCGAATAGACACGTACTGCGGTGTTTTCCCACAAAATGCGTCGGGAAATGCCAGTGACACGGTTGAAGGTTTCCCACAGTGGCTGAAGCAGGTCGCGGAACAGGGTGGCGACGAGCACATCACGCCACGCCTCGCGAGCCCCCGGTGCGTAACCCACAGGCGTTGTATCGAGCAAGGGCATTGAAGAGGTCCAAAGGCCGTTATCGTGCGCGTATTCAACCACGCTATTGTCCAGCGACAGGGCCAGGCCCTTGTCGTAGACCGACATCGCGTACAGACAGGCACCGGTGCTGAGGAAGGAAAAGCGCTTGGCCAGCAATGACGCGGTGATTGCCTGGGTCGGAGAACCGATCACCGGCCCCAGCACGCCGAGCAATTGCTCGCAGACGGCGTCGTCCAGCAGCGCTCGGGCCGGGAGTGAGCGCGGATCGTGTTCACCTGCCGGCCTGAGCCGCAGCGCCCCGGACAGCAACGACCATTCGGACTCGCTGAACGCCTGCGCCAGACTCATTGCGGCAGTTCCCGGCCAAAGGGAATGCACAGCGGCGTACCAAAGAATGGATCGGCGATGATTCGGCAGTTGAGGCCGAAGACCTGCTTGACCAGCGCCTCGCTGAGGATGTCCGCCGGACGTCCCTGGGCAAAGGCGCTGCGTTCGTGGACAGCGACCATGTGATCGGCGTAACGGCAGGCCAGATTCAGGTCATGCAGTACCATCACGATGGTCTTGCCTTCTTGCCGATTCAGGTCGCGCAAGAGGTCCAGCACTTCGATCTGATGAGCCAGATCGAGAAAGGTCGTCGGTTCGTCCAGCAATACAATGTCGGTATCCTGCGCCAGGGTCATGGCGATCCATGCGCGCTGACGCTGACCACCTGACAGGGCATCGACAGGTCTGTCGGCCAGTTCCTGCATGCCGGTCTGCGCCAGAGCCCGTGCGACCATGGCTTCATCCTCGGCGGACCATTGCTGCATCCAGTTCTGATAGGGATAACGCCCCAACGCCACCAATTGCCGTACGCTGATGCCTTCCGGTGCGCTGGGCATCTGCGGCAGAATCGCCAGTTCACGCGCGACAGTCGCAGTGGACTTCTGGTGAATGTCGGCACCGTTGAGTACGACGGTGCCTTGCTGGGGTTTGAGCAGGCGCGCCAGGGATTTGAGCAAGGTGCTTTTGCCGCAACCGTTACTGCCGATCAGCACGGTCACCTGGCCTGCGGGTAGCTGCAGATCAAGGCTGTCGATGATCACCTGCCGCTGGTAACTCAGGGTCAGGTCGTGGGTTGCGATTGACGCCATCCGTAATTCCTTAATGCCGCTGGTTGATCAATAGGTACAGAAAAAACGGTGTGCCCAGCACCGCGACAAAAATCCCTGCGGGCAGATCCAGCGGCAGAAACAGCGTGCGCCCGGCCAGATCGGCAAGCATCACCAGATTGGCACCGATCAGCGCCGCCATCAGCGCCTGACCGACGAACCCCGGCGGCATCAGGCGTTTGGCGATATGAGGCGCTATCAGCCCGACAAAGGCAATCGCCCCGCCCCAGGCGACCGCCAGGCCGGCCAGCGCCACGCTCACCAGCAGCAAACCGGCACGCAACCATTGCACGCGCACGCCGATGCCCTGGGCCAGCGCGTCATCCAGTTGTTGCATGCGCACCTGACGGGCGAGCAGCGCCAGCAGCGGCAACGTCAACAATAGCCAGCCGGCCAGCGCGCGGGGCTCCGGCCAACTGGCACCATACACGCTCCCGGTCAGCCAGACATAAGCCGACAAGGTGGTGGTCAACGGGCTGAACACCAGAATGAACGTGGTGACCGCAGCCAGCAAAGCCGACACCCCTACCCCGATCAATACCATGCGCAAGGGTGAAGCGCCCTGATTCCAGGCCAGCAGATAAATGACCAGTGCCGCGAGGCCTGCGCCAGAGATCGCCGCCAGGGGCAGAAACTGCGCACCCAGTGCAGCCGAGAAGAATGACAGGTACAACACGGCTGCGGCGCTGGCGCCGCTGGTGATGCCTAACAGATCCGGTGAGGCCAGCGGGTTGCGAATGATGCTTTGCAGGATCAGCCCGGACACCGCCAGGGCCGCACCGACCAGTGCGGCCAGGGCGAGCCGGGGCATGCGCAGTTGTTCAACGATGAACACCAGGCTGGCGTCCGCCTGGCCGGTAAAAACACGCAGCAGGGTCGTGGGCGACAGGTTGATCTTGCCCACGGCCAGCGAGATCAAGGCAACCAGCAGCGTCAGCGCCAGACCCGTAAGCAAACGCGTCAACACTGTCAGGCTGAACTGCCGGGAAAAGCTCCGGTAGCGCACGGTGACATGCTTATCCATAGCGCGCCCCCCGCCGAACCAGCGCAATGAAAAACGGCGCACCAAACAGCGCAGTCATTACACCCACCGGCACTTCCTGAGGGACAATCACCACTCGTGCCAGGGTGTCGGCCAGCAACAACAGCGTCGCGCCCAGCAACGCACAGCCGGGCAGCAGCCAGCGATGGTCGATGGACAGCGTCTTGCGCACCATGTGCGGCACCAGCAGACCGATGAAGCCGATACTGCCCGCCAGCGCCACGGCGCTGCCTGCCAGGGCAATGATCACCACGCTCATCATCAGGCGAATCAGCCCCGTACGCTGTCCCAAAGCCGTCGCGATGGATTCCCCGGTGTTGAGCACGTTGACCTGCCCCGCCAGCACCAGTGCGCCGACAAGCCCCATGACCACGCAGAAGAGCAGCGGCGCAGCGGTGCTCAGTTCGCGCTCCGACAAGGAGCCAGCCAACCAGAACAGCACGGTATCCAGACCGTCCTGATTGACCACCAGCAAGGCCTGACTGAATGCGGTAAACAAGGCAGTGATCGCTGCGCCAGCCAATACGATGCGCAATGGATTGAGGCTGCCCTGCCCCCGGTTGCCGATGACCCAGACGATCGTGCCCGCCACCGCAGCGCCGATGAACGCGCACCACAGCCATTGGCTCATGGACGACAGTGAAAGCAGCGACGAACAGGCGATGATGGCAAACGTCGCGCCGGCATTGATGCCGAACAGGCCAGGCGATGCCAGCGGATTGCGCGTCAGCGCCTGCATCAGCGCCCCGGCAACCGCCAGACTAGAGCCCACTGCGACGGCCATCAGGGTGCGTGTCAGCCGTGTGTCGAGCAGCACGTGCTCGATAGCGCTCAGCGCATCGGGCTGCCAGGCACTTCGCACAATGGCAGCGGGCGATATCCAGGTGGCCCCGGTGGCCAGACTCAGCCCCATGCACGCTACCAGTACCAACAGCCCCAGGCCCAGTTTTACCGCAGCCGTCATGAGGCGCTATCCGCCAGCGCCACGCGAGCGATTTCATCAAGCATGCGGTTGGCGCCCAGAATGCCGCCGGACAGACTCCAGGCGACGGCATCCACGCGCCATACCTGAACGTCGCGTACTGCCCGCAACTGTTGCCAGAACGGGTTCTGTACCAGCTTGTCGTAAGTGTGTTGCGCGGCGGTGCTGTCCGCGCGCTGAAAGACGAAGAACAGGTCGGCATCGACCACAGGCAAACTCTCTTTACTGCTGAGTTTAAGGGACACGCCCGTGGCTTGGCGGGCCGCGGGCGTCCAGGCAAAGCCCAGTTCACTGAGCACCGAGCCAGCAAAGCTGGCCGGCAGATAGCTACGGATATGGTCTTCGCGAATGTCGAGCACCGACACGGTGATTGGCCAGCGTCCGGTGAACTTCGCCTGCAACTGGCCACGCAGCGCTGCCACACGCTGTTGCCATTGCCCGAGCAGCGCGATGGCCAGTTGTTGACGCTGCAGGGCCGCACCCATCATCGCCAGGGTGCGCTTGAATTCGAACACCTCTTCAAGCATCAGTACCGTACTGATCTGTTCCAGCAACGGTGCAATGCGCTGATGACGAAAGCGTGAGGCGACGATCAGGTCCGGCTTGAGCAGCACGATATCTTCAAGGCTCGGCTGGGTTTCCAGACCCACATGCGGTACCGCCGCCAGCGCCGGGCGCAGGTAGCGATACATCGGTTTTTCGCTCCACGAATCCACCACGCCGCAAGGCGTCACGCCCAGAGCCACGGCAGTATCGGACGCCCCCTGAAACAGGGTGACAACGCGTAGCGGCGCTGCCCGGGCAATGCCAGGCAGCGCCAGTAACCCCAGCGAAAGGCGCAACACTGTGCGCCGCGAAGGATGCGGGGTTCGGTCAGGTTGCACGGCGCAACCTGTGGAACGGGTTGACCACTTCGCCCTTGCCGAACGGCATGCTGCCCGGACCGCCCGCGCGCTCGATCATGGGTGTTAGCAGAAGTTTCTGCGGCCAGTTGGGGGCTTCGAACAGTTGTTGCCTGATCATGCCACGCGCCTCGTCGTCAAATTCGATGGTTGTGATCAGATTATCCAGAACATCACGCAATACGGTCCACAGCGCAGTGACAGGCACGTCATACACCTGCGCCAGCGTATCCATGATTGCCCGCACGTTTACCTGAATACCCAGTGTCTGCAGCCAGAACAGCAAGTCCTCGGGACGGTCATGATAAAGCGTATTGGCATGACCTTTCTTGATGCGATACTCCGGGTCGTGCATGCCGTTGCGCTCCAGCCAGGGCACGAAAATACGCAACGAGTCGTGGTCACGCAACAGCAGCCCTTGCGCCTGTCCGGCTTTCCAGACCATGACCGCGTTCTGGCCATGCACTTCGCCGAGCATCCCCAGGCGGAACATGCGCAGGTTGATGTCGAAGAAACTGTGGCTCAACTCGCGAAACAGTGTCAGTACCGAAGCCTGATTGCGCGGCAGGTCGCGATAGTCCATCCACTCGTCGAAGAAATGCCGATTGCTCCCCGGTAGCGGTGTGCCCAGTGCCGCCATGGGCAGCAGGCGGCACTCCGGATCATCGAGCAAGGCGGCCGGATAGCCGCGCACCATCGCCGAAAGATGCCGAGGCCCTTCGTCGAACAACGTGGCTTGCGGCGGCATGAATGCCCACCATTTGCGCTCGTCGCACAAGTGCAGCGAACGGCCCAGGGTTTGATCCTTGTCGACCACCTGGCGCAGCAGTTTTTCGCTCAGCCCGCCGTTGATCATTTTGACCGCTGGCAGGTAACGCGAAGCGCCGAGCGAATAAATTGCCATGGGCAGCTTCAGGTAGTCAGCGCTGTTGAAGCACGGTGTCATCGAACGCAGCGACGAAGTGGCGTGGACCTGCGCCTGATTGAAGTCAAGCCGCTGGCAATCGCCCTTGGCGAACGCATCGCCCAGCTGGGCCTGCAGAACATGCTCGAACTGCCACGGGTGAACCGGCAGCGCAACATGGCTGCCGGCAATGCCACGCGTCTGCATCTCCTGGTCAAGCTCCGCTTGCAGGTGCTCGGGCAGCAGATAGCGGGCCGGAAACGATGCGTTCAAGTCCTCTACGCCGTCGCCGCATTGCAGCAAGGTCTTGTCGACCGCCACCCAGTTCAGCGCTACCGGCCGGGCGAACTCGGCCTGATAGTGTAAGTATTCCTGTTCATTCAAGCCTTGTTTGGCCTTGGCCAGCGGGTGATACGGGCGATCACGCAGCGACGCCCACTGCTCCATGGTCCTGAAGAAGGTTGCGCCGTCCTGAGCCATCAGGTTCTGCTCGTCGACCTTGTGGTCCAGCGACAGCGCGGTCTGCCAGACACTGATACGCAATACCTCGAGAAACAGCGCGATACCCTTTTCGTTGTCCTGGCGCTCGCTGTCCTGAAGCAGCGTTGCCTTGCCGGCGAACACCCACTTCATGAAGTCTTCCGGCGACAACTGCGTCCAGCGCTCGTCCTGTCGCCCCAGTACCGGCGTACCGGGTACTTTTTCCCATTGCTGGGTAATACCGGCGCGCAACGCGATGCTGATAAAGCGCTGCTCCGAATCATCGCAGCACCATTCCCAGATTTGCTGCGCACTGCCCTGCTCCACCAGTTGCGGAGCCTGTGGATGGCGCAGTTGCCATTGGCTGCTGTCCTGCAGGCGCAATGGCTCGCGACCAAAGAAATCTTCAGCCAGCAGGCAATCGACCAAATCCTGCATGACCAGGTCAGCGGCGAGTGAAGTGAAGTTCATGGTTTATTTTCCTTCTGCTGAATGTTGAGCCAGGCGGGCCTGAAGCGCGCGAAAGGCAATGCCGCGCTCATCCCCGAGGACAAAGGTGTTGACCCCGCGAGCCTGCCAGCGGGCAGCGTCACCGGGTTGACGAGGGATCGCGCAATAAGCGATGCCCGCCGCGTCGGCGGCTTGCCAGGTTGCAAGCAGCGCGTTTTGTACATCTGGTTGATCGATCTGCCAGGGCATGCCCAGTGACTGCGACAGGTCTGCCGCGCCTTCAAGAATCATGTCCAGCCCCGGCACGCTGGCGATCTCGGCGGCACGTCGCACGCCTTCGGCGCTTTCGATCATCGCCACCACCATGATCTGTTGATTGGCGGCCTCCACGTACTGCGCCAGGCTGTGCTTGCCGAAAGAGCCGGGACGTCCGGCATTGAGGCTGCGACGACCCAGCGGGTAGTACTTGCAGGCGGCAATCGCATCTGCCAATTGCTCAGGGCTCTCGATCATCGGCAAGACGATGCCCTGCGCGCCGCCATCGAGCAGGCGCAGCAGGGTTTTCGGGTTGAAATCGGCGACCCGCACCAATGGTGTAAGGCCGTAGCTCTCTGCCACACGGATCATGTTTTCCACGGTTTCCGGGTTGATCAGGACGTGCTCCATGTCGATGATCACGAAGTCGAACCCGGCTTCAGCGATCAACTCGATGGCGGCCGGGGCCGGAATCGAACTGATCACCCCGTGTGCCGGCTGTCCGTCCGCAACTCTGCTTTTGAGCGCATTGGTCCTCAGCATCATTGCGGCCTGTAGGTATGCAGTGGGTTAGGTACCGAGCGGAAGCGGCGCTCGCCATCTCCCAACAGGCGGCGCTTGGTCAGCTCTTCGACTTCGTACGAGGGCGCAAACACGTCAAACAGCCCGAAACGGTCGCGGTGCTGCGGGTGAGCCTGCTGATAGTCAAGAATGACGTCGGCGGTCATCTGCCAGAACAGTGCTTCGTCCAGCTGGTATTGCTGGCGCAGGAAAATCGCCATTTCGGCCAGGCAGATGAAGAAGAAACAATCGCAGGAAAAGTCGCGCACCGCGTTGACGTCGTCGGTAATGATGAACGAGTTGCGGTTGAGCTTTGCGTGGCTGGCGGGCAGCGGCACTAGCTCCGGGCACAGTTCGGGACGCCCGAGGTGCTCAGGTGAATAACGCACGCCGTCATGGAAGTCCTTGAGGGCGATGCGCTGCGGCCAGCCCTGCTTGACGATCAGCACGATGTTCTGGCCGTGGGACTCCATGCCGATGCCTTCGGCATAGAGCATGTGAATGATCGGCGGCACCGTGACCTGCAGCAGTTGCCGGGTCCATTCCTTGAGCCCGTACTGGCTGACCCATGCGTCTATGAAAGGCGTCTGCTGGCCATCACCGTAACGATTTTCCACATGGCTGAGGCCGTTGAATGGCACCGCCTGCTCGTCGTCCCGGAGGTATTGATGCAGGCTTTCCCGCCAAATCGCACCCAGCGTGCCGTAGGTCTGCGCCGAACGTGATTCCGGCAGATGGCGGTAATCGAAACTCACCCCCGCCACCTCACCGAGAATCACGAAATCCAGCGCGCGAGCGGTGCTGTCGGTTGCGATCAACTGGTGCAGCCAATCGGTGATGATCGGGCCGTTCAACACCGTGTGACGCGCCAGAATCCGCGTGCTGGAGGTATTAGTCATGCTCATCGCCAGCTTGACGTATGGGCGCTGTGGCTGACTGGCGTTGGCCAGCGTGCGAATCGACTGCTGAGCCTTGTAGCGATCGGTCGAGGTGCCCAGATAAATCAGCTCGCCGCTGGCCAGTTCCGGGTAGAAAGTCGACACCGTGACGTTGTCCCACTGCCACGGATGCACCGGCATCAGTTGATAGTCGTCGATGGACTTGCCCTGCGCAGCCAGTTCTCGAGTTATTTCCTGCCAGCGTTGTGTACCCAGCTCCTGACGGATGAACGCCTGAAAATCCATGCTCCGCGAGTGGCCGACCGAGGCGCTGGACTTCGCCACGGCCAGCCAGACCACCGCGAAAGGCGTGGCAAATTCTGGCCCGTAGTGGCGGTTGTCAGCCAGGGAAAAGCCGATCCGCGACTTGTAGCACGGGTGATAGCTGTGGGCATCCATGAAGTGCTGCTCCAGCGCATCGACATCCAGCTGATGCGCAGGCCTGGCGGGCTGATACCCCTGATTACGGGCCTGCAGGTCCTTGAGCTGGGTCTGTTCGATTTCCTGGATGAAGCGCGTCAGGTGCGGGCTGTCCTTGAACGGGCTCAGCAGCTCGGTCAACGCCAGATGCAGATCCGGCACGCTGCGTTCGCCGGTACTGTCCACCCGCTCAAGCGTGGCGTGATCGAGGCGGATCAGCTCGAAGCTGGTGCTCAGCAGACCGTCGCAGTGGTATTCCACACCGCCACTGACGGCCACGGCAAAACGATGCCGATGATCATCCAGCGGCTCACAGCGGTAAGGCAGCGCCGCCTCGTACAGCAGGGTTTGCAGCAACTGGCCGATCACGCGGCGTTGCACTTGCTGATAGCGCTCGGCGCTGACGTGGGCCAGCCAGGCACCCGTACCCGTCGTTGTATTTGTCGTTGTCGAAGCGGCGTTACGTTGCAGCGGTAAAGGGGTAGCCATGTTCATACCTCGAACGAAAAATTATCGGGATTCGACCGCGTCGGGCTGGGCCTCGGCGCGCTCGTCGTTAAGGGGGAAACGCCAGGCACAGGGCAGTGCCAGCAGGATCAGCAGGCCGGTGGCGATGAACACTTCACTGATGGCCGAGGGCGTGGCGGCCGGTCCCGCGGTGTTGAAGCGGAACTCCAGCCACAGCGACGCAATGACGATGGCCAGCGACGCGACCAGACGGCGGGAAATGTTGTTCATCGCGGCGCCCTGAGTGACCATCGGCTCGGGCAAGGCATTGAGCCCCGCCGTGGTCACCGGCATGTAGGAGAGCCCGAGACCGGCGCCACGAATCATCATCAGCACGAACACCACGCCGATTGCGGCATCGGCCTTGAGTATGCCCAGCGCCAAGGTCGAAACGCCGGTCAACAGCAGGCCGACGGCGACGACGGTGCGCGGGCCATGGCGGTCCAGTGCCTTGCCGCCCCACTGCCCGAACAGGCTCGCGAAGCTGGCGGTACACAGCAGCGCCAGGCCGGTCCAGATCGGGTTGTAGCCCAGCACGCTCTGCACCAGCAGCGGCAACAGCACCAGACACTCGAACATGCCGACCGATTGCACCACGGCGATGATCACGCTCAGACGATAACCGCGCAGGTTGAACAGGCGCAGATTCAGCAGCGGTGCCTGGCGACTCAACTCGACGCGGACGAACGCCAGCAGACAAGCCACCGCGACCAGCACCATGGCCTGATTGACTGGGTCGAGCAGCGCCTGAGCATGGTGCATGCGGCTGATGGCGATCATCAGCAAGCCAATGCCCGACGCCACCAGCAGGTAGCCGATCAGGTCGAACGGCTTGCGCTCGGCAGGCTCGGAGTCCGGCAGCACGCCGACGCCCAGCAACAGTGCCAGCAGACCAATGGGCACATTCATCAGGAACAGTGAGCGCCAGCTGAACCACTCCAGCATCAGGCTGCCACACAGCGGACCAAGCGCCGGTGCGAGCATTACTGCTGCGCTCCAGAGCCCGGTCACTCTGCCCCGTTCGTGCTTTTCATACACCGAGAAGATGATCGCCAGCGACAACGGGATCATCAGCCCGCTGGCAATGCCCTGTACCACCCGTGCGGTGATCACCAGTGCGATGGAGTCGGCCAGCGCGCCCAACAGCGAACCGCCGATGAACAGCGCCACACCCCACAGATACAGGCGTTTGCGTCCGATGCGCTGACTGAGGAAGCTGGTCAGCGGCATGGTCATGCCCATGCTGGTCATGAACCCGGCGACAATCCAGGTGGCCAGCAGAGGGCCGATCCTGAACGCATCCATAAAGGTCGGCAGCGCCGGGTTAAGCGAACTGTTGCTCAGGCTGACCGTCAGCGTACCGAGCAGCACGTTGAACACCACCCAGCGGCGTGGGACGTTGAAACTCATTGGCGAACCCGTTCACCGTTGCGCACGAAGTGCTGTGACGGTCGTGGATGGCAGAGAAAGTCGGCGTGGGAGATGTTGTAGCCATAGGCTCCCGCCAGCGGCAGGACCAACAGGTCACCAATGTTCACACCTTTGAGTGGCTGGCGACGGCTCAGCACATCCTTGGGCGTGCACAGCTGCCCGACAATGGTGTAAGCCTGCTCTGACGACTCAGTGCTCTGCGGTGCATTCGGCAGGTGGATCACCGGATGGTCATGGCTTTGCGCGACCGGCAGGCGAAACTGGTGAGTACCGCCTCGACAGACCAGAAAATGCTCGCCGTGGCTGGTTTTGCTGTCCAGCACCTCAATGGCGTAATAGCCGCAATAGGCACTGATGAAGCGTCCCGGCTCGAAGCGCAGGATCGGCGCGTCGTGCTGCTCGCCCAGGCGTTTTTCCAGATAACGGCACAGCCGCTGCCAGTCGAACTGCTGACTGTTGAGGTAATCGACGCCAATACCGCCGCCGACGTTGAAATGGGTGAGCTGGCTCGGATCACGGGCCAGAGCCTTCCATTCCTGCCAGCGCTGCAGGTAGAAATCGAGCAGCTGCTCATGACGTTCAACCGACATCTGATGCGACATGGCGTGTACGTGGAAGCCCTTGAGCGTCAGGTGACTGGCGTTGTCCACGCGTCTGACCGCCTCGGCCAGATCGGCTTCGTCAATCCCGAACGGTGTCGCGGTCCCGGCCATCGCCAGCCTGCTCGATTGCGCAGCGGGCAGTTGCGGGTTGATGCGCAGGAACACCGGCTGCACGCGCCCCGCTTGTTCTGCGAGCTGTTGCAGACGCGCGATTTCGTTGAGACTCTCCAGGTGGATGGCTTCAACCTTGTTCAGCAACGCCGAACGCAGATCGGAATCAAGTTTGCCCGGGCCCGAGAACACGTAGGGCTTGCGTGTCGGACAGGCCATCACCCGCTCGATCTCGCCCCCAGAGGAAATTTCAAAGCCACTGACCAGCGGGGCCAGGGTTTCCAGCATCAGCGCTTCGCTGTTGGCCTTGATCGCGTAATACAGCTCGACACCGGCGGGCAGCGCCGCCATGACTTCACTGACATGCTGCTGCAGCGCGTCCAGATCGTAGACAAAGGCCGCCAGCGGATCGGTTTCCAGCGCCCGAGCCTCCTTGATGGCCGCCAGTACGGTTTCCGGCACCTTATGCATAACGTGCCTCCGTGGCCCACGGCGACGCAAGACGCACATAGTTGGCTTCGCGGTCGGCCTTGGCAGCGAGCCGGACCTTGAGGTTGGTCTTGCAGGCAATCGACTGGCCTGCGATCAGCGCGTCCAGCTCGGGCGCAGGCAGCACCAGTTCGTCACGGATACGCTGCAATTGCCGCTCGACGCGCTGCCACATCAGTGGTGCCAGGTGCGGGCGCTCCCAGCTCAAGGCCAGCACGGCTTCGGACAGGTTGTTGATCAGCAGGCAATAGGTAATGCGGTTCCAGCCCTGTTCGCGGCTGTAGAGCAGCGACTGGCGAATTCTCGGGTGCAACCCCACCTGAATCGCCTTGATGCCCAGCTCTTCGGTCAGCTTGACGCCTTCAAAGTCGCGCAACAGCAGCTGTTGCGGGCGTCCGTTGTCGTGAATCAGCACCGCATTCTGCAAGTGCGGCTCCATCACGATGCCGTGATTGAAGAACAACGCCATGACCGGGTTCAGCAGCAAGGCCTGGTACTCATCGAACCAGTCCAGCAGATGCTGGTCCTCAAGCTCCCCGCCATTGAAACGCTGGAGGAAGTCGTGCACCAGTGGGCGTGAACGCAGATCACGAGCGAACAGTGTGCCCGCCATCACGCTGCTGTCGGCGCCGGAGCGGCGGCAGAAGTTTTCCCGCAGAATGGCGCCGGTCTGCTCGCGGAACCAGTGACCGTCAGCCTCGCTCGCACCTTTGGGCGCCCAGCTCATCGAACCGGGTTCGGCGACTGTGGACAGCCCACCGAGGGTTTCCGGACGAGTCTGCTGCAGGCGCTGAAACAGTTCGTCGATGATCAGCGTGCTCTCCAGTTCATACCATGCGTTTTTCCTCACACAGTTGGTGATGCGCACATTCAGCGAACCCTTGATGAAGTAGTCGTGCCCCTCGATGTACCAAGTGCGCATCGACGCCGTCGGGCTGGCCAGCAGCCCACTGGCACCCAGGTCCGAGATATCCCCCAGCTCAAGCAGCCTTTGCACGCGGCGGTCCTGCATGAACAGTTGCGCCTGTACCGGATGCATGCAGATCAGCGCATGCCCGGGCCGGGCCCGCGATTGGTCCGCGAAGCCTGACATCACCTCGGCTTCGCTCAAGCCATTGGAGGTGATTCGTAGCCCTTCCAGCGGCACTTCGAACAGATGCAGCGCGGTCTGCGCCTGAAACTCCGGGGCGTAGGTCTCCTGCGCCAGATGCTCAGGCCACAGGCGTGCCTTGGGTGCCGGATGGTTGGGGTGGCCGAACCACAAACCCTGCTCACTGGCCAGATAGCCGCTGAGCGGTGCCGGATGCTGACCGGTCATGTTGTGCGCAACGATGGCAGCAGTCAGGTGCTGGCTTTGCAGGACCTGATCCAGCAGTTCGTCATTGCTGGCACGGGTCATGTGCTCACAGGCGGTCAGCAGTTGCCGGGCGAATTCGGCGAACGCCAGGCAGCGCCAGGTGCCCTGCCCCTGACGAGCGTAGACATCGGAAAGGTAGCGATGGCTGCCCAGGTGGTCGCGGCGGTCCACCAGAACAAAGAACTGCTGCTGATTGGGCAGGCTGATGGTGAGCGGAATGCCCTTCCATTGCCCGCCATCGACGAAACTGCCTGGCGCTATGCCTTGCATGCCTTCAGGCCAGGTGTAATGCAGGCACTCTTCCGGCAGTGCGAATTCCTTGATCAGGCAATTGAGTAACGCGCGAGTGGTTGCCAACTCGCTCACCATGTTTGATAAGACGGTGCGATCGGTATTAGTCATGTCTGCTCCACAGTCGCCTTTACGCTGACCGTTCAAATGACGTCGCAACAAACGTTGATTTATCGCTTGCGGCACAACAATCGAGCTGTCGAGGGGCGATAAGTTCGCCCAGCCAAACGTTGTGTGCGGTGTTGTTTCAATCGTGATATCAGTGTCACGATGATGGGCTGTTTATGCCTTGCTTATTACAAACTTTTATTTACGTAGCTGGGACAGTGCCGCCTTGAGCGCTTGTTCAAAACGCTGGATCACCAAGTGGCATTGCTCTTCGGTAATGATCAACGGCGGCAATAAGCGAATGACATTGCCATTGCGACCACCGCGTTCAAGTAACAACCCCTGTTTGAAACAATGCTGCTGAATGGCGACAGCCAGGTCCGGGTCCATCGGCAGGCTGCCGAGGCGGTCAGCCGCTTTGCGCTCATCGACAATCTCGATGCCCAGCATCAGGCCGCGGCCGCGCACATTGCCGATCGCCGGATAGCGTTGTTGCAACAGACCGAGCTGTTCCTTGAGCCAGTCGCCACGTTTTGCGGCCTGGCCAGCGAGGTTCTGTCGCTGCAGCACTTCAAGGGTCGCCAGGCCGGTGGCCATGGCCATCTGGTTGCCACGAAAGGTGCCGGCATGATTGCCCGGAGACCAGGCGTCGAACTCGCGTTTGAAACCCAGCACTGCCAACGGCAGACCGCCGCCGACCGCCTTGGACATGACGATGACGTCGGGTTCGATCCCGGCGTGTTCGAAGGCAAACATCTTGCCGGTACGGCCAAAACCGGCCTGCACTTCATCCAGAATCAGCAGAATGCCATGCTTGCGGGTGACTTCGCGAATCTGGCGCAGCCATGCCGCAGGTGCCGGATTGACACCGCCCTCGCCCTGCACCGCTTCCAGAATTACCGCGGCCGGGAGCGACACACCACTTTCCACGTCTTCGATGAACTGGGTGAAGTAATAACTCAGTGCTTCAGTGCCGGCCTCGCCGCCAATGCCCAGCGGGCAACGGTATTCGTGGGGATACGGCAGGAACTGCACACCGGGCATCAGGTTAGCGACAGCGTTTTTTGGCGCCGTGTTGCCGGTCAGCGCCAGGGCGCCGTGGGTCATGCCATGGTAGGCGCCGGAAAAGCTGATGATGTTATGACGGCCGGTGGCGGTCTTGGCCAGTTTGATTGCGGCTTCGACGGCGTCAGCCCCGGACGGACCACAGAATTGCAGGCAGTAATCACGCCCCTGTCCTGGCAGCAAACTCAGCAGCGTTTCGCTGAAGGCGTCCTTGACCGCAGTGGTCAGGTCAAGGGTGTGCATCGGCATGCCCGAGGTCAGGAAGCTGTCGAGACTGGCCATGATAGCTTCGTGATTGTGTCCCAGTGCCAGTGTTCCGGCGCCGGCCAGGCAGTCCAGATACGTGGTGCCTTCGACATCCGTGACCCATACACCATGTGCCTTGGCTATCGCCAATGGCAACTTGCGCGGGTAACTCCTTACATTCGATTCAAACTTGCTCTGCCTGTCCAGATAGTTGGCATTGGTTTTCTGCGACGTCGTAGAGTGCAATAAGCCATTATTCAACATCTGTAAGTCCTCGCTGGATTTCTGGATGCAAATTATTATCATTTACCCAAAAGTGCAACCCATTATTTCGAAAACAAAGATGAAATTTAAATGAACGCTTCTGCGCGCCTGACAATGAATAAGGCACGCAGTTATACCGACAGAATTAATCGGTATAACTCAATGTGCCACTATTGAAAGTGGCCATTTGTTATTCTGGCATATGACCAAGCAGTCTATTTAAATAACAGACTGTGGTGTCGCCGTGTTGAGGTTTATTATTTAATACTGCACACAGGTTATCCCTCGATGAGGACTGCCGGTCGTTCGCTATACACGTGAGCCCTTCCCTGGGCGTCGCGTATCCACTCAGAAACCGATGGTGGCCGACAACAGATAGGTGCGCGGTGTCGACAGGGTCAGCCCCGGCTCGCTGTCATCCGACGCGCCGGCCGAGCTCCAGTAGTACTTGTTCATCACGTTCTCGACGTTGGCCCGCAGTGTGATGTCCTTCTGATCGACCTTGAAAGCATACCGCGCACCGACGTCGAAACGCTCCGATGAGTCGATGCTTTTGCTGTTGGCCTGATCCAGATACTGCGAACCGGTGTAGATGCCCCGTCCGGTCAGGGTCAGACCGTTTACGCCCGGAACGTCCCACTCGGCCCCCAGATTGACGTTGTACTTGGGGGTGGCCGGTGCGCGGTTGCCGTCGAATGTGCCATTGACGGTGTTGGTCAGTTCGCTGTCGATGTACATCACCCCGCCCAGCAGACGGAAGCCCTTCATCGGCTCACCGAACATGGTCAGCTCGACACCGTCGTTACGGCGCTTGCCGTTCGGGCCGAACACACGGGAGGTGGTATTGGTCTCGTAGGCCGGTTGTTTGATACGGAATACGCTGGCGGTGAAGGCGTATGACCCCAGGTCATATTTGGCGCCGACCTCGACCTGACGACTGACGAACGGCGGGAAGATCTGGTCTTCGTTCACCGAGGTCGACGGAGCGATCTTGCCCTGGCTCAGGCCTTCCATGTAGTTGGCGTACACCGAAAAGTCGTCGGTCACCTTGTACAGGATGCCGCCTGATGGTGAGACCTTTTCCTCATCGTAGGCGGTGTCGCCTTTCACGCCATCGGTCCAGTCATCAACCTTGACACGCTGCCAGCGGGCGCCGAGTGTCAGCAGCAGACGGTCCTCGAAAAACCCTAGTGTGTCAGTCAGCGCCACACCGCTGAAACGGTTCTCGGTGTAAACCTTGGAGTCGGCCCGCGTGGGATTCGAGGGTGTCGGCGTGTCGACCGGGTTGTAAAGATTGCTCGGCGCTGCCGCATAGCGTGCACCACCGTTTTCAAAGTCCATATAGAAATAGCTGGCAGCCAGGTTGACCTCGTGGCTGACCGGCCCGGTAGTGAACCAGCTGCGCGCGCCGGCAGTGGCTGTGCGCACATTTTCGTCACGGGTGAAATCGCGTGGTTGAACGCTGAAGTCGCCTGCATCGTTGGTGACCGATACCGCATGGCGCAGGAAGTCATGGTTACTTTTGCGCGCGCCGACACCGCCGTAGAGCATCACCGAGTCGCTGAGGTCATATTCGGCATTCACTGCGCCGAACGTATCCTTGGTGCGCGCCTTGCTCCAGGACTGCGCATAGTTGTCACGCACATCGTTGGCGTTGGGCACCTTCGCGTTGGCACCGACCTGCACGCGTTCCTGCGGAGCATCGGTGTCGCGTTCGGTGTGCCCGATGTCCGTCGACAGACGCAGGCGATCACCACGGAAATCCAGGCCCAAAACGGCCATGTCGCGATCGACGCTCTGGTGATCCCATTCAGTGTCGCCGGACTGCTTCACGCCGTTGAAACGAATCCCAAACTTGTCGTCTTCGCCAAACCGACGGGCTACATCGACTGCAGCACCCACCTGCCCCTTGGAGGCATAGCTGGTGGTGAGTTCGGTGATCGGTTTATCCGTCGCGCGCTTGGGGACCACGTTGATCCCGCCGCCGACACTGCCTCGCGGCGAAATGCCGTTGATCAACTGGCTCGGTCCCTTGAGGATATCCACCCGTTCGGCCATTTCCATGTCGATCGTGTAAGTGGGCAGAATGCCGTACAGGCCGTTGTAGGAAACGTCGCTGTTGAACAGGCTGAAGCCGCGAATCGTGAACTGCTCGTAACGCCCGCCTGCGGGGTTGGTGGCACGCACTGACGGGTCACTGGCGATCAGGTCGCCCAAGGTTCGAGCCTGCTGGTTTTTCACCGCGTCTTTGGTGTAGGTGGTCATGCTGAACGGCGTTTCCATGAAGTCGCGCGAACCCAGCATGCCTTGCGAGCCTTTGCGTGCCACTTGGCCGCCTGCGTATTCCTGGCCATCGGTAGAGCCGCTGTCACCGACAATCGAGGTGGGTGCAAGTTGCAGGCCTGCGCTGGCGCTGTCAGGTGCCGGGATCAGCGTGTAGGCCTGCTCCCCGACGGGCATCAGTTGCAGGCCGGAACCTTGCAGCAGGCGCGCAAAGCCTTCCTCGACCGCGAATTCGCCGGACAACCCCGAACTGTTCCGCCCATTCACCAGCGCGGGGTCTACCGACAGGTTGACCCCGGCCTGCCCGGCGAAACGGGTGAGCGCAGCGCTCAGGCTGCCGGCCGGCACCTCATAGGCGCGTCTGCCCGATGTGTCGGCCCAACTGGTCGAGACGAATAACGGACTGGAACTCAACGTCAGCAACAGGCTGAAATGCAAAAGTGGACGCAAACGGTAGGAAGACACTGCGGACATAGAGGGAAGCTCTCGTATTTTTTGTGCACTTACCTGGAATGACCAGCGAGACAAAAAAAAGGGACAGCATTACGCACTATTTTTTGTCGAAATGTTTTTTCGAGGCACCAGGGTCACCCAATAACGCGTGCGCATCTGCACGTCCACCGGCAGACTGGCCGCCAGCAACGACAGCACGCGGTCGGTATTGTCGAGCCTGAAACTGCCGGTCACTCGCAGGTTTTCCAGCTCAGGTTCCCAGCGCAGCAGGCCCGGACGGTAACGACTCAGCTCGCGAAGGAAATCGCCCAGTGACTGGTTCTGCGCGCTCAGCACATCGTCGCGCCAGCCAGGCAGCAAGGCGTCGAAGGCACTGACAGGACCGATGCCGCTCTGCTTCAGCGTGACCTGCTGCTGCGCATTCAAGGCCAGCACCGGCCCGCGCAGGGGATAAAGCTGCACCGTGCCGCTGACGACCGAGACCCTGCAATCGCTGGCGTTGAGACGCACACAGACTTCACTCCGGCCAACCACGATGCGCCCGTAAGGACCGTTGATGGTCAGCGGCGCGCTGCCAGGCACCTTGAGGGCTATTTCGCCCCGTACAAGGGTGATTGCCCGGGCGCCCATATCCACGTTCACCGCACTGTCGGTATTCAGTTGCAACATGCTGCCATCGGCCAGCGACAGGCGCTTGTGCTCGCCGACTGCGGTTTGCAGGTCGGCACGCCAGACATCCAGCGGCAATTGACGCCCCAGCAGCCAGACTGCAGGGACCAGTGTCACGGCGCCCAACGCTCTTTTTAGCGTCGCACGCCTGGCCTTGTCAGGACGATCCAGCGTCGCCATGGCGAGGTTGGCAGGCAGACCGAAAAAACGCTGACGCAGCTGTTGGGCCTTTTGCCAGGCGCGTTCGTGACTGGCGGAGCTGTCACGCCAGTGTTGCAGCATGGCGTGATCTTCATCGCTGGCACCACCGGATTCCAGAAGCGCCAGCCACTGCGCCGCTTTGCGTACTACCTCGCGTTCTTCGGTAGAAGGTGCCGGGCGAATCACCAGTCCACCAGCAAACAGTGCTCGTAGGCTTGTGCCATATAGCGTTTGACGGTGCGTTCGGAAACACTCAGGCGTTCAGCGATTTCCCGATAGCCCAGCCCCTCAAGCTGACTCCAGAGAAACGCCCGCCGCACCACTGCCGACAGACCATCGAGCAGCTCATCCAGCGCCTGCAGGGTTTCCAGAAGCAACCAGCGCTGCTCCGGCGACGGCACGCTTTCTTCGGGCAACTGCGCCAGCGCTTCCAGATAAGCCTGTTCAAGGCTGCGACGCGTGTAGAAATTACTCAGCAGGCGCTTGCCCACGGTCAGCAGGTAGGCACGCGGCTCCTGCATATCGGCGATCTGTTGGGAGCTGGAGAGCACGCGCAGGAACGTATCCTGACTCAGGTCAGCCGCATCCCAGGCATTGCCCATGCGTCTGCGCAGCCAGCTTTCCAGCCAGCCATGATGATCGCGGTACAGGGAATGCAAGGTCTGCTGTGATAGCGTCGCTGCTTGAGTCATGTCAAAAGCCTTGAGCGATGGGATACGCCAAATGAGACTGATTCTAATTAGTGTTATATCCCGAGTCCACGCTCTTTTTTTCAAAAAGCCCATCGCCACTGCGTGAAATCGGGGCTGTCAGCCCGCAACACGTTGATCCGCGCTGGATCCGGGCGATTCACCTGCACGACAAATGAGCGCTGAAAAAGCGCCCTTCGTGTCCTGTTTGTATCCTTTTCGACGTAAAGTCGGACTGTGGCCGATAACCAGGCAGCTTGCCGCGGCTCATTCAACAGAGCGTGACCAGGATGTGGTTCCGCATGTTGGTAGCAGAGGACCTCTTAGGACCTTGGCCAAACAATGCGATCAAGCGCAACTCGCTCATGAATGAGCGCCGCAATCACAGCAACGAGCACCCTGGCTCTTTTCATGCTGCTTCGAATTTGATGTAAGGTGTGATGGGTAATGAATATTGAGAAGGCCAGTCATTTGGAAGTTTGAGGTTAGGCGTAATCATTGCGCATAAACAGGACGACTATTAAAAACGGACGAACGCTGTGCACACCCTTCCCTGCTCAAACAAAAAGATACTGTACATATTTGCTTCGGTGGGCGTGCTGATTGCGCTCTCCGAAGCGGTATACGACTTGGCATTTGCCAACCTGGCGTACACGTTGACGGGCTCAACCCTGTCCGTCATGACGACGTATGCAATAGGTTACAGCGCTGAAATACTGGTCACCCTGCTAGGAGCGGGGTTTATTGATCGATTTGATAAATGGAAGCTGTTCATCGCCACGCAGATCATAAATATCATTGTTTTTACGGTGGCTGTTACGACCCTTTCGACGCCAGGCAGTTCTGTCGAACAGGTATGGTTATTTGCTTTCCTGGTTGACCTCGTACATCAGTACGTCCGGCTTATCATGTTTTCCTTTATTCCTTTCCTCTTTTCAAGGGAGGAGATAATACGGGTCAATGGCTTTCTTGCAATTATCAACGGCGTCGCCAGAGCGGTAGGGCCTGCCATTGGTGCGCTGGTGATTTTCCAGGTCGGCTTGTCCATGGCTCTTACTGCCTCAATCGTCTTCATGATGGGCGCTTTGTTTCTTGCGCTCAGTCTGTGGTCAGTGGCCGCAGGCACGAGTGTTACCCGCCCAGATGTCGAGTCTTCATCATTCAAAGCGCGTTTCCAGGAAAGCGTGACCGGCGCTTCGATGGCAACCGTGAACCTTCTAAGGTCCTCGCAGTGGCGTAATTTCCTTGCCTCTTACTCTACCTGCGTTCTGGTGATAAGCGTGCTGGCGCTCTTATGGATTCCTTTTCTCCGAGATTTCCATGCGTTTTCTCCCGAGCAAACAGGTTATCTTTATGCGCTCGGAACCACTGGCGCAGTGCTGGGAGGATTTACGATGTCGTCTTTCCAGGACAAAAGCCTAATCACCACAATACTGTCCGCCCACGCGTTAATGTTCGCCGGTATCGCAATGACCCTGTGGTGCCGAGGAAGTTTCTTATGGGTGGCTGTCGGTATGTTTCTATTCCAGTTTGGTACCACTGTATACTTTCGCAGTACAGCTAGCGCCATTCAGCTTACGTTACCCAAGGAAATCATTGGAAGCTGGTACGGCGCCATTGATTTCATGAGTCGTTTTGCAGGGCTGGTGGGCGTTATCCTGGCCGGTTGGTCATACGATTGGATCGGCGCCTACTGGGTGTATTCCGTGTTGCTGGGGCTCCTTGTCCTAAGCGGACTGGCGTGGAAGGCTGGAAATCAGGTCGCCTGGTTGAGCCCCTCTTGAATGAGGCTCCCGGCTTGTTCGCTCTGTAACCGTACCCAGGCGACCAATCAAACCCCGCCCACAACCCTAACCCTTCTATCAACTGCCCGCCGGTGCAGCAGCGCTATCAGACACAAAGCCGATACCGACAGCCAGACGCTGACCAGCAGCACCGGTTGAGCGTTGTCGCCAGACACCCATTGCGACGCCAGCAGCGGTCCGAATGCGCAGCCCAGCAGTTGCATGCCGGGAATGAGCCCTGCGATGCGTCCCGAGGGGTCTATCTGCAGCGCAATGCGCACCTGAAACGGGGTCAGCATCAGGTAGATCAGGGCAAACAGAGCGCACAGGCCCAGAAATACGTTTACCCCCTGATCGGCTGTGATGTACATGCCCAATGCAATGCCAGCCAGAAGAGACGCGGCGGTAGCCAACATCGAGTAATCAGGCACCCTGCGTACCAGCAGAATGCCCAGGCAGCCGCCCAGAACCTGCATGAATAACATCGCGGACACCAGCAATTGCGCCGCATGAGCGCCCAGCCCTGCGTGGATGCCCAGCGGCTCCAGATACGCCCACAACCCGCCAACAGCCGAGAGCTGCATGAACACCAGCATCAGCAGCAGCACTTGCTTCAAATTCCATCTGAAACCTGATGTATCCAGCTGTCTGTCAGGCTGCTGCGGCAAGCGTTCGGGTAGCCAGACAACGAACAGCACTGAGCTTGCGGTCAGTATTCCCAGAAACACGAACCCTGCATGCACGCTACGATCAGGCAGTATCAGGTACGCAAGCGCTGCGGCCATCAGTGCCTGAGCCAGGGTCTGGACGACCATGAACACGCCTGCCACCCGGTCTGGCGCAGGCCCCTGAACGATAAGGCTGACGGCGCCCCAGAGCAGTAGGCCCTCGGCCAGCCCCGCCAGCGCGCGTGCAGCGGTCAACGGTCCGTCGCCGGTGACATTGGCCGTGACCAGATCCATTCCGGCAGCGCACAGGATGGCGATGACCGTCAGCAGGCGCAGGTTGAGCATCGAACGCAGCAGGTCGCCCAGCACCACACCGAGCCCCAGCGCGACGATTTCACCCATTGCGACCAGCCCGACACCTTCCAGTGATACGTGGTCTTGCGCCAGTAACTCGCCAAGAAGCAATGGTTGCAGCCCTACCATCAGCACCGCGACAGAGCCCAGTGCCAAGGCGGCACTCAGATGCCTGCGAGTTACAGCGGACGACGTTTGCATGGCATGCGCCTCTTCGGAAGTTTCAGTAACCGCGGGTTTCAGGCGGAATATGGCCTTCGGCAAAACACTGCGCCGCCCGCTTCTCGTCTTTCATCAGCCTTCCGTTGGCCACCAGCACCACCCACCAGGGCAGTAACGTAAGGTGCGTGCCACATGCCTTGGCCAGCGTATAGGCCTTGGCGCATTTTTCGAACAACTCTGCATTGAGGACCATTCGCGCCCCTGTAGTACCCATCACCACCGGCGTGCTGTCGATCACCGCAGCATTTCCCCCACGCTTCAATAATCGCGCCAGTGGTTGCTCGGAACTGGCAGGCGTAGCCATATGGCCTATATGGCGTGCCTGCTCATCAAATAGAATCGGCAGGACTCCGCCAAAATCCACCAGGCTTTTGGCAAAGGCACCGCCGCCGAGCAGAACGGCGCCGACGTCAGCTCGGGCGCGGTAGATCGCCGCGTGCGTCTGGCCGTCGCCCGCTGCCGAGTCGTTGCAATCAACCACCTGCGGCGCCAGGTCGTCGAGCTTGCCCAGCCACATGCTCTGTTCGCCCGGCAATCGCAACGACACACTGCTGTGTGAGTCCACCTGCCCCATCAGGCGTTCACGCAGATCAAACCACTGTTTTCGAAGTGAATCGCGCATGCTGCTCACCTCACACCAACTGAAAGACAGCGTCGAAGCGTTCGAGCGCGTCGTCGATGACATCGTCGGTGTCAGCCAGGCTGGTGTACAAGCGGCTCCCGGCCAGCGTGATCAGGCCGTGAGCGGTATACGCGGCACCCATCTCTTCCATCATGTGCTTGCGAGTCTTGGCTTCATTGCGCGCCCTCAGCAGCTTGAGCGGGTTGCCGGTATCGAGCAGCAGGACGCCGGACGTCTGCAGGTGAACGATGGAGCCCATGTTGTACGCCACGTAGGGCAAGCCGCGCCGATTGATGATCTCTTCCAGTCCTGCGCGCATACGGTCGCCCGCCCTTCCCGCCAGCGCCGGCGCGTTCAGGCGGCGGGCTTCGACCAGCGCGTAATAACCAGCGACGCATGACAACGGATTGGCCGACAGCGTGCCGCCGACGAACGCCCGTCGCGAGGATGTGCCGATGCCACCGGCAAGCAGTTGCATCACGTCCCGGCGCCCGCCAATGGCACCCGCCATCGGATAGCCCCCGGTCAGGCATTTGCCCAGTACCGTGATGTCCGGCATGACATTGAAATAAGCCTGTGCGCCGCCCAGACCGGCACGGAATCCGGTGACCACTTCGTCGAAGATCAGCAGGGCATCGAATTCGTTGCACAGCGCACGCAGCTGTCGGTTGAAGTCGGCGTGCACCGGACGCGTGCCACTTTCCGGGCCAAAAGGTTCGACCATAATGGCTGCGGTGCCACCACGCAGACGATTGATTTGCAGCCTGCGACGCAACGCATCGAGATTGTTGGGTGGGCTCTCCTGAGTGTTTGCGGTGGCGCCTCGCGGGATTCCCACTGCCTCCATGCGCCCGGTGCCCGGCAAGCGCATGCCATAGACCAACTGGTCGCTCCAGCCGTGGTAGGCGCCGCCGATCTTGATCACCCATTTCTTGCGGGTATAGGCACGGGCCAGGCGAACCGCGGCCATGACCGCCTCAGTGCCCGAGCCCAGCAAGCGCAGCATGTCGACGCCCGGCATCGATTGGCAGACCAGTTCCGCAAGTTTGACTTCATATTCATGCAGCAAGCCGGTCACCGGCCCGCACTCATCGAGAATCCGGTCAACCTGTTCGCGAATGGCCGGATGGTTGGAGCCCAGCAACGTCGGGCCGCCTGCCTGCAGGAAGTCGGTGTAGCGATTGCCATCGACATCGGTCAGGTGCGCACCGTTAGCCTGGGCGAAGGCCAGTGGAAACGGATAGTTGAACGCCAGGTTATGTTGCACGCCTCCCGGTATGACCTTTTTCGCCGCCTCGGAAAGCCGCTTCGAGCCTTGGCAGCGCTCGTCGAAATAGCCCATGATCTTGTTCATCGCGTCGCGCTTGATCGGGCGAATCGGCTGTTTCACCAGCTCATCGAAGCGGCGATACAGTGAATCGACATCGGGCCATTGCGACACGGCCGATGCGGGAATGTCAGGGATGTTGGCAGGATCGAGAGGTCTGTTCATGATTGAGTCTCTGAAAAAGTCTGAGGGCTGAGGGCGTGCGAGCCGGCACTGGTCAGCGCGTCGATCAGGCGTGCTATTGCAACGCGTGATTCGGGTTTGCCACGGCTGTTGGCTTTGATCTGATTGAGAAGATGGTCACGACAGAATGTTTCCAGGTCCTCCAGGCGCTTCAGGGTGGCTTCTATGTCCGGGCCACAGCACAGAACGCCGTGATTGCGCATCAGGTAGGCGTTTTGGTCAGGCCGGATGGTCTTTTCCAGCTTGCCTGCCAGCCAACCGGAACCGGACGGCGCATAACCCACCAGCTGAATTCGCCGCCCCAGCGATTGCCACAGCGGCGGGTATGGCACTTCCAGCGATTTGCCGAACAATGTGCAGGCGCTGGCCAATGGTTGATGGGTATGAATGCTGCAATTGACGTCCGGGCGACTGCGCAGGACTTTCGCGTGCAGCTCGCTTTCAACCGAGGGCGAACGTTCGCCCGACAGCTGCTTGAGGTCCTTGAGTCGCAATACGCAGACGTCCTCTGGCCGCATGCTGAAGTAGTCGGTGGCCGACGGAGTGACCGCGATGTGCAATGCGTCGATACGCAGCGCAAGGTTGCCGCCGGTTGCGGCAAAGAAGCCGCGGCGTGACAGATGCCGCGACAGGTCGACGATCTGCTGTTGAACATTGCTCATGGTGCCGTCTCCTGCGATGGGTTCAACCTGCGATAGAGCGGCGCCAGACGTTTGCGGACTTCCTTGAACGTGGCGAAGCGGTCGTCATACAGGTTTCGGGTTGATTCGGAGGGTTCGTACAGCCGATGCGGCCGTTGCAGGGCCGGCAGATCGTTGAACTGCAGTTTTTCGAGCGCTACTGCAGCAATGAAGGCCGCACCGCGTGCGTTGGTCTGAATCGGGTTATGCGGTTGCTGAATGACTCGCCCGCAGACATCGGCCATGATCTGGCACCACACATCCGATTGCGCTCCGCCTCCGGTGGCGACGATGACTCCGCGCGACTGGCCGATAAATTGCGAGAACGGTTCCAGCATCCAGCGCGTGTTGTGCGCGACGCCCTCCATGAAGGCCCGGATGATGTCTTCCCGCGAGTGCTCGAGTTTCAGGTTGATCAGGCCGGCACGCAGGCTCGGATCACCTACCGGAGAGCGCTCGCCACACAACCATGGCGTGTAGATCAGCCCCCTCGAACCCGGTGGCACTCGGGCGGCGATACGGTCCAGCAAGGCGTACACGTCCGGCTGCTGCTCATCGCTCAGCAACTCGTCCGGGTGATACAGCACCTTGTCGCGCAGAAACGACAGATTGGAGCCCGCCGCCGATTGCATGGCCATTGCCAGATACCGGCCCTTGACCGCACTGGGTACCGCAGCAATGTGGTGGCGAACACTGGATTTCTTGAACGGCACGTGAGCGCCGACCCACGACGAGGTGCCCAGATAAAGATGCGGAGCGAAGTCGCGCACGGTGGCGCCAACGGCCACCGCCGAGGTGTCCACAGCACCCGCCACCACAGGTGTGGATCGAAGCAGCCCCAAAGCATCGGCGAGCTCGGGCTTCAAGGTGCCGATGACTTCCGTCGAGCCCACCAGCTCAGGCAGTTTGCCTGCGTCGATACCCAGAGCCCTGATCAGGCTGGCGTCGTAACGGATGTGATGAGGATCGCGATTGTCGGTTACCCAAGCGGTCAGCATCGAGTCACCTGTGGCGCAGAAACGCCCAGACAAGCGCATGTTCATGTAGTCGAGCACATTCAGAAACTTGTGCGTCTGGTCATACCTTGCCGGATCGTGGTCAAGGATATAGGCCATGTGCCCGGCCGAATCCATGCCCGACAGCGACGCTACCCCGCCGGTCAGTCGCAGCGATTTCCAGAGTTTGAGCGGCCCGTAGCCGCCCAGATTGCACCAGCCTCCGCCCATGCGTTTTTTGATCGAGTCGGCGCCGCGTTTGTCCAGCCACAGCAGCGCCCGGCCAATCGCGGTCCCGTCGCGATCGACACAGACCGTGCCTTCGCTTTGCGTCGAGCAACACACGGCCACCACCTGACGACGCCTGAGCGGGTCGGCTGCCAGCAATTCGTGGGCACCAAGCAGAAACGCGTTCCACCAGTCCTCGGGTTCCTGCTCGGCACTCAGGCCACTGACGTGCAGCGGTACACCGTGAAACGCCCAGGCGCGGATGTCTCCCTCCATGGAGACCAGCGCGCACTTGCAGCCGGACGTTCCCAGGTCGATCGCGAGGACGAGTTGCTCCAGGCCGGTAGCCGCCTCAGGCGTCCGGGAAATGAAAAGCGAAGTCATAAAGGTCTACTCAGAATGTGCGGGAAATCGACGCTACCCAGCGACTGCCGTCCGTGGTGCGCACATGTCCGTCGTCCTCGGCCATATACAGCTCGCGCGCCCTGGTCTTGGTCGTCACCCAGTCAAGCCCCCAGTCGAAGCCCCACCAGTGGTGGACCAGACCTGCGCCATAATCGGCAAAGTCGGCTTCCGAGAAGTTTTCGATCTGTTGATAGCCGGCGTGCAGCTTCAGGTTGGTGTTGATGCCCAGCGCGTATTTGTAATCGAGGTCATAGAGCATGCTGCCCCGGGAGTTGCGGTCACCCTTGGCATAGCAATCGAGGCCTTTGGTCGGGTCATCGCGGAACTGCAATTGCGCGCCGCATACCCCGCCACTGTTGGCACCCCGGTAGTTTTTCGAGAGCACCCGGGCGATTCGCCCTTCGAGCGCGCCGTAACCGATTTCAAGCACGGCGAACTGGCTGTTGTAATTGGTCGAGTGCTCTTCACCTGGCGTGAACGTTTCGAAATCGAACCGGTTGGGTGCCTTGAACTGAGCCCCTGGAAACATCTCGGCCGCCAGCCCGACGCCATAGTGCCAGGCATCCGGATCGCCGAAGCGATAACCGCCCGCCAGCAATACACCTGCACCGTCGCCGTCGAGGAACTGTTTCTTGCTGACCGTGGTAAATTCGGCAAGCGCCACCAGGCCTGTTTCATGGGCGACCTGGAGGGTCACCTTGGCCCCGGGCCGATTCAGAGAATCGGAAATCCCGCGGGTACGAATGTCCGAGCTGACCTTGGCGGTAACATCCACTGCGTAGCTCGACATTTCATCGGCGATGGCAAGAGTCGGGCCTGCTGCGCAGCACAGGGCTGCAGCTATTACATAACGGGTTGTATACGTGCGCATGATTCTCTCCCACGCTAAAGGGCCGGATTTACGATTTGCAAACCGGGGCAGGAGGCAGTGTTGCGATTCGCTCGAATTGCTCTGTCTTGCCGAGAACTTCGGTGCCAACAAAAGCCCTTACATTGAGGCGTCCATCCTTGACTCGAACGGCGCCCTTATATTTTTTCTGATCACGGGGGTCATACACCCAGCCATCACGCCAGGCGTCCTGGTCGTAGCGGGTCAGCTGCAGAATCTGTACGCCGCAGTCGCTCGACGTGGAAGCAGCATCCTTGACCCAGACAATCTGGCCGCAGATAGCGCCGGTCTTGTCTGCGCAGTCGTCAAGCCTGACTACCGCGTCCTTTTCCGCCGTCAGCCAAAGGCCCTTGGCCTCAAGCGGACCGGCAGCAGCATGAATGCTGGTGGAGCACATCAGAACCGAAGAGAGGAAAAGCCACTGCCGTGCGTTCATAGCGTCACCTTTTTTATTTTTTGTTTTGACAGACCGTCACAATAACGACGCTTCAGTTATGATAGTCATCGCTACACGATAGTTATAACTATCATTTTATCGTGCAGCAACTGTTTTTTTGATCGTCATGCTGGCGCCCCATTCTTCTTGACAGGTACTTATGGCCAGGCTGAAAACCGAAACCCTTCCCGAGCAGATCGCCGGGAAAAGCGTTGAACGCAAGAAGTTGCCCGCGCAGCAGCGTGCTACCGAAACCTACGAACGCATTCTGGTCGCCACGGCAAACACCCTGTGCGAGGTCGGCATAGAGCGTTTGTCGACCAATCTGGTATGCGAACGGGCCGGCCTTACGCCGCCCGCGTTGTATCGCTATTTCCCCAATAAATACGCGCTGTTGACGGTGCTGGGCGAACGTCTGCTCGAGAAACAGAACGAGCGGATCGATCACTGGATCACCCCCGAGCTGATCGCAGGTACGCCTCAGGCGCTTGAGCAGGCGCTCGCCGAGCTTATTCTGGATACGTACCGGGTCACCGATGCCACGCTGGGCGGCATGTGGACGCTCAAGGCACTGAGGGCGGTTCCCGCGCTGGAGCATGTGCGGCTCGACTCCCACCGCAGGGTTTCCAAGGCTCAGGCCGCCATCATCGGCAGTGCTTTTCCAGACGCGGCGTCCGAGGACATCGCCATGGTTGCCCGCGTTGCGGTGGAAATGATTCACGCGACCATTGAGTTGTTGTTCGATGAACCGCTGGAGCCCGCGAAAACCTGCGCGATGGTGGCAGCGATGATTGTCAGTCATCTGGATCGCCTGGCGCCCGAACCTGTGCATGGCGAGCAATGATTGCAATACAGGTTGGCCGTTCCAGCCACTTTAACCGGCCGGATCGCCCCTCCATTGGCTTTGCAGTGTCCTATACGGTTAGGTGAGCCAGGACATCGACACATTACCGCTGACACGCCTGCACTTGCGGCAGGTTCGGTCGCAGTGACTATAAAAAACACGCAGCCACAGGAGCAGCGTCATGAATCAACTCGCCAGGGTTCCGCCAGGTACCACGTTCCACGCTGCCGGGCTAACCGAGCTGTTCGAGGCACAGCAGGCTGCATTCCGTGCTCAGGGCGCACCTTCCTACGATCAACGAATCGCAGACCTCAACGCCGTCCTGCGTATGGTCAGCGATAATCAGGACAGGTTGCTCGAGGCGGTCAGCGCAGACTTCGGCAACCGTTCGTTCGACGAAACCCGGCTCGGTGAATTGATGCCGGTGGTCAACGGCATCAAGCACATCCGCTCGCACCTCAAAGCGTGGATGCGTCCGTCCCGGCGCAAGGCGGGTATTGTCTTCAGGCCCGCCGCAGCACGGGTGGTTTATCAGCCGCTGGGCGTCGTCGGCATTCTCGCTCCGTGGAACTACCCGCTGACGCTGACGCTGGTGCCCTTGATAGAGGCGCTGGCTGCAGGTAACCGGGCGATGATCAAACCTTCGGAACTGACACCCCGAACCTCCGAGCTGCTCAGGCAGTTGCTCGGCGAAACGTTTCCCGCCGAGCAGGTTGTCGTGGTCACTGGCGACGCCACGCTGGCGGGCCAGTTCAGTGAGCTGCCTTTTGACCATCTGCTGTTTACCGGCTCGACCCACGTGGGCCGCCAGGTCATGGCGGCGGCGGCACGCCATCTGACACCGGTCACACTGGAGCTGGGCGGCAAGTCGCCAGTCGTGGTCTGCGACGACTTTTCGATCACGAAAGCCGCTCGGATGATCGCTATCGGCAAACTGTTCAACGCCGGTCAGACCTGCGTAGCACCTGACTATGTCCTCGTCCCGCGCGAACAGGTGGACAGCTTTGCCAGCGAGTGGCTGGCTGCGGCAAAAAAACTTTACCCGACCCTCGATGGCAATCCGGACTACACCTCAATCATCTCCCAGCGCCACTACGACCGGCTTATGGCGATGGCCAGTCAGGCCGTCGCGACGGGGGCCAAGGCGTGGCAACACAATGCGCCTGCAACGGCGGGCGAACGCAAGATTGCACCAATGGCACTCACTCAGGTGTCCCTGAACGCAGATGTCATGGGCGAAGAGATTTTCGGCCCGCTGCTGCCGGTGCTCGCGTATGACTCTCTGGATGAAGCCATCGCCTTTATCAATGCTCGTCCGGCACCGCTGGCCCTTTATTGCTTTTCCAACGTTCAAACGTCTGTGGACAGGGTGCTGAACCGCACGCAGTCCGGCGGCGTGACCATCAATGGCACCATGCTGCACGCAACCCAGGATGACCTGCCCTTTGGCGGTGTCGGCGACAGTGGCACCGGGGCCTATCACGGCTACGAAGGCTTCGTTCGCCTGTCCCATGCCCGGGGCGTTCTCAAGCTCGGTCGTTTCAACATGTCCGACAAGGTCTCGGCACCTTACGGACGGCTTACGCGTCTGGTCACCCGACTCATGATCGGAAAGTAGGCGCCTGCCGAACGATGTTACCCCGCCATATCAGGACGTTTACATGCATATGCGCGGGGGTTTATTCACTTTCTACTTCCCGTCACAACATCAGGCAGCATGAGCTAACGCCGGCCAGCCCCCCCACTTTTGCGACGCCATTGTCCGCCGTCCGACCGATGACCATCACTCTTTCTGATAGTGAAGTATTTAGGTAACCTCAGGACGATACTCTTTGCTGTACTCCACTAGAGATGCTCTAGCGGGCATCTAACGCTGATCTCGCGCCGAAAACGCCAGCGACTAAGTTGATGTGACTGCGCCATGCTTACAGCGTCTATAACATTGTCAGCAGTTCTAAACTCATGGATGACTAAATGCCTCACACACTACTTCCGCAGATTGGCAGGGCCATCGCCAGCATCGGTAGCGGGAATTTTTCCAGCATGTTCCACAAGCTGATCGATACTCAGCTTGCCGTAGATGCCACGCACCTCTCATCACTGCCGCAGCCCTGGCAAACGCCGCCTGCCTCTGCACCAACGGTCTTTAACGAGACCGTCACATCATCGCGGGGCACGCTGTTGCTCAGTGACTCCATTCATCTTTACCCTGATCAGGCCTCGGAAAGCTTTAGTTGTAAAATAACGGTATTTCGGGCGCTTCCCGCGCACGAATTCTCAGAAAAGGAACGCCGGCAGCTGGGCGACATTTCCCCTCTGCTGTTTTCGATACTTGAAAAACATGTCAATGCTCTGCAATCGGCAATGCCCGGCATCGAGCATAAAAAGCCCGAAAGCATTGAGAAGCGCTTCCAGGAACGACTGCGCGAAACGGGTCTGACGTTGTCCGAACGCGAAACCCAGGTGTGCCTTGGGCTGCTCGCCGGTCATACCGCGCTTGAGCAGGCCGAGCGGCTCGCACTCAAGGTCAATACCGTGGGCAGTTACCAGCGCCGTGCGGCGATCAAACTGGGCATCAGCGGTCGTAATTCACTGATGCGCTGGATGTATGGCTCATCAGCGGGCGTTTTTTCAACCTGCTGACCGCCAGTCGATGCAACGGACGGGGCGATACCGATCGCCCCTCCCGGATCCACCCTCACCGCCTCCGATGCAAGACCTCCCTGCGCCTGCAATCACGCTTTATCAATACCCACCAAGTCATTGCGTTTCCCCCACACCGACTGTCAATCCGTCATACCACCAGGCCGCCAGGCTGTAGACGTCCGGAGCTTTCAGGACGCTGAAGTGGTTACCCGGCCCCTCCCAGAGCGAAAGTTGCGGCAGCAAATGCTGCCATTGGCTTGCGCAAGCGGCATGTTCGAGTTGATTGTCCAGCGCATCCAGATGCGGGTCATTCACCAGTACCAGACTTGCCCTGCCGCTGTAGCCTCCCGGCTCAGGTCGATAGACCGTGCGCAAGGCGCTGGCAAACGTGCGGACGATCCCTTGCAGGGCCTGTGCCGCCAGACGTGGCGGCAATAACCCGACGCGCACCATGGCCTGCTGAAGCAGGTGCATTTGCGCGACCGTGTCGCTGTCGGCAAACGCCAGTGGGTCGAGCTCCAGGCTTCTTCCACTGGACAGCTGCAGCGCCTCGATCAGGCGTTCCAGCACGGCGGTGGCGGTATAAGGCTTGCTGCTCAGACCCTCGCCGCCAGGCGCCTCGCTGTCGATCAAGGTCAACGAGACAACCTCGCGGCCTCGGGCCTGAAGCTTGACCGCCATGGCGTGCGCCGCCCAGCCTCCGAACGAATGCCCAACCAGATGCAGCGGGCCTTTCGGATACAGCGCTTCGATGGCTTGCACATGGCTCTGCGCTGCCGCTTCCACCCTGCTGTGCGGAACACTGCGACCGTCCAGGCCGCGCGGTTGCAGGCCGTGGATCGGCCAGTCCGGCCCCAGCGCCTCTGCCAGGCCAATGAAGCTGGTGACGCTGTCACCGGCGCCCGGTACACAAAACACTGGCGCATGCCCGTCACGCCCGCTCTGGATCGCCAGCAGCGACTGATGAGCCGGTGCCGGCGGTGGCGTGGCGGGCACGCTGTGCAACGCCTGAACGATGCTCCGACCGAGCACGGCCACGTGCGGTGCCTGCATCATCGTCATGTGGTCCCCCGGGACATCGACGCACTGCAGTTGATTTCTGGAGAGAATCTCACCCCAGCCCAGGGTCGAACTGCTTCCGATCGGCGCCATTGGACGCTGTTCGGCGCGGAACAAATGGATCGGCAGGCTGAGCGGTTCCAGCTGGTAATGCGCCAGGGCCTGACCATGCGCCACTTCCCGGTCCAGGTAATGGTGCAACTGCTGATCGCTCGCCAGCGCCAGCTCCTCGTACAACAGACCTTCGTCGCGGCACAGTTGCAACAGCGTCGCGAAGTCCGGCAGCGGTGCTTGCTCGCTCAATGAGGTGAGGCGCGCCAACCTGGCGGCACCCTCACCCGCCTGGGCTTGCCAGTGCGCAGTGCAGTGCGAGAGCAATTGCCGCTCAAGCAAGTCAGGTCCCTGCCAGCGTGCCTTGCCCTGATCGGTCAGGCGTGGCACATAGCTGTCGATCAGGCCGAGGAATGTGACGGCCTCGTCCATGCCCAGCAGTTGAGTAGCCACTTCGTAGGCCATAACCCCACCAAACGACCAGCCGGCCAACCGATACGGACCGCGCGGCTGGACCTGACGAATGCGCTCCACCATCCGCGCAGCCAGGCACTCCATGGTGCGTAATTGCTGCTGCCCAAGGCCAATGCCCGGCAAGCCGTAAATCGGAAAGTCGCCCTGAAGATGTTGCCCAAGCACAGGGAAATAAGCATCCAGCCCTGTGAAATCGTGGAGCAGAAACAACGGTGACTCGCTGCCACCGGCACGCACTGTGATCACCTCACGAGCTTCGTCCGGTGATCCTGGACGCTGGTCGAGCAACCCTGCCAGTGCTGCGACGCTAGGGTGCTGAAACAGCTCGGCCAGCGTCAGTGACACGCCTGCTTTTTGCAGCAGGCTGACCAGACGGATGGCCGATAGCGAATGGCCGCCCAATTCGAAGAAGCTGTCGTGCCTGCCTATTTTTCCGACTTCAAGAACCTCGGCCCACACCTCCGCCAGACGCTCTTCCAGCGCTGTCAAAGGCGCTTGGTAGGCGAGGTTCGCAAGAGCGGCCAGGTCCGGCGCAGGCAACGCCTTGCGGTCGACCTTGCCGTTCTGGGTCAATGGCAGCGTATCAAGACCTACAAATACCGCAGGCACCATGTATTCCGGGAGCTGCCCCAACAGATGCGCACGCAAGGCGGCACTGTCGAGCGATGCATCGCGACGGGTGAAGTAGCCCACCAGACGCAACGAACCATCGTCCAGACGCTGGGTGGTCACCACCGCTTCGCCGACGCCCGGGCATTGCGCCAGGTGCTGTTCGATCTCTCCCGGCTCGATACGCACGCCACGGATCTTCACCTGATCATCGTTGCGGCCCAGGTATTCAAGCGTCCCGTCGGACAGCCAGCGCACCAGATCGCCGGAGCGATACATTCGGGCGCCGGGGCTGTCGCTGAACGGATCGTCGAGGAAGCGTTCTGCGGTCAGGTCCGCACGGTTCAGATAGCCGCGAGCCACGCCTGTGCCGCCGATGTACAACTCGCCGGGCACCCCGAGTGGCACTGGCTGTCCACGCGAATCCAGTACGTACAGTCGGGCATGAAAAACCGGCTTGCCAATGTGCAGCACCTTGCCCGGCTGCATCCGGCCAGAGCTGGCCACCACCGTGGTCTCTGTCGGGCCATAGTTGTTGACCACGGCGAAACCCGGATCACGGTTGAAATGGCGTAAACGATCACCGCCAATCAACAAAGTCTGCAGCGTCGGATGGTGTAATTCACGGCTGAAGGCGTATTCGGCCACCGGGGTCGGCAGAAACGCCACCTGCAGCGGCTGAGCCAGCCACCAGTCGAGCAGCACATCGAGCTGTTCGTTGCCAATCTCAGCTGGCGGCAGGTGCAGCACCGCACCGGCACACAGCGCAGGCCAGACTTCCCAGGCCATGGCGTCGAAACCAAACCCGGCAACGCTGGCGGTATGACTGCCGGCACGCAGGTTGAACGCTTCACAGTGCCAATCCACCAGATTGTTCAGCGTGCGGTGCTCGACCATCACGCCCTTGGGCAGCCCGGTGGACCCCGAGGTGTAAATCACGTAAGCCAGATGGTGCGTGGTCATTTCCGGCACGGACGGGTTGTCGGTGCGCTGTGACCAGTCCGGGCGATCAAGCGCGATCACCGGCACCTGCAGTTCGGGCAGACGCGTCAGCAGGTCGAATTGAGCCAACACCACCACGGGCGCGCTGTTCTCCAGCAGATAGCTGATGCGTTCATCCGGGTGGGCCGGATCGACCGGTACGTAGCTCGCCCCGGCTTTCAGCACTGCCAGCAGCCCCGTCAGCGTCTCCAGACCGCGCCGCGCGACCACCGCCACCCGGTCGTCAGGACGTACGCCCAGTCCGATCAGATGATGGGCCAATGCGTTGGCACGGGCATTCAACTCGCCGTAGCTCAAATGCTGGTCGCCCGCCTGAGCAGCCAGTGCGTTCGGCTGGTCAAGCGCCTGCTGTTCGATACGTAGGTGAACGGGCAGCGGGTACTCCGCCGTAAGGCGATCGGCATTGAAGCCATTGAGCAGTTCGGTTCGCTCGGTGCCGGGCAGAATATTCAGGGTTTGAATCGGTTCCGCCGGTGACTGCTCGAGGGCATCGACCAGCCCGTTCACGGCACTGGAAAGGTACGCACAAATACGTCGGGCATCGATACCTGTCGAGGTCAGCGCAGTCAGGTCGAACGCTTCGCCCAGATCATCGATGCTGAGCGTCAACGGATAGCTGCTGCGCTCGCCGGACTGCAACAGCTCGATACCCTGCCAGGCCTCGCCGGCAGCCTCGTTTACCTCACTGGGCACCGCGCTGTGGCGGTAATTCAACAGCGCACTGAACAGCGGTACGCCCGCAGGCAAGGCGCTGCAACGCTGAGCGATTGCCAGAGAAGCCTGTTCGTGGGCAAGCAATCCGGTCAGGCGGCGGTGAGTCTGGGACAGAGCATCGCGTGCACTCTGATCGGCCAGGTCGATGCGCAGCGGCAAGGTGTTGATGAACACCCCGAGTGTACGTTCTGCACCCTCGCTGCCATTCAAGCGACCCAGCAGTACGGTGCCGAACACCACGCTGTCACGCCCGGACAATCGGCCCAGTACCTGCGCCCACGCCAGGTGCATCAGGCTGGCAGGACTGACACCCAGCTGCCGCACCTGATGGCGTAGCCGCCTGCTCAGGTCCGCATCCAGACGCACTCGGGCCTCGCCTGCAACCTCCGGCCCTGGCAACCAGGTCTGAGCGTACGCCAGGGTCGGCTCATCCAGATCGCCCAATTGCTCGCGGAAGAACGCTTCGTGCGTGTCGTCCCCCGCCCCCAGCAAGGTCTGCGCGATGTAGTTGCGGTAAGGCACTGGCGCAGGCAGTTGCGCTGCCTGATCGAGCAGTACCGCCTGCAATTCCTGGCTCAGCAGGTCCAGGGCAACGTGGTCCATGATCAGGTGATGGAACAGCAGGACCGCGACGATACGCCCGTTTTCCGGGTCATCGGCATGAACCAGACGCAACAGCGGTGCACGCACGAGCTCCAGCGGCTCGGGCGCATCCAGCGCCGCCAGCGGCACCTCGATCACCGGCAGATCGGCATGCCGCCAGACCACTTGCACAGGCGTTTCCAGACCTTCCCAGCACAGCGAAGTCCGCAACACGTCGTTGCGGGCGATGACCTGTTGCAGCGCCTGGCTGAAGGCATCCAGTCGCGAGCGGTCGGCAAAGGCGAAGCGTGCCTGCAAGCGATAGGGATCATCCTCAGCGGCGGACAGGTAGTGATAGAAAATGCCCGCCTGCAGAGGCCCCAGCGGGTAGATGTCCTGAATATTGCTCGCCCCCCCGGTAACGCTCGCGACAATGCGATCAATCCCTGCCTGATCCAGTTTCACCAGCGGCAACAGGTCCGGGGTGATTGATGTGCAATCCACACCGATCAGGTTGGCCGGAATCTTCACCTGAGCGCCGCTGCCGACGGCACGCGCCAGGGCGGCCAGGGTCGGCTGGGCAAACAACACGCGAATATCGGCATCCATGCCACGGCGACGCATGCGCGCGATCAGGGTAACGGCGAGCAGTGAATGGCCGCCGAGTTCGAAGAAATGATCGTTGCGCCCTATTTGCTCGACTTGCAGCAGCTCGCTCCAGATGTCGGCCAGGGCCATTTCCAGCTCGCCTTGCGGCGGCTCGTATTCGCGCCCTGGCATGGCGTCGCGATCCGGCACCGGCAAAGCACGTCGATCGACCTTGCCGTTGGCGGTCAGTGGCCAGGCATCAAGGCGCACGAATGCACTCGGCACCATGTAGCCCGGCAGGCGGTCCAGCATGTCGGCACGCAGCCTGGCGATATCAAGCGCCGGGTGCGGGCCTTGTTCAATGAAATACGCCACCAGACGTGACTGTCCAGGTTCGTCCTCGCGCGCGACCACCAGCGATTCCTCGATACCCGGCAACGAGGTCAGTTGCGCCTCGATTTCGCCCAGTTCGATGCGCATACCGCGGATTTTCACCTGATCGTCGTTACGCCCCAGATAGTCCAGCGTGCCGTCGGCATTCCAGCGTGCCAGATCACCGGTGCGGTACATGCGCGCCTGCGGGTGCTCACAGAACGGATCGCTGAGGAAGCGCTCGGCAGTGAGTTGCGGCTGATTCAGATAACCGCGCGCTACGCCTTCTCCGCCGATGTACAACTCGCCAGCAACACCGGTCGGCACCAGTTGCTGGTGCTCATCCAGCAGGTACACGCGGGTGTTGGCGATCGGCTTGCCGATGTCGAGGCTGCCGTCAGGCAACAGACGACCGGAAGTGGCGACCACCGTGGTTTCGGTCGGGCCATAGTTGTTGATCACTGCGAAACCTGGCTCGCAGTGGAACTGCCGCAGGCGGTCGCCACCGATCAGCAGCGTGTGCAGCGTTGGGTGATAGAGCTCGCGGCTGAACGCATATTCAGCCACCGGTGTCGGCAGAAACGCCACGTGCAGCGGCTGCGTGAGCCACCAGTCGAGCAGCAGATCGAGCTGTTCATTGCTGATCTCGGCGGGCGGGATATGCAGCGTTGCCCCTGCACACAGCGCCGGCCAGACTTCCCAGGCCATGGCATCAAAGCCGAAACCGGCCACCGTGGCCGTGTGACTGCCGGCGTGCAAAGCGAACGCCTGGCAATGCCAGTGGACGAGATTGGCCAGCGTGCGGTGTTCGACCATCACGCCTTTCGGTTGCCCGGTCGAGCCGGAGGTGTAAATCACATACGCCAGATCGCCGGGCGTCAGCCCCGACACCAGCGGATTTGCCGGTTGCTCAGGCCATTGAGGTCGATCAATCGCGAGCAGCGGCACTGTCAGTGCAGGCAGGCGCGCCATGAACGCCTGTTCCGCGAGCACCACTGCTGGCGCGCTGTCGGTCAGCAGGTAGCTTATGCGCTCATCGGGGTGCGCCGGATCCACCGGCACATAGCAGGCACCGGACTTGAGCACGGCCAGCAGGCTCACCAGCGTGTCCAGCCCACGACGCGCCACCACCGCGACGCGATCATCCGGACGCACGCCCAGGCTGATCAGATGATGGGCAAGGCTGTTGGCCTGATGGTTCATCTGCGCGTAGCTCAGTGACTGCTCGCCGACCCTGGCGGCAACGGCTTCGGGCGTGCCTTCGGCGCGTGCTTCTATCAGGGCATGAATGGTCTGACCTTGCGGCAGATTCACCGCGCTGGCGTTGAGGCTTTCGAGCAGATACTCGCGTTCCTGCTGGCCCACCAGCGGGATATCAGCAAGCACCACCTGCTGGTTATTCACTAGCGTGCGCAGCAACTGTTCGAAATAACCGCAGTAACGCTGCACTGTTGCCTCGTCGAACAGCGCAGTGGCGTAGTCCAGCGTGCCGAACAAGGCATCACCCTGCTCGCCGAGGTTAAGCGACAGATCGAACTTGGAGACCTGACTCTGCTGCTCAACCGTTGCCAGCAACAGCCCGTCCATCTCCGGTAACGTCGTTTCCCCGGCCAGCCAGTTCAGCGTCGTCTGGAACAATGGACCGTGGGCCAGACTGCGTGTCGGGCGGACGATTTCCACGACCTGCTCAAACGGCAGGTCCTGATGGTCCTGAGCCTCCAGTACTCGCGTCCTGACCTGTGCCAGCAGCGCCTCACCGGTGGGTGCCGATGCCGTGTCGATGCGTATGGCCAGCGTATTGACGAACAGACCGATCAGCCCTTCCAGCTCGGCCCGACCACGGCCCGCGATCGGGCTGCCGATCACCACCTCGGCCTGACCGGAAAGACGCGACAGCAGTGCGCCCCACGCAGTCAGCAAGGTCATGTACAGCGTGACACCTTGCCGCTGTGCCAGCGCACGCAGACTTGCGGTCAGTTGCCCATCCAGCCGCACGTTGAGGCTGGCACCGGCGAAATCCTGCTGCGCCGGACGCGGCCGGTCTGCAGGCAGGGTCAGCAGTGTCGGTGCGCCTTCCAGCGCCTGCCGCCAATAGGCAGCCTGATGTTGCAGACGTTCGCCGCTCATCCAGCCCTGCTGCCAGACCGCATAGTCGGCGTACTGGATGCTCAGCGCTGGCAGTGGATCGGCCTCGCCGCGACGCAGCGCCGGGTACAACGCCAGTAATTCGCGGGTCAGAACTCCCATCGACCAACCATCGGAGACGATGTGGTGCACGGTCAGCAACAACACGTGCCGCTCGTCCTCCACCTGTAGCAGGCAGCCACGGATCAGCGGCCCACGCGTCAGATCGAACGCTGCGGTGGCCTCTGTTACGACGCGTTCGGTCAGGGTGTGCGGGTGTTGACGCAGGTCTTCGATAGGCAGGAACGACATGGCCGTCGCAGGTGTAAACACCACTTCGGCACCCTCCTCGCGGGCGATGAAGCGGCTGCGCAGGGTTTCGTGGCGCTCGACGATCCGCCCAAGCGCGGCCGTCAACGCTGCCACATCCAGCGATCCTTGCAGACTGAGGGCCAGCGGGATGTTGTAGGCCTGATTGCCGCCCTCCATTTGTGCCAGAAACCACAAACGCTGCTGAGCAAACGACAGCGGTAGCGACTGATCACGCGGCGCAGGCAGGATCAGTGACAGTTCGCTGCGTCCCGTACCAGCCAGCGCACTGGCCACGGCTGCCAGTTCGCCCAGCGCGAAGAGTTCGCCCAATGGCAATTCCATCCCCATCTGCTGACGCACCTGCGACACCATGCGCATGGCCAGCAGGGAGTGCCCGCCCAGATCGAAAAAGTGATCATGGCGACCGACCCGCTCGAGCTGCAGAACTTCAGCCCAGATCTGCGCCAGGGCGATTTCAATCTCTCCCTGCGGTGGCTCGTAGGCCAGCCCCAACAGCGACGAATGATCCGGTTTGGGCAGTGCACGGCTGTCCAGCTTGCCGTTGGCCGTCAGCGGCAGAGCGGTCAGCTCGACAAAGGCTCCAGGCACCATGTATTCCGGCAGGTTGGCCTGCAAGTGAGCCCGCATTTGCTCTGGTGCAGGCGCTTCGGTGTCCAGTCGGCTGGTGAAATAGGCAACCAGACGCACATTGCCCGGCTCATCCTCGCGCGCCAGAACCACAGCCTCCCTGATGCCCGGCAACTGGTGCAGGCAGTTGACGATCTCGCCCAGCTCGATACGGAAACCGCGGATTTTCACTTGATCGTCGTTGCGTCCCAGACATTCCAGCTGGCCGTCCTCCAGCCAGCGGCCCAGATCGCCGGTGCGGTACATCACCGCGCCGGGCTGATCGCTGAACGGGTCGGCGATAAACTTCTCTGCGGTCAGGTCCGGACGATTCAGATAGCCCAGCGCTACACCGTCACCACCAATATAAAGCTCGCCAATCGCGCCCAACGGCGTCAGGTGCTGATGAGCATCGAGTACGTAGACCGTCGTGTTACCGATAGGCCTGCCGATCGGTATTGATTCGGCATTATCGCCCAGCGTTCGTACATCGCTGGCGGTCGCGAAGGTAGTCGTTTCTGTGGGGCCATACACATTCAACAAGTGCAGGCCCGGAGCCTGGGCAAGCAGCGTGCGGAAGCTCGCCGTGTCGGCACGCTCACCGCCGGAAAGCAACAGCCGAAGGCCGCCGAGTGCCTCGGGGATCAGTTGCACGTACTGGTTGAACAGCGCGCTGGTCAAAAACAGCACGCTGACATTGCCCTGACGCAGGGCTGCACTGAAACGCGTCGGGTCGATCAGCGTGGTGTGTTCGATCACCAACAGTTGCCCGCCGTTGAGTAAGGCACCCCAGACTTCCATGGTGCTGGCATCGAATGCCGGGTTGGAGGCAAAGGCGATGCTGTCCTGCTCGTTGAAGTCGGCATAACCGTTGTTCAATACCAGCCTGGCAATGCCGCGATGGGCCACGCGGACGCCTTTCGGGGCGCCCGTCGAACCGGAGGTATACATGACGTAAGCCGCTGTGTCGGACGCCTGTGGCAGGCCCGGGTCATGCGCAGGCTGGTCATCAAGGTTCAACCGGTCCAGATCGATGCGCTGCACCGTCGAGCCCATCGAGGTGGCGCTCTGTGTCAGCACACATTTCGCCTGGCAATCATCGAGCATGTAATGCTGGCGCTCGGCAGGCGCGTTGACGTCCAGCGGCACGTAGGTCGCTGCGCACTTGCAGATCGCCAACTGGCTGATGAGCAGCTCCAGCGAGCGCGGCAGCAGGATTGCCACGTGTTCGTTCGGCCGCACACCTTGTCCCAGCAGGTAGTGAGCCAAGTGGTTGGCGCGTTCGTTCAACTCACCGTAAGTGAGTGAACGACGGCCATGTACGGCAGCCACTGCATGCGGGTGAAGCGCAGCGCGGCGTTCGAACAGAAGATGCATGGGCTGTTCGCGGGGGTAGTCACGCCGGGTATCGTTGAACGTTGCCGACAGACGCTCGCGTTCTGCCTCCGGCACCACTGACGATTCGATCAGGGCTGCTGCCGATTGCTGCTCCAGGGCCTGCACCAGGTGGACAAGGGCTTGTTGTACGTAGGCGCAAATCCGTTGCGGATCAATGCCCGGCGCAGCCTGGGCTGTCAGGCTGAAACCATCGCCGAAGTCATCGATACTCAAGGTCAGCGGGTAGTTGCTGCGCTCCTCTGCATGCACCACCTCAATCCCCTGCCATGCCGTGTTGTTCGCCTGGTCATCGACCTCAGGCACAGCACTGTGGCGGTAATTGAGCAGCGTATTGAACAGTGGCGCGCCAGCCGGCAAGGCACTGCAGCGCTGGGTCAGAGCCAACTGAGCGTGCTCATGGGCAAGCATCCCGACCAGACGACCATGAAGGTCGAGCACCGCACTGCGCGCGCAATGCCCGCCCAGATCCATGCGCAATGGCAAGGTATTGATGAACACACCCAGGGCGCGCTCACCGCCTTCACCGCCGCGTAACCGTCCAAGCAGCACGGTGCCGAATACCACGCTGTCACGCCCGGACAACTGGCCCAGTACCTTCGCCCAGGCAAGGTGCATCAACGTGGCAGCGCTGACCCCCAACTGCCTTGCCTGGTCGCGAACCTGACGGCACAGGCCGCCGTCCAGCGTGAGACGGGCTTCGCCAGGAATCTGCTCTGCGGATGCCGTTAACAGGCCGTAAGGCAAGGTCGGCTCATCGATATCGCCTAACTGCTCGCGGAAGAACGCTTCATGAGCGTCGTCGCCAGGCCCTTGCACAACGTGGGCGATGTAGTTCCGGTAAGGCACGGGCGCTGCGAGCTGAGCTTCGTTGTCCAGCAGTATGGCCTGCAACTCATGGCTCAATATATCGAGGCCGATATGGTCCATGATCACATGGTGGTAGCGCAGCACTGCTGCGATCCTTTTGTTGGCTGTATCATGGGCATAAACCAGCTGCAACAGCGGCGCCTGCGTCAGGTCCACGCGTGGTGCATTGAAAAGGTCCTGCAAGGCGGTCTCTTCAACCCGCAATGGCGCCTGACGCCAGACCACCTGCACCGGCGCTTGCAAACCCTCCCAGAACAACCCGGTGCGCAGGATATCGTTGCGCTCGATCACGCGCTGCAAGGCATGGCAAAAAGCGTCGAGACGCGAGGCGTCGGCAAAGGCGAACTGCGGCTGCAGCAGATAAGGATCGCGGTCCCCGGCTGTCAGGTGGTGATAAAGAATACCGGTCTGCAACGGGCCAAGCGGGTAGATATCTTGCACATTCGCAGCACCGCCCGGCACCCGCGCCACGATACGGTCGATAGCGGGCTGATCCAGCGCCACCAGCGGCAGCAGTTCAGGAGTGATGCGCTGACAGTGCGCATCGATCAGGTTGGCTGGCACATTGATTTCAGTGTCGCAACCTACGGCCGCAGCCAGCGCCGCCAGCGTAGGCTGGACAAACAGAACGCGAATGTCCGCACGCATGTCCAGACGACGCATGCGCGCAATCAGGGTCACGGCCAGCAACGAGTGGCCGCCCAGTTCAAAGAAATTATCCTGACGACCGACCTGCTCCACATGCAGCAGCTCGGCCCAGAGGCTCGCCAGGGCGGTTTCGATCGCCCCTTGCGGCGCTTCATAGGCGCGGCTGGCAATGCTGTCGCGATCCGGTGCCGGCAGGCTCTTGCGGTCCAGTTTGCCGTTCGCCGTCACCGGCAGGCTGGCCAGCCGTACATAGGCCGCAGGCACCATGTAATCGGGGAGCAGGCCCGACAGCCAGGCACGCAACTGTTCGATATCCAGCCCGGGTTTACCTTCACCCGAGGTGTAATAGCCAACCAGTCGTTTGTCACCCGGCACATCCTCGCGCGCCACCACCACAGCGTCGAGAACATCTGGATGATCGTTCAGGCGAGCGGCGATCTCACCCAGTTCGATACGGAAACCACGAATCTTGACCTGTTCGTCATTACGGCCCATGTATTCCAGGCTGCCATCGGCCAGCCAGCGGGCCAGGTCACCGGTACGGTACATACGCGCATCAGGGGCGTGGCTGAACGGGTTGTCGAGGAAACGTTCGGCCGTCAGTGCTTCACGGTTCAGGTAGCCGCGTGCCACACCGGCGCCGCCGACATACAGCTCGCCAACCACGCCCATCGGCACCGGCTCGCCGCGGGCATCGAGGACATACAGCTGCAAGTCGGGAATGCGCCTGCCAATCGGGCTGGCGCCAAGGCGCTGAGCGTCTTCGGGCTGCAACGGGTAATAGGTCACATGCACGGTGGTTTCAGTGATGCCGTACATGTTCACCAGTTGTGTGCCGGCATTCACGTTGCGGGCATACCACGGCTTGAGTATGACTGTGTCCAGCGCTTCACCGCCAAAGATCACCTTGCGCAACGCATGCGCCTGGCCGTTCTCGCCCTGTGCAGCAATCAGCTGACGGAACGCACTCGGCGTCTGGTTGAGCACCGTCACCCCGGCGCGGCACAGCAACGTATAGAAGTCTTCGGGCGAGCGGCTGACCAGTTGCGGCACGATCACCAAATGCCCGCCATGCAGCAACGCGCCCCAGATTTCCCAGACCGAAAAGTCGAAGGCGAACGAATGGAACAGCGCCCAGACATCCTGCTGGTTGAAACCGAACCAAGCTTCGGTGGCCGAGAACAGCCGCGCAACGTTGCGGTGTTCGATCATCACGCCTTTGGGCTTACCGGTAGAGCCGGAGGTGTAGATCACATAAGCCAGGTTGCCGGGCTTTACCAGCACCTGCGGATTGCAGACGGATTCGTCCTGCAAGTCGTCGTCGAGACTGATTACCGGCACTTCCGAGACCGGCAAGGTGCCCTGCACTGAACGCTGACTCAACAACGCCACCGGTGCGCTGTCCTCGAGGGTATAAGCCAGACGTTCAAGCGGATAAGCCGGGTCCAGTGGCACGTAGGCGGCACCGGCTTTGAGGATCCCCAGCAGGCCGGCGATCATCTGCAGGCCGCGAGGCGTGCAGATGGCGACTCGGTCGTCCGCACCAATGCCCATGCCAATCAGGCGATGCGCGATCCTGTTGGCCTGGGCGTTAAGTGTCGCGTAGCTCCAAGACTCCTCTTCATAGCTGACGGCAATCGCATCCGGCGTGCGCTGCGCTTGCGCTTCAAACTGACTGTGCAGCGTCTGCTCTTGCGGATAAACCGCATCGGGTGCATTGAAACCTTCGGTCAATTGCAGACGCTCGGCCTCCGACAGCAGCGGAATTCGGCTCACAACCGTCTGGCTGTCAGCCACCATGGCGCGCAGTATCGCCTCCAGATACCCCAGATAGCGTTCGATGGTGCCGTGGTCAAACAAAGCCGTGGCATATTCCACGATGCAGCGGAAATGGTCGGGGCCATCGCTGACGCTCAGCGCCAGGTCGAATTTCGCAAAAGCGGCCTGTTCATCCAGCGGTTCGAGCTGCATATCGCCCAGTTGCAATTCCAGCCCCTGGCTGCCGTCCCAGGTCAGCGATGCCTGGAATAACGGGCTGTGCGCGAGGCTGCGCGGCGGCCGCAGGCGCTCCACCACTTGTTCGAAAGGCAGGTCCTGATGGTCCTGCGCTTCCACCACGCGGGCCTTGATGCGCTCCAGCAGCGTCACCACATCCGGCTCGCCCGACGTGTCGACACGCACGGCCAGGGTGTTGACGAACAGACCGATCAAGCCTTCGATTTCAGCACGACGGCGGTTGGCAACCGGCATGCCGACGACGACCTCTTCCTGCCCGGACAGCCGCGCCAGCAATACGGCCCATGCGCCCATGAACAGCATGAACGGTGTCATCGACTGTGCCTGGCAGAAGGCTCTGAGGTCGTTGCTCAGACGCGGATCGAGATCCAGCGCGACGCTGGCCCCGGTGTAGTCCTGATGCGCAGGACGTGGACGGTCGGTGGGCAGGGTCAGCAATACCGGCGCCCCCGTCAGGGTCTGCTGCCAGTGATCGGCCTGATGACTCAACCGCTCGTCGTCCAGCCAGTTGCGTTGCCACACGGCGTAATCGCCATATTGCAGCGCCAGCGCGGGCAGTGGGTCGTCCTGCCCTTGACTGAACGCCTGGTAGAGCGCGGTCAGCTCGCGGGTCAGTACGCCCAGCGACCAGCCGTCAGCAACGATGTGATGCACGGTCAGCAACAAGACGTGACGGTCTTTAGCCAGACACAGCAAACGGCCACGGATCGGCAGGTCGTGTTGCAGGTCGAAGGGCTGCGCGGCCTCTTCCCTGATCACTGCCTGCAGCGCTTGCGGGTCCTGATCGCGTAAATCCTGCCAGCAGATGCGCGGCACTTCAGTCACCGGCGCTGCCTGTACCCAGGCATTGTCGTCTTCCTGGCTGAAGCGGCTGCGCAGGCTGTCGTGGCGGGCCACAATACGTTCCAGCGCACGCGTCAATGCTCGACTGTCCAGCGGACCGCTCAGTTTCAGGCCCAGCGAGATGTTGTAGGCGCTGTTGGCATCTTCCATTTGCGCCATGAACCAGATGCGCTGTTGAGCAGAAGACAAAGGTACAGGACCATTGCGTGGCTGCACTTCGATGACCGGCAACTGACTGCGCGCGGCAGCGGTCAGGCAGTGTGCGACCGCGATCAGCGAACTGTCGGCAAACAGGTCGCCAAGGGCCAGTTCCAGTGACAGGCGCTGACGTACCTGAGAAACCATGCGCATGGCCAGCAGCGAATGACCGCCCAGCTCGAAGAAACGGTCATGACGCCCTACTCGCTCGACCTGCAGCAATTCGCTCCAGATCAGGGCCAGTGCACCCTCCAGATCGCCTTGCGGGGCATGGTATTCGCCGGTCGACAGCGCGGCGCGGTCGGGTACCGGCAAGGCACGGCGGTCAACCTTGCCATTGGCCGTCAACGGCCAGCTGTCCAGGCGCACCAATGCGCCGGGCACCATATAACCCGGTAGACGGGCCAGCAGCGCGGTACGCAATTGCTCCACGCTGCTGGCGACAGCGCCTGCACGCTCGGTGAAATAGCCCACCAGCCGTGGTTGCCCCGGTTCGTCTTCACGAGCCAGTACCAGTGCTTCCTCGATACCCGGCAATTGGCTGAACTGGTTTTCGATTTCTCCCAGCTCGATGCGCACCCCGCGAATTTTCACCTGATCGTCATTACGACCCAGATATTCCAGGGTGCCATCAGCATTCCAGCGCGCCAGATCCCCGGTGCGGTACATGCGCGCCTGTGGTTGCCCGGCGAACGGGTCATGCATAAAGCGTTCTGCTGTCAGTTGCGGTTGATTCAGATACCCGCGGGCGACACTGTCGCCGCCGATATACAGCTCGCCCGGTACCCCGAGCGGGACCAACTGTTGGCGTTCATCAAGCAGGTAAATCGAGGTGTTGGCGACCGGTTTGCCGATGTCCAGGCTGCCGTCGGGTAGTAAGCGACCGGAGGTGGCGACCACCGTGGTTTCGGTGGGGCCATAATTGTTGATCACCGCAAAACCGGGATCGCGATGGAACTGGCGTAGCCGGTCACCGCCGATCAGCAGCGTGCGCAGGGTTGGATGACGCAGATTGCGACTGAAAGCGTATTCGGCCACCGGAGTGGGCAGAAAAGCGACCTGCAGTGGCTGGGCGATCCACCAGTCAAGCAGCGCATCGAGCTGCTCATTGCCAATTTCGGCCGGTGGCAGGTGCAGCGTCGCCCCGGCGCACAAGGCCGGCCAGATTTCCCAGGCCATGGCGTCGAAACCGAAGCCCGCCACACTGGCGGTATGACTGCCCGCGTGCAGATCGAAGGCCTCACGGTGCCAGTCGATCAGATTGTTCAGCGAGCGGTGTTCGACCATCACGCCCTTGGGTTGGCCGGTCGAGCCCGAGGTGTAGATCACGTAGGCGAGATGGGTCGCATCGAGCGTGGCGATATGAGGATTGTCTTGCTGCTCCGGCCAGTTTGCCAGGTCCAGCTCGATCAGCGGGGTGTTCAATCCCGCCAGGCCCAACCCTTGCAGGCGTTCGACAAACGCCGGTTGAGCCAATACCGCAACCGGCGCGCTGTCGCCGAGCAGATAGGCAATGCGCTCATCCGGGTGCGCCGGATAGACCGGCACATAGCCCGCACCGGCCTTGAGCACTGCCAGCAAGCCGACCAGCGTCTCCAGGCTGCGCCGCGCTACCACCGCCACACGGTCATCGGGTTGTACGCCAAGACTGAGCAAATGATCGGCGAGCGCATTGGCCCGCGCGTTCAGCTCGCGGTAGCTCAGGTGTTGTGCACCTACCTGTGCGGCAATGGCGTCAGGCTGCTGCTCTGCCAGCTGTTCGATACGCTGATGAATCGTCAGCCTGCGTTCGTAGTCGGCACGTCGGTCATTGAAGTCCAGCAACAACCGCGCACGCTCGCTGGCAGGCACGATATCAAGCTGTTCGACCGGCATCTGCGGCGTCTGCTCCAGCGCATCGACCACGCTTTCCATGGTCCATTGCATATAGGCGCAAATGCTTTGCGGGTCGATGCCTGCGGTGGCTTGTGCCGTCAAGCCAAAGGCTTCACCCAGATCATCGACGCTCAGTACCAGCGGATAATTGCTGCGCTCCTGAGCCTGTAGCACTTCAATGCCTTGCCATGTTTCACCGGACGCCTGCGCCGGCGCACTGTGGCGGTAGTTGAGCAACGCGTTGAACAACGGCGTCGGCGCCTTTACCCCACTGCAGCGCTGCGCCAGTGCCAGCGGTGCGTGTTCGTGGCGCATCAGCGCGGTCAGGCGCTGATGGGTGGCGCGCACTGCGGCTTGCACGCCCTGCTCAGCCAGATCGAGGCGCAGCGGCAATGTGTTGATGAAGATGCCCAGCGCCCGCTCTGTGGCTTCGGCACCCAGCAGGCGTCCCATCAGCACGGTGCCGAATACCACCCGCGACTGTCCGGCGAGGCCCGCCAGCACCCGTGCCCAGCCCAGATGGAACAGGCTGGCGACACTGATGCCCAGGGTTCGCGACTGAGCGCGCAGGCGCTGACACAACTGCTGATCGAGCGTGACGCTGTGCTCTTCGATGGCATCTCCCTCACCGCTCAAATCCTGCAGGCCGTAGGCCAGTGTCGGTTCGTCGAGGTCACCCAGCATTTCGCGAAAAAACGCTTCATGCTGAGCTTCGCTGACGCCCAGCAGCGCCTGTCCGACATAGTTGCGAAACGGTACTGGTACGCCCAGCATTTCGGCTTGCCCTGACAGGCAGGCCTGTATTTCATGGCGCACCACCTCAAGGGCACTGTGGTCCATGGCAATGTGGTGGAACAGCAGCGTAGCTTCGACCCGTTGCCCTGCCGCAGGGGCATGGCAGACCAGGCGCATCAGCGGCGCCTGGCCCAGGTCCATCGTCAGGTCTGCCGCGAGCGGCGAGCGGTCGACCTTCAGTTCAGCGTGGCGCCAGACCACCTGCACCGGGGTTTCCAGCCCCTTCCAGTGCACCGACGTACGCAGAATGTCATGCCGGGTAATGACGGTTTGCAACGCCTCGGCGAACGCGTTCAGACGTGCCTGATCGGAAAAGGCGAATTGCACCTGCATGACATAGGGATCGCCCTGGGTGGCGGTGACGTGGTGGTAAAGAATGCCCTGCTGCAGCGGCGCCAGCGGGTAGATGTCCTGGACATTCGCGGCACCTCCCGGTATCGCGTCCATCAACAGGTCGATAGCCGCCTGATCAAGGTCCACCAGCGTCACCATTGCGGGGGTGATTAGCTCGCAACCCTGTTCGATGCCGTTGGCTGGCAATGCCGGTGCGCCGCGCTTGCCGTTCTGATAATCGCCCTGTTCGATGAGCTCGATCAGCGCCGGCTTATGCTCACGCAGATGTTCAAGTAGCCCGTTCTCGGTCAAGGCACGGCGATTGCCCTGTACCACCAATTGACCGTCCTTGACCGTCAGGTGGATTTCGTGAGCTTTGAGTGTCGCCAAGAGTTCGTTGATGCTCACAGGGTAATCTCCATGTTCTCTGTGATGGCTGCGTAGCCCGCCAGCGTAGGTTGTTCGAAAAGCGCCCGTACATCGGCCTCGATGCCTTCCTGGCGCAGGCGCGCAGTCAGACTCACCGCCAGCAGCGAATGACCGCCCAGCTCGAAAAAGTTGTCATGACGGCCGACCTGCCCAACCCCGAGCAGTTCGCTCCAGAGCCTGGCCAGCAAGGCTTCGGTTTCGCCTTGCGGTGCTTCATAAGGGCGGGTCAGGAGCGCATCCTGCCCGGGCGCAGGCAGCGCCTTGCGATCCAGCTTGCCGTTGGGGCTCAGGGGCATGGCATCCAGATGCACGAACAGTGCTGGCACCATGTAATCCGGCAACTGCGCGCGCAGCACCTCACGCAAGGTCTCGACCGGCAGCTGTGTGCCGGTGTAATAGGCCACCAGCCGCTGCCCGCCCGGTTGCTCGTCGCGCACCAGAACGATTGCCTGTTCGATACGCGGATGGTTGATCAGGCAGGCCTGAATGTCGCCCGGTTCGATACGCAATCCGTGGATCTTCACCTGATCGTCGTTGCGGCCAAGGAACTCGAGGTTACCGTCTGCCCGCTGGCGTACCAGATCGCCACTGCGGTACAGGCGATCACCCGTCACGAAGGGGCTGTCGATAAAACGCTCGGCGTCGGTCTTTGGCAGGTTCAGGTAGCCACGCGTCACCCCGGCACCGCCGATATGCAGCTGGCCGATAACCCCCTGCGGTACGGGCTGGTCATGGGCATCGAGCACGTAAAGCCGCGTGTTGCTGATCGGACGCCCGATAGGCAAGGCGCTGTCCGGCACAGCTTCGTTGGGTCGCAGCGTCCAGACACTGCAATCGACGGTGGTTTCGGTCGGGCCGTACACGTTGTGCAGGCGTACCTCTGGCAAACGTTTGCGTAGCTGCGCGGCCATCTCCACGGTCAGCTCACCGCCCCCGCAGACCACGTCGGTCAGGCTGCTGCACGCGCTGCTCTGCGGCAGATCGAGGAACTGCTGTAACAGCGCAGGAACGAACTGCACCACGCTGACCTGGCGTTCCTGAATCACTTGCGCCAGGTAGGCAGGATCGCGCTGGCCGTCAGGACGCGCGAGCACCAGCGCAATACCGCTGCTCAGTGGCCAGAAGATCTCCCAGACCGAGGCGTCGAAGCTGATCGGGGTCTTTTGCAGCAAGACGGTGTCCGAGCTGGGTGGGCACAACACCGAGCTCCACTGCACCAGGTTGCTGACGTTGCGGTGCTCGACCATCACCCCTTTCGGCGTGCCGGTGGAGCCCGAGGTGTAGATCACATACGCCAGATGCTCCGCGGTCAGGCCGGTAACGCGCGGATTCTGATTACGCTGTGCGTCCCAGGTCACGCTGTCCAGATCGATCCGCAGGGCGTGCTCGTCGTCGAGCAGATCGCGGGTGCCGGCCTGTACCAGCAAGGCGACCGGCGTGCTGTCCTTGACCATGTACTGCAAACGCTCGCGCGGGTAGCTGGGGTCCAGTGGTACGTAAGCGCCACCGGCCTTGAGGATCGCCAGCAGACCGATCACCATCGACAGGCCGCGCTCGACGCAGATCGCGACCCGTTGATCGGGCCGCACGCCCAGATCGATCAGGTGATGAGCCAGGCTGTTGGCCTGTTCATTGAGCTGGCGATAGCTCAATTGTGCACGTCCGGCGCGCAGGGCTATCGCCTGCGGCGTACGCACCGCCTGGGCTTCGAACAGCCCGTGCAGGGTTTGCTGAAGATCGTGGTGGATCGCCGTGGCGTTGAAGTCGACCAGCGAACGCTGCCGCTCTTCAGCGCCGAGTACCGACAGGTGCTGCACCGGCAGATCCGGCTGGCCTTCAAGGGCGTCAAGCATGGTCACCAGCGTCTGCTGCACATAAGCACAGATACGTTGCGCCCCTACCCGGGGTGGCACGGTAACGCTCAGACGCAGGCTGTCGCCCAGATCGTCGACGTTGAGGCTCAACGGGTAGTTGGTGTGCTTCTCGCTGGTCAGAATCTCCAGGCCTTGCCATGCATCGAGCTGCGCATCCTGGCGCGCCTGGCCAGCTGCGTGTCGATAGTTGAGGATCGCACTGAACAACGGTAATGGCGCTGCCACCCCGCTCCAGCGCTGTGCCTGAGCCAGGGATGCGTGCTCATGGCCAAGCAGTGCCGCCAGTCGGGCATGTGTGGCACGTGCGCCGTCGCGCACACTGAGGTTGCCCAGATCGACCCGCAACGGCAGCGTATTGATGAACATGCCCATACCACGGTCGGCACCCGCACCGCCCTGCAAACGACCCAGCAGCACAGTGCCGAATACCACGCGGTCATTGCCGGTGGCCGCGCCCAGAACCCGCGCCCAGGCCAGATGCAACAGGCTGGCGACGCTGACACCCAGTTGCCGTGCCTGACTGCGAAGGCGCTGTAGCAACGCATCGGGCAGCACCTGCTGGGCTTCCTCGATGCAACAGCCGTCACCCTGCACATCGCGCAGATCGAATGGCAACGTCGGCTCGTCTATATCGCCCAGTTGTTCGCGGAAATACGCCTCATGCTCCGCCTCGCTGACACCCAGGCGTGCCTGAGCCACATAGTTGCGATACGGCACAGCGGGCTGAGTCGGGCCCGGCTCGCCGCGCAGATGGGCGAGCATTTCTTCGCGCATGACTTCGAGTGCAGTGGCGTCCACCACAATGTGATGGAAGCGCAGCGTTGCCGACAGGCCTGGGCCTTCCGCGTCCGGGCAGTAGGCCAGGCGGATCAGCGGCGCACAGCTCAAGTCCATACGCGCCGCGCCCGCCGGGGTGTCGATTTGCGCCATTGTCACACGCTCGACAAGCAGATCCGCCTGGCGCCAGACCACCTGTTGCGGCGTTTCCAGGCCTTCCCAGACGATCGCCGTGCGCAGACTGTCGTGCCGCGCGATGACCTTGCACAAGGCGGCGACCACTGCCTCCAGACGCTCCGGGCTGTCGACGTTCATGCGCAATTGCAGCAAGTACGGGTCGCCCTGCTCGGCAGTCAGGTGGTGATAGAGGATGCCTTCCTGCAGGGGAGCCAGAGGGTAGATTTCCTGAACATTGGCCGCACCGCCTGGCACCGTGGCGACAATGCGCTCGATGGTCGTCTGGTCGAGCTGTGACAGGCTCAGCAGCTCTGGCGTGATGTGGGTGCAACCGGCCGGAACGCGATTGAGCGGCGTCGGGACTTCACGCCCTTTACCCACGGATGCGGCCAGCGCGGCGACGGTCGGCTGGCCGAGCAGGACACGTACATCGACGCTGAGTCCGGCGTTGCGCAGGCGCTCGACCAGACTGACCGCTAGCAGCGAGTGGCCGCCCAGTTCAAAGAAGTTGTCATGCCTGCCGACTTTTTCCAGGCCAAGCACGTGCGCCCAGAGATCAGCCATAAGGGTCTCCGTTGCACCCACGGGTGCCTCGTAGGCCTGACTGGTCAGCGCTTCCAGCTCTGGGTCCGGCAAGGCACGGCGGTCAAGCTTGCCATGGCTGGTCAGCGGCAGCGCGTCCAGGCGTGTGAAGGCCAGCGGCACCATGTGCGCGGGAAGACGTGCACGCAACGCTTCGCGCAGCGCTTCGGGTTCGACAGGAGCGTTTTCGGTGAACCAGGCCAGCAAACGTTCACCGCGCACCAGCACCACAGCGTCCTGCACCTCGGCCTGACTGGCCAGCGCCGACTCGATTTCGCCCAGCTCGATGCGCATGCCGCGAATTTTCACCTGGTCGTCGTTACGCCCCAGGTAGTCGAGGCTGCCATCGGCATTCCAGCGTACCAGATCGCCGCTGCGATACAGGCGCGCCTGCGTTGCGGCACTGAACGGGTCGGCAATAAAACGCTCTTCGGTCATTTGCGGACGATTCAGATAGCCACGGGCAACCCCCGCGCCACCGATATACAGCTCGCCGACGACACCCACCGGCACCGGCTGCAACTGCTCGTCCAGCACATACACGCGAGTGTTGGTGATCGGACCACCGATATGCAACGGGCCGCCCGGCTGCATGGCACCAGAGGTCGCCACCACAGTGGCTTCAGTCGGGCCGTAATTGTTGATCACAGTGAAGCCAGGGTCGCTGTCGAACTGGCGAAGACGGTCGCCGCCGATCAGCAACGTGCGCAGCGTCGGGTGCTGGCGCGGGCGTCTGAAGGCCTGCTCGGCCACCGGGGTGGGCAGGAAACCGACCTGAAGTGGCTGTTCCAGCCACCAGTCGAGCAGTTCATCGACGTGCTCGTTGCCGACTTCGGCCGGTGGCAGATGCAGCACTGCACCGGCACACAGCGCCGGCCACACTTCCCAGGCCATGGCGTCGAAGCCGAAACCAGCCACGCTCGCCGTATGACTGCCAGCCTGCAGAGCGAACGCCTGACAGTGCCAGTGCACCAGGTTGACCAGCGTGCAGTGCTCGACCATGACGCCCTTGGGCTGACCGGTGGAGCCGGAGGTGTAGATGACGTACGCCAGTTTTTGCGCATCAAGGTCCGCAACGCAGGGGTTATTGCCGGAAGAACCAGGCCAGTCAGCCTGCTCGATGTTCACCCGGGCAGTATCGCCGGCCAGATCATGAGTCAAGTTTTCAGTCAGAACCACGCGGGGCGCGCTGTCCTGCAGCAGGTAGGCAATACGCTCAGCCGGATAGACCGGGTCGACCGGCACGTAGGCCGCACCGGCCTTGAGCACCGCCAACATGGCAACCAGGCGTTCGGGACCACGGTGCAGGCACAGGGCAACGCGTTCATCGGTTTTGACGCCCAGACCCATCAGATGGTGGGCCAGGCGATTGGCGCGCTGGTTGAGCTGAGCGTAGGTCAGGACATGGCCGCCCTGAATCACCGCTGGGCTGTCTGGCTGGCTGGCAGCCTGCGCTTCGATCAACGCATTCACGGTGCAGTCCCGCGGGAACGGCTGCTCGCTGCCATTGAAATCGAGCAACAAATGATTGCGCTCTGCCGCGTCGAGAATCGCTACGTTCTCGAGCCGCAGCGGCAGCGCCTGTTCTAGAGTGTCCAGCAGATGCTCCAGCGTGTTGAGCACCCAGCCAGCGATACGCTCGGCTCCCATACCCTGCTGCGCCAGCATATGCAGGTCGAAACCTTCGCCCAGATCGTCCACGCAGAGGGTCAGCGGGTAGTTGCTGCGTACATCGCCACCGAGGACCCGCACGCCTTGCCAGAGCCCTTCGCCGTCCTGCGGTTTTACCTCCCCGCTGTGGCGATAATTGAGCAAGGCACTGAACAGCGGGGAACCTGATGCCACCGCACTGCAGCCCTGGGCGAGTACCAGTGAAGCCTGCTCGTGAGCGATCAGCGCAGACAGCTTCGTGTGAACCGCTTTGACGGCTGAACGAGTGTCCTGCGCCGTATCCACGCGCAGCGGCAAGGTATTGATAAACACACCGAGTGCCCGATCAGCGCCCTCACCGCCCATGCGTCCCAGCAACACAGTGCCGAACACCACGTCGCGACGATTGGCGAGCACGCCCAGAACCCGCGCCCATACGACGTGCATCAGACTTGCAGCGCTCACCCCGAGCTGGCGTGCCTGTTCGCGCAGCCGCAGCGCCAGCTCAGGGTCGAGGGCCCGTCGCTCCTCCTCGATGCCACTGCCATCGGCGTGTACGTCCTGTATGCCAAAAGGCAGGGTTGGCTCATCGACATCACCGAGCATTTCAGTGAAAAACGCTGTGTGGCTTGCCTCATCATTGGCCAGGCGTACTTGCGCGACGTAGTTGCGATACGGCACTGGCGTTTTCAAGTCATAGCGGTGGCCGAACAGCAACGCTTGCATCTCGCGGCTGACGATCTCCATCGCCGTGTTATCCAGCACCAGGTGGTGGAAGAGCAGAATGGCGACGGTTTCGCCGCTCGACGATTGCTGGGCATGCACCAGACGCATCAAGGGGGCCTGGGCCAGATCCAGTCGATGATGACGAGCGTCGAACTGGCGTTGCAGACGGTCGATGACAGCCGTTTCGGGGTCTTCGGCCTCGAACTCGATGGCTTGTACTGTAAGCTCGGCATTGCGCCAGACCACCTGTTGCGGGCTTTCCAGGCCTTGCCATACCACTGAGGTGCGCAGGATATCGTGGCGGTCGATAACCTCCTGCAAGGCCGCGGCCCAACTGTACAGGCGCTCCGGCGTGTCGAACGCCAGGCGCCATTGCAGCAGATAGGTATCGCCGTGCTCTGCGATCAGGTGGTGATAGAGAATGCCTTCCTGCAGCGGTGCCAGCGGGTAGATATCCTGCACATTGGCAGCACCGCCCGGTACGCTGGCGACGATGCGGTCAATGGCTGACTGTTCGAGCGCCACCAGACTCAACATGCCCGGAGTGATCTGCTTGCAGCCTGCCGGAATAAGGTTTGCCGGCACTTTGAAGGTGCTGACGTCCGTCTGAGATGCCGCCAGAGCGGCCAGTGTCGGCTGGCTGAGCAGCACATGCACATCCGCCTTGAGTCCAGCCTTGCGCAGTTGCTCTACCAGACTGACGGCCAGCAGTGAATGGCCGCCCAGTTCGAAAAAGTTGTCGTGCCGCCCTACGCGCTCGATGCCCAGCACTTGTGCCCAGATGGCCGCCATGGCAATTTCCACTTCGCCCTGTGGTGCTTCATAAGCGTTGCCGAGCAGGTACGCCGGGGCGGGATCGGGCAGCGCACGACGGTCAAGTTTGCCGTTGGCCGTCAATGGCAGCGACGCCAGCCGGGTGAAGGCGCGCGGCACCATGTAGCCCGGCAGACGTGCGCGCATTGCCGCTGACAGCGTGTCGGTGTCGACCGTGGCGGTTTCGGTGAACCAGGCAAGCAGATGGAGATCGCGAACCAGCACGACTGCGTCTTTCACACCGTCCAGACTGGCCAGCACCGACTCGATTTCGCCCAGCTCGATGCGCATGCCTCGAATCTTCACCTGGTCGTCGTTACGGCCCAGGTAATCCAGAGTCCCGTCGCCGTTCCAGCGTACAAGATCGCCACTACGGTACATGCGTGCCTGCGCGACATCGCTGAAAGGGTCGGCAACAAAGCGCTCGTCGGTGAGTTGCGGCTGGTTCAGATAGCCCCGCGCAACACCCTCACCGCCAATGTAAAGCTCACCGGGTACTCCGACGGGCATCGCTTGCAAGTGCTTGTCGAGTACGTAAACACGGGTGTTGGCGATGGGGCCGCCAATGTGCAGCGCGCCATTGGCCTGCACCTGACCGGAGGTGGCGACAACGGTGGTTTCGGTCGGACCATAGTTGTTGACCACGGCATAACGGCGGTTGTGAGTGAACTGGCGCAGACGATCGCCGCCGATCAGCAGCGTACGCAAGGTCGGATGGTCGTGATTCTGGCTGAAGGCGTACTCGGCCACCGGGGTGGGAAGAAAGCTCACGTCCAGCGGTTGCGCGCGCCACCAGTCGAGCATGGCTTCAATGTCCTCACCACCGTCCTGGACCGGCGCCAGATGCAGGGTTGCACCAGCACACAGGGTCGGCCAGACCTCCCAGGCCATCGCGTCAAAACCGAAGCCGGCCAGGCAAGAAGTATGACTGCCCGCCTTCACATCGAAAGCCTGACAGTGCCAGTCAACCAGATTGGCCAGGGTTCGATGCTCTACCATCACGCCTTTGGGCTGGCCTGTGGAGCCGGATGTGTAAATGACGTAGACCAGATTGTCGCTGCCCAGCCCCGCTACCTGCGGATTATTCTCGGCGCCCTGGCCGCCGGTGCAATGGTCCAGCTCGATCAGCGGCATTGCCAGCGGCGGCAGACGCTCGATCAGCGAAGACAGGGTCAGCACCACCACCGGCGCGCTGTCACTGAGCAGATAATGCAGGCGTTCACGCGGGTGCGACGGGTCGATGGGCACATAAGCCGCCCCCGCCTTGAGGATGGCCAACAGCCCTACCAGGGTTTCCAGGCCACGGCGCGAAACGATTGCCACGCGATCGTCAGGGCGTACGCCCTGGTAGATCAGACGCTGAGCCAGGGCATTGGCCTGCCGGTTGAGTTGCGCGTAGGTCAGGTGTTGCCCCTGGAATATCGCCGCCACGGCATAGGGGCGAGTACGGGCCTGCTGTTCGATGCGTCGATGAATCAGTTGCTCGTCGCCCACAGCCGTTTCAGTCTGATTCCAGGTCTGCAGTTGCAATTGCTCGGCACGTGCAGACAGGTGGAAGTCCTGAATCTTCAAAGCCGGGTTTTCCAGCCCCTGTTCCAGAACGTGCAGCAAACGTCCGGCAATCGACGAGGCCTCGTCGTCATCGATCCAGGCACGGTGGTGAACCAGGTGCAGCGAGGCATCGTCGTTGCAACTGTTGCTGCGCAAGTGGATGGCCAGCGGCGTCGCCTCGTAACCATTGGACACTTTTACCGTCCGCGCCTGCGCATCGGTGTAGCAATAACCGTGGTCCTCCAGCTCGTAGGACACCGAAACTTCGAACAGTTGCGCCCGTCCCTCACGCGACAATTCGAGGCTGCGATTGAGCTCGCTCAAGGGGAAGCGCTGATGACGGAAGTCACGTTTCAGTGCGTCACGCACCTCGACCACCAAGGCAGCGAAGTCCAGCCCGTCGTCGAAAGCCATGCGCACGGCACTGACCTGAGCGAAGTGACCCAGCGTCGCCTTGAAGCGCGCGCCGCTGCGGTTGAGCAGCGGCAGCCCGACAATCCACTCGTCGCGTTGCGCAGTGCGCGTGAAATAGACATGCAGAACCGCCAGCAGTACATGAAACGCAGAGGCGTTGTGGTGCTCGGCAAATTGTTTCATGCGCGCATGTAAGGTGCCGGGAAGCGGCTGCACCCAGGCATGGGACGGCGCCGGGTCAGTCGCCCGGCGGTTGTGATAGCGCGACACCAGCAACGGCTCCGGCAAATCGCGGTATTTCTCCAGCCAATAGGCCCTGTCCAGCGAATAGCGTTCTGACGCCTGATACCGGGCATCGTCTGCAATGAAGTCGCTGTACCCCGGTGCAACCAGTTCGAGGTCTTTACCTGCCATCAATGCGCTGTAAAGCTCACCCAGGGACTTGAACAACTGTGCGAAACCCCAGCCATCGAGAATCAGGTGGTGGGCCTGGCCTGCCAGCCAGTGGCGATCATCCGCCAGACGGATGAGGCAAAAGTCGAGTAGCGGGCTGCCGTCGAGCACGTACGGGCGGCGCATGTTGTCGTTGATCAGTGCTCGCGCTGCCTGCTCCGGCTCGGGGTGGCTGCCGAGGTCGTAAAATGGCAGTGACACCGGCATGGAGGCCGCATAAGTCTGAAGCGGCACGCCATCCGCTCCGGCACCCGGCATCAGCACCGTGCGCAGCGCCTCATGTGCACCAACCAGTTGCTCCAGCGCCTTGTGCAGGGTTGCCGGGTCAACTGCTCCGGACAGTTGCAGATAGCCGCCAATGTTATAAAGCGGAGAGTCACCGCGGCTGATCTGATCAAGCCAGACGTCGCGCTGAGCAGCGGTCAATGGGAATGTTGCGGCGCTGGAGGCGAGCATGACTCAAGGTCCTTCTTGGCAGGTAGGCAGCGGATTAAGCACTGCCGTCCCAGCTGTGTATGGCCCCTTAAACCCGGACAGTGCCGTACGGCCAAATGCCAGCGCAGATACACTTTCGGCGGATTGCAATCCTGTCCCTGTTTTTTGTTACAGACGCAGGATGAAAGCTTAGGCTGAATACCCAAAGACCAAGTGCCATCATCAGGCTTATCAGTAAGTGCAATCAGTAGTTGCCGCGCAGCAGTCGACATGGTCCGTCTTTGCGCGGTCGGAATCAGGAAAGCTCAAGATGAACACGGCGCAACATTTCGAGTACAACGACGACCCACGCTTTTATCTGCAACTGGCCAAGCTGGTCTCCAGTACAGGCGACGACACTTTTGCCGGGCACATGCTGCAATTGGTGGATTCGCTGGTGCCCATTCACGGGCTTGGCCTCAGTGAATGGACGCTGGACCTGCGCGAGAGCAGTATCAGTCGTATCAATCTGCTGGGCAGCGCGGGCCTGCAGCATGATCCTCCCCACAGCGAGGACACCGGCCATCCTCTGCTCTCGAGCATTCTGAACATGCAGGACCCGCTGCTTGTCCAGCTCAGGACCCCGCTGAGCGCGCAACACCCTCAGCACAACACCCACCAGTGCAATCTGGTGTCCAGCCACGGTGAACGTCGACTGATCATCTGCTTTTATCGGCTGACCGCGCTGCGGGCGTTTTCCCTGACTGAGCTGTCCTTGCTCAAGAGTCTCTCCGACACGCTGCTGCCACTGGTCGAGCATCACGCACAGAGTCTTGCTCAGTCCAGCAGCAACGCCGCGCGGCTCGAGCCGGAACCTGGTTCGCTGGATCAGGCCTTCAGTGGCAGGCTGGCACAGGACTCGGTCACACTTTCAGCACGCGAGCAGGAAGTCTGCCTGGGCTTGCTGACCGGCGGCACCGTGGCTGAAATGGCACAGCGCCTCAAGGTCAAGAACAGTTCGGTGGAGACCTACCTCAAGCGCGCTACCGCCAAACTGGGCGTCAGCGGACGACATGGTCTGGCACGCTGGATGGCGGGTGATTGAAGCTCGCATGTTCTGGTGCCTGACGGGCAGCGATACGCCCCACGAAAAAAGGGCCATTAGAGGCCCTTCTCGCGCATACGCCTCTGCCTTCAATCAATCCGAAAGGCAATCACGCTGTCGCCCAATGTCGTACCGAGCGATCCGTGACCGCCGGCAGCAATGACCACGTACTGCTTGCCGTCGTTGCCGGTATACGTCGAAGGAATGGATTGTCCGCCTGCGGGCAACTCATGCTCCCAGAGCATTTCGCCATTATTGACGTCATAGGCGCGGAAAAAGTTATCCGCCGTTGCACCGTGAAAGGCCAATCCGCCTGCTGTCACCATCGGACCGCCATGGGCGACCATGCCCATTGGAAAGCCAACCGGGAAACGCTCCTGCATGAAGCTGGTCTTGAGGTTTTTGGTCGTGCCGACCCGGCGCATCCATTGGGTCTTGCCGGTCGTGAGATCGACCCCGGCCATGGTTCCCCACGGTGGCGCTGTGCACGGGATGCCAAGGCTTGAGGCGAATCTGGAAATACGGATGGCATAGTCCCCGTCGAAGTTCTCGTTCCAGTAGGGTTTGCCTTCCTGAGTGAACAGACGTTTTTCCTGGGCCTGCTCGGGGCGCTTGATCAGGTTGTAGACATACGCCAGACGTACCGGTGCGGCGATCAGCACCTGGCGGTCAGGATCGACGGCCACCGAGCCCCAGTTGAACACGCCTATGTTGCCGGGATAGATCAATGATCCCGACTCGGTGGCCGGTGTCCACGGATTGCCGTCATAACGAAGTCTGTTGTAGGCGATCCGGCAAGCCATCTGGTCAAAAGGCGTAACCCCCCACATGGACTTCTCGGTCAGTACGGGAGGAATGAAGTTAAGTCGCGAGACCGGCTGGGTGGGTGCAAAGCGCTCGCCGTCGACACCACCCTCGGTGCGCACACTGACCTGATCGACAGGCACGATCGGCTCGCCGGTCAGTCGGTCAAGCACGAAAATATTGCCGACTTTGGTCGGTAATACCACCGCGGGCTGGCGGTTGCCGTCCTTTCCCAGGTCCAGCAGTGAGGGCTGTGATGGGTTATCGCGATCCCAGAGGTCGTTGTTCGAAGTCTGGAATCTCCAGCGCAGCGCACCGGTTTTCAGGTCAAGAGCCACCAGCGCATCGCGAAACTGCTCGGTATTGCTGTCAGGGTTACGCCGAGTGCCGGTTTCGTCGGGCGAAGCGTTGCCGAACGGGACGTACACCAGACCGTTTTTGACATCGGCGCTCAGGGTTGCCCAGGCGACCGGCGTGTCCTGCGGATAGCTCTGGTCAGCCGCTATGGGTTGGGTGTTTTTCGGATTTTGCGGATCGAAATTCCACACCAGCCTGCCAGTGATGACGTCGTAGGCGCGAATCACCCCGGACGGGTTGCCGTCGTTATAACCGTTATCCATGATCGAACTGCCAATCACGATCAGTTCGCCCGCAATCAGTGGCGCGGAGGTCTGCATGAGCGCGTGCGGGCGGATGGTGCCCATGTTGACGCTCAAGTCGATCACACCGCCGCTGCCGAAGTCGCTGCACAGGTTGCCGGTGTCGGCATCAAGCGCTACCAGTCTGGCGTCTGCGGTGGCGGTAATGATGCGTTTGGCGCATTGAGCAGGCTGTTGTGGCTGGCCAGTCGGGCTGGAGGCCGCAGAATAGTAGCTGACGCCGCGGCAGGTCTGGTGCTGCTGCAGGTACGAGCGTTTTTTCTCGGGGGTGTATTTCCAGGCCAGTTGCCCGGTCTGCGGGTTCAGTGCATGCACTTCGTTATGAGGCGTGCACACGTACACCCGATCGTTGATCTTGAGCGGCGTGGCTTCAAAGGTGTACTCACCGGCGTCCTTGTCCTCATCACGCAGGTCGCCGGTGTGGTATTCCCAGGCCACCGACAGCTTGCCTACGTTGTCCGGGGTGATCTGATCGAGGCTGGAGAAACGCTGGCCCGCGTTGCTTCCGCCATACGCGGCCCAATCACTGCCTGCCGAGTCGGTGTTTCGGGTGGTCGCCACGTTGTCGATCCTCCCCTGCTGCGGGTACGGATCGTGAAACATCAGCGCAATCACGATCAGCAGCATTGCGCCAAGCGTTCCGCCAAGCAACGGGTGAAAACGACGGTTATCGGTACTTGAGCGCGCCTGATAAAGCGGCCGCACTACCCAAGGCATGGCCAGCCAAAGGCCGATCAGTGCAAACAGATCGCCGCGAGGAATCCACTGCCATTTGTCGAGGCCGACTTCGTAGATGATCCAGATCAGAATCCCCCACATCATCACGGCATACAGGGTAAGCGCCGATTTTCTTTTCAGGAATACCAGGGTTGCTGTGGCCAGCAAACCCAGGGCAATCACCGAGTAGGCCGGTGAACCGCCAGCAGCCACCAATTGCGCGCCCATTAACAGCAGAATGAGGCTGAGTATCGCGATCACGATACCGGTCACTTTGAGAATCATCTTCCTTGCCCTTTATTGTTATTCAATCTTGCGCCGCGACATTTTCGACCACGGATTTCGTCCGTAGTGTCAGTTTTTGCGTGTCGCGTCATCCAGGGCAAGGATGGTGTGGGCGTTGGTGACGGTGGTTGCCAGGGTGTTGATCACGCCTGAACGCAAGGCGCCCAGCGTGGCGGCGGCCTTGGTGTTTTCGCTGGCAATGGCCACTACATCGGGGATACGAAACAATTCCTGCACGGTAAGGCCGATTACCCTGCCCTGTATGGCATTGACCGCAGGCTGGCCGTGAATGTCGATGAAGTCATAGCCCATCATGTCGCCCACCGTGCCGGACAGCCTGGCCTGAGCGATTTCCTGCGGAGAGAACCAGCCCATGCGCACCATGTTGCTGTTTTCGCTCATGTCACCAATGCCGATCAGCGCCATGTCGGCACGCCGTGCGCGGTCAAGCGTCGAGCGCACAGTGTCGTTGCTGATCAGAATACTGCGCAGCTCAGGGTTGGCGACCAGCGCCGGAGCGTACAGGCTTTCGCTTTCGCCACCGAACCGCAGCGCCAGACGGCGGCAAATGTGGTCGGGGTTCATGTACTCGCCCGCCTTGAGCGAGCCGCCAATAGCACAGACAAATGTGCAGTTGCGCGTCACCGGCAGGAACACGTTGTCCGCGACCGCACCCACATTGCGGCCCATGCCCACGGCGACGATCATGCCGTCACCAAGGGTCTTGTTGAGGTAGTTGGCAACCAGACTGGCGACCGCCGAGCGCTGAGTATCCGGGTCACTGTGGTCGACTGCAATCAACGCCCTGTCCAGCTGAAACCGTTCGACCAGCGCCAGTTCCAGCTCGTTGTTCATCGCCGGGTGCTGCAGCACCCGTACTTCGACAATCCCTTCATCGCGTGCGCGTTTGAGCAGTCGGCTGACTTTTGCGCGCGACAGGTCAAAGCGTTTGGCGATGGCTTCCTGAGTGACGTTCTCAAGGTAATAGAGCATCGCGACTTCAGTCATCAGATCGATGTCGCTGGCCATGCGCTGGGTACTGTCACTCATGTGGACGGGCTTCCGTTTCGGCGTCAAAGGCACATTCTCCCTACTCGCGCCCTGTCCCGTCCACTGACTATTGATGCCCGTCACGCTCTATCGCGTTGATGCGCTCGACCTTGGCGCCGGAGCGCGCGGCTTCGAACTCCGACTCCAGGAACGATTTGACGATGCTTTTCGCCAGTTCCGCGCCGATCACCCGTGCACCGATGGAAAGAATTTGCGCATCGTTGCTCTTGCGCGCCCGCTCAGCCGAGTAGGTGTCGTGGGCCTGGGCCGCACGAATGCCTAAGACCTTGTTGGCGGAGATGGCCATGCCTATTCCGGTCCCGCAGACCAGCACGCCAAGCCGCTGCTGCCCGGCATTAATGGCTGTGGCCACGGCCAGGGCGATGTCCGGGTAAAGCACCGGTGCCGTGGAATGAGTACCGAAATCGGTCACCGGATAACCCAGCGACTCGATATGGCGCTTCAACAATTCCTTGAGTTCATAACCCGCTTCATCACATCCGATAGCCACCGGGAAAGGTGTGTTCATGGCATCAGGCTCCGCTGCCGAGGTCTTATTATCTGACCAAATGTTCAATCGGTGAAATTCCGATCAGTCATTTCTGAAACATTAGCCTGGTTCTGTCAAGCAAGTTTTCCAACGAATCCTGAACAAAAGCTCAGAACTGCCGCAGGATTGCCGTTAAACGAACACTTGAAAACTTTTACAGGAAACAGATTGACTGATCAGAATTTCATTTGGTACACATATGCTCACTGAGCAACGCATCAGCACCTAATAAGAATTCACAGCACGAGGACACGCCAATGGCCAAGCCATTACTGCTCCAGGCTGAACACGTCACCAAGGCTTACGCTGGCATCCCCGCCTTGCGTGACGGGCGTCTCTCATTGCGAGCCGGAAGCGTGCACGCCCTGTGCGGCGGCAATGGCGCGGGCAAGTCCACTTTTCTGAGCATTCTGATGGGCATCACCCAGCGCGATGCCGGGACCATCCTGCTCAACGGCGAGCCAGTGCAGTTCAATCGCCCCGGCGATGCCCTGGCTGCCGGGATTGCGATGATCACCCAAGAGCTGGAACCCATCCCCTTCATGACCGTCGCCGAGAACATCTGGCTGGGCCGCGAGCCGCGTCGGGCCGGGTGCATTGTCGACAGCAAGGAACTGAACCGACGCACCCGTGCACTGCTGGACGAACTGGAATTCGACGTCGACGCCACCAGCCCCATGCATTTGCTGAGTGTGGCGCAGATACAACTGGTGGAAATCGCCAAGGCCTTCAGCCATGACTGTTCGGTAATGATCATGGACGAGCCCACTTCGGCCATCGGCGAGCGTGAGGCGCAAACACTGTTCAAGGCCATCCGCCGGCTTGCCGCCCGGGGCGCGGGCATCATCTATGTTTCCCACCGCCTCAGCGAACTGGCACAGATTGCCGACGATTACAGCATCTTTCGAGACGGCGCCTTTGTCGAAAGCGGACGCATGGCCGATATCGACCGGGCCCACCTGGTGCGCGGCATCGTCGGCCAGGAATTGCAGCGTATAGATCACAAGGTCGGCCGAGAATGCGCGGTCGAATGCTGCCTGAAGGTCGAGGGCCTGAGCCGCAACGGCGAGTTCGAAGACATCAGCCTGCAAGTGCGTCACGGCGAAATTCTCGGTATTTACGGGCTGATGGGCTCGGGTCGCAGCGAGTTCCTCAACTGCCTGTACGGCCTGACCACCCCTGACGCCGGCAGCGTCACCCTGCAAGGCAAGCCAATGCCGGTCGGACTGCCCAAAGCGACCATTCGCGCGGGCGTCTCACTGGTTACCGAAGACCGCAAGGACAGCGGCCTGGTACTCAGTGGCAGCATCCTGTCCAACATCGCGCTGTCGGCTTACCGGCAGCTGTCGAACTGGTCGCTGATCGATGCCCGCAAGGAACACAAGCTGGCCGAAGACATGGTCAAGCGCCTGCAGATCAAGACGACGTCGCTGGATCTGCCCGTCGCGTCGATGAGCGGCGGCAACCAACAGAAGGTCGTCCTCGCCAAATGCCTGTCGACCGAACCGGTGTGCCTGCTCTGCGACGAGCCGACCCGGGGCATCGACGAAGGTGCCAAGCAGGAAATCTATCACCTGCTGGATCAGTTCGTACGCGCTGGCGGAGCCGCCATCGTGGTCTCTTCAGAAGCGCCGGAACTGCTGCGCCTGAGTGACCGAATCGCCGTGTTCAAGGGTGGCAGGCTGGTGACTATCAGCAGCGATGCCGATCTTTCCCAGGAAGTCCTGTTGAGTCTTGCCTCATGAATGCCAAAACCATCATTGCCCCAGCCTCCACGTCTCCACGCAGCCGCCTGCGCCTGTCTCTCGACCGTTTCGGGCTGCCGCTGGTGTTCATTCTGTTGTGCCTGGTACTGGCGTTTGCCAGCGAATATTTCATGACCTGGCGCAACTGGATGGACATCCTGCGCCAGACCTCGATCAACGGCATTCTCGCGGTCGGCATGACCTACGTGATCCTGACCAAGGGCATCGACCTTTCGGTCGGTTCGATTCTGGCGTTCGCTGGATTGTGCAGCGCCTTGGTCGCCACCCAGGGCTATGGTTTGCTGGCAGCAGTCAGTGCGGGCATGTTCGCCGGCGCCATGCTCGGCGTGGTCAATGGCTTCATGGTTGCCAATCTTTCGATTCCACCGTTTGTAGCCACCCTGGGCATGCTCAGTATTGCCCGCGGCATGACCTTCATCCTCAACGACGGCAGCCCGGTGACCGACCTGCCCGAAGAATACCTGGCGCTGGGTATCGGCCGCGTCGGCCCGATTGGTGTGCCGATCATTATCTTCGCGGTGGTCGCGCTGATTTTCTGGATGGTACTGCGCTACACCACCTACGGCCGTTACGTGTACGCCGTCGGCGGCAACGAAAAGAGCGCACGCACCTCTGGTATCGGCGTACGCAAGGTGATGTTTTCGGTGTACGTGGTTTCCGGGCTGCTCGCCGGACTGGCAGGTGTAGTGCTGTCCGCCAGAACCACCTCCGCCCTGCCCCAGGCTGGCATGTCCTACGAGCTTGACGCCATCGCAGCAGTGGTCATCGGCGGCACCAGTCTGTCCGGAGGCACCGGCAGCATCGTCGGCACGCTGTTCGGCGCACTGCTGATCGGCGTAATCAACAACGGCCTGAACCTGCTCGGCGTGTCCTCCTATTACCAGCAGGTCGCCAAGGGCCTGATCATCGTGTTTGCAGTGTTGATTGATGTGTGGCGCAAGAAAAAACGCTAAACCGGCATGAACGACTGACTACAACAATAACGAGGTTCTCATCATGAAATTCGGTACATCCCTGGCCGCGGTCGCGGCGTTCTCCCTGCTTGCCAGCAGTATCTCCATGGCCGCCGATGGCAAGACCTACAAGATCGGCGCGGCGGTGTATGGCCTCAAGGGCCAGTTCATGCAGAACTGGGTGCGTGAGCTCAAGGAGCATCCGGCGGTCAAGGATGGCACCGTGAAAATCACCGTGTTCGACGGTAACTACGATGCGCTGACCCAGAACAATCAAATAGAGACCATGATCACCCAGCATTACGATGCGATCATTTTCGTGCCCATCGACACCAAGGCCGGCGTCGGCACTGTGGCCAGGGCAATGGAAAACGACATTCCGGTCATCGCGTCGAACACCCGGGTTGCCGGCAACAAGGTGCCTTATGTCGGCAACGACGATGTCGAGGGTGGTCGGCTGCAGGCGCAGGCCATGGTCGACAAGCTCAAGGGCAAAGGCAATGTGGTAATCATCCAGGGACCGATTGGCCAATCGGCGCAAATTGATCGGGAAAAAGGCGAACTGGAGGTCCTGAGCAAACACCCGGACATGAAGATCATCGAGAAGAAGACCGCCAACTGGTCCCGGGCCGAAGCCCAGACCCTGACTGAAGACTGGCTCAACGCGCATCAGAACGGCGGCATTTCCGGGATCATTTCGCAAAACGACGACATGGCTCTCGGCGCCCTGCAAGCGGTGAAATCCCGCAATCTGAAGCCTGCCGATGTGCCGATCACCTCCATTGACGGCATGCCTGACGCCATCCAGGCGGCGAAGAAAAACGAAATCACGACCTTCCTGCAAGACGCCCAGGCTCAGTCCCAGGGTGCCCTCGATGTCGCGCTTCGCACCCTGGCCGGGAAGGATTACAAGCCGCAGTCAGTGATCTGGGAGCGCTATGCCAAGGACGTCAAATGGGGCGATGGCACCGACAAGAACTACATCCTGCCGTGGGTGCCGGTCACCGATGCCAACGCCGACGCGCTGTACAAGCAGGTCAGCGGCGGCAAGTAACCGGTCTGAGATTCCCGCTTCTGCCCGAAGGGCGTGGGAGCGAACCGGGCGACGCTTCGCTTGTTCGCGAAGACAGTATTTCAAACGACGCATTTTCGGCGGTCATACCGGCCTCTTCGCGAACAAGTTCGCTCCCACGGCCTTCGGCCAGAATCAAAAGCTAACGTGTTTGAATCTTCAAAAAAACAGCGCTACAGGAGTCATCTTCATGTCTGAATTCTGGAACAAGGCGTTCGATCTCAATGGCCGTTGTGCGGTCATCACCGGCGGAGCAGCCGGGATTGGCCTTGCCTGTGCCAGCCTGCTGGTCGCACGCGGCGCACGGGTCGCACTGCTGGACCGTGACCCGGCAGTGGCAGAGATTGCCGCCGGCCTGGGCAGCGGGCACCTCGGTATTGCCGTCGACCTGCGCCGGATCGATCAGGTCAACAGCACCATCGACAGCGTCTTCGAGCATTTCAAGCGCATCGATTATCTGGTCAACAGTGCCGGAGTTGCCCTGCTGGACAAGGCTGTTGACGTCAGCGAAGAGGCCTGGGACACGACGCTGGACATCAACCTCAAGGCCAGTTTCTTCGTCGCCCAGGCCTGTGCGCGACACATGCTCGGCCAAGGCAGCGGACGCATCGTCAACCTTGCCTCGCAGGCCGCGGTCATTGGCCTGGACAGGCACGTCGCCTACTGCGCGAGCAAGGCCGCAGTGGTCGGCATGACCAAAGTCCTGGCCATGGAGTGGGCGCCGCACATCAACGTCAACGCCATCTCGCCCACCATCGTCGAGACCGCGCTGGGCAAAAAAGCCTGGGCGGGCGAAGTCGGAGAACGGGCCAAAACGCAGATCCCGGCGGGCCGCTTCGCCCAGCCGGAGGAAATAGCCGGGCTGGCCCTGTACCTGCTCAGCGACGCCGCCAGCATGATCACCGGCGAAAACGTAGTGATCGACGGCGGCTACAGCATCCAGTAATTCATTTTCTGTCGTGAGGTTCATCGTCATGTCCACCGTTACCGAACGCACTGCCGAACAACTTTCACCGGTCATCCCGAAAACCATGCAGGCCGTGGTCTGCCACGGTCCGGAAGACTACCGGTTGGAAACCGTGGATGTGCCGACTCCCGGCCCCGACGAAATCCTGACCAAGGTCGAGCTGTGTGGCATCTGCATGGGCGACATCAAGACCTATCGCGGCGCACCCTCGTTCTGGGGCGATGCCGAGCAGCCTCGCTACGTCAAACCACCGATGATTCCCGGCCATGAATTCGTCTGTCGCGTGGTGGCGCTAGGCCCTGGTGCCGAAAAGCGTGGCGTGCAGATTGGCGACCGGGTGATCTCCGAACAGATCGTGCCGTGCTGGGGCTGCCGCTTCTGTAACCACGGACAGTACTGGATGTGCCAGAAGCACGACCTTTACGGCTTTCAGAACAACGTGCAGGGTGCCATGGCCCAGTACATGATTTTTACCAGGGAAGGCATCATTCACAAGGTGCCCGACTCGATCGCCCCGGACGAAGCCATTCTCATCGAACCTCTGGCCTGCTCGTTGCACGCAGCCGAACGGGCCGATGTCGACTTCGACGACATTGTAGTCGTCGCCGGTGCCGGCACACTGGGCCTCGGGATCATTGGCGCAGTACGCATGCGCAACCCGAAAAAGCTCATCGTTCTCGACATGAAGCCCGAGCGCGCTGCCCTCGCCCTGCGCATGGGCGCCGATGAGGTGTGGAACCCGGCCGAGGTCGACGTGCAGGCGAAAATCCGCGAGATAACCGACGGCTACGGCTGCGACATCTATATAGAGGCCACCGGGCACCACAAGGCCGTCAATCAGGGCCTGGCGATGCTGCGCAAACTCGGACGCTTTGTCGAGTTCAGCGTATTCAACGATGAAGCCACGGTGGACTGGTCGATCATCGGTGACCGCAAGGAACTGGACGTACTCGGCTCTCACCTCGGCCCCTACATGTACCCGCGCGCCATTGATTTTATTGGCAACCGCAAGATCGACATGCGCGACGTCGTCACGCACAAATTTCCCCTGGCGGAGTTCAAGGAGGCGTTTGCCGTCATGGAGCGCGGCGATAAATCATTGAAGGTGGTTCTGGAACCCTGATCCGCCCGATCCTTATAAAAAGAACACAGGAAATCGCGTTATGAACCGAGTGATAAACGATCCGGACCAGGTGGTCGAGGACATGCTGCGCGGCATTCTGGTAGCGCACCCCGAACTGTCGCAAAGTGACGGTAATCCACGGGTCATCAGCAAAACCCGGCCTTCGGAGCAAGGGCGCGTCGGTATCGTTACCGGCGGCGGCTCGGGTCATGAACCGGCCTTTCTCGGCTATGTCGGTCCAGGGCTGGTAGATGCGGTAGCGGTCGGCGAGATTTTTTCCTCGCCTACTGCCAAGAGCTTTTTCGACGCCTTTCGCGCGGCCGATCACGGGGCAGGCATCGCCTGCCTGTACGGCAATTACGCGGGCGACAATATGAACGTGAAGCTGGCGATGAAAATGGCCGCCAGCAAAGACCTGCAAGTGCGCACCGTGGTAGCCAACGACGATGTGGCCTCGGCGCCGAAAGCCGATATCGCCAAGCGACGCGGAGTGGCCGGGGAAATTTTCATGTGGAAGGTCGGCGGCGCTGCGGCCGCGCACGGTTACGATCTGGACGGTGTGATCCGTGTCGCGCAAAAGGCCGTGGATCAATGCCGATCCATCGGTATCGGCCTGACGCCCTGCACCATCGCGGCGGTCGGCAAACCCAACTTTCAGATCCCCGACGGCAAAATGGAGCTGGGCATCGGTCACCATGGCGAACCGGGTATCGAAGTCATCGACATCGAGTCTGCGGCGGCCATGGCAGAACGCATGCTCGCGCCGATTCTGGCCGACCGGGATTTCAGCGTGGACGACAGCGTAGTCGTGCTGGTTTCAGGCCTCGGAGCAACACCGGTAATGGAACTCTACGTGTTCTACGCCGAAGTGGAGCGTCTGCTGAAGGCTCGGGGCTTGAAAATCCATCGTTGCTACGTGGGCAATTACTTCACGTCGCTGGAGATGATGGGGGTAACCCTGACGCTGCTTGGCCTGGACGCCGAACTGAAAACCCTGATCGACCACCCTTGCCGTTCCATCGGCATGACCCAGGCGGAGTGAACCATGAGCGAGCAATTCTCTACCCAACATGGCACTGCCATCGTTGCCGACCTGGTGAGCGTGATCGTCGCCAACCGCGAATACCTCAGCGAAGTGGATGGCGCGATCGGTGACGGCGACCATGGCATCAATATGGCCAAGGGCTTCGCCCACTGCGGCCGTACCATCGAAGACCGCCAATTGAGCCTCGCCGAGGCGCTGGATGAGCTGACCCTGAGCCTGATGGAAGGCATCGGCGGATCCATGGGCCCGCTGTATGGCAGCCTGTTTATCGGCATGGCCGATCAGGTACGCGGCTGCGAGGAGATCGATGCCGCGGCCTTCGCCAAACTGCTGCGTGGCGGCCTCACTTCACTGCAGGACATCACCGAAGCCGGCGTCGGCGATAAATGCCTGATGGATACACTGATTCCGGCCGTCGAAGCCTTCGAGCAGGCCCACGCCCGGGGTGAATCATTCAGTGCAGCGCTCGATGCAATGAAAAGCGCAGCATCACAAGGGCGCGATTCCACCCGCGATCTGATCGCGAAGATAGGCCGGGCGAGTCGCCTCGGCGAACGCTCGCTCGGCGTGCTGGATGCAGGCGCGGTGTCGTGCTGCCTGATACTGACGCAACTGGCGGATTCAGTGCAGCCGAGGCTGAAAGACCGTTAAAACACCGCACTATCAAAGCTCGAATCGAATCCGCCGCTCGCGGCGCTGTGCTTCCGGCAGCGCCTCGCCGCGCCGGACCGCAGCAAGCAGTTGCTCGACGCCCACATGGATTGCATCGGCAGGCACATTGCACGGCTTGAAACCAGACGCATTGTCGAGCCCTTCGCGATGCGCCCGAATGATTCTGACGTCCTGTTGAATCACAATGTGCGTGTACAGATGGATAAAAGGACGCAATATCCTCAGCACCCAGGCTGGAATCGGAAAACGATAGGCAATGTAGGTGTAGACGCGCGACTGGCGATCATCGACAGGCGTGATCTGGCTCACGATCAGGAAGCCTGAGCGCACTCCCCACAGGTAATCACAAAACGTCACGTTAGGCGCCAGAAAACGATCCGTATGCACAAGCGGCTCGGCGTCCGGGTTGGTCAGCCATTGCATCATCCCTATCTCGTCGACTTCGTCGTGATAGACAACCTCGATGCTCTGAGCCTTACAGGAGAGCGTCGCTTCCATGGCTCGACCACTGCTGGAGCGAAAAATACCCTCGTGAACGAACACCGTGTGCGGCACGTCCAGAAAATTCTGCACCAGACTGCCGACATCGGCGTCGAAGGTGTTGATCATGAAATAGGATTGCCACGGCCGTTCGCCATAAGCAGGCAGCCGGAATATCGGTGTTTGGCGAGCATCGCGCGCGCCGGTGTAAACCCAGACCAGGCCATCCTGTTCGCAGACGGCAAAATGGCGCTGTCGGTAGCGATACTCAGGCGACTTCGCTGCGCCCTGCTTGGCGTCTACGCTGGGAATATGCACCACCTGACCGTTCGCGTCATAGCGCCAGCCATGATACGGGCACACCAGACAATCATCGGTGATTTTGCCAGCTGACAGCCTTGTGCCACGGTGCACACACTGGTCCAGCAATGCAGCGGGCTGCCCGTCGCGCTGGCGAAACAGAACGATATTCAGGCCGAGTATCCTGGCCCTGTATGGCTTGCCTTTGCGCAACTGTTTCTGCGTGCACGCCACATACCACTGCTCACGCGTGCCGTCGTCACGGGTATCGGTTTCACTGATCAAGGTTGCGGGCATTCAGATTCTTCCGTGATTGCAAGAAGCGCGTCAGCCGTGTCCAGACGGCTGATCAATGCACGCGGCTTGACGTCGCCTGCACGAATACCCGTCGACTCCGCAGCGCGCTGCAGCAATTCTGCGAGTTTTTGCGCCCCCCCACAGACAAAACGCAGACGCACCGGGCCCAACTGACCCAGCGTGCGCGCATGTGCATAGTGAAAGGAGCGCTGCAGGACCATTTCAATATTGTTGGCCAACGCATTGCGGCAAATGCTTGCCAGTGTCGTGGTTGAGGTACACAGCAGCACCACATAATGCGGCAGTGTACTGCTGGAGTCGGGTATCAGGCATGCGCTGTCGGCTACGTCTATGCATTGCGCAAGGGCTCGCTCGACCAGTTGCTCATCGAGCTTCTCGCCCACCAGGTCACAGGCACTTGCGCAACGCCCGACAAATTCCACACGCGGCGTCCCGGCGAGCTTACCGACTACGCGCACCCGATCACCCAATGCATACCGGTAAAGACCTGCACCGGTAGTCAGCAGCACTTGCGCGGTTTCACCCATGCGCAGGGAGTGAGCCTCTTTTGACAGCCCGTCGTCCCCGATGAATTCCAGATAATGACTGCCTATCGCCAACGGGCAGCCAGCCCCTTCGCCAAACGGGAGGCTGACCACGCCTTCGGTCGCGAACAATCCTTTGGCTAACCAGCGTGCCTGAGGGAAAAGCGAAGCCAGTTGCTGGGCGTATACTCGACTCGGCCCGTCCATCCAGCAACTTACCGCCGCCAGACCAGGCCACAACTCGGTGAATACTCCGTGAGTAAGGGCGTGACGCAAGGCTTTCTGGCGATTTGCCGGCAACCTTTTTTCAAGCCAAGCAACTATCTGCCTACTTTTAGGCGATTCAGTGTCGAGCAGTGGCTGTAGCAGGCTGGTCAGAAACGTCGGGCTCCACACGCTGATAAAGCTCAGCCCGGCATCTGCAATCAGGGCGAGCAGCGTTTGTCTGCGCCAGTGCGCCACGTCGCTGGCCAGTTCAGGAATCAGCAATGTGCCGGCCAGCCCGGCGATTGCGCTGCCTTGCAGATATTGCAGATCGCTGACACTGCCGATCGGTATGCCATTGGCCGTCATTGCCGGCTGCTGCATGGGCGGCGACATGGACCAATACCCGCTGCCATGGCTAATTTCCGGGACCTGGCGGTACATATCGGCCAGCCATACCGTCAGGGAAGCCTGCAATTGGCCAAGGAATTCCTGCGTATAAGGGATGTGTTTCTGCAGTGCACTATTGCCGCTGCTGCGCTCGAAGAATAACGGCGCACTGGCGGTCAGTATCGGCCCTTGTTGATGCTGCGCACGCTCGATCCAGGGTTGCAATTGGGCATAGCTGTGTAGCGGCACCCGCTTGCGAAACTCTTCGGCATCGCGGATTCCGGCAAAATCATGGGCTTGGCCGAAGGCGCAGTCACGGTTAGCCGACAGCATACGCAGCAGTAAACGCTGCTGAGACTCCTCAGGCTGCTCGAACAGACGCTGCCAGTGATCGAGCGTGGCGTTAGCACTGCCCATGAACGAGCGCCACAAGGCCCTTTTCACATCATCACCCACAAGCATCAAAAGTAGGTCTTGTCGAGCTGGGTCAGGTCATCGGGCAGTCGCTGCGGAGGCATGAACACCTGCAGCCAGCCGAACCACAGAGGTCGGGTTTCCTTTGGATTGGATGCCGCATGCATGTGCTGCCAATGCATCTGTGAATGGCGGTGGTGAGTCAGGTTGTAATTGAAGTTGAGGAAAGCCCAGCGGACCATGCGCGGCGCGCGCATGTTGTAGGCACCTTCCACGACATCTATCGGGGTGCGCATGTGATAGACCCATTGCAGCGATGACCAGGAAAAACCGAACGCGATATAGGCAATCAGAACCACTTCCCAAGACCAGCCAAACAGGTAAGCACACGTCAACCAGACGATAATGCCGATGATGACTTCCTTACGGATGCGCCGAAAGTCGCTGATCGAGAAATCCCTGAATGCTGCGGCGTAAGTATTGACCTCACCGCTCTGCGACCATCGATCAGCTATACGTGGCGGCAGCAAAGGCAGCAGCAGGCTGCCGACGAACGCCGCCAACCAGATACCACCGAGCACCGCAAAATAGTATTCCAAACGTTTACGCAGCAGCGATTCATCCGGCATCGCAAAATCGGCCAGTTCGGCACGTGTGCGGTTGCGTGAGTGGTGCCCGAGGTGATTGATGTGGATCAGCGTCGCGGATGCCCCAAACAGGGTCGAGGCCCACCACATCATCAGGTAATTGACGGTTTTGTCGCTGTGCGCAAGGCTGTGAAATGCCTCGTGCATCATCGAGAACACACCCTGCATGACCAGACAGAACGGAATCAGGATCAGCCATTTCCATGGACCTGCGCCGGTGTTGGACAGCCAGGTAAGCGTAGTGCCCCAGAACAGCGTCTGCAGCGCCAGCACAGCCAGGTTGGCCTTGTCGAAACGGCGTGCCGGGTGAATATCCATATATAACTGCGCCTGAATGACCACATTCGAAAGCACGGAAGTATACCTGCCCTAGCGCCAGTATGGTTATTCGGCAGTTTCAAGCCTGCCGGAGTCTGGCACACTGTGCACCTTGATATCACGGTAAGCCGAGCCCCATGTCGCTCTTCAAACGCATCCTGTCCAGGCGCTCGGCGGCCATGCTCTCCCCGCAGGCGATCAGGCACCGATCAATACGCTTCACCTTCGATGACAGTATCCCGCGCTACTGGCATGGCGGCCGGACGCATACCACGCGCTTTTTCGATTGTCTGTCGTTCATGTTTCCTCAGGGGGAAAAAATCTTCATCGAGAGTGTGGTGCACTTTCGCCACAAGCTCGACAAAGGCAGCGCTCTGGATAAGGCCGTCGACGATTTCGTCTATCAGGAGGCGTCGCACATCCGCGAACACCGTGCCTATAACCTGCTTCTGGGCGCACAAGGCGCGCCGGTCGAAAAACTGGAACGCATGCTGCTGCGACGCAGAAAGGAAAGCGAGCGATTACCGGCCAGCTTTCGTCTGGCGTTGACGGCCAGCCTTGAACACATCACCGCAATACTGTCCGAGCAGATTTTGCGAAACCCGGCATTCATGGCAGGCGCCGACCCGACGATGGCGCGCCTGTGGCGCTGGCACGCAATGGAGGAGATCGAGCACAAGGCGGTCGCCTATGACGTGCTGTGCAAAGTGGAACGTAACCCGCTACGGCGTTACCTGCTTCGTTGGGTGGCGATGACGAGCCTTTCGGTGTATTTCACTTTCGACCTTACTTACTTTACCTATTACCTCGTGCGCGGGGACCGGCAACACCGCAACTGGCGCGAATGGCTGCGCCTGCAGTGGTGGTTGTTCGTCAATCCCGGCCTGCTTTCGCGCATCGTGCCTGCCGGGCTGTTCTGGTTCGTGCCTGGCTTCCATCCTGACCGAATCGACACACGCGAACTGCTCGACAACGCTCGCCAGGCACTTGATGAACAGCGCTGAAGGCAGCTTTCGGGGCCGGCTCGCATGAGGACGATCTGGAAACCCGAGGGCTTCGAGGAATGGCAAAGGCATTTCCCGGCTACTGCGTTCGTGCGTCATCCTGCGGAGCTGGACTGGACCGATCTGTTCCTGCAGCGCTGGCAAGCGCCCTTGCCCGCTCTGCCAAAGGACACCCTGGTCGTGCTGGTTGCAGGTCTCTACTCGGAATTCATCCTCTACTGCAATCGCGCCTGCGCCCGGTCCCTCACCTCTGCGGGCCACGATGTCCTGCGTATGCCGGTGCGTTCCTCTCGCGGTGTGATCGCGCAAGGCAGGCACATCGCGACCCTACTCGGCAACCGACTCAAACCAGGACAGCGTTTTGTGGTGCTGGCTCATAGCAAGGGTGGCCTGGATACACTGGCAGCGCTGTCACAGAACAAGCATCTGCTCGACGCCTGTGACGGCATCGCTCTGGTGCAGCCGCCCGCTGGGCCATCGCCGATCATCGATGCGCTGCTGGGTCACGGCGCCGCTGGCGCTGGCCGAGGCTATCGCATGGACAGGTTCCGTCAAGTGATGATCAACAGCGCTCCGCTGGCTGCGGGTACCCGGGACATCAGCAGCCGCCGCGACCCACAGGTTGCCAAAATGCTCTCCGCCCTGCCCGACACGCTGCACTGCCTGCATGTCGTCAGTTGGTCCGCTGCGCGGCGCTCACATTTCGATACTCATCATCAGCGCCTGAATGCATTGCGTCCCGGGCATGCACATGACGGTCAGTTCTACATGGAACACCTGGCATTGCCAGGCGTCCCGCAGGTCTGCCTGCCGGACCTGGATCATGGTCAGCCAATACTGGGCGGCCCCGGCTTTGACCCGGCGAGATTCTGGCGGACATTGCTCGACATCCTTCACCAGACACGTGCGCCAGAAGGCTCTACACCAGATAGATTTCGAAGCCCGGAATACTCGCCGCACAAGCCTCGGTAAACTCGGCTGCGTGGCCACCGCAGGGTGCCGTGTAAAGGTCCATCGGCAAGGAAAAGGCGTGATACCGATGCATTGCCTTCCACAGCGGGTCCTGATCGTACAGGCATAATTGCATCAGCGAGTAGTCGTTGCGTACCTGCTTCCAGGCAATATCCATCAGTGCGCAAAATACCTCGGGGTCACGCTGGCGAACCTGCAGGTGGGTCAGGTAGATATCCCGCAGTGCCTGGCCAGGCGCGGCGATACCCGGTCGGCCTGCCAGAGGGGCGAGCGCATTGTAGCCAAGGCGCAGTAACTGCTGCGTCAGGGGCATCTGTTCGACGACGATACGTTTTATCTTCCCGGCGTCCCAAGGCGCGACGCAGCCAAGCAGGTTGTCGCGGTCATCGACAGCCAGCAGAAACGAGTCAATGCCGAAATCCGGCCACTGGCTGAGCCTGCGCTCAAATTCCGCCTCGGTGAACACACAGCCGAACGATTGTCGGGATGACTCGCTATCGAGAAACGCCCTCAGCGCATCCAGATACCGGGGAGCTGCCCGTACCACCCTCACCTTGGCGCTCGTACGGGGAACGCTACTCAAGCCACGCTGGCCGTACACTGAGACATTACTGTAGCCACGCCAGTGTGCGAGTTTCAGCGGGTTTGCTCGTCGTCTTCCCAACAGTGACTGGGTTGCCAGAGCGTTATTGCGGATGATGCAGCAATAGGCATGCTGTGCGCCTGTTTCACGGGAAAGATCCGCCAGACGCGCCTCTACCTCAGCCATCCATGACCGGGACAACCTGCGATCGGGCGTCAGTCGGAGATCGCCCAGATACGCGACCGGCTCGACACCACCGTGCAGGTAACCATCACGTACCACCAGACTGGCCGAGCCGCGCAGCTCGCCCTCCGGACCTTCTGCGATCCAGGTGCGCTGATCGTCGGCATGACAGCGATGCAGGGCGAAATAGTCCGGGCTACGATCAAAACGCAGCGGCATGCTCCCGCGCATCGTGTGCCGCCGTTGAAAGTCGAGAAGTTGCGAATTGTCCGCCGCACCGGCCCGACGAATCAGCACGTCGAATACTGCTCGCTCACAAACAGCCGTCGAGCCAGCGGTCGCAGGTTTTCGGGGTCAAGACGACACAGGCAAACCAGTTCGTCGCCCTCGGCGTAACCAGGGTTCTTTTGCAGGAAGTACTCGACTTCCGGCAGCTTCGCGTGATTTTCCGAGATCAGTGCAAGCTCCGCGCTGAGGCGCCCCTGCGGTGACTTGAATGACAGCACGCCGGTGGCCGGGTCGTAGGCATCGCCAAAACGCGCATGTGCCAGGTGATCCATCAGGGCCTGAACACGAGGCGCTGTCGAATGACCCGCACGCGGTGCGTAATCCAGTACCATTGCCCGCAGATAGCGATAGGTTCGATGCCCCTTGCAGATCAGAAACCAGTACAGGGGGACATCGGGAGACTGACGCCACAGGTCGCCCACCAGTCGTGACCAGGCGAAGGCGAGTTGTTGGCTGCCCCAGTGTTCAGGGGTGATGATAGTGTCTCCGGAAAAGACGAATTTGCAGGGCTGGTTGTCCCAGCTCATTTCAAACAGTTTCAGCGTCGTGAAGCCCATGATCGTGTCATGGGTGTCACGCAAAACGACACAATGCGTTTTGTCATCCAGATCCTGCTCGAATCGAACCCGGCAGGTATCCTGATAGCAGGCAGAATAAATCTCGAACATCCGATCGATATCGACCGATCGTAAATCGGGGCGCCCAACGGCGGTCGCGCACAAACTCATGGAGGCCTTCGATGTATGGAAACACAATGACCGGATTCTGAATCGCCGGGCCGCCAAGGGCAACCAGTCTCTCGGCACAATGTCCCGATTCTTCTGAAAACATCGCTGCGCATAGTCTGGCCTGTCCGGGTGTTCGCTTGCGCACGTATCGAATGAACCAGGCTTCGCACCCATGTATCCTCATCACTGCGCCACGTCCAGCACTGATCGTCCCGTCACGTGGCTGTTGGCCTACCTGCTGGTCACCGGCCTGCTGTACTTTCTGGTCACACACGTTCCAATGGGCGCTGTAAGACTCGTCGAGCCTGGCATTGTCGACGCTCATATGCCCTTGCTGCCGTTCACGCTGCCGCTGTATCTCAGCTATACGCTGGTGATGCCAGTGCTTGTGTACATGGGGCGCCAGTCATCATGGCTGTTGCCGGTGTTTTTCGCTGGTGCCCTGGCCGCCGGGCTGTGCCTGGTCAGCCACCTGTTCTGGCCGACCATGATCCTGCGTCCTGAAACCGGTTCCGCGTGGCTCGACAGGCTGTACCGGCTCGATGCGCCACTGGCGGCCTCACCCAGCGGGCATGTGGCGTTACCTGTTGCAATCAGCATGGTCATGGGCGGGTTGCGGCTGCGATCGGCCTGGGTATTTGTCCTCTGGAGTGCAGTGCTCATGCTGACGGTGATGACCACCGGGCAGCATGTCTTCACCGACATGGTCTCAGGCTTGGTCATTGGCGTGGCCTGCGGTATCACGACTCTGGTCCTCAGGCACTGTGCGGTGGACATGCGCACTCTATCGGCACTGCTGCTCGAATGGCTGTGCATACTGGTCACGATTCGTGTCGCGATTTACCTCGCAGACTGGCGCTTTTATCTGCTGGCTGTGCTCGTCGTGGCAGCAAGGCAGCACGCGTTGTTCGTTCTGTATCACGATGCGACCCATTACCACCTGACTCGACAGCGCAGTACCAATGACTTCCTGATCAACCTGGCTATCGGTGTCCCGGGCCTGGTGCCGATCGAATTCTACCGCCCCCTGCACCTAGACCATCACCAGCACGCGGGTACCGAACAGGACCCGGAACGACGCTTTCTCTATTACCGCCAGCCTTGGCATTTCCGGCCGTTAACCACGAAGCTGCTGGCCAGACAACTGCTGGGCGACTTGCTGCTGATCAATACGCTGCGCAATATTGCCGCCTACAAGGCCGCAGGAGGCGCGCCGCCAGCGATCACCCGCCCGCTGATTTCGGCAGCGCTGGTCTGGCTGGTGATTGTCGCCGCGCTCATCTGGCAATGCTCGGCGCAAACGTTCGGTTTGGTGGCGATGCTGTGGTTTCTGCCCCTGATAACGGTCGGCACCCTGCTACAGAAAATTCGCAGCATGGCCGAGCACAGCGGCGGCCCCGGCGTCACGCCTGGCTGGGAAGATTGGACATACGCCTGGCGCGTCGGCTGGCTGGGACGATTTTTCATCTGGCCCTACCACATCAACCTGCACTTGCAGCACCACCGAACCGCCAGCATACCGTGGCATGCCCTGCCCTCTGCAGTTCGAGCCGAGGAACAGCTCATGGCATCCCGCTCGCTTGCCTCGCTGATGTGGTCGAGGCTCAAGCAGAAATACTGATGCCTGATTGTATGGACGTCCTCTTCAATGTTTACTCATGAGCTGAATTCATGAGCCTATCCGATCACGCTCTATTGTTGACGAAATGACAGGCCTATAAGGTAATCCGGTCATCACGAGGCGGATTTGCACATGCGGATTCGCTCGAGTTTTACCGAGAAACTGTTCATGCGAAACCCGAAAAAATTATCTTGGTCATCGGTGCAGGCTCCACAGGGCAAGCCATCGCCCGCGGTGTCAGCGCGGGCAGACCGTTGGCGAAGTGATCGCCGAAGGCGATTCGGGCCTCGTATTGATATGGCGACCTGGCCCCGGCATGGTTACTCGCCGTTATTGGCGGCGTGGTAGTCGACATCCGAGACCTGCTCCATCCAATCAACCACCTCGCCTTCCAGCACCTCAGCAATGGCGATGTGGGTCATGGCCGTCGTTGCGGTTGCGCCATGCCAATGCTTGACGTTGGGCGCGATCCACACAGTATCGCCGGGCTTGATCATACGAACCGGCTGGCCTTTTTCCTGCACCAGCCCCGCGCCTGCTGTGACAATCAGCGTCTGCCCCAAGGGATGGGTATGCCAGGCCGTGCGTGCGCCAGGTTCGAAGGTGACGGTAGCACCGCTGATTCTGGTGTCTTGCGACCCCTTGAATGGCGCATCAACACGCACTGTGCCGGTGAAGTAATCGGCCGGGCCGCTGGCTGATGGCTGTGAGCCGCTGGAATTGATGACAATCATGGCAAATCCTTAAGCGTTATTGGAGAGTGCTCCAATCTACCCACCGAGAACTATTGCGACTATCCACTACAATTCGAAAATACTTATCGACAGGACTCATCAATGCTTCGGGAAAACGCCGCCGATCTGCTTGCCTTCCTCGCAGTCGCTAAAGAGCGAAGCTTTACCAAGGCAGCTGCCAAACTGGGTGTTTCACAATCAGCATTGAGTCATACCGTTCGCAGCCTGGAAGCGCGCCTTGGCCTGCGTCTGCTGACACGTACGACGCGTAGCGTATCGCCCACGGAGGCTGGCGAACGCCTGATCCAGAAAGTCGGCCCGCACTTCGATGAAATTGAAATCGAGCTGGCAGGACTGAGCGACTTGCGCGACACCCCTGCCGGCAAGATCCGTATCAACGCGATGGATCACTCACTGGACCTCATCATCCGGCCAGTGCTCAACACCTTTCTGCCCAAGTACCCTGACATCAGTGTTGAAGTGTATTGCGACTACAGCTTCGTCGACATCGCCGCCGAGGGGTTTGATGCGGGGGTGCGGCTGGGTGAAGCCGTAGCAGACGGAATGATCGCCACCCGCATAGGCCCGGACATGCGTCTGTCGGTAGTCGGCTCTCCAGCCTACTTCGAAGGCCGCACGAAACCCGAGACGCCCAGAGACCTTACAGCCCATCGTTGCAATAATCTGCGACTGCCTACCAACGGCGGGCTGTACGCCTGGGAGTTCGCCAAGGATGGTGAGAGCCTGAACGTGCGTGTCACCGGTCAGGTCACGTTCAACGGGGTCTATCCACTGCTGGATGCTGCACTCGATGGCTTCGGCCTGAGTTACATCCCGCATGACCTTGTCGCCCAGCATATCGAAGCCGGACGCCTGATTCAGGTGCTGGAAGACTGGTCACCGACCTTTGCCGGCCTCCACCTCTACTACCCGAGCAGACGCCAGGCATCACCCGCATTTGCCCTTTTGCTGGAGGCATTGCGCTACCGGTGATTGATTGCGGCCGTCATTCTGTTCAATCTCATTAACGACCAAGTGGCCTGACGGCGCTTGGCTGCCAGGCTGATGCGGCGGCTCAGGCGAAGGCGAACGGTCCTTCAAATCGGCCTATCGGCACCCAGTGGGTAATAAGGCCGGTGTCGGCCTTCCAGTGGTGCAGCAACAGCGCGGGAGGCTCGACATAGGAAGCGTCGGCAGCATCCGGGCGCAGTTGCAAGGCAATGGCCGTCGTCGTGCTCGGGGCCGTGCACATCAGCGTGCCGCCAAAGCGCAGCTGCATGAAACGATGAATATGACCGCAGACGATTCGCTCGACAGCCGGGTATCTGGAGACCACCTCGGCCAGCCGCTCGCCCCTTTCACAGCGATAGGCGTCGATGCAGTGAATGCCACTTGAAAACGGCGGCTGATGCATCATGATCAACGTCGGTTTGTCAGGCTCCAGCGCCAGTGTACGATCCAGCCATTGGGTGGCGGTATCGGTCATGTCGCCGTGGTGCTGGTCGGGCACGCTGATATCCAGCCCGATGATGCGCATCGGCGCGGAACCCGAGTCGACGAAGCTGCAGTTTTCCTCATTGATGAAGTAATCGTGCTCCGGGAAGGCACTACGCAGGTTCTGCCGATGATCATGGTTGCCCGGTATCATCAAAAGCCTCTGGCGCAGCGGCTGCAGCAGCTCTCGGGCCATTGCGTACTCCTCGGGTCGCCCCTCGTCCACCAGATCACCGCTGAACAGGATCAGATCAGGCGCCGGATCCAGGGCGTTTATCGTTTCGACGGCAGCCGCCAGCATTGCATTCGAATCGACAACGCCTTGATAGAGTAGCCCTCTGGGTCGTACATGCGTGTCAGAAATGTGCGCTATCAGCATTCCATTACCTCAATCGTGACCAGGTTGCTTATCCACTAGTACAGCGAACCTGCAACGACCGGGCCAGACTTCGCCCCGGCCATTACTGAAGCGCGGCAGCGATTGAGAACACCGCAGTCTTTAAACCTCTGGAAACACTGGTTCTCCCAGATTGAGCATGAGCCGATTGGCCCAGGCGAATATCGAGATGGCGTGAATCAGGTCCAGCACCTGCGCATCGTCCAGCCCTTGCTCGCGCAGTGCATTGATGTGCCCGGCGTTGAGCGAGGCCGGTTCGAGCGTCAGGTCGATGGCGAACTGCACGATAGCTTTTTCACGCGCGGTCGTACCTGCCGTATGGGGGTCGGCAAATACCTGGGCGATAACATCATTGCGCTTGGCCAGTTGTTCGAAGCGTTGCGCGTGCACTGACGCGCAGTACACGCAGCGGTTGATCCGCGACACGACAGTGCTCGCCAGCTCCCGCTCGGCGCGCGACAGGCCACCCGGTGCGTACATGATCGCGTTGAACGCCTGTGAGCGCTGACGAAGGATGTCAGGGTGATGTGCCAAGGTCAGATAGTAATCCGAGGTCTTGGCCTGCGGGTGGCTTTCTTCAAGCACCGCAACCTGCCCGGCGGTCGCGCTGTTCAGGTCCACGGTTGGCAGCCAGGCTTTCCAGCCCAGTACCTGATTGGTGAAACCTTCAATTTCAATCAGTTCGCTCATCAGGCTGCTCCGGCAGACTTTAACGCACCCAGCCCTGCGGCCAGACGCACTTGATAGGACAGGAATGCGATCAGTTGTGCCAGCACTACGATTTCAGCGGTGCTCAGGCCCTGATGTTGCAGCGCCTGCAACGCGCTTTGATCGCCGTGTACCGGAGACTCGATCAAGGTCCGCGTGAAGCGCAGGATCGCCGCCAGACGTGGGTCTTCCAGCAGATCGATTCGGCTGGCGTCCACATCGGCCAGCACATTTGCCTCGGCGCCTGCCGTCTGCAACTGCGACAGGTAATACCCGCTCAGAGTCGGCTGCGCGCTCAGCAGCGTTGCGTAATACGCCACCCAAAGGCGTTCGCTCAGTGACAGGTTGTGTGCCAGTGCCGGGTCGAAAAACAAGTCCTGACTGCCCTGGGTTGCCAGGGCCACCTTGTCCCGCGCATGACGAACCGCGTGCAGCGGACTGCCGGGTGCAATGCCCAACAGGCTATCGAGGGTGTCCGGAGTCGTTGAATGTTCAGTGGTCGATGTCATGACAGGTCCTGCAATGCTGTGGTTGCATTCGCGCAGCCGCTGGCAAAAGCGGCGCGTTCATGAAAGAGAATCAAGGCTGCTCGGTGACCATGGTCGCTGCAGTGCGGTCGCTGACCAGCGGCTCGACCTTAAGGCCTTTGCGCGCTGCCCAGATGTTCTGGTAATGGAACAGCGGGATGATGCCGACGTCGTCACTGACAATCTGCACCGAGTCCTGGAGAATCTTGCGGCGCTTGGCCTCGTCGAACTCAGCGGTCGAATCAGCCAGGGCCTTGTCCACCAGCGGATTGCTGTAATGCCCCCAGTTGGAAGCGCCCTGCCCTTTGCTGCTGTCGACCGTGGTCAGAATATTGGTCAGGGCATACGCCGCCTCGCCGGTGCCATTGCCCCAGGCAATCACGCTGATCGCCAGTTCATTCTTGTTGGCCTTGCCCGCGTACACCGCCCACGGCAATACCTCCAGCTGAACCTTGACGCCGATCCGTGTCCAGAACTGCGCCACCGCCTGCATGACCTCCGGTGCCTGCGGATAACGGTCACCTGGCACATGCACAGTCAGTTGGAAGCCTTCGGGAAAGCCTGCCTGCGCCAGCAGATCCTTGGCCTGCTTGACGTCATAGGGAATGTTCTTGATCTGCGGGTTGTAACCGAACGTATTGGCCGGCATCCATTGATTGGCTTCGGTGACGGTGCCCTGCATGATGCGTTCGTTGATGGCCGGGCGGTTGATGGCCAGGGACAGCGCCTTGCGCACCCGCACATCCAGCAGCGGGTTTTCGGCCAGCGGCTTGCCCGCGTTGTCGCGAATGAACTCGTTCGGGCCGGCGCGGAAACTCGGCTGAACGATCAGCGCACGCAGCCCCTGATAGGCGAAGACATTGACGTTCGGCGTTTTGCGCAGGCGCTCCACATCAGTAGGCGATACCTTGTCGATCACGTCGACATCGCCCGCCAGCAAGGCTGCAGTACGGTTGGCGGCGTTGGCGATGAAACGGAAATCAACCTTGTCCCAAGTCGGTTTGCCACCCCAGTAACTGTCATTGCGAGCGAATATCGTGCGATCACCCGGCACGAACGAGACAAGCCGGTAAGGTCCGGTGCCAATCATCGCCTTGCCCGAGTTGTAATCGGCACTGCTGGCTGCCGCACCGGCGTGGCGACTGACGATATAGATCGAATCGACGTCCGGCAGCAGATTGGCGTTGGGCGAACGGGTCTTGATGATCAGTGTGTGATCGTCCTTGGCCTTGACCGATTCCACGGTACGCATGGCCCCTGCGTAAGAGGCCACGCTGCCGGGTACGTTTCGCGCGCGCTCGAAGGAGAAGACCAGATCATCGGCGGTCAGCGGCGTGCCATCCTGCCATTTGACGTCATCACGCAGGGCGAACTCCCAGGTGGTGTCGTCCACGACCTTCCAGCTCTTGGCCAAGCCTGGCAGGGTCTTGTCATCACGGCGGCTGACCAGCGATTCGAAGGCATGCAACGCTACCGAACGGTCTCCGGCATAGTTATTGAGCTGTGGATCGAGGGACGAGACCGGGTCGGCATAGCCGATGCGCAAGTCCTGTGCCGTGACACTGCCGGCGGCCAGCAGCAGGGCCGACGCTAACAACGAACGAACGAGTGGTTTCATGGGTGATTCCTTGTACGCAATGGCAGAAGGTGACGGGTTTGAGGTGCCCGTTCAGCGTTGGTCATTCAGGTGACAGGCGCTCTGGTGATTCGGCGAAACCTCCCGCAGCGCTGGAACTTCCTCGCGACAGCGCGCCATGGCGTGCGGGCAGCGAGGGTGGAAATGACACCCGGCAGGCGGGTTAAGCGGGCTGGGGATTTCCCCTTGGATCGCGTCATAACGGGTACTGCGAATATCGAAGCGCGGGATCTGCGCCAGCAAAGCCTGGGTGTACGGGTGATTGGCCCGCGCGAACAGGTCATCGACCGATGCTGTCTCGACCACACGACCCAGGTACATCACGACGACGCGGTCGCAGAGGTGCTCGACGACGCCCAGGTCATGGCTGATAAACAGATAGGTCAGGCCCAGTTCGTCGCGCAGGTCCATGAACAGATTGAGGATCTGCGCCTGAATCGACACGTCCAGCGCCGCCACCGACTCGTCGCACACCAGCAGTTCCGGTTGCACCGCCAGCGCACGGGCAATCCCGATGCGCTGACGCTGGCCACCGCTGAACTGATGCGGATAGCGCTGACGCAATTGCGGGCTGAGCCCGGCACGCTGCAATTGCGCACTGACGTAATCATCTGCGCCCTTGCGGTCGGTCAAGCCGTGCAACAGCGCACCTTCGCCAACGATCCGGTCGACCCGCAGACGCGGGTTGAGGCTCGAAGACGGGTCCTGAAAAATCATCTGCACTTTCAGGCGCAGCGCCTTGCGCTCACGTGTGGTCAGGCTGTCCAGCGGCCTGCCGTCCACCGACGTGGTGCCTGAAGAGACCGGCAGCAGCCCGGCAACCATGCGCCCCAGGGTCGATTTGCCACAGCCTGACTCGCCCACCAGCCCGACCACTTCACCGCGCATGATGCGCAGATCGACACGATCCACCGCATGGGTCAGCGGTTTTGCACGGGTAAGGTGCAGCCGTTGCAGGAGCCCCTGAAGGGAGCGCTTATCCACGGCTTTGCCGAAGGTCTTGCTGACCTGATGCAGCTCGATAAGGGGAATCTGATCACTGGGCATCGGCCGCTCCTGGGTGAAAACAGCGAACCATCTGGCCCGGTCGTGCCTCGTGGGGTTGAGGCTCCTGCGCACAGACCTGCGAGGCTCTGGGGCAACGCGCCGCGAAAGCACAACCGACCGGCATCGACAGCAGGTCGGGTGCCATGCCCGGGATCTGCCGCAGGCGCTGACCGCGCTGGTTGCGACTTGGCAGGCTGTCGATCAGCCCTTGTGTGTAGGGGTGTTGCGGGCGATCCAGTACATCGGCGACCGAACCCTGCTCGACGATGCGTCCGGCGTACATCACCGCCACATCGTCAGCCAGCCCCGCGATCACGGAAAGATCATGGGTGATCCAGATCAGCGAGGTGCCCTGCTCGCGCACCAGCTTCTGCACTTCACTGAGAATCTGCGCCTGAATGGTCACATCCAGCGCCGTGGTCGGCTCATCGGCAATGACCAGGTCCGGTGCATGCAGCAGCGCGATGGCAATCGCCACCCGCTGGCGCATACCGCCAGACAACTGATGCGGATAGGCGCGCAGCCGCTCTTCCGGGCTGGCGATGCCCATCAGCGCCAGCGTGCGGCTGGCATGTTCGCGGGCCTCGCGCTTGCTCAGCGGGCTGTGCGCACGTACGGCCTCGATCATTTGCGTGTCGACCCGCAGCACCGGATTGAGGGTCATCATCGGGTCCTGAAAGATCATCGCTACCCGGTTGCCCTGAATGTCACGTAGTTGCGAGGCAGACAGTCTGGTCAGATCGCGCCCCTTGAACAGCACCTGGCCGCCGCTGATGCGCCCAGGTTCATCGACAAGACCGAGGATCGAAAAGCCGGTGACCGACTTGCCCGAACCGGACTCACCCACCAGGCCCAGAATGCGTCCCGGCTGTACCCGCAGCGAAACGTTGCGCACCGCTGGCAGCACACCGGCGCGGGTATGAAACGAAGTGCACAGGTCGCGCACATCGAGGGTCGGCTGTTGGGCTGCGTCAGGTGCAGGCGACATTTCAGACACGCTCATCGCTGTAACCTCGGGTTCAGGACATCGCGCAAACGGTCACCGACCAGATTGATCGCAACGATAGTGATCAACAGCGCCAGGCCCGGAAACAGGCTGATCCAGTATTCATTGCTGAGCATGTATTGAAAGCCGTTGGCAATCAGCAGCCCCAGAGACGGCTCGGTGACCGGTACGCCCAGGCCGAGAAACGACAGGGTTGCTTCGAGCGTGATGGCGCGGGCGATCTGCAAGGCACCGATCACGATCAGCGGTGGCAGGCAATTGGGCAAAATGTGGCCAACCACAATACGCAGCGGCCCCACGCCCTGCCCGCGCGCCGCATCGACGTATTCACGGCGGCTTTCGGTCAGCGCCTGACCGCGTGCGGTGCGCGCGTAATAGGCCCATTCAAGCATTATCAGAGTCAGCATCACGTTGCCGACGCCCTTGCCCAGCCAGGCAAGAATCATCAGCGCCATGAGAATCACCGGGAACGACAGCAGCAGGTCGACCAGACGCATCAGCAAAGCATCGAGCCAACCGCCGACATACGCAGACACCAGCCCGAGCAGCGTACCGATCACTGCCGCAATCAACGCCGAGCCAATGCCGACCCACAGGCTGATGCGCAGGCCATAGATAATCGCCGAGACCAGATCGCGGCCCTGCCCGTCGGTACCCAGCCAATAGGTGTAACCGCTGTCCCCATTGAGGCTGCCAGGCGGCATGCGCGCGTCCATGACGTTAAGCTGCATCAGGTCGTAGGGGTTCTGCACCACAATCCACGGAGCCAGGGCTGCAACCAGCACAATGATCAGCAGGACCACCAGGCCCGTCACCGCCGTGGGCGAGCTGAAGAACTCGGTCAGCACTCGTCGCCAGGGTGACTGGGCCTGCAACAGCGTGCTGCCGATCGGGGCTTTTTGAATGACATTCATCGGGAGGCCTCGATGCGTACACGTGGGTCCAGCAGGTAATACAAGCCGTCGACGATCAGGTTGAGCACCACGAAAATCACCACGACCACCATCAGGTAAGCGACCACCACCGGGCGGTCAAGCATGTTGATGCTGTCGAGAATCAGCTTGCCGGCACCCGGCCAGGCGAAAATGCTTTCAGTCACCACGGCATAGGCGATGGTCGAGCCCAGTTCCATGGCCAGCACCGTCACCTCCGGAATCATGGTGTTGCGCATGACGTGCATGCACATCACGCGCATCGGTGACAGGCCCTTGGCGCGGGCGAATTTGACGAATTCCTGGGGCAGCACTTCGCGCACACCGGCTCGGGTCAGACGCAGCACCAGGGAAATCTTGAACAACGCCAGGTTCAGCGCTGGCAACAGCAGGTGCTGCAAACCGTCCAGCGTCAGCCATGACCATTGCACGCCCAGCCACTCACGGGTCTCGCCCCGACCGCTGGCCGGTAGCCAGCCCAAGGTGATGGAGAAGAGCATGATCATCATTAATGCGACCCAGAAGGCTGGTAGCGAGAAGCCGACAATGCTGGCGGCCATCATCAGCCGGGACAGCGGATGCTCGGGGTACATGCCGGCAAACATTCCCAGCGGCACACCGATGACCACTGCCAGAAACAGGGCACTGAACGCCAGTTCGAAGGTTGCAGGCAAACGCTGCAGAATCAGGCGCATGGCGTCCTCGTGATACACGAAGCTTTGCCCCAGATTGCCGTGAACCGCACCCTTGAGAAAAATCAGGTACTGCTGCCACAGCGGCTGGTCCAGCCCCAAATGCGCGATGGCCTGCAGACGCTCAGCCTGATTGAGGTCTTCACCCACCAGAATGTCCATCGGGTTGCCGATGGCATTGAGGCCGACGAACACCACCAGCGTCATCAACAGGATGACCAGCAATGATTGAGTCAGCCGACGCAGCGCCCAGCCGATCATTGGCGCAGCTCTGCAGCGCCTGGCTGGCTGGCGACCCACTCATCGCCCAGCAGCTCTGGCTCGGCGTAATCGAGCATGGTGTCGAAATGCAGGGCGATGTCCTCGTTGAACAACTGCCCGACCAGGGCATGGGCCAGACGTTTGGAGCCCTCGCTGATAGCAGGAATGTCACCGGATACCGCGCCGTAGCTCAATGCTGCCGGATAACTGAAGCAGTGAATGTGGTTCAGCCCCGGGCAGGCGCCTGGGGTCTTCTCCTGAAATTCGAAGCAGTTGCCCAGATCCGGCAGCGCAGCCAGTTCGGCATCGGTTTCGCCGCTCGGTGCCTGGAAGCGATCCTGCCAGACGCGGATCTGCGCAGAGAATGGCGCAAATTCCGGGCGCTGCCGGAAGTCGGTGCGAAACCCGGTGGCAAATACCACGAAATCTGCTTCGATACGGGCCTTCGGCGTATTCAGCCAGACGCCTCCAGCAGCGCTCTCCTCGACGGAAAGCACCGGACTGTCGAGCATGAACCGCGCCTTGCCGGAAGCGGATACTCTGAGGGTACTGCCGCGCGGCGGTGGGACCTGCTGGGTATTGAGGTAGTGGCGAATACGCCATTTCCAGACGTCGGGCAGGCGCCAGTAGCCATGGACCATGCCGGGATTGCCGACGCCCTTGCCTTTGTTGATGCGCGGCAGCTCGGCACGCCGGATCAGCAGATCGACCCGCGTTGCGCCAGCCTCCAGCGCCGTGGCAGCGCTGTCCATCGCCGAGGCGCCACCACCGATGACCGCAACGCGTCTACCGGCGAACCAGCTGTCCTGCAAACCCGCCGCCGAGTGTGTCCACAAGTGCTGCGGCAACTGCCGGGCAAAATCCGGCACCCAAGGACCGCCCAGACCGTCCCGACCCGTGGCGAGCACCACATGGCGGGCCAGCAGGAATTGCGTCTGCACCGGCGTGACGACATCCAGCTCAATCAGACCGTCCGTTCTGGGCGCTACCCGGCTTATGCGGTGCTCATTGCGTACGTCCAGGGCCAGCACCTTGCGATACCAGCGCAGGTACTCGGCCCATTGCAGACGTGGAATCTTGTCCAGCAACGCCCAGCCGTCGACACCGAATTGCGCTTCGTACCAGGCGCGAAATGTCAGCGCTGGCAAGCCCAGCGCCGGCCCGGTCAACTGCTTTGGCGAGCGCAGGGTCTCCATCCGTGCGGTGGTGGCCCAGGGGCCTTCGAAACCTGCTGGTGACTGATCGAAAATGACCGCCGCTACGCCGAGGTTGCGCAGCTCTGCGGACAGCGCAAGACCGGCCATGCCTCCGCCGATGATCGCTACGTCGAGCACGGCCTGCCCTGCGCTGATCCTGGGCTTGACCCATGGCTTGGCGGGCAGATCCAGCCAGGCCAGATCCTGCTGCAAGCGAGCTTCCAGAGCGGCCAGGCCAGTGGGTGCGTTCACATCGGACATTGATCGGTACTCGAAAAAATGATCGGGCTACAAGCCCGAGCCTTGATTCAAAGCACTTCAAGAATCATTCCAATATTGTTTTAAATGAATTCTTAAAGCCTTTGAATGCTTAATTCGAATAGTAAAAGCCAGTTTTTATTCTCGCAACGCGCAAAAAAGCATATTTATATTCCCAAATGGAATTTGAGCGAGCTTTGTGTGCCGAGAAACAAGGCGTTACGGAGGCTATTCATGGACGCGCTGCGTCCGGCTTTCAGTCTTGTGCGACGACAGGCGTTATCAGCAACCGGGCCTGAATGCTGCCTGCATGGCCCGCTCACTCGGCATAAATGCTCTGTAACAGGGCATCGTGCGCGCTGGCTTCGTGCATGATCATTTCCGGCAGCAGGATTTTTGCGCTGTCGGCAATTTCATCGATCAGCGCGCTCGCCACATCCGACAACGGGCTGGCGAAGGCTGAAATCAGCCCGAAGAAAAACGGAATGTTGCAGGCGATCGGTCTGACGACCAGGCCTTGTACCGGCACCCCCAGCGCTGTGAACGGATCGACCAGTGCAACGCCCAGCCCGACCCTGGCCATCTGCATGGCAATCAGCGACGTATTGGTGTCCAGCATGCGCGGCGGCTGACCACCCGCCTCCTGAAACGCCTTGTCGATGCGTCGACGAAAGCGATACGGGTTGGCCATGGTGATCAGCGTTTGCTGACGCAGCAGCTCCATCGACAGCACCTCATGAGCGGCCAGCGCCGAATCGGCTGGCAATACCGCCACACAAGGCGCCTCGCCGATCCAGTGGATTTCCAGACCACGATGCTCCAGCGGCAGGCTGACCGCGCCCAGGTCCATGGTTTTCGACAGGACAGCCTGAACCACGTTCTCCGGAGACATGCTCTGCAGCTGAATCTGTTGCGGACGCAGGTGCGCGGGCAGGCGCGACAGTGCAGCAGGCAGCAGGCCAGCCGCCAGGGCCGAGATCGCCACCAGCTTGATCTGATGGTTCTCCTCCTGGGCAATGTGCTGCGCGCGCTGGCGGATGTTGCGCACCCCCAGCAGCGCACTCTCCACTTCGCCATACATCATGAATGCCTTGTGGGTAGGCGTGACCTTTGGCCCGCTGCGCTCGAACAACGCAAAGCCCAGTTCCTGCTCGAGCTCCTGAATGGCCCGGGTGACCGAGGGCTGAGATCGGCCGAGCATTTTCCCTGCCGCCGTGACACTGCCTGCCGACATGACTGCCGCGAAGGCTTCGAGCTGACGCAAATCCATAAGCATGCCTTGATCGATACACCGCCGATGAGGAAGCACGACGCTGTGCTCCCCGGTTCAAAGCGCGAAAGTCTACACGCTGGTAGCGCCTGACGTGAGCCAGCACCTCATCCGGCGATCATTACCCGGTTTCGGCCCTGCTGTTTGCCCATGTACAGCGACGTGTCGGCGCGATTGAGGGCCAACTGAAACGCCTCGCCCGTCGCGATGGTCGCCACAGCGACTGTGGCGCTGACGGCGATGATGCGCTCGTTGATCAGACCGGCCTCTTCGGCGATACGCCGCCAGATACGTTCTGCCGCGCGCAGTGCGTCTTCGGGCGTAGTGTCAGGCATAAGCACCAAAAATTCCTCGCCGCCCCAGCGCGCTGCCATATCACTGCTGCGCACGCTCGAACCGATGATCTCGGCGACCCGTTGCAGAACCACATCGCCGGTTTCATGCCCGTGGATATCATTGATCTGTTTGAAATGATCGATGTCGAGCAGGATCAACGAAGCCGACAGCCCCTGCCGTCGGCCTTCCAGCTCGCGTATGCGATGCAGCACTCGTCTGCGCGTATAAAGATTGGTCAGGCTGTCGCGGCTGGCGATATGAAACAGGCTCAGTTGCATCGACGAGGTGAAACGTACCGACAGTGCAGTGGCGTAAATCGACAGAGTGGTCGCAGAGAGTACGTTGACGATACCGAACGCATCGAGCACGTTCTGGCTGAGACCGGATCCCTGCCCCGTGTATCGGCGAAAGGCAAAGCAGCCCACCAGCGACAGCAGAATCGCCACGCTGTAGGCAATGCGTCTGATGACGTTCAGTTGAAACGTGAAGGCAATGACGGGAATCACGCAGAATAGGTAGAAACTGAAGTTGCTTTCCCAGCCCAGCTGCCACGTCGCGAGCACGGCATGGCCGATGATCTCCAGGCACATCAGTTGTCCGGCTTGTCGATGCCGACGCCTGCGGATCAGGTAGATGCAGTTGACGTAAACCAGCGTGCTGACGATGTTCGCCATCCACATGATCTTCATGCCCAACCCCAGGAACACTGTCAGCCACACACAGTGAATGCCCAGAGCGACATAAACGATCGGGGTGATGTGTTTCCAGAACTGGATAGCCGTGTCCTTGAACAGCTGGGTGCGGTCTTCCGTCGGAAGGCTCATCATCACGTTATCTCGAAATGCAGGTGGAATATGACCATCAGCGTAGGGGCGAGATCATGATGTATTGTCGGCCTGAACCGACGCCGCTTTATACAGCGACTGGATAATATATTTGTCTGCAGCGCCCGAACCCCGTGAATGCCGGAAGGACTCAAATGGACATCATTGAGACCGTGTAGTGCAATCCCGTGCCTGACTTTTTCATAGTCCGATGGGCCGTCGGCAGCGTCCGGCAATATGCAGTGAGCTTGCACTCCGGGCAGCGTATGGCGGTTTTTCGTCGCTTTACGGTAGCGATCCTGATGCTCCGGAAATACTATCGGGAGCGGACCTTGTGTTGATCACGTATTGCTCGTCAGCCCGCCAAGATGCAGGCAGCCCTGAATGATTCGGAAGGAAGCTTACCGATGGAACGTCTCACCGCAAAAGACTTTGCTCCTGAACTGCTTGAGCTTTATGACTACTACGCACACGGCAGGATCAATCGGCGCGAGTTTCTCGATCGTGCAGCGATGTTCACCTTTGGCGGCCTGACCGCCAGTGCGCTGCTTGCCTCGCTGAGCCCCAACTATGCGCTGGCCGAACAGGTGGAATTCACCGACCCGGACATCATTGCCGAGTATGTCTCCTATCCTTCGCCCAAGGGGCATGGTCAGGTTCGCGGCTATCTGGTACGTCCGGCCAAAGCCGCCGGAAAAGTACCCGCAGTGGTTGTGGCACACGAGAATCGCGGCTTGAACCCTTACATCGAAGACGTGGCGCGCCGCGTTGCCAAAGCCGGTTTCATTGCGTTGGCACCTGACGGGCTGTCGTCGGTCGGCGGCTATCCGGGCAACGATGACAAGGGCCGTGAGCTGCAGCAGACGGTCAACCCGGAAAAGCTCATGAACGACTTCTTTGCCGCCATCGAGTGGCTGATGAAGCATGACGCGACCACCGGCAAGGTCGGCATCACCGGTTTCTGCTACGGCGGCGGTGTGGCCAATGCCGCGGCGGTTGCGTACCCGGAGCTGGGCGCTGCGGTGTCGTTCTACGGGCGTCAGCCCAATGCCGAAGACGTGGTGAAGATCAAGGCGCCGGTGATGATTCACTACGGCGAACTGGATACCCGCATCAACGAAGGCTGGCCGGCTTATGAAAAAGCCTTGAAAGCTTCGGGAAAGACGTACGAAACGTACATTTATCCGGGCGCCAATCATGGTTTTCATAACGACTCCACCCCACGTTACGACGAAGCCGCGGCCAAACTGGCCTGGGACCGCACATTGGGATGGTTCAACAAGTACCTGGTCTAAGTTCTGGCCGAACGGCGCGGCACAGATCTGTGACGCGCAGCATCACGCACGGCATTCCCACGCTGGAGCGTGAGGAACGATAGTCCTGTAACTATCGTGCCCATGCTCCGCGTGGGCATGCCGTTCTGGACGCTCTGCGTCCTCTCTATAGCGCCCTCACCCGTTCCAGCAGTACCTGTAGTGGATGCTGCACCACTTTGCCATCCTGGCGCTTGACCTGGCTGCGGCATGAGTAGCCATCGGCGACCAGTCGACCTTCACCGCCATGCCGCGCCACCAGTGGCTGCCAGGACTGACGATAGATGATGTCGCTGGTTTTCGCGTTTCGGGTTTCATGCCCATAGGTGCCGGACATGCCGCAGCAGCCGCTGGCCAGCACTTCCAGCTTGAGCCCGGCGCGGGCGAAGGCTTTCTGCCAGAGGCCGACACTGGCGGGCTCGTTGGTCTTTTCAGTGCAATGCGGCAGGAAGTAGTACGTCTCTTCCGATGCCCCATCACGACCTTCCTCGACCGTGGACGCCAGCCATTCCTGCGGCAGCATGACCTCGGGTACATTCTCGCTGCCCAGCGTCTTGCTGTACTCCTGGCGGTAAACCAGGGTCATGGCCGGGTCCAGACCGATCAGCGGGATGCCGTACCCGGCCAGCTTGCCCAGCGACTGGCTGTTGAAACCGGCAGCCTTCTCGAACGCCTGCAGAAAACCCTGCACCTGCAGCGGCTTGCCATTGGGCGCAAACGGTGCGAGGTAGACCTGATAACCGAGACGCGAAATCAGCTCCAGCCAGTCTGCCGCCAACGGGGTTTCGAAGTATCGGGTGAATGCATCCTGAACCAGCACCACCGTGCGCTTGCGCTCCTCCTCGCTCAACGCGGCCAGGCGCTGCGGCGTAGCGATGCCGACATTCCAGCGAGCGCAGGCCGCGCGGAAATCGGTCAGGCTCAATAACGGGCTGTCGACCATACCGGCTACATGCTCAAGCAGGTAACGCACCGGCCTTGCGCCCATGATCGCGTTATACAGCTTCGGAAAGCGCGCCAGGTGCGGGATGCTGAACTCCAGCGAGCCAATCAGGTAATCCTTGATCGGGCGCAGGTAGCGGCTGTGGTACAGCTCGAGAAAGCGCGAACGGAACTCGGGCACGTTGACCTTCACCGGGCACTGTCCCGCGCAGGACTTGCAGGCCAGGCAACCGGCCATGGCGTCGTAGACTTCATGGGAGAAATCCTTCTGCCCCGCAACTCTGGCGACGCTGTTGACGGTTCGCTCGGCAAGGCTTTTCAGCACATTGGCACTGCGCGCCCTGGCGCTGGCGGTGAGGACATTGACGTCCTGCTCGCCTTGCAGACGCAGCCATTCCCTGACCAGCGAAGCGCGGCCCTTGGGTGAGTGAATACGATCACGGGTGGCTTTCCACGACGGGCACATGGCATCGTCGGTGTCATAGTTGTAACAGGCGCCGTTGCCATTGCAGTGCAGCGCGCTGTCGTAGCTTTGCCAGACGCGTTCATCGATCGTGCGATCCAGGTCACCACGCAGTGTCACTTCATCCACCAGCGTCAAGCGCGATTCCGGCACTGTCGCAGGCGTTGCGATCTTGCCGGGGTTGAGCTGGTTGAACGGGTCGCAGGCGGCTTTGAGGGCCTGCAATGCGGGATACAACTCGCCGAAATATTCAGGCACGTATTGCGAACGCAAGCCCTTGCCATGCTCGCCCCAGAGCAGCCCGCCATAGCGTTTTGTCAGCGCGGCGACGGCGTCGGAGATTGGCCGAATCAACGCCGCCTGCGCGGGGTCCTTCATGTCCAGAATCGGTCGCACGTGGAGCACGCCGGCATCCACATGGCCAAACATGCCGTATTGCAGCCCGTAGCTGTCCAGCAGCGCACGGAACTCCTGAATGTAGTCGGCGAGATTTTCCGGAGGCACGGCAGTGTCTTCGACGAACGGCTGCGGCCTCGCTTCACCCTTGACGTTGCCGAGCAGCCCCACCGAGCGCTTGCGCATGGTGTAGACGCGGTTCACCGCTGCACTGCCAGCCGCCAGCGTGTGGCCGAGGCGCACCACCGATGTGTCAGTCTGCAAGTGCGCAACGAACGCATGAACGCGCTGTTCCACCTCACTCAACTCATCGCCGCTGAATTCGATCAGGTTGATGCCCAGCGTCGGCGTCGCAGGGTCCTGGGGGAAATACTCGGCGACGCCATGCCAGACGATATCCTGCATGGCCAGCATCAGCACCTTGGAGTCCACGGTCTCGATGGACAGCGGTTTGTGCGCCATCAGCGCCTTGGCGTCCCGCAGGGCGTCCATGAAACCGGCATAGCGAACATTGACCAGAATCGAATGTTTGGGGATCGGCAGGACGTTGAGTCGGGCCTCGACGATAAACCCCAGTGAACCTTCGGAACCGCAAAGTACGCTGTTGAGGTTGAAACGCCCGTCTTCCTCGCGCAGGTGCGCCAGATCGTAGCCGGTCAGGCAGCGGTTAAGCGGCGGAAAGACATCCTTGATCAGTTGTGCCTGCGTATCGGCGATCTGCTGCGCGCAACGATAAACGTCGCCCGCGCGGTCGACGCGTGCCTGCTCGCTGGCCAGTTGTTCGACATTCAGCGCATGGCTGTTGACGTACGAACCGCCCAGCAACACCGTGGACAGTTCAAGGACGTGGTCACGAGTCTTGCCGTAGGTGCAACTGCCCTGCCCGCTGGCATCGGTGTTGATCATGCCGCCAATCGTGGCGCGGTTGGAAGTCGACAGTTCCGGCGCGAAAAACAGCCCGTGCGGCTTGAGCGCGGCATTGAGCTGGTCCTTGACCACACCGGTCTGCACGCGCACCCAACGTTGCTCAACGTTGATCTCAAGAATAGCGTTCATGTGCCGCGACAGGTCGACCACCACGCCGTCGGTCAGCGACTGCCCGTTGGTCCCGGTGCCGCCGCCACGCGGGGTCAACACCACCTGTTTGTGCTCGGGCCGCGCCGCCAGCCGGGCGACGATTGCGACGTCATGGCTGTCCATCGGGAACACGGCAGCCTGCGGCAGGCGCTGGTAGATGGAATTGTCAGTGGCCAGCACTGTGCGCGAACCGTGGTCACGGGCTATTTCGCCACGAAAGCCGCCCTCCGCCAAGGCATTGAGGAAACGGTCATAGTGACCGACCTGCTCGGAAGTCGGTTTCAACAGCGCAATCATGGGTGGTGTTCCTCGCTAGGCGTTTTATATGCAAAGCACGTATGCTTCGAAACGCTCGAATGCATGGCGTTATCAACGGTTAGCGTGATTCTCCGGCCTGTCATGCTTCAGTGCAAACGTAAAACCTGCCGTTTTTCCATGAGCTTTATGAATGAACACCCGAAGACTGACGCCCTCCATGTCGCTGCTGCTTGCCTTCGAGGCAGCCGCCCGGCATGGCAGCTTCACCAAGGCCGCAGATGAACTGGCCCTGACCCAGAGCGCCGTCAGCCGGCAGGTGCAGGCGCTGGAGGCACAACTGGAAGTCGAGTTGTTCAAGCGCGATGGCAGACGCATCGAGCTGACCACCGCAGGCGCGCTGTATCAGCATGAGCTGGCTGCCGCACTGGGCCGCATCCGCAGTGCAACTCTGCAAACCATCGCGCACAAGGCCGAAGGCGGCACGCTGCATCTGGCCGTGCTGCCCACCTTCGGCTCGAAGTGGCTGCTGCCACGCATGAATGACTTTTACACCCGGCATCCGGGCTATGTGGTGCACATCCATTCACGCATCGTGCATGCCGACCTGACGCCCGCGGCCAGCGAAATGAACGCGATCATCTGTGCCGGCAACGGCAACTGGCCCGGTTACATCGCTCATCCGCTGGTCAGTGAAAAACTGGTGGTCATTGCCAGCCCGGCAGCCCTTGCCGGCTACCAGTCGATGACTCCGGCGCAGGTGGCCCAGCATGCGTTGCTGAGCGTGGTGTCGCGGCCCAATGCCTGGTCGGACTGGTTCGACAGTAATCGGCTGGACCACCACATCATGCGCCCCGGCCCGAGTTTCGAACTGACCTCGCACCTGATCCAGGCCGTCGCGGCCGGCATTGGTATCGCACTGGTGCCGCGCATTCTGGTGCAGGACGAAATCCACGGCGGCGAACTGGTCACCCTGTTCGAGCCTCTGGACAGCGGACGCAATTACTATCTGGCCTACGCCACGCGCTTTCAGAACCTGCCCTCGCTGTGTGTGTTCAGGGACTGGCTGCTGGCGACGCCGTTTCCCGACCCTTTGTAAAACCTGCCCGCAACAGGAGCCACTGTGCGTATCGAGCCCCTTCCGCCGCTGCAGAACCTGATCGCTTTCGAAGCTGCCGTCCGGCATGGCAGCTTCACGCGTGCCGCCACCGAACTGAACCTGACTCAGAGCGCGATCAGCCGTCAGGTCGCGCAACTGGAGGAATTTCTCGGCCGCGCCCTGTTTCGTCGCGAGCACAAGCGCATTCATCTGACGGTGGCCGGGCAGATTTACGCCGAGCAGATCCAGCGCGTACTGACCCTGTGCGCCGAGGCCACCGCACAGGTGATCACTCACAGCGGTGATCAGCAACTGACCCTGGCCTGCTCCAGTGGCGTGGCGGCCTTGTGGCTGGGGCCTTTGCTGGGACGTTATCGCGATGCCTTTCCGGCCGTGGATATCCGACTGCGCGTGGTCGATGGGCTGGATTCGCTGATTCGCGCCGAATTCGATCTGGCACTGTATTTTCTGCGTGAAGTCTCACCGGCAGGTCTCGACAGCCGTCTGCTGTTCGCCGAATCGGTCAACGCCTATTGCTCGCCCGACTACCTCGGCGGGCGCCTGCTGGAGCCCGCGCAACTGCTGGATCATTGCCTGCTGATGCTCGAAGACGGCCAGCGTCAATGGCTGTCCTGGGGTGACTGGTTCGGCCGCCAGGGTGTCGATGCCTCGCTGATCCGCAAGCGCATGACCGTGAACCTGTATCCGGTGCTGGTCGATCTGGCGGTCGCCGGGCATGGCATCGTGCTCGGCTGGCAGCCGATGATCGACCGCCACGTACAGTCCGGCGCGCTGGTGCCCGCGTGCCGCAAAAGCGTCGGCGCGGTAGGCGGCTATTATCTGCTGACACCCAACGACAAGACGCCTCGGCGTGCCGCGCGTGCCTTCGAGAAATGGCTGGCAGACGAAATAGCCACACTGGCTCCACCGCTCTGAATCCTGCATGCGTTTGGCGCATGCAAATCTGCGTAATAAGCGTTTTGTTAAAATCGGCCCAGCGCCTACTCTCGACTGAAACGGGCAAAAAGACCTGACTCGGCCGCACACACACACACCCTGCCCCTCAATCAATGCAACCGATGCAGGGGGTTTCCCTGCGTGTATCGCATGCAGGAGCCTATCCAGTGAGCACACCACAATCCTCTGCTTCACGCCCCCATGAACAAAAGGCACGCCGCGCGTTGGTTGCCACGGTCATCGGCAATGGCCTTGAATGGTTTGACTTCACGGTCTACAGCTTCTTCTCGGTGATCATCGCCAAGGTGTTCTTCCCCACCGGCAGCGAACTGACCTCTTATCTGCTGGCGCTGGCGACCTTCGGGGTCGGCTTCTTCATGCGTCCGGTGGGTGGCATTGTGCTGGGCATCTACAGCGACAAGCGCGGGCGCAAGGCGGCATTGTCGCTGACCATCCTGCTGATGGCGCTGGGGACACTGATCATCGGGCTGACACCCGGCTTTGCGCAGATCGGCTATCTGGCACCCCTGCTGATTGTCCTGGCGCGTCTGCTGCAAGGCTTCTCTGCCGGTGGCGAGATGGGCAGCGCCACGGCGTTTCTCACCGAGCATGCGCCTGAGGGCAAAAAAGCCTTCTACTCCAGCTGGATTCAGGCCAGCATCGGCGTCGCGGTACTGCTGGGTTCCGCGCTGGGCGCGGTGCTGTCCAGTTACCTGACCCAGGCACAGCTCGAAAGCTGGGGCTGGCGGGTGCCGTTTCTGATCGGCACGCTGATCGGGCCGGTCGGCTTCTATATTCGCAGCCGGGTTGACGAGACACCTGCCTACAAGGCTGCAAAACCGGTCGAATCGCCGCTGCGCGAAGTGATCAAGACCTACCCGCGACAGACCCTGATCAGCTTTTCGCTGGTCGTGCTGTGGACCGTCTGCACCTATGCCATCCTGTTTTACATCCCCTCCTACGCCCAGCGCGTGCTCGGCCTGCCGTCATGGATGGGCTTCAGCGCCGGCATGATGGGCGGCGCGGTACTGATCGTCGCCACACCGATTGTCGGCGCCCTGGCCGACCGCAGCGGGCATCGCCCGTGGCTGCTGGGCTCGGCCATTGCCATCTTCCTCAGCGCCTACCCGATGTTTCTGTTCATCAACCAGATGCCGGGGCTGTTTTCACTGTTGATCTTCGAGCTGGTGCTCGGCCTGCTGATTTCCGCTTACATCGGCTCGATCCTCGCAGCCTTCGGTGAATTGCTGCCAACCCACGTACTGTCCACCGGGCTTTCGGTGGCCTACAACTTCGCCGTCACGATCTTCGGCGGGTTTGCCACCTTCACCATCACCTGGCTGATTGCCTCGACCGGCAGCAACCTGGCGCCGGCCTTTTACATCATGTTCGCCGCCATCGTCAGCGGTATTGGCGCACTGCTTTATCGCGACCGTGCGCCCGCGGCTCACCCCCCCTTGTCTGGAGCTTACCAATGAGTACCACTGAACCCACACGCCTGATCCTGCGCAACGGCCGCCTGCTGGACGTGCAACGCGGGCAATTGATTTCGGGCCAGGAGGTCGTGATCGAGGGTGAGCGCATTGTCGAAGTACGTGCCGAGGGTGAACCGGCCCCGGCTGGCGCTCAGGTCATCGATCTGGGTGGCAGAACACTGATGCCCGGCCTGATCGACTGCCATGTGCACGTGCTGGCTTCCAACGCCAACCTGGGCATGAACGCCCTGCAACCCAACGCAATCATCATGTACCGCGCCTTGCCGATTCTGGCGGCGATGCTCGACCGTGGTTTTACCACCGTGCGCGATGCCGGGGGCGCTGACTGGGCACTGGCCCGTTCGATTCAGATGGGGCTGATTCCCGGCCCGCGCATCTTCGCATCGGGCAAGGCACTGTCGCAGACCGGCGGCCATGGCGACATGCGCGCACGCGGCGAATTGCTGCTCAACGAGCCCTGCTCCTGTTGCTTCCGCGCCGGGGCCATCGCCCGCGTGGTGGATGGCGTCGACAACGTGCGCCTGGCGGTGCGCGAGGAGCTGCAGCAAGGCGCCAACCAGATCAAGATCATGGCCTCGGGCGGTGTGTCCTCGCCAACCGACCCGATTGCCAACACCCAATACAGCGAAGCTGAAATCCGCGCCATCGTCGACGAGGCCGCCGCCGCGAACACCTACGTCATGGCGCATGCCTACACCGCTCGGGCGATTCGCCGTGCCATCGAGTGCGGTGTCAGAACCATCGAACATGGCAACCTGGTCGATGCCGACACCGCGCGGCTGATGGCCGAAAAAGGCGCATTTGCGGTGCCCACCCAGGTCACTTACGAAATGCTCGCTGAATACGGCGAACGCTTCGGGCTGCCGGCTGACTCGGTCGCCAAGATCGAGGATGTGCGTCAGGCCGGGCGCAATGCCCTGCTGCTGTTCGCCGAAGCGGGTGTACCGATGGGCTATGGCTCGGATTTGCTGGGGGAAATGCATGAGTACCAGACTCATGAATTGAAGATTCGCGCCGAACTGCTGGGTAATCTGGCAGCGCTGCGCAGTGCCACAAGCGTGGCAGCGCAGATCCTTCAGCGCGAAGGCGAACTGGGCTGTATCGCCGCCGGCGCGATCGCCGATCTGCTGGTGGTGGATGGCGACCCGCTGAGCGATATCAGTTGCCTGGTCGGTCAGGGCAAACACTTGGCAATGATTGTCCAGGGCGGTCATGTGCGCAAGAACACCCTGGTCTGACGCCTGGTCAGTGCGCGTTGTGGTCCCAGATCCAGTTCCACACACCGGGCAAGCTGACAGGCTCGCCCGCCTCCTTGACCGTCCTGGCCAGTGCTGCGCGCTGCAACTGCGCACTGTCGTCGTAGAACGGCTTGTCGGCGAGCCTTACGCCAGTCTGCCCGGCACTGTCGACCAGAATCTGCAGGTACTCCCGCGCATGCCGCGCGGTGTAGCGGTTCAGGTCGTGGAAGGTCACCACCACCGGAATCACGCCATCCACCGCTGGCAGCTCTCCGGCGGCAATGCGTTCGCGCACCTGCGAGAGCTGGCTGACCATGTTGGAACGGCGGCGCAGGCTGAAGTTATAGCCCCAGATCTTGCCGTCATTGGCACTCAGGTCAGTGAGCAGTACCTGCAGATGGTGGCGCTGATAGGCGCTGAACGTGCGTTTGTCGTAGTTCCAGAACGGCGGACGCAGCAAGGTGGTCGGCACACCGGTGATAGAGGCGATGATCGCGCAGCCCTGGGTCAGGGATTGCTCCAGTTCCTCATCGCTCAGTGAACGGTGGTTGGTGTGGTGCGGCGTGGCGGTGTGAAAGCCCAGCAGGTGCCCTTCTTCATGCTGACGGCGCATGATCGCCCGGCCCTGATCACTGTTACCCGCACCGGTTGCGCCGGTCTGCACGAAGAACACCGCCTTGATGCCCGGCTGCAGCGGATTGTCCGCCAGGCTGTCGAGCACGGTGATGCTGGGGTTGTAGAACGTCGAGGCGCTCGGGCCATCGTCGAAGGTCAGCAGAAAGCGCACCGGTGGCTGTTGCTGCAGCTGCGCGGCGGTTTTCGCGGTCAGCGGGATCGGCGCGCTGATGCAGGCCGACAGGCTTGCAGCGATGGCCAGTACGCAAAAAGCCTTGAGCACGAACTTAATCACGATGGGGAATCCTGTGGCCGGTCTGCTGAAGCGCCCGCATGATCATCCACAGGCGCGGCAAACACAATCACTGCCGCCCGAAGTTTATCGGCACCGAAACAACTCATGCGATTGAAGTCGGCATGGCTTACCGGCATATGCTGGCAGTCAATGGCTTGCCGATGCAGGCTGTGATCAATATCGGGATCGTGCAGGTAGACGAAATCGCTGTCGCAATCGGTGACCATCACCCAGTGCGGTGCCTTGGAACGGGTCAGGCGGTAACTGCTGATCAGCACCAGCGGCTTGCCGCCGTCGGCCAGTAAGCGCGGCAGGTTCAATGAGCGGTTGGGCAGCGTCTCTACACCGCAGGTTCGCAGCTCATGACAGAACTGCTCATGAACCAGGCGAATCACCTGTTTCTTGTTGTCGCTGCGCACGCCGCCCAGAAACAGCGGGCCCGAGACCGACACCAGCAACTTCACGGCAAAGCCCCGTCGCCGGGCAGCCAGCGCCAGCCCCTGAGGACTGCAGCCGCCGTGGCCGGAGGTCATAAACACGGTGGTCGCCTCGCGCCAGATCTGCAGCTCTTCGGCACGCCCCATCGAACGCGCAGGTTGCAGGGCTTTCATGGCCATCAACAGGCAGGCCGGGCCGCAGGTGAACTCCAGAGTCTGCTGGTAGTAAGGCACTGAGCGACTGTCCAGCCGGGCGTGCTCAACGATACGTTTCTCGTAGCGCAAGGCCGGGGCATGGTCCTGGTAATAGTCGTCGACCTGAGCGAAACGCCGGTAACCATTGCGTTCGTACAGCCCGATAGCCGCGTGGTTATCAGGGCGCACCTCAAGGCGCAGGTAAGCGCAGTCGCGGCCCACGGCCTTCTGCTCGGCACGTTGCAACAACTGCTTGCCCAGCCCCTTGCCCCGCGCCGCATCGGCAATCGCCAGCGAATACAAACGCCCCAGCGAGGTGCCCCGATGAAACAGCACCAGCGCATAGCCGGTGAGCTGTCCGGCCTGCTCGGCGACGATCAGGCTGGCATTGGCGCGGCGAATCATCCAGTGAAAGCTGCGCTCGGTCAGACGGTCGCCGTCAAAACACTGGTTCTCCAGAAGCAGCAAATCATCGACATCGGTTTCAACTGCATCTCGAAATATAAAGTCCATCTCCACCGCCGTAAAAGTTGTGTAACGAAACGGGACATTTCAAAAAGCACATGCTTAATAGAAAGGACTTGTTTCCCATCGGATCGATTACACATGTCAGCGGCACAGGTGAAGATGAACGAAGTATCTGCGCAACTTGCGCTTTCAGCAACAACCCGGCGAGCAGACCCCACAACACTCTTTGCAGCGCAGAGGCAACTGGTGATTATTGTCGAACGGCTCGAAGACTGGGCATCGTACTTCCCCAGCGAAGACTTGATCAGCGCCCAGGACTATCTGGAAAAACCGCTGAAAGCCACGGCAGGCAAGCGTGTGCAAGTCATCAACCTGTGCCGCAGCTACAAATACCTGGGCCATGGTTATTACTGTTCCCTGCTGGCCGAAGCGCGCCAGCACAATGTCATTCCCTCGGTAAAGACCATCAGCGAATTGACCCGAAAGTCACTCTACGGCCTGGCACTCGATGACCTGGACAAGTTGCTGGAGACCGCACTTGAGGACCATCCCTATGACGACACCGAAGGGTTTACCCTGACACTGTACTTCGGTCAGACCACACTTGAGCCGTTGAAGGATCTCGCCCGTCAATTGTTTGAAGTCTTCCCCTGCCCGATCCTGATGGTGGAGTTTCGCAAGCGCGACAATTGGCACATTGCCGGTATCAAGGCCGGAGCTCTGCCGCGTCTGCGCGAGGATCAGCAGGATGAGTTCGCCACGGCGCTGGAGGGCTTCAGCCGCAACGTCTGGCGCCAGCCCAGTTCGCGGCGAATGGCCCGCTACGACCTGGCGATTCTGCATGATCCGCAGGAACAGCTGCCGCCCTCCAACCCTGAGGCGCTGGCCAATTTCATCCGCGTCGGTCAGCGCCTGGGCATCGATGTCGAGCTGATCGAAAAGAAAGACTACGCCCGACTGGCCGAGTACGACGCGCTGCTGATTCGTGAAACCACCAGCGTTGACAACCACACCTATCGCTTTGCCAAGAAAGCCGAAAGCGAGGGGCTGGTGGTCATGGATGACTCAACCTCGATCCTGCGCTGCACCAACAAGGTGTACCTGACCGACCTGCTCAAAAGCCATGATCTGGGCATGCCGCGAACGGAAATCCTCTACAAGGACCGCCCGGAAGAACTGCAACACGTGGCCACACGCCTGGGTTTCCCGCTGGTATTGAAGATTCCCGATGGCTGTTTTTCCAGAGGCGTGATCAAGGTCAGCACACCCGAGGAAATGCACACGGCAACGACCCAGTTGTTCGAGCACTCGGTATTGCTGCTGGCTCAGGAGTTTTTCTACACCGAGTACGACTGGCGCATCGGTATTCTCAATCGCAAACCGATATTCGCCTGCCAGTACTTCATGTCCAAGGGGCATTGGCAGATCTACAACCACAAGGCGATCGGTGCCGAGGTGATTGGCGAATGCCGCACGCTGGCGGTGCACGAAGCGCCGCGCGCCGTGGTCGAACTGGCGCTCAAGACCGCCAACCTGATTGGTGACGGCTTGTATGGCGTGGACCTGAAACAGTCAGGCGATCACGTGGTGGTGATCGAGGTCAACGACAACCCGAACCTGGATGCCGGCATCGAAGACGCTTATCTGCAGGATGATCTTTACAGCCTGGTGCTGGAAGAGTTCGTCCGCCGTCTGGAGCTCAAGCGCCTCGGTCAGGCATGGTGAAACGATGATTCAGGGCCTGAAACTCGACAACAACCAGTTGCTGGCATGTGATCCGCAAAAGGCTCAGGTGCTGTGGTTCAGCAAACCGAATGCCGGGGAACGCAGATTATTGCTGGAGCGATTTCACCTTGATGAGCATGCCGTTGCCTCGGCACTCGACCCGGACGAAATTTCGCGCATCGAGTTTCACCCTGATGCGTTGTTCGTCATCTGGAAACGTCCCGAGAACTATTCGGGCAAGGACAGCTTCTCGTTCGACGTTTCGTCCTTTGGCGTGCTGTTGAGCCGGGACCAGTTGGTGCTGATCTGCGATGACGAGCAACCCTTGAGCGCGCTGGGGGCTCACCGCCCGTTGGACCAGCCGCTGGATATCCTTCTGGAGCTGCTGTTCAACAATATTCATCACTATCTGGGCCATTTGAAAGTCATCAAGATGGTCGCCCGGGAATTGCAGCAGAAATTCAACTCTTCCCTGGAAAACCGCCATTTGCTGCAGATGTTCAACCTCAGCGAAAGTCTGGTGTATTACATCAATGCCATCCACAGCAACGGTGCGGTCCTGACGCGTCTGCGCAACCATGCGCAAGGCCGGCAATACGCAGCCGACAGCCTGGCGCTGATCGACGACATGATCATCGAGAACGATCAGTGCTACAAACAGGCCGAGATCTATTCCACGGTGTTCGCCGGGTTGATGGATGCGCGCGGCAATCTGGTCAACAACAGCACCAACACCCTGCTGCGCAAACTGACCTTGATCAATGTGGTGTTTCTGCCCCTGAACCTGATTGCCGGGATCGGCGGCATGTCGGAATTCAGCATGATGACCGCCCCGCTGCACTGGTGGGTGGCTTACCCGGCACTGCTGCTGGCGATGCTCGGGATGGGGGCGGTGATGGTCTGGGGACTGCGCAGAATGGCGCGCGCAGCCTGAGCGGTTATTGCTCCCACTCGGCCTTGGCGATCTGCAGACCATGCAGGCCGTTGTAAGCTGCGCGCTCGGGGGACTGCCAGCCGTCCAGCAGCGACGCGTCGAGGTCGTAGATCTCGACGCCCAGCGGTCGGCAGACGCTCAGCGGGTCCTGCGCATCAGGCCCCCACATCGGTAATGACAGGTCGCCACCCGGACACGTCGACAAGGCGCATAGCAGGTCGATTTCCGCGAAGAACTCCAGATAGTCGCCCTTCTGCGCCGGGCAGGCTTTCATGAAATACAGGTCGTCATGGTTCAGGCCGGTGCACTGGAAGATGTTCAGCACATCGTGCACATCGAACTCGGTCAGCCCGTGCGGCAGCACTGCGCGGGTCAGGTTGGAATGGCAGTGATGGTGAAAGTCTTCGCCGGTCAGCATCTTGTTGACGTAGGGATCGCAACGCGTGCCGAGCAGGTCATGCAGGCGGCCGCCGTGCTCGTCAGTTCCGTAACTGGCCAGACTGTCATCGGTGATGGTTACCATTGGCCGTAAAAACGGCAGATTCGACCACAGCCGATCGTGGGTGCTGACATGCGCACCCTGCAACTGCCGCGTGCGCGCAGCCCACAGGCGCTCGCGGGGGTCGTTGGCGTTCCAGACATTGAAATCACCCACCTGCGGGCCCACCGGTGTGGTGACCCGAAACACCTGACCGGCCTTGACCTTCCAGGCCCGCCCGGTACGAATCGGTACTTCGAACTGTTCGACGAGGGTGCGTTGCTGCGCATTCGTGCGGATGCGCTCATAAAAGGCAGTGTCCACTTGCAGCGCCGCGCCTTTGCTGACCTGGTAAGCGGCTGGGTAGTCTTTGTACATACAGGGCTTCTCGGTGGCAGGATGTACCGATTGCTACTGCAAATTACAGGCCCGATTACTGGAAGTCCCGACTGCGCACATCCAGTCCGGTCAACAGCGGCGTCAGGTCATACAGCCGCTGGGCGATCAGGTGCCGCACGCCGCTTTTCGATTCCAGTCGCCCGAACACCTGCAGCAGTTGCGAGCCCACCAGCACCTTGCGCTGACGCTCGGCCAGGTCGCGCCAGACCACGACGTTGACCATGCCGAATTCGTCTTCCAGCGTCACGAAGGTCACGCCACTGGCGGTGCCCGGTCGTTGACGGCCAATGACCAGCCCCGCCACGCTGAGGGTCCGGTCGTTTTCCAGGTGTAACAAGTCTTGTGAGCTGCGAAAGCGCTTGGCAGCCAGTTGCCGGCGCAGCAAGGCCAGCGGGTGCGGGCCCAGGGTAGTGCCCAGCGTTGTGTAGTCGGCCACCAGGTCTTCGGCCACAGTCGGCAGTGGCAAGATCACTTGGGTTTCTTCGCTGGGCAGGTCGTCGAACAGCGGGCGCTGGGCCTCAACCCCGGCCACTTCCCAGCGCGCCCGGTGCCGATGGCCGATCAGGCCGCGCAAGGCACCGGAATCCGCCAGTGCTTCGGCGGCGCGCGAGTCCAGTTCGGCGCGCAACGTCAGGTCCGTGGCATCGACAAACGGGCGTTTCGCGCGCGCGACTTCGATGCGCAAGGCATCTTCCTCACGAAAGCCACGGACCATGCGCAGCCCGAGGCGAATCGCCAGATTGCGTGTGCGGTCGGGATGATCGAGCGGCTCCAGCGAACAATCCCAGTCGCTGTAGCGCACATCCACCGGGCGGATTTCAATGTGGTGGCGACGTGCGTCTTGTAACAATTGATCCGGGCTATAGAACCCCATCGGCCAGCTGTTGATCAGTGCGCAGGTGAACGCTGCCGGTTCATGGCATTTGAGCCAGCAACTGGCGTAGGTCAGCAAGGCGAAACTGGCGGCGTGGGATTCGGGAAAACCATAACTGCCAAAACCCTTGATCTGTTCGAAAATCCGGTCGGCAAAGTCCGCTTCATAGCCTTTTTTCAGCATGCCCGTACGCAGCCGTTCGCGATGCGGCTCGAGCCCGCCGTGACGTTTCCACGCAGCCATCGCGCGACGCAGCTCGTCCGCTTCGCCCGGCGTGTAGTCGGCGGCCAGAATGGCCACTTCCATGACCTGCTCCTGGAACAGCGGCACACCCAGGGTGCGCTTGAATACGGATTCAAGCTTGGGCGGATAGGTGACTGCCTCTTCGCCATTGCGCCGCCGCAGGTACGGGTGAACCATATCGCCCTGGATCGGCCCTGGCCGGACAATGGCGACTTCGATGACCAGATCGTAGAATTTTTCCGGCCTCAGGCGCGGCAGCATGGCCATCTGCGCACGCGACTCGATCTGAAACACGCCGATGGTGTCGGCGCGGCTGATCATTTCGTAGGTTTTCCGGTCGTCGCCCGGCAGACTTGCCAGGGCCCAGCGTTTGCCCCGGTGCAGATGCACCAGATCGAACGTGCGGCGCAAGGCACTGAGCATGCCCAGCGCAAGAATGTCGACTTTCAGCAGGCCGACCAGGTCCAGGTCGTCCTTGTCCCACTGGATGATGGTGCGGTCGGCCATCGCGGCGTTCTCCACCGGCACCAAGGTCTCCAGTGGGTGTTCGGAAATCACGAAGCCACCCGGGTGTTGCGACAGGTGCCGGGGAAAACCGATCAGTTCGCCGGTCAGCGCCAGCACGCGCTTGAGGATCGGCGTGTCGGCATCGAAGCCGTATTCGCGCAAGCGTTCAGGCGACGGCAATGAATCGCTCCAGCGGCTGAAGGCTTCGGCCAGGGCATTGATCTGGTCTGGCGGCAAGCCCAGCACCTTGGCCACGTCACGCATCGCGCCGGAGCCGTGATAAGTGCTAGCGACAGCAGTCAGCGCCGCCCGGCCCCGGCCATAGCGCCGAAAGATGTACTGAATGACTTCTTCGCGGCGGTCATGCTCGAAATCCACGTCGATATCCGGTGGCTCGTTGCGCTCTCTGGAGATGAAGCGCTCGAACAGCAGATTGCTCTTTTCCGGATTCAGCTCGGTGATCCCCAGCGCATAACACACTGCCGAGTTGGCCGCCGAGCCGCGTCCCTGACAAAGGATGTGCTGGCTGCGGGCAAACTCGACGATGTCATGCACGGTCAGAAAGTAGCTGTCGAACTTCTTTTCCGCGATCAGCGCCAGTTCCTTCTCGACCTGCGTACGGGTAGCTGGCGTCAGCCCCTTCGGCCAGCGTTTTCGGACACCGCGCTCGGTCAGTTCACGCAGCCACGACGTAGGTGTCTGGCCTTTGGGGACCAGCTCGTGCGGGTATTCATATTTCAATTGTTTGAGATCAAACGTGCAGCGCCGGGCAATACGCACCGATTCGGCCAGCAGCCAGTCCGGGTAATGCTCGGCAAGCGCATCCAGTGGCCGTAAATGGCGCTCGCCGTTGGCAAACAACAGGTGCCCTGCTTCGGCCACGGTCGTGTGATGGCGAATGGCAGTCATGGTGTCCTGCAGGGCACGCCGGCCGCGTGCGTGCATGTGCACATCACCACTGGCTACTGCCGGGATACCCAATGATTGAGCCAGCGCCAGCAAGTCGGCCAGACGCTGCTCGTCATCCGCGCCGCGATGTAACTCCACGCCGAGCCAGAGGCGCTCGGCAAAGCGCTCACGCAACCAGCGTCCATGCGCCAGACAGGCTTGAGCGTCACCGTCGAGGTCCGGCAGCCAGAGGGCCAGCAACCCGTCCGGCGCAGGCTCGAAATCTTCACGCAACAACCGGTATTCACCTTTTTTGGCTCTGCGGCGTGCCACCGTGATCAATTTGCACAGCGCCTCATAGCCTGTCTGGCTTTCCACCAGCAGCACGGCTTTCGGCCCGTTCTCGATGTGCATTTCGCTGCCGATGATCAATGGCAGGCCGGTGCTGATGGACGCCTGCCAGGCACGTACGATACCGGCCAGCGTGCACTCGTCAGTGATGGCCAGCGCCTGGTAGCCGTGGCGCAAGGCTCGTTCGAACAGCTCACGGGCGCTTGAGGCGCCGCGCTGAAAACTGAAGTTGGACAGGCAATGCAGCTCGGCGTATTCGCTTGTCATGCGAACCAGCCATGCAGCAGCAGTTCACCCTGCTCGCCCACGCTGCGATAGGCCCAGGCGCGCTGGCCGCTGGAGGTTTCGACCAGATAGTAGTCGCGACGTACATCGCCGCCGTCCCACCAGCCTGATTCGATTCGCTCGGGCCCCGCCACGATGCGCGTGGCATGAAGTGGCAGCGGCTGGGGTTCTCGCAGCAACCAGCCCGGGCGCGTACAACCCTTGCTCGGCAAGACCGGTTTGCTTGTGCTGTGCGGTTGCCAGGCGCATTCAGGGCGGTGATCGGCCTGAGCGCGTAAGCCATTGACCGACTCGTCGCCCAGACGCGCCCGCAGGCGCTCGCGCAGTTGCTCCCAGGGCAAGGTTTGCTGCACGCGCTCATCGAACAACTGACGGTGCGCCGGGACAAAATCCGGCAAGTCTCGCGCCAGCAGGCGCACGGCACGTACCGGCGACGCGACCAGCACCTGCTCCAGCCTGCCGCGGGCCAGTTCGAACAGCATCGAAGCATCGCGCTCGGCACTCAGCAGTCCGACGGGTACCACAGTCTCCGGACCTTCAACATGCTCCAGATGCAGGGAAAATCGCTGCACACCGCTGTCGCGTCCGGCCAGGAACAAGGCCAGATCGGCGATCAGCCGCTTGAGCGGAAACAACAGGGCCTGATGGGATTCGACATCGAAATTCAGCTCGATGCGTACATCGAAAAAATCCGGCGGCGTGTAGCATTCCAGCGCCACGGGGCGCTCGCCGAGCAAGGTGTCGAAGTGCTGCAGCACGCTGGCCGGAAACCGCCGTGCCAGCGTATCGCGGGGCAGCGCCAGCACCTGCCGCACGCTACGCAGCCCCATGCGCGTCAGGGCAGTAGCGGTTTCGCGGCTCAGGCCGATGCGTTCCAAAGGCATCTGCTCCAGACGGCGGCGCAATTCATGTGGACAGTCGATGCTCAGCCCGTCATGCATGTTGGCCAGCATTCGCGCGGCTATCGGGTTGGGCGCGACCACGATGCGATGGCGGAAACCCTGCGTGGTCAGCTCTTCACGCAAACGCGCCTCGAACACTGGCCAAGGGCCGAACAGCCTGAGGCTGGATTCGATTTCCATCAGCAGTACCCGCGGGTACTTGAGACTGACATTGGAGCTGAAACCGTAGGCCCAGGCCGCGAGCAGTTGCTGCAAACGCTCGATATCGGCCGGGTCATGCTCGATCGTGGTGAAGTTCGGCACCAGCGCCTGTGCTGCGGTCAGCGACTGCCCGGCTTTCAGCCCCAACGCACGCGCAGCCGGATTGACGCTCTGCAACACGCGACGTTGAGCGCTGCCGCTGATCAGCGCCAGCGGTTCATCGGGGTTGCCGTGACGACGCATGACGCCGTCCAGCGCCAGTTGTGGCAGCAAGACACAGGCCCAGAGCATAAGAACCTCAAGCGTCGGTCGGGAACGGAATGGGGAAAGGCGGCGCAAGTCCGCCCCGGCATTTGAGCACCCGCAACTGTGCCGGGCGGGTATCTATAGCTATGCGCAGGGCTGCGGGTGAAGGGTTGGCGGCGACCTGCTGCGGGCGACAGGCAAAAGCCAGGGTCTGCCCGGTTTCGGCAGCCACCTGCAAGCGTCGCAGCGCACGGTCATCGACCATGCCGGGCCAGCACACGACCGCGCCACAACTGCCGGAACGCAGGCATTGCTCGGCGGCCCACAAGGCATCACGGGGACTCGCCTCGATCACCACCAACTGGCGCAGATCGACACCGGCGGCCAGCCAGGCCTGTGGATACGGAATATAAGGCGGTGCGACCAGCACAATGCGCTCAGCGATTGCGGAAAGCCGTGCCAGGCTTGGCCACAGCAGGCGCAGTTCGCCGCTGCCATTGGCCGGAATGAGGATTTCAGTCAGGGCCGCTGCAGGCCAGCCGCCGGTGGGCAATGCAGCATCCAGCAACACGTGGCCACTGGGCTGCGGGCTGACCGGTGGCGCGCTCTGCTGGCGCCCTTTCCAGACCCTGCGCTCATCCAGCAAGGCATCCAGGCTGACCACCGCGCCCATCATTCGCGGCGCACCAGCCCGCAGAACACACCTTCGATGGCGAAGTCCTGATCGGGCGTGACGATGATCGGCTCGTAGGCCGGGTTGCGCGGCAACAGGCGCACCTGCTCGGCTCGGCGTTGCAGGCGTTTGATGGTCACCTCGCCGTCCAGCCGGGCAACCACGATCTGCCCGTCACTGGCCTGCGGGTTACGGTGCACGCCCACCAGATCGCCATCGAGAATACCGTCCTCGATCATCGAGTCACCCTGCACACGCAGCAGGTAGTCCGGCACACGGGTAAAGGTGCTGCGGTCCAGGTGCAGCGTGCTGTGTATATCGAGGTCAGGCCCGATAGGTGCGCCCGCCGCCACGCGCCCCAGTACCGGAATTTCCAGCAATTCGGGGAGTGGCTCACTGTTCAGCAGGCGAATGCCCCGCGCCTGATGCGCTACGACTTCGATCAGCCCGGCCTCGGTGAGGGCCACAATGTGTTTGCGCGCCACACTGCGCGAAGCAAAACCGAAAGCCTCGGAAATTTCCGCCAGGCTCGGTGATTGCCCCTGCTGCGCGATGCGATCGCGGATGAAGGTAAGGATGGCGCTGCGTCGAGGAGATAATGTGCTCATGGAGTACATTTGTACTCCACTGGTGATTTTGTGACTAGTACGGTTTGTCGGATTGACGCCGCACGCTCTCGCGCTTGGTGAACGTTAATTATTCGGATTTTCGCAACGGTGAAATAAGAAACACCAGGTTTATTGCGCCAGCCAAAGCGTAGAGACTTGATGGCTCTTTCAACGATCAGGAGCACTCATTGTGATCACGCGCCAATTGGGTCAACTCGGTCCGCACGTATCCGCCGTCGGGCTGGGCTGCATGGGAATGTCGGACTTCTACACCACCGGCATCGATGAAAAGGAATCCATCGCCACCTTGCACCGCGCACTGGAGCTGGGTGTCACCTTTTTCGATACAGCGGACATGTACGGCCCGCACACCAATGAAGCCTTGCTTGGCCGGGCCCTCGAAGGCAAGCGTGAAGGTATTTACCTGGCCAGCAAGTTCGGCATCGTGCGTGGCGACGATCCGCATGCACGTGGCGTCAATGGCAGCCCGGCGTACATTCGCCAGTCCATCGACGCCAGTCTGAAGCGGCTGAACACCGATTACCTTGATCTCTATTATCAGCACCGCGTCGACCCAAAGGTGCCCATCGAGGACACCGTTGGCGCCATGGCCGAACTGGTCAAGGCTGGCAAGGTTCGCCACATAGGCATCTGTGAAGCCAGTGCAGCGACCATTGAAAAGGCCCACGCGGTACATCCGTTGGCGGCTGTGCAGAGCGAGTACTCACTCTGGTCACGCGATCCGGAACAGAATGGCGTGCTTGCCACCTGCCGTCGCCTGGGCATTGCCTTCGTGGCTTACAGTCCGCTCGGCCGGGGGTTTCTGACCGGTGAATTGCGCACCCCGGACGATTTCGCGGCCGATGACTATCGTCGCTTCACCCCACGGTTTCAGGGCGAAAACTTCAATCGCAATCTGCAATTGGTCGAGAAGGTCAAGGCACTGGCTACGGCCAGAGGCATCAGCGCGTCGCAACTGGCGCTGGCTTGGGTGCTTGCCCAGGGAGAGGATATCATTCCGATCCCGGGCACCAAACAGCGCAAATACCTGGAAAGCAACGTGGCCGCAGCTTCATTGACGCTGAGTACCGATGACCTTGCCCAGCTGGAGGCGATTTTTCCGGCTCAGGGGTCGGCATCCGGCGAGCGCTATAGCGCGGAGTCGATGAAGTCCCTCAACGGCTAACGCTTGCGATTCGAGATCAGGTCGCCTCAGGGCAGGTCTCGGTGCCGTTGTTGAGGCCCTGCTTTTGATTTTTGTAATCGAGCGTGGCCTTGCCATCGACCCATTTCAGGGTGACGACAATCACTGAGTCGAAATCATCGTTCGTCCAGTCATCCAGCAGGTTAGTGCTCTTGCCGGACGCTTCTTCAGCAACCTTGTTGATCAGCTCCGGCAGGTAGCCATGCGACCAGGCGGTGTAGATAACTGCGTTGTGGTACTTGTCCCGCATCAGCTCATCGGCCAGGTCTGCGGTGTCGTTGGCACCAAAGTCGAGGTTGACGGGCAGACCCAGTTTGATTGCGCTGGGCCCTACCGTCATCAGCGGACGCACGTAGCTGTAGGACTGATCGCCCTCACCCTCTTCCACATGTCGGCTCGGATTGGCAGCGAAAATGAAGTCAGCCTTGCCGAATTCCCTGGGCAGGACTTCCGACAGTTCTATCGCCCTGTTGAGCCCCTGACAGTTCAGTTGCCCCAACCCCATGGCCGGTTTTTCGGCATGCCGAAGGAATACCAGTGTCTGGGTGCCATTCTTGGGCTCTGCATGCACGCCTTTGCCCATGGTGAACAGGGCCAGGGCCGAAGCCACCAGCAAGGAGGGGAAGAAGCACCACGCAAGACGGCGCTGAAGTCGGGTGATGGAAGGCATTTTCGGCATATTCATTATTTTCTGAGTCCGGTGCGCATTTGAAAGGGGACAGCCATCTGGCTGGTGCGAATACGCAGGCTTGTGCAGCTCGCCCTGGAAATTTCTGCGGATCAGTCAAACAGGGTCACGCGCGAATCTTAGTGCGCACATGTTTCGAAATTAAGAATGTGGACGATTAAGAGTGTCAAAAAACGATTCTGTTGCAATACCGGCAAAAAAAATCGTCTGACAAGCAGAGAATATGTCAAAAAATCGTCGAAAGATGGGTCATCAGACCGACTGTTTGCCTGGCAACAGCCATTCAACAGACCGCTGTCAGATCAACATCACGGACGTCGAAAAACCGCGTAAAGCCCCGGAATTCAAGCCCCTGCAGTTTGGCATAGAGCGTGCAATATTCCTGTTCTGAATTTCACGCCCTGCGAACTGCCTGTTTTGGAATATACCAGCCGATCGCTGCGGCTCTAGTTTTCCTGACCTGGATGCCACTATGCCACAACCCTCCGTTTCCTTTCGGTTGCTGTCTCCCCGTGCGCTGATTCGCTGGATGGCCAGCACCTGCGTATTGGCGTTGAGCCTCAACGGCGCGGTGCAGGCCGCCGAGGCCGTACCTGCCGAAATCCGTCTGGACTATGCCTACTATTCGCCGGTCAGCCTGGCGCTCAAGCATTTTGGCTGGCTGGAGAAAGCCCTGCCGGAGGCGAAAGTCACCTGGGTGTTGAGCCAGGGCAGCAACCGCTCGCTGGAATACCTGAACAGTGGCAGCGTCGACTTTGCATCGTCGGCCAGCCTGTCTGCGGTGCTGGCCCGGGCCAATGGCAGCCCGATCAAATCGGTGTATGTCTACAGCCGGGCAGAATGGACGGCTCTGGTGGTGCGCAAGGATTCTCCCCTGCAATCGGTTGCCGAACTCAAAGGCAAGAAAATAGCCGCCACCAAAGGCACCGACCCTTATCTGTTCACCTTGCGCGCGCTGCAGAAGGCCGGGCTGAAAAAGGATGATGTCGAGTTGCTGCACCTGCAGCATCCCGATGGACGCACCGCCCTCGAAAAAGGCGACGTAGATGCCTGGGCAGGGCTTGACCCGCACATGGCGGCCAGTGAAATACAGTCCGGCTCGCGCCTGCTTTACCGCAACAAGGACTTCAACAGCTATGGCGTACTGAGCGTCACGGAAACCTACGCCAGGGAACATCCACAGGCGATCAGAACAGTATTGAGCGCTTATGAGCAGGCTCGGGAATGGGCAGTGAAAAACCCTGACGAGCTGGCCAGGCTGCTGGCGACCGAGTCGGGTTTGCCGCTGGAAGTCGCCAGGTTGCAATTGACCCGCACAGACCTGAGCAACCCGCAACTGAGCGCGAAAGACATGGAAGCGTCCAAGGCCGCGGCGCCGATTCTGGTTTCCGAGGATCTGGTGCGCAAAGGCGTCAATGTCGAGCAGGTCATCGATCAACTGATCACGCCTGAATTCTCCAAAGCCGTGATCGCCACTCCATGACCAGCCGGGACAAAGCGTTGTCTGCATCAGCGCAGGCAACACCGAACAAGTCGCAACCAACGCTTTGGCAGCGCTACCGAACGCCACTCAAGGGCCTGGTGGTGCCGGCGGCGATCATCGTCCTGCTGGAAGTAATCGTCCGTATCGGCTGGCTACCTGCCTACCAGATGCCATCGCCCAGCGAGATCGTGCTGACCCTGCGCGATCTGGCGGACGGTGCGTTGTGGAAGCACATCAGTGCCAGTCTGTTGCGTGTGCTCAGCGGCTTTGTGATCGGCGCGAGCCTGGCCCTGGTGTTTGCTGCGTGGGTGGGGCTCAGTCGTGAAGCAGAGGCGTATCTGGAGCCGACGTTCGCCGGGCTTCGCTCCATTCCAAGCCTGGCTTGGGTGCCGCTTCTGCTGTTGTGGCTGGGCATTGGCGAAACATCGAAAATCGTGCTGATTGCCATCGGCGCGTTCTTTCCGGTCTACCTCAACGGCGTGGCCGCGATTCGAGGCATTGACCGAAAGCTGGTGGAAGTCGGCCAGATGTATGGCTTGAGCCGCTATCGCCTGACCCGGCGCATTCTTCTGCCCGCCGCCCTGCCCGGCCTGTTTACCGGTTTGCGCAACGGCATGAGCCTGTCGTGGATGTTTCTGGTGGCCGCCGAGCTGATCGCGGCCACCAAAGGCCTGGGCTACCTGCTCAGTGACGGACGCGAAACCTCGCGCCCGGACATCGTGCTGGCAGCCATCATCGTTCTGGCCACACTGGGCAAACTCAGCGACGGTCTGCTGGCAAACCTGGAAAAACGCTTCCTGGCCTGGCGCGACACATTCAACGGGCAAAGCCGTGAGGGTTGATAGATGCCGGAATCACTGATGGACATACGCGTCGACCACAAGGCATTTGCGGGCAATACCGTACTGCACGGCATCGATCTGTCGCTGCAGTCGGGGGAAATCGTCAGCCTGCTGGGCCCCAGCGGCTGCGGCAAAAGCACGCTGCTGAGAATTGTCGCCGGACTGGAGCAGGATTTTCGTGGCTCGGTGCGGCGCATTCAGGGCGAAGTGGCGTTCGTGTTTCAAGAGCCCCGCCTGATGCCCTGGCTGACCGTCGCACAGAATATCGGTTTCAGTGATGATGACCGCTACGACCGCCGCTGGGTCGGTCAATTGATCGAAGAAGTGGGCCTGTCCGGTTTTGCCGACGCCTTGCCCAAAGCGCTGTCAGGTGGCATGGCGCAGCGTGTGGCGATCGCGCGCGGCCTGTATTCGCACCCGGCGGTGTTGCTGCTGGATGAACCGTTCAGCGCAGTCGATGCGTTTACCCGGATGAAGCTTCAGGACCTGCTGCTGCAACTGGCTGCGCGCCATGCCATCACCCTGTTGCTGGTGACCCATGATGTCGACGAGGCGTTGTACCTGAGTGACCGTGTTCTGGTGATGGGCAGCCGTCCCGGCACAATCACCCACGATTTGCCGGTCGGGCTGCAGACACCGAGGGATCGTCGCGATCCGCTGCTGGCGCGATTGAAGGCTCAGGCGCTGACCGAGCTGCAGCAGGCCCATGTCATCTGAACAGCGTTACCTGCCGGCCCTGAATGTGTCCCAGAGCTTCTCGCGCAACGTATTGATAGTGTCCGAGACCTGAGACATCACGAACAGGCGGCTCAGCATGTCGGCGTCCGGGTACACCGTGGTATCGGTCCACAGGCCGGGACCGATCAGCGCGTCGGCCTTTTCATTGCCATTGGCGTAATGCACCGTATTGGTGATGTTGGCGATCACTTCGGGGCGCAACAGGTAATTCAGAAACGCGTAGGCACCCTTGGTATCGGTGGCGTCAGCCGGTATGGCGACCATGTCGAACCACATGGGTGCGCCCTCCTTCGGAACGACATAATCGATGGTAAAGCCATTGCCTTCTTTCTGCGCCTGCTCCTGAGCCTGGGAAATATCCCCGGAATAGCCCACTGCGACACAAATACTGCCCTTCGCGAGGTCGGCGATGTAATCGGCAGAGCTGAAATTGCGTATGTACGGCCGTACGCTGTCCAGTACCGCCTTTGCCTGACGGTAGTCGTCAGGCACTTCACTGTGCGGCGGCAAGCCAAGGTAATTCAGGGTGATCGGCAGAAGAGCCGGTGCGCTGTCGAGAAATACGACACCGCATTGGGCGAGTTTTTTCATGTTTTCCGGCTTGAGCACCAGATCCCATGAATCGAGCGGTACATCCTTGCCGAGGATGGCCTTGACCTTGGCTACGTCATAGCCGATGCCGGTACTGCCCCACAGATAGGGGAAACCATGCTGATTACCGGGGTCACTGCCCTCCAGCGCCTTGAGCAGGACCGGGTTGAGGTTTTTCCAGTTAGGCAATTGACGCTTGTCGAGGGTTTTGAGCAGCCCGCTCTGGATTTGTCTTCCCATGAAATGAATGGACGGAAAAACCACATCGTAGCCTGAGTGTCCGGCCAGCAGTTTTGCGTTCAGCGCCTCATTGGTTTCAAAGGTTTGGTAAGTGGTCTTGAAGCCGGTGGCGGCTTCGAAATTCTTCAGGGTGTCCGGCGCTATATAGTCCGTCCAGTTGTAGATATTGACCGTCTCCGCCGCGTGACTGGTGGAGGCCAGCAACACCAGTGCGGCAAGGGATTTTCTCAGCATGTGCAGTTCCTCGGGTCAATAGCGACAGCTTGCCCCAGACCCGGCACGAAAACCATCCTCGTCACGGCAAATTCAGTCCGTTGAAGGACTTGCGGCAGCGGCTCGGCAGATGCATGGAGCGCGCCCATTAATACCTTCGAATGACACCGGTCATATAATTGATTTTTTTATGCTGCGTCATAAAAAATTTTTCCAGAACGGCACTGGCAAATGCTATTTTCAGTATTCGTCAGACCGCTCAGCGATCCTGCTGGAAAGCAACTTGACCGACCGATGATGCGTACTGCTGGTCATCGTCTCGTCATCATGGCTTTACCGGACGCATTCTGGCTGTCTGCCTACCCATTGGAGCAAGGGAAGTGCTCGATTGATTCAGGTGGGCCATCGTCATGACTAAAGTCACATTCCCCAATGCATGCCAACTGATGCGCTGGCACTTCCATCCCGTGGGCTTTGAAGCCTCGATGGATGCGCCAGGGAGCATGATTGCGCGACTTTTCGACCGTGCCAGCGGTGAGACCGTGGTCGCCATTGCCGGCCTGCCTTGTTCTACCGTGATGAATGCCGCAGACGTGGAGCGCATCATCGAAGCGATCGAGGACGAGCTGGAGTTATTCGGCACTCAGACGCAACGACAGATCGCCGGTTTCATCTGACATGAACGCCTCAGCCAGCACGAACCCTGTTACGCAGGTCTTCGAAGAAAGGCTTGTCGCGGGCAATCCTGTCTGACGCTTTGGGCATCTGAACTGCTTCTCCCGAACTGGCGCTTTCATCGATATACCAATAACAGTGCCGCGCCGAGCGAGTAATGGCGACATAGGCCAGACGCAAGACTTCATCCTTCTGTGCTGTATCGAATGGCTGAAGATCACTCGCATCACCCAGCCCTGCCAACCGGTAAACCTGATTCTTGTATGGCGAGACGGTCAGATGCTGACAATCGCCCAGCAGAAATACGGCATCCGCCTGCAAGCCCTTGGAACTGTGGTAGGTCAGCGTTCGGATGCGGCGATTCTGCGCGCCATTTGCCGAATCAGCGTCGATCAATACCTGCAGGCGCGTCGAGAAACGTGCCTTCTCGCTGCCCTTGCGGTACAGCAGCAGGATCGAGTCGCCATCGTGATAGTGCTCGGCGACCCGCTCGGCAAGCTCGTCCTCATCGCGATCCAGTACCTTGACCGGCAGCAGCTCCTGGAGCGTGCCACTGGCGCGGGCCTTCTTGCCGGGGATAGCCGGGGCCGCACGGACGATGTGCTCGGCGGCGTCGATGATGTGCTGATGACTGCGAAAATTGTCGCTGAGCATGACCCTGGTGGTCGCCGGGGAGGAAAACTCCTTTGCGAACTCCATGAAGTATTTCGGTGAACTGCCGCGCCAGCCGTAGATCGACTGCCAATCGTCACCGACACATAACAACGATGAGTGCTGAGCGATGCGGCCGGTGTGCAATGCCGGACCACGACGCCTGATTTCGCGCAGGCTGGCGCGTAGCCATGAAACGATCTGCGGCGAGACGTCCTGGAACTCGTCGATCATCAAATGCGCCAAGGGTCTGAGCATCGGGTCACTGACGTGCTTGAGGTTCTCGGGAGACGTTTCGCCGAACAAGGCAAACATGCGGTTGTAGGTCATGATCGGCGGCGATTGAGCCAGCAGGTGCGTTTCGAAGGCTTTCCAGAACAGGCTGAGCGCTTCGAAGAAGAAACGGTCCGGGTCATCGCTGGCAAAACTCATCTCGGATACAGCGCTCGGCACATCCAGCCCGAGGTTCTCGATGAAGCTGGCAGCCGTGACAAAACAGTCAAGCAAGGGTGCCGCACCGAGCTCGCCCTTGACCCGGTAATCGAATCCAGGCCCCGCGACGGCATCGCCTGCCAGGGATTGCAAAACCTGATTGGCTGACTGGTAATTATCCATCCATATCAAAGGCTTATTGCAGAAAGCTTGAAACAGGGTGCGCTTTATGACGCCCTCTGCCCACACCGGTAACTTGGCGCCAGGGCGCTTGAGTTGCTGGTCCTCACTGGCGTCCAGACCCAGCACAACCCAAGCATCCAGCTCAGCGATATAGCCGTGAAACGAAAATGAAAAACCATTTATTTCAACAGCTTGGCGCATGGGCTCAATGCCCTTTATAGGCCAGGCCCCGGCGCGGATCCACAAGTCTTCAACGGTGTCACACCACTCTTCATCGCGTTTCGAGGACAATTCGGTCACGGCGACCCGTTTCTGCACATCAGGGTGATCGCGGTCCAGTTCCTTGAGCTGCAGGGCATGGCGATACAGCGGCGCCATGACTTCGCGAAAACGCTCATTGCCAGCGTACAGATCGCGATAGCAGAGATTGAGTTGCTGGCGCTGCGCATCGTTGATCCGCAAGTCGAAGGGGTTGCTGTCCGCCTCTTCCAGACCGGAAGACTGGCTGCTCAGGTTCTCGAACGCGCGCAGCTGCTCAAACCCCGGCAGACTGCGCACCAGCGGCAGAATGCGTGAATGGAAGGTGCGCACTACCTCGCGCGCCTGCTTTTGCTCCAGCGCATGCCCCCAGAGGGCCATGATGTCGATCAGTTTGCTGATGAAGTCCTTGCGCGACTCGCGGGTGAAGGTCACCACCGTCATGGCGTTCAGTTCGAAGCCCAGGTAGTGATGCAGCAGCAGAATCCGCAGTACCAGCGACGTGGACTTGCCCGCGCCCGCCCCGGCAATCACGTAGGTCGACGGCGTGTCGCTGAAAATCATCTTCCACTGTGCCGTGCTGGGCTGGGCATGTGCGGGGAGCTTTTCGGCGACATCGGCCTTGATGCGCTTTTTCAGTTCAGGTGTGAGTGCCAGTCGCCAGTCATCGAACAGATGATCATCGACCTTGGGGCCACGATGCCGTGCTGGCCGGGTATCGCTGATGACCAGCACCTGACGGCCCGACTCTTGGCCATCCAGATAACCCTCTTCATAGCCTTCACGCACGCCTTCGATGTGGCCGTTCAGATAACCGTCGGCATGCCCCTGCGACCATGAGGGCGCGTGCTGCGAGCGCAGTCCGGTAAGACCACGCCCCATCAGCCGCGCCAACAGGCGTCGAAAAAACGGCAATTGCCGGGGCGGTACAAGGTCGACATCCAGGTCATGAGGAAGCGCAGAAGGCAGGTCGTCAGGCACGCAGACTCCGGTGGTGGGCTCGCAGGCGAAAAGGTCGCCTATGGTGGCCGGATTTTCGCGCGGGTTCCAGCGAAATGCTTGTCTGTCAGTGTGTTAGCCGATCAACTGCATGTTCTGTGGCAAGTGCCATCAGACTGGCATGACCGACTTGGGCACCAGCGCGCCTGGATGCTGGATCACGATACTGGCCAGACGATGCCCTGCTTCCGCCGCCTGCAGCGGGTGGTCACCCGTGAGCCGGGCCGCAAGATAGCCAGCACTGAAGGAGTCACCCGCTGCCGTGGTGTCGACCACACGCTCGACCTTCTGCGCTGCGATGTCGAAACGTTCGCCGCCGGCTTCGACGAGGCAACTCTGCGCGCCACGCTTGACGACGATTTCACCGATGCCGCGCCCGCGATAGGCGGCCAGCAGCTGTTCGCTGTCGGCATAGCCATACAGTGCCTGCTCGTCGTCTTCGGTCAGCAAGGCCAGATCCACATGCTGCAGACACGCACGGTAGGCTTCGCGGGCCTGCTCGACACTGGCCCACAGCCGCGGACGATAGTTGTTGTCGAAGGCGACCCTGACTCCGCGCTGACGAGCACGCGCCAATGCCTCCAGCAGTTTGGCACGCCCCTGCTCGCCAAGCACTGCCAGGGTAATGCCGCTGAAATACAGCACGTCATAGCTGGCCAGCGCTGCCAGGATCGGCTCGGCCGCCGGGGTCATGAAGCAGTCCCGCACGGCAGCTTCGTTGCGCCAGTAGAGAAAGCGCCGCTCACCATTGGCGTCGGTCTGGATGCAGTAGAGTCCCGGCAAGCGTCCGGGCAGGCGCTGCACCTTGCCCAGACCGATGCCCTCGTCCGCCCAGATCCGGCACATCGCATCGCTGAAGCTGTCGTCACCCAGTGCCGTAACGTAGTCGACCTTGGCCCGCTCACCCAGCAATCGGGAAAGGTAGACCGCCGTATTGAGTGTGTCGCCGCCGAAGCTCTGGCGCAGACTGCCATCGGCATGTTGTTGCAGTTCGATCATGCATTCGCCGATCAGGGCGACCCGTGGAAGGCTCATGTGACGATACTCCTGCAAATACTTTGACTAGAAATATGTACTGAAAGACTCGATCACGTGTAGGTCATTATCCACCAGGCAACCTGAACGCCACTTGTCGAACGTCAGACACGGGTGCGAGGTGCCGAAGGAAATGATATCGCCGACCTTCAACTCGCATCCGGGTGCAACCGTCATGAACGCGTGCTGGTCCATAACCGCCGTCACCTTGCAGGCGCTCACATCGTCGCCAGCCGATTGCACGCCTGGCTTGTAACGCAGCAGCGGGTTGGGCAACCCGGCGTCGTAGGCAACATCGCGCTTGCCCATGGCAATCACTGCAAAGCCCGGTTCCGGCAGGGATTGCACATGCGCCCAGACCTCCAGGGCCGGGCGCAGTGCTTCGCTCAATTCGGCGCGCCGATCCAGCACGCAGCACTGCGCGTCCTTGTAGATGCCGTGGTCATGCACCACATAGCTGCCGGGCCGCAGCACGCTGAGGAAGCGCTCGCGAACAGACTGGGCATCGAAGGCTTCGGCGATCAGGTCATACCAGGCCGAGCCGGAGGCTGTGACGATCGGGCGATCCAGGGCGAAGGCGCCCTTGTCCTGCAGGTCGACAGCCAGGCGCACAAGCGATGCGGCAAAGGCCTTGATGCCTTGGATGGCGTGGTCGCCGTGGATGACGCCCTCGTACCCTTCAATGCCGGTCAATGCCAGCGCCGGCTGTGCCAGAACAGCGTCGGCCAGTGCCAGCACCTGCTCTTCGCTACGGCAGCCGCAACGCCCGCCAGGTACGCCGTATTCGATCATCACGTTCAAACGCAGGCCACGCGCAGCGAAAAACTCGCCCAGCGCAGTGACATTGTCCGGATGGTCGACCATGCAGTGAAACTCGAACATGGGATCAGCCAGCATGTCGGCAACGATTGCCATGTTCGGCGCACCGACCAATTGGTTGGCCATCAGCACCCGGCGCACGCCATGCGCATAAGCGGCCTGCGTCTGGACCGCCGTGGCGAGGGTCATGCCCCATGCGCCTGCGTCCAATTGCCGGCGAAACAGCGCGGGCACCATACTGGTCTTGCCGTGCGGTGCCAGCTCTGCACCGCTGTCGCTGACAAACTGCTGCATCCAGCGAATATTGTGTTGCAGCGCCTGATTATGAATTACCAGTGCGGGCAGGCTGACATCACTGACCAGGCTGTCACCCGGCTGCGCAGTACCCTTGTCCATTACGGCGGTGCTCATCGGTAATCTCCTGCGGTTATTCATTGATACGGCGAGCCAGGCCATTGGCGCTTTCGATCAGCACCCGCCGATAGTCGTCGTAGTGGGTCTTGGCGTCGGCACGCGGCGCGACGATGCACAGCGTGGCGATGCACTGACCGTGTTCGTTGTTCACCGGAGCGGCGAAGCAGTGGGTGAAGGTGTCAGCCACGCTATTGAAGGAAAAGAAGCCCTCCTCGCCGGCCTTGCGGATTTCCCGAAGAAAGGTCTCCAGCGGCAGACGTTCGCCCCCCGGCAGAATGAAGTCGTCGGGGTCGATCAGGTCGATGATCTGCTGATCGCTCAGGTGACTGAGCAACAGACGTCCGGACGCCGTCCATGGGATGGGCGCGTTCTCGCCGATGTCCGAAGAAATCCTGAAATGACGCTCACCCTCCTTCATCAGCGCCACGGTGTATTTGCGACCATTGAGCAGGCACATCTGCGCAGTTTCCCGCGTCCGGCTGACGATCTCGCATAGGCAGGCCTCGGCCTCGCGAGTGAAATCGAAGTGCCGCAAGTGTGCCTGCCCCAGAAAATACAATTGACGGCCCAGATAGACATGCCCGTCCTTGCCCACCGTCTCCAGAATCCGCCGCTCCAGCAACGATGCCACCAGCTCGTAAACCGTCGATTTGGGGCTGCCGATCCCGCTGGCAATCTCATTGGGGCGCATGGGCCTGGCCTTTTCCTTGAGAAAATCCAGGATATCGAACGCCCGGTCCAGTCCACGTGCCCGGCGCTTGATAGTGTCTTCGGTCATGAGATTCGTTCCTTGGGAAAGCGGCAAGCCAAAAGCCTCAGGTGATCGGGCTTCCGGCTTGCAACGTGTAGCTGTACGTGTGCTATTTGCGTTTGTAGGCAATACAGTCGATTTCGACCTTGCAGTCGACCATCATGCTGGCCTGAACGCAAGCGCGTGCCGGCGCATGCTCGGGGGTGAAGTACTCACCGAATACCTTGTTGAAACTCCAGAAGTCCCGCGGGTCCTCCAGCCATACACCGACCCGGATCACATCCTTGAGCGCATAACCGGCCTCTTCAAGAATTGCGATCAGGTTGCGCATGGTCTGGTGCGTCTGCTCGACGATGCCGCCGACGATGATCTCGCCATCCAGCGCAGGTACCTGGCCGGAAACGTGCAACCAGCCGTCAGCCTCGACGGCGCGAGCGAATGGGCGTGGCTGGCCGCCTCCTGCTGTGCTGCCTGCGCCATAACGGGTAATAGTCATGAGTTTTTCCTTGTCTTGAAGCATTGGACGTAGTGAACGTTTAAAAACGGATGTTCTTGAGAAACTCGCTCAAGCGCGCCGACTTCGGCTGCTCGAACAAGGCCTTGGGTGGCCCCTGCTCTTCGATGCGGCCCTGATTCATGAACACGATCTGATCCGACACTTCGTAGGCGAAACGCATTTCGTGCGTCACCAGCAGCATGGTCATGCCCTCCTCGGCCAGGTCCTTGATGACGCTCAGCACTTCGCCCACCAGCTCCGGATCGAGTGCCGAAGTGACTTCGTCAAACAACATCAGGCTGGGGTTCATGGCAATGGCGCGTGCAATCGCCACACGCTGCTGCTGCCCGCCGGACAACTGACCGGGGAAGTGATTGCGCCGCTCCAGCAGGCCGACCCGGTCCAGCCACTTTTCGGCCAGCGCAACGGCTTGATCCTTGGGCATCTTCTTGACCTTGAGCAAGCCCAGGGTGACGTTCTGCAAGGCGCTGAGGTGCGGAAACAGGTTGAATTGCTGGAAGGCCATGCCGGTCATTGCCCGGTGTTGCGCGATCAGACGCTCCGGATGGCGGGTGCGCTTGCCGTCTACGTTGCTGTAGCCGATGTCCTGCCCCTCAAGACGGATATGCCCGCCCTGAAACTCTTCCAGCAGGTTGACGCAGCGCAGCAAGGTGGTCTTGCCCGAGCCGCTGGAACCGATCAGGGTCACGACATTGCCTTTCTGCATGCGCAGATCGACGCCCTTGAGCACTTCCACTGCGCCGTAGGATTTATGCAAGCCTTCGATGCTGAGCAGCGCCGGGCCGGGGTTATGAGTCTGTGTCATGGCAATGCCACCCGTTTTTCGATTTGCCGCCCAAGAAGCTCGATGGCGTAGTTGATGAGAAAGAACAGGAAACCTGCAAACAGGTAGAACTCCAGGGTCATGAACGTGCGCGCGATCACCTGCTGGGTGCTGAGCAGCAGTTCAGCCACACCGATCACCGAAAGCAGCGTCGACGCCTTGACGATCTCGGTCGAGGAGTTGACCCAGGTCGGCAGGATCTGGCGCATGGCCTGAGGCAGCAACACATAGCGCAGCGACTGGCCGAAGCGTAGACCGATGGCCTTGCCGGCTTCCAGTTGGCCACGGGGAATGGCCTGCAGGGCGCCGCGCACGATTTCCGAAACGTGAGAGCCGCAGAACAGCGTCAGGCCTATTGCGCCGGCCTGAAACGCGCTGATCTGCCAACCCAGCGCCGGCACCATGTAAAAGACCGCCAGCACCAGCACGAACACCGGGGTACCGCGAATCAGATCCACATAGAGCCGGATCGGCAAGCGCGCGAAAAAACCGCCGTAGGTCAGCACCAGACCGGCCAGCATGCCGATCAGAGTACCTGCGGCAATCGCCAGCGCCGAGCACTGGATACTGGTCAGAAAACCGGACCAGAGCACTTCCCGCGCATTCCACAATTCCTGCAACCAGCCAGGGGGTTGATACATGACAGCCTCCTAGCGGCGAATCGCCAGACGTTGTTCGAGGGTGCGCAGAAGCAGAGCGATCACGTAGCAGGCCACCACATAGAGTGCTGTGGTCACCAGCCAGGTTTCGATCACCCGGTAGCTTTCGACGTTGATCTTGCGCGCGTAGTAGGTCAGCTCCGGCACGGCAATGGCGGCCGCCAGCGAGGTGTCCTTGAACAGAGAAATGAAGTTGTTGGAGAGCGCCGGCAATACATTGCGCAACATCACCGGCACGATGATATAGGCCCGCACCTGCCATTCGCCCAAGCCGATCGCCAGCCCCGCTTCACGCTGCCCTTTATGAATGCTCAGCAGCCCGGCACGGAACACTTCGGTCAGATAGGCACCGGCGTACAGCGACAACGTGACGATGAATGACGCCAGCTTGTCGAGTCGAATGCCCAGCCCGGGCAACGCGAAGTAGATCAGCAGGATCAACACCAGGATCGGCGTATTGCGTACCACCGTTACATAGATCGACGCGACGATACGCAACGCCTTGTAACGTGACAGCAGCGCAAATGCATTCGCCAGCCCGATCACACAACCAATCGCGATCGAGATCAGGGCCAGTTCCAGGCCAAGGCCCAACCCCGCCAGAAGGCTGGGGAAGTCGCGCCACACGGCATCAAAATTCAATTGGTAATTCATGCTTGCCCGTACCTGGCAGGGAAAGCCCGAGGGCCTGCCCTGCCGCTGAAGGTCAGAGTGGACTTATTTGTATTCCATCGGAAAGCCGATTGCAGGCACCGGCAGATCGACACCGAACCACTGCTTGAAAGACGCCGCGTAAGCCGGGAACTCGACACCGGTCATGGCTTCATGCAACGCGGTGTTGACGAAGTTCAGCCAGTCCTGATCGCCACGCTTGACCGCGCAGGCATAGGTTTGCGGGCTCCAGGCAAAGGCAGGCGAACGGTAGCGACCAGGGTTCTGCACCATCAGGTACTTGACCGAAGACTGATCGGTGGCCGCTGTATCGGCACGCCCGGAGTTGATCGCCTGGTACATCAGGTCGACGCTGTCGTACTGATCGACCTTGGCTTTGGGCAGTGCCTGATGCACCAGTTCCTCGGCGTACACGTTTTGCAGGACGGCCACGGTCACATCGTCACCTGCTGCCTTCAGGTCATCGATTTCCTTGTACTTGCTATTGGCAGGCAACAGCAGCGCCACACCCTCGCGGTAGTAGGGCAAGGTGAACGCCACCTGCTGTGCGCGACTGGCGGTAACGGTGATGAACTGGCAGCTGATGTCGACCTTGTCGGTCAGCAGGTTGGGGATACGTGCATCCGAGGACTGCACGACAAATTCCACCTTGCTCGGGTCATTGAACAGGCCTTTGGCGATGATTCTGCCAATGTCGATATCGAAGCCCTGCAACTTGCCGTCCGCGCCCTGAAAGTGCCACGGGGCATTGGTGCTGCCCGTGCCGACCACCAGATTGCCGCGTTTCAATACGGCATCCAGCTTGCTGCCTTCGGCTGCCTGCACCGTATTGGCCAGCATGAATGAAGCTGAAAGAACAAAGGCACAAGCTTTCACAAAGGAAGGTCCGCGATGCATGACTTAAACTCCGCCGAAGTATTTGTTATTCCGCTATAGCGGATACAGGTATGTAACAACGGAATAGACAGCAGAAAGTGTGCCACAGAGGACGCGCGGAGAACACCGCATGAAAAAGTCGAGATAAATCAACAGACTGGAATTTTGGCTTGGAGCGGAGACGCGGGGGCGCATTGCGCAGGTAACGCTACCGATTGCCATATCTGAGTGCTAGGGCCCCACTCTTGTGCATAGGCGCTATTATCGGGCGTGGAGTATCGACGCGGTCAAGCCCGAAGCATGAGTGGGCGCACGCAACGCGTCCAGACCGGCATTCCCACGCGGGCGCATGGGAATGAGAGGTGTCAGTGTGAAAAGACTTAAAGGCAGGTAGCAATGGCCGCAGAGCGCAATGCGGCCTGAGCATCGCCTTGCGGGGCATAGAACTCAACGGCAGTGGTCGGGCCCTTGCCGCGCACGTCAGCGAAGTAGGTCGACTCAGTGGTAAACACGGTGAAGCCGCCGCCGGAGAGGTCATGAAGGAAGACGTCAGAGGACGTGCCGAACATGGCTTCGTTCTGCCAGGTCACCTGAATGCACTGGGCAACGGCGGCATCCTGCTTGGTGCTCGACAGGACCTTGTAGGGTCCTGCGGCACGTGCAGCACTGGAAGGCGCTGCACACCCGGTCAATAAGGTTGCCGCAATCACCGTCGCGCTTGTCAGAAACAGAAACTTCATGTCATGCCTTCGCTGATAAAAAGCCGATTCTAGCACTGCACAGCGCTATCAACCCTCAGCCAATTGCTCTTCGTATTCCTTCACGTATTCGCCGGCCAGACTCTGTTTCTGCTTTTCGTCGAGCAATTTGCCCGCCATCTGGAAGAACTTCTGCTCTTCTTCTTTCAGGTGGTGGTGCACTTTTTCCGACAATTTTTTCGCAGTGGCCAGCCAGGCCGGGCTCGACATTTCAGTTTCATCGAGCTCTTCCATCATCTCGTCCATCTCATGATGCTCGGAAATGGCGTGACGGCTCAGGTCCACGCCATTGTCGTGGGCCATCAGAGGAATGTAGAAAAACCGTTCTTCGGCCGTTTCGTGGGCCTGCAGTTCTTCCTTGAGCTGTTTGTAGGCCTTCTCGCGTTCGGCGCTGTCGCCACTGGTCTGGATCAGGGCATCAGCGTAGCTGCGTTGACGGTCATGGCTTTCTCGCAGGGCTTCGAAAATATTCAAGGGCGTGTCTCCAGGTCGGCTTCCGGGAGCTGGAAGCATCGTGGACTAGACCCCTGGCGAAGATCAGCAGTTCCACCAAATACTGGCAAATGCCTGTCGCGCAATAACGGCAGACTCAAGCACGCTCGAAAACCACATCCTGAGCGCCCTCCCAAAGCGTCTTCACGCCCAGCTTGCGCAGGTTTTCCTTGCCCTGAGTGATGGTCAGAAAATGGTTGCCCGCCAACTGCCCCATCTTGCTGGCGAAACAACACGAACCGTAGGCAAGGATAATCTCGGTTTCGCTGTAACCGCCCGGGTAGAAAAGAATGTCGCCCACCGAAGGATGGCTGGTTGCGTTCTCGAAACCGATCAATGCGTCATCCAGCTTGAGCTGATAATCATCCAGCGGCACCCAGCAGCCCTCGCCGCTCCAGCGTACATGGATGAATTTCTGCCGATAAGGCAGCAGCTTGAGAAACGCCTCCACCGTTTGCGGCGCGTCCGGATGGGTTTCGGCGAGAAACTCGTATCCGCCCGCGGTGATTTTGATGGTGGTCACTTCAACGACTCCTTAACAGACAACAAGGCTCAGAATAGTGCCCAAGGATAAACGCGAGCCCGACAAGCCGTCACGGAGTTCCGTTACGCCCATACAGAAGGTAGCCGGAGCGATGGCTCAGGCGTTCGTAATACGCATTGACGGCGGGCAGGTCGGGATGCTCGAGAGGCGTCTCGAACCAGCGATTGACTGAAAGACCGATGGGGATGTCAGCCAGGGTAAAACGCTCGCCGCAGACATAGGCGCCAGTCTTTTCCAGTTGCCTGTCGAGTATTTGCATATGCCTGGCCCACTGGGCCCAGGAAGCGGCTATGGCGACAGGGTCCTGGTGCTCGCTCGAGCGTCGCACCAGTGACATGAAGGCATAGCTCCATGATCTGTTCAGATCCGAGCCTTGCCAGTCGATCCACTGATCGGCCTGCGCTCTGGCACGTGGATCCAGCGGATAAACAGCGTCGCCAGCATAACGGTTGGCCAGATAGCGAACGATGCTGTTGGACTCCCAAAGCACGAAGTCATCATCCACGATAACCGGCACCATGGCATTCGGGTTGAGCGCGACAAACTCGTCCGTGTTGGCAGGTTTGAAGCCTGACCCCCAGTCTTCCTGAGTGAAGGGTATCTTCAGTTCCTCGCAGGTCCAGAGTACTTTTCGTACGTTGATCGAGGAGGTCTTGCCCAGTATGCGCAGCATTCAGCGTCCTTGTTGCACAGCAACGTCGTGTCAGTCAGTAGTCATCAGCGATTTGGCAAACAGGTGATTCTCATGTGTCTCGCCCTGAAACACATAGTGCGGAGCACCTTTCAATTCATAGCCTTGACGAGGGTAAAACGCCAGCGCGCGCGGGTTGCCAACCCAGACCGTCGCCCATAATAGCGAGGCGTGACGGCTTGTTGCACGCCGCTCGGCGGCTTCGAGTAACAGCCGCCCTGCTCCACGCCCTGTAAAACGTTCCTGCACATAGAGCCGTTGCAACTCGGCAGCGGTCGATACGCCCAGCATTGCATGATCGGTGCGCAACGCGACCTGAGCAAAGCCAATCAAATGCCCTTGCGACTCCGCAACGATGATCAATGTCGTCGGCTCGATGAGCAGTTGTGCGAAGTTCGCAGGCGAGAAAGCTTCCAGCGCTTCGCGGGCGATGGATTGTCGAATGCCCTGCGTTGCGTAGGTGTCGAGAAAAACCTGCATGCCGAGCGCCGCAAGGCACAAAGCGTCCGCAGAGGCAGCATCACGCAGGGTAATGGTCATTGAAGAGGGAGTGATCATCAGACGGTGGATTCCCGGCGTCAGGTAGACAGATGGCGGAATCATACCTGACACAAGGATCGGCCCGGCAGCAGGGCCGGGCCGTCACTTCAGACGCAGCAGCTCGTTATCAGCGGCCGGTCATGAGCGATTGCAGTTTGGACTGGGCTTGTTGCGCGTTCTTGCCCTGCTCATTCAGCTCTTGCAGCAGTTTGTTGAGCTCGGTTTGTACCACCGGGTCCTTGACGGTGATCGTCGAACCCGAGATATCGATCTGCGATTTGTGCGCGTCCACATAATCGGCAACCTTCAGGCCACTGGAAAAGGTGCCCTTTATCTGCGGCAGCACTTCACGGAAGGTGTTGGCGGGTACGCTGACAGTTCGGTCGTAGGCCTTGTCGTAAACCACCTTCAGGTCTTCTGGCTGCTTGAGTTTCGCACGTGCCGCGTCTGCCTTGCCCTGCTCGATGGTCAGCTTTTCGCCCACTTCATCGAGTCCCGTCTGCACGGCGGCCAGGTCTGCACGGCGTTGAATGACATCGCTGACCGAATGAAAGGAGCCTTTCTGCATCAAGCCGGCGAGTGGCTGCACCGCAGTGTCCATGCCCGCGCCGAAGTCGGAGATGACCGCGTAGTGCGAGGTGTAGTCACCAAAGGCTTTCTTTTCTTCATCCGTCAGCTTGGGCACATGCACGCCCGGCTTGTCGACAATTCGGGTTTGCAGGAACTGAGTGAACGCAGTGCGCTGCTCGGGCTCCTTGTCTCCGCAGCCAGCCAGGAACAGGGGTAAAGCGACAGCCAGCAGCAAAGCTGGACGGAAAAGGGACTTCATGTCAGTAACCTCCGGGATCATAAGAATGCACGTTCACAGGCCACGCCTGCTGAACGCGAGCGTGCTTATAGTCTCGTCATCGCCTCATCTAGTTCCACGACGGCATTGAAGATACTTGTCGGAATGCCAGCTGACCGTTGAGGGTTTCGGGTGATGGGCGGTGCAAACGTCACGCGGTGCGAGCCCTTCGAAGAGCAGCAGGATGCCTGTCGAACCCGGTTTCAGATAAATATCGCGTGTAGCTTCAGCGCGTCATCCTGGCAAAGTCGGCGCGCGACCGGACTGGTTCGGCGGAAGGAAACCGGGCATCTGCGCCCGGATCGTGCGTACGTCTGCATGGCGCCGGGTCCTCTCTTGAAGCCATTGCGGGAAAGTTCCTTAACATTTCTTCATGAGGTGAAACGTTTCAGCGACTAGTCTTCAACGGACCGACAAAGTGACAACAGGAGTCAATCACTATGTTTGCACACGAAGGGCTGGGTCTGATCCTTGTCTCCATCGTCTTTCTGCTCGGAGCGATTGCGATGTTCATTCACCCTTTCCATGCGCTGGGAAGCTGGTTCAGGAGGAAAAAGCAGGAAAGGAAATCCGACTAACCGTCAACACGCACCAGAAATGGCGGGCCCGGTGATCACCGGGCCTTGCAGAAAAAACCTTTTGTGACCGACTTCGTCCAACTTACCCTCTGCAAATGTATCGTCCTGATACATATTTCGATCTTCTCGCTGCGCATCTAAAGTACAGAATATTTTGCCAGAAACAGAAGCCGATACAGTCGCCATCAAGTAGTGGCTAATCAGTATTAAATCAATATCACCGACCTGACCTTACATCCGAAAACCATCTAGTGAATAACGCGTTTCGTGAATCGGCGCCTGTGCTATGTAGCCAGTTGTTTCCAGTGTGATACTCTTTTTAGACCCTTTGATGTTGAATTACTGGCCACCAGCCAATAACATCCTGCGCAATATGTCCCAACTAATTTGCCACTAGTGCCTACAGGGTAGTCATGACTAGTCAATCAATTAATTCGACGCGCTACCTACGCAATGCTGTTGATGAGCACATGCCTGAACCGACGCGCGTGCTTGATTTCAGTACATGCAGGGGCACTAAAAAAGGGCCGGTCTTCCTGATTGGCTCTGGGAAGTCAGCAAAGGATTTCCCGATCAAAGAGTTCTCGCACATCCCCATGATCACCATGAACGGTGCGTTCTCGATGTTCGCAGGCACGAACATAAAACCGTTGTTCTACGTCTGCTCCGACAGGGATTTCCCCAACCAGCAGCCTGAGCTGTTCGCCGCTGCAATGCGCTCCAGCGAGAATGTAGGCCTTTGGGAAGATCAGTTTCGCGGCGACATTCCCAGACCTTCCGGACGCGCTTATGCACTGAAGAAATCGCCCAGATTGTCGACGGTTGCAGCGCTGTGCTCCCGGGAAAATGCACTGGTCAGAAAACTTTCGTTATGGAGTAGCAGAAGCCGGGATATCGGCTTCAGCAAGAATCTGGAACTTGGTTTTTTCGACGCCCGAACGGTCATGTATCTGGCGCTGCAACTGTCCTATCACCTTGGTTTCGACGACGTCTTTCTGGTCGGTTTCGACATGAATCAGTCCGTGGGCCGGTTCTATGAATCATCCAGCGACAATTGCTCACCCTGCGGTCTGGATCAGCATTACGAATCAAGAATTCTTCCTTCGCTGGAGCTGATGTCGAAACAGGTCGTCGGGAGCGGCTTCCAGGTATTCAATGTTTCCAAGAGCTCGCGAGTGCCGCATGAGGTCATTCCCAAGTTGAGCCTTGACGAAGTTCGCCATAAAGTCAGTTGCGCACTTCAGGGATAGTACTTCGCCACTATAGAGAGCGTCGCCTGCAATGCACCTGTTTATGTTGAGGCATCCGCAGTTGTCCGCAGCGAAGGGTGCTGAAACGGGCACCAGCCCTGCCCCGAACCGTTAAACTCGGCAATCCTCTGCCGTCCACCATGTCACTGCCGCCCGACCTATGCGACAATGCGCGCCAATGTCTGGCGTGAACCCCCACATTCATATCCCGGCAACGCAGTCGTGGCAGGCTGCCGTTGCGGTAGACGTATGCCCGTTGGGTCAGCTCATGCTCGGACGGAGCGGACTGAACAGCTTGGGTGGGGTCCTGAACACCACACCCCTGACGCCAGCGCTCCCCCGGTTATTGCCCACGTTATTGATAGGTAAAGTAATTGATCTCCACAGCTAACATCACCATGCAGTTCGGCCCCAAACCCTTGTTCGAGAATGTCTCGGTCAAGTTTGGCGCCGGTAACCGTTACGGCCTGATTGGCGCGAACGGCTGCGGCAAGTCCACGTTCATGAAAATCCTCGGTGGCGACCTCGAGCCTTCGGGTGGGCAGGTGATGCTGGAGCCGAACGTGCGTCTGGGTAAGCTGCGCCAGGATCAGTTCGCCTATGAAGAGTTCACGGTGCTCGACACCGTGATCATGGGTCACGAAGAGCTGTGGAAGGTCAAGGCCGAGCGCGACCGCATCTATTCTCTGCCGGAAATGAGTGAAGATGACGGCATGGCCGTTGCCGAGCTGGAAACCGAGTTTGCGGAAATGGACGGTTACACCGCCGAGTCCCGCGCCGGTGAACTGCTGCTGGGTCTGGGTATCGGCATCGAACAGCACAATGGTCCGATGAGCGAAGTATCGCCGGGCTGGAAGCTGCGCGTTCTGCTCGCTCAGGCACTGTTCTCCGATCCGGAAGTACTGCTGCTCGACGAACCGACCAACCACCTGGACATCAACACCATTCGCTGGCTGGAAAACATCCTGACCCAGCGTAACAGCCTGATGATCATCATCTCCCACGACCGTCACTTCCTGAACAGCGTGTGCACGCACATGGCCGACCTGGATTACGGCGAGCTGCGTCTGTTCCCGGGCAACTATGACGAGTACATGACCGTGGCGACCCAGTCCCGCGAGCAGTTGCTGTCCGACAACGCCAAGAAGAAAGCGCAGATTTCCGAACTGCAATCGTTCGTCAGCCGCTTCTCGGCAAACGCCTCGAAAGCCAAGCAGGCCACCTCCCGGGCCAAGGCGATCGACAAGATCCAGCTGGCCGAGGTCAAGCCCTCCAGCCGTGTCAGTCCGTTCATTCGTTTCGAACAGACCAAGAAGCTGCACCGCCAGGCGGTCATCGTTGATCGCATGGCCAAAGGCTTCGACGGCAAGACCCTGTTCAAGGACTTCAGCTTCCAGGTCGAAGCCGGCGAACGCGTGGCCATCATCGGCCCGAACGGCATCGGCAAAACCACCCTGCTGCGCACGCTGGTCAACGAGCTGCAAGCGGATGCCGGCACGGTCAAGTGGACCGATGCGGCGGAAATCGGCTATTACGCTCAGGATCATGCTCACGATTTCGAGGATGACTCCACCCTGTTCGACTGGATGGGTCAGTGGACCCAGGGCGGCGAGCAACTGGTACGTGGCACCCTGGGCCGCATGCTGTTCTCCAACGACGAGATCCTCAAGTCGGTGAAGGTGATTTCCGGTGGTGAACAGGGCCGCATGCTGTTCGGCAAACTGATCCTGCAAAAGCCCAACGTGCTGGTGATGGACGAACCGACCAACCACCTGGACATGGAATCCATCGAGTCGCTGAACCTGGCGCTGGAAAACTATCCAGGCACACTGATTTTCGTCAGTCACGACCGCGAGTTCGTGTCCTCGCTGGCTACCCGCATCATCGAACTCAGCCCAAGCGGCGTGGTCGATTTCAGCGGCACCTATGACGACTACCTGCGCAGCCAGGGCGTTTCGTTCTAAGCCTGTCAGCCTGCAATAGCAAAAAGCCCTGTCTTGTGACAGGGCTTTTTGGTTTCAGAGCGCTTATTCGCTCGGCTGGCTGAGCATTTCAATCCACAGCGCACCCTTGCCCGAAGGCGCCTCGCCGACCCGTTGCAAGGCACCTTTCTCGTCGATGGCGTAACTGCCGACCTTGTCGCTTTTCTCGCCACTCACCAGCAACCAACGTCCATTGGGCGACACCGCGATGTTACGCGGCTGCTTTTCCTGAACGGGATAATTTTCAACGAACGTCACTTTGCCGCTGGTGGGATCAACGTTGAACACCGACACGCTGCTGCTGGTGCGCTCGCTGATGAACAGCCATTTGCCGTTCGGCGCGAGGCGAATATCCGCAGCCCAGATGCGCGGCGTCGGGTCATCCTTGAGATCGTTGTTGCGCGCATCACGGGCCTGCCCCGGTGCCAGGTTCAAGCGTTTGGGAATACCGTCTGCCTGACTGGTCTGCTTCAACGCACCGGTTTTCTGATTGATCGCGAAGGCCGTGACGGTGCCACTCATTTCACCGACGACATACAGAAACTTGCCATCGGACGAAAAGGTCAGGTGGCGTGGGCCGGTGTTGTCGGGAACGACGACGTAGCCCTCGCCGATGGGCACAAGCTTGCCGTCCTTGGGCTCCAGGCGGTATTGCAGCACACGATCGACGCCCAGGTTACCGGCGTACACAAACCGGTTGCTCGGATCGGTGCGCACCGAATGCGCGTGCATGCCGGTCTTGTAAGTCTGAATGCTGTCGCTCGGGCGGTGCTGCGCATCGATGGGCTGGACGCTGAGCAAGTCGGCGCCATAGGACGCACCAAACAGGAAGCGTCCGCTGCGATCGGTAGACAGGTAGGCCAGACTCTCGGCCAGCGGCGCCTGAACGAGAGGTTTGAGGTGCCCGGTGCCAGGCTCGATGCTGAAACTCAGCACCTGATAGGGTTTGGCGCGCAGCGCGGCGAATAACGCTTTGCCATCCGGCGTGATGGCCATCGGATTGACCTGATCACCTGCCTTGGTCTGCTCGACCAGGCTGAGCGCCCCGCTCTGCTCATCGAGACGGTATTGAGAGATCAGCCCATCGATGGGGCTGGAAATGTAGGCGAAGGTGGCTGCCTGGGCGCTCAGGCCGAATGAACAACCCACCGCAGCGGCCAGCAACAGAATATTTTTCATGACAAACCTTTTTATTATTGTGATGTGATCAGTCATCCTATGAGTATCTCCTCACAACGGCAACTGTCTGATAAGCAGCCGCATAATACCGTTAGCCTGCTTTCATTTATCCACGACGCACGCCATGATGGGGCACTCCCACCGCCTGCCAGCGAAGAGTCCAATGCCTGCCGCACAACCCGGTTCCATGACGATTACGCTGCAGATCGTCTCTATCGTCTTTTACACGTTCATCGCCTTCCTGTGCATCGGCCTGCCTATTGCGGTGTTGCCCGGCTATGTTCATGACCAGCTCGGTTTCAGCCCGCTGATTGCCGGCCTGACCATCGCCTCGCAGTACCTCGCCACCCTGCTCAGCCGGCCTTTCGCCGGTCGCGCGACAGATACGCTGGGCAGCAAGCGCTCCATCGTATTCGGGCTCTGGGGCATCGTCATCAGTGGCAGCATGACCTTGCTGGCCACACTGCTGCACGAGTTTGCCACGCTGAGCCTGTCAATTCTCATCGTCGCGCGGCTGTTCCTCGGCGTCTCTCAAGGGCTTATCGGGGTCGGCACCATCAGTTGGTGCATCGGCAAGGTCGGCCCGGAGCACACTGCCCGCTCAATCTCGTGGAACGGTATCGCGTCCTATGGGGCGATTGCCATCGGTGCACCGCTGGGCGTAGTGGTCATCGATAGCATTGGTTTCAACAGCCTGGGTATTGCCCTGATGGTGATGGCAGGTCTGGCGCTGAGGCTGATTCGCGACAAGCCTTCGGTGCCCATTATTGTCGGTGAGCGCCTGCCCTACTGGTCGGTATTCGGCCGGATCGCACCCTATGGTCTGGGCCTGACGCTATCGTCGATCGGCTATGGCACGCTGACCACCTTCATCACCCTGTTCTATCTGAATCGTGGCTGGGAAGGCGCGGCCTATTGCCTGAGCATGTTTGGTGTGTGCTTTATCCTCGCCCGCCTGCTGTTCATCGGTGCCATCAACCGGCTGGGCGGCTACAACGCGGCCATTGTGTGCATGGCGGTAGAAATCTGCGGGCTGTTGATGCTCTGGCTTTCGTCGAGCAGCGGCGTTGCCCTTGCAGGGGCCGGATTGACCGGCGTGGGGCTATCGCTGGTCTACCCGGCGCTCGGCGTAGAAGCCATCAAGCGCGTACCCACCCCTAGCCGCGGCGCAGGCCTGAGCGCCTACGCGGTGTTCTTTGACCTGGCATTGGCAATCGCAGGTCCGGTGATGGGCGCAATTGCCTTGGGCCAGGGTTATGACTGGATATTTTTTTACGCTGCCCTGCTATCGGTTTGCGCGCTGGCCCTGACAATCTGGTTGTCGCGGCGCACCGCTCGACTTGAGTAAATCGCCCTCGACAGTGGCTTTGCCGCATAAGCTTTTCGGTTGTAGTTCCAATAGTTAGTAGATAAAGCTTAAATTCTGCCATCGGTCGGTCAACTTCTTGACGCATTCAGCAACGACTTCTTGACTTGATACTGCGAGCCTCGAAACAGGCTTGCAAAGCGATTGTCAGCCGCCTTGGCGTGACGCCGCTTTGCGTAGCAGTCAGGCACCTCGATCCCTCTCGATTGCCTCCGCCTCCCTGCTGCCAGCCTGGACGGGAGTGCTGTCATGAAAATCCGTTGTGTCCATCTTTACCAGACCTGCAACGTGCTACCGGTAGTGATACTGGCAACCATCCCTTCCTGGGCCGAAGGTGCCTGCAGCCTTTCCTCCCTGGCATCGGCAGGCGTTCAGGTCTGCGACAGCGGCAGCAGCGGGCCGTTTAGCGCGCTGAGCGGTGACCACGTGCTGATATTTCCGGCCGGCGGAACGGGCACCGTGTCCGGCAATATCCTGTTCGGTCCAGGAATGGACAGCGTGGACCTGCAGTCGGGGCGGATTCTGGGCAACGTCACCCAAGCGGCCGGAATCGACCGTTTCACACTCTCCACAGGTGAGGTCAGCGGCGATCTGAACCAGGGCGATGATCCCGACGATTTTGTCATGAGCGGCGGCACGCTGAGCGCTCTGGCCCAGGGGGATGGACGGGATACCTTTCTGATGACGGGCGGCACCATCACCCGCGCGTTCGAGGATGGTGACGTGGCGGTGATGAGCGGTGGCAGCATCGGTCGCGTGGACATGAAGCTGGACAACAATGTATTCGAGATGTCCGGTGGCACCATCATCAACAACCTGGTCACCGGCTTTGGCCGGGACACGATCACCTTGTCGGGCGGCATTGTTGGCGGCAACGTCAGCGTCAGTGGCGGCGACGACCAGATCACCCTCAGCGGCGGCGAGATTCGCGGCGAAGTTCGCACCAGCGTTGGCAATGACAACTTCAACTGGCTGAACGGCGGTTACGCACGCAGCAACGTGTTGATGGCCGACGGCAACGATACGGCACGCCTGTACAACCTGAGCGAATACTACCTGAGCGCCAACCCGCTGCTCGACGGCGGCGCGGGCAACGACGTGTTGACCTTCGATAACACTGTATCGTCGCAGCCGGGTCGTTATGCCAACTGGGAAACGATCAATGTGAGCAACGGCTCGCAGCTGGACCTGGCCAGCGCGCTGGTCCTTGGTGACAACGTGAGTAACACCGGCGTTCTGAACATCGATTCCACCAGCACATTGATCTCGACTTCGGGCAGTATTCTCCCCTTCAGCGCCGGATCCCTTGCGTTACTGGAGAATGCGGGAACGCTGGACGTCAGCGATGCAGGCCGTTCGCTCACTGGCACATTGACGGTGACCGGCAATTACACCGGCCAGAACGGACGGCTGCTGTTGCTCTCGGCACTGGGCGATGATGCATCCGCCAGCGACCGACTGGTGGTTGCACAGGGTCGTATCAGTGGGTTTACGCGCATGATCGTCAGCAACTCGGGTGGGCTGGGCGCCCTGACCCGTGGCAACGGCATTGAAGTGGTACAAACCATCAACGGTGCAACCAGCGATAGCGGCGCCTTTTCGTTGCAAAATCCGCTGTCTGCAGGCGCTTATCAGTATTACCTGTTCAAGGGCGGCGCCACTGCCGGCTCGGAGAACAGCTGGTTCCTGCGCTCTGCGGTGATTGCTCCGCCAACGTCAACGCCTGTCGAGCCCACCCCAGAACCGGCACAGCCAACGCCACTGCCAACACCTGTTCCTGTTCCCGAGCCAACACCTACACCGCAGCCTGAACCTGCTCCCGAACCTGCACCCACGCCACAACCTGTACCTGCAAACCCTGAGCCTGAGCCGAACAGCCCACCCCCTGTCCTGCCAGCAGCCACACTGCCGGTGCCTGCCATTGGAACCCCGCCACTACCTGAACCCGTTCGTGGAGCCGCGCCCATCGCGCTGTACCGACCCGAGGTCGCCAATTACTCCGTCCTGGCGCCAACTGCTGCGGTACTCGCGCTGAGTTCACTGAGCACCTTTCATGAGCGTCAGGGTGATCAAGCCCTGCTGACACAAAACGGCGCGACGTCGGCAGGCTGGGCACGCGTGTTCGGCAGTGACTTCAGGCAACGCTGGTCCGGGGACGTGAGGCCTGGCCTGGATGCTTCATTCAAGGGTTATCAGATTGGCCATGACCTGTATGCCTGGCAACAGGACAGCGGACAGACTCAGCGCGTCGGCCTGTTCGTCGCGCATAACCGTCTGGACGGCAAGGTGAAGGGGTTTGCAGACGGTTTCAGCGACTACGAAACAGGGCGTCTGAAACTGCAGGGAGAAAGCCTGGGCGCGTACTGGACGCTGACCACACCGAGTGGCGGATACGTCGACGCAGTAGCGATGGGCACACGCCTGGATGGCCGCAGCCGCTCTGTCAGGGGCATCGGTGTCGACACTGAAGGCCACGTCATGAGCCTGTCCGTCGAGACAGGTTATCCGCTGCCGCTTTCACAGCGCTGGGTTGCCGAGCCGCAGTTACAGATCATCTACCAGCGCGTAGACCTGCAGGATCAGGATGACGGCATTGCCCATCTCGGGTTCGACAGTCAGGCCTACACCACAGGGCGCATCGGCGTGCGTTTCAAGGGACGCTATCAATTGAGCAGCGTACCGATAGAGCCTTATCTGCGGGCCAACCTTTGGCACACCAAAGACGGCCATGACACGCTGACCTTCGATCACGCAGAGCAGATAAAAACCGCGCATCGATCAACGACGGGCAGTATTGGCGCAGGGATGATAGCGACATTGAGCAGCAACGCCAGTCTGCACTGGAGCGCTGATTACCTTGGCGATCTGAACGAGCGTGGAGCGGAGGGAGTGAACACCAGCCTGGGGTTCAGGCTGGTGTGGTAACGCGACCATCAACGCGGGGACGCGCCTTGGTCAGTCTTTCTTCGGTTTGAGGATCAACACCGCAAGTGGTGGCAGATTCAGCACCAGCGAATCTTCCATCCCATGCGCCGGCTCGGCTTCAGTCATGACCTCGCCACCATTGCCAAAGTTGGAGCCTGCGTAGGTTTCCGCATCACTGTTCAACAGCTCCGTCCAGGCACCTCGCATCGGCGCGCCGAGACGGTAGTCCAGGCGCGGCACCGGGGTCATGTTGGCGACCACCAGCAGCGGTTCACCCTCGTTGCTCCAGCGCAGGTAGGCAAACACGCTGTTGGCACTGTCATCGCCGACCAGCCACTGGAAGCCGGCAGGGTCTGCATCGCGCTCGTGCAGCGCCTTTTCGTCTCGATAGAGGCGGTTCAGATCGCCGACCAGATTCTTCACGCCCACGTGTTCGGCGTATTGCATCAAGTACCAGTCCAGTTCCCTGTCGTGATTCCACTCGCGCCATTGGCCGAATTCGCAGCCCATGAACAGCAGCTTCTTGCCGGGGTGCGTCCACATGAAAGACAGATACGCGCGCAGGTTGGCGAATTTCTGCCAGCGGTCACCCGGCATCTTGTCGATCAGCGAATGTTTACCGTGCACCACTTCGTCGTGGGAAATAGGCAGTACAAAACGCTCGGACCACGCATACACCAGGCTGAAGCTCAGCTTGCCATGGTGATGCCCGCGGTTGATCGGGTCCTCTTCCATGTACTGCAGCGAGTCATGCATCCAGCCCATGTTCCACTTGTAATTGAAGCCAAGCCCACCCTGCTGGGTCGGCTCGCTGACGCCCGGCCACGCCGTCGACTCTTCGGCAATCACCATGGTCCCGGGGGCTTCCAGCGCAACCACGTCGTTCAAATGACGCAGGAAGTCGATGGCCTCGAGGTTTTCGCGGCCGCCGAAGCGATTCGGCACCCATTCGCCCGCATTACGCGAATAGTCGCGGTACAGCATCGATGCCACTGCATCCACGCGCAGACCGTCGATGTGGTAATGCTTGAGCCAGTGCAGTGCCGAGGCCAGCATGAAGCCATGAACCTCAGTGCGCCCCAGGTTGTAGATCAGGGTGTTCCAGTCCTGATGGAAGCCTTCCTTGGGGTCCGCGTACTCATACAGGCAAGTGCCGTCGAACTGCGCCAGACCATGGGTATCGGTCGGAAAATGCGCGGGAACCCAGTCAAGAATGACGCCGATCTCAGCCCGGTGACAGGCATCGACGAAGAAGGCGAAATCTTCCGGCGAACCGTAGCGGGCAGTTGGCGCGAACTGGGCCAGCAACTGATAGCCCCACGAACCACCGAACGGGTGCTCCATGATCGGCATCAGCTCGATGTGCGTGAAGCCAAGCTCCTTGACGTAAGGAATCAGGCGATCAGCCAGTTCACGCCAGTTGTACTGCCGCCATTGATTGTCGTCGACCTGCTCCATCTGCCAGGAGCCTGCGTGCAACTCGTAGATCGACAAGGGTGCAGTCACTTGGTGACGGCCTGCCCTTGATTGCAGCCACTCCTGGTCATTCCACTCGAATTGCAGCGGCGCAGAGATCTTCGACGAGGTGTCAGGCGGCAACGTGGTGGCCAGGGCCATCGGATCGCTTTTCAGCGGCAGAATACCGTGAGCACCGAGAATCTCGTACTTGTAGAGCTCACCTGGCTGCAGACGCGGGACGAAAATCTCCCATACGCCGGTCGGGTGGCGCATGCGCATCGGATGGCGACGGCCATCCCAACTGTTGAAGCTGCCAACGACAGAAACACGACGCGCATTGGGCGCCCAGACCGCAAAACGCACACCGTCCACGCCATCGACGCGGGTGACTTGTGCGCCCAGACAGCTGCTCAGGTCGCGATGATTACCCTCGGCAAACAGGTAAAGGTCCATCTCGCCCAGCAGCGGGCCAAAACTGTAAGGGTCTTCGGTGATCTGTTCACCACCGGCCCAGTTGATTTTCAGCAAGTAAGGCTGCGGGTGCTCAAGGTGGCCGACGAAAAACCCCGGCACTTCGCTCATTTCCATCTCGCCCAGTTCACGACCGTCATCTCTGGCCAGCAAGCGCACACTCAAGGCTGCGGGCAGATAGGCGCGAACGAACTGCCCGCTGCCGCCATCGCCATGCGGGCCGAGGACAGAGAACGGATCACGATGTTCAGCACGGATCAGCGCGTCGAGGTCCACAGCAGCGGGAATCGCGCGGCGGCGCGTGCCGGTTTTGTCAGGCGCATTCATATTGACTCTCCATCAGACGGTTGCAGCAGTCCACGCAAGCCTTGCAAGGGAACGGCCAGCCACGCTGGACGGTTCTCGGCTTCGTAGATCACTTCATAAGCAGCTTTTTCAAGGGTGAACAGCTCGAGTGCAGCGTCCTCCCCTTTCGCATCTTTCCAGGCATGGGCAATGCCGGTGGTCGCCGAGCGATAACCTTCGATGAAGGTTTCTCGCGCCTGCGCCAGGTAGGTATCGGCAACACGTTTGCGCGCGCCGGCAGCCTCGGGAGACGTGTCTACGCTCTGCGCACTGCGTACAGCCATCGCCGCAGCGTAGTCGAAGGAGCGCAGGACACCGCTGACATCCTTGAACGGGCTGTGCTTGGCACGGCGCTCTTCGAGTGCGCGGGCCGGCTCGCCCTCGAAATCGATCAGGTAGGCATCGCCCTTGACCACCAGTACCTGCCCCAGATGCAGATCGCCATGCACACGTATGCGCAGGCCACCGGCCGAGCGCTTGGCCAGGCCTTCGACGCGCTGACGGATCTGCTTGCGCTGCGCGAGCAAGTCTTTGACCAGTTGCTGATCGTCCTGCTCCAGCTCGCCCATGCGCTGCTCCAGCAACTGCAAGGCGCGCTCGAGCTGAGCGTTGACGCTGGCACCCGAGGCCTTGCTGTCCTGGCCGCTGGTGACCTCAACGGCAAAGTCGGCATTGTCAGTGGGCGATGCCAGAATCTGATGCATCTCACCCAGGCGCTGGCCGAGACTGCGCGAGAAGTCCGCGAGTTCGAGCAACGCGTTGTAGTGCTGTTCCTGGCCGGAAACACCATGTGCCAGCTCGTCGCGTACCGCACGCTCGAGATTGTTCTGGGTCCATTCCCACGCATCGCCCTGATTGCTCAGGTAGCCTTGGGCGATCATCAGCAGGTTGGGCTGACCGTCCTTGCCGACGCGTACCAGAGAACCCAGCAGCGGTGAAATGTTCTTGAAGCCGGCATGAGTCAGGAATGCGCCCATTTCCAGCTCGGGGTGCGTCCCGGCACTGACTTTGCGAATCAGCTTGAGCACCAGGCTGCTGCCCACCACCACTGAACTGTTCGATTGCTCGGCAGACAGGTAGCGCACTTCCGACTCGGCGTTCAGGCCGAGGGGCGCCAGCTGCGAGCTTTGCTCAAAACGCAACTCGCCGTCGGCACAGGGTATGACGGTATCCGACTGCATGCCCTGAATCACGGCACGGATGAAGGTTTCCAGAGTGAATGCATCCGTGATCAACCCGACATCGCGGTTGCGACGTACTCGGGCGAGCGCCAGCTGCTGCGGCAATGCACTGCTGATGTCGTCTTCGGCCAGCAAGCCGAACGGCAATTGATAGCGATCGGTCTGCCCGCCTGCGGTGACTTCTATTTCACTGAGCAATACCGGATTCGCTTCGTCGCCGAAGCGCACGGCGTAGGCAATGCTGACCTGCTCGATCGCCTTGTCCTTGCCCGCGAACCAGCGTCGTTTGGGCAGGTAAACCGCCAGCGAGGTGTTTTCCATGGTGCTGCGCAGTGGCTCTTCGAGCAACTCTTCCAGACGCTTCTTGAGCACCAGGGTCGGGAAGTCCGGCATGCTCTGCGCGGGTTCAACGTGCCAACTGGGCATTTGATTCTCCGAAGCCAGTAAAAACCAGTAAAAGCCGTACGGCGGCAGCGTCAGCAGGTAGCTTAACTGGCCGATAGGCGGGAATGCGCTGCCGCCGAGCATTTCCACCGGCACCGTGCCTGCATAGGCAGACAGCTCAAGCTCTGCAGCCTGGGCAGCGCTGGAAACGTTGGCGACACACAGCACAACTTCACTGTGTCCGTCAGGCGCTGTGTATTCGCGGGTATAGGCAAGAATGCGGCGGTTCGACGGCGAGAGCATTTTCAACGTGCCACGCCCGAATGCCTTCTGCTGTTTACGCACGGCGAGCATGCGCCGGTTCCAGTTCAGCAGAGAATGCGGATCACGTTCCTGGATTTCGACGTTGACCGACTGGAATCCGTACATCGGGTCCATGATCGGTGGCAACACCAGACTGGCCGGGTCGGCGCGCGAAAAACCGCCGTTGCGGTCGATGGACCATTGCATGGGCGTGCGCACACCGTCCCGGTCGCCCAGGTAGATGTTATCGCCCATGCCGATCTCGTCGCCGTAATACAGCGTCGGTGTGCCGGGCATCGACAACAACATGCTGTTGAGCAACTCGACCCGACGGCGGTCGCGATCCACCAACGGCGCGAGGCGCCGACGGATGCCCAGGTTGATCCGTGCACGGCGGTCGGCGGCGTAGTAATTCCACAGATAATCACGCTCACGATCGGTGACCATTTCCAGGGTCAGTTCATCGTGGTTGCGCAGGAAAATCGCCCACTGGCAGTTTTCCGGAATCTCCGGCGTCTGCCGCAGGATATCGGTGATCGGAAAACGATCTTCCTGAGCCAGCGCCATGTACATGCGCGGCATCAACGGAAAGTGAAAAGCCATGTGGCATTCATCGCCATCCGGGCCTTTGCTGTCGCCAAAATACAGTTGGGTGTCTTCCGGCCATTGGTTGGCCTCGGCCAGCAGCATGCGGTCAGGATAATTAGCGTCGATCTCGGCACGGATGCGCTTGAGCACCTGATGGGTTTCCGGCAGGTTCTCGTTGTTGGTGCCGTCCCGTTCGATGAGGTACGGAATGGCATCCAGACGCAAGCCGTCAATGCCCAGATCCAGCCAGAAGCGCATGACTTCCAGTACCGCATCCAGCACGTGCGGGTTGTCGAAGTTCAGGTCCGGCTGATGCGAGTAGAAACGGTGCCAGAAGTACTGGCCGGCAACCGGGTCCCAGGTCCAGTTGGACGTCTCGGTATCGAGAAAAATGATCCGCGTGCCGTCGTACTTCTGATCAGTGTCCGACCACACATAGAAATCCCGCGCCTTGGAGCCGGGCTTGGCATTGCGGGCTTTCTGAAACCATGGATGCTGATCGGACGTGTGGTTGATGACCAGCTCGCTGATCACTCGCAGGCCGCGCTTGTGTGCCTGGGCGATGAAACGCTTGGCGTCGGCCATGGTGCCGTAGTCGCTGTGCACATCGCGGTATTCGGAAATGTCGTAGCCATCGTCCCGGCGCGGCGACGGATAAAACGGCAACAACCAGATGGTGTTGACGCCCAGCGCGGCAATGTAGTCGAGCTTTTCGATCAAGCCCGCGAAATCGCCGATTCCGTCGTTGTTGGAATCAAAGAACGATTTCACGTGAACCTGATAAATCACCGCATCCTTGTACCAGAGCGGGTCTTTGATAAATGTCGCGTCACCGGGCTTTTTGGCCATTATTGACTCCTCGGGAGTGTTATTGCGCGGCCTGGATACGCCAGATTCCAAACGGTTGAGCTGGATCGAGACGCGTGTGCTGATACTTGCCATACCAGGTCCAGCGGTGCCCTGTCATCAGGTCTTCACCCGACGTAGCGGCGTCATCCGGCAGACCCATTTCCCACAGCGGCAACTCGAAATCCGCTTCCTGTGCGTTGTACGGGTCAAGGTTGACGGCAACCAGAATGAAGTTGCTGCCATCCGCAGAGCGCTTGCCGAAATACAGGATGTTGTCATTCCACGCGTTATACAGCTTCAGCCCCAGGTGCGTTTGCAGCGCAGGGTTCTGCCGACGAATACGGTTGAGCTGAGCGATCTCGGCAATGATGTTGCCCGGCGCCGCGTAATCGCGAACCCGAATCTCATACTTCTCCGAGTCCAGATACTCTTCCTTGCCAGGGATTGGTGCCGCTTCGCACAGCTCGAACCCCGAATACATACCCCACAGCCCGGAGCCCATAGTGGCCAGTGCCGCCCGGATCAGAAACCCAGGGCGACCGGACTCATGCAGGAAGCGCGGGTTGATATCGGGCGTGTTGACGAAGAAATTCGGGCGATAGCAATCACGCCACGGGACTTCATTGAGCTGAGTGAAATACTCAGAGAGTTCCGCCTTGGTGTTGCGCCAGGTGAAATAGGTGTAGCTCTGGCTGTAACCGACCTTGCCCAGGCGTGCCATCATTGCCGGCTTGGTAAAGGCTTCGGCCAGGAACATCACCTCAGGGTGCTGACTGCGCACTTCGCCGATCATCCACTGCCAGAACGGCAGCGGTTTGGTGTGCGGGTTGTCGACGCGGAAGATTTTCACCCCTTCGTTGACCCAGCCCAGAACGATGTCGCGCAACTCCGTCCACAGGCCGGGGATGGCGTCTGGTGCGTAGAAATCGACGTTGACGATGTCCTGATACTTTTTCGGCGGGTTTTCCGCATAACGGATCGTGCCGTCCGGACGCCACGAGAACCAGCCCGGATGCTGCTTGAGCCACGGGTGATCCTGGGAACACTGAATGGCGAAATCCAGCGCGATTTCCAGACCATGGTCGGCTGCAGCTTTCACGAGGTTACGGAAATCTTCACGGCTGCCCAGCTGTGGGTGAATGGCTTCATGGCCGCCATCCCCGCTGCCAATTGCATACGGGCTGCCCGGATCATCAGGTCCGGCGGTCAGGGAGTTGTTCGGCCCCTTGCGGTGGGCACGGCCGATAGGATGAATCGGCGGGAAATACAGCACGTCGAAGCCCATGTCGCGAATGATCGGCAGACGCGAATGGACGTCGTTGAATGTGCCGTGGCGCGCCGGATCGTCGGTCATCGAACGGGGAAACAGCTCGTACCAGCTGGCAAACTGTGCTAGCTCACGCTCGACATCAAGCGGGAACTCGACGCTGCGGCTCAGGAAGGCCTGATTGTCGGCCAGCTTCATCAGGCTGGCGGTTTCGCTGTGCAACAGTAGCGCTACTTTCTCGTCTTTATCGCCCTGTTCAAGCTGACCCAGCAGACTTTCGATCTGCTGGCGCTGTTCGTTCTGGCTGCGCTCGGCGGCGTGGACCAGATGAATGCGGCCCTCTTCCAGCTCCAGATCGACAGGAACGCCAGCGCCGAACTTCTTTTCCAGTTCATAGCGGTAGCTGCCGAACTGATCGATCCAGGCTTCGAGGCGAAACACATGACGGCTTACGGAGGTCGGGGTGAATTCACCAACCCAGCTGTCATTGCCCAGTTCGCGCATTGGCGCGCTGTGCCAGTGTTCTTCATCGGCAGCACGCCAGCGGATATTCACCGCCATTTTGTCGTGCCCATCGGCATAGACCTTGCTGGTCACGGTAACCGGTTGCCCGATGATCGCCTTGGCCGCAAACAGGCCACCGTCGATCACCGGCAACGTGTCTTCGATCACGATGCGGGGTAATTGCAGCGCCTGGGTCAGTGACAGCGGAAGGGTTGCTTGCGGGACATCGGTGGCCAGGGAATCCGGACCGTATGGCTGTTCATTCATCGAGCATCACTCCTCACGCCCCAGGGACGCTCCTGTGCATTCCATGCAATGGAAAAATTGACGGTATGGCAGCGTACGATCGCACTGTGCTGGCGACTCGTCTATTTCCGCTGCCTAGGTTCCGAGCGGTCAACGAGGGTAAAGTTCAAAGGTTTTGAGGATGTTTGGTGGTCGTGCGCAGAGATGAAGCAGCCAGCGAGCGGATCAACGAGGCGACTGTAGCGGGAAGCAAATCAATTGAATCATCGGCCCTGCCGGGCGGTCGTAAACAGGGTCGACAAGGAGGCTGCAACCATGACCCTACCCAATCCGGTAGAAGTACCCGATCCAAACATCGATGACCCCGCCCTGCCCGAGCCAATCCCCGAACAGGAGCCGCCGCCATCCACGCCACCACCCAATGAAACGCCAGTCGGCGACCCGCCTGCCAATGCGCCACCGGTTACGGTGTGACGAGTCAGTAAACGGGATCTGAAGGCGTCTGTCCGAGCATGGACGCCTTCAGCGCCCTCCCGCTACATCGATGAACGTTCCAGTCGTATACGACGCATTGTCCGACAGCAACCAGAGAATGGCCTCGGCCACTTCCTCCGCGTTACCGCCACGGCCCATGGGCAATGCACCCTCAAGCTTGCTGACGCGGAACGGATCGCCGCTCAGGGCGTGAAAGTCGGTGAAGATGAAACCCGGACGTACTGCGTTGACGCGCACGTTTTCCGTCGCGACCTCTTTGGAAAGTCCGATAGTGAAAGTGTCCAGTGCCCCTTTGGATGCCGCATAGTCGACGTACTCGCCTGCCGAGCCGAGGCGCGCCGCGAGCGAGGATACGTTGACGATGCTGCCGCCGTGCCCCCCGTGTGCCGGCAACATGCGCAACAAGGCGTGTTTGCTGCACAGCATCGGGCCGACGACGTTGTTCATCATCATCTTCAACATGCGAAATTCCGACATGTCCTCGACTCTGGAAGCCTGCGCCAGGGTGCCCGCATTGTTGACCAGATGAGTGACTCGACCGAGTTCGGCGTCGACCCGGGCAAACAGCCGCATGATCTCATCTTCGTTGCTGACGTCGGCTTGCACGGTGATCGCTCTGGCGCCCATCGCCCTTACCTGGACTGCGGTCTTTTCGGCGGCGGCATGATCCGACAGGTAATTGATGCAGATCCGATAACCCTGTGAGGCGGCCAGACGCGCCGTGGCAGCGCCGATCCCGCGCGAACCACCGGTGATAATGAGGACTTTTTCCATGGAGTGTCTCGTGTTTTTTTAAAGGCCGACATCAGGATCCAGCCAACCCTCGCAGGTTAACCAGCCGGTTCAGATCGTGCCAGCCTTTACCGTCCAGCGCCATCTGTGCGTTTCAGAAATCGGATTGCCCGGTATCGGACTCATCCACCGCAGCTTTTGCCTCAGCAGCATGGATTTCTTCGAGAAACTGCTGGGCCGGCAACGGATAACCCAGCAGGAAGCCCTGCAGCGAGTGGCACCCCAAATGAGTCAGGAAACGCTGCTGAACGGCGGTTTCGACGCCCTCGGCGACTATCCGCAGATTCAGCGCCTGCCCTACCGCCACGATGGCCGAAACAATGGCAGCGTCGTCGGTGTCATGCTCCAGATCGCGGACGAAGCCTCGATCAATCTTGATTTCATTGGCAGGCAATCGCTTCAGGTACATCAGGCTGGAGTAACCGGTGCCAAAATCATCGATCGACAGGTCCACACCCATTTCCGAAAGCCTTCTCAACACCGCCAGGCTGGCATCCGCATCATGCATGGCAGTGGTTTCGGTGATTTCCAGGGTCAGGCAGTTGGCCGGTAACTGATGCCGCGCCAGTGTGTCCGCCACTGCCGTGACCAGCCCGGAATGACAGAACTGCAAGGCTGACAGGTTGACTGCAATGCGCCAGTGCGAGTAACCCTGCGCGTACCACTCACGCATTTGCCGACAGGCTTCATCCAGGACCCACTCGCCGATCTGAATGATCAGACCGGTTTTCTCTGCCATGGCGATGAACAGGTCGGGAGCGAGGATCCCCTGTTCCGGATGGTTCCAGCGCAACAACGCCTCTGCCCCTACGGGCAGTACGGTCATGGCATCGAACTTGGGCTGGTAATAGATACAGAACTGTCGATGCTTGATCGCCTTGTGCAAATCCTGCGACATTTGCAGCTGATTGCGGGCGTTACTGTTCATCGACGCATCGAAAAAGCTGTAGCCGTTCTTGCCGGCAGCCTTGGTGTGGTACATAGCGGCGTCGGCATTGATCAGAAGCTCATGCTGGGTGCTGCCATTGCCCGGGTAGATGCAGATGCCGATGCTCAGTGAAATCTGCAACTGATGTTCACCAATGGTGAACGGGTTGCCGACTTCGTTGACCTGTCGTCTGGCAACGGCCAATGCATCCTCAGGGTGTTGAAGCTCCACCAGCAGGACGAACTCATCGCCGCCGACTCTTGCCAGCGTGTCACGCCGCTGCAGGCTGTTGCGAAGACGCAAGGCGACCTGCCGCAACAGCAGGTCGCCGGTGTGGTGGCCGAATGCATCGTTGACCGGTTTGAAGCCATCAAGGTCCATGAACATCAATGCAAAGCACCCACCCGTCTCATTGGCCCTCTTCATTGCCCGATCAATGCGCTCCGTCAACAACGCACGGTTTGGCAAACCGGTCAGGTTGTCATGCAGGGCCAGGTGGGTCAGTTCCAGATTGGCTTCAGTCAGGGAATCGGCCAGAACCGCGGTACGTGTTTCCAGGTGAGAATCGAGAATGCAGCTGAACAGCGCAATCCCCAGAATCGACAGGCTGGCGACCAGCACGAATCTGTCCAGCCCGTTGCTGCTCAGCCCCTGCGGCAGCGCCCCGCAAAAGCTGCCATCAGCAAAATTCGCAGCGGCCATACCGGTGTAATGCATGCCAATGACAGCCAGCCCGAGCAACAGTGCCGCCGAGGCGCGTAGGAGGTAGACTCTGGGGCGTCGCTGACGAAGATGGAAGGCTATTCGCAGTGCTGCCGCGGACGCAGCGACAGCGATCACCAACGAAAGTACCAACAGCCACGGCGTGTATTGAATCCCCGGCTGCATGCTCATGGCCGCCATGCCGGTGTAGTGCATGGCGCTGATGCCAAGCCCCAGCAATAACGCCCCCAAGCTCAGTTGCAGGGCAGGCAATCGCGGCTGGGTGGCGAGCCACAGGGCGAACCCTGAAAAGCCGATGGCGATCAACAGCGAAAGCAGCACCAGTGGCACGTCATAGCCAAGGTTGATGGGCAATACGAACGCCAGCATACCGATGAAATGCGTTGACCAGGTACCGACGCCCATCGCGATCGCGCCTCCCGCGATCCATACGTGAACGGCACGGCCCCTGGCCGAGACGATGCGGCCAACCAGATCGAGGGCCGTGTACGCAGCAAGAATAGCGACGAGAATCGAGATTACGACGAGTGAAGGGATGTAACTGCCAATCAACATAAACGCACCTGGAAACCAATGAGCGCGTCCATGCCGATCTTGTGCGGGTGATTGTACGCATTCGCGGCAGAATGTCGCGGCACTTGGTCGCAAAGATGGCGAATAGCTATTATTTTTCCGGTTACTGCGAACAGTTCACTGAAAAAGTGTGTTTGAACCCGAAATATTCACTCCCGGAGCGTCAGGCCTGTCTCGGCATTCCAGCCCCCGCCCAGTGCGGCGATCAATTGAACGCTGGCAATCAAACGGCTTTGCAGCACGCTGAGCACACTGCGCTCGTTGCTCAATGCGGTGGCCTGGACATTGACGACGTCCAGGTAACCGATCAACCCGGCCTTGTATTGATTGTTGGTCAGGCGCAGCGAGTCACGAGCCGAGACCAGCGCTTCCTGGCGTACCGCCGCTTCCTGCTCGTATACCTTGAGCTGAACCAGATAGTTTTCGACCTCCTGGAAGCCGTTCAGCACGGTCTGCCGGTACTGGGCGACAGTCTGGTCATACACCGCTTCGGTGCGATCGACCTCGGCCGAACGTTTTCCGCCGTCGAACAGGGTCAGCGCCAACTGCGGGCCCACCGACCAGAAGCGGTTGGGCAGGCTGATCCAGTTGGCAAAGGTACTGCTGCTGTAACCGCCGCTCATGCTCAGCGTGAAGTCCGGATAATAAGCCGCCTTGGCCACGCCGATGTTGGCATTGGCGCCCATTACCGAGCGCTCGGCTGCGGCAATGTCAGGGCGGCGCTCGAGTAACTGCGAAGGCAGGCCTGGCGGGATTTGCGGCAACTGCGGAATTGAAGTGGTGACGGGCAGATTGAAGTCTGCCGGCGCCATGCCCATCAGTACGGCGATGGCATTCTCGTATTGCGCCCGTTGCCAGGCCAGGTCAATCAGATCGGCCTGGGTACTTTTCAGTTGCGTCTGTGCCTGCGCAACAGCATCACTTCCGGAAATACCGGCGCGGTACTGGTTCTGCGTCAGGGTCAGGGAGCGCTGGTAGGCATCCACTGTGGACTCCAGCAGGCGTTTCTGTTCATCGATCACGCGCAATTGCAGGTAATTCTGCACCAGTTCCGATTGCAGGCTCAGGCGCATCGCCGCCAGGTCGGCAAGACTCGCCTGCGCATTGGCGGTGTCGGCTTCCAGCCCACGACGCAGCTTGCCCCAGACGTCGGCCTCCCAACTGACGCCCAACTGCGCGTTGTAACTGTTGCGAATCCCCGAGGCACTGGTGCCGGTGTTCGAGGTGCCAGTGCCCTGCCCCGAGCGCGTCTTGCCGGTCGTCAGGTCGAGGGTCGGCAGGAAGGCAGCCCTGGAGCTGCGCACCAGTGTCTGTGCCTGTCGATACTGCGCGTCGTACTGGGCGACTGTCTGGTTGGAGGTGTTGAGGCGCTCGACCAGAGCGTTCAACTGCGGGTCCTTGTACACCTCCCACCATGCACCTTTGGCCATCCCGTCACTTGGCGTGGCCGCACGCCAGCCCTGCGCAGCCTTGAACTGCGCGGGCGCGGCCATCGACGGCTTCTGGTAATCCGGACCCACAGCGCAGGCGCTGAGCAGCACGACGCAAAGCCCCAGCGCGAATGGACGAATCAGCCCTGTCGGGCGGGAGGTGAATGCCAGGCGTTCGGTCATAGCGGAGTTTCCAGAGCAGCATCGGTGCGCACGCCACGCCATTTGTTGTAACGATGGCGCAGACGGTCGAGATAAAGGTAAACCACCGGGGTGGTATAGAGGGTCAGGACCTGGCTGAAGATCAGGCCACCAATGATGGTCAAACCCAGCGGCTTGCGCATTTCGGCACCTTCGGCGGTACTCAGCAGCAGCGGCAAGGCACCCAGGATGGCGGCCATCGTGGTCATCAGAATGGGCCGCAGGCGCTGCAGGCAGGCGCTGCGAATCGACTCTTGCGGCGTCATTCCCTGTTCGCGCTCCAGATGCAGGGCAAGGTCGATCATCATGATCGCGTTTTTCTTCACCACGCCAATCAGCAGGAACAGCCCCAACAGGGAAATCAGGCTGAATTCGCTGCCCAGCACATAGATCGTCAGCAATGCGCCAACGCCTGCGGACGGGAGCGTCGAGAGGATCGTCAGCGGATGAATGTAGCTCTCATAGAGGATACCCAGCACCAGGTACACCGCCAGCAACGCACCGAGGATCATCCACGGCTGACTCTTCTGCGTGGAAGCGAAGGCGTTGGCGGTCCCGGCCATCTTGGAAATGATGTCGGATGGCAGCCCGATGGCGGCAATCGCCCGTTCTATCGCCACGGTGGCCTTGTCGAGGCTGGCCCCTTCGGCCAGATCGAAGGAGATGTTCTCGGCCGCGAACTGACCGTCATGCGATACCCGGTCATTGGCCAGGCTGCGCTCGTAATGGGCGATGCTCGATAGCGGTACACGCTGCCCGTCTGCGGTAATGACCTGAACCTGCTCCAGCGTCACCGGGTCCTGGGCGTATTTTGGATTGACCTCCATCACCACCTTGTACTGGTTGAGGCTGTCATAGATGGTCGATACCTGGCGCTGGCTGTAAGCGTTGTTGAGCACCGCCGTGACCATGTTCATATCGATACCCAGTCGCTTGGCCGTGTCACGGTTGACCACCAGGGTCACCTGTTGTGCCCCGCGCCCTTCCCGTGCGTCGATGGCGGTCAGCTCGGGCACCGACTTGAGCGCTGCGACAATCTTGGGGTACCACAGACGCAGACTGCCCAGATCAGCGCTCTGCACGATGTATTGATACTGTGAACTGGTCTGCTCGCGACCGCCGCCCAGTTGCAGGTCCTGATCCGGGGCCAGGAACAACCTGCCGCCCGGCACATGCGGCATGTTCTTGCGCAGGCGCTCGACCACTTTCTCGGCAGACAGCTTGCGCTCGGCAATCGGCTTGAGGCGCACGATCATGAAGGCGTTATTGGTGCCACCGCTGCCACCGATAAAACCGGCAACGCTTTCCACCGCAGGGTCAGCGAGAATCGACAGGCGGAAGGTCTCCATTTTCGGCTGCATGACCGAAAACGAAAGACCGTCGTCACCGCGAACAAAACCCATCAGTTGCCCGGTGTCCTGCTGCGGCAGAAAGGTCTTGGGCACCACCACATACAGCGCGATATTGACCACCACGGTAACCAGCAGGCTGAGCAGCGTCAGCCGTCGATGCCGCATCACCCAGCCCAGCGAGCGGTCGTAGCCTGCCACCATTCGATCGTTGACCCGCTCGCTCCAGCGCTGAAAGGCGTTTTCCCCATGGGCTTCGCGTGGCTTCAACCAACGCGCGCACAACATCGGCGTCAGGGTCAGGGACACAATCAGCGAGACGATGATCGCTACCGACAAGGTGATGGAAAACTCGCGAAACAGACTTTCGACCAGACCGCCCATGAACAGGATGGAAATGAACACCGCGACCAGCGAGACGTTCATCGACAGCAAGGTGAACCCCACCTCCTTGGCGCCCAGAAAAGCCGCTTTCATGGGGTCGAGGCCGTTGTGAATATGCCGGGATATGTTTTCCAGCACAACGATGGCATCGTCCACCACCAGACCGGTCGCGAGGATCAACGCCATCAGTGACAGGTTGTTCAGGGAGAAGCCGAACAGGTGCATGATCGCAAAGGTGCCGACCAGCGATACCGGAACCGCCAGGGTGGGGATCAGCGAGGCGCGAAAACTGCCGAGGAACAGGAACACCACCATCACCACCAGCACCACGGCAATCAGCAGGGTCATTTCGGCTTCGTGCAGCGTCGCCTTGATCACCGGCGAGCGGTCCATCGCGATATTGAGACTGACACTGGCCGGCAGCACCGCTCGCAGCGCCGGCAACTGCGCCTTGATCTGCGCCACGGTTTCAATGATGTTGGCGCCCGCCTGGCGATTGACGACCAGCAGCACGGCACGGTCATTGTTGTAGAACCCGCTGTTGTAACGGTCTTCCACGGCATCGCTGACTTTCGCCACGTCCTTCAGGCGCAAGGTCGCTCCGTCCTTGTAGCGAATGATCAGCGGCGCATAATCCTCGGCGGTTTCCAGCTGGTCGTTGGCCTGCACCTGCCAGTTATGCTGGTCGTCCTCCACAAAGCCCTTCGGCCGTCGTACGTTGGTGCCAGTGATGGCAGTGCGTACGTCGTCCAGCGATACACCGTACTGGGAGAGCATCTGCGGCTCCAGTTCGATACGCACAGCAGGCAGCGAGCTGCCGCCGATCTGCACTTCGCCGACCCCGGAAACCTGTGACAGGCTCTGTGACAGGATGGTGGACGCCAGGTCGTAAAGCTGGCCCTTTTCCAGCACCGTCGACGTCATCGACAAGACCATGATCGGCGCCTGGGACGGGTTGACCTTCTTGTAGGTCGGCATACTGCGCATACCGCTGGGCAGCAGATTGCGTGAGGCATTGATCGCCGCCTGCACTTCCCGCGCGGCGCCGTTGATGTCGCGATTCAGATCGAACTGCAGAATGATCCGCGTGGTGCCCTGGCTTGAATTGCTGGTCATGGTGTTGACACCGGCAATACTGCCCAGCGATCGCTCCAGCGGCGTTGCCACCGTGGACGCCATCACTTCCGGACTGGCACCGGCGAGGCTGGCCGAGACCACAATCACCGGGAAATCCATGTTCGGCAACGGTGCCACCGGCAACAAGCGAAAGCTCACCGCGCCCAGCAGCATGATCGCCAGGCTTAGCAGAACGGTCGCAACGGGGCGACTGATGAACGGCGCTGAGAGGTTCATGCGTCAGCCCGTTCCAGTCGGTCCGGGTCAGCCGGTTTGCGACTCCAGCGACGGCCAAGGCGGTCGAAATACAGGTAGATGACCGGCGTTGTGAACAGTGTCAGCACCTGACTGAGCAACAGTCCGCCAACCATCACCAGCCCCAGTGGTTGCCGCAATTCGGCGCCGGAGCCACTGGCGAGCATTAGCGGGATGGCGCCGAACAATGCGGCCAGGGTGGTCATGAGAATCGGCCGGAAGCGCAACAGTGCCGCGTCGTAGATCGCCTGCTCGGGCGCAACACCGCGGTTGCGCTCCGCGTCGAGCGCGAAGTCGATCATCATGATCGCGTTCTTCTTGACGATGCCGATCAATAGAATGATGCCGATGATCGCGATCATCCCCAGATCGTTGCCGCTGATCAGCAGAGCCAACAAGGCTCCCACTGCTGCCGACGGCAGGGTCGAGAGGATGGTAATCGGGTGAATGTAGCTCTCGTAGAGCACGCCCAGCACGATGTACATGGTGACCACCGCCGCCAGAATCAGCAGCAACGTGCTGGACAACGAAGCCTGAAACGCTTCGGCAGCGCCCTGGAACTGAGTCTGCACGCCGATCGGCATGCCGATCTCCTGCTCGACCTCCTCGATCACCTTCACCGCCTTGCCCAAGGCAATATCGGGCGCCAGGTTGAACGACATCATCACCGCCGGAAACTGCCCGAGGTGGGCGATGGCCAACTGTGCCTGGCGCTGCTCGACACTTGCCAGGCTGGATAGCTTCACCTGCGCGCCATCGGTGGTCTTGACGTGGATCTGCTCGAGCGCCGCCGGGCCAAGTTCACTGCCCGACGCAGCCTGCAGCACCACGCGGTACTGGCTGGCCTGCGTGTAGATGGTGGATATCTGGCGCTGACCGAATGCGTCGTACAGCGCATCGGTAATGTTCGCAACCGTGACCCCGACCCGGCTGGCCGCATCACGATCGATGTTCAGGTACACCTGCAAACCTTTATCCTGCAGGTCGCTGGCCACATCCGTCAGCTCGGGCCGCTTGCCGAGCGCGTCTACCAGTTTTTCGCTCCACAGCGTCAGCAGCTCGGCGTCGGGCGACGACATGCTGAATTGATACTGGGTGCGACTGACGCGGTCTTCAATGGTCAGGTCCTGCACCGGCTGCATGAACAGGCGGATATCCGACAGCTTGTCGACCTCGGGTTGCAGGCGCTGGATCACCTCGGACGCGGTCAGGTCGCGCGCTCCGTGAGGCTTGAGGTTGATCAACAGGCGCCCACTGTTGAGCGTGGCGTTGTCACCGTCGACACCGATGTAGGACGACAGACTGACCACTGCCGGGTCCTTGAGAATGATGTCGGCAAGTGCCTGCTGACGCTGGCTCATCGCGGCGAACGACACCGACTGCGGCGCTTCCGAAATACCCTGAATCACTCCGGTGTCCTGCACCGGAAAAAAGCCTTTGGGTACGACGATGTACAGCAACACAGTCAAGGCCAGGGTGGCCAGGGCAACCAGTAGGGTCAGTGGCTGATGCTTGAGCACCCAGCGCAGTCTGCCCGCGTAGATGTCGATCAGCCAGTCGATCCAGGCACCGCTGGCCCGGTAAAAACGGCTCTGCTCTTCTTCCCTGGGCTCGCGCTTGAGCAAGCGCGCGCACATCATCGGCGTCAGGGTCAGCGAGACCACCAGCGATATCAATATCGCGACCGCCAGGGTAATCGCGAACTCGCGGAACAGCCGCCCGACCACGTCGGCCATGAACAACAGCGGGATCAATACCGCAATCAGCGACAGGGTCAGGGAAATCAGGGTGAAACCGATCTGCTTCGCGCCCTTGAGTGCGGCCTGCAAGGGCGTCTCGCCCTCTTCGATGTGTCGGGAGATGTTTTCCAGCATGACGATGGCGTCATCGACGACGAAACCGGTCGCAATGGTCATGGCCATCAGCGTCAGGTTGTTGACCGAAAAACCGGCCAGGTACATCACGCCGAACGTGCCTACCAGCGACAGTGGGACGGCGATAGACGGAATGATCGTCGCGCTGAAACGACGCAGGAACAGGAAGGTGACCAGCACCACCAGGACGATCGCGATCAGCAGTTCGTGCTGAACATCGGTCACCGACGCACGGATGGTCTGCGTACGGTCCGTCAGGACCACGACGTCGAGCCCTGCCGGAAGGTTTTCGGTGATCGACGGCAGCAACGCCTTGATCCGGTCGACCACCTCAATGACGTTGGCGCCCGGCTGACGCTGAATGTTGAGCAGCACCGCCTGGCTCCGATTGGCCCAGGCCGCGAGCCGCTCGTTTTCGGCACCATTGACGATTTCGGCCACATCCTTCAGGCGCAAGGGTGCGCCATCCTTGTAAGCCAGAATCAGGTTGGCGTACTCCTCCGGAGACTTCAGCTGATCGTTGGCATCCAGCATCGAAACCCGGGTCGGCCCGTCGAAATTGCCCTTCGGCTGGTTGACGTTGGAGGCGCTGATCAGGGTACGTACATCGGACAGGTTGAGACTGTTGGCGGCCAACGCCTCCGGGTTGACCTTGATCCGTACCGCCTGCCGCTGCCCGCCGGCAATGCTGACCATGCCCACACCGCTGATCTGCGAGATCTTCTGCGCCATGCGCGTATCGACCAGATCATTGAGCTTGGGCAACAACATGGTTTTCGAGGTGATCGCCAGGGTCAGAACCGGTGTGTCGGCCGGGTTGACCTTGTTGTAGACCGGAGGCGCCGGCAGATCGGTCGGCAGCAGGTTGGTGGCCGCATTGATCGCCGCCTGCACCTGCTGCTCGGCGACATCCATATTGATTTCAAGGCTAAAGCGCAACGTAATGACCGACGCACCGCCCGAGCTGGTCGAGGCCATCTGGGTCAGGCCGGGCATCTGTCCGAATTGACGTTCCAGAGGCGCAGTCACGGAGCTGGTCATCACCTGCGGGCTGGCGCCCGGGTACAGGGTCATCACCCGGATGGTCGGATAGTCGACCTGGGGCAACGCCGAAACAGGCAGCAAGGTATAGGCGATCAGACCCGCCAGGACGATTGCCAACATACTCAGCGTGGTGGCAACCGGACGCAGGATGAACAGGCGTGACATGTTCATACGCTTGGTTTTTCCACCTTGCCGAGCGCCGCCGACTTGTCGGTCTTGCTGTCAGGCTTGCCTTGCAGCTTCTGAGTCGGGCCGGCCGGCACTTCCTTGCTGTCGTTGACGACCTCGACTTCGGCACCGTCGCGCAGACGATCGGTGCCTTCGAGCACCACCCGCTCGCCGGCTGCCAGACCTTCGGTAATCACTGTGGATGTCTCGTCGCTCGGGCCGGTTTTCAGCAGTTTGAGTTTGACCTTCTTGTCACCGTCCAGCACATACACAAAGGTCCCGTCGGTGCCGAACTGCACCGCCGCAGTCGGTACGAGCGTGACTTTTTTCAGCGTGTCGGCGCGCAGCCGCACATTGACGAACTGATTGGGGAACAGGACCTCGTCACTGTTATCGAAACGCGCCTTGAACTTCAGTGTGCCGGTGGCCACGTCGATCTGGTTGTCGAGGCTGGCCAGTACGCCGCTGGCCTGCATCTTCGTATCGCCACGGTCCCAGGCTTCAACGAGCAGCTTGTCGCCGGTGCGGTAGCGGGAAATGACTTTCGACAGGTCCTTTTCAGGCAGCGTGAACGCCACGGATATGGGCTGGGTCTGGGTAATCACCACCAGTGCAGTGGTGTCGTTGGCGGCAACCAGATTGCCCACGTCCAGCTGTTTGAGGCCGACACGCCCGGCAATCGGGGCACGGATGCGAGTGAAGTCCAGGCTCAGTTTTGCGTCAGCCACAGCAGCCTGATTGGTCTTGATCGTGCCCTTGTATTGATTGACCAGCGACTCGGCAGTGTCGAGGGTCTGCTTGGCGATGCTGTCCTCGGCAAACAAGCCTCGGTAACGCTGCACATCGAGCTGAGCATTCTTGAGCAGCGCCTGGTTAGTGGCCAGGGTACCTTCGGCCTGCTGCAACGCCACCTGATAGCTGCGCGGATCGATTTCAGCCAGCAGATCACCGGCCTTGACCATCTGCCCTTCCTGGAAATAAAGCTTGACCAGCTCCCCCGCCACGCGGCTGCGCACATTGATGGTGTTCATTGCCGTCACGGTGCCAAGCGCCTTGTAGTAGATCGGAAAATCACCTTCGGTAGCCGGGGCCACACGCACCGGGACCGCGACAGCCGATCCGCCGAAGCCGGGTCGTGCCATGCCGCTTGCAGCCGGCTTCTTGTTGCTCTCGGCCCCCTTGCCGGCAGTGGACGCAGGCCAGAACCGCCAGCACAAGGCAACAATGACCAACAGGACCAACAAACTGATCAACCAGCGACGGGATTTACGGGAGCCAGACAATTGCATGAATAAATCAACCATTACAGGTGGGGGTTTGTTCAGAAGGCTGAACAATAAGCACAGTTACGTTACAAGCAAAGCGGCTTTACCAAGCGCTTACTTTGGATAAACGTATGACGCACAAACAAAAAAAACGGCCTGAGCGGATTCAGGCCGTCGACAGGTTGCGGAAAGTTACTTCAGCACAGCCAATGCAGCGTCATAGTTGGGCTCGCTGCCAATCTCGGCAACCAGTTCGCTGTGCAGTACCTTATCGTTCTCGTCCAGAACGACCACGGCGCGTGCTGTCAGACCCGTGAGCGGGCCGTCTGCAATGGCAACACCATAATTTTGAGCAAAATCGGCGCTGCGGAACGAGGACAGGTTCTGGACATTTTCCAGACCTTCGGAGCCGCAGAACCGGGCCTGGGCAAACGGCAGGTCAGCCGAGATGCACAGAACAACGGCGTTGCTCAGGTCATTGGCCTGGGTGTTGAATTTACGTACCGAGGTGGCACAGGTCGGCGTATCGACGCTCGGGAAGATGTTCAATACCTTGCGCTTGCCGGCGAAGGACGCCAGGGTCTTATCGGCAAGACCTGCGCCAACCAGCGTGAAATCGTGTGCCTTGCTACCGACTTCAGGCAGGTTGCCACTGACCTGAACGGGGCTGCCTTTGAGGGTCACTTGAGCCATGAAACACGTTCCTTTTCAAAATGGATGAAAGAGCCGGAAGTTAAACACGAAAGTGTGCCGCGGCCTATATGGGATAATTCTGAATTTTTTCAGGAAACCAGTCTGTCCCTGATATCTGTGTGGGCACACAATTCCACCAGCCAATCAACGAATACCCTCACTCGTCGTGACAACTGTCGATGCGGGGGGTAAAGGGCCGTCAGTGGCAGTGGCGGCGGACGATGCAATCGCAGCACTTCCACCAGCACACCGCTGCGCAATTGCGCGGCGACATGGTAGCGCGGCACCTGAATCAGGCCGAATCCCGCTTCGCACGCCGCGACATAGCCATCGGCACTGTTGACAGCGATCGAGCAGGCCGAGGCGTGTTCAACATCCATGCCATCGGCCATGAACTCCAGACCGTAGCGCTTGCCGGTACTGGTCGAAAAATATTCGATTACCTGATGTTGCGCGAGCTCATTCAGGTTCCGTGGCGTGCCGTATTGCTCCAGGTATTCACGACTGGCGCAGGTGATCTGGGTCAGACTGCCCAGCGGCCTGGCAACCAGCGTTTCATCCAGTGCGGCGCCGGCACGCAGCACGCAGTCCACGCCTTCGCGGATCAGATCGACCGGCCTGTCGCTCATGCCGATTTCCAGGCGGATCTGCGGATAGCGCCGGCTGAATTCAGGCAACGCCGGGATGATGATCATGCGCCCCAGACTGACGGGCAGATCGACACGCAGCAACCCCTTGGGCTCGGCCCCCGTCGCCGAAAACGATGCTTCGGCATCGTCCAGATCGGCCAGCAGGCTGACGCAGCGCTGGTAATAGGCCTTGCCGTCAGGGGTGGCGCTGACCTGACGCGTCGTACGCTGCAAAAGCTGTACGCCCAGGTGCGCTTCCAGCTGCTTGATCAGGATCGTTACCGAAGCACGAGGCATGTGCAGACTCTCGGCCGCCCTGGCGAAACCGCCGAGTTCGACGATACGGGTGAACACGCGCATGGCGTTGAATCGATCCATGATGACCGGCAACCTGAAGGTAAATGACGTGTGAAGGGACTTGCAGTTGCAAGAGGGACGCTCGAGAAAGGCCAGGCGGTTCGGCACAGGGCCGCGCCGTTACCGCCACCAGCCCTCGCCTAGAAGTCCCTTTTATAGAAAATATCCAGCGAGCTGGCAACACCACTCGCGGCCTCGAGGTACACGCGCTTACTGAGCAGGTAGCGCAAGGCAATGGTATTGGCCGGTTCAAACACGCCTACGCCATAACGCAGGCTGAGCTTGTCGGTGATCTTGCCGCTGGCAACCACATTGGTCTTGTCGCCGGTTCCCGAAGTGTCCAGCTCGAAATCCTTGATACCCAGATTGTCCGCGAGCTTGCCGGTGGTCGACGAGCTGCCCGCAACACCCAGTGCCAGCGCAGCCTGAGCGACCATGTTGTTGTCTTCGCCGGAAGTGCTGAGCGGTCTGCCCATGACCAGATAGGAAAGCGCCTGCTCCTGGCTCATCGCAGGCTCGGAAAACACCTCGGTGGTGGGCTGCTCGGCGCTGCCGGTCAGGCGGATACCGGCAATCACGTCGTCGGTCTGGCGAATCGCCTCGATGTCCAGATAAGGCTGGTCGACCGGGCCGGCAAACAGCAAACGCGCCTTGCGTATGGTCAGCCGTTGACCGTAGGCACGATAACGACCGTCGTTCAGGTTGAGCTCGCCACGAGTGTCCAGATTGTCACCAATGTGTACATGCCCGACCAGATTGGCGGTGAGCCCGAACCCGCTGAAACTGAGCTTTTCCTGGCCGACTTCCACATCGATATCCATCGCCACGGCCAGCGGCGGAGCGCCCTCCTCGGTCTGCTGTCCGACGATCACTGTGTCACCGGAGAGCTTCACAGTGGACGGCGGCAACTCGCGTACGGTAATCGCGCCCTTGGGCACCAGTACCTTGCCGGAGATCGCCAGTCGCTCGCCCTGCATGGAGATTTTCAGGTCAGGCGCCGCCTCTACCGCCGCATAGGGTTCGACATTGATCGGCAGGCGCGAGCCCTTGAGGCTCACATCGACATTCAGGCTTTGCCCCCAAGCCACCTGACCGCCTATGCTGCCCTGCCCGGTGCTGCCACTTTTCCAGCCGCCGTTGAGCTGTACGCTTTCTCCGGCAATCAACGCCTGGACCTTGAGGTCATGCAGTTCCATAGGCAGCTCTGTCCCCGCCACTTCACCCCCTTCAAGCGTCACGTTGCCGTTGACCAGTGGCGCCAGCAACGTGCCTGACAACCGGCCATTGCCATTCAGACGCCCATTGAGTTTCTGCACCATCGGCGCGAAAGGACGTGCCACCGAGATATCCAGCCCCGAGAGATTGAAGTCGCCCGCCAGGGTCTTGTCCTTGGCCAGCGGGTCGATCTGTGCGTTGAGCAACAGCCTTCCCAGCTTGCCGCCCTCGAAGTCGAGACGCGTGTCGATGCGTTTGGGCGCCAGCGTGGTGGCCAGTTTCAGCGTCTGATAAGGGAAGTCCAGCCACTGGTTGTTGTTGCGTACCCGCAGCGTGCCGCCTCCGGCGTCAATCGTGACCTTGCCGCTGGGGCCAGCTGCCGGAATGTCGAGTTGCACGTCTGCATTCAACGCGCCCTTCCAGGCAAAATCCTTGGGCATCCATTGCGCCAGGCTGTCCAGGGGGAAATTCTTGAGCTGATAACGCAGATGAGGCTCCGGCATCAGGCGCTGATCGCCGCCACACAGGCTGGCGCCCCCGGACAACCAGCAATGGGCACCAAAGTTGAGCCGGCCATCGGCCAGACGCTCGATCTTCGCCGGCTGCTGCAAACGCCAGTTCTGCCCGCCGCTCTGCACCGTACCGCTGGCCAGTCGGCCTCGCCAATCACCCTTGTCCAGGCCACCGTCAAGGCCGATGGCCAGCTTGAGCAGCGGTCCTTGCAGATCCAGCTTCAGCTGCTGGCTCTTGAGTGTGCCCTGACCGTCTACCAGCAAGGTGCCCAGCTGGGTATCGCCAGCCTGAATACCGGCACCTTTCAGGTTGATGATCGCGCGCTGCGCCTGATCCAGTCTGGCGTTGAGCGTGAGGGTCTGCAGACGATTGTCCTGCAAGGCGAGCTGGCTGCCCTGCAAGGACAATTGCCCTTGGGGCGCCTGTAGCGTTCCGGCCAGGTCCAGCCGGCCTTTGACTTGCCCCTGCAAGCGTGGCCAAAGCTGGGCCAGACGCGGCAGATCCAGGTCCAGCTGCCCCTTGAGACGCTCCTGCAGGCTACCCGCACCTTGAATACGGTTGTCGCCGAGACGGATGCTCAGGCTGCTGACATTCCATTGCTGATCGTGGCCGTCAGCCTTGGCTTGCAGCAGCGCCGGCTGACCACGCAAACGCCCTTTCAAATCGAGGTCTGCGCTGAGTTCAAGCTGCTCGTTGCGCATCTGACCTTTGCTGCGCAACGGGCCTGCCAGTGTGCCGGGCAGTTCGGCAACCCAGAATGAAGGGTCCAGCGCACTCAGGTCCAGAGCCGTATCCCAGCCGATGCCGTCAGCGAATTGCAGGTTCAGGAAACCGCTGGCCTTGCCCTGCCCTGCGACCAGTTCCAGTTCCGGCAGATGGATCTCTTGCAGATTGCCGCTGAACGGGCTGACCACGGTGAATGCACCGGCAGGCCCTTTGAGGCTGGCGTTGAAATTGCCGAGGTATTTGCCATCGGTATAGGAAATATCGCCCTTGAAGGCATGCAATGCCACTTGAGGCGCTGAAGCCAATGGATACAGGCGCTGCCAGGGGAAATCCAGCCAGTCGATGCTCGCATCTGCAGAAAAACCGCTCTGCCAGTTCATCTTGCCGTTGATGGCCAGACGCTGCTGATCATCGGCGGCCAGATCGAGTCCGGCGATGGTTGCGCCGTTGGCATCCACGCTTCCTTTCAATGACAACGCGACAGGACCTTTCTCTGCGGGAAGGTTGGCGCTGCCATCTATCAGATAGCCCGAGTCAAGATTGCCTTCGGCGGTCAGCAGCAACTGGTCCAGCTGCAACGTATCAGGCAATGCAGCACTGGGTTTGAAGTGCTCGGCCGTCAGCTTGATGCGTGCAGGAAGGTGTTCGGCCAGGGGTTGCAACTCGCCGGTCAGCAAACCCGGCAGGTAGCCGCTGCTGTCCGCCTTGAGTTGCAGCGTTTTCAGCAGGTCGCCCTGAATATCCAGCGCCAGCGCCCAGGGCTGGCCATCCTGTGGTGGAAGTTGCAGTTGACCTTGCACGCTGAGTGGCCAGTCGCCCTCGGGTTTCAGCAGGCCATTGAGGTCCAGCACAAGCGCATCACGTTGCAGGTGCGCACTGTCGATCTTCAAGCCTTCGGCTGTCCAGTGCGCTGCCAGCTTGAGATCGCGCAATTGTTCGACGCCATCCAGTTGCAGACCACCCAGCTGTATATCACCCAGTTGCAGCGCCAGCGGTAACCTGAGCGTCGGTAACCGGATCGGGCCGTCGCTGGCGGGCGTATCGCTCGGCGGGAAGTGCATCAGCACCTGCTGCGCATGCAGACGGTCGATGCACAGCGTCATCTTCAACAGGCAGGCAGGCGTCCAGGCGAAATCGACGGATTGAACCTCGACACGGTCTGCGCCCTGCTGCCATACCAGACGCTCGGCGCTCCACTGACTACCCAGTCGCCCCTGAAAGTTTTCCAGCTGTACGCCGGGTACCCGAGCCAGGGCCCACTGGCTGCCCGAGTGGGTGCCCAGCAGCAGCGCGACAATAATGACCACAAGCAGCAGTAATGCGACAAGTCCCAGCCCGACGACCTTGGCTCCGCGGGTGATGTTCGACGTGTTCAAAGCTCCGGCCCCATCGAAAAGTGCAGACGGATTCCGCCATCATCGTCCAGCGCGTGGGCCAGATCGAGACGCAGCGGGCCCACTGGAGATACCCAGCGCACGCCGAAACCCACCCCGGTTTTCAGGTCTGGCTTGTCCAGGCTGTTGAACGAGTTGCCCTGATCGATGAAGGTCGCCAGGCGCCATTTGTCAGCAATGGAATATTGGTATTCGACGCTACCGGCAAACATATACCGGCCGCCGATACGGTCGCCGTCAGAATTGGTCGGTGACAGCTTCTGATAGTCATAGCCGCGCACGCTTTGATCGCCGCCGGCAAAAAAGCGCAGCGATGGCGGTATCGAGGTGTAACCGTCCGTAAGGTTGCCGCCAAACTGCACGCGACCGAGAAAGCGGTGATTTTGCGCGACGGTGGTCAGCCCTTTGAGCAGCACATTGGCATGCACCAGGTTAGCGTCAGACAACATGCCCTCCTTGGCCACCTGCGTATCGAATTGCAGGCGATAACCCTGGTGCGGGTCGATGCGATTGTCACTGCGCAGATACGAGTAACTGATACCGGGCATCAGCAGCGTACTGAGGCCGGCGTCATCACCCAGGCGATATTCTTCACGCTGCCATTTCAGGGATATGACCCGTTCCCAACCGCTGGGCAGCTTGCTGTGCCATTCCGGCCCGGCAGTCAGCAACTTGCTGAGGCTGTCGGTTCCGGCAATCTCTTCGTACTGATACCCGCCGGCGTAGCGCAATTTGTCGGTCAGCGGCGGATCAAGTGGCACGTCGTACCACAGGCCGATATTCTGCCGTGGCGCGGATATCTCGGATTCGAAACCGTAACTGTGGCCCTGCGGGTTGGCCCAGTGCCGGGTCCAGTTGGCTTTGCCGCGCGGGCCGACGTCGGTCGAATAGCCCAGACCCAGGCCCATGGTACGAGGTTTACGGGTTTCGAGCTGGACGGTCACCGGAATGACCTGGTTTTGCGCTGCGGTGGGCGCCGCATCGACCCGTACGCCCTCGAAATAGCCGCTGCCCTGCATCGCCTGGGTCAGTTCGGCAATCAGTTGGGAGTCGTAGGGCGTGTTCTCCTTGAACGGCACCATGCGCTTGAGCAGATCGTCATCAAATGGCGCGTCGCCGCTGAACATGACCTTGCCGAGCGTGTAGCGCGGTCCGCTTTCATAAACCAGTTCGATATCGGCCACACCGGCCCGCGGATCGATGGCCAGACGCTGACTGGTGAAATGGCCACTGAAAAATCCGTAGCGCGAGGCCTGATTCTGGATCAGGCGCTTGGCGTCTTCATAGTTGCCGTGGTTCAACACCGCGCCGCTTTTCAGCGCGTCGCTGCTCGGCACACGAAAGGCCTTCATTGCTGCCGCCGGCCCTTCGACCCGGATCACCACGTTACGCAGGTGAATGGGCTCGCCCGGCTGGATGTTGATCACCAGGCTGGGTTGATCTCCGTCCTTGATCTCACTGTCGATCTGCGCCTGGTAATAACCCAGCGCCTGAGCGGCTTTTTCCGCCTGTTGCTCAGCGCCGAGGCTGAAATTACGCAGCGCCTGGACGTCACGCTCGCCCAAATCACCGACATACCCTTCGACGTTGGCCTTGAGTTGCGGATTGGCAGGCTTGATCCTGACGTCGAGGCGGGCCTGGGCAAGCGCTGCCGCACTCATGGTCATCAGGAACACGCTGCTGAATAGTCTGAAAAGCTTCATGGGCGTAGATGCTACCACGATCGACAGGCTGCACTGGAAGCCCACGAATTGTCGGATATTCAGGCCATTACGTCAGGGACCGGCAGTGAAACCTGAGGGTTCGGATGAAAAAACACATGCTCTCGGACAGGGCCTACAGCAATTTCACCGATCTCTTCGTAGCCCTGTCGCTTATAGAATTCCAGATAACGCGGATTGCCGGTATCGACCACGATGCCCTGAGAATGCTCATCCACTGCGCACCAGTCATGCAACGCTGCCAGCAGTTGCTCGCTCAGGTCCTGGCCGAGCTTCTGCCCCTGGAACTCCGGATCAAGGCCTATCAACGGCAGCACATGCACGGTTTCCGAAGGCACACAGGCGAGCACAGCGTTGTAATAGGCCAGATAGCGTTGAGTGCAGCCCAGACCGGTGTCCATCACCATGCGCAGACGCCAAGCCCAGCTTTCGGTGACACCCAGACGACGCTGCGGCGGTGCGATCAGCGCTACGCCGACCAAACGGTCCTGCAGGAACAAGCCCAGCGCAGGCTGGTTTTGTAGAAAGTGTTGTTTGACCAGCTGGCGAATGGTCGCCAACACACGTTGCTCATATCCCTCACGCTCGGCGTTGAACAGATAGGCAAATGTCGGATCGTGCCGGTAGGCCCTGAACAGCAAGGAGCGGGTTTCACGGGAATAACCACTGTCGAGTTGGCGAATTTCACCCGTGATGGCAGCAGGTAGGGACATAAAGGGCCTCGTGTTAACGGAACTGCGTCTGGCGCAGCGGTTTTGGCAAGCAGGCTTTCGAGTGATGGCCATTGATAACAGTTCCAACGAATTATCCAGCCCCCCTGGCCTGCGCTTCCGACACGGCACTGGTCCTGAAACCACAGGTCGGCTAGCATCGCTGTTTGTTTTTGCTCAGGACCGCTGCTTTATGAAAATCGTCTCGTTCAACATCAATGGTCTGCGCGCTCGACCGCATCAGCTGGCGGCGCTGATCGACAAACATCAACCTGACGTGATCGGTCTTCAGGAAACCAAGGTTTCGGACGAGCAATTCCCCCAGGCGGAAGTCGAAGCGCTGGGCTATCACGTTCACTTCCACGGCCAGAAAGGCCATTACGGTGTCGCTCTGCTGTCTCGCAACGCACCACTGGCCCTGCACAAGGGTTTCGAAGGCGACGACGAGGAATCCCAGAAGCGTTTCATCTGGGGGACTTACGCCGACAGCAACGGCCAGCCGGTAACCATCATGAATGGCTACTTTCCACAGGGCGAGAGCCGCGACCACCCGACCAAATTCCCCGCCAAACAGCGCTTTTACGAGAACCTGCAAACACTGCTCGAGGGCCACTTCAGTAACGATCAGCCGCTGATCGTCATGGGCGACGTGAATATCTCTCCGCAGGACTGCGATATCGGCATTGGCGCCGACAACGCCAAACGCTGGCTGAAAACCGGCAAGTGCAGCTTTCTACCTGAAGAGCGGGAATGGATGGAGCGCCTGAAAAACTGGGGGTTGGTGGACAGCTTTCGGCACCTGTATCCGGAAGTCGTCGACCGCTTCAGCTGGTTCGACTATCGCAGCCGTGGCTTTGAAGACGAGCCCAAACGCGGCCTGCGCATCGATCTGATCATGACCTCTACCGGTCTGCAGCCACGCATCAAGGAAGCGGGTGTGGATTACGATTTGCGCGGAATGGAAAAACCGTCCGATCACGCGCCCATCTGGCTGGAACTCAGCTGACTGATCCCCTCCCGGGCTCCTCCTGCGCGATCCTTCCTTATAAGGGGTGGGTCGCGCTGAAAGCTGAAACACGCACAGACCCTGAAATTGTCATATTCCGGCAATCTCTCTGACTTATTCTCCCGGCACCCTCCCGTGATTCATGGTGACGCCGATGCTGCGCGCTTTGCTTACGGCGCTCATTCTGTCGAGCGCCACCCTGCCCGCTTTCGCGCAAGCCGCACTGCCGCTGCCTGCTGGCGATATACCGGCGTTGCGCATTCAAGGCTCCAACACCATCAATGCCCAACTCGGACCTGCGCTGGTCGAAGGATTGATGCGCCAGCAAGGTCTGCAATCGGTACAGACCCTTCCCGGCAACACCCTCAATGAACAGCGCGTCATCGGAACCACGGCCGCCGGTCAACCCGTCAGTGTCGAAGTCGCCGCCCATGGCTCAGGCACCGGTTTCACTGCGCTGAAAGCCGGCAGTGCGGATGTCGCGGCCTCCTCTCGACCGATCAAGGATCAGGAGGCCAAAGATCTGGCCAGCCTCGGTGACCTGAAAAGCGCAGCCAGCGAGCAAACCATTGCCATCGACGGCGTTGCAGTGATCCTGCATCCCGCCAATCCGCTGAGACAACTGGATACCCTTCAACTGGCGCGCATTTTCAGTGGCGAAGTCAGAAACTGGAGTGAAATCGGTGGCAATCCAGGCGCCATCCATCTCTATGTTCGCGATGAAAAGTCCGGCACCTACGAGACGTTCAAGGACCTTGTACTGAGCAAATACGGTAAGACCCTGCTCGGCAGCGCCGCGCGATTCGAATCCAGCGAACAGCTCTCCAACGAAGTCAGCAAGGACATCAATGGCATCGGCTTCATCGGCCTGCCTTCCATCCGCCGCGCCAAGGCGGTGGCCATAGCCGACGGCGATTCCAGGCCCATGCTGCCGACCGTCAGCCTGATTGCCACCGAAGACTATCCGTTGTCGCGACGACTGTACTTTTATGTGCCCACCTCGGCCCATCAGCGCTGGGCGCAGGCGCTGGTCCGTTTCGCGCAGAGCGCCGAAGGCCAGGCCATCGTCGCGCAGAGCGGTTTTGTCGCGCAGACCGTGCAGGTGCTCAAGGTGCAGCCTACCGCGCAGATGCCCGCCGATTACCAAGCGCTGGCACGCAAGGCCGAACGCCTGTCCGTCAACTTCCGCTTTGCCCAAGGCAGCGCACGCCTGGACAACAAGGCGCAGCAGGACCTCAAGCGGGTCGCGGATTACCTGAAATCCAGCGACAAACTGGACCGGCATGTGACGCTGGTCGGCTTCGGCGACGCCAAGAGCGACCCGGAGCGTGCCGCCCTGCTTTCCAGGCTGCGTGCCATGGCCGTGCGCCGGGAACTGCTGAAAAGTGGCGTGACGTTCCGCGATATAGTTGGCCTGGGTGACGAGATGCCGGTGGCCACCAATGATATCGACGACGGCCGGATCAAGAACCGTCGCGTCGAAGTCTGGGTGCAGTAATTGGCTGACAGCTAGAGTCGGCTGCGCGCCAGATCTGCCGGCATATATTTGCCCAGTTCATACTTGCCGACGGCAGCGCGATGCACTTCATCCGGGCCGTCAGCCAGACGCAGGGTACGCTGCATGGCGTACATGTAGGCCAGCGGGAAATCATTGGAAACCCCGGCGCCACCGTGCATCTGAATCGCTCGGTCTATGACCTTCAGCGCCACGTTGGGGGCAACCACCTTGATCTGCGCGATTTCGCTTCTGGCAACCTTGTTGCCGACGGTGTCCATCATGTACGCCGCTTTCAGGGTCAGCAGGCGTGCCATGTCAATCTCCATGCGCGAGTCGGCGATCAGGTCGATATTGCCGCCCAGCCTGGCCAACGGTTTGCCGAACGCAACGCGGTCAATGGAACGCCTGCACATCAGCTCCAGCGCCCGCTCCGCCATGCCGATCGAGCGCATGCAGTGGTGAATGCGCCCTGGTCCTAGCCTTCCCTGAGCGATTTCAAACCCTCGCCCTTCACCAAGCAGCACGTTTTCGAACGGGACCTTGACGTTTTCGAACAGCACTTCGGCATGGCCATGGGGCGCATCGTCATAGCCGAACACCGGCAGTGGCCTCACGATCTTTACGCCGGGCGTATCGACCGGCACCAGAATCATCGAATGCTGCTGATGGCGCGGCCCCTCAGGAGTGCTCAGGCCCATGAATATCAGGATTTTGCAGCGCGGGTCGCAGGCACCGGAGGTCCACCACTTGCGTCCGTTGATGACCCATTGGTCACCGTCACGCTCAGCGCGCGCGGCCATATTGGTGGCGTCCGATGAGGCCACGTCGGGCTCGGTCATGGCAAAGGCAGAGCGAATTTCACCGCGCAGCAGCGGTTCGAGCCAGCGGGTTTTCTGGTCCTCACTGGCATAGCGGACCAGTACCTCCATGTTGCCGGTGTCGGGCGCCGAGCAATTGAAGGGCTCGGGACCGAGCAGTGAGCGACCCATGATTTCCGCCAGCGGCGCGTACTCCAGATTACTCAGGCCGGCGCCAAACCCGGAGTCTGGCAGGAACAGATTCCATAAGCCTTCCGACTTGGCACGGGCCTTGAGCTCTTCCATGATTGCCGTGGGCTGCCAGCGATCCCCTTCGGCCACTTGCCGCTCGAAAACCGGCTCGGCCGGATAGACGTATGCATCCATGAACGCCGTGACGCGCTCACGCAGGGCCTGCACCTTCGGGGAATACGCAAAATCCATGGGGTCGCCACCGTGTCGATCGGGTTGTCGAAGTCATGAACGCGATGCTAGAGAACCGCTGCACATTTATCTAATCTATTCTCAGCGTGTATAAACATTCATAACCGATATATGATCCATCACCATTGCGGCATTACGCCCCTCTAAACAGTCAATCACAATAACGGCACGAGGCGCCCCATCAATGAACCTGAACAAGGTCGATCTCAACCTCTTCATTGTCTTCGACGCCATTTATACCGAAGCCAATCTGACCCGCGCCGGACAGATTGTCGGCATCACCCAGCCTGCGGTCTCCAACGCACTGGCGCGGTTGCGCGAGACCTTCAATGACCCGCTGTTCGTGCGCACGGCACAAGGCATGGTGCCGACACCGATGGCGCAGAACATCATTGGCCCGGTGCGCAATGCGCTTTCGTTGCTCAGGGTATCGGTGCAGGAAAGCCGCATCTTCAACCCGTTACAGGCCAACAAGAACTACCGCATCAGCATGACCGACCTGACCGAAGCGGTGATCCTGCCCGCGCTGTTCCAGCGCCTGCGACGCCTGGCACCTGCGGTGACCATCGAAAGCTTTCTGTCCAAGCGCCGGGAAACCACCAAGGAGCTGGCTGCCGGGCGCCTCGACTTCGCCGTGGACGCGCCGCTCAACACTGACCCGCAAGTGCGGCATGTGAAGCTGATGGAGGACCGTTATGTGTGTGGCATGCGCAAGGGCCATCCATTGGCGAACAAGGCCATTCTGACCCTCGACGATTACCTGAGCCAGGCGCATATCCATATTTCCAGCCGCCGCAGCGGGCTGGGTCATGTGGATCTGGCGCTCGGCAAGATGGGCATCCAGCGCAGGATCGCTTTGCGCTCGCAGCATTACATGATGGCAACTCAGGTGCTGCAGCAGACCGACATGGTCATGACCGTACCCGAGCGCTTCGCCCGTCGTAACGACTTGCACTATGTCTACTTGCCAGTCGCCGATGTTCCCTCGGTCGAAACCCACCTGTACTGGCATGAAAGCACCGATCAGGACCCGGCCAATCGCTGGATGCGAGAACAGATCATCGAGCTTTCGCAGCGGGTCGTGGCGCGGGAGCAGAGCCTCGAAAACACATGAAATAGAAAATACAAGCCAATGATTTATAAGCATTTAAATCGATTATTTAATGTGATTTCTAAGTGCCGGAGTGTGACCTCTCGACCTTTGGCACCGCCACACAGCTTGACGTATACGTAAAGCAACCCTTAGCTTTGCGGCTGTATACCTTTCCGAGCCACGCCATGAGCAGTCAGACCTACAGTATTTCCGAGCTCGCCCGCGAGCTGGACATCACCACCCGCGCCATACGCTTTTACGAAGAGCAAGGCATGCTCAGCCCTGAACGCAAGGGCCTGGAGCGTATCTATACGGCGCGTGACAAGGTCACCCTGAAACTGATCCTGCGTGGCAAACGCATCGGTTTTTCCCTGGCCGAGTGCAAGGAACTGATCTCGTTATACGACCCTGCCGGCGGTAACCAGAAGCAGTTGCAGACCATGCTGGACAAGATCGCCGAACGCCGTGATCAGCTGGAACAGCAGTTGCTGGACATCCACCAGATGCAGCTGGAGCTGGACACCGCCGAAGAGCGCTGCCGAGCCGCACTCGATAAAACCGCTGCCGCCCCACTCTGACCATTCGCACTGACTACAAAGGCGCTGCCATGTCCCTTCCGCAAAAGGTGAATCTCGTTGAAGTCGGCCCGCGTGACGGCCTGCAGAATGAAGCACAACCCATCAGTGTCGACGACAAGGTGCGCCTGGTGGATGACCTGACGGCAGCCGGGCTGGGCCATATCGAGGTCGGCAGTTTTGTCTCGGCCAAATGGGTCCCGCAGATGGCGGGCTCTGCACAGGTGTTCGAACGCATCCAGCGTCGTGAGGGCGTCATCTACTCGGCGCTGGCGCCAAATCTGCGTGGCTTTGAAGATGCCTTGGCGGCCGGCGTCAGGGAGGTCGCGGTGTTCGCGGCGGCGACCGAAGGGTTCTCGCAACGCAACCTCAACTGCTCGATCAGCGAAAGCCTGGAGCGCTTCGCGCCTGTCATGGAAGCAGCACGCATGCATGGTGTGCAGGTTCGAGGGTATGTGTCATGCGTGCTGGGCTGCCCTTACGAGGGCAGTGTTTCGCCCGAACAGGTCGCGACGGTCGCCAACGAACTGCACGCGATGGGCTGCTATGAAATTTCCTTGGGCGACACCATCGGAACCGGCACGCCGGGCGCTACACGGGCATTGTTCAACGCCGTGGCTGCGCAGATACCGCGCGGCAAGCTGGCTGGCCACTTCCATGACACCTATGGCCAGGCATTGGTGAATATCTACGCAAGCCTGGAGGAAGGCATCCAGGTGTTCGACAGCTCCGTGGCCGGCCTCGGTGGCTGCCCTTACGCCAAGGGCGCCAGCGGCAATGTGGCCACTGAAGACGTGCTGTATATGTTGCAGGGGCTGGGTATCGAAACCGGCGTCGATCTGGACCAGGTCATCGCGGCGGGCCAGCGCATCTGCGACGTGCTGCACCGTAGCAATGGCTCTCGTGTAGCAAAGGCCAGATTGTCTGCGTAACGCTGTCGTCGTCTGTCGGTAACAGGGTGCGACAACTTGCCACAGAGTGTTACTCTGCCCCGCGTCGAGTCGAGACAAACGGGTAACACGGAAACACTCGGCCGCAGAATCAAACGGTCCGATGCCGGAAAAACAAGGTCATCCCCCGGTATTACAGGGGTTTTGAAAAACTGGCACGGGTCCTGCTATATCCTTCGTACAACAAAAATAAAAACACGCAGTAACCCAATAAAAACAACACGTACCGGCTCTGACATAACAAGAACAACACGGACAGAGACGTAGCTAACAGATTTTTTTGAAGTGGATAGCTTTTCTGAACCGCTTGCCTCGCAAGTCGTTCGCAGCCAGACAGAGAACAATAAAACTGCCCCAAGGCAGCTGCCGAACTGGTTGGATCACTACGATGAAAGTGTCATCAGCGCTCAAAAAAATACGTTTGCTCTTGGTCCCGCATGCGGATCGCTCAAAAAAGATGTGAAGGGCCAGGTCGCCAAAAACAACAACAGGCCTCCCGAAAAACAAAAAAGAGCATAGCAACATACCTTGAAGGGGAGCCCAGGCTCCCCTTCGTGCTTTCCGGCGTTCCGCCCTCTTCTCTCATGATTGAACACTACAGTCCGATCACGCTTTGTTCACATCGGCATCGGCGTTGACAGCACAATCCTACAGGTTTACGTTAACGTAAAGGTCATAGCTGGCACACGCCACAACCGACCCACGAACAAAGCGTCATTCAAGAACAAAAAGGAACGCCCCATGAGTTACCCCAGCCTGAATTTCGCCCTGGGCGAAACCATCGACATGCTGCGTGATCAGCTGCAGTCTTTCGTCGCCGCAGAGCTTGCCCCGCGCGCCGCGCAGATCGACAAGGACAACCTGTTCCCCGCCGACATGTGGCGCAAGTTCGGTGAAATGGGCGTACTGGGGATTACTGTCAGTGAAGAATATGGTGGCGCGGGCCTGGGTTATCTGGCGCACGTCGTGGCGATGGAAGAAATAAGCCGTGGCTCGGCATCCGTGGCGCTGTCCTATGGCGCCCATTCCAACCTGTGCGTTAACCAGATCAATCGCAATGGCAGCCCAGCGCAAAAGGCCCGTTACCTGCCCAAGCTGATCAGCGGCGAACACGTTGGCGCACTGGCCATGAGCGAACCCAATGCCGGCTCGGACGTGGTGTCGATGAAACTGCGCGCCGACAAGCGCGGTGATCGCTATGTGCTCAACGGCAGCAAGACCTGGATCACCAACGGGCCGGATGCCAACACCTACGTGATCTACGCCAAGACCGACCTGGAAAAGGCAGCCCATGGCATCAGTGCGTTTATCGTCGAACGCGACTGGAAAGGCTTCTCGCGCGGCAGCAAGTTCGACAAGCTGGGCATGCGCGGCTCCAACACCTGCGAACTGTTTTTCGATGATGTCGAGGTGCCCGAAGAGAACCTGCTGGGCGTGCTTGATGGTGGCGTCAGGGTGCTGATGAGCGGCCTCGATTATGAGCGCGTCGTGCTCTCCGGCGGTCCCACCGGGATCATGCAGGCGTGCATGGACGTGGTGGTGCCCTACATTCACGACCGCAAGCAGTTCGGCCAGAGTATCGGCGAGTTTCAGCTGATTCAGGGCAAGGTCGCAGACATGTACACCCAGCTCAATGCCAGCCGGGCCTACCTGTACGCGGTGGCCCAGGCCTGCGACCGCGGCGAGACCACTCGCAAGGACGCTGCCGGGGTGATCCTGTACAGCGCCGAGCGCGCCACGCAGATGGCGCTGGAAGCCATCCAGATTCTGGGCGGCAATGGCTACATCAACGAGTTCCCGGCGGGCCGACTGTTGCGCGACGCCAAACTCTACGAGATCGGCGCAGGCACCAGTGAAATCCGGCGCATGCTCATCGGTCGCGAACTGTTCAACGAAACCCGTTGATTGCGGAGCCACCATGACCATCCTGCAGACCCGAATCAACACCCGCTCGCCGGAATTCATCCTCAATCGCGACGCCCTGCTCAAGCAGGTCGAAGCACTGCGCTCGCTGTTGAGCAACGTCCAGCAAGGGGGCGGCCGTAAAGCCCAGGAGCGTCACACTTCACGCGGCAAGTTGCTGCCGCGCGAGCGTATCAACCGCTTGCTGGACATCGGCTCGCCGTTTCTGGAAATCGGCCAACTGGCTGCGCATGAGGTGTACGGCGAAGAGGTGCCGGCCGCTGGCGTGATCGCCGGAATCGGCCGGGTCGAGGGCGTCGAATGTATGATCATCGCCAACGATGCCACGGTCAAAGGCGGCTCCTATTACCCGCTGACCGTCAAAAAGCATTTGCGCGCGCAAACGATCGCCCAGCAGAACCGCCTGCCATGCATCTATCTGGTGGACTCAGGCGGCGCCAACCTGCCACGTCAGGATGAGGTGTTTCCGGATCGCGAACATTTCGGACGGATATTCTTCAATCAAGCCAACATGAGTGCACAAGGAATTGCCCAGATCGCGGTGGTCATGGGCTCCTGCACCGCCGGTGGCGCATACGTACCGGCTATGGCCGACGAGGCGATCATGGTCCGCCAGCAGGCCACGATCTTCCTGGCCGGCCCGCCACTGGTCAAGGCAGCGACCGGCGAAGTGGTGAGCGCCGAAGAGCTGGGTGGTGCCGATGTGCACTGCCGCACGTCCGGTGTGGCCGACCACTACGCGGACAACGACGATCACGCACTTGCATTGGCGCGACGCAGCATCGCCAATCTGAACTGGCGCAAGCAGGGTCAACTGAACACGGTCGCGCCCATTGCACCGCTGTACCCCGGCAATGACCTGTACGGCATCATCCCCGTCGACACAAAACAGCCCTTCGATGTACGGGAAGTCATCGCACGCTTGGTGGACGGCTCGGTACTCGACGAATTCAAGGCCCTGTTCGGCACCACGCTGGTGTGTGGCTTCGCGCGTCTGCACGGCTACCCGATCGCGATTCTCGCCAACAATGGCATCCTGTTCGCAGAAGCAGCCCAGAAAGGCGCGCACTTCATCGAGCTCGCTTGCCAGAGAGGCATCCCCCTGCTGTTCCTGCAGAACATCACCGGCTTCATGGTCGGCCAGAAGTATGAAGCCGGCGGCATCGCCAAGCATGGCGCCAAGCTGGTGACCGCCGTGGCCTGCGCCAGGGTGCCGAAATTCACAGTGATCATTGGCGGCAGTTTCGGCGCAGGAAACTACGGCATGTGTGGCCGCGCTTACGACCCGCGCTTTCTATGGATGTGGCCCAACGCGCGGATCGGCGTGATGGGCGGCGAACAGGCTGCCGGCGTGCTGGTGCAGGTCAAGTGCGAACAGGCCGAACGGGCTGGCCAGGCGTTCAGCGCCGAACAGCAGGCCGAACTGAAGCAGCCGATTCTCGATCAGTACGAACATCAGGGTCATCCTTACCATTCCAGCGCCCGTCTGTGGGACGACGGGGTCATCGACCCGGCACAAACCCGCGACATTCTCGCGCTTGCCCTTTCCGCCTCGCTCAACGCGCCCATCGAACCTACCACTTTCGGCCTGTTCCGAATGTGAGCCGGGAAATGACCATGACTTCGACCTCCTTCGCAACCATAGAGCTGATCAACGACCCACGTGGCTTCGCCACGCTGTGGCTGAATCGACCAGACAAGAACAACGCCTTCAACGCGCAGATGATCCGCGAGCTGATTATCGCGCTGGAGCAGGTGCAAGGCGATGCCAGCCTGCGTTTCCTGCTGTTGCGCGGCCGTGGCCGGCATTTCAGTGCCGGTGCCGACCTGGCGTGGATGCAGCAGGCAGCAGACCTGGACTACAACACCAACCTGGATGACGCCCGCGAACTGGCAGAGCTGATGTACGGCCTCGCCAAGCTGAAAATCCCGACGCTCGCCGTGGTACAGGGCGCAGCATTCGGCGGTGCGCTGGGCCTGATCGGTTGCTGTGACATGGCCATTGCAGCGGTGGATGCGCAGTTCTGCCTGTCCGAAGTGCGCATCGGCCTGGCGCCAGCGGTCATCAGTCCTTTCGTGGTACAGGCCATCGGCGAACGCGCCACGCGACGCTACACCCTCACGGCCGAGCGCTTCGACGGCCAGCGGGCGCAGCAGATCGGCCTGGTCGCCGAGTGCTACCCGGCTGCAGAGCTGCAAGACCAAACGCAGCAATGGGTCGACAATCTGTTGCTCAACAGCCCGCAGGCCATGCGCGTCAGCAAGGAGCTGCTGCGCGAAGTCGGCAACGGTGAGCTGACCCCCGCGCTGCGTCGCTACTGTGAAAGCGCCATCGCGCGCATCCGTACCAGTGCCGAAGGACAGGAAGGTCTGCGCGCCTTCCTGCAAAAACGTACGCCCGGCTGGCAGCCAGTCAACCATCAGCCACCTGGCGATCCCGTTGCCGTAGCCTCGGCAGCCCGGCACGATCCACACAAGGACTCGCAGTCATGAGCACGCCCGAGCTGACCACGCTGCTGATTGCCAACCGCGGCGAGATTGCCTGCCGCATCATGCGCACGGCGAAAAACATGGGCCTCACCACGGTCGCCGTGCACAGCGCCATTGACCGTAACGCACGGCATAGCCGCGAGTCCGATATCTGCGTGGACCTTGGCGGCAGCAAGGCCGCAGAGAGTTATCTGGCGATAGACAAGCTTGTCGAAGCCGCCAGGGCGAGTGGCGCGCACGCGATCCATCCCGGCTACGGTTTTCTGTCTGAAAATGCCGATTTTGCGCGCGCCATCGAAAACGCCGGGCTGATTTTCCTCGGTCCACCCGCCTCGGCCATCGATGCCATGGGCAGCAAATCCGCCGCCAAGGCATTGATGGAACAGGCAGGCGTGCCTCTGGTGCCTGGCTACCACGGTGAAGCACAGGACATCGAAACATTCCGCGCTGCGGCCGAGCGCATCGGCTATCCGGTGCTGTTGAAAGCCACCGCAGGTGGCGGCGGCAAAGGCATGAAAGTGGTCGAGCACATTGGCGAACTGGCCGAAGCGCTGGCTTCCGCGCAACGCGAGGCGCTGTCCTCGTTCGGTGACGCGAGAATGCTGGTGGAGAAATACGTGCTCACCCCGCGCCACGTCGAGATACAGGTATTTGCCGACCGGCATGGCCACTGCCTGTACCTCAATGAGCGCGATTGCTCCATTCAACGCCGACACCAGAAGGTCGTCGAGGAAGCACCAGCGCCCGGCCTGACAGCTACATTGCGCAAAGCCATGGGCGAAGCCGCAGTGAAAGCCGCGCAAGCCATCGGCTACGTGGGTGCAGGTACAGTCGAGTTCCTTCTGGACGCACGCGGCGAGTTTTTCTTCATGGAAATGAATACCCGCCTGCAGGTGGAACACCCGGTCACCGAGTACATCACGGGGCTGGACCTGGTGGAATGGCAGATCCGCGTCGCCAGAGGCGAATCGCTGCCCATCACCCAGGAGCAGGTGCCCCTGACCGGCCACGCCATCGAAGTCCGTCTATACGCCGAAGACCCGGCCAACGACTTTCTCCCGGCAACCGGCACCCTGGAGCTCTACAGAGAGCCTGCCCCCGGCCCCGGCAGGCGGGTGGACAGCGGCGTTGCCGAGGGCGACAACATTTCGCCCTTCTACGACCCGATGCTCGGCAAGCTGATTGCCTGGGGTGAAGACCGCGAGCAAGCCCGTCTGCGCCTGCTGGCCATGCTCGATGAGTTTGCCGTGGGCGGAGTTCGGACCAACCTGGCGTTTCTGCGCAGAATCATCGCGCATCCAGCGTTCGCCGCCGCGCAGCTTGATACCGGCTTTATTCCCCGCTATCAGACGCAACTGCTGCCGCAAATCGATGAGCCGGACGAGACATTCTGGCAGGCCGCCGCCGAGGCCTTCAGCCAGAGCGAACCGGCACGCATCGATCGAGCCGATCCGTATTCGCCCTGGGCAGTCGGCAGCGGCTTTCGCGCCGGCCTGCCCGCGCAGACGGATCTGCGACTGAGCTGCAACGGTCAGACCCGCAACACCAGCCTGCACAACAGCAGTCCGTCGTTATTCACTCTGAGTGGCGAGCATCTGCAGGTCGAGCACAACGGTATGCGCCAACGACACCTGGCGATACGGCGCGGCAATACGCTGTACCTCGAATGGCAAGACGAGCTGCACAGCGTCATCCGGCTGGACGCCATCGCTCAGGCAGACGTCGGTGACGGTCAGCATGCAGGCCTGACGGCACCGATGAATGGCAGCATCGTGCGGGTATTGGTTGAAGTGGGTCAGGCTGTCGAATCTGGTGCGCAACTGGTGGTGCTGGAAGCCATGAAGATGGAACACAGCATCCGCGCCGCCAGCGCCGGGGTGATTACCGCGCTTTACTGTCATGAGGGCGAGATGGTCAACGAAGGCGCGATACTGGTGGAGCTGGACTGACGCTCGTCAACCGCCGCACATGAAAACGCCCTGAACAGTCAGGGCGTTTTCGTGCAGCAACTTCCTTGCCAAAAAGAGCCGCTTAGTAGTAGGCGTTTTCTTTCTGCGTATGGTCGGTAACATCGCGAACGCCCGACAGCTCGGGAATACGCTCAAGCAGTGTGCGCTCGATACCTTCCTTCAGCGTGACATCGGCCTGACCACAGCCCTGGCAACCGCCACCGAACTGCAGCACGGCGATATTCTTCGCCTCTTCCTCGACCACGTCGATCAGCGTGACCTGACCGCCATGGCTGGCGAGGCCCGGATTGATCTCGGTTTGCAGGTAGTAATTGATACGCTCGTTGATCGGGCTGTCGGCATTGACCATCGGCACTTTGGCGTTCGGCGCCTTGATGGTCAGCTGGCCGCCCATCCGGTCGGTGGCGTAGTCGACCACTGCATCGTCCAGAAAGGCCTCGCTGAAGCCGTCGATCCAGGCCGTGAAGCTCTTCAGGCCGATGGCCTTGTCTTCCGGTTTTTCTTCACCCGGCTTGCAGTAGGCAATGCAGGTTTCGGCGTACTGAGTGCCGGGCTGGGTGATAAATACGCGGATGCCAATGCCCGGGGTATTCTGCTTTTCCAGCAGATCGGCCAGATAATCGTGGGCGGCATCGGTAATAGTGATAGCGGTCATGAAAATTCCTCGCAGACGTGCGTGCAGTTTACGCCAATCGGCCGCTTCACACAAAGTCCTAGTATTTTTGTCAGGTTAATGCCTGCGCCTGACCGAGCGCCCGGCGTCCATCCAGCCAGGCTTTCATCCGGCGGTAGAGGCCCTTCTCGATCCACTCATAACTGACCCAGGCACCGATGGCGATGATCGGCACGCAGAACGCGAAAACCACATAGGGGCTGAGGCCAAAGCGCTGCGCCATCAGCAAGCCGCCGTACAGCACCAGAACGTGCAGCAGGTACACCGAATACGAGCAGTCACCCAGCACCTTGAGCAGGCGATTGCCCTGGAAATACGGTTCCAGCGAGATGCACGACAGCACGATCAAGGCACTCGGCAGGCCCCAATTGAGCAGGCGCTGCTCGTTGGTCAGGTTATTGATCGCATACAGCCCGACCGCAATGCCTGCCATCGGCAGCCACAGCGCCGGTTTGATCCAGCCACGGCGATAGAGGATGCCGATGCCGATACCCAGCAGGAATTCGTAAATGATGTCGTTGCCGTAGAAGCGGCTGATCAGCCCGGCGCGAGCCAGAACCTCACTGACCGCAAACAGCGCTGCGGCAATGATCAGCGGCCGGTGACGCTGTTGGAAGAGGAACACCATCGAGAACAGCAGGTAGAAAAACATCTCATAGTTGAGCGTCCAGCCAACGTTGAGCGTCGGGTAGAGACCGTAACCACCGGGGTTTTCGGAAGGAATGAAGACCAGTGACAAGAGGAAGTTCTGCCACCCGATGACCTGATGCGGGAGCATCGGCGCTGCAATCAGCAGCAGCAACGCCATGGCGGCGGTGTACAGCCAATAGGCCGGAACGATGCGAATCAGACGATGCAGAATAAAGCGCCGTGCTGGCATGTCGCTGTTCTGCGTCGACAAGAAGATGACCAGACCACTGATGACGAAGAAGATATCGACGCCGACCGCACCCTTTGACACAAAGAACTGCCCTACCGGACCACTGGCCTTGAAATCGAAAAAAATCTGCATGAAGTGATGACACACCACGACCCACGCTGCGAACGCCCGTAGGGCCTGAACTGAAATCAACATCACTAAAAACCTCTACTTCCTGACTTTCAATCATGAGCCGCTGAATAAACCGGCCTATGACGCGCACCATTTCGGACCACCTTTTTGAAAAAAAGGTCGCGCAAGATACATTTCGTTCAGGAAGTAAAGATGGCCGCAGGCCATGTTGCACAAGGGCCTGCGGCGTGAAGCCACGGTTTTTCAGAGGTTCTCGTAGCGATTCATGTCCAGCACGCCCGCTTCGCGTGGTTCAGTTTCCTGAACGTAGCGATTCAGATCGTGGAAGTAACTCCAGAACAGTGGATGAGTACGACGGATGCCCCAACGCTGGACGATTTGTTCGAAACTCGCCTGATCCTTGCTCTGCTGCATGGCATCGACAAAGGCCGGCACCTGTGCGACCGGAATATTGAAGATGAAATTCGGATAACTGCTGAGCACGCCCGGGTAGACAGTCAGTGTGTCCAGGCCCGGAATATAGCGGTACGACTCGCCCAGCAGAAACGCGACATTACTGTGCGCGCGGTTGCGCAACATACTGTAGATCACGCGCTTGCCATTGCCGCCCTCGATGCGCAGCATGCTCGCTTCCGGCAACTGATCGATGACCTTCAGACCCGCAGCAGGACGCGACGTCAATCGGCTCAGCGCCTGTTCTGCCTGGGCAAAGCTGCTGTCGAGGCCAGGCCGCGAGCAATACGCCCCGATGCAGCGGTTGATCGGGTCAGGTGCGGCATTCAAAGTGCCGAAGCGCTCGATCAGCCTGGACGCAAAGTCACGCTTTGCGGCCTTTTCATCGAGCTTGATGCCAGTCGGCGTATCGTCGTCGATCTTCTGGTAATCCAGCCACATCTTGATTTTGCCGCCCTCCTGATAAAGATCACTGAGCATGTCTTCACGCAGGTCGGCAGGCATCAGGCGCAGGAAATTGATCTCGGCACCGTTGCGGATCAAATCGAAATACAGCCGCGTCTGGGCTTGATGTGAAACATTGCCATAGACATCGAAGTTCACCGCCAACTGATAATAGGTGCGCTCCAGCAGCGGGTAGTCGAACAGCCACATGGAGTGCGGCACGTCGCCAATCAGCCCTTTATTGACCGACGCACTGTCGAAATGGCGGAAAACGGTCAGCAAGGCATTGTCATTGCCTGCCCACAGCGTGCTCCAGCCCGGCGCTGGCATTTTCGCGTAACTGTCGCGGCGCAGGTTTTCATACTCATTGCGCCGGTCGCGGTAGGACAGCCACAGGCTCAGCACGCTGCCCACGTCATCGTTCTGCCCCGGCATGGCCAGCAATGGCGTGGCCTCCCCGCGATACGTCGCATCGGTGATGTAGCGATCGTGCGACGGGTCCTGGAACAGCACCCAGAACTGATCGCGAATCACGTCTGTGGCGATCTGCCCGCGACAGACCGGCCCGCGAATGAACGTGCGAACGAAATACTCGGCGTTGTCGAGCATGAACTGATAACGCGCCACCGCAGGGATGGCTTCGAAGGTCAGAAACGGATTGGCACGATGGCCAGGGCCGTAACCCGGCAATGCGCTGACTTTCCAGTCGGCCCCATAGAACAACTGCCTGACCCGCGCCAGTTTCTGCGGGCTCATGGCGTAGGTAATGTGGGTCTTGTGAACGATCACACCTTGCACGGGGATCAACCGGTAATAGAAGTCGCTGCCCGGATCGTCGTCGGGACGACGGGTAGCGATCAGGTCCACAGGTTTGCCGCTCGGAGTTCGCGAGCGCACCCACTGGAAGAAGTGCCCCGCCTCACCGCCTTCGAAATAGATGTGCGCCAGGAACAGATGCTCGAACAGCCAGCGACCGACCAGCGCCTGATTCGCGCCAGGTTCGTTGAGCTGCGCCTCCCAGGCATTGATCTGCGCGGCCTCGGTGACACTCGGGGTAATGGTCTGCTGCTCGACCGGCGCACCGGCGGCCAGCCAGCGCTGCAGGGTCTGGTATTCGGCATCGGTCAGTCCGGCGACCGCCAGCGGCATGCCCTGTTGCGCGTGGGCAGCCGCATAGGCATTGAATTCGCCGGGCAGCGGGCAGACGTTTTCCCGATTGATCCCCAGGGCGATGTCATCCGGAATCCTGCTGTTGGCTGGCAAAGGTGCGCTGCGGCCCAGATCAAGCATGCGCGTCATCAATGCCGCCTGACTGCCCTGGGCTTCCAGTACTGAATAGAAGCCCTTGCCGCGCCACGCGTCGGTATCACGTGCATCATAAAAGAGACGCGTCGGCGCAACCGCCTCGCTGCGTTCGCCCTGATAGACAGGGACTTTGCTGGCGCCACGGCTCACACCTTCGCCACTGCCCAGATTCAACTGGCAGGGAGCGTCATTGCAGGCGTGGCAGGCCACGCACTTCTCGGTGAGGATCGGCTGGATGTCCTTCACATAGGAAATCGCCGGGGATGCCGGTATGACGGGGGGTGCAGGAGTCTGAGCCTTGGCAGCACAGCAGATAAAAAGCAAGGCGACGCTTGCCAACAAACGGTGCGGCATATCCCGTGGGCTCTGATATTAAAATGGCATAATTCTACAAGGGCATCACTCGCTCCAACATGAATGATTTTCATGCAAAAGGCGCAACAACACCAAAACCGTTCCGGTTTGCTATCATCCCGTTCTTTAAAGAATCGACCTTCTCAAGGTAGCCCCCATGTCTGACCGCAGCGCCCGCCATCAAGCCTTTCTCACTGCTCTGAAACAGCGGATCCTGATCCTCGATGGCGGCATGGGCACCATGATCCAGAGCTACAGGCTCGAAGAACAGGATTACCGCGGCAAGCGTTTCGCCGACTGGCCCAGCGATGTCAAAGGCAACAACGACCTGTTGATCCTGACCCGCCCTGACGTGATCGGCGCCATTGAGAAGGCTTATCTGGATGCCGGTGCCGACATCCTCGAAACCAACACATTCAACGCCACCCAGGTGTCTCAGGCCGATTACGGCATGGAATCGATCGTCTACGAGCTGAACGTCGAAGGCGCACGCCTGGCGCGCAAGGTCGCAGACGCCAAGACACTGGAAACCCCGGACAAGCCGCGTTTCGTGGCGGGCGTGCTGGGCCCTACCAGCCGCACCTGTTCGCTGTCGCCGGACGTCAACAACCCCGGCTATCGCAATGTGACCTTCGACGAACTGGTCGAGAACTACACCGAAGCGACCAAGGGGCTGATCGAGGGCGGTGCCGACCTGATCCTGATCGAGACCATTTTCGACACACTCAACGCCAAGGCGGCGATCTTTGCCGTACAGGGTGTATTCGAAGAAGTGGGCTTTGAACTGCCAATCATGATCTCCGGAACCATCACCGATGCCTCGGGGCGCACCCTGTCCGGCCAGACCACCGAAGCGTTCTGGAACTCGATCAGTCATGCCAAACCGATCTCGGTCGGCCTGAACTGCGCACTGGGTGCGAGCGAACTGCGCCCCTACCTGCAAGAGCTGGCCAATAAAGCCAACACCCATGTGTCCGCGCACCCCAACGCCGGCTTGCCGAATGCATTTGGCGAATACGACGAACTGCCGAGCCAGACGGCGAAGATCATCGAAGAGTTCGCCCAGAGCGGCTTCCTGAACATCGTCGGCGGCTGCTGCGGTACCACCCCGGCGCACATCAAGGCGATTGCCGAGGCGGTTTCGGGTTACTCGCCGCGGGAAATTCCGGACATCCCCAAGGCCTGCCGCCTGTCGGGCCTCGAACCGTTCACCATCGATCGCCAGTCGCTGTTCGTCAACGTCGGCGAGCGTACCAACATCACCGGCTCTGCCCGCTTCGCCCGCCTGATCCGTGAAGACAACTACACCGAAGCCCTGGAAGTCGCCCTGCAGCAGGTCGAAGCCGGCGCCCAGGTGATCGATATCAACATGGACGAAGGGATGCTCGACTCGAAGAAGGCCATGGTGACCTTCCTCAACCTCATCGCAGGTGAGCCGGACATCTCCCGCGTACCGATCATGATCGACTCCTCGAAGTGGGAAGTGATCGAGGCCGGCCTCAAGTGCATCCAGGGCAAGGGCATCGTCAACTCCATCAGCATGAAGGAAGGCGTCGAGCAGTTCATTCATCACGCGCGGCTGTGCAAGCGATACGGCGCGGCCGTGGTGGTCATGGCCTTCGACGAACAGGGTCAGGCCGATACCGAGGCGCGCAAGAAGGAAATCTGCAAACGCTCCTACGACATTCTGGTCAACGAAGTGGGTTTCCCGCCGGAAGACATCATCTTCGACCCGAACATCTTCGCCATCGCCACCGGTATCGAAGAACACAACAACTACGCCGTGGACTTCATCAACGCCTGCGCCTACATCCGTGACGAGTTGCCGTATGCGCTGACCTCGGGTGGCGTGTCCAACGTATCGTTCTCGTTCCGTGGCAACAATCCGGTGCGTGAAGCGATCCACTCGGTGTTCCTGCTGCATGCAATCCGCAATGGCCTGAGCATGGGCATCGTCAACGCCGGGCAGCTGGAAATCTACGACCAGATTCCCGCTGAACTGCGTGACTGCGTCGAAGACGTAGTGCTCAACCGCAATCCCGAGGGCACGGATGCGTTGCTGGCAATTGCCGACAAGTTCAAGGGTGATGGCAGCGCCAAGGAGGCCGAAACCGAGGAATGGCGCAGCTGGCCGGTCAATCAGCGTCTGGAACACGCGCTGGTCAAGGGCATCACCACGCACATCGTCCAGGACACCGAAGAGTCGCGCCTGGCATTCACCCGCCCTATCGAAGTGATCGAGGGCCCGCTGATGGCGGGCATGAACGTGGTCGGTGACCTGTTTGGCGCAGGCAAGATGTTCCTGCCTCAGGTGGTCAAGTCAGCGCGCGTGATGAAGCAGGCAGTGGCGCACCTGATTCCGTTCATCGAGCTGGAAAAGGGCGACAAGCCCGAAGCCAAGGGCAAAATCCTGATGGCCACCGTCAAGGGCGACGTACATGACATCGGCAAGAACATCGTCGGCGTAGTACTGGGCTGTAACGGCTACGACATTGTCGACCTGGGCGTGATGGTGCCTGCAGAGAAAATCCTGCAAGTGGCCCGCGACGAGAAATGCGACATTATCGGCCTGTCCGGCCTGATCACGCCGTCACTGGACGAAATGGTCCATGTCGCCAGAGAGATGCAGCGCCAGGACTTCCACCTGCCATTGATGATCGGCGGCGCGACCACGTCCAAGGCGCACACGGCGGTGAAGATCGAGCCTAAATACAGCAATGACGCAGTAATCTACGTCACCGATGCTTCCCGAGCGGTCGGCGTCGCGACCCAGTTGCTGTCGAAAGAGCTGAAGCCGGCCTTTATTGAAAAGACCCGACTCGAATACGTCGAAGTGCGTGAGCGCACCTCGGCACGCAGCGCGCGCACCGAACGCCTGAGCTACGGTGCTGCGGTGGCCAAAAAGCCGCAGTTCGACTGGGAAAACTACACCCCTGCCCAACCGACGTTCACCGGCACCCGGGTGCTGCAGGATATCGATCTGAACGTGCTGGCCGAGTACATCGACTGGACGCCGTTCTTCATTTCCTGGGATCTGGCTGGCAAGTTCCCGCGCATCCTCACCGACGAAGTGGTCGGTGAAGCGGCCACTGCGCTGTATGCTGACGCCACGCAGATGCTGCGCAAGCTGATCGACGAGAATCTGATCAGCGCCCGCGCGGTATTCGGCTTCTGGCCAGCCAATCAGGTCAATGACGATGATCTGGAAGTCTATGGCGACGACGGCAAGCCGCTGGCCAGGCTGCATCACCTGCGCCAGCAGACCATCAAGCCCGACGGCAAGCCGAACTTCTCGCTGGCCGACTTCGTTGCACCAAAGGACAGCGGCCTGACCGACTACATCGGCGGGTTCATCGCCACTGCCGGCATCGGCGCCGAGGAAGTCGCCAAGGCTTATCAGGACAAGGGCGACGATTACAACTCGATCATGGTCAAGGCGCTTGCCGATCGTCTCGCCGAAGCCTGCGCCGAGTGGCTGCACCAGCAGGTGCGTAAGGAATACTGGGGTTATGCGCAGGACGAAGCGCTGGACAACGAAGCGCTGATCAAGGAGCAATACATGGGCATCCGCCCGGCGCCGGGCTACCCGGCCTGCCCCGATCACACGGAAAAGGGCACCCTGTTCGCCCTGCTCGATCCACTGCCGGAAGGCAGCGCCGAACATACCGCAGGCAAGAGCGGCGTGTTCCTGACCGAGCACTATGCGATGTTCCCGGCTGCAGCGGTCAGCGGCTGGTATTTCGCCCACCCCCAGGCGCAGTATTTTGCAGTGGGCAAGGTCGACAAGGATCAGGTCGAAAGCTACACCGCCCGCAAGGGTCAGGACCTGAGTGTCACCGAACGCTGGCTGGCACCCAACTTGGGCTACGACGAGTAACGCCTGACCGGTTATCTGCCGCCTGAGTGGTCAGGCGGCAACATGCCTTTCAGCGAAAATGGCGACGCTTCGCCAGAAGCTTCCATATTGAATGCCTGGATATCGAGCCGGTAATGCTCGTCCCGGGCGGCATCCAGAAAGCGCTGCGCATCCTGTGGCTCGACCACGTGAATCACATCAATGATTCGTGTACCGATCTGTTGCCGGGCCTGCCATTGAGCAGTGTCATAGTGGTGCAAGAGAATGATGGCCCACCCGCCCAGGGTGAAATGCCCTGAAGCCACGACACTCAGGCTGCCATTGAGCTGAGCCCGCAGTGAAAGCGACGTGCCGTTGATCGCACTGAACAGCACGTCCTGCCCCGGCTTGCCGCCGCTCTCGCGCAATGCATCCATCGCACCGAACGCCATTTGCTCGTTGGCAGCCCACACCAGGCGTGTCTGCGGATAGCGCTTGAACAGCACGCGCGCCTGCTCGAGCGCGCGATCACGGCGCCAGCCACCCAGCGCAATCTGCCGTAGATGCACCTCTGGGTGCTCTGACAAGGCACGCAGCATGCCTTTTTCACGCAGCAGGGAAACGGGCGTGGTGTTGGTCCCGGAAAACGCGAGCATGTCGATGACCTGACCGTCTGCGCCAGGCGCCGCGAGACTGATAAGCCGCTTTGCCGTCAGATAGCCGCCCTGTTCATCGTTGCCCACCAGGCTGCCGATGAAGTCCGGATAACGCGATGGCAGATCACCGAGAATCCGAATCTGGTCCTCGGTCAGCGTATTGTTGACGGCAAACAGCTTGACCCCGCTGCCCACGGACATACGCAGGACTTCAGGGGCGATATTCAACTCATTGGAAAACAACAGGTAATCCGGGCGCTCATCCCCTTGCAGCGCCGCTCGCGCCAGATCGAGCAACTTGCGGGTGTCGCGCTCGGTATAGAGTATTTTCAGTGACATGCCGGTGGTGTCGGCAGCCGTCTGCATGACCCGGGAGTAACTCTGCCAATAACCATCGGATGGTGCGCCGGGGTTCAGAAATACCACCGAGGCGGCATGTGTCGCCCCGCCCCAGAGACAACTGCACAGTAACAGCCAGCCAGCATGTAACGCCTTCATATCAACGAACCTTGAAGCAGCAGGGATTTAGCACTACGAGCGTGTTATCGGCTGCGGCAGCAAGGTTCTGGAGACTCCGGCAGATTCTTTATCAGCCCTTCACTGGCTGCTGGCCCAGAACATCGCTGCGCCTACCGCCAGAATGACAATGAATAAAATGGCCCAGGTGTCCACGGATCTGCCTGGCTTGGCTACTTTCGGGTGCTTGCTCATCGCATCGCCTCTTGTCGGTCTTGTGGGTGATTGCACATGAATAGGAGTGTTCCGACACCTGCTCGGCATCGGTCAACGTTCAGTTAAGTCGAGTCTTGCCCACACGGCAAGCAGGGATATGCAAGGACGCGGTTTTGCTTATCGCTTTTAGTGATTTGCATATATATAAACATCACTTTTATCGATAACTGCAAACTGCTATCGTCGCCTTCGCTCCCCAGGGAGTGCGCGGCCGTGCGCGCAGAATTGACCAGATGAAGCAGGAAACAACGAGCAGCGGGCTTTTTCCAGACTGACGCCACTGCCCTGCTTCATGACGAAGCCTGAGAACAGGACCTATATGTACGTATACGACGATTACGATCAGAAGATCATCGAGGACCGCGTCAAGCAGTTCCGGGATCAGACCCGACGCTACCTGGCCGGGGAACTGAGCGAAGAAGAGTTTCGACCGTTGCGCCTGCAAAACGGTCTTTATGTTCAGCGCTTCGCGCCCATGTTGCGCGTGGCCGTTCCATACGGTCAGCTGACCTCGCGCCAGGCGCGCATGATGGCGAAAATCGCGCGCGACTATGATAAAGGCTACGCGCACATCAGTACCCGCCAGAACGTACAGTTCAACTGGCCTGCGCTTGAAGATGTTCCCGATATTCTCGCTGAACTGGCGACCGTGCAGATGCACGCTATCCAGACCAGTGGCAACTGCCTGCGCAACGTCACCACCGACCAGTTTGCCGGTGTGGCGGCAGACGAACTGGTAGACCCGCGCCCATGGTGCGAGATCGTCCGTCAGTGGACCACTTTCCACCCCGAATTCGCTTACCTGCCGCGCAAGTTCAAGATCGCGATCAACGGCTCGACCAGTGACCGTGCAGCCATCGAAGTGCATGACATAGGCCTCGAGCCATTGCGCAACAAAGCGGGCGAACTGGGCTTCCGTGTTCTGGTGGGTGGCGGCCTTGGCCGTACTCCTGTCGTCGGTGCCTTCATCAATGAGTTCCTGCCGTGGCAGGACCTGCTGAGCTACCTCGACGCCATCCTGCGGGTTTACAACCGCTATGGCCGTCGCGACAACAAGTACAAGGCGCGAATCAAGATTCTGGTCAAGGCGCTGACCCCTGAAGTGTTCGCCGCCAAGGTCGACGCTGAAATGGCGCACCTGCGTGGCGGTCAGACCACCCTGACCGAAGCCGAAGTGCAGCGCGTTTCCCGCCACTTCGTCGACCCGCAATACAAGACCCTCAGCGATCAGCACGCCGAACTGGCAGCGCTGGACGCTCAGCACCCCGGCTTCGCTCGCTGGCGTCAACGCAATGTGCTGGCGCACAAGAAGCCCGGCTACATTGCCGTGACCCTGTCGCTCAAGCCAACCGGCGTCGCCCCGGGCGATGTGACCGACAAGCAACTGGACGCCATTGCCGACCTGGCCGATCGCTACAGCTTCGGTCAACTGCGCACTTCTCACGAGCAGAACATCATTCTTGCCGATGTCGAGCAGAGTGAGCTGTTCACGCTGTGGAACGAGCTGCGCGACAATGGTTTCGCCACGCCGAACATTGGCCTTCTGACCGACATCATCTGCTGCCCGGGCGGTGATTTCTGCTCGCTGGCCAATGCCAAGTCGATCCCGATCGCCGAATCCATCCAGCGTCGTTTCGACGATCTGGACTACCTGTTCGATATCGGCGAGCTGGACCTGAATATCTCCGGCTGCATGAACGCCTGCGGCCACCACCATGTCGGCCATATCGGCGTGCTGGGCGTGGATAAGAAAGGTGAAGAGTTTTATCAGGTCTCGCTCGGCGGCAGTGCCAGCCGTGATGCGAGCCTGGGCAAGATTCTCGGCCCTTCCTTTGCCCAGGAGGCGATGCCGGACGTGATCGAGAAGCTGATCGACGTCTACGTTGAAAAACGGACTGAAGACGAGCGTTTCATCGACACCTACCAACGTATTGGCATTGACCCTTTCAAGGAGCGCGTCTATGCAGCGAATCATTAAGAACAACGAAGTCATCGATGAAACCTGGCATCTGCTGCCCAAGGATACTGCCTTTGACAGCCTGTCGAACTGCGACGACCTGATCGTGCCGCTGGCGCTGTGGCGCGAACACGCGCATTCGCTGAAGGCACGTGACGGCGGTCTGGGTGTGTGGCTGGACAGCGATGAGGAAGCCGAGGAGATCGGCGAGGACGTCGACCAGTTTCAGGTCATCGCCTTGAATTTCCCGGCGTTCACTGACGGCCGCAGCTTTTCGAATGCGCGCCTGCTGCGTGATCGTTTTGGCTACAAGGGTGAATTGCGCGCCATCGGCGACGTGTTGCGTGATCAGTTGTTTTACATGCGCCGCTGTGGCTTCGATGCGTTTGCGGTGCGTGCCGACAAGGATCCATACGAGGCGCTGGAAGGCCTGAAGGACTTCTCGGTCACCTATCAGGCCGCGACCGACGAGCCGCTGCCGCTGTTCCGCCGCCGCTGATTCAGGCGACGTTGAGTCATCGCCCCGGTGCTCACCTAAGATGACTATCGTTCCCACGCTCCAGCGTGGGAGCGCAGTTCTGGACGCTTTGCATCCTCGTTTGTGGCGCTGCGCGTCACAAAAGGGTTCTTCGATGCCAGGTAGATTCAGATAAGACTCAAGCCCCCTTTTCGCCTCTCGGCGCCCTACTTTGAGGGACCAAAGCAGGCAAAGTCCTCGCTCCTGTTTCCGGCCCGACTTCGTCGGGTTCCTTCGCCCCGTCACTAACGTCGCACTCTGCGTCGTCAGTGCCATCGTGGTTGAAAAGCACTTTAAAGCAAGTGGCTAAAGCACGGCTTAGATACTAATGACGATCGTGCCGACGCTCCGCGTCGGCATGCAGTTCGTGACGCTCTGCGTCACACAGCGGCTCTGTGATATCGGGTAACTTGAGGCTCGACTCAGGCCACCTTGCCATCCACACCTACCAGAACCGCTGCTGAGTCAAACGTCCCCACCACTTGGTAGCCAGTTGATCCGCTGAGGTGGCTGCCGCCATCCCCATGCGCTCTTGCAGGCTCTTGCGTTGCACGTAGTGCAGGTGGAACACGTCGGCATCCTTGGCGCGCTCGGCCAGGTACTCGTCGCTGGTCTTGAGTTCATCGACCAGCAGCTTGTCGACCGCCGCCATGCCCAGCCATACCTCGCCAGTCGCCACTTCGTCGATGGACAGTTGCGGGCGGTAGCTGGCAACGAAGTTCTTGAACAGGTCGTGGGTGATGTCCAGGTCCTGCTGGAATTTCTCGCGGCCCTTCTCGGTGTTTTCGCCAAACACGGTCAGGGTGCGCTTGTATTCACCCGCGGTCAGCACTTCGAAATCGATGTCGTGCTTCTTCAACAGGCGATTGACGTTGGGCAGTTGTGCCACCACACCAATGGACCCGAGGATGGCGAACGGTGCGCTGATGATCTTGTTGCCTATGCACGCCATCATGTAGCCGCCGCTGGCCGCGACCTTGTCGATGCACACGGTCAGCGGGATGCCCGCCTGACGAATGCGTGCCAGTTGCGAGGACGCCAGGCCGTAGCTGTGGACCATGCCGCCGCCGCTTTCCAGGCGCAGGACCACTTCATCCTTGTCGGTGGCCAGGGTCAGCAACGCGGTGATTTCATGACGCATGCTTTCAGTGGCCGATGCCTTGATGTCACCGTCGAAATCCAGCACGTAGACGCGGGCCTTGGGCTCGGCCTGCTTTTTCTCTTTCTTCAGCGCCTTGCCCTGTTCCTTGCGCAGCGTCTTGAGGCGCTCCTTGTCGAGCAATGATTGCTCAAGCCGTTCGCGCAGGCCCTTGTAGAAATCATTGAGCCGGGTGACCTGCAATTGACCGGAAGACTTGCGACGGCCTTTGCCACGCATGGACGCAATGGCAACCAGTACCACAACGATGGCGATCACCAGCGTCACGGTCTTGGCCAGAAAACTTGCGTAATCGACAACGAAATCCACGAATATCCCTCATTAGTGTCAGGCCCTTACCAACCAAGGGCTGTGATGAATGCAGCATACCGACGCCCTGTGCAGTGCACCAGCCAATGACCCGTTACAAACCATTAAAACGATGATTTCAAACGAGCGTATGTTTTTTCATTGACAGTCCCCCGGCATCCCTCATAACCTCGGCGAACCTTCAACGTACCGAGAAGAAACGGACGTGGGCAGCATCTACCTGATACGACATGGCCAGGCCTCATTTGGTGCAGACAATTACGACGTGCTGTCGCCCGTGGGTATTCGTCAGTCTCAGGTATTGGGTGCCTACCTTGCCGAGCAGGGCCTGAGCTTCGATCGCTGCGTGTCCGGTGAACTCATGCGCCAGAAAGACACCGCCCAGCATGTGCTGGGCCAATACACCGAAGCAGGCCTCGATACGCCTGCCGTGCAGCTGGACAGCGCGTTCGATGAATTCGATGCCGAAGGCGTGATCAAGGCGTTGATACCGGCGATGCTCGAAGACGAACCACAGGCGCTGGATATTCTGCGCGACGTTGCCGCAAACCCTGCAGGGTTCCAGCGCCTGTTCAACCTGATTACCGGGCGCTGGCTGAGTGGCAATCACGACACACCGGGCCTGCAAAGCTGGCAGGCGTTCGTGGCCCGCGTCGAAGCAGGCCTGAAGCGGATTCTCCAGGCTGCCGGCCCGCATGAGCGTATCGCGGTATTCACCTCCGGAGGCACCATTACTGCCCTGCTGCATCTTATTACCGGAATGCCTGCATTGAAGGCACTGGAGCTTCACTGGCACATCGTCAATACGTCGTTGCATCAGCTTAAATTCAAAGGCAACGACGTGACCCTGGCTTCCTTCAACGGTTACACACATTTGCAACTGCTGAAGGCGCCGGAGCTCATCACCTATCGCTGAGCCCGGCCAATCGCGTCCTGTCGGACGCTGGCACTCACTCTAAAAGGATCACCTCATGACCTCAGTAGCAGACGCCGTACAGACAATGAAAGACAAGTTCAACCCAGCTGCTGCTGCCGGTCTGGACCTGGTCTTCGGCTTCAACATCACCGACGAAGATAAACACTACGCGCTGATCGTCAAGGACAGCACCTGCCAACTGGAGGAAGGCGAAAACCCTGACGCCAACGTGACCCTGGTCATGGACAGCCAGACCCTCAAGGGCATCGTCAGCGGCGAGACCGATGGCATGCAGGCGTTCATGGGTGGCAAGCTGCGTGCCGAAGGCGACATGATGCTGGCCATGAAGCTCAGCGAACTGTTCCCGGTATAAACCTGCCGCACACGGCAGACTGGACTACCTGAGACCGAAGCCCCGCCGGCTTCGGTTTTTTTATGCACGCACCTTTCTGTAAAACAGCGATCAGAGCTACTGATTGCCCGGCAACACGCTAGCCTATAAAGCGCCCATGCGCTTGATCGCGGATTGGACGATCATTAGATTAGTCAATAGTTTGCGCTGACCATAATAAACACAAGGGATACGTATGGCACTGACTGACCAGTCCACCGAGGTTCGCAGCGGCGAAGAACTGGACGCCTTCCGAATCGACGCGTATTTGAAGGCGCACATGGCGGATCTTCACGGCACGCCGGCGATCAGTCAGTTTCCGGGCGGTGCATCGAACCTGACCTATCTGCTTCAGTACCCTGAGCGGGAACTGGTACTGCGTCGTCCACCCTTCGGACACAAGGCGCGTTCGGCCCATGACATGGGCCGCGAGTACCGTATTCTCAATCAGCTCAAGGAAGCCTTTCCCTACTGTCCCGAGGCTTATCTGCACTGTACGGACGAGTCACTGATCGGCTCGGAGTTCTACGTCATGCAGCGCGTCAAAGGGGTTATCCTGCGCTCCGACCTGCCGCCGGAACTGGCGCTGGATGCCCGACAGACCGAACAGCTGTGCAAAAACTTCATCGACAAACTGGTAGACCTGCATCGCGTCGATTATCAGGCCTGTGGCCTGGGTGACCTCGGCAAGCCGCAAGGCTATGTGCAACGGCAGATTTCTGGCTGGTGCGAGCGCTATGAGAAAGCACTGACCCCGGACGCTCCGGCGTGGGAGCAGGTCAAACGCTGGCTGGTCGCCAAAATGCCTGCCGACTCCCCCACCTCAAGCATCGTGCACAACGACTACCGTTTCGACAATGTGATCCTCGACCCCGCCAACCCGATGCACATCATCGGCGTGCTGGACTGGGAGCTGACCACGCTCGGCGATCCGCTCATGGACCTGGGCAACACCCTCGCCTACTGGATACAGGCTGACGATCCGGCTCCGGTGCAACTGATGCGCCGCCAGCCGAGCAATGCGCCGGGGATGCTGACCCGCCAGGCTTTTGTCGACTATTACGCCGAGCGCGCCGGCGTGCGCATCGACAATTTCGATTTCTACTACACCTACGGCCTGTTCCGTCTGGCCGGTATCGTGCAACAGATCTATTACCGCTTTTTCCATGGCCAGACCCAGGACAAGCGCTTTGCCCAATTCATTCACATGAACAGGCTGCTGGAGCAGATGAGCCTGAGCGTAATCGAAAAATCCAGCCTCTGACCGCCAGCGCCAAGATAAGGAAATGACATGTCCAGAACCCAGCTCTTCGACCTTGATGGCAAGGTTGCCTTCGTTTCAGGTGCCAGCCGAGGAATCGGTGAAGCCATTGCCCGGCTACTGGCCCAGCAAGGCGCGCACGTTATCGTCTCGAGTCGCCGACTCGAGGGTTGCCAGGCGGTAGCGGACGCCATCGTCAGCGAGGGTGGCAAGGCAACAGCCATTGCCTGCCACATCGGTGAGCTGGAACAGATAACCCATGCATTTACGCAGATTCGTCAGCAGTTCGGGCGCTTGGATGTATTGGTCAACAACGCCGCCACCAATCCGCAGTTTTGCAACGTGCTGGATACGGATCCCGGGGCCTTCCAGAAGACCGTCGACGTCAATATTCGCGGTTACTTTTTCATGTCCGTGGAAGCTGGCAAGCTGATGCGCGAAAACGGCGGCGGCAGCATCATCAACGTGGCGTCCATCAACGCGGTATCGCCGGGCGCCTATCAAGGCGTCTATTCGATGACCAAGGCAGCCGTGGTCAACATGACCAAGGTGTTTGCCAAGGAGTGCGCTGAGTTCGGCATCCGTTGCAACGCCCTGCTTCCCGGTTTGACCGACACCAAGTTCGCATCGGCACTGGTCAAGAATGACGCGATCCTCAACATGGCGCTGTCGCAGATCCCGCTGAAACGCGTTGCCGCTCCCAGCGAGATGGCCGGCGCGGTGCTTTACCTTGCCAGCGAGGCCTCCAGCTATACCACTGGCGTCGCACTGAACGTCGACGGCGGCTTTTTATCCTGAAGCCCACTTGGCCCGCAGAAAAAAAGAAAATGAATTAATTTTCCAAAATTAAAATAATTGGAATATATTTTCCGCATAACAACAATCCTTTTTGGAGAATGTCATGCGGGAATCCCTTTCCACATCGCCTGCGCAACTGGGTATCGGACTGATCGGCACCGGCTTCATGGGCCGCGCTCATGCGCTGGCGTTTGGCAACGCCAACGCTGCGCTTGACCTGCCTGCACGTATACGACTCTCCGCGCTGGCGGACGCCGACAGTGCACGCGCCGAGCGATGCGCAAGCGCCTGGGGCTTCGACCGCAGCCACGCTGACTGGCAGCAATTGATCAATGATCCGCACGTACAGATCGTGGCGATTACTACCCCCAATCACCTGCACTTCCCCATGGCCATGGCCGCCATCGCCGCAGGCAAGGCGGTGTATTGCGAAAAACCGCTGGCCGTGAATCTCGCCCAGGCCGATGAAATGCGCCGCAGTGCCAAGGCTGCGGGTGTCGTCACCCAGGTTGGCTACAACTACCAGCACAACCCGATGATCGGACTCGCCAGGGAAATGATCGAAGCCGGCGAACTGGGCGAGATCGTCAGCTTTCAGGGTGAGTTCAGTGAGGATTTCATGGGCGATCCGGCGTCCCCCTGGTCGTGGCGCTGTGAAGCGGCGCACGCGGGCGGTGCGCTGGCAGATCTGGGCAGCCACTTGCTGGCGATGGCGCGTCATTTGCTGGGCGACGTCGAATCAGTCTGCGCCGACTCCAGCACCGTGCACCGTGAACGCCCGGCGAACAGCGGCAGCCAACAGATGCGCGCCATTGCAGTGGACGATCAGACCCACGCGCTACTGCGCTTTGCCAGTGGTGCGCGCGGGACGTTCAGCAGCAGCTGGCTCAAACACGGCTACAAAAACCGCCTGAGTTTCGAGATCAGCGGCACCAAGGGCACGCTGGCGTTCGATCAAGAGCGGCTCAACGAGCTGCACCTCTACCGCACAGGCACAGCCGCCGGACGCGATGGTTTTCAGCGACTGCTGGCCGGCCCTGCACAACCGGGTTACGCCGCGTTCTGCCCGGCCCCTGGTCACCAGTTGGGTTACAACGAGCTCAAGGCGCTCGAAGTACAAGCGCTCATCCAGGCCGTATGCGGTCAGCGCAGGCGTGGCCCGGACTTCGAGGAAGCGTGGCAGATCGAGCGCCTGGCGACGGCCATTCGCGTGGCCGCTGCCGAGCAGCGCTGGGTCGCGCTCGCCGACATCTGACTTCCTGCAAGCGTTGCACAAGGGGTAGAATGCGCCACGTTCGGGCAGCCATTCTGCCCCCTTGCCGTCCTCGCCATAAGCCCCCTGCCACCATGTCCTTTGAACTCAGCGTCGACCTGACCACCCTCGCCATTCTTGCCGTGGTTGCTTTCATAGCGGGATTCATAGACGCCATCGCCGGTGGCGGCGGACTACTGACCACCCCGGCGCTGATGACCGCCGGCCTGCCGCCGCATCTGGTGCTGGGCACCAACAAGCTCAGTTCGACCTTTGGTTCAGCGACGGCCAGCTTCACCTTCTACCGTCGCAAACTGTTCGATCCGCGCCAATGGCTGCATGCCGTGGTCGGCACTGCGATCGGTGCCGCGCTAGGCGCTGTGATTGCCCATTACCTGCCAGCCGAATGGCTGAACCAGATGTTGCCGGTGATCGTGTTCGGTTGCGGACTGTATTTGTTGTTTGGCGGCACGCCCAAGGCCCCTCTGGACAGCAACGCACCGATCAAAAGGAAATGGCAGCTTCCCCAGGGAGTGAGCCTGGGTTTCTACGACGGTGTTGCCGGACCGGGTACCGGCGCGTTCTGGACAGTCAGCACCCTGCTGCTCTACCCGGTTGATCTGGTCAAGGCCAGCGGCGTGGCGCGCAGCATGAACTTCGTCAGCAATGCCGTGGCGCTCTCGGTATTCATGTTTTCCGGCCAGGTGGATTACATCATCGGCCTGAGCATGGGCCTTGCGGTGATGCTCGGTGCCTACTTCGGTGCAGGCACCGCGATCAAGGGCGGTGCCAAATTCATCCGCCCGGTGTTCATCACCGTGGTTCTGGGCCTGACCGTGCGCCTAGCCTGGCAACACTGGTTCGGGGGCGCCTGAGCGCTCGGCCAGATACGCCTCGATCAGGTAGCGGGCAATCGACCGATTGGCCGGCAACGGCGGCAGGTCATCGACATGAAACCAGCGTGCGTCTTCAATCTCTTCTGCCTGGGGCACGATTTCACCGCTTTCGTATTCGGCATGGAACCCGAGCATCATCGAGTGCGGGAACGGCCAGCACTGGCTGCCGCGGTACTTCAGGTTCTTGATACGCACCTGCACCTCTTCCATCACCTCGCGATGCACGCAGTCTTCGGCAGATTCACCCGGCTCCACGAACCCGGCCAGTGCGCTGTACATACCGGTGACGAACCGCGGTGAGCGCGCCAGCAGGATTTCATCGCCACGGGTGACCAGCACAATCATGCTGGGCGAAATACGCGGGTACAGCCGCAGGTTGTCATGCTCGCAGAACATCGCACGTTCGCCGCGAATCTGCACCGTCGCACGACCGCAGGCACCGCAGAAACGGTGTTCCCTGGCCCATGTGCTGACTTGCGCGGCGTAGCCGAGCATCTGGAAAACAGCGAAGTCGCCTTCCAGCATGAATTGACGCAAGCCTTGCCAGGCGCAGCCCTCGACGGCAACCGAGCGTTCGAGCACCAGAAGGTAGACAGGCTCACCCTCGAAATAGCCTATGCCGTGCTCGCTCTGCACCGGCAGGTCCAGCCCGTTCAGCCAGCCTCTGGGGAACATCACCCCATTGGCATCCAGCAAAAAACCCTGATCACCCTGAACCACAGCCAAACCGCCAGGGGCCTCGACATCCAGAACTGCAGTTGTCCAACGCTCCGGGCGCGACATTAGAAACTCCTTCGCTCAGACTCGAGCCTTGTCATGTATCAATTATCGAAGACCGGCTTCTGCTTGCTCATCTGCGCAGCCATCGCCAGCTTCAGGTCAGGTGATTGCAGCATGGCTGCGTTCCAGATGGCAACGTGTTCGAGGCCGTCTTCCACTCTGTGATCGCGCATGTAGCTGATCATTTGCTTGGTGCCTTCGATAGCGATGGGCGATTTGCCGGCTATTTCCCGAGCCACCGCCAGAACACCCTGCAACAGACCTTCAGTGTCCTCGAAGGTGCGATTGACCAACCCGATCCGTTGCGCCTCTTCAGCGCCGACGCTACGCCCGGTGTAGGCCAGTTCGCGCAGCACACCATCACCGATGATCCTCGGCAGGCGTTGCAGCGTGCCGACATCGGCGGCCATGCCCATGTCGATCTCGCGAATGGCGAACTGCGCGTCAGCCGCCGCATATCGCATGTCACACGCAGAAATCAGGTCGATGGCACCGCCCAGGCAGTAGCCTTGAATGGCGGCAAGAACCGGTTTGCGGCAATTGTCCACGGCCGTGAACGAGGCTTGCATGTCGCGGATCTTGCGCCGCAACAGACGTGCATTGCGCCCTGCGTCCTTACCCAACTGGCTGGCGACCGAAGCCAGCAATGCCAGATCGATGCCGGACGAAAAGTGCTTGCCTGCACCGCTGAGCACCACAACGCGCACCTCGTCGGTACGCTCTATCCAGTCGAAGATGTCGATTATCTCCGTCCAGAACGACTCGTTCATCGCGTTGAGTTTTTCAGGCCGGTTGATTTGTACGTGAGCAACGCTGTCGCCCAGCTCGACCCGGAAACTTTGATAATCGGTCACGACGTGATCCCTCAAGCAGGTGGGTGTTCAGGCGCAGGACTATAACAACTGCAACAGACACATCGTAACCGGACTGAAGTGACATTTGCAGGACCCGAAAACTACCCGCCCGGCTATATTGGATATGGATGTTCCCCTCAAATAGGGGGAACGGTCGCAGTACCTGACGGTCCAGTAATGAGGCATTAACAAAACCTGTACGGTTATCAGAGGGCGATACTTGAATACGTCAAAAGCGGCAACCGGCATTGAAGGCCTGGATGACATCCTTGCAGGAGGTCTTTCACGCAGTCATGTGTTTCTTCTTGAGGGAGAACCCGGAACCGGCAAGACAACCGTGGCGCTGCATTTTCTGCAGGCCGGGGCGGCAGCGGGCGAAATCTCGTTGTATATCACTCTGTCCGAGACTGAAAGCGAGTTGCGCTCGGGTGCAGCCTCGCACGGATGGCAGCTCGACGAACATATCAATATCTTTGAACTGACACCGCCTGAAAGCCTGCTCGATGCGGATCATCATCAAAGCCTGCTCTACTCCTCTGACCTGGAGCTGGGTGAGGCGACGCGGCAGATATTCGAGGTGGTCGAGCGTGTCAAACCTACTCGCGTCGTCATCGACAGCCTCTCGGAAATCCGTCTTCTGGCGCAGAGTTCGTTGCGCTACAGGCGCCAGATTCTGGCCATCAAGCATTATTTCACCCGCTACAACGCGACAGTGCTGCTGCTCGATGACCTGACCACCGAGGCACTCGACAAGACCGTGCACAGCGTTGCCCACGGGGTGATTCGCCTTGAGGCACTGACACCTACTTACGGTGCCGAGCGCAGGCGTCTCAAAATCGTCAAGTACCGCGGTCAGAAGTATCGCGGTGGTTTTCACGACTTCACCATTGCCGAGAATGGCATACACGTCTTTCCTCGCCTGGTAGCCGCCGAACACCGTTCCAACTACTCGCGCACTCAATTGAGCAGCGGAATCCAGGAGCTGGATAACCTGCTCGGAGGCGGCATCGAAGGTGGCTCCAGCACCCTGATTCTTGGCCCGGCCGGGACCGGGAAATCGCTCATCTCGCTGGTTTTCGCCGTGCAGGCGGTCGCACGCGGCGAGCGCGTCGGTCTGTTCATATTCGATGAGGAAATGGGCCTGCTGTTCGAGCGCATGCTCAAGCTGGGGATCGACCTGCGTGCACTGCAGGAAACCGGCAATCTGGTGGTCGAGCAGATCGACGCCGCAGAGCTGTCCCCTGGCGAGTTCGCACACCGTGTGCGGCGTGCAGTCGATAAAAAGCAGATAAAGACCGTTGTCATCGACAGTATCAACGGTTACCAGGCTGCAATGCCTGAAGAAAGCGCGCTGGTTCTGCACATGCACGAGCTGCTGCTCTACCTCAATCGCCAGGGCGCCTCGACCTTCATGACCGTTGCGCAGCACGGACTGGTCGGCGATATGCGCTCGCCAGTAGACATCACCTACCTTGCCGACAGTGTGATTCTGTTGCGTTACTTTGAAGCATTGGGTCAGGTACGCCGTGCGATATCGGTCATCAAGAAACGCACCGGCACTCACGAATCCACAATCCGTGAGTACCGCATCAGTTCCAGCGGATTGAAAATAGGCGAACCGCTGGAGGCCTTTCAGGGTGTACTGCGCGGTGTGCCGTCGTACATGGGCGACAAGAAACCGCTGCTTGAGGATGACGACCTGTGAGTACCCCAGGTCTGTTATCAGAGCGCGCGATCATTCTCGCCCCACGCGGGCGGGACAGTCAGATCGCCATGCGTATTCTCGACGAAGCAGGTTACCCCGCGACGGTCGCCCGTGACGTGCCCGAACTGGTCAGAGAGCTGGGGGCCGGTGCCGGTCTGGCGATCATCGCCGACGAGGCACTGCGCAACACTGATATGACCCCATTGCTGGAGCTGCTTGGCCGTCAGCCGCCCTGGTCGGACTTGCCTATCGTCTTGCTGACCCACGGACCTGATCACAACCCCTCTGCGCGCATGGGTAATCTATTGGGCAACGTGACCTTTCTCGAGCGCCCTTTCCATCCGGTGACGTTGGTGAGTCTGGTGATGACAGCGGTGCGCGGCCGTAGACGCCAGTATGAAGCTCGCGCGCGCATGGAGGATCTGCACGAAAGTGAAGGCCGCCTGCAGAATGCCCTGAAGGCCGGCAGGCTGGGCTCATGGGTTCTGGAGGCCGAATATCTCAAACTGACCTGTTCGGACATCACCAAAAGTCACTACGGCCGCGACGAGCAGAACACCTTCGGTTACGACGACTGGCTGGCCGCCGTTTATTTCGAAGACCAGCCCCGAATGCAATCGGCGTTGCAGCGCAGCCTGGACACCGGTGTCGATCTGATCATCGAATACCGGAATATCTGGCCGGACGGCTCACTCAACTGGGTGGATGTGCGCGCCCGTGCCACGCGCGGCAAGAACGGCCTGGTCGGCTCACTGGCGGGGGTGACATCCGACATCACCGAGCGCAAGCAGGCCGAGTCGCAGTTGCGCCGCCTCAATGAAACGCTCGAGCAACAGGTTGAAGAGCGAACCTCGCAGCTACGTCACAAAGAGGAAATTCTGCGCCAGTCACAGAAAATGGAGGCAGTCGGCCAGTTGACCGGCGGGATTGCCCATGACTTCAACAACATGCTGACAGGGATCATCGGCAGCCTCGAGTTGATAAGACGCCGGCTGGCGCGCGGGCGTGTCGAGGACCTGAACGGCCTGATCGATCTGGGGGTCACCTCAGCAAACCGCGCCGCCGCCCTGACCCATCGTCTGCTGGCCTTCTCACGGCGTCAGTCGCTGGACTCCAAGCCGGTCGAAATGAATCATCTGGTCAACGCCATGGATGAACTGCTACAGCGCAGCGTTAACGAGAGCATTCATTTGCAGCTGCGCCTGGCACACGATCTGTGGACCGCAGAAGCCGACCCCAATCAGTTGGAGAGCGCCCTGCTCAATCTGGTACTCAACGCCCGCGACGCCATGCCTGACGGCGGCACGCTGGTGGTCGAGACCTTCAACCAGCAACTGGACAGATCCTTCACCAATGCCCATGAGAACCTGCTGCCGGGTGACTATGTCGTACTGAGCGTCAGCGACAATGGCTGTGGCATGCCTGAAACCGTCATCAGTCGAGCGTTCGACCCGTTCTTCACCACCAAACCCATCGGCCAGGGCACGGGTCTGGGTCTTTCGATGATCTACGGCTTCAGCAAGCAATCGCATGGCCACGTCCTGATCAAGAGCGAAGTCGGCGTCGGCACTACCGTACAACTGTTTCTGCCGCGCTTTCAGGGGCTGGCGGATGAGGCAGAGCAAAGCTTCCAGAGCAATGCCGTTTACGCCGAGAACGGCGAGACGGTACTGATCGTTGAGGACGACCCTGCCGTGCGCGCGCTGGTCAGTGAAGTGCTTGGCGAGCTGGGCTACACCTTTATCGAGGCTGGCGAGGCAGCGGACGCAGTACCCATACTGGAATCCGGACGGCGTATCGATCTATTGATCAGCGATGTAGGCCTGCCAGGCATGAACGGCAGGCAACTGGCGGACATCGCGAGGCAACTGCGACCGGAACTCAAGGTGTTGTTCATCACCGGTTATGCAGAACATGCGGCGGTGCGCGGGGGCTTTCTGGACACAGGAATGCAATTGATCACCAAACCCTTTGCGTTCGATCACCTGACGTCAAAAGTACGGGAAATGATAGAAGCCTGAGCAAGACTCAGGCTTCAGGCAGCGCAGATTTATCAGATTGCCCGCTCACTCGTCGGGCAGGCAGGCCGCTCAAGCCAGTAGTTTCTGGATCTGGGTGTGCAGGGTGTCCATGGTGAAGGGCTTGGCGAGAATAGGCGCCTTCAGCGCGATGGGGCTGCCCGAATCGAGTATCTCTGCCGGGTAGCCGCTGATGAAAATCACCTTCAACTCGGGCCGCAGCATGATCGCGGGCTCGGCAATCTGTACGCCCGAGACGCCGCCCGGCAGCCGATAATCGGTGATCATCAGGTCGAGATGGGGTTTGGTCGCCAGAATCTCGAAAGCCTGCTCGCCGTTCTCGGCTTTCAGGACACGATAACCCTCACCCGACAGATAATCGGCCAGAAGCATCAGGATCAGGGGCTCGTCTTCGACGATTAGTACGACGTTTTCTGCATCAGCGCTCATTGAACTGCCTTTGATCTTATAAATAGCTGCCATTACGACCACGGCACGCGTGGGAGGTTGCGCCAACGTGTGATTAAACTTGATCGCCGGAGGCGGCGACCTTACAGAGGCAGACAGATACGAAACACCGAACCCTTGCCCTCTTCACTCTCCACTTCGATGCGACCGCCGTGAGCCATGACGATCTGATCGGAAATGAACAGCCCAAGACCCAGCCCGGCAACAGCGTGATTAGTCGACACCCGCTCGAACTGCTGAAAGATGCGCTTCTGGTTTTCGGCCGTAATGCCAATACCTTGATCCCTCACTTCAATGAAGGCCTCGCTGTCCTTGCTGTACACATGCACTTCAATCGGCTTTCGCGCGCCGTAGCGCAGTGCGTTGGTCAACAGGTTGGCAACCACCTGCTCAATGCGGAACTCATCCCAGACGCCTATTACCGGCTGCTCGGCGAACCGGGTGATCGTGGAATTGGCGGCGGCGATCTGCGCGGCAAAACTTTCCAGCAGTTGAGTGACCAGCTCGCTCAGGTCGAACGGACTCGGCCTGATCGACAGCTTGCCGGTACGAATCCTCGATACATCGAGCATGTCTTCGATCAGGCGGATAAGGCTCTGAATCTGCCGCTCATCGCGATCGACCATGGCACGTAACTTTTCCATGGTAAACGCCGCTGCGTTGTCCTTGGCCAGGTGCAGCTTGCGCAGCTGGGTCTCCAGAATCAGGCCGTTGAGCGGCGTGCGTACCTCGTGAGAGACGATGGACATGAAGTCATCACGCATACGAATCGCATGCTCCAGCTCGCTCTGGGTCGACTGCAGACGCTTGAGCAAGGCCTCCTGCTCCTGGCGACTGCGCTCAAGTTCCTCGACTTGTATCTTCATGGCCTTGCGCTGCCGGTAAAGATCGACGAACACATTGACCTTGCTCTTCACCGCGTGAATATCCAGCGGCTTGTGCAGGAAGTCCACGGCACCGCTTTCATAACCCTTGAAGGCGTAATTCAGCTCACGTCCGGCGGCACTGACGAAGACGATTGGAATGCTTTTGGTCTTTTCCGTGCTGCGCATCATCTCGGCCAGCTCGAAGCCGTTCATCCCGGGCATCTGCACGTCGAGGATGGCCATGGCGAATTCGTGCTGCAGCAGCAGTGACAGCGCCTCATCGGCAGACAGCGCCTTGTAGACGATTCGATCACCGCGCTTGATCAACGCTTCGAGCGCCAGCAGGTTTTCCGGCAAATCATCGACGATAAGCAGTTTTGCCTGAATTTCACTTAACATGCGGTTCGTTCCAGCTCGACCAGCAAGCGGCCAATATCGTTCAGGGAAAGGAGGTAATCGGGCGAGTGCAGCGCCAGGCCAGCTTCAGGCATGGTAGAAGCCTGGGCCTGCGAGGGGTCCTGAATCACCGTGAAACCACCGTACGTCTTGATCTGCAGCAACCCGTTCGCACCGTCATTATTGGCACCGGTCAACAGCACCCCGGCCAGTCGCGACCCATAGGCATCAGCAGCCGAACCGAACAGAATGTCGATACTGGGCCTTGAATAAAACACTTTGTCCTCCTGACTCAACGACAGGGAAAAGTCGGACTCCACCGAGACGTGATAGCCCGCTGGCGCAACATACAAAGTGCCGGGCACTATGCTCTCCTTGTCGTCGGCTTCCTTGACCGGAATCGCCAGACGGTTCTGAAACACATTGGCCAACTGGCTATGCCGGTCATCAGGCAAATGCAGAACCATCAGGATAGGCAACGCAAAACCCTTGCGCAGGCCGCTGAATATTTTCAGCAAGGCTTCCACGCCGCCGGCCGATGCGCCGACCACAATGGCATCGACCACGGGCAACGAGTGACTCAAGGCGTCATCGCCAAACGTGGTTTTCATGATTTCCGGTAAATCCGCTCGGGTTTCACCAGCGCCTCGAAAGCGCCCCCGTACGCTGAGAATTCCAGCGTCTCCTTGCTGCCCAACGCCAGAAAACCACGATGACACAGCGAGTCATGAAACAGCCCGAACGCTCGATCCTGGAGCTTTTTGTTGAAATAAATCAGTACGTTACGACACGAAATAAATTGCGTTTCGGAGAATACACTATCTGTGGCCAGACTGTGATCGGCAAACGTGACGTTCTCGCACAGCGTCTTGTCGAAGATCGCGTAGTCATAGGCGGACGTGTAGTACTCGGCAAAATCGCGCTGCCCTCCCGCCTTTCGATAGTTCTCGGCGTAGGCCCGCACACTGTCCATGGAAAAGATGCCCTGCTTGGCCTTCTCCAGCGAGCTGGGATTGATATCGGTCGCGTAAATGATGGTTCGCTCCAGCAGCCCCTCTTCACGCAACAGAATAGCCGTGGAATAGACCTCCTCGCCCGTGCTGCAGCCGGCAATCCATACCTTGATTGACGGGTAGGTACGTAGCACCGGTACTACCTCATTACGGATTGCCAGGAAGTGCGAGGGATCACGGAACATCTCACTGACCGGGATAGTGAGAATCTGCAGCAATTGCATGAACGCCGCAGGGTCGTGGATCACACGTTCCTGCAGCGCGGAGATGGTTGCACAATCGAACTGGCGCAACGCATGGATCACGCGGCGCTTGACCGAAGCGCCGGAGTAGTCACGAAAGTCGTAGCTGTACTGAAGGTAAATCGCCTCGATCAGCAGGCGCAACTCGATGTCCATGCTTCGATCAAGCTGCATGGTGCCGCCCGGGCTTGCCATTGCAGACGCCCCTCCACTGAAGCCTCATTCAGATACGCTCCATCTTCGGCAGCCAGACGCGAATCAGCGAAAACAGACGATCCAGATCAATGGGTTTGGCCAGGTAATCGTTGGAACCCGCCTGCAGACAACGCTCCTGATCATCCTTCATGGCCTTGGCCGTGACGGCGATGATCGGCAGCTTGCGCCAGCGCGGGTCCTTGCGGATCTCGATGGTCGCTTCAAAACCATCCATTTCAGGCATCATCACGTCCATCAGGACCAGATCGATGTCTTCCACCTCATTGAGCCTGGCAATTGCCTCCAGACCATTGCGGGCGATTTCCACGACCGCACCCTTATGTTCAAGGGCGCTGGTCAGCGCAAAGATATTGCGCACATCGTCGTCGACCACGAGGATCTTGCGCGCCTCGAAGACCTTGTCACGGCTACGTGCGGTCTTGAGCATCTTTTGCCGTTCGTTGGACAGTTGCGACTCGACCTTGTGCAGGAACAGCGTGACCTCATCGAGCAGCCTTTCAGGCGAGCGCGCACCCTTGATAATGATCGAGCGCGAATACTTCATCAGCTCGGCTTCTTCATCGCGGGTCATGTTGCGGCCGGTATACACAATCACCGGCGGGAAGGCGCAGATGTCCTCCATCGACATGCGCTTGAGCAATTCATTGCCGAGCATGTCCGGAAGCTTGAGATCGATGATCATGCAGTCATAGACATGATCGCGCAACAGGTCCAGCGCCTCCTGGGCAAAGCCTACCGCAGTGATTTCAATATCGTCATCACCGATCAGGCGCGCGATGCTGTCACGCTGCAACGCATCGTCTTCGACCAGAAGGATACGTTTGACCTTCTGCGTCAGCTTGGCTTCCAGCTTGGCGAACACGTCCTTGAGCTCTTCACGCGTGGTCGGCTTGACCGCGTAGCCAATCGCGCCCATGTGCAAGGCGGCTTCCTGGCGATCCTCGACCGAGATCACGTGTACGGGAATGTGCCGGGTGGGCGCCAGCTCCTTGAGACGCTGCAGCACGGTCAGGCCCGAATGATCCGGCAGGCGCATGTCCAGCAGAATGGCATCGGGCGTGTAGCGGGACGCCAGGTTGAAGCCATCGTCAGCAGCATGCGCGACCAGACAGTCGTAGCCCAGCTCGTGGGCCAGGTCGTAGAGAATCTGGGCGAATCGCACTTCGTCTTCGATCACCAGGATGCAACGACGCTCGAAGGGCGCCTTGTCCCGGTCGTCGGCAAATACCGGCACCGGCGTATCCATCGGCACGGGTGCCGGTACCGGCTGCGGGATGACCGGAAGCGCAGCCACAGACAGCGGCAGCGCAGCAGGCGCTGGTGAGATGAGCAGATCGCTGTCCGGCTCGCGGCCGTCCTGTTCGACGTATTGCTCCGGCAGCACGAGGCTGAAAATACTGCCCTGCCCCGGTGCGCTGGTCACACTGATCGATCCGCCCAGCAATGCCGCCAGATCACGCGAAATCGACAAACCCAATCCGGTGCCACCATAACGCCGGTTGGTGGTGCCGTCTGCCTGACGGAACGCTTCAAAAATGCCCTGCTGGTGCTCCTCGGCGATGCCGATGCCCGAATCACGCACGATGAACGCGATACCCGCGCCCGGATGACGCGAAACCACCATGCTGACCGAGCCTGCTTCAGTGAACTTGATCGCGTTGGACAGCAGGTTCTTGAGGATCTGCTCAAGACGCTGGCGATCCGTGAACAGCATGGTAGGCGCACCGGCCTGGATGTCGACGGTAAACGCGAGCTTCTTCTCGGCGGCCAGCGGCTGGAAGAGCGTCCGCAGACCTTCGACCAGTCGGGGAACGCTGCTGTTTTCCGGGCGCACTTCCAGCTTGCCGGCCTCGACCTTGGAAATATCCAGAATGTCGTTGATCAGATTCAGCAGGTCATTGCCCGCCGAATAGATCGACTCGGCAAACTTGACCTGTTCGGCGGTCAGGTTCTCGCCCGGGTTCTCGGCCAGCAGTTTGGCGAGGATCAGTGAGCTGTTGAGCGGCGTGCGCAGCTCGTGGGACATATTGGCGAGGAACTCGGACTTGTACTTGCTGGCGCGCTGCAGTTCGTCTGCCCGCGCCTGCAACTCGGCCTGAGCAATATTCAGTTCTTCATTGTTGCGATCCAGCGCATCGCGCTGCTCGGCCAGTGCCTGACTCTGGTCGGCGAGTTGCTCGTTGGTCTGCTCCAGCTCAGCCTGCTGGGTCTCCAGATGGACCTGGGACTCCTTGAGGATGCGCGATTGCTCCTCCAGCTCTTCGTTGGCCGTACGCAGTTCTTCCTGCTGCACCTGCAGTTCTTCGTTGAGCTGCTGGGTCTCGGCCAGCACCTCCTGCAGACGCTGGCGATAACGGGCGGCTTCGATGGACGTACCGATGTTGTCCGCCACCAGCTCAAGAAACTCGATATCGCGCTCGGTCAGGGTGCGCAGAAAGCCCAGTTCGATCACGCCGTTGACCTGATCGTCATTGCTGGTCGGCACCACCACCACGCTGCGCGGCGAGCCATCGCCCAGGCCGGAGGCGACCTTGAAGTAGTTATCCGGCAGTTCATCCAGCGTAATGATGCGGTCCTGCTGGGCTGCCTGCCCCACAATGCCTTCGTCACTGTGAATGGTCTGATCCTGCTGCTCCTGTTCGCGGGAGAAACCATACGAGGCAACTCGCGTGAGGCCGCCGTGGTCCTGGCGGATGTAGACAGCGGCCACCGACGCGCCCAGGTATTGGGTCAGAAACTGGAGGATATTCCGGCCCAGCATGTTCAGCGTCAATTGCCCCAGGACCTGCTCGGCCAGCTCGCTCTGACCATTGCGCAGCCAGGCCACCTTCTGCAGTCGCTCGGCATTGACTTCCTGCAGTCTGAGGTTTTCGCTGTAAGTGTTCGACAGCGAGATCAGATCCCGGCGACCGATATAGGCCAGAATTGCGCTGACAATCACCACGAATATCAGATAAAGGGTGACGGAAAGAATGGTACTGCGCGTGACTTCCGCATTGCGGGTCAGGCGCAGTTGCTGCTCCATTTCCACGGCCTGATCGTATTCGGTGCGGATCTGATCGGTAATTCGCTTGCCACGTCCGGCCAGCACCGGCGTCTGATAATCGGCGTTGGTGCGCCGCAACGTAATCATCTCCTGGGCGAACGCATTCCACTCCTGTTGCAGCGTGGCCAGACGCCTGAACCGATCCAGTTGCGTGGGGTTGTCTTCTACCAGTTCCTCCAGCCCCTGCAACTCGGCGAGCAACAGCGGCTTGGCGACTTCATAGGGATCGAGAAAATGCTGATCACCGGTGAGCAGGAAACCGCGCATGCCGGTTTCCATGTCTATCGACAGTTTCATTGAGCGGTTGGTGTTGTTGATCACCCGGTCAGTGTGCTCGACCCACTGTATTGCAGTGAGCAGATAACTGATCAGCAGAATGAAGAAAACTGCGCTCAATACACCGACGCCCAGGGGCAAGCCAACGTTACGCCCCAGCAATTTTCGAAAGCGTTGTTCATCGACAACAGACGTCCGATTCATGAAATATCCCTGACGAGTGGATCAAAACCGTAGAGTTTGCCGTAAACCTACGAAAAACACTCTTATTTCTGACATAGAGGATTGAAATTTCACACATAAATGCGCGATAAGCTCACGCCTGTATTCATTAATGACGCCAACCCGTGAGCCGCCCTGTCGATTTACGGTATTTGTGCCTCGATTGAACTTCCACCCGGTTTTTATTTACTGATACAGGGACTGTATCAACCGCGGACAGGCCCTCGCTCGGTTACCCTGAGTTGACGGGAAAGGATGCGTAAAATTCCACACTGTCTGCACCATCGCCATTATTCAGGTTTAAGGAGTCAACCATGCCCGACACAGCCCGCACCATTCTCGTGGTCGAAGACGACGCCATTGTGCGCATGCTGATTGTCGACGTGCTCGAGGAGCTGGAATACAAGGTACTGGAAGCCGAGGACGCTACGTCGGCACTGACCTTTGTTGCAGACGATTCCAATCACATCGACTTGTTGATGACTGACCAGGGGCTGCCTGACATGAAGGGCACCGCACTGGCCAAAAAGGTCATCGAACTTCGCCCGCAATTGCCGGTGCTGTTCGCCAGCGGTTACTCCGAAAATATCGACGTGCCGCCAGGCATGCACTCGATCGGCAAGCCGTTCTCCATCGACCAGTTGCGTGACAAGGTAAAAAGCATTCTCGGGAACAGCCTTGACTGACATCGACGCAGTCTTCAACCGTACCGACAAGCCTGTCAGCACCCGCCTATTGATCATCGGCTACGTGTGGCCAGAACCGCGCTCCTCGGCCGCGAGCGGGCACATGATGCAATTGATTCAATGCTTTCTGGAGCAGGATTGGCAGATCACCTTTGCCAGCCCTGCCACTGAAGGCGAGCACCGCGCCGATCTGCTCGGCCTGGGCATCCACGAAGTGCACATTGCGCTCAACGACAGCAGTTTTGACGTGTTTGTCAGCGAATTGCAGCCTGACGTGGTGCTCTTCGATCAGTTCATGATCGAAGAGCAGTTCGGCTGGCGTGTCGAGCAGCAGTGTCCTGACGCGCTGCGAATTCTGGAGACCTCGGATTTCCAGAGCCTGCGCCACGCCCGCCATCAGTTGTTGAAGGACGCGCTGAACAGCGATTGCCCCGAGGCTGCGCCGGGCAGTGTGGACATTTCAGCGCCGCAGCTTTTCCGGCAGATAGCGTCCAGTGATCTGGCGCAACGCGAAATCGCTTCGTTGTATCGCTGCGATCTCAACCTGATGACGTCCGATGTCGAAATTGCACTGCTGAGCGGCCCTTTCGGCCTGCCCGAGACGCTGCTGCACTGGTGTCCGCTGATGATCGACGGGGCGCCCGACAGCTTCCGGCCTTTTGCACAGCGTGCACACTTCCTCAGTATCGGCAACTTCCGTCATGCGCCCAACTGGGATGCGGTGCTGTGGATGAAAACCACTATCTGGCCGCTGATCCGTCAACAACTGCCCGAAGCCCAGTTGCACATCTACGGTGCCTATACGCCACCCAAGGCCGCGGCGCTGCACAACGCCGCTCAGGGCTTTCATGTGAAGCACTGGGCCGAGGATGCGCTGGAGGTCATGTCCAATGCGCGAGTGTGCCTCGCGCCATTGCGTTTCGGGGCTGGCATCAAAGGCAAGCTGATGGACGCGATGCTCTGCGGAACGCCATCAGTCACCACCCCGATGGGTGCGGAAGCCATGAGCGGCGGGCTGCCGTGGCCCGGCATCATTGCCGATAAGCCAGCCGACATCGCTGACGCTGCGGTCAGGCTGTATCAGGAGCAGAACCTCTGGCTTGAAGCGCAACATGCGGGTCAGGCGTTACTGCAAGCGCGCTTCCAGCATCGGCAACACTGTGCGACCCTGATCGAGCGCATCGAGACCCTTCGCAACGGACTCGCGGAGCATCGCCTGGCGAACTTCACCGGCGCCATGCTGCGGCATCACCACCACAAGAGCACCAAATACATGGCGCAGTGGATCGAAGCGAAGAATCGCAACAAGGATGAAAAACCGGCTTAGGCCGGTTTGCGTAGCAAATAGGTATCCATGATCCACCCCTTGCGCTCGCGTGCCTCGCTGCGCAGCCGCCTGATTTGCTCGCAGACCTCATCGAGCCGGCCCGACACCAGTATCTCGTCCGGCGTGCCCAGATACGCGCCCCAATAGATGTCCAGCCCCTGCCCCACATAACGCTCGAATGTGCAGTGCGCGTCGAGCATCACCACGACGTTGCCGAGGTGCTCCAGCGGAGCTGTCGCCAGGCGTCGGCCGGTGGTGATAAGAATCGACTCGCCGATGCGATTGAGCGGGATCCGGTGCCGCGCGACCAGGCTCTGGACGCTGGTGATACCGGGAATCACCTGATACTCGAATACCCCGTTGCGCCGCGCCAGGACCTGATCAAGGATGCGCATTGTGCTGTCGTAGAGCGACGGGTCGCCCCAGACCAGAAAAGCGCCGACCTGATCCACACCAAGCTCATCGGCCAACAACCGCTCGAAGAGTATTGCGCGCTGTTCGTGCCACCCCTCGATGCCGCGCTCGTAGGCCTGCGGATCATCTTCACGTCGAGGATCCTGAACTTGCACCAGACGGTAGCGTTCATGAGTGATGTAGCGCTGACAGAGCTCTTTGCGCAGCCTCAGCAACTGATCGTCGACGTACCCCTTGTCGAGGATAAAGATCACCTCTGCACGGTTCAGTGCCGCGACAGCCTGCAGGGTGATCTGCTCGGGATCACCGGCCCCCATACCGATCAGCAGGATCTGTTTCATCGGGCAACGCCTCCACTGTGCAGGGGCCTGATCGTAGGTGATTTTTGCCAACGACCGGGCATTGAACTGAAAAATCAGGCACATTACTCTTTTGGCAACGGATGAACATGACATCGCCAATGAATAAAACAACAAGAATCGCCGACCCTTCCTACGAATTGATGGACGACCACAACGGTCTGTCGATCATCTACCGCGAGCATGGTTTCCCCTGCCCGCTGGTGCGCTGGCACTTCCACAAGGAATATGAGCTGCACCTGATTGTCGCCAGCTCTGGAAAGGTGTTTGTCGGCGACTACATCGGCAATTTCAATCCTGCCAGCCTGTTTCTCACCGGCCCCAACCTGCCGCATAACTGGATCAGCCAGATCGACGATGGCGAGGTGGTGCCCAAGCGCGACATGCTGGTCAACTTTACCGACGAGCTGCTGGAAAGCGGCAATCAGGTGTTTGCCGAACTCAAGACCCTGACGCCCTTACTGGAGCGCGCCCGCTACGGCATCGAATTTCGCTGCAAACGCACGATTCGTCAGGCCATGAAGCAAATGCAGAAGATCGCCGACTCACGAGGCATCACTCGCCTGGGCCACTTCTTCATCCTGCTCGAGCTGCTGGCCGCCAGCGACGACTACCAGCTGCTGTCAGGCACGGCGGTGGCCCACACGGCGGACGAGCACAGTGTGGATCGCACCAACCGGGCGGTGGATTATATCTTCACCCACTATGGCCGCGAGCTGCCGCTGGAGGAAGTCGCCGAGTATCTGGGCATGAAGCCGACCTATTTTTCCCGGGTGTTCAAACAGGCTACCGGGCGCTGCTTCGTGGAGTTCGTCAATCGGCTGCGCATCAGCAAATCGTGTGAACTGCTTGCCGACGGCGACAAACCGGTCACCGATGTGTGCTTCGAGTCCGGATTCAACAATATTTCCAATTTCAATCGGCGCTTTCAGCAACTCAAGGGCATGACCCCGTCGCACTACCGCCGCCTCGCCGTTCAGCGTCTGACCGAACAAAACCTGTACTGATTCGCCCCGCTCTCGCCCTCATCGTCTACGCTGAAGATGCGTCGAAGCCGTCCTATGGGCGATTCGGCGCTGTTGGCTTTTCGCACCCGAGTGCAAAAAAGTATCAGTCAGAGTGCGGCGCAGGATTTGTCTTTCAGACCGAACGCCGGTGTAATCAGTGCACATCTTCCTCACCTCCGGAAGAGAAAAAAACAATAACCATCCTTCTACAGTCCTTTGGGCGTGGAAGAGGAGTGATCAATGAAGAACTCAGCAAAACTTCTGCTCGCCAGTTCCGTCCTCAGTACCTGTTTCGTGTTCAGTGGCAGTGCCACAGCGGGGACCGTGACCATCGCCACGGTCAACAACAGTGACATGATTCGCATGCAGCGCCTCTCCAAGACCTTCGAAGAACAGCACCCCGACATCAAGCTCAACTGGGTCGTGCTGGAAGAGAACGTCCTGCGCCAGCGACTGACCACCGACATCGCCACCAAGGGCGGCCAGTTCGACGTGCTGACCATCGGCATGTACGAAGCCTCACTCTGGGGTCAGAAAGGCTGGTTGCAGGAAATGAAAGACCTGCCTGCCAGTTACGAGCTGGACGATGTGTTCCCTTCCGTGCGTGACGGCCTGTCGGTGGACGGCAAACTGTTCGCCCTGCCGTTCTATGCTGAAGCTTCGATCACTTACTACCGCACCGACCTGTTCAAGGCGGCCGGCCTGACCATGCCAGAGCGCCCTACCTGGACGCAGATCGCCGAGTTCGCCGGCAAACTGACCGACAAATCCAAGGAACAGTACGGTCTCTGCCTGCGCGGCAAGGCTGGCTGGGGCGAGAACATGGCGCTGATCACCACGCTGGCCAACGCCTTTGGCGGACGCTGGTTCGATGAGAAGTGGACGCCACAGTTCGATCAGCCAGAGTGGAAGAATGCGCTGAACTTCTACGTCAACACCATGAAGCAGTCCGGGCCGCCGGGCGCCTCCAGCAACGGTTTCAACGAGAACCTTGCGCTGTTCAACAGCGGCAAGTGCGCCATCTGGGTCGACGCCAGCGTTGCCGGTTCATTCGTGACCGACAAGAAGCAGAGCAAAGTGGCCGACAGCGTCGGCTTCACCTACGCCCCGCATGAGGTGACCGACAAGGGCTCGTCGTGGCTGTACTCGTGGTCGCTGGCGATCCCGACCAGCGCCAAGAACACCAAGGACGCTGCCGAGTTCACCCAGTGGGCCACCTCGAAAGAGTACGCCAAACTGGTTGCCGATACCGACGGCGTGTCCAACGTACCGCCGGGCACCCGCGCCTCGACCTACACCGACGAGTACAAAAAGGCAGCACCGTTTGCCAACATCACGCTTGAGTCGTTGAAGAAGGTCGATCCCAAGTCGCCAACCCTCAAGCCCGTGCCTTACGTCGGCATTCAACTGGTCACCATTCCCGAGTTCCAGGCCATCGGCACCAGCGTCGGTCAGCAGTTCTCCGCAGCACTCATAGGTCAGTCCACTGTGGATCAAGCCTTGCAGAATGCGCAAACCGCTACCGCGCGCGACATGAAACGAGCGGGTTACCCGAAAAAGTAACCGTCACGCACCAGGGCGAAAGCCGATGCTTTCGCCCTGCCGCTCAACTGCGCAACAACTCTGGTGCAATCCGGTTCGGAGCTCCCCATGAATACCTCAGCCTCCCCTGAACGCACGGACTTGTCCGGCGAACAGCAACCGCTCAAAAGCCGTCGATTCAAGCCGGGCTGGTTTCTGGTCAGTCCTTCGGTGGCGCTTCTGTTGGTGTGGATGATCGTGCCGCTGGGCATGACCATTTATTTCTCGCTGATCCGCTACAACCTGCTCTCCCCTGGCGAAAACGAATTCGTCGGCCTGGAAAACTTCCAGTACTTCGTGACCGACAGCGGCTTTTTGCCGGGTGCCGGCAATACCTTACTGCTGGTCGGCAGTGTGCTGGCGATCAGCGTGATCTTCGGCGTGCTGATTTCGGCGCTGCTGGAAGCCAGTGAGTTTTTCGGTCGTGGCATCGTCCGTGTGCTGTTGATCTCGCCGTTCTTCATCATGCCCACGGTCAGTGCGCTGATCTGGAAAAACCTGATTTTCCACCCGGTGTCCGGCGTACTCGCGGCGGTCTGGAAGTTCTTCGGCGCGCAACCCATCGACTGGTTCGCCCATTACCCGATGCTGTCGATCATTATCATCGTCTCCTGGCAATGGCTGCCGTTCGCGATCCTGATCCTGATGACCGCCATGCAGTCGCTCGATCAAGAGCAGAAAGAAGCGGCGCGGCTGGACGGCGCAGGTCCCCTGGCAATCTTCTGGCACCTGACCCTGCCGCACCTGGCACGTCCGATTGCCGTGGTGGTAATGATAGAAACGATCTTCCTGCTTTCGGTATTCGCTGAAATCTTCACCACGACCAATGGCGGGCCGGGCTTTGCCTCGACCAACCTGGCTTACCTGATCTACATCCAGGCGCTGCTGCAGTTCGACGTCGGCATGGCCTCGGCGGGCGGCCTGATTGCAGTGGTCATAGCCAACATCGCGGCGATCATCCTGATCCGGATGATCGGCAAAAACCTCACCGACAAGTCATGAGGACCTTGCCATGATGACCCTCAAACAATCACGCCGTCTGCAAAGCCTGCTGCTCGGGGCCCTGTCCTGGATCATCGCTGCGCTGGTGTTCTTTCCGATCTTCTGGATGGTCCTGACCAGCTTCAAGACCGAGATCGATGCGTTCGCGACACCGCCACAGCTGTTCTTCACCCCGACGCTGGAAAACTACCTGCATATTCAGGAGCGCAGCGATTACTTCCATTTTGCCTGGAACTCGGTGCTGATTTCCTTCAGCGCGACGGTACTGGCGATGCTGATCGCGATTCCTGCGGCATATTCCATGGCGTTTTTCGAGACCAAGCGCACCAAAGGCACGCTACTGTGGATGCTGTCTACCAAGATGCTGCCGCCGGTGGGCGTGCTGATGCCGATCTATCTGCTGGCCAAGACCTTTGGCCTGCTGGATTCGCGTCTGGCACTGATCATCATCTATACGCTGATCAACCTGCCGATCGTGGTCTGGATGATTTACACCTACTTCAAGGATATCCCCGGCGAGATCCTCGAGGCCTCGCGGCTGGACGGGGCCAGCACCCGCCAGGAAATCTTTCGCGTGCTGATGCCGATCTGCAAGGGCGGCCTGGCGTCCACCGCGTTGCTGTCGCTGATCCTGTGCTGGAACGAAGCGTTCTGGTCGCTGAACCTCACCTCGTCCGCCGCGGCCCCGTTGACTGCCTTGATCGCTTCCTACTCCAGCCCCGAAGGGTTGTTCTGGGCCAAGCTGTCAGCGGTCTCGACCCTGGCCTGTGCGCCCATTCTGATTTTCGGCTGGATCAGTCAAAAACAACTGGTTCGCGGCCTGTCGTTCGGCGCTGTCAAATAGCCCGGCCCAAAGAACAAGAAGGAGTCCAACATGGCTAATCTGAGCATCCGCAATCTGCAAAAAGGCTTTGACGGTCACCAGATCATCAAGGGCATCGACCTGGACGTGAAAGACCGCGAGTTCGTGGTCTTCGTCGGGCCTTCGGGCTGCGGCAAATCCACCCTGCTGCGGCTGATCGCCGGGCTTGAGGAAGTGACATCGGGAACCATCGAGCTCGATGGCAGGGACATCACTCAGGTGACCCCGGCCAAGCGTGACCTGGCCATGGTGTTCCAGACCTATGCGCTGTATCCGCACATGACCGTCGGCAAGAACCTGTCGTTTGCGCTGGACCTGGCGGGCGGTGACAAGGCCGAGATCAAGAAGAAGGTCGATGAAGCCGCACGTATTCTGGAGCTCGGACCACTGCTGGAGCGCAAGCCCAAGCAGTTGTCCGGCGGACAACGTCAGCGTGTCGCGATTGGCCGGGCCATTGTGCGCAACCCGAAGATTTTCCTGTTCGACGAGCCGCTGTCCAACCTCGACGCCGCGCTGCGCGTGCAGACCCGCCTGGAGTTGTCGCGCCTGCATAAAGAGTTGCAGGCCACCATGATCTACGTGACGCATGATCAGGTGGAAGCCATGACCCTGGCCGACAAGGTTGTCGTCCTCAATGGCGGCAAGGTCGAGCAGGTCGGCTCGCCGCTCGAGTTGTATCACCACCCGGCCAACCTGTTCGTTGCCGGCTTCCTCGGCACGCCGAAAATGGGCTTCCTCAAGGGCAGGATCAGCCGGGCGGACAGCAGCAGTTGCGAAGTCGAGCTGGATGCCGGAACGCGTATCAGCCTGCCGGTCAATGGCGCAGGACAAAGCGTTGGCGCCGCTGTGACGCTGGGCATCCGCCCGGAACACCTGAACCTTGCCCAGAGTGAGGATTGCCAGTTGCAGGTGATTGCCGATGTCAGCGAACGTCTTGGCAGCGACACGTACTGTCACGTGCGCACCCGTTCGGGCGAGGCGCTGACCATGCGTATTCGTGGTGATCTGGCCAGCCAGTACGGCGAAACGCTGAACCTGCATCTCGACAGTGCCCACTGCCACCTGTTCGACGCTCAAGGTCTGGTGATTGCCAAAGCCTTGCAGACTGCCGCCGCCTGAGTTCCGGAGAGCCCTTCATGAAACTGAACAAAAACAATCTGTCCCGACTGGACGCCGACATTGCCCTGCCCGCCTACACCGTCGACAGCACTCGCCAGGGCATTGCCCATATCGGCGTCGGCGGCTTCCATCGTGCGCATCAGGCGTTTTACACCGATGCGCTGATGAACAGCGGCGAAGGCTTCGAGTGGAGCATCTGCGGCGTGGGCCTGCGTCCTGAAGACAAGGCCGTGCGCGACGCTCTGGCACAACAGGACTACCTGTACACGCTCTATGAACTGGGTGACACACCCGATACCCAAACCCGCATCATTGCCTCGATCAGCGGCATGCTGCTGGCCGATGACAGTCCGCAGGCGCTGATCGACAAGCTTGCCAGCCCGGACATCCGCATTGTCTCGCTGACCATCACCGAAGGCGGTTACTGCATCGACGACAGCAACGGTCAGTTCATGGCCCATCTGCCGCAGATCCAGCACGACCTGGCGAATCCGGATCAGCCAAAGACGGTATTCGGCTTCCTCTGCGCCGCGCTGGCGCGGCGCCGGGCGCAAGGCACGCCGGCCTTTACCCTGATGTCCTGCGATAACCTGCCACACAACGGCGCAGTGACACGCAAGGCATTGCTGGCATTTGCCACGTTGCGCGATGCAGAGCTGCACGACTGGATCAAGGCAAACGTCAGCTTTCCCAACGCGATGGTCGACCGTATCACACCGATGACCAGCGCAGCCCACCGTCTGCAACTGGCAGACGATAAACACATCGACGACGCCTGGCCGGTGGTCTGCGAACCGTTCGTGCAGTGGGTGCTGGAAGACAAGTTCGTCAATGGTCGCCCGGCATGGGAGAAAGTCGGCGTGCAATTCACCGATGACGTGACGCCCTATGAAGAGATGAAAATCAAACTGCTCAACGGCAGTCATCTGGCACTGACCTACCTGGGCTTCCTCAAAGGTTATCGTTTTGTACACGAAACCATGAATGACCCGCTGTTCGTGAGCTATATCCGCGCCTACATGGACCTTGACGTCACCCCGCAACTGGCGTCGGTGCCAGGCATCGACCTGGAAGGTTACAAAGACACCCTGATCGAGCGCTTTTCCAACCAGGCGATTGCCGACCAGCTGGAACGGGTCTGCTCGGACGGTTCGTCGAAATTTCCCAAGTTCACCATTCCGACGATCAATCGTCTGATCGTCGATCAGGGCAATCTCGAACGTGCCTCACTGGTAGTCGCCGCATGGGCGCTGTACCTGAAGGGTGTTGACGAGAACGGCACGACCTACAGGATTCCTGACCCGCGTGCCGAGTTCTGCCAGGCGCTGGTGGCTGATGACGCGCTCATTGCCGAGCGCTTGTTGGCGGTGGAAGAAATATTTGGCTCGGCCATTCCGAAATCCGCAGCCTTCGTGGCGGCTTTCGAGCAGAACCTCAACGATCTGCGCACGCTGGGTGTGAGTGGCACACTGGAAAAACTTTTGACCGCCAGGGCCTGAGGGACTTCCCATGTTTCTTGGAATCGATTGCGGGACCCAGGGCACCAAGGTGTTGGTGCTCGATACCGAAAGCGGCAACGTGCTGGGTGAAGGCTCGGCGCCGCACAGCCTGATCAGCGACCATAACGGCCGCCGTGAACAGGACGTGCAGCAATGGCTGGACGCACTGCAACAGGCGACCCGCGAGGCATTGGCAGCGTCGGGCGTTTCCGGACAGCAGATCCAGGGCATCGGTGTGTCAGGCCAGCAACACGGCCTGGTGCTGCTCGATGCCCACGGCGAGGTACTGCGCCCGGCCAAGCTGTGGTGTGACACCGAGTCGGCACCGGAAAACCAGCGCCTGCTGGACGATCTGGGAGGCGCGCAGGGGTCGCTGCAACGCCTTGGCCTGGTCATCGCCCCAGGCTATACCGTGTCCAAACTGTTGTGGACCAAGGAGCAGTTCCCGCAGCTGTTCGAGCGGATCGACAAAGTGTTGCTGCCCCACGACTACCTCAACTATTGGCTGACCGGTCGCTACTGCACCGAATTTGGCGACGCGTCGGGCACCGGCTACTTCAACGTGCGCACTCGCGAGTGGGACCTGCCGTTGCTTGCGCACATCGACCCGAGCGGCCGGTTGGGCAAGGCACTTCCGCAGCTGTTGCAAGCCCACGAACCGGTCGGCGTGCTGCGTCCTGAAGTTGCCCGATTGCTGAGCCTGAACCCTGACGCTCTGGTGTCCAGTGGTGGCGGCGACAACATGATGGGCGCGATTGGCACGGGCAATATCCAGCCGGGGCTGATCACCATGAGCCTCGGCTCTTCCGGTACGGTGTATGCCTATGCCGATGAGGCACGGGTCAGCGAGCATGAATCGGTCGCGACCTTCTGCTCATCCTCCGGCGGCTGGTTGCCGCTGATCTGCACGATGAACCTGACCAACGCGACGACCGCCATTCGCGAGCTGTTCGCCCTCGACATCGCCGGCTTCAACCAAGCGGTCGCCCAGGCGCCGATCGGTGCCGAAGGCGTACTGATGCTGCCCTTTCTGAATGGCGAACGCGTGCCCGCCCTGCCCGACGCTACCGGCAGCATCGTCGGGCTGGACAGCACCAATCTGAACCAGGCCAACCTGTCCCGCGCGGTGGTCGAAGGCGCCACCTTCGGCCTTCGCTACGGTCTTGATCTGCTGCGCGACAGCGGTATCAAAAGCGAGAAGATCCGCCTGATCGGCGGAGGCTCGAAAAGTGCCGTGTGGCGGCAGATCGTAGCCGACATCATGAACACCCCGGTGATCTGCACCGACCACTCGGAAGCCGCTGCGCTGGGCGCTGCCATTCAGGCGGCCTGGTGCTGGTCGCACGCCAACGGCAAGGTTCAGGACCTGCAGCAACTGTGCGAACGCTGCGTAAGTCTCGATCAAAGCAGTGAGACGCACCCCGTGGTGCATAATGTGGCCGCCTATCAGCAGGTCTATCAGCGTTATCAGGCGCAACTGCGCAAGGTTTGAACCGTTTTTTCATGGAGCACTTATGTTTCTGGTTTGTGGCGAAGCACTGTTCGACATTTTCACCCGCGCTGATGACAGCGGTTCCCTGAACAGATTGGGGTTTGATGCGATTGCCGGTGGCTCTCCGTTCAACGTTGCGATCGGCCTGCGCCGCCTGGGTGTGGAAGCGAGCTTCCTGGCCGGGCTGTCCACCGATTACCTGGGCCGTCGGCTGCGTGCCGTGCTGGAAAAGGAAACCGTGAATACCGATCACCTGATCGAATTCGACGCACCCACTACACTGGCCATGGTCGCCGTGGGCAGCGATGGATCGCCAACTTACAGCTTTCGAGGCGATGGCTGCGCGGACCGCCAGTTGCGCCTGGAACACCTGCCGCAACTCGACGGGCAGGTACGCGGCATTCACGTCGGCTCGTTTTCACTGGTGGTGCAGCCGATTGCCGACACGCTGCTGGCGCTGGTAGCCCGTGAAAGCAGCACCCGCCTGATCTCGCTGGACCCCAATGTGCGCCTCAACCCGGCACCGGACATTCAGCGCTGGCGCAGCCAGGTCGCAGCATTCGCCGAGCATGCGCACCTGATCAAGGTCAGCGACGAAGACCTGCACCTGTTGTACCCGGACAGCGACCCACAAAAGATTGCCGAAGGCTGGCTCGGCAAGCGTACACAACTGGTCATCGTCACCCGCGGCACGCAAGGCGCCAGCGTCTTCACCCGTCAGCACGGCACCTGGTCGGTGCCGGCAAAAACCGTGGCCACCGCCGATACCGTCGGGGCCGGGGATACTTTTCAGGCCGCGCTGCTGACCTTCCTCAGTGAACGCCAGCTCGATACGCCGCAAGGCTTGTCAACGCTGTCACGGGAAACACTGGACGAGATGCTGAATTTTGCCGTCGGCGCGGCCGCGCTGACCTGCACAAAGGTCGGGCCGGATTTGCCGTACAGGCATCAATTGGGGTGAGAGGGCTTGAATACTACCTCCATACACCCGCATCAACTGCGGTGTATGGACGGTAGTCTTCGTGAGCAAGCGAAGCGTCGCCCGGCTCACTCCCACCCATTAAATGCATGTCTGAAGGGAGAAAGTATCGATACTTAACTCCATCGGAAAGCATTCCCTAGGTGAGAGTGAGCCGGGCGACGCTTCGCTTGTTCACGAAAAGGTCATCAAAGTCGCCGAACAAACATCAGGCCACCATACCGGCCTTGATACCTCTGATGCGGGTGTTGATGTCATCCGCAACGTCGTTCTGCTTGTCCTTGAGCGCGTCCTGAACCTTCTGGTCAATGGCCAGTTGGTCCTGAGGTGCCATGGCGTCATAGTCTTTCTGGGTGATGCCCGTCAGCTTTTCGCGCACTTTCTCTTCGGCTGTCTGCTTCAGAGAGTCCATGAATTTCTGTTGTACCGAATCCGTCGATGCCGTGTCAGTGGTGCTGGTGGTACCAGCCACTGAACCGATGACACCATTGTCACGGTCAGCCGTCTTTTCCGACAGTGACGTATCACCGGCGGATTTCAGGTTGATCATCATCCGTGCAAAGGATTCGTTGTAACCACTGTTGTCCTGCTTGCTGTCCTGCGATGTCGAACTGCTGGTCTGCGCGGTAACCGGTGCCGAACCTGATGTCAGGCCAGCGGCAGCGACCGAGCTGAAGGCGTCCTGGGACACCTCGTCTACGGTCTTGCGCCCGACGACAGCTCGGGAAACAAGCTGCTCAAGCGCACTCGTGCCAATAATCATCTCTCACCTCCTGATGAACCTGTTGCGCAGGTTCAACAGCAAGTCCAGTGCCAACTGCCCTACAAATAATTAACCTGTTGATTTTAAAGATTAAATAAAAACAGGGCATACAGATCGCGTCAAAAAACGGATGCATCCGGCCGCCTGCGGCAAGCATTGGCCGAGCTTCAGCCTGCCGCACGGCCGGTGTTGATATTCAATAGCTCAATCGGCAGCGGCTCGGAAAAGTAGTAGCCCTGCGCCTGTGTGGCGCCAATCTCACGCAGCAGCTCAAGGGTTTCACGGTCCTCGACCCCTTCGGCAACCACGGTCAGATCAAGGGATTCGGCCATGCGCACGATGGCACGCACAATCGCGCGGCTGCGTACACTGGAAGCCAGGCCGAAGATAAACGACTTGTCGATTTTCAATCCGCTGAAATGGTACTGGTGCACGTAGCTGAGCGAAGAGAAGCCCGCGCCGAAATCGTCGAGCATGACCGACATGCCGTGCTCGGCCAGAAGCTTCATTGACAGGCGTGCCTGCTCGGGATCGGCCACCAGTGCGCCTTCGGTGAGCTCCAGGCACAGACGCTCGGGCGCAACATTGTGTTCGGCAAGCATCGCCAGCACTTCCGCCGCGAATGCCGGACGGGTGATGCTGTAACTCGAACAGTTCACATGCACGGGTGGCCAATGACCGTTTTCGGGTTGCGCCAGAATGGCAACCACACGCTTGAGCATGTAAAAGTCCAGACGGCCAATCAGACGCAGCCCCTCTAGCGCAGGTAGAAAGCTCTCTGGCCCGACGACTCGCCCATCCGGCATGCACCAGCGGATCAGCGCCTCGAACGCCAGCAACTTTCCGCTATTGACGCAAATCACCGGCTGAAAATAGGGAATCAACTGATCCGTACGTTTCAGCGCCGTGCGCAAGGCGCCCTCCTGCTCGACCTGATCCGATACCTCGCGACGCAACGCCTGATTGAACACCGCGAAGCTGTCCCGGCCGCCATTCTTGACCCGGTACATGGCGGTATCGGCATCGCGCAGCAGGTCAGCCGGCTCCTGATGGAAGCGGCTGTCGGCGCCCACCACACCGATACTGCAGGAAGAAAAAACCGTGTGATCATCGATCACGAACGGCTGCTCGAACGCCGTCAGTATTCGCTGGGCAATCTCCGTGCCGGTCTGCAACGGCGTGTCGATGCTCAACACGGCGAACTCGTCACCGCCCAGCCGCGCCAACAGGTCCTTTTCGCGCATGCAACTGCGCAAACGCTCGGCGGCCTGCACCAGAAGGATGTCGCCGCAGTGATGGCCAAGGCTGTCATTGATCATCTTGAAGCGATCCAGATCGATGAACATGACGATCAGTTGCTGGCCATCGCGGCAGAAGTCCTGCCAGGCATGCCTCAGGCGATATTGCAAATGGCTGCGATTGGGCAGCCCGGTCAGCGAGTCGTGGGAGTTTTCGTGCTGCAGTCTGGCGTTGGCCCGATCCAGCTCACGGGTCCTGTCTCGAACCCTGGCTTCAAGCAAAACATTGGCGGTATGGATCGCGTCTGCCGCGCTGCGCCGGGACAGTGCCGTATCGATGTGACGAGAAACAAAGGTGAGCAGTTCCTGATCGCGCAAGGTATAGCTGACGTCCTTGGAATAACTCTGCACCACCAGCACGCCGCGAACCTGTCCGCCGTCGAACAGCGGAATGCCCAGCCATGAAGAACAACGACCGGATTGTCGCTGGACCTCGATCTCGCCAAGGCTTTCCAGCCTGCGGGCTTCATCGTAATCGATCAGGCACGGTCGCCGCTGGCCTATCACATACTCGGTAAACCCTCGCTGCCCGCGTCGTGAACGCGGCGGCGTGGGCTTGAACTCGTCAATGTAATACGGAAAGGTCACTTCGCCCGTCGTGCTGTCGTAAAGCGCGATATAGAAATTGAGCGCCACCAGCAGCTCGCCGACGATCATGTGCAGGCTGCGGAAAAGCTCGTTCATGTCGCCGGGCTGACTGGAAAGCTCAGCAATCTGGAACAGGGCACTCTGCAGATGCTCGGCACGCTCGCGATCCCTGACTTCCTGACGCAACGCGTCATTGGCTGCAGAAAGTTGTTGCGTGCGCAGGGCTACCACCTGTTCCAGGTCAGTTCGGCGCAACTGCCGGTCCAGTGCCATCGCCACATGGCGCGACACGACGGCGAACAATGCACGATCCTGGGCACTGTAGACACGAGACACATCGTAAACCTGCATCGCGACCATGCCGAACACTTCATCCGATGCATTTTTCAAGGGCGCGCCCATCCAGAACTCGGGCAGACGTCCGACGCAGTAAAAGCGGTTTTCGGCTTTGGCCAGTTCGATGCAGGCGGCATCGAGAAACAAAGGCTGCCCGCTGCTCAAGACATACCCGGTCAGCGACATCCGGTCAGCGTCGATAAACTCGAACGTCTCGTGAGCCATCGCTTCGTCATCGAAACGGTCAATGTAATAAGGGTAAGTGATCTTGCCGCTTTGCCGGTCATACAGCGCAACGTAGAAGTTCTCGGCATCGATCAGCGCCCCCAATTGCTCATGAATGCCTTGCAGAAAAGCGCCGCGGTCCAGCGTGGAGCTCGCCAGCAGGCTGATTTCATACAGAACCCGCTGAGTGTTCTGCGCGCGGATCAACGCGGCGGTCTGCAACAGCGAGCCCAGTCTGGCGGCCAGATCCACCAGCAGGGGGTGGTCTTTGTCGGCCATCGGTGCCAACACCCAGCCCAGCACGCCTTCGCCCTGCCCTGCGACCCGGCAATGCAGCTGCAATTGAGCGCAATACGCTTCGAAGTCTTCAGCCGCGATGTGTGCTGGCCAGACAACGGTGTTGTCGCCCTGTCCGAGCAGGCATTTCAGTTCGCCAGCGGCGTAGGCAGCCCAGGCAATATCCGCTATCTGCTCGCGTGCGGCGCTGATGAGTGCTTCGATAGACGCGTGACAGGAGAATCGGTCGCGGTTGGCTGCCAAGGCGCTGCCGGGAGTACGTGAGGTGCACGCTACGCTTGGGCAAAGGCCCGTGGCCAGAAGTGAGACTGTCATGGAAACACCCAGATGCATGAGCCGACGGCGGTCATCCTTAAAATAATGACCAGAGATTACAAGCGTGTCAGGCATTGTTGCAAAGTTCATACCTTTTTGGCAGACCCTTGTATTCCCCTATGACGCTTGTGTGACGCAGGGCACTACACGGCTCCCTCATGTGTCAGATTCAGGTGCATTGCCGCGCAGCGAGGCTCGGCTATGCTGTCGTACGGCGTTACATTTATTCAATTGAACAGGTGACAGTAATGGTCAAGACGTACAGCTAAGCAGCGCAATCTGCCCAAGACATACTCAAACCCCATCAATTCGAACGTCGCTCGCCCGGCGCTGACGATGTTCAGATCGACATCCTTTACTGCGGCGTGTGCCACTCGGACCTGCACACTGCGCGCAATGAGTGGCACAACACACTCTATCCTTCTGTTCCGGGTCACGAAATCGTCGGCCGGGTCACGGCGGTCGGCTCCGACGTCAAGCAATTCAAGGTCGGCGACCTGGCTGGCGTCGGCTGCATGGTCGACAGCTGCCAGCAATGTACATCGTGCGCCGAGGGTGACGAGCAATATTGCGAGAGCGGCTTCACCGGCACCTACAATGGCCCGGTATTTGGCGGCGAGAACACATTCGGCGGCTACTCCGACAAGATCGTGGTCAAGGAAAAGTTCGTCTTGCGCATCTCTCATGATGCCAACCTGGCCGCCGTAGCGCCGCTGTTGTGCGCGGGTATCACCACCTATTCCCCCTTGCGCCACTGGAAGGTCGGCCCGGGCAAGAAAGTCGGCATTGTCGGGCTTGGCGGTCTCGGCCACATGGGCGTCAAGATTGCCCACGCCATGGGCGCACATGTTGTGCTGTTCACGACCTCCCCCAACAAGCGAGAAGATGGCTTGCGCCTGGGCGCCGACGAAGTAGTCGTATCCAAAGACGCGGCACAGATGGCCGCTCAGGCCAACAGCCTGGACTTTATCCTCAACACGGTCGCAGCGCCGCATGATCTGGACGCCTTTCTGTCTCTTCTCAAGCGCGACGGCACCATGACACTGGTCGGCGCGCCGGCAGAACCGCATCCCTCACCAGCGGTGTTCAACCTGATCTTCAAACGTCGCAGCCTGGCTGGCTCGTTGATCGGAGGCATTCAGGAAACCCAGGAAATGCTGGATTTCTGCGCCGAGCACGGCATCGTTTCCGACATCGAAATGATCAACATGCAGGACATCAACGAGGCTTATGAGCGGATGCTCAAGGGCGACGTCAAGTATCGCTTTGTCATCGACATGGACAGCCTCAAGCAGGAAGCGGCTGCCGACTCGAACGCTGCCTGACGTGCAGCCAACAGCCAGGGAAGGCTGAGCGCACGGACATGCCGTACGTCGCCCCCGGTGAACCGAACGCGGCTAACCGCCCACTGATGTCCATACTCTAATGCAGCAAACGGGTTGCAGACCTCGGCAACCCGCCTGCTGTGCGTCTCGCTCTGGCTGTTTCACGCTAAGACCTGAGCGGCGCACCCGCCAAAATGAACTATTTATTACATTTTGGTGACTACCACTGACTGTCTTTGAGTCTCAAGTTCACGCAGTCCTTGCAGATACTCATGTCAACGGACGTTTAACAGGTGAACGGATTATGAAACAACGCGCGACAGTCATCTGCAAACGTGACGGCCAGGTCCTTTACGTGCGCAAACCGAAATCCCGCTGGGCATTGCCCGGCGGCAGGATTGAAGCGGGTGAAACGCCCTTCCAGGCCGCAGTGCGTGAACTGTGCGAGGAAACCGGGCTTGCCGACCTTGATCTTCTGTACCTCGATGTGTACGAGAAGGATCAAGTGGCCCACTACGTTTTTACCGCTCAGGTTCCAGCCTCCAGCGAGCCATCGCCGCAGAACGAAATTGCCGCCTGCAAATGGCTTGCGCCGCAGAAACTTGACGACCTGAAAGCCAGCAGTGCGACCAAAACCATCGTCAAGTCATATGCCAACGAGTCCGAAGACGTTTCCGGTGCACGGAGCCACGTGACGGGGTAATCGGGACAATCGGGTTGAACGGTATGGCCTGATTCTGTTCTGAGACAGCAGACGGTTCATTACTTTCTTCCCCGTCTCAGGAGACCCCTATGACTCAGACCGCCCTGGTTGTTGGCGCAAGTGGCATTGTCGGCAGCGCAATCACGCAGTTGTTACTGGAAAACGATTGGCAGGTTGCCGCCCTCTCCCGTAGCCCGTCAGCGCGGCCCGGCGTGATCCCGGTTGCTGCAGACCTGCAGAACCCGGAGTCCGTACGTGTGGCTCTGGCTGATTTAAAGCCCACCCACGTTTTCATCACGACATGGTCGCGTCAGGCCACTGAAGCAGAAAACATCCGAGTCAATGCCGCGATGGTGCGTAACGTGCTGGACGCTGTGCGGCCCGCAGGCAGTGTCAAGCATGTCGCGCTGGTGACCGGCCTCAAGCATTACCTCGGCCCGTTTGAAGCGTATGGCAAAGGCACCCTGCCGCAAACGCCGTTCAGGGAATCGCAGGCGCGCCTCGATATCGAGAACTTTTACTACGCTCAGGAAGACGAAGTCTTCGCTGCCGCAGAGAAGGATGGCTTTACCTGGAGCGTCCATCGTCCGCACACCGTGACCGGTGTCGCCGTCGGCAACGCGATGAACATGGCGACGACTCTGGCCGTTTACGCCTCGATCTGTAAAGCCACGGGCCGACCTTTCGTGTTCCCGGGCTCCCGTGTGCAGTGGGACAGCCTGACCGACATGACCGATGCGCGGCAGCTGGCCCGCCAGCAACTGTGGGCCGCGACCACACCTGCAGCGGCCAATCAGGCGTTCAACATCACCAACGGCGATGTGTTCCGCTGGAGCTGGATGTGGGGACAGATCGCCGAATACTTCGGCTTGCAGCCAGCCGATTTCCCGAGCGAGCCAGCCCCGCTGGAAACGCAGATGGCCAACGATCAAGCAATCTGGGATGACATTGTTCGCGAGCATCAGCTCAAGGAAAGTGACATCAACCGCCTGATTTCGCCATGGCACAGCGATGCCGATCTCGGCCGTCCGATTGAAGTAGTCACTGACATGTCGAAGAGCCGCAAACTGGGCTTCACGGCATTTCAGGCCAGTGACGATGCGTTCTTCGACGTGTTTGAAAAGCTGCGTCGTGACCGCCTGATTCCCTGAAGCTGCTCACGCTCTCGTGCCAATGCTCGCATTGGCACGAGAGCTGGCACTTTCTACGGGTAACGCAAGCACAACAAAAAAGGGCCAACCTTTCGGTTGACCCTTTTTTTACCGCCCAGCAGAGCGGATTTTGTTTGGTAGGCGCGATTGGACTCGAACCAACGACCCCCACCATGTCAAGGTGGTGCTCTAACCAACTGAGCTACGTGCCTGCTGTGGGTCGGCATTCTACGGATATTCGATTGCCTGTCAAACGCTTTTTTGCAGTAACTCTCTGAATACGTGAATTTTTTAAGGCTCCTGCCAGTGATCACGCGACATCGGATTCCTTTCGCCTTACCGGCACGCTGATCGTGCGGCCTTCTTGTGTTCACCCACCTTTTGAAACCTTACCTAGCATATTTACCAGTATCACTCATCATCCAGCCCCAATAACGCTTGCTAGTGTCATAGGCGTCGACCTATGCATCACTCAGGAGAAAAAATCATGGACGATGACGTGGCCGCACTGGTGGTTGATAACGGATCAGGCCCGGTTCAGAGCGACAATGAAAGCAACGCTGCCTCCGAAGACGGGCCCGCTATCACGAATCGCTATGCAAGGCTGAGAAGTGACGGGATCGTCATTATGATTCAAGACATCCTGGGCCCGCCCCCGACGCCGGACTGGAAACTATGCAAGGTAGATACAAAGCCAGCCAGAGACTCGCCGAGCGGGTCGGATTTGAGTACGAAGGCACGCTTAGACAGGATCGCATGAGCATTCAGGGAGGACTGCGCAACACGCGCGTTTACTCGATCATTGGCAACACAAAAAAGGGCCAGCCTCTCGGCTGACCCTTTTGACACCGCCCAGCAGAGCGGATTTTGTCTGGTAGGCGCGATTGGACTCGAACCAACGACCCCCACCATGTCAAGGTGGTGCTCTAACCAACTGAGCTACGTGCCTGCTGTGGGTCGGCATTCTACGGATATGCGAATACCTGTCAATCTGTTTTTTTGCTAACCCTATGAAATACAGCGTTTTTTGCCAAACTACAGGCAACGACTCTTTTCGCCTGCTGCTGGCAGAGCTTTTATATCTCGGGTACGATTGCCGCCATCGTCAAGAATATTAAACGGAGTCTCAGGATGGCAAACACGCCCTACCCGCAGTCCTTCTATGCGGCTTCAGCCAATGCTGCCCCGGAACGTCCCGCGCTGCAGGGCGAAGTCGAAACTGACGTGTGTGTCATCGGAGCCGGTTACACAGGCTTGTCCAGCGCGCTGTTCCTGCTGGAAAACGGATTTCGGGTCACGGTGCTGGAAGCGGCCAAGGTCGGCTTCGGCGCATCAGGGCGTAATGGCGGGCAGATCGTCAACAGCTACAGCCGCGACATCGATGTCATCGAGCGAACCGTGGGGCCACGCCAGGCGCAGTTGCTCGGGCAGATGGCCTTCGAAGGCGCATCCATCATTCGCGATAGGGTTTCCCGTTACGGCATTCAGTGCGACCTGAAAGATGGTGGTGTATTCGCAGCGCTGACCAGCAAGCAACTGGCGCATCTCGAAGCCCAGCAGCGGCTCTGGGAGCGGTATGGGCACACCGGCCTCGAGTTGATGGACAAGCGCCGGATCAATGAAGTCGTGGCTTGTGATCAGTACATCGGCGGGTTGCTGGATATGACCGGTGGACATATTCATCCCCTCAACCTGGCGCTGGGTGAAGCGGCGGCCGTTGAAACACTGGGTGGCACGATCTACGAGCAATCAGCGGCCATTCGTATCGAGCGCGGGGCAAACCCTGTGGTGCATACGGCGCAAGGCAGGGTCCGGGCCAAGTTCATTATCGTGGCCGGCAATGCCTACCTGGGCAATCTGGTCCCGGAGCTGGCGGCCAAGTCGATGCCGTGCGGCACTCAGGTCATCACCACCGAGCCGTTGAGCGATGAACTGGCCAAGACACTTCTGCCGCAGGATTACTGCGTCGAAGACTGTAATTACCTGCTGGATTACTACCGCCTCAGCGCCGACAAGCGCCTGATCTTTGGCGGCGGCGTGGTGTACGGTGCCAGAGATCCTGCCAATATCGAAGCCATCATCCGGCCGAAAATGCTCAAGGCGTTCCCGCAGCTCAAGAACGTGAAGATCGACTACGCGTGGACCGGCAACTTCCTGCTGACCCTGTCTCGTCTGCCCCAGGTCGGACGACTGGGCGACAACATCTATTACTCGCAGGGCTGCAGCGGACACGGTGTGACCTACACCCACCTGGCCGGCAAGGTACTGGCCGAGGCGCTACGCGGTCAGGCAGAGCGCTTCGATGCGTTCGCCGACCTGCCCCACTACCCGTTCCCCGGCGGACAGCTGCTGCGCACCCCGCTGACCGCGCTGGGCGCATGGTATTACAGCCTGCGTGACCGACTCGGTTTCTAGATTTGCTGAACGTAAAACGGCACCTTCTCGGTGCCGTTTTTGTTCCTGCCGCGTTGATTTCATTTAACGCCGCGTGCCAGCGTTCTTTTCGCCTCGCCCGCCGCCTGCTCCTGTCCTGATGTCGATAACGCTTCGGCCGCCTGCAGCCAGCGCTGCGCATCGACATTGGCCGGCAACTGCCGGGGCGACTGAATCAGTACCGCCCAACTGCCCGCGTCCTTCCAGGCCGACGCGAAGCTGCTGAAACTCATTGAATAGCGACGATCCATGCCTGCGTTGAGCAGCACGGTCTCCTTGATGCGGTTATAGCCGATCAACACCGCATAACGCGGCCCTTTCCACAGCGCAGAGCCCTGGGCAAAACGCAGCATGACCGGATAACCCGCCGAGACCTGAGTCAGCAGGTCCTGTAATTGGCCATCAAGCGGGTAAACCATGAACCCGTATTCACGCGCGACTTTCTGCATGTTCTGTTCGAGCCGGTCCTCGGCACCCGGCAGTTGCAGCGGCTTGTCGAGCAAACCGGGCGTTGTCTGCACCTGCTGGTTGGCCAGCATGCTAGCCAGCACCATCGGGCCGCTTTGATAGGCATTACCCCGAAAGAACGGAATCGACGTCAGCTCGACCCGGTCCGGAAGGCGTTTCATCTCCGGCGTAACCATCGACGAACAACCAGCAAGGCCCGTCAGCAAGGCCGCAATCAACCATGAACGCAGTGCACCGGCAGTACCGGTATTGAAAGAAACCGACAGCATGTTCACCCACTTCAACTGTTATCGGGCAACCCGCGACCCGACCTGAGCACCGATGATAGAGCCGACCGGGTTCCGGGTATAGCCGCGCGCAGCACCCCGGTCAGCGGAATGGCGAAAATAATTCATAGCCCGATGCCACTGGTCAATTAACCGAAACATGCCCCGTACTAGACTGTCAGTTATCAAGACCGCAACAAAAAGCAGGAATGTGGAGGCACTTATGAGCCTGGAATTGACAATCGTGATGCTGATCGCCTCGTGGCTTGCCGTTGCCAGTGCGATGCTGTGGGGGGTGATGCGCGTATCCCGTCGCCATCACCAGCCACGCAGCGTCGAGTCGCGCGTGGCAAAGCGGCCAGTCCTTGCAAAACATCTCAAGGCTCCCGCTGTAGCAGCCAACTGACTTACAAGGGCGTGAGCAGCGTTTAGCTGATCTGCCCTCATCAGCGTATTTGCCAGCACCTTGAACGCGAAAGGTCGACCCTGTTACCAGGGCCGACCTTTTTTACAGTTTCGCCAGCTATCAGTGCGTGGACACCTGAGTAGCGGCTTTCTTGCGTCTTGCCCTGCGTACCAGCATGTTCAAGGCTTCAACGGCTGCCGAGAAGGCCATGGCCGCATAGATATAACCCTTGGGCACATGGGCGCCGAAACCTTCGGCGATCAGCGTCATACCGATCATGATCAGGAAGCCCAGGGCCAGCATGACCACCGTCGGGTTGTCGTTGATGAACTTGGCCAGCGGGTTGGCGGCGACAAGCATCACCACGACAGCAGAGATGACCGCGATGACCATGATCGGCAGGTGCTCGGTCATACCCACGGCAGTGATGATACTGTCGATGGAGAACACCAGGTCCAGCATCAGGATCTGCACGATAGCCGCGCTCATGCTCAGCGCCACCACCGAACCCAGGGCTTTCTCTTCCTCGGTCTTGACGTCCATGCTGTGGTGAATTTCCGTCGTTGCCTTCCAGACCAGGAACAGGCCACCGGCAATCAGGATCATGTCTTTCCATGAGAACGCCTGACCAAATACCTCGAAGACCGGCTCTGTCAGCTGCACGATGTACGCAACGGTACTGAGCAGGCCCAGACGCATCACCAGCGCCATGCCGATACCCAGCTTGCGAGCCTTCTCGCGCTGATGTTCAGGCAGCTTGTTGGTGAGAATCGAGATGAAAATCAGGTTATCGATGCCCAGTACAACTTCCATCACCACCAGTGTCGCCAGCGCGATCCAGGCTGCCGGACTTGTTGCGAGTTCCAATAGGTATTCCATAGATCACTGCCCTGCCTGCGCCAATAGTTATAAGTCAGATTTCTTTATCAGACGTGTTTTCGGTTTCAGCCGAGTTTGGTGGTGGCTCCTGCAACGAAAGTTCCTGCCTGGCCTCGTCCAGTGCCTGGGTCGCGGCTTTATGGGTGTCATCGACCACCTGTTTTGCACTGTCGGCGGCGGCGTTCACCACCTGCTTGGTGGAAGACTCTAGCTGATCGCATCCCGCCACTACCAGCAGCGAACCGCTCAGTAATACAGCGTAAAGGGCTTTGTTCATGGGCTCCTCGGTCGGTGAAGCCGGGCGGCCTGTTCAGCCCGGCATTGGAGCGAATTCTAGACATCTTGAAACATAAGGAAAATTCGATTTTATAAGGCATATACTTCGGTTTTACCGAATCGGCAGAAAATATGCTCAATTACCGCCAGCTTCACTACTTCTGGGTCGTGGCCAAGACCGGCAGCATCGTGCGCGCCTGTGAACAGTTGAATCTGACCGCGCAGACCGTCAGCGGGCAGATCAGTCTGCTGGAGGCGTCACTGGGGGTCGATCTGTTTCAGCGCGTCGGTCGGCAACTGGAAATGACCGAAGCAGGTCGCCTCGCCCTGCCCTACGCCGAACAAATGTTTCAGTTGGGCAATGACCTGGAAAACCTGCTGCGTTCGCAACCGGATGAACAGCAATTGCTGTTGCGCATTGGGGTGGCCGACGTCGTGCCCAAGTCCATTGTCTACCGCCTGATCGCACCGACCATGACGCTGGAAGAGTCAATCCGCATCACCTGTCGCGAGGACAAGCTGGAACGACTGCTGGCAGACCTGGCCATTCAGCGTCTCGACCTGGTGATTTCCGATAGCCCCATGCCGCCGCATCTGGACATCAAGGGGTATAGCCAGAAGCTGGGCGAATGCGGGGTCAGTTTTTTCGCCACGCGTGAAATGGCGGAGCGTATCGGGACGGATTTTCCACAGTGCATGCATGGCGCACCGCTGCTGATTCCAGGCCAGGAAACCGTGGTTCGAGGCCGACTGATGCGCTGGTTTGCCGAACAGAGCATTCAGCCGCGCATCATTGGCGAATTCGATGACAGCGCGCTGATGAAGGCGTTCGGCAAATCCGGCAGCGGCGTGTTCGTGGCGCCCAGCGTGATCGCCGACGAAGTGCAGAACCAGTATGGCGTACAAGTGGTTGGCCACACTGACGCGGTGACCGAATCGTTCTACGCCATTACCGTGGAGCGCAAGGTCAGGCACCCCGGCGTTGTCGCCATCGCCGAAAGTGCTCGGAACCAGCTGTTTACCGATGCAGGCTAAGCCGGGAGCGGCCCTGGATCACGCTTGATCAACAACAGCGCCAGCACAATCGCCAGCACAATGATGCCCGCAGCGGCAAAACCGACGTTGCCCAGCCCCAGGTGATCAATGACCCTGCCGCCGATCAACGCGCCGATACCAATGCCAAGGTTGGCGCCGGCGATGTTCAGTGATGCCGCGAATGCAGGTGCTTGTGGCGCGGCCTTGATCAGCCGCACATGACTGACCAGAAACAAGGCCGCCTGGGTAATGCCCCAAACGGCAAGCGCGAGTGGCAAGGCCACCACCGAATGAATGCTCGGCACCACCGCGACCATGCCGACGACCATGAAAGCGCAGAACACCAGGCTGGCAATCAACGGATGGCGGTCGACCATGCGCCCGCCCAGCGAGTTGCCCAGCAAGCCGACAGCACCAAAGCCCATCAGACACCAGCCCACCAGAGCGCCGTCGAAACCGGCAAGACGCTCGAGCATGTCCGCCAGGTAGGTATAGGCCGTGAACATGCCGCTGAACACCAGCACCGAGAGCAGCACGTGCCCCTGCATCATCCGGCTGCGCAAGATGCCGAACTGTTCAAGGATCGAGACCGGGTTCGGCCGGGCAACCGTTTTCGGCAGATAGACCGTCAACAACAGTGCCTTGGCGAACGCCAGACCGGCCAGCACCAGAAAGGCCGTGCGCCAGCCGAACGCGTCGGAGATCAGGGTACCGATGGGGATGCCGAACACCGTGGCGCAAACGATGCCGAAACCGATCCTGGCAATCGCCCGCCCAGCAAACTGCGGACCGACAATGTCCACGGCGGTCTCGCTGGCCAGCGCCCAGAACACCGGCAAGCCCAACGCGGGAATCAGCCGGGCGATACCCATCACGGCGATATTGGGCGCCAGCGCCGCCAGCACATTTGCAAAGCCGAACAGTACCAGGATGCTGACAAACAGGCGCTTGCGCTCGAAGCGCGAAAAGTAGGCGGTCAGAAAGGGACCAAAGGCGGCGACGGTGAACGCGAACAACGTCACCAGCAGCCCGGCCTGCGAGACCGTGACATTCAGGTCGCGGGCAACGGCTGGCAAAAGGCCAACGATAACGAATTCTGTAGTCAGCACGGTGAACCCGGCGGCTGACAACAGAAGGATGGGCAACAACATGAATACTCCAGAACAACATCAATACAGCCCGCTGCAACAGAGCGGCCTGCGGGAGGACAATTAAAGCGGCTTGAAGATGAGTGTCACGCCAATGCTGCGCATTGGCGTGCATTTCGTGAGGCTCTGCGTCGAAACTTCTCAATCCGGCAAGGCAGTGACTAAACAGTGCATCCTGTAAGAGCCGAAGCTCACGCCAAAGCTCCGTGAAAGCGTAACGAACTGCACCCATACGCTGAGCACGCGTCGGTGTAAACCAGCCCGTTTTTGATTCTGGCCGAGGGCCGTGGGAGCGGGCCTGCTCGCGAAGAGGCCGGTACAGCCCTCAGGAAAGAGGGCGCTCGATGCATCGACTTCGTGAGCAATACGGACGCCGCCCCGGTCACTCCCACACCCTTCGGGCAGAAGCCTGTAAGCCCTTTATTTCGGGCGTTTTAGAACTTGCCCATGAAATCACGCTTGCCGATTTCAACGCCGTTGTGGCGCAGCAGATCGTAGGCAGTCGTGACGTGAAAGAAAAACTGCGGCAAGGCGTAGCTGAGCAGATAGGCCTGACCGTTCAGGCGCTTTTCCTTTTCAGTGCCGGGACGCAGGACGATTTCGATGCCTTCCTTGCCGTCGACCTGATCAGGGGTGATGCTGCCGATGAACGCGAGTGTCTTGGCAAGCAGAGCCTGCAACTCGGCAAAGGTGGTTTCGGTGTCATCGTATTGCGGGATCTCGACGCCTGCCAGGCGCGCGGAAGCACCCTTGGCAAAATCGACGGCGATCTGCACCTGACGGGTGAACGGCAGCATATCCGGGAACAGACGTGCCTGTAGCAGGGCTGGCGGCTGAATTTTCTTCTCGGTCGCGTAGGCTTCAGCTTTGGTCAGAACGTCGCTCAGCGCGTTGAGCATTTGCTGAAAGACAGGAATGGAAGCGGCGTACAGGGAAATAGACATGACATATCCTGATTGAGAAAGGCGCAATTATAGACCCACATGACGCCAAACGCCGTGACACTTTTCAGCGCCCCTGCAGATCCGTGCAGCAGACACTGGCAATAATGTCCGCCACGCCCTACGCTGATCCACCGCCATCACTCAGGGAAGCGCCATGTCCATCGAATCGTCCTCCACCGAATCCTCCCCGAATGCCGAGGCGTTACAACTCAACGGCGTTGAAGTGCGCATTCTGGGCTGCCTGATCGAGAAACAGGCGACCAACCCGGAAACCTATCCGCTGACCCTCAATGCACTGGTGATTGCCTGCAACCAGAAGACCAGTCGTGACCCGGTCATGAACCTCACCCAGGGTCAGGTCGGCCAGAGCCTGCGAGCCCTGGAAGGCCGCGGTCTGACGCGGCTGGTCATGGGCAGTCGCGCCGATCGCTGGGAACACAGGGTCGACAAGGGGCTCGAGCTGGTCCCGGCGCAGGTGATACTCACTGGCCTGTTGCTGCTGCGCGGGCCACAGACCGTCAACGAGCTGCTGACCCGCAGTAACCGCATGCACGACTTCGAGGACAGCGAGCAGGTCGTGCACCAGCTGGAACGTCTGATCGCCAGAGGTCTGGCGATGCTCGTGCCGCGCCAGTCGGGCCAGCGCGAAGACCGTTACATGCACCTGCTGGGCGACCCGGAATCCCTGCAGGAGCTGCTTGCCGCCCGCCAGCACACACCGGAGCGACCTTCGGCAAGTCCGGCGGCCAACTCGCGTATCGATGAGCTGGAGGCACGGGTCGCGGCCCTTGAAGAACGACTGGCCAGACTGGAGCACGCCGAGGAGTAACGCGCCCCGCCCGACCTGCCGGCTAGCCGGCTCTGGCGAAGGCTGCCGCCTGCTGATACTGCTCGTCGGTCGGGCGCACCCCGGTATAGAGCACAAACTGCTCCAGTGCCTGGATAGCCGCCACTTCATCACCACTCACCACACGCTTGCCCAAGCGACGTGCAGCCTGGATAAGCGGCGTGTCGGCCGGGGTAGCCACCACATCGAAAACCGTTTCAGCGGCGTCGATGGCTTGCAGGTCAAACGACAGCTCGTCAGCTTGCGCGCCCTGCATCCCTAATGGAGTGACATTGACCAGCAAGGGTGGCCGCGCGCTACCCAGCTCCGCTTGCCAGCGAAAGCCGCACGCCTCTGCGAGACGCCGGCCGGCCTGCTCGTTACGGGCCACGATCAGCCCCTCGGTGAAACCCGCATCACGCAGCGCGAACGCGACTGCCTTGGCCATTCCCCCGCTTCCACGCAGGGCAAACGCGCTGCGCGGCACCGCATGGCTCTCCATCAGTTGAGCGACAGCGATGTAATCGGTGTTGAACGCCTTCAGATGCCCGTCGGTGTTGACGATGGTATTGATCGACTGGATAGCGGCAGCCGAGGCGTCCAGTTCGTCAACCAGCTCGATGCAGGCCTCCTTGAAGGGCATCGAAACTGCGCTGCCACGAATCCCCAGCGAGCGTATGCCGGCCACGGCGGCGGCGAGGTCTTTGGGGGCGAAAGTCTTGTAATAGAAGTTCAAGCCCAACTGCTGATAAAGATGATTATGGAAACGCACACCAAAGTTGCCGGGGCGGGCGGCCATGGACATGCACAATAATGTCTCCCTGTTAGCAGTGACGGACATCGGGTGTTTCCTCCAGACGGTAATGGCTTGAATCTTCGATAGAAGCGTATGCTACGCACCAGCGAGCGCGAGGACATACGCGGCACACCTTACATAAAATTTACTCAGCACTTTCGCAGATTCTTACAATTTCGGTGTCATAGTGTTATCCCGTGGCAGTGCTTGAGAGTGATGCAGGCGCGCGACAACGGGTTGAGAGCGAGGAACAGTCATGATTCGTCAAATCCCCAAGATCGCCTTGTTTGTAGGTGCCTTGGCCCTTGCTGGCCAGGCGAATGCTGACCGTGGCTGGGGTGGCCCTGCCGTGGTAGGTGCTATCGTTGGCGCTGCCGTTGTCGGGGCGGCGGTATCTTCAGGTCGCGACAGAACGGTGTACGTCGAGCGCGAGCCGGTATACGTGCAACAGCAGCCGGTCTACTACGCGCCGCCACCGGTCTATTACCAGCCGGCCCCGGTCTATCAGGTTGTGGAGCGCTACCCACCGCCTCCACCGCCAGGCTACTACCACCGTTACGGGCCACCGCCAGGCCCCGGCTATTACTACGGTCCGCCACGCGGCCGTTGGTAACAGAACAAAAAACCCGCCTTTTAAGGCGGGTTTTTCGTTGCTGTGCTCACATAATTGGCTGCCAATGCAATGCGCCAAACCCTCGTTGTTATCAATGACCACTATTGAGAGCGTCGATTTCTGACTTGCCCGCCTGCCCTCTACAGTAGCGCCATGGATTGAGGAGGCACTTATGGCCAAGGTACACATCATGTCCGTCGTCGGTAGCGCAGTTCCAGCCCCGCTCAGAGAGCGCGGCCTGTTGGCCTGCTGGTACCTGATTCAGGATGGCGAACCCGTCAGCGGCCCGCTCGCGTCATTGCCTGTTGCAGAGGCCCTGTCGCGGCAACTGCAGTGTCAACCCCTCAACAGCTGACTTCTTCTGCAAACCTCGTGCGTTGCTCCGCACATCCCTTGCCCGCCTCTTCGATGGCGGGCTTTTTTTTGCCATGGAAAAAGCCGGTGACCAGACTCAGCCGCGCTCGGCCATGGCCGCGTTGACCTGACAGCGATGGGCCAGTTTCTGCAGGCGTTTCTCCAGCGCCATGAACACCACACGATCGGTACGGCCACTGTCGAGCTCATCGATCAGGTCATTGGCGACCTGACGCAATTCGTAAGCCAGCACCACGCGGTCATCGTTGAGGTCCTGTTTATGCGACTCGAACAGGCGATGCAGGTAATCCTGCAAGGTGTATTTCAGGCTATGCCGGTCACTGGCGCGCAGATGGGTCAGGTTGAGGCTGATACGGCCCTGCAGTTCGCTCAGCTCGCCGCACAGGTACTGCATGCGCCGCGCGTAACCCACTTCCCGGTCACGTATCTGCCTGTGCGCCAGTTCCGCTTCCTGCTTGCGCTGGATGGCCGGTACTGCCACAGCGGCCATCAGCCCGACGATCAGACCGATCGCCTGCATCCAGCCGGCCCAGTCACTCGGACGTGAGGTAAAGCCGACACCCAGCAGCAGAATGACGATCAATGAAGCGATGATCACCAGTACTGCGTAATCCTTGCTGACAAACCCCTTGAGCATTGCATGACTCCTGAATCGGTGACCTGAATGGCATGGAATGCTAATCGGTGCGGGCCTTGCGCACCACGAATATTCAATTCAGATGTGGTTTTTGGCAGGTTCCAGAGCAGAAAGCGACTTAACAGCAACTTAATGAATGACCGATTGCGTCATTTATTGCGCAAACGCCCACCCCAGCCCATCGACATACAGCAAAGTCTGCTCATAAAATGCAGCGTTTTGACGCGATCCCTTCCATTTACCACCTTTTATCGAGTGAGCCTTGCTCTTGAAAATCCGTCTGTCTTTTTTGGGCCTATTATTTGTACTTACCGGCCCGGTGCTTTCTACCCCTACGCTGGCAAATGAACCCGCTGTTCTGAACCGTGATCCTTCCAACCTGCACCTTGCCTCGGGCAGCGCAATGGTCATCGACCTGCAGACCGACAAGGTGCTGTATTCCAGCAACCCGGATGTGATCGTGCCGATTGCCTCGGTCACCAAGCTGATGACCGCGATGGTCGTGCTGGATGCCAAGCAGCCGATGGACGAAGTCATTCCGGTGAACATTTCCCAGACACCGGAAATGAAAGGCGTCTTCTCCCGAGTCAAGCTCGGCAGTGAAATGAACCGTCGGGACATGTTGCTGATCACCCTGATGTCCTCGGAAAACCGCGCGGCGGCCAGCCTGGCGCACAGCTATCCGGGCGGCTATCCGGCGTTCATTCTGGCGATGAACGCCAAGGCCAAGGCGCTGGGCATGAAGCACACGGCCTACGTCGAACCCACCGGCCTGTCGGTGTACAACGTGTCGACCGCGCGCGACCTCACCAAGCTGGTGATGGCGGCGCGCAAATACCCGCTGCTCAGTGAACTGAGCACCACCGAGCAGAAGACCGTGACCTTCCGCAAACCGACCTACACCCTCGGTTTCAGCAACACAGATCATCTGGTGCGCAAGGATAACTGGGACATCAAGCTGACCAAGACCGGCTTTACCAACCAGGCCGGTCACTGCCTGGTGCTGCTGACCAGCATGGCCAACCGCCCGGTTTCAGTGGTGATTCTCGATGCGTTCGGCAAGTACACGCACTTTGCCGACGCCAGCCGCATACGCAAGTGGATGGAGACCGGTCAGAGCGGCCCAGCGCCCGAAGTGGCCCTGCAGTACAAGAAGGAAAAGAATCTGGTCATGAGACAGACCGGTATTCAAGCCAGAGACTGAGTCACGCTGGCAACGAAAAACGGTCGCGATGCTTGCACATCGCGACCGTTTTTTATTTCCCCGAGCGACACTCAGTTGTATTGAGTGACCAGCTTGGTATTCAGGTAGGCCTCAATGGCCTCGGTGCCGCCTTCGGAACCGTAACCGGAATCCTTGATCCCGCCGAACGGTACTTCCGGCAAGCCGATGCCCTGATGATTGATCGACAGCATCCCCGCTTCGATAAAGGTACTCAGCGCTTGCGCAGTCTTCATCGACGTGGTGAAGGCATAGGATGCCAGCCCGAACGGCACGCGGTTTGACTCGGCAATCGCCTCCTCTAGCGTGTCGAAAGGCACCAGCAACGCGACAGGGCCGAAAGGCTCCTCATTCATGATGCGCATCTGCGGCTTCAGGCCACTCAACACGGTCGGCTCGAAGAAATAGCCCGCCCCCTCGACAGCCTTGCCACCGGCAGACAGCGTCGCGCCACCACGCACCGCGTCATCGATCAGATCGACCAGCGCAGGAATACGTCGATCATTGGCCACAGGGCCCATGGTGGTGCCCGCTTCCAGACCGTTACCCACCTTGATTTCGCGAGTCAGGCCAACGAATTTCTCGGTGAACGCGTCGAGTACCTTGCGCTGCACCAGAATCCTGGTCGGCGACACGCAGACCTGCCCGGCGTTACGGAACTTGGCGGTGGCCAGCACGCGAGCGGCGAGGTCGATATCCGCATCATCGAACACCAGCGCCGGTGCATGACCACCCAGTTCCATGGTTGCCCGCTTCATGTGCTTGCCAGCCAATGCGGCCAGTTGCTTGCCGACCGGCGTAGAGCCAGTGAACGTGACCTTGCGAATGACCGGATGCGGGATCAGGTAGCCGGAAATTTCTGCCGGATCACCGTAGACCAGACCGATGACGCCAGCCGGCACACCGGCATCGGCGAAAGCGCGAATCAGCTCGGCAGGCGACGCTGGCGTTTCTTCCGGGGCCTTGACGATGATCGAGCAGCCCGCAGCCAGTGCCGAGGACAACTTGCGCACCACCTGGTTGATCGGGAAATTCCAGGGAGTGAACGCAGCGACCGGGCCGACCGGCTCCTTGATGACTTTCTGTTCGATGGACACGCCCCGCGACGGCACGAGACGACCGTAACTGCGACGCCCTTCTTCGGCCAGCCAGTCGATGATGTCAGCCGCCGACAGGGTTTCCATGCGCGCTTCGGCCAAGGGCTTGCCCTGCTCCTGCGTCATGATTCGGGCGATGCTGTCTGCACGCTCGCGAATCAGGTTCGCCGCTTTCTGCATCAGCTTGTAGCGATCATAAGCCGAGGTGGCACGCCAGGTGGCAAAGCCACGCTCGGCCGCCGCCAGAGCTTCGTCAAGGTCGGCGATACCGGCATGCGCCACAGTGCCCAGCGCCTCGCCCGTCGCCGGGTTGATGACTGACAACGTGCGATTGTCGCGGCTTGCGCGCCATTGACCATCGATATAAAGCTGTACGTCTGGATACATGAACAATTTCTCCATAAGTCGCTGAAAGGAACGGTGTGACCGACGGATCAGACTCGCTGATCGGCACCGGCCATCGGCAAAAATGCCAAGCGCTACGGCTCGTCGATTTTGCGACGCGTCATGACGCGCGTCGACAGGCTCACAACACGTTTGAAGCCGGTGGTCTCATAGGCCTGCGCTATGCTGCACTTACGACGATACTTTACTTACATAGCCTGGACTCAAGTCACCAGTCAGGGATGACGTGATCATGAACGTACAGTCTGCCGCATTGCATCATCATACGCCCCGCCTGAGTGTCATTGAGCCACGCGGCCTGGAGATTCGCGCGATTGATTTTTGGCGCAACCAGGCCACGGACACGCCGGCAGTTCTTATAAACCGCGTGGCTCATGATGCTGCCGGGCATCCGGTCAACTGCTGGGATGCAAGGCTCTGGGAAAGCCAGGCTGCCGTCAATCTTGCCACTGTGTTTTCCCTGAGTGGTCAGGCGCTTCTCAGCGACAGTGTCGATGCCGGTTGGCGGCTGATGTTGGCCGGTGACAGCGGCGCGGTCGTGGCTGGATGGGATGGCCGTGGGACTGAGCGGAGCGTGCAGTATGACGCCCTACTCAGACCCGTTGCCATCATTGAAAACGGACGCTGCGTCGAGCGGCGGCAATACGGCGGGCCGGATACCAAGGGCCATAATCAGTGCGGCCAATGTATACGCCATGATGACCCGGCTGGTTCGCGAATGGATAACGAGTTCGCCTTGGCGGGTGGCGTGCTTGAACAGACGCGGCATTTTCTCTTCAATCCCGAAAATGTCGACTGGCCAGAACCGCTGGCAGAACGTGACGCCCTGCTCGAATCTGGTCCAGGCGCGACTACGCGCTGGGCACACAGTCCACTTGGCGATGTCATCTCGCAAACGGACGCCCAGCGTAACGTCCAGACCTTTGCTCATACTGTGGCAGGTCATATTGAGGCCATTTCACTTAGCCTCCCCGGACAGACAGAGCGAGTTCTGGTTCACAGTATCGATTACGACGCTCAAGGCCACGTAACCTCGGAAACGGCTGGCAACGGCGTTGTGACCAAGGCGGTGCACGACGCCGCAGATGGCCGTCTGATTGAACTCAAAGGCACACGGGCAGATGGTCAACTGCTGCAACATCTGCTCTATGACTACGACCCGATGGGCAATGTCCTGCGTATCGAGGATCGCACCCAGCCGACACGGTGTTATGCCGGTCAGCGCATCGAGCCGGTGTCGACGTATCAATACGACACGCTGTATCAGTTGATCCAGGCTACGGGCACGGAGTCTACGAAACTCAATCAAGGCCCTGTTTTTCCATCCTTCCAGTGTCCGCTCGACCTGACGCAGCTGGCCAATTACACGCAAACCTACCGCTATGATGCGAGCGGCAATCTGTTGCAACTGACCCACACGGGCACCCAGTCCCACTCGCGCACCCTGATCACTTCGCAAACCAGCAATCGCAGCCTGCCGGTTATCAACGATCGACCGCCGGATGAAGCGGCCATCGCTGCCGCGTTCGACGCCAATGGCAATCTGAATGAGTTGCAAGCCGGGCAAGCGATGAGCTGGGACTGGCGTAATCAGTTGCAGCAAGTGCGGCCGGTGGTTCGGGCAGCGGGTGACGACGACAAAGAGCGCTACATCTACGACGCCAGTGGGCAACGCCTGCGCAAAATCCATACGACCAAGGCGAAAGCCGTTGTCCACAGTGCCGAAGTGCGCTACTTACCAGGCCTGGAGGTGCACAGCAACAGCGCCACAGCCGAGACTTTGCACGTTATCGTCACCCAGGCCGGGCGCAACGAGGCTCGGGTATTGCACTGGCAGGCGGGTCAACCCGAAGGACTTGAAAACGATCAGGTTCGCTACAGCTTCGCCGATCATCTGGGGTCCGGCACCCTGGAGCTGGATAACAACGCGCGCATCATCAGCCAGGAAAGTTACTACCCGTTTGGTGGTACCTCGTGGTGGGCAGGGCGCAGTACGGTTGAAGCCAGCTATAAAACCATTCGTTATTCCGGCAAGGAACGCGACGCGACGGGGCTGTACTACTACGGCCTGCGCTATTACGCGCCATGGTTGCAGCGATGGATCAATCCGGACCCGGCGGGCACAGTGGACGGGATGAATCTGTATCGTTTTGTCAGGAATTCGCCTTTGCGGTTTGCTGATCAACAGGGGGCTGCTCCCTACGACGTGCCCATTACCGTTGTCGTTGCAAAGGACCTTTCCGAGTTCGCGCCTGAGCAGCTATCCAAAATGTATGACGTTAGGGATGTTGCCGTTTCGTTATTGGAGTTCACGCGTTCCGAGCTGCTAAAAGCATCACCGAGGCGAGACGTAAACAAGGCTTTCGACGCAACCTTTGGCGCGCTGGATCCGAGCGCTCGCGCCGCTACGAGCATCGACGTGGAAGATTCGTTACGGCAGATGCAGGAGCTCATTGAGTCCATCGGCAGTCCAGACTCTGATCTAACGCTGTTTCTTTTTAACGGACCCGAGGACATTCTCGCATCGACTGATTTTCAAGGCGAGTTTCAGGAATCGGTCGAACGGATTGGGGTGTCAACCTCTCTTCTTGCCAACTACGATGTGCTGGAAGTTGCACGATCCCTTATTCACGAGACCTCCCATGTCCGCCTGAATACAGTGGATGCGTTTTATTATCTGACGGATGCCAGTAAGCGCCTTGTTAATGGAGCGGATGCCACACAGGTTAAGACGTGGTCAGGCGAGTTCCGAAAGTCGTTAAGAAAAATCTCGACGCATGGCCCCAGGGAAAACCGATTCGATCCAGCCAACTATATATTCGCCATGCAGGCGTTGACCGAGAATGCGCACACCCGAGCAGAGCGAAAACAAGAATTCTTGAGCAACACAACGACCCGAACTTCATTATTGCTGATGAATGCCGACACGCTTTCGTCGCTTGTCATGGCGACCGGACAGCCTGCCCGATATGCGCAGACACGGATGAATCAGTCTGGAAATTAGACAATCAATGGCAGTACCCGCTTGAGCAAATACAGAGTGTCATTGACGCCTGAAAAAACGGTGCCTGTTTGAGCACCGTTTCAACAAAAAAGGCGTTGTCGGGGTAATTACAGAACCGGCTTGCCGCCCGTCACTGCATAGCGCGAGCCGGAAATGTAACTGGCTTCGTCAGAGGCCAGCAGCACATAGATCGGCGAAACTTCCACCGGCTGCCCCGGGCGCCCCAGCGGTGTCTCGCTACCGAAGCTTTTCACATCTTCGTCGGTCATGGTCGCCGGGATCAACGGGGTCCAGATCGGACCTGGAGCAACGCTGTTCACGCGGATGCCCTTCTCGCCCAGCAACTGCGCCAGACCACCGGTGAAGTTGGCGATTGCGCCCTTGGTGGTTGCGTAGGCCAGCAACGTCGGCTTGGGCATGTCCGAATTGACCGAACTGGTATTGATGATCGAACCACCCCGCGGCATATGCGGAACCGCAGCCTTGCAGATGCGAAACATCGCCGTGATGTTGATATCGAAGGTTTTGACCCATTCTTCGTCGGAGATTTCGTCCAGCGTTTCATGCGTCATCTGGAACGCAGCGTTGTTGACCAGCACATCGATGCGACCAAACTCTGCAACGGTCTTGCTCACGATGTCTTCGCATTGCTGCTTCTGTGCCAGGTCGCCCGGCAACACCAGGCATTTACGGCCCGCCTCTTCGACCCAGCGCTTGGTTTCTTGCGCGTCTTCATGCTCGTTCAAGTAGGAGATCGCGACCTGTGCGCCTTCACGTGCGAAGGCGATCGCGACTGCGCGGCCGATGCCGCTGTCAGCGCCGGTGATCAGCGCGATCTTGCCCTGCAGACGTCCGGAGCCCTTGTAGCTTTTTTCACCGCAATCGGGATAGGGGTCCATCTTGCCCTGCATGCCTGGAACATCTTGTGGCTGGCTGGCAAATGGCGGCTTTGGGTATTCTTCGTTCATCTGAATAAATCTCGTTGAATAAAATGTTCTGACTGAAGTGCTGACGCCCTTGTCGATCGCCTGTGGCAGATACGACAAGGGCTCTCAGGCAAGGCCTGGTCAACTGCGCTTATCACGCACCTGGCTTGAGCACGACCTTGGTCCAGCCTTCATCACGCGCATCGAAGTGCTTGTAGGCGTCAGGGCCTTCTTCAAGTTTCAGGCGATGGGAAATGATCTGCGACGGCTTGGCGCGACCGTGGTGTATCAGCTCGGCAAGGCGACGGTTATAAGCCTTGACGTTGGCCTGGCCGGTGCGGATCTGCTGGCCCTTGAACCAGAACGAACCGAAGTCGAAGGCCATCTTGCCTTCCTTCGCGAGGTCGCTTTTGGCGCCCGGATCCTGCGGCACGAAAACGCCCACGACACCGATTCCACCTGTCGCCTTGGTCGAGGCAACGAGATTGTTCATGGTGACGTGGTTGGCCTCGTGACCATGACGGTCGCAGCACTGATAACCGACGCACTCACAGCCACGGTCGGTGCCTTTGCCATCGGTCAGATTGAGGATCTGATCCACTGCGCCCTGCTCCAGCGAGTTGATCGGCGTCGCGCCCATCTTCGCCGCGAGTGCCAGACGATCTGGATGGTTGTCGACCACGAACACCTGCGACGCGCCCTTGATCATCGCCGAGTGGGCAGCCATCAGGCCGACCGGACCGGCACCATAGATGGCAACGCTTTCGCCAGGCAGCAGCCCGGCCAGTTCGGTGGCATGCCAACCGGTAGGAAAGATGTCCGAGAGCATAACGTAATCCTCTTCACGCTCGGCGGCATCTTCGGGCAACAGCAGGCAGTTGAAGTCGGCATACGGCACACGCAACAGCTCGGCCTGGCCACCTTCATGATCGCCCATGTCGGCAAAGCCGTAAGCCGCACCCGCGCTGCCCGGGTTGGCGGTCAGGCAATAACCGGTCAGGCCCTTCTCACAGTTTTCGCAAAAGCCGCAGCCGATATTGAACGGCAGGCACACCCAGTCGCCCACTTTGATGCGGTCGACGCCGGCGCCGACTTCGATCACCTGGCCGAGGTTCTCATGGCCGAAAATGCGCCCGGTCTCGAAAGACGTGCGGCCTTCGTACATGTGCAGGTCCGAGCCACAGATATTGGTGGAGGTCACTCGGACAAGAGCATCTGTTGGCTTCTGGATCTTCGCATCCGGTACGTTTTTGACACTGACGTCACGCGGACCGCCATAGACGATAGCTTTCATGTTCTGAGTCTCCTTGGGTGAAAAATTCGACAGGGCCTTTTATGGCTCACCGAATATCTGTCACGACCAGAAGACGCCTGTTCAAAGCGATTGCCTTCGTACCTGACGAATGGTCATTGATGAACGCGTGCCAGCGCTGCGCGCTCGCAGTGATTCGGGCAAATGAGGCGAGTCCCGACCCCTGTATTCACTGCAAAGAAAGCATTTGCACGCACGATCTTATGGTATACCATCAGACGAAATACAAAAGCACTCGCTCCGGGAGTCGTTCATGAGTTTTGAAATTCGCAAGATCGTCACGTACACCGAAGAAACCTTTATCGAGGGCGGCAAGGCCGCCGACAAGCCGGTCACCATGATCGGGCTGGCGGCCGTGATCAAGAACCCTTGGCTGGGCCGTGGTTTCGTCGAAGACCTGAAACCGGAGATTCGCGCCAACTGCTCCGCACTGGGCGAGTTGATGGTCAAGCGCCTCACCGATGCGATTGGCGGCGCACAGAACATCGAGGCCTACGGCAAGGCTGCAGTGGTCGGGGCGGAAGGCGAAATCGAACACGCTTCGGCCGTGATCCATACCCTGCGCTTTGGCAATCATTACCGTGAGGCCGTCAAGGCCAAGAGCTACCTGAGCTTCACCAACAAACGCGGCGGCCCAGGTACGTCGATCCAGATTCCGATGATGCACAAGGACGATGAAGGGCTGCGCTCGCACTACATCACCCTGGAAATGCACATCGAAGATTCGCCGCGTGCCGACGAAATCATCGTAGTCCTTGGTGCCGCCAACGGTGGACGCCTGCACCCACGAATCGGCAATCGCTATATAGACCTGGAAGAGCTGGCGGCCGAAAAAGCCCAGTAACTCATGAAGGGCTCGTCGCCCGATCACCTTTGTCATCTGCGCAGGAGCGATCCATGATTCAGCTCACCGCTGAACACACCCCGGCGGGTACCAGCTATCTGGCTACCGGCCAAGGTCACCCCGTGGTGTTGATTCACGGGGTGGGCCTTAACAAGGAAATGTGGGGCGGCCAGATCGTCGGGCTGGCCACGCAATATCAGGTCATCGCCTACGACATGCTGGGCCACGGTGCCAGCCCTCGCCCCCACCCGGATACGGGTCTGCCAGGCTATGCCGAACAACTGCACGAGCTGCTGACGCACTTGCAACTGCCGCAGGCGGCGGTCGTCGGTTTCTCGATGGGCGGACTGGTGGCGCGTGCGTTTGCGCTGGAGTTTCCCCAGCACCTGTCGGGGCTGGTGGTGCTCAACAGCGTCTTCAATCGCAGCGCGGAACAGCGTGCCAGCGTCATTGCGCGCACCAGTCAGGCTGCCGAGCATGGCCCGGACGCCAATGCGGGCGAAGCGCTGTCACGCTGGTTCAGCCGCGAGTATCAGGCGGCCAGCCCGGCCCAGATTGCGGCCATTCGGCACAACCTGGCCAGCAACGATCCGCAGGGTTACCTGACCACGTACAAGCTGTTCGCCACTCAGGATATGTACCGCGCCGAGGATCTGGGCGATATTCGCGCACCGACGTTGATCGCCACGGGCGAACTTGACCCGGGATCGACGCCCGAAATGGCCCGCGAACTGGCCGCGCGTATCCCTGGTGCCGATGTCGCGATATTGCCCGATCAGCGTCATATGATGCCGGTTGAATCGCCACGCCTGGTCAACCAGGTATTGCTCGGTTTCTTCGAAAAGATCGGCCTCGACAAACCGGCGTCCGCTCACCATTCGATCAAGGGGATTGTTGCATGAGCCTTACCCGCTTTCAGATGTGCATCGACGGTCAATGGGTCGATGCGTTGTCCGGCAAGACCTTCGACAGCCTCGATCCGGCGCGGGCCGAACCCTGGGCGCAACTGCCGGATGCTGACGAAGCTGACGTCGAGCGGGCCGTTCAGGCCGCCCAGAAAGCCTTCGAGAGTCAGGCCTGGCGCGGCCTGACGGCCACGGCACGCGGCAAGCTGCTGCGTAAGCTGGGCGACCTGATTGCCGAAAACAAGGAGCAACTGGCACAGCTGGAAAGCCGCGACAACGGCAAACTGATTCGCGAAACCCGCGGGCAGGTCGGCTATCTGCCCGAATTCTTTCATTACACCGCAGGGCTGGCTGACAAACTCGAAGGCGGCACTTTGCCCCTCGACAAGCCCGACCTGTTCGCCTACACCGTGCACGAACCGATGGGCGTAGTGGCCGGGATCATACCTTGGAACAGCCCGCTGTACCTGACCGCCATCAAGCTGGCCCCGGCACTGGCGGCAGGCAACACCATTGTCCTCAAACCCTCGGAACACGCCTCGGCCACCGTGCTCGAGCTGGCGCGTCTGGCACTTGAAGCCGGCATTCCACCGGGCGTGGTCAACGTCATCACCGGTTACGGCCCGACCACTGGCGCGGCCCTCACCCGGCACCCGCTGGTGCGCAAGATAGCCTTCACCGGTGGCGCGGCTACGGCGCGTCATGTGGTGCGCAGCAGCGCGGAGAACTTCGCCAAACTGTCGCTGGAACTGGGCGGAAAATCACCCAACATCATCTTCGCCGACGCCGATCTGGACAGCGCCATCAATGGCGCCGTCGCCGGCATCTATGCGGCGTCCGGGCAAAGCTGTGTTTCCGGCTCGCGATTGCTGGTGCAGGACGAAATCTACGACGAGTTCGTCGAACGCCTGGCAGAGCGCGCCAGTCGTATCCGCATCGGCAATCCGCAGGATGAAGGCACCGAAATGGGTCCGATGGCCACCGCTCAGCAACTGGCCGTGGTAGAAGGCCTGGTGGCCGACGCGCTGGCCGAAGGTGCACGCCTGCGTCTGGGCGGCAAGCGACCGACGCTGGACAGCAAAGGCTGGTTCTATGAACCTACGCTGTTCGAGTGCGATCACAATTCGATGAAGATCATGCAGGAAGAAGTATTCGGCCCGGTGGCATCGGTGATTCGTTTCAAGGACGAAGCCGAAGCGCTGGCCATCGCCAACGACTCCCAGTTTGGTCTCGCCGCCGGAATATGGACCCGCGACCTTGGCCGGGCACACCGTCTGGCGCGGGATATTCGCTCAGGTATCATCTGGGTCAATACGTATCGAGCCGTGTCGGCCATGGCGCCCATCGGCGGTTTCAAAAATAGCGGCTACGGTCGTGAGAGCGGGATAGACTCCGTGCTGGCCTACACCGAACTGAAAACGGTGTGGATCAACCTTTCGCAGGCGCCCATGCCTGATCCATTTGTCATGCGTTAACGAGGCCGCTGCGATGATAGAACCCGGTATTTACAAAGAAGTCATGGCGTCATTCCCTTCGGGCGTGACCATCGTCACCACCCTCGACCCTGAGGGCAACCTGTTCGGTATTACTGCCAGCGCATTCAGTGCGCTGTCCATCGACCCGGCCCTGGTGCTGTTCTGCCCTAACTATGAGTCGGACACTTACCCGGTGTTGCGTGACAGCAAAAAATTCGCGATTCACCTGCTGTCTGCCGACCAGCAGATAGAAGCCTATGCCTTCGCCAGTAAGGGCAAGGACAAGACCAAGGGCATCGAGTGGCAGTTGAGCGAGCTGGGCAATCCGCTGCTGAGCAAGGCCACGGCGATCATCGAGTGTGAGCTGTGGCGGGAATACGACGGCGGCGATCACGCGATCATTGTCGGCGAGGTGAAAAACCTGATCCTGCCCGCGACACCGGTCACACCGATGGTCTATCACCGGGGCAAGATGGGTGCACTGCCAGCCATCGTCTGAGGTAGCTCAGGGCAGTCTTGGTGGTTGCAGGCACGGGCGTGATAAACTCGGCCGCGACCCGGGTTCATCCATCCGGGCCATGCAGCAGCCCGCGCGGTTTGCGGGTTGCCGACATGAGCGAGACGTTATTTCCAGTCACGTTTTTACTTTGACAGCCCCATTCCGAGCACACCCGATGAAACGCCTGCCTCTCGACGACACCTTCAAGGTCAACCGCAACCCCGTCACACTGCGCGAGATCGTGCTGGACAAGCTGCGCAGCGCAATCATGAACTTTCAACTGCTGCCGGGCGATCGTCTGGTCGAGCGTGATCTGTGTGACCGCCTCGGGGTAAGCCGCACGTCGGTTCGCGAAGCACTGCGCCACCTGGAATCCGAAGGCCTGGTGGAGTTCGCCGATGCCAAGGGCCCGCGTGTTGCAATCATCACGCTGGCTGATGCCTGCGATATCTACGAACTACGCTGCGTGCTGGAAGGCCTGATCGTTCAGCTGTTTACCCTGCGGGCCAAGCCCAAGGACATTCGCGCTCTGGAAAAAGCCCTGGAGGAAAATCGTCAGGCGCTCAAGGAAGGCGAACTGCAGCAGGTGATCGACTCGGTCCAGGGTTTCTACGATGTATTGCTGGAAGGCTCGGGCAACCATGTCGCCGCGACCCAGCTACGCCAGTTGCAGGCGCGCATCAGCTACCTGCGCGCCACCTCGGTATCCCAGGAAAATCGCCGCGGTGCCAGCAACAAGGAAATGGAGCTCATGGTCGAAGCGATCAAGAGCGGCGACCCGCTGGCCGCGCACCAGGCGTCGGTCGATCACGTACGCAACGCCGCACGTGTGGCGCTGGAATACCTCAAATCCAAGCAGGACGAAGACAGCAAAGTCCGTGACATCATCGCCCCCGTTGCGCTGAAAGAACCTCGCATAGGTCGCTGAAATGGCCACACCGCGCTTCTGTCCTCAATGCGGTAGCGCTGATCTGGCTCAGCGTGTCCCGTCTGGCGATACGCACGTGCGGCTGGTCTGTGGCGGCTGTCAGTATATTCACTACATCAACCCGAAGATCATCGCGGGTTGCATCATCGAGCAGGAAGGCAAGTACCTGCTTTGCCAGCGCGCCATCCCGCCGCGCCCGGGCACCTGGACACTGCCTGCCGGTTTCATGGAAAGCGGCGAAACCACCGAGCAGGCGGCGCTGCGTGAAGTCTGGGAAGAAACCGGTGTGCGCGCCGAGATCCTTTCGCCCTACTCTATCTTCAGCGTGCCGCGCATCAGCGAAGTCTACATTGTGTTCCGCGCCATCGCGCTGGAGGTGACCGGCCAGTTCGGCCCGGAAACCCTGGATTACAGATTCTTCGCCCCCGAAGACATCCCATGGGACAGCATCTATTACCCCGCCATCCGCCAGATACTGGAACGCTATATCGAAGAACGTCAGGCGGGTGTCTACGGTATTTATATCGGTAACGACGACACCGGCAAGGTGCACTTTATCCGGTGAATGCCTGAAGCTTTCAGCTCGCAACTGAACGCTTAAAACTGCCCCTCGACGATCACGATCTCGGCCTTCGAAGCACCCTGCCTGTGGCTCATCGCATGCTGGTACTCGGGCGACCGATAACAGGCCAGCGCCTTCTCGTAGGATTCAAATTCGATAATCACCGTGCGCTGCGGCGTATCACGCCCTTCGAGCGCCTCGGAACGTCCGCCGCGCGCGAGGAACCTGCCACCAAACAGCTCGAAAGCCGCGGGGGCGCGCTGGGTGTATTCGCTGTACTGCTGAGGGTCGGTCACATCAACGTGTGCAATCCAATAGGCTTTCATCGCGGTCTCACTGTTTCATTGATAGGCAATCTGTGAAATATTCTGTCTTATGGTATACCACGATTCATCCACCCATAAAACCGGGAAACTGACTATGGCGTTCGATCGCATCGAAGACATCATCGAAGACTACCGCCAAGGCAAGATGGTGTTGCTGGTCGACGACGAAGACCGGGAAAACGAAGGCGATCTGCTATTGGCTGCCGATTGCTGTTCGCCACAGGCCATCAGCTTCATGGCCCGCGAAGCGCGCGGTCTGATCTGCCTGACGCTGACCGACGAACACTGCCAGCGTCTGGGCCTGGAACAGATGGTACCCAGCAACGGCAGCGTATTCGCCACCGCGTTCACGGTGTCCATCGAAGCGACCACAGGTGTGACCACCGGCATCAGCGCGGCAGATCGTGCGCGTACCGTTCAGGCTGCCGTCAACCCGCACGCAGTACCGGAAGACCTGGTGCAGCCGGGCCATATCTTTCCATTGCGCGCGCGTGACGGCGGCGTCCTGACCCGTGCCGGGCATACCGAAGCGGGCTGCGACCTGGCCCGGCTGGCCGGTTTCACGCCAGCGTCGGTCATCGTTGAAGTCATGAATGATGACGGCAGCATGGCCAGAAGACCTGACCTGGAAGTGTTTGCCAAAAAGCACGGCATCCGCATCGGCACCATCGCCGACCTGATCCATTACCGCCTGAGCACCGAACACACCATCGTCAGGATTGGCGAGCGCGAACTGCCGACCGTGCACGGCACCTTCCGTCTGTTCAGCTACGAAGACCGCATCGAAGGTGGCGTGCACATGGCCATGGTGATGGGCGACATCCGCCGTGACGCCGCTACGCTGGTGCGCGTGCATGTTGTCGACCCGCTGCGCGACCTGGTCGGTGCCGAATACAACGGCCCCGCCAACTGGACGCTTTGGGCCGCCCTGCAACGTATCGCTGAAGAAGGTCACGGCGTGGTGGTGGTGCTCGCCAACCACGAATCTTCCCAAGCGCTGCTGGAGCGCATTCCACAGCTCACCCAGCCGCCACGCCAATACACGCGTTCGCAATCACGTATTTATTCCGAGGTCGGTACGGGCGCACAGATCTTGCAGGATCTGGGCGTCGGCAAGCTGCGCCACCTCGGGCCGCCACTGAAATACGCAGGGTTGACTGGCTACGATCTGGAAGTGATTGAAAATATTCCGTTTCCCGGCTGACCAGGCAAACGCTTGGCGCGCGAGCCTGATAATCCACTGCCTTTAACCGAAGGCGCTGACCAAAAAAGCCACCGTGAAGGCGTTTTGACAGGGCAAAACGCTTGCAGAAAGTTTGGAATACCATAATATGACATTCCATAAATACAAGATCTGGTCAGACGCGCCCGGCGAGGGACAGCACTAATAACAGCACCTGACCTGTACAAGGTTTCAAGGCCCATTGGACCTACTGCTCCCGATTACGCGGGCAAGAAAAGCCCGCTCAAAACACAACAAATGAGGGCGTAAAAATGGTGTTGAACAAACGTGCAACAGCAGTCCTGGCCGCAGGCGTGCTGGCTTTCTCGAGTGTCGCCGCTATTGCCGCCGAGAGCGTCAACTTCGTGAGTTGGGGCGGCTCCACGCAGGACTTTCAGAAGGAGGCCTGGGCGGCGCCGTTCAGCAAGGCCAGCGGCATCACCGTCGTGCAGGACGGTCCTACCGACTACGGCAAACTCAAGGCCATGGTCGAAAGCGGTAACGTGCAGTGGGACGTTGTCGATGTCGAAGCCGACTTCGCCCTGCGCGCCGCCAGTGAAGGCCTGCTGGAGCCTCTGGACTTCACCGCCATCAAACGCGACGAGATCGACAAACGCTTCGTGACTGACCACGGCGCCGGTTCGTTCTTCTTCTCCTTCGTGCTCGGCTACAACGAAAGCAAAGTCGGCGGTAAGGCACCGGGTGACTGGGCCGCGATGTTCGACACCAAGACCTACCCTGGCAAGCGCGCGCTGTACAAGTGGCCAAGCCCCGGCGTGCTGGAACTGGCTCTGCTGGCCGATGGTGTAGCGCCTGACAAGCTTTACCCGCTGGACCTCGACCGCGCCTTCAAGAAACTCGACACCATCAAGAAGGACATCGTCTGGTGGGGCGGCGGTGCGCAGTCCCAGCAACTGCTGGCTTCCGGCGAAGTGTCGATGGGGCAGATGTGGAACGGCCGGGTCTACGCCCTGCAGCAGGATGGCGCGCCGGTGGGTGTGAGCTGGAAACAGAATCTGGTCATGGCTGACTTTCTGGTCGTACCCAAGGGTGCAAAGAACAAGGACGCTGCGATGAAATTCATCGCCAATGCAACCAGTGCCAAAGGCCAGGCGGACTTCTCCAATCTCAGTGCCTATGCCCCGGTCAATACCCAGAGCGTTGCGCGCCTGGACTCTACGCTGGCACCTAACCTGCCGACCGCGCACGTTGCCGATCAAATCACTCTCGACTTCGCATACTGGGCCAAGAACGGCGCTGATATTGCGACACGGTGGAACGAATGGCTGGTCAAGTAAAAATGACAGCGGTTGCTCCTCGTCAATCCATGCCGGCCGGGGGTGCTTCCAGCACCGCTGGCACGGCCAGCCAGAAGGCGCCGGGCATGCAGGCATCCACTTCCCTCGCACAGCGCTGGCGTGGCAGCCGCAATCTGCTTCCGGCGCTGATCTTCCTCGGACTGTTTTTCTTCGCGCCGCTGATTGCCCTGCTGCTGCGGGGCGTGCTGGAACCGGTGCCGGGCCTTGGCAACTATGAGCAACTGTTTGCCAACTCGGCCTACTCGCGGGTGCTGCTCAATACCTTTTCCGTAGCCGGTCTGGTGACGCTGTTCAGCCTGCTGCTGGGCTTCCCGCTCGCCTGGGTGATCACCCTGGTGCCGCGCGGCTGGGGACGCTGGATTCTGAATATCGTGCTGTTGTCGATGTGGACCAGCCTGCTGGCCCGTACCTATTCGTGGCTGGTGCTGTTGCAGGCCTCAGGGGTCGTCAACAAGGCCTTGATGGCCATGGGCATCATCGATCAACCGCTGGAAATGGTGCACAACCTGACCGGTGTGGTGATCGGCATGAGCTACATCATGATTCCGTTCATCGTCCTGCCGCTGCAGGCGACCATGCAAGCCATCGATCCCATGGTGCTGCAGGCGGGTTCGATCTGCGGCGCCAGCCCGTGGAGCAATTTCTTCAGAGTGTTCCTGCCACTGTGCCGTCCGGGGCTGTTTTCCGGAGGCCTGATGGTGTTTGTCATGTCGCTCGGTTATTACGTCACCCCGGCGCTGCTCGGCGGCGCGCAGAACATGATGCTGCCCGAATTCATCGTCCAGCAGGTGCAGTCGTTCCTCAACTGGGGGCTGGCCAGTGCCGCCGCTGCGTTGCTGGTGCTGATCACGCTGGTGCTGTTCTACTTCTACCTGAAGCTCCAGCCGGAATCACCGGTCGGCGCCAGCAATGCGAGGTAAACCGCCATGCTCCTGACACCCAATGCCATGAGCCCCGGCTTGCGTACGGGCCTGTACCTGACCACCGCCCTGATCGCGCTGTTCCTGTTGCTGCCGATCCTGTTCATCGTCCTGCTGTCGTTCGGTTCGTCGCAGTGGCTGGTGTTTCCGCCGCCCGGCTGGACGCTGAAGTGGTATCAGCAGTTTTTTTCCAACCCGGACTGGATGGCCGCGGCCATGTCCAGCTTCAAGGTCGCGATCCTGACCACCCTCGCCTCGGTGGCACTGGGCCTGCCCACCGCATTCGCACTGGTGCGTGGCCGGTTTCCGGGGCGTGACCTGCTGTACGGCGTCTTCACACTGCCGATGATCGTGCCGCTGGTGATCATCGCCGTCGCGGTCTACGCGCTGTTTCTCAAGCTCGGCTACACCGGCACGCTGTTTTCCTTCGTCGTCAGCCATGTGATCGTTGCCTTGCCGTTCACCATCATCTCGATCATCAATTCGTTGAAGCTGTTCGACCAGTCCATCGAGGATGCCGCAGTCATCTGCGGTGCCTCACGCTTGCAGGCCATCTACAAGGTGACCTTTCCCGGCATCCGGCCGGGCATGATGGCCGGTGCGCTGTTCGCGTTCCTGGTGTCGTGGGACGAGGTGGTCTTGAGCGTGATGATGGCCAGCCCTACCCTGCAAACCCTTCCCGTAAAAATGTGGACCACCCTGCGTCAGGACCTGACGCCAGTCATCGCCGTCGCCTCAACGCTGCTGATCGCCCTGTCGGTGCTGATCATGTTCATCGCCGCGACCCTGCGTCGCCGCAACGAAGCCAGGAGTACTTCATGAGTGCCTTGATCAAAGACCCCGCCCATCAGCGACAGAACACACTCGTCAGCCTGTGTAATCTGAACAAGCACTACGGAAGTTTCGCCGCCGTCGACGACATTTCCCTGGACATCCAGGACGGCGAATTCCTGACCTTCCTGGGCTCCAGCGGCTCGGGAAAAAGCACCACGCTGTCGATGCTCGCCGGCTTCGAAACGCCCAGCTCGGGCGAGATTCTGGTGGGCGGCAAATCGCTGGTGAATGTGCCGCCGCACAAGCGTGACATCGGCATGGTGTTCCAGCGCTACTCGCTGTTCCCGCACCTGTCGGTCCGCGACAACATTGCCTTCCCGCTGGCGATCCGCAAGATGCCTGCGGCCGAACGCGAGAAGAAAGTCGATGCGATGCTCAAGCTGGTTCAGCTGGAAGCCTTCGCTCATCGTCGCCCGTCGCAACTGTCAGGCGGCCAGCAGCAACGGGTCGCCATCGCCAGGGCGCTGGTTTACGAGCCGCGCATCCTGCTGATGGACGAGCCTCTGGGCGCACTGGACAAGAAGCTGCGTGAAGACTTGCAGGACGAACTGCGTCAGTTGCATCGCCGGCTGGGCATCACCATCGTTTACGTGACCCATGACCAGGAAGAAGCCATGCGCCTGTCACAGCGCATCGCCATTTTCAGCCATGGCAAGATCGTCGGTCTGGGCTCGGGCTATGACCTGTACCAGGATCCACCGAATGCCTTCGTCGCCTCGTTTCTCGGCAACTCGAACTTCCTCAGGCTCAAGGCTCAGGGCAATGCCGTGGCGACGTTCGAGGGCAGCACACTGGCGATTCGCCTCACCGCAGGGCTGAAGACCGATCAGGACGTGCTGCTGATGGTGCGCCCGGAGAAAGCCCAGGCGCTGAGCGTGTCCCAGGCTGCGGCCATGCCACTCGAAGCAGGCTGGAACGAGGTGAGCGCCACGGTCCATGAAGTGCTGTTCCTTGGCGAGAGCCAGACGTGCTCGGTAGTCACTGCCGGAGGCACTGCCATGACGGTCAAGGTGCTTTCCGCGAACGGCATGCCGCTCAAGGCCGGCGACCCGGTGCGCGTGCGCTGGGCCGCCGCAGACGCATGCATCTACACCGAATGGACAGACAGCGACCTGAACAAGGCGGCCGGCACCCACTGACAGTGTGTGCTGTGCCTCAGTGGTTGACCGGCGAAGGATGCAGGGCAAGGTAGTCGCGCAGAAACTCCACCGCGACGCGGACCTTGGCCGAACTCATCAGCGGCGAGGTATGCACCGCCCAGATGTCTGCATCCTGACGGTAATCCGGCAACACCTGAACCAGCCGGCCCTCGGCCAGATCAGTGCGCACATCCCACAGCGAACGCAGCAATACCCCGCGTCCGTCCAGGCACCACTGGCGGGCGATTTCGCCGTGGTTGGTGGACAGGCTGCCGGTCACCTTGACGGTTTCGGCACCCTGCGGCCCGTTGAGGTGCCAGATGCCGAACGGCCGGTCACGCTCCTTGATCACCAGGCAATCGTGATTGGCCAGTTCGCCAAGATTGAGCGGCGTGCCATGAAGGTTGAGGTAGCCGGGGCTCGCGCACAGAACCCGCCAGTTGCTGGCCAGATGCCTGGCGCGCAAGTGCGGAGCGATTTCGTTGCCGACGCGGATATCCAGATCGACGCCCTCCTCGATCAGATCGACCAGCCGGTCCTGAATGTCCAGACGGATATCCAGCTTCGGATAACGCGCGGCCAGTTCCGACAACGCCGGCGCGACGAAACGACGGCCAAAGCCCTGGCTGCTGACCACGCGCAACAAGCCACTCGGTTCGCCATGCAGTGCCGCCACTTGGTCGCCCATCTGCTGCACTGAGTCGAGCATACCCCTGGCCCACTCGTAGACGCGCTCGCCATCTTCGGTAATCGACACCTGCCGGGTCGAGCGGTGCAGCAACACCACGCCCATGCCCTGCTCCAGCAAACGAATGCGCTTGCTGACGTAGGCAGCGGACATGCCCAGCTCATCCGCAGCCCCGACGAAGCTTGAGCGCCGGGCCACATGAACGAACACATTCAAATCATCGAGACTGGGGTATTTATTCACGATTCGTGTTTTCTCAGTCCATTAATCGGCTGATTATCTTTGTATCGTGCGCTTATAGCATGAATGGCCTGTGCAACTCATTCATCGCACACCCGTAATGGATCGATTCAGAGAGAGCGCCACCATGAACAACAAGAAACTGCGTATCGCTGCCCTCGCCGGTGACGGCATCGGCCTGGAAGTGCTGCCCGAAGGAGTACGTGTGGTGCAGGCCGCTGCCGCACGGCACGGGCTGGACCTGGAGTTCGAATACTTCGAATGGGCCAGCTGCGATTACTACCTGAAGCACGGCAAGATGATGCCGGACGACTGGTTCGAACAGCTCAAAGGCTTTGACTCGATCTTCTTCGGCGCCGTCGGCTGGCCGGAAAAGGTGCCGGATCACATCTCACTGTGGGGCTCGCTGCTCAAGTTTCGTCGCGAATTCGATCAGTACGCGAATATCCGTCCGGTGCGGCTGTTTCCCGGCGTCCCCTGCCCGCTGGCCCATCGTAAACCGGGCGACATCGACTTTGTCGTGGTCCGGGAAAACACCGAAGGTGAATACTCGTCGCTGGGCGGGATCATGTTCGAAAATACCGACAACGAATTCGTGTTGCAGGAATCGGTGTTCACCCGTCGCGGCGTCGACCGCATTCTCAAATTCGCCTTCGAGATGGCCAGCAAACGCGAGCGCAAGCACGTTACCTCGGCGACCAAATCCAACGGCATGGCCATCAGCATGCCGTATTGGGACAAGCGCACCGAAACGATGGCCAGCCAGTACCCCGGCATCAGTTGGGACAAGCAACACATCGACATTCTCTGCGCACGTTTCGTGCTGCAACCCGAGCGCTTCGACGTGGTAGTGGCGTCCAATCTGTTCGGCGACATCCTCAGCGACCTCGGCCCGGCCTGCGCAGGCACCATCGGCATCGCGCCTTCAGCCAATCTCAACCCCGAGCGTCACTTCCCGTCGCTGTTCGAACCGGTTCACGGCTCGGCCCCGGATATCTTCGGCCAGAACATCGCCAACCCGATCGCCATGATCTGGTCGGGTGCGCTCATGCTCGAATTCCTCGGCCAGGGCGATCAGCGCTTCACCGCGGCCCATGACGAAATCATCACCGCCATCGAGCAAGTGATCGCCAACGGCGACGTCACGCCGGATCTGGGCGGCACGCTTTCGACTCAACAAGTCGGTGCGGCGATTGCCGAGCGGGTTTGTGCAGGCCGTTAAACGCTCGCTGGCTCGTTGCGCTGTTCCAGTAACTCGACGAAGCGAGTCAGGCTGCGTGACACCGTGCCGCGGCGCCAGATCAGCCAGGTCTGCAGGTAGCGAAACTTCTCGGACAGCGGCCAGATACTGACCGTGGCGCAGCCGGGCATGCTTTCCAGCATGCTGCGCGGCATCAGCGCCAGCCCGGCACCGGCGCTGACGCAGGCGAGCATGCCGTGGTAGGACTCCATTTCATGGATCTTGCCCGGCACTGCCGCGTCATCGGTAAACCAGCGTTCAAAGTGATGGCGGTACGAGCAGTTGGCACGAAACGCATAGATACTCTCTCCGCTGACATCCCGCCCGCGCTTGACCGGCGCATGATTGAGCGGCGCAATGATGACCATTTCCTCTTCGAAGACCGGCACGCCGTCAAGCGATGGATGCTGCACTGGCCCGTCAACGAACGCAGCGACCAGTCGACCGGCCAGCACGCCGTCGATCATGGTTCCGGACGGGCCTGTGGACAGGTCCAGCTCGACCTTGGCGTTCTGCTGGTTGTAGGCGGCCAGCAGCGCAGGAATCCTGACCGCAGCCGTGCTTTCCAGCGAGCCCAGTGCAAAAGGCCCCTGTGGCTCCTCACCGGAAACGGCGGAACGCGCTTCCTGCACCAGATCCAGGATGCGTCGCGTGTAGTCGAGAAAATTCCAGCCTGCGGGAGACAGGCGCAAGCGGTGCTTCTCGCGAATGAACAGGTCGACGCCCAGATCCTGCTCCAGTTGCTTGATGCGCGTGGTCAGGTTCGAGGGCACCCGGTGGATGTGCTGCGCGGCGGCGCTGATGCTGCCGTGTTCAGCCACCGCCTTGAAGATCTCCAGCTGAACCAGATCCATATCATTCTCCAAAAATGAACGTTAAGCTCATTATTATTCAGTTTTAGAAAGCATTGCACACCTATATTCTGGTCCCACTTCCACCTCAACAGGATGGCGCAATGACTACTGTCACCAGCAACACCCATGCAATCTCGATCAACCCTGCCACCGGCGAGCAGATCGGCCACTATGCCTTCGAATCCGCCGCTGCGCTGGATCAAAGCCTGTCGCGCGCGGCGGCCGGTTTTGCCGGCTGGAAGCGCACGCCGGTTCAGCAACGTGCGCAACTGATCATCGCCATGGGTCAGGCCCTGCGTGATGACGTCGACAACATTGCACGCATGATCAGTCAGGAAATGGGCAAGCCCGTCGCTCAGGCCCGAGGCGAGGTCGAAAAATGCGCGCAGCTGTGCGACTGGTACGCGGCACAAGGCCCGGCGATGCTGGTGGCCGAAGCAACTCAGGTCGAGAATGACAAGGCGCGGATCGAGTACCGTCCGCTGGGCCCGATTCTCGCAGTGATGCCATGGAATTTCCCGATCTGGCAAGTGCTGCGCGGCGCGATTCCGACCCTGCTGGCCGGTAATACTTACGTGCTCAAGCACGCGCCCAACGTAATGGGCTGCGCTTACCTGATGCTCGACGCGTTCAAGCGTGCCGGTTTTCCGGAGGGTGTGTTCGAGGTCATCAACGTGACCCCGGAAGGCGTTTCAAGCGCCATTGCCGACTCGCGCATCGCAGCCGTCACCCTGACCGGCAGCGTGCGTGCTGGCCAGGCCATCGGTGCCCAGGCCGGTGCGGCACTGAAGAAGTGCGTGCTGGAACTGGGCGGTTCCGACCCGTTCATCGTGCTCAATGACGCGGACCTGGATCAGGCTGTGAAGGCCGCGGTGATTGGCCGCTTCCAGAATACCGGGCAGGTCTGTGCAGCGGCCAAGCGCCTGATCATCGAGCAAGGCGTGGTCGAGGAGTTCACCCGCAGATTCGTCGAGCAAACGCGTCAACTGGTGACAGGCGATCCTCTTTCCAGCGAAACCTACATTGGCCCCATGGCGCGCTTCGATCTGCGCGACGAGCTGGATGCCCAGGTGCAGGACACGCTCGCCGAAGGCGCCACGCTGTTGCTGGGCGGCAAAAAGGCTGAAGGCCAGGGCAATTATTATCAGCCGACCGTGCTCGGTAACGTCACCGATAAGATGACTTCGTTCCGGCAGGAGCTGTTCGGCCCGGTAGCGTCGATCATCACCGCCAGAGACGCGCAGCACGCCCTGGAGCTGGCCAATGACAGCGACTTCGGCCTGACCGCGACGGTTTATACCCGCGACCTGCAGCTGGCCGAGCGCATGACCGAGGAACTGGAAACCGGCGGTGTGTTCATCAACGGCTACAGCGCTTCAGACCCGCGCGTGACCTTCGGCGGCGTGAAGAAAAGCGGTTTTGGCCGTGAGCTGTCGCACTTCGGTGTACGCGAATTCTGCAATGCGCAGACCGTGTGGCGGGATCGTCACTGAGGGTTCAGCAGGTACACAGCTGTTACCGGAGTGACCGGGGCGGCGATCCGCGTTGCTCGCGAAGGCCGCTGAATGTCTGCTGATCAGTCAGTCCGCCTTCGCGAGCAAGCTCGCTCCCACGGAGGCAGTGTGTGCTTGCTCATGAAAAGGCTGGTGCAGCCGCTGACTACTTGCGGAGCAGTCAGTCCGCTTTCGCGAGCAAGCTTGCTCCCACGGGAACGATAAGTGTGATTGTGTGGGAGTGAGCTTGCTCACGAAGAGGCCTTTACGGCCAGTGGAGATCGTCAGGGCCAGACATCGCGATCATTCCTCGCCCGTTTCCACCACCGCAGGCTCACCAATCGTATAGAAATGCCCGCCCGCGACGTAATGCAGGCTGCGCCATTTCGGATCGGCCTTTTCGAATTCCCAGTGTCCGTCGTTGAACACACGGGTATCGGCTCAGGCACCCACCACTTCACCAATGAACAGGTCATAGGTCTGCTGATTGTGCGGCTCGGGAATGACCTTGCAGATCAGCCACGCCGAGCAGCCTGCGACCAGCGGCGAGTCGTGGCCGTCGATGCGGAACAGGTCCACATTGGCCTTGTCCAGCTTGTCCGGGGTAAAGACCTTGCTCTGGGTGCCGACGTCGAAGGTCATCTGCAATTGATCCAGATTGGGCACCTGCAGGGCAAAGTAGCCACTCTTCTCAACCAGCTCGCGGGTCTTGGTCATCTTGTCGATGACCAGCGTCACTTTCGGCGGCGAAAAGTCCAGTGCACAGGCCCAGGCCGCAGCCATGACGTTATGCGTGCCCTCGTGGCTGGATGAGACCAGCACGGTCGGGCCGTGGTTGAGCAAACGGTAGGCTTTTTCCAGATCGACAGGACGAATATGATTGTCCACTTGAAACCCTCGAAAACATGATTCGTGCCGCTACCGGCAAGGCAGCGAAATAAGGCATTGTGCGTGCATCAGCAGAACTGCAGGGTGCGACGGGCAAGCCGCGTGCGCCCTCTCCTTTCACCCACTCATAAGGTTTCGGATTGAGCAGCATAGACAGCCAGATCCCAGAAGTGTTCGCCCTGGTCCTAGCAGCGGGGCGCAGCAGACGCTTTGCCGGTGACAAACGGCAGGCGCTTCTACCTTGCGGGCGGACCCTACTCACGGCAAGCCTGGAAAACGCGCAAAACGCATTCGGCAAAACGGCGGTGGTAGTGCGCCCTGATGACCAGGCGGATGCGCTGGGGATTGCCTCGAACGTCACGATCATCCGCAGCGAACAGGCCGAACTGGGGATGGGCCACAGCCTGGCGAGCGCCGTTGCGGCAGTGATGGACTCCTTTGCCGATGCGGTTGCCATTGTTCTCGCGGACATGCCCTGGGTACAGCCGCAGACCCTGCATGACCTGGCCAGAATGGCCGATTCCCAGCGCATCGTCCTGCCCATGCACAAGGGCCAGCGCGGCCACCCGGTGATTATTGGCCGCCGGTTCTGGCCAGCGCTGCTCAAGCTGGAAGGCGATCAGGGCGCGAAAGCACTGATCATCGATAACCCCGAGGCATGTGACGTACTGCACTGCGATGACCCTGGCATCCTGCATGACGCCGACACCCCGTCAGCGCTGGCAGAAGCCTGCCGGCAACACCTTACACCTCGGCACGACTGACACCGTTGGCCACCCGCAGGATATCGGCCATTACCGCAATGGCGATCTCGGAAGGGGTCTTGCTGCCCAGGTTCAGGCCGATGGGCGCGTGAATCCGGTCCAGGACCTGAGCGTCCAGCCCGCCAATCCGCCCCAGACGCTCCAGACGTTTGCTGCTGGTGCGCATCGAACCCATCGCGCCTATGTAAAACGCCTCGGTACGGACCGCCTCGAGCATGCTCAGATCGTCCAGCTTCGGATCATGCGTCAGAGCAAGAACGGCCGTCGAACTGTGGCAGCCGCCCTCGGCAATGAACACCGCAGGCAGCACGCCACGCACCTCGACACCCGGCATCGAGAACCCGGAAGTGACCTCGACACGAGGGTCACAAACGATCACCTCATACCCCATCGCAACGGCAAAACTGGCGCAGAACTCGGCCACCGGCGACAGTCCGGCGAGCAGCACGCGGTACACCGCACCCATGCGGATGCTGATCCGCTCACCGTCGACCTGTACGCGTGACTCGCCCATCGTCGCAGGCCCGATCTCCCTCTGCACGCCGCCCAGTTGCACCTGCCTGCTGACCAGCTCGCGACCGGCCAGCGCCTGCTCGATGGCCGCCAGATGAGCATCGGCTTCAGGGCCTGGGGCAATGAACTCGATCAACACATCCAGCACACCACCGCACGGCAAGGCCCGCGTCGGCGCGAAGCCGCCGTCGCCGTAACGAACCACCTGATTGACCGGCTCGAACTGGCTGGCAGCAACGCGCTCGAGAAAATCCTCTTCCACGCAGCCACCTGACAGAGAGCCGCGATGCTCGCCGCTGCCCAGCGCCACCAGCATCGCCCCCGGCCCGCGCGGGGCCGAGCCGAATGTGGAAAGAACCGTACACAGCCAGACGGCCTTGCCGCCGGCCAGCCAGTCACGCGCCTGTTGTACAACCTGCAAATCAAGCTGTTTCATGACTACAACCCTGCCATCAGTTTTTCCTTGCTGATCGGCAGGCTGCGTACCCGTTTGCCCGTCGCGTGATACACCGCATTGGCCACTGCCGCCGCCAGCCCGGTCACACCAATCTCGCCGATACCACGTGCGCCGAATTCACCCAGGTTGTAATCCGGATAATCGAGCAGCAGGACGTCGATGTCCGGCTGATCCGCATGCACCGGCACCACGTACTCGGCATAGTTGTTATTGACCGGCATGCCGCTACGCGGATCGTATTCACCGGCCTCGAACAAGGCCATACCGATGCCCATCACAATTGCGCCTTCCACCTGATTGCGTGCTGCCAGCGGGTTGACCACTTTGCCCACGTCAATGGCACTGACCACCCGCGAGACGCGCAGGCTGGAAATGCCCGGATCCCAGCGCACCTCGACAAAATGCACACCGAACGAGCGGAACGAGTACTTGCCCGCTTCAGGCATGCCGCTCTGGAAGGTGCCCTCGGCACGCGACAGGCGCTGACCGTTCAGCACATCGACGAAGCTCGCACGCTGCTCACCCATGACCAGTTGACCGTTCTCGACCTTGATCGATTCGGCGTCCTGTCCGGCGAACACTGCATCCTTGCTGACGGCGTACTGGCGCAGCTTCTGCAACGCTTCGCGGGTGGCACCGGCGATCGCCGGCATGACGCTGGCGGTGACCCAAGAGCCGCCGGATACCGGGCCTGCCGGGAACGACGAGCTGCCCAGTTCCACCTCGACGCGCTCCATGGGAATGCCGGTCAACTGGCTGACGGTCTGCGCGACGATGGTGTAAGTGCCGGTACCGATGTCCTGCAAGCCGCACTGAGCCAGGGCCGTGCCATCGGAACGCAGAATGACCCGCGCATCGGTAGGCACCTGATAGGCTTCCCAATTGCAGGCGCCCATGCCGTAACCAATGATTTCATCGCCTTCGCGCATCGAACCGACTTCAGCCTTGCGCGCGTGCCAGCCAAACCGTTCGGCGGCCTTGTCAATGGCTTCAGGCAAGTGATTACTGGACCACGGCAGGCCCGCGCTCTGATCCTTGTCAGAGAGGTTCAGCTTGCGGAATGCCAGAGGGTCCATGCCACTGGCCAGGGCCATTTCATCAATGGCCGACTCCAGTGCAAACAGGCCCGGGGCCGCGCCCGGCGCGCGCATGGAGGTAGGCGTGCCGCGGTTGATGGGGCTGATCTTGTGGCTGACCAGCACGTTATCGCAGGCATACAGGCTTTTGGTCACGCCACCGCAGTTTTCGGTGTAGTCATCGAGCATCGAGGTGTTGTTGAACGACTCGTGACGAATCGATACCAGCTTGCCGCTCGCATCGGTGGCCAGACGCAGGCGCTGGCGAGTTTCCGGACGGTGCCCCACCGTGGTGAACATCTGCGCACGCGGCAGCACTAGCTGCACCGGTCGCCCGGTGACTTTCGCAGCGGCGCACGCTGCGACCGAATGCGGCCACGGCCACAGCTTGCCGCCAAAGCCCGAGCCTATGAAGGGCGCGCGTACTTCCACCCGGTCGGGGGAAAGGTCAAAGACGTTGGCCAGCAGGTTGCGGTGGTTGACCACGCCCTGGGTGCTTTCATAGACAAACAGCTTGCCGTCCTGCCACCACGCGGTGCTGCCGTGCATTTCCATCGGGTTGTGCACTTCGACCGGCGTGGTGTAGGTCTGATCGACTTTCACTTTTGCACCGTCGAAGGCGCTGTCCGGGTTGCCCCGATTGTGCCCTGCGCCACCATCGCGGGCGCCGTTGACGCGCATACCTTCGTCAAGGTCCTTGACCGCTGGACGCTCGTCATAATCAACCGTCACGCGATAGGCCGCCGCCCTCGCCTGCTCGAAGCTTTCGGCCACCACCAGAGCGACAAACTGGCCAGGGTAATAGACCCGGTCATCCTCGAACGGCAGGCGATGCTCGTCGGCCTTGCTGGCCGAAAGCATCTTGGCGAAGCTCAGCTTGGTGTTCGGAGTACGGTGCAACGAGGGGAAGTTGTCGTGGTGAAAGATATCGACCACGCCAGGCATCGCCTTGGCCTGCTGATCCTTTATCGCCACCACGCGCCCGTTGGCGATGGTGCTGTAGACGCCATAGGCGTAAAGCATCTTGCCCATCGGATGGTCCGCGGCATAGCGCGCCTGACCACTGACTTTCTTGCCGCCGTCGATACGACGCTGCGGCACACCAATGATGTTTTCACTCATGAGAAATTCCTAGGCCGTGAGGTCACGAAGGTTGCGGACGATGACCTGCTGTCCCAGCGGGATCTTGAAGGCGTTGTGTTCATAGCCCCGCGAGCCCTTCATCGCTACCGCTGCGACCTGCGCAAAGGTATCCAGGTCGGCACGCTGACCGATCAGCGCACGTTCGGCGTCCAGGGCACGCCACGGCTTGGTGCCCACGCCGCCCAGTGCAATGCGCGCATCGGTAATGCGCTTGCCGTCCATCACTAGAATCACGGCGCTGGACGCCAGGGCGAACTGGTACGAAGTACGGTCGCGCAGCTTCAGATAAGACGAGCGGCTGCCTGACAGCGGGGCGTCGAGGGTCACATGGGTGATGAGCTCATGGGGCGCCAGCGCGTGTTCGCGCTCTGGCGTATCACCAGGCAGCAAATGAAAGTCAGCGAACGGGATATCCCGCGAGCCATTGGCGCCCTGAACGGTAATCTGCCCGCCGATGGCCGCCATGCCGACACACATGTCTGACGGATGCGTGGCAATGCAGTGCTCGCTGGTGCCCAGCACTGCGTGCACACTTCGGTTCATCCCGCCGATGGCTGCACACCCGGAGCCCGGCTGGCGCTTGTTACAGGCTGAAATACCATCGCGAAAATACGGGCAGCGCACACGCTGCATGAGATTGCCGGCGGTGGTCGCCTTGTTGCGCAATTGAGTCGACGCACCGGCAAGGATCGCTTCGGACAGAACCGGGTAGCGCTGCTGCACCAGCGGGTGGCTCGCCAGGTCGGTATTGCTGACCAGCGCACCGATGCGCAGACGGCCATCCGGCAGCGACTCGACCTGCTTCAACGCCAGATGATTGATGTCCACCAGCTGCTGCGGTTGCATCACGTCGAGCTTGACCAGATCCAGCAGCGTGGTGCCACCAGCCAGATAGAAGCGTTGCCCCTCACCGGACGCTGTGCTGAAAGCCTGCGCGGGCGAAGCGGCACGAGCGTAGTCGAAAGTTCGCATCAGGCAGCACCTCCCATTTTCGAGCGCGCAGATTGCACGGCAGACAGAATGTTCTTGTAGGCACCGCAACGGCAGATATTGCCGCTCATGGCTTCTCTGACGCTGGCGTCGTCGGACGGAATGTTCGGGTCCTTGAGAATCGCGACCGCGCTCATGATCTGTCCGGAGGTGCAATAACCACACTGGTAGGCGTCGTGTTCCCAGAACGCTTCCTGTACCGGGTGCAGCTTGCCGTCCTCTGCCAGCCCTTCGATGGTGGTAATGCTGTCGCCCTGATGCTGAACGGCGATGGACAGACAGGAGTTGATCGCCAGCCCGTTGACCAGCAGCGTGCAGGCGCCGCACTGGCCGTGGTCACAGCCCTTCTTGGTGCCGGTCAGTTGCAGGCGGTCACGCAGCACATCGAGCAGAACGGCATTGGCCGGCACGTTCAGGGTATGAACCTGGCCATTGACCTTCAACTGGATGCGCTGCTCACCCGCTGCGGGCGCGTCACTGTCTTCGACCACGGGGGCCGCAGGTGCCAAAGGCGCCGCCTGCAGCAGGCCGTCGGAGGGGATCCAGGTAGACAGCGTGGCCGCAGCAATGCCGGAGGCACCGAACTTCAGAAAGTTTCGGCGTGAGGGCTGCACGGCGCTGCTGTCGACAGCAGTTTCCTTGTGCTTCTTGGGTTCGGTCATCAGGATCACTCGGTAATAGCCGGCGCTGCTGTAAAGCGCCGGGCGTTATGGTGTGGTCAGCGGCCCGGGCGTACTCCTGCTCACTGACGTGCTGCCTTTATTTTCAGGGGGTAATCAAAGCCAAAACGCTATCACCCGTTATAAGTGTTTAACTGGTCTGCGCTTCTAAAGTTCCAACTGTTTGACGGACGTCTGTATCCGAACATTGCGACCACAGGCATGGCAGCCGTATACGGACCCTAACAGGAGGTCGAAGCGCTGATTAGTCAGGCAGATCCACACGCTGTTATGAGCCTGGCTCATGAATGCCAACGGCCGCATGAGCGCACTTTTCGGGGAGAGTTTCAGATCGAGTGAGGGCCATGTCCGCCTGACGGCTAAAGACCCGGGCGAAAAAGCCGATACAGATAGGCAGTGGAAGGCTGTGAAGTGTCTAAATCAAGGCATTCGTGGCTAATTTGATGATGGCATCTCGCAACGGGGGGGCACATTATGCGAAAATACCGCGTCTTTGCCGGTATGCCACCGAGAGTGTGTCGCAGTACGCGTACATAAAATTGCGCGTCGAGTGTGCCTCTATGCTCCGATGCGGCGTCTCAGACTCCGTGAACAGGCTGACCAGGTGTGTCTTCGCAAGTCGCTCAGGGGCAAGACCCTCGGGCATCGCAGCGCACCAACAGAGCAAATGTCACTCATGACGCTGAATCCAATGATGATAAGAAGTCAGCGCAGCAGGACATAAATTGAGGTCTCGAGCGGTATTATATTGGCCTTGTATGTCCACCTCTAGTCCCTGTGGGTGCGAGTGTTTGTCGCAGGCTTCAATGCATGTGACGAGCCGTTTCCCAGGAGTAGTCGGCGGATGGCGTTTATCAGATGGATGACAGAATGTTTAAAAAAGTGAACACGGCCCTCCTGGGTCTGGCCATTTCCATGGGCCTGATGCCCGTGCAGGCGGCTGAAACCAAGAAAGTCGACGTACTGCTCGTCGGCGGCGGCATCATGAGTGCCACCCTCGCCGTCTGGCTCAACGAGCTGGAGCCGAGCTGGTCGATGGAAATGGTCGAGCGTCTCGACGGCGTCGCCGAAGAAAGCTCCAACGGCTGGAACAACGCCGGTACAGGTCACTCGGCCCTCGCCGAACTGAACTACACCCCTGAAGACAAGAACGGCAACGTCGACATCTCCAAGGCCATCGAGATCAACGAAGCGTTCCAGATCTCCCGTCAGTTCTGGTCCTGGCAGGTCAAGACCGGCGTCCTGAAAGACCCGCGCTCGTTCATCAACTCCACGCCGCACATGAGCTTCGTGTGGGGCGACAACAATATCCAGTTCCTGCGCAAGCGTTACGCAGCATTGCAAGCCAGCCCGTTGTTCAGCGGCATGCAGTACTCCGAAGACCACGAGCAGATCAAGAAGTGGGTCCCGTTGATGATGGAAGGTCGTGACCCGGCGCAGAAGCTGGCCGTGACCTGGAGCCCGATCGGCACCGACGTCAACTTCGGCGAGATCACCCGCCAGTTCGTCGCCAATCTGAAAGCCAAGCAGAATTTCAATCTGCAGTTGTCGAGCGAAGTCGAAGACATCAATCACAACGACGACGGCACCTGGCGCGTCAAGTACAAGAACCTGAAAGACGGTACTGTCACCGAGACCGACACCAAGTTCCTGTTCATCGGTGCCGGCGGTGCAGCCCTGCATCTGCTGCAGGAGTCCGGTATTCCTGAAGCCAAGGAATACGGCGGCTTCCCGGTCGGCGGTTCGTGGCTTGTCACTGACAACCAGACCCTGGCCATGCAGCATATGGGCAAGGCCTACGGTATCGCGTCGACTGGCGCGCCACCCATGTCGGTTCCGCACCTGGACACCCGTGTTCTGGATGGCAAGCGCGTGATCCTGTTTGGCCCATTCGCAACCTTCTCGACCAAGTTCCTGAAAAACGGTTCCTATTTCGACCTGCTGACCAGCACCACCACGCATAACGTGTGGCCAATGACTCGCGTCGGTATCGAACAGTACCCGCTGATCGAATACCTCGCCGGTCAGGTGATGATGTCTGACGACGATCGCTTCGCTGCCCTGCAGCAGTACTTCCCGAACGCCAAGAAAGAAGACTGGCGCCTGATGCAAGCCGGTCAGCGCGTACAGATCATCAAGCGTGACGAAGAGAAAGGCGGCGTCCTGAAGCTGGGTACCGAAATCGTTGCTTCCAAGGACGGCAGCATTGCCGGCCTGCTGGGTGCTTCGCCAGGTGCCTCGACTGCAGCGCCGATCATGCTGGGCGTGCTTGAGAAAGTCTTCAAGGACAAGGTAGCGACTCCGGAATGGCAGGCAAAACTGCACCAGATCGTGCCTAGCTACGGCACCAAGCTGAACAACAATCCGGACCGTGTTGCCGAGGAATGGGCTTACACATCCGAAGTTCTGCAGCTGACACCGCCACCACCGGTGAACAAGACAGGTAATGCTCCAACACCTGCACCTGCTGCCCAGCCAGCGAAAAGCAATCCAACCAGTGACATGGCGCTCTAAGGCTTTCACAGCTTGAGCAAAGCCCCGCCAGACCTTGTCTGGCGGGGCTTTTTTTTGCACGCCGTTGCGCGGGCAATCCCTGCCCACACGAAAACAGGTCGAACTCTTCGCGTCGTTCGTTCCTCCAACCAGAACGACATACACCGAGGAGCTGCAATGAGCACGCTTACCGACAAGCCTTCCAGCCACACGCCTGAACAGTCCGCGCCGACGACAGACCAGTCCGGCAAGCCGGTCGATGTGGTGCACAAGGACATTGCACACGAGAACCCCGCCACCGAAGGCGTGGACAAGGTCATTACCCCGACTTCCATCAAGGAAAAAGAGCAGGATGCCGAAACGCTTCGTGCTAAAAACCGTGAGCTTGAGCGCAAGCTGAATGGCCAGGGCTGATTGCCCAAGCGGGCCTATAGCAACCCAGTATTTGCCGATAACTCGCTAAAAAACGGCAGGCAGGGCCTTAAAGGCCCACACCTGCCAACTTGCAGGCATTTCCCCGCCATCGTCAGTTAAAGCTACGCGTCCAACGGGCACCTGTTATGGTGACCCACTTCCTTCCATCTCTGGCTTGTATCAGCAGAGCGCGTCATCCAGGTCTCCACGCCGCACTTTCGCGGCAACCCCGCATTTTCTTGCGCTGTCCATCCGGGCCGCTGGCCGCCCAAATTCCCGCTGCGGCCGACAGAAAACATCTGAATCGCGTTCAGCCTCGAACGACTGCACTTCGTATCAAGCAGCGGCTGGCTGTTCCCGGTTGAAAAACCCTATGGAAGGAAACAGGCGGTTGCAACCACCGTAAAAGTTGGCCTGCGCTTGATACGCCGCAACATCGAGCGAGAACTCAAAGGCCAGGCCGACATTCAGCTCGCCCTCACAGGGATCATCTGGTCAATGCTGATTCCCTGGCCAGACAAACCGGAAAGCCACTTATGAGCTCAGAATCGGAAGACCAGACCTCGCTCCCCAAAGTACTGTTGGTAGAAGACGAGACCATGCTCGCCACGTTGATGGAGATGATGCTCGATGACCTGGGTTTCGCGACCGCCTACCACGCCAGCACGCTGAACGAAGGCATTGAATATGCGCGTAACGGCGAGTACGACCTGGCCATCCTGGATATCAACATTATCGGCGGAGACTCGTTCCCGATAGCCGCAGCCATTGCCGATCGCGGCATACCCTTCATGTTTTGCTCGGGGTACGGGCGGCTGGGGATACCTGACGCGTGGCTCGACCGGCGATGCGTCGCCAAACCGTTCAGTGCCGAGCAACTGAGCCAGGCTTTGAGTGAGCTGCTTGAGACCTGACTCGCTACGTCGATCGGCGTCAGAAAGCAGGCCGGGGCGCTCCGGCCTGACCACTCCGATTATGAAGCGATGGTGGTTTCTTCCGGCCCCGGCCACTCGCTGTCCGGCACGTCCATGAGGGTGCCGTTCTTGACTCCATCGATCTCGTACTGGGTCAGGTAGTCCCTGAGGTGATCGGAAAACCGGTCGACACGGGTCTTCTGTTTGCCCTCCTCGATCATGCCGGGAATCAGCAGCGCCACAGCGCCCACCCCGGCGGCGGCCAGTCCCAGAGTGCCGGCCAGCAACGGCAAGGCGCGCACCACACTGCCCGTCAACTGCAGGACGCCTGCTGCGCCCTCTGCCGCTGATGCCAGACCGGCCATCGCGCCCAGGGACCCGGCCGTGATGCTCATACCGCCGGCGACCAGCTCGCCTCTCCTGATCGATTTCACACCGTCAAAGATGCCATAGGCCCCTGCGGCCACTCCGGCCAGGCCACCCAGCCCTTTGGCAGCGTTTTCCAGTTTCGACAGGTTGGTGGTTATTTCCTTGTAGATGTCCGGCTCGAGCATATCCTTGATGTCCTTGAACATCGTGGTGACATTCTTGACGCCGCCCTCGGTCAGCAAGGTAGCGCTTTGCACCGAACCTGTGGTGATGTCGACGATCTGCCGATCAGTCAGCGCCCCCGCGCCATTTGCCCCCTTGGCGATGGTGATGCCGGCCATGAACAGACCGCTGACACCATGCAGGACTCCGGCACCGGAAGCAGCCTTGATCGAAGAGTTGTCACTGAACAGGCCCAGTTCGGAAATGGACTTGGTGCCCTGACGCAACAGATCCCAATTCCCTCGGAATACGCCCAGAATCTGGTCGGACGTGGCCGGCTTGCCGTCGGCATTGGTCAGCAACTCGGGGTTGCTTTCACTGATCTGGTCGATCAGCGACCTGACTTTCGCTTCGTCCAGTGTATCGCCGCCATCCTTGCCAAAAGCCTTCTTCAGATCCTCGAAACTGGCGTCCTTGAAGACGTTGTTCTGGGCAATGGCGGTGTAGTTTTCAGTCAGCTTGTCGTCGTATTTCCCTGTGAACTCCGGGTTCAGCGCAGCGTTATACATCGCCACTTCCATGCTGAACTGGCTGGTTGCCACTTCGAAGCTTTCAGTCTTCAACAACTCGTTGAGTCGCTCGCCCGAGACCAGCGTTTTCTCGTAGAACGATTCGAAATCCTTATTGTGCGCCGACTTTTGCACGGCCTTTTGAATTTCACCCGGATCACTCAAACCCAGAGACTCCTGAACGCTTTGAGCCGAGCTGTAGAACCGGGCCAGAGCCGTCTGCTGATCGGTCTTGCCGTCCTTGGTGTTGGCGTCCCACAGCTTGTCGAGGGCTTTGCCGGTCTTGATGTCATTGTCGTAAGTGCCTTGCAAGGCGCTTTTCAGCGCGTCGCTGCCCTCCAGCACTTTGCTCAATTCGCTGGTCGCGTTGTCGTTGTAGAACGTGACCACCTCGGGGTCCTTTTCGAGCAACGAGATATGCTCGTTGACGTCATCGAGCAGCTTTTGCGGGTCGGGATGACTGCCTACGTTGTTGGCAATCTGCACCTGAGACTTGTCGTCCTTCCACATGCCCGCACCGCTGCCCTCGACAATCAGGCTCTGGGCCGCCTTGAGTTCCTGCAGGACTGCGGCCTTCTGCTCTGCGGTGTAGTTCTGCGGATGCTCGAACACATCCTTGTCGAGCGCGTCGGTGTTGACCTTGTTGAGCAGATTGCCCTCTGCAACGGCTTCCAGCAGCGTGCCCACGGCACCGACGTCTTTTGGCGCGCTATTCTTGAGGAAAGCCTGAATGTCACCGCGGCTGGCCTTGCCATCGGTGCCTTGCTCGAGCGGGCTTTTAGCATTATCGAGCAGCGCAAAGGCGCCGGGTTGCGACCAGAAGTCCAGCGCCTCCCTGACTTCCTTGCCGAGCTGCGGATGCGTGTCCCGGTAGGTCGCCAGCGCCTCGGCGGTCAGGTCCGCAGAACCGGTCTTGCCCTTGATCGCGTCATGGTTCTCGTCGAGGATTGCCGCGTAGCGGGCGATTTGCTTCGAGGCCTCATCAGCATCGGGACTGGCTTTCAGAAAGTCCTTGTAACTGCTGATGTCTTCGGTCTTTTTCAGCGCCGGCAGTGCATCGAAGCCCAGTTTGCCGAAGTCCTGCAAGCGTCCAGCCTCGGTGCCATGTTTCGCTTCGGCGCCTTTGGTGAAGCCGTCGACTCGACTGTTGAACACATCGCCCCCAGACTGAATCTCACCCTTCTCGTTGTACATCGTCACCCGGTCGAGCACTTGGACAGCGCGAAAGGCAGCATTGGCGTCCTTTTCGAAATCTCCGACGCGTTCCTTGAGCATGTCCTTGACGCCGCTCTGATTGCCGAGATCCCTGAGCAACGGATTGGCGTCGATGATCTCTTGTGCCGAGCGCGTGTCGTCCTTGGGCAGCTCCCACAGAAAGCCCAGTTTTTTGGCCTGTTCGCGGGCCTGGGTGTTGTCGCCAGCCGCCGAAATATTGCTCAATTGACCCGAGAGGCTGGAGAAACCGTGCTTGCCAAAATCCTGCAGACGACCGGCTTCGGTGCCGTTACGGGCTTCGCCGCTTTTGGTGAAACCATTGATCCTGCCGTTGGCCACGTCACTGCCGACAATTCGTCCTCCACTGCTATCGAACTGTTCGATATGGGCCAGCACCTGAGTGGCTCGATAGGCTGCATCTGCGTCGGTATCGAAGTCGCCGACCTGCTCTTTGAGCATGTCCCTGACGTCACTCTGATTGCCCAGGTTTTTGAGCAAAGGGTCACCGTCGACGATACTTCTGGCATCCCTTTCATCGCCCTTCGGCCGCTCCCACTGAATCCCGAGCTGCTCGGCCTTTTCGCGAACCGCAGGGTCATCGGCTGGCGATCTGATTTCGTGCAGTTTGCCCTTGAGGCTCGAGAAACCGTCCTTGCCGAAATCCTTCAGACGGCCGGCCTCCGTGCCGTGCCGGGCATCGCTGCTGCTGGTGTAGCCGTCGATACGATTGTTACCGATGTCCTTGCCGGCCAGACGGTCACCGTTGGCGTCGAAGGTTTCAATGTGTTCGAGCAATTGCACGGCTCGAAACGCGGCACTTGAGTCCTTGGTGTAGTCACCGACCTGAGCAATCAGGTTTTCCCTGGCTTCCCCCCGGTCACCTCGCCCGCCGAGGTTTTTCAGCAGCGGGCTATCGTCGATGATCTGCTGAGCGGAGCGTTTGTCATCGGCAGGCAGTTGCCACTCGATACCCACCTCACGTGATTGCTGTACCGCCTGTTCCCAGGCTTTGGCATCGGTAGGATCGGTGGGTTTTTCAGTGCTGATCTTGCTAACAGTCGTCATTGTTATTTCCTTCCATTGGCCACCCGACATTCCATGGCGTTACAACGCCGCTCGTGCAGGCAGCGCGCGCCGCTACGGATTGGTCTGGTGAGAGACGGGCCTTTGCAGGCAGAGGCACGGAGCCTGGATAACTGTCAGGCGTCCGCTATCAATTACGATTAGAAAGACTTTGCATTAAGAAGGGATGACATCGCTGCGCAACTTGCCGTACACCAGACGACCGGATACGGCGCAGGAAAGAGGCGAACTTATCGTGCGCGGCTCAGCGTCTGAAGTAACAGGGCATCTTCGATTGCCGCACCGCTGGCCGTGTTATCGAATATGCACCATGTTTCGACGCCCTCTTCCACCGACGCCAGCGCCTGCCGGCCCAGAAACTCCAGCCGTTGAGGGCCGTAGGCACTGTGGTAAATCTTCGGTGAGCCGTGCAGCCGCCAGTAGCGGGCGCCTGGCCATCCGCCAGGAACATGGCCCGCGCTGATCGGCGAAGGATCGGCTGCGACTCGTGCAATACGCTGATCGACCAGAAGTGCCTCGGCCTGGCACCAGGATTCATGACGCGGCTCAAGAACAAGTGTGCCGCTGTAACGACTGCGCAGCGCTTTAAAAAAGCGTTCTGCGACATCCGGAATATAGTCAAGAGAAGGCGGTAGTTGAATAAGCAGGCAACCCAGTTTTTCACCCAGCTCACTGCACTGGGAAAGAAACACATCCAGTAACACTTCAGTATCCTGCAACCGTTGATCATGAGTAATCAGTTTGGGGATCTTTACCGAAAAGCGAAAATCGTCAGGCACCGACTGTGCCCAGCGCCTGTAAGTCTGCGGACGGTGTGTCCTGTAGAACGAACTATTGATTTCAACGGTGTTGAAGCGTGACGAATAACGTTGCAAATGAGTTCCGGCAGCGGAAAATTCAGCACAGTGCTCGCGCCCCAGACTCCAGCCCGCACAGCCTGTACGCAATGATAACGGGGTGTTCAATACAGCACCTTGCCGGCTTCACGCATGAATATCTCCACAGTCTTGGGGCCAATGCCGTTGAAGGCTGCCAGACGTTTCTCGAAGTCTGCGCGGTCTTCGCTCGCCTCGTGGAGATTGCCGATCGTGCCCGCGTAGTCAGCGTTGAGCCCGGCACACAGCGCCAGCAGTCTATCGGCCGTGGACTCGTCATAGCGCACGTAATGCGCTTCGCCGAGCATGCTGACCACCTCGCGATGGGTGCATTGGCCCAGTTTGCGTGGCGTGTCGCGGTCATGCTTTTCGATGATGACCCGGTACGCCTCACAGGCGATGGCCGACTGAATTCGCTTGCCCATCAGAAAACTTGCAATGAGCCACTTGAACAAGGCTTTTTCCCGGTCCTTGTCAAAGTCGATATGCAACTCTGCAGCATTGACGGTTCGATTCATGAGGTTCTCTGCAAGTGGACATACCGGTCGCATTAGTTCTGCAACCGTCATCTAAACGACCGTTCGGGCAAATGGCGTGTTGACAAAAAATCGTTACAAGTCGACCAACGGTAAACGGAGTGGCGGCTAACTGATGTCAATTAACGTGGGCGCGATTTGTGCATCGATCTCATAACAGTCATCTCATGTCACTAGACTTTCCGCTTTCCGGGCAGTCAACGCGTTAAATCAGGCATGCGGTCAGGCATCGGTGCACACCCGGTAACACGGAGTGTCCGCTCAGTTACAACTGATCTGCCGCAGGTCAACGGAGGCTGGCAGATAAACGGAACACTCATCACCACACGGACACAGATCGGGACCTTCATGCTCCTGCACGGTGCGGCGGCGCAGTTATTACTTCTGACACAGGTCTAAGCATGGATTTCGAAGCAAGCGGCCAGAATGAAATGGCCATTCAGGAAACAGGTGAGGCGTCGCGCAGCAACGAGGCCATTCACTTTGGCCCGTTCACCCTGCTTCCACGCGAATATTTGCTGCTCAAGGATTCACAGCCGGTGCCACTGGGCAGCCGCGCAATGGCATTGCTGGTCGCTTTTGCCACTCGGCCAGGCGAACTGCTGGAGAAAGCCGAACTGCTGGCACTGGCATGGCCCAGAGCGGTGGTCGAAGAATGCAACCTGCGTGCGCAAATCGTTGCCCTGCGCAGGGCACTGGATGCCGACGAGAATTACATTGTCACTGTGCCGGGCCGTGGCTACCGATTCGTCGCGCCGGTCAGTGTGCAGCAGGCGGTCCGCCACGAACCTGCGCCAGCGGACACACTCGCCAGCGTAAGCGTGCCGGCAATCAACCGTCAGGTGCTTGGGCGTGACGAACTGATAGAGCAACTGTCGGAACTGACACTCTCCCGGCGTCTGTTGACCCTGAGCGGTCCGGGCGGCGTCGGCAAAACGACCGTTGCGCAGGCACTGGCTGACAGTCTGGCCGCGCAATCGGGCCTCAGCACCGCGTTCGTCGACCTGACGCCGGTCAACGGCACGCAACCAATATTGGGCAGAATCGCCTCCGCACTGGGGCTTAGCGCCGAAAACGAACAACCGCTGCACGACATACCGCCATCGCTGGTCGGTCGTCCGCAAATGCTGGTGCTCGATAACTGCGAGCATGTGCTCGACGAAACCGCCGCTGCCGTCGAAGCGTTGCTGGCCAATGCACCGCTATGCTGCATCGTGGTGACCAGTCGCGAACCGCTGCGTGCGCAGGGCGAATGGGTGCATGAACTCGGCCCGCTGCAAGTGCCTGATGAGCACGAAGTGCTCACTGCCGCGCAGGCCATGGGCTATTCCGGGGTGGCGCTCTTCGTGACCCGTGCCAGAGAGCAGGACCCCGAGTTTGCCTTCAATGACGGTGACGCCGGAACGGTCGCCGCCATCTGCCGCAAACTCGACGGTAATCCACTGGCCATCGAACTGGCTGCTGCACGCGCCAGGACCTTCGGTATTCATGACCTGGTCGGCCTGCTGGACGGCAGTTTTCGACTGCAGATGACCGGCCTTCGCACCGCCTTGCCACGCCAGCGCTCGCTGAGTGCCACGCTGGACTGGACCTACGGAATGCTCACCGGGCACGAGCAGGCGTTGCTGCGCCAGCTGTCGATATTCAACGGTTCATTCACCATTGACGGGGTCATGGCGATCGTCAACATCGGTTTGCCGGACGTGCGGATGACATTGCCGATGCTCGAAAGCCTGCTGGAAAAATCGCTGCTCGGCACCTTCGATCACAGCCAGGGCAAGCGCTTCAGGCTGCTGGAAACGACACGTCTCTACGCCCACGAAAAACTGGTGCAGTTCGATGATGTACCACGCCTGTGCCGCGCTCACGCTCAATGGGCACTGACCCTTCTGGAACAAGGCAAACAGGATCTCGAACAAATGCCCCAGGAGCTCTGGACCCAGCGTTACGGTATAGAGATCGACACCATTCGAGCGGCCCTCACCTGGGCGTTCTCGGCCGAGGGCGACCGCCAGCTGGGGGTCGAACTCACGCTGTGCAGTTCGCCATTGTGGCTGCGGCTGTCGCTGGTGCGCGAATATCAGGACTGGGTAAACCACGGCCTGCCCCGGCAGGTGGAAGAGGCACACATGGATCGTCGGCAGCGCATGCGTCTGCTGACCATGTCCGGCAGCATTCTGATGCTGACCTACGGTGCGGGACAGAAAATGCGCGAAGTCTGGCAGCAGGTCAGTGAAGATGCCGAAGCGCTGGACGACTCCGAATACCGCCTGCGGGCGCTGTGGGGCAAGTGGAACGACCACACCTGCAGCAACAAGCATCTGCAGGGTACGCAGGTCGCCTCGCAATTTCTGGCACTGGGCAAGGATTACCGCATTGCTGACTGCCAGTTGCTGGGCAGACGCATGCGCGCCACCAGCGCGTTCTATATGGGCGATATGAAGACGGCGCGTCAGGCCATCGAAGAAGCACTTGGCGCCCCGCGCTCGCCGTCCTCGCACATTATCGACATGCACTTCGACCAGCGTATTGCAGCGCAGTCGCTGCGGGCCCAGGTTCAGTTGCTGATCGGCAATACCGGCCAGGCGATGGTCGCCCTGGAAACCAATGTGCAACAGGCTATTGCACTGAGTCATCCTGCAACCTTGTGGTACACCCTGGCGATCAGTGCGATCCCGGCGACGCTGATTGCCGGTACGCTGCACAAGACGCGGCATTTCCTCAAGCTGCTCAAACAGAGCAGCGAACGTCAGCCCCTGCATGTCTGGCGCCAGCTGACCAGTTGCTATGAAAGCATTCTGGCGATTCGCGAAGGCGATGCCGCAACGGGTGTGCCGCTATTGGGAGAAGCCCTGCAGCAGTTGCGCAACCATGTGGAAACGCCGCTGCATGCGATGCTGCACACCGAGTACGCATCAGGTCTGGCGGCACTCAGACTCGAACCTCTGGCACTGGAAATTCTCGATGAGCTTCATATCGGCGCGGTAGAAAATCATGACCGCTGGTATTTGCCGGAGATCATGCGGGTCAAGGCCCAACTGATGCTCGACCAGCCGCATGACTACTCGCTTGAGGATGTACGCATGATGCTTGCTCAGGCACTGGACACGGCACGTGAGGACGGTACGCATTTCTGGGCATGGCGCATCAACACCGACCTCAACCGTCTGAAGGTGGTGCGCGGCACACCGGCAACCCGCTACAGTCCGATGGTGCACTGAATACACGAGGCTTGCCCCGGTGGTCAGCGTTGGCCTGTAGTTTCAAGCCGGGCACAGAATGTCCAGAACATGTTCACCGAGGCGTGAGGAGCGACAGCGCTGTCACCGTGCAGCGCGCCAGACACGTGCGAGGTGGCTGACATCAGATCAGCCGCTGGGCCACCAATGCATCGGCTACCGCCTGGAAGGTGTTTTCCGGCACCGGGTCGCCCGCCACGCTTCGCTTTGCAATCGACTCGGCAAGACTTGCGTCGGGCCACAGAGCAATGCCCAGTGGCGCGGCGTCGGCCAGCAATGCGGCGGACTCGTGCTGTGCGGCGCGACAGACCACTATCGGCACTGGCGTTTCGCCGCGAACATAACGCACGCCCACCACCCAGCCGCCAGCATCGCCAATCATCAATGAAGCCCGCGCCAACCCGAGCTTGGTCGCCAGGGCCTGCATTTCGCGCCGTTGGCGCTGACGTTCGCGTTTGATCATCGGGTCGCCGTCGACGTCCTTGCGTTCGCGTTTCTGCTCGCTGTGGCTCATTTTCATTTCTCGACCAAACAGCCAGCGCTGCATCAGCACATCCACTGCACCAACCAGCAGAAACGCCGCCAGCACGGTGAACACCAGCGGTTTGAGGACCAGATAAAACGTCGATTCAATGCAGCCCTCACCACAGCGCGACGACTCCATCAGCGCTTGCAGGGCCTGACGACCGACCACATAGAACGCCAGCCCCAGCAGTACCACCTTGACCAGCCCCTTGAGAAACTCAATCAGGTTGCGCATCGCAAAAATGCGTTTGAATCCCTCGGCAGGGTTGATGCGTTTGATGTCCGGCTGAATGGGCTCCACCGAAAACACCACCCCACGCATCGTCACGATGTTGGTCAGAATCACCGCCGCGACCGTTACCGCCACCACTGGCAAGGTAATGCCGATGACGATCTGCTCGGCATGATCGAGCAGCCGCGGCCAGACATCGTTGAAGGGCTCGATGTAAATCAATGCCGCGAGATCAATCAAGGCCTCGACCTGCGCACGCGCCTTGGGCAGCAGCACCGAAATACACAACGTACACAACAGAATGACCATGCCGGAGACCAGGTCCTGGCTTTTTGCGACCTGACCCTTCTTGCGCGCATCGCGCAGCTTCTTGTCCGTGGCCGGCTGGCTTTTCTCCTCGCTGGATTCGCCCATCAGCCGCCCTCGACCGCGAGCGCCTTGAGCACCTCGATGGTGCCTCGGAACTGTGCCAGTTGATCGATCATCACCGGGATCAGAAAGCCGATGTAGACCACCATCAACACCGAGAAAAACAGATTCTTGACCGGTAATGACAGGTCAAAAATATGCAGACTGGGGGCCATGCGTGACAGGTAGGCCAGCATCAGATCCGTGATCAGCATGGCGATCAGCAGCGGCGCGACCATCAACACACCGATGCGCATCACCTGATCGAGAATCGCCAGAATCGACGTCAACGCCGCGCTGCTGAACAGCGGTGTAAATTCGGTCACCGGCCAGAGTTGATAGCTGTGGTAATAGCCGTCCACCATCAGAATGAAGCCGCCGGACATGAAAAACAGCGTGATCAGCATAACGGTGAGCAAGGTCGCCATCACGCTCGCCTCCCCCTGTCCAAGCGGGTCGACCAGTTGTTCCATGGTCGACCCACGCTGCAGGTCGATCAGCTCGCCTGCCACTTCGGCGGCCCAGAACGGGATGCCGAACAACAGCCCGATCAGCAACCCGATCAGCAACTCCTTGATCATCAACCCAGCCAGAAAGAATCCGCTGTGCTCGGGCATGGAGGTGAACGCGGAGAAAACGGGAAGGATCATCGGCACCGAGATGGCGACCGCCACGCAACCCCGAATCATGCCGGTCAGGCCCAAACGGTTGAATGCCGGCGTGATGATCACCACACCCATGGCCCGCGACGCAGCCAGTGATGTCGAACTGATCACCGGGTAGGCAACTTCGATGAACGCGTTGGTCAGATCAGCGCCCATGGCTGTTCAACGCGTCCACAGCGGAAAATTGTCCAGCACCTGATTACCCAGCTCGGCCACCTGCCCCGCCAGCAACGGCCCGACGAATACGATGACCAGCAGCACGCCTACCAGTTTGACCACTTGCGGCAAGGTCTGGTCCTGAATCTGGGTCAGCGCCTGCAGCAGTCCCACGCCCAACCCCACCACAATCGCCACGATCAGCGCAGGTGCGGACAGCAGCAGCACAGTCATCAGCGCCTGATTCATCAGCGACAGAAATACGTCCTGACCCATGACTTCAGCCCCCGTAGCTTAAAATCAGCCCGTGCATCAGGCGTGACCAGCCACTGAGGGCCACGAACAGGAATATCTTCAGCGGAATTGAAATCAACGTGGGCGAAACCATCGACATACCCATGGCCATCAAGACGTTGGACACCAGCAGATCAACGACCAGAAACGGGATGTACAGTAAAAAGCCGATCTCGAAGGCCCGAGTCAGTTCGGAGCTGACGAATGCCGGGATCAGCACCACCAGATCATCATCGCGCAGGTCGGCACGTGCCTCGGGTGACCAGATGGTTTCGGTCGCCTGCACGAAAAACCCGCGCTCGCTTTCGTTGGCGAACTTCGACAGATGTGCCTGCAAGGGCGGCCGCAAGGCGCTGCCCAATTCCTCGAGCTGCTGAACGTTCTGCAGACTGAGATCGCGGCCCTGCACCTGCCGATACATGTCGCCGATCAGCGGCGTGGTGACGTAGACCGACAGGATCAGCGCGATGCCGTAAAGCACCAGGTTCGGTGGTGTCTGCTGTACGCCCAGTGCGTTGCGGATCAGGAACAGCACCACGGATATTTTCATGAAACCGGTCAGGGTCACCACGGCCAGGGGAATCAGTCCGATGGTGGCAACGACCAGAATGATCTCGATCAAATTCGGCTGGTAACCGTTCATGAGCCGCTGAAGCCAAGCAGGCGCACGCCCAGACCGTCGCCGATTGTCACCAGTTCACCACGACCGATACGGCGACCGTTGACCATCAGGTCCACTTCGTCATGCGCCTGGCTGGTAAAGGGCAGAACGCTGCCAGGGGCCATTTCGCGCAGCTGCGCAAGGGTCAGCTCCATGCTGCCCAACTGGCAGATCAGGGTCAGCGGCAAATCGTCCAGCGAGGCATCCAGATCGGCATCGTTGCTCATTTCACTCATCGGGTCATTCCTGTCAAAGGGATACGGAGAAAATGCAGGGCTGCCGGGACGTAACGCGCCTTGCCAGACCAGCGTGTCGCCCTGGCGTCTGACGACGGTCTGGCAGTGACGCCCCAGCCGCAGCAGCACCTGCGCATCGGCCAGGGTGTCGAGCATCACTACATCGCCCGGTAACAGGCTGCGCAGTTCGGCGTGAGTCAATGGCGCCTGCCCGGCTTCGATGCTCAACGCCAGACGCAAGCCTTGCAGCGGGTCACGCGTGACCGCGCAGTGCTGCTCAAGCAGCGCGCTCACCCGCTGGGCGCTGGCGGCGTCGAAATGGATTTTCAACGCCTGAGCCGGCTGATCGCCGGCGCGCACCTCGACGGCGACCTGCAGGCCCTTATGCGGTTGGTCGGCCGTGCATGGCACTACGCGCAGAGGTTCGCCCAACAGACCTTCCAGCGGCTCGATCAAGCTCAACCAGGCCTGTTCCAGCAGCAATGCGTCAGCGTCGGTTTCGATTGCTGCACCGGGCTGCCAGCCCAACCCCGAGAGTTCAAGCAGCCGCAGCGGGATATTCAGTTCGATCCGATGCCCGCCGAGCGCGATGGCCACACGCACCGGCTGCCGGCACTCGCCACTCGCGCTGGCCCAAAGCACCTGCACCGCTTGCCCGCCCAGCAGCACCGGCCAAGGCTTCAGGGCGCGGTGCAGCCGGTTGTGCAGGTCCAGTGCCTCACTGTCGAACTGCACCAATCGCGCCTTGAGCACCTCGCGGCACGACGGATCGGCAGCAATCGGGCCGGCATACATCGTCATGGCTCGGTTCCTGATATCTGGGCAGATGTCACAGCAGTTGCAGCGGCACTGCCAGGCGCTGCTGGCTGATCGGCTTCGTCACGCTGTTCGGCCAGACGTGCATCACTTCGCACGCGCTGCTCCACCAGGCTTTGCCAGGCTTTGGTTTTCTGTTGCTGCTCCCTGTGAACGTGCCTGAGGCGCTCGCGGGCCTGCTCTTCGGTCTCAAGCGTCAGGGCCACGGCATCAGCATCGGCCTGCAACGCCACACGTTCATCATCCAGTTGCTGCAAGCGCTCCTGGGTCGCTCGCCAGGCGCTGACCGAAAGCCCCTCACTGAACCGGCCATATGCCTGCTCGGCTTCCCGAACGAGCTTTTCCCGGTGCAGACGCAAGGCTTCACGGGCCTGATCGAGCTCGCTGTTGACCTCACGGCAGCGTTCACGTTGTGCAGCAAGACGCGCTGTGGCGCGCTGCTCACGCAGCACGCGCAGGGCCTGCAAGCTGTGCAAGTCAGCCGTTTTCATAAATCTTTCCCATGGCAAATGCCGTTCGGCATCGAAAGAGAACATGCATGCGATCAGTCATCACAGCGAGATGTGCAAGGGGTGAGCAACCAACGTTCCAATTCATGCCAGCACCTTGCGCATCTGCATCAAGGTCAGTTCCAGACTGTCATGCTCGGTGGCGGGCTGACGCAGAAAGGCCTCAATGTCTGCGTGCCGGGCAATCGCCTCATCGGCCAGCGGGTCGCTGCCGGCCGCGTATTCACCCACCTGAATCAACAGCTCGATCTCTTGGCGCCGGGCGATGAGCTCGCGCATCCGCGATGCCAGTTGCCGGTGTTCTGTTGTCGCGATGTGGTCCATCAGGCGGCTTCGACTGCGCAGTACGTCGATTGCCGGAAAATGATCACGCTGTGCCAGATCGGCGCTCAGCACGATGTGGCCGTCGAGAATGGAACGGGTTTCCTCAGCCACCGGGTCCATGCTCGCATCACCTTCGGTCAGCACGGTATACAGCGCCGTAATGCTGCCTGATGGTCCAGGCCCGGCGCGCTCCAGCAGACGCGGCAACGCCGAGAAAAACGACGGCGGATAACCGCGCCGGGTCGGCGGCTCACCCACCGCCAGACCGAGCTCACGCTGAGCACGGGCAAATCGGGTCAGGCTGTCCATCAGCAGCAGCACGCTGCGGCCCTGGTCACGATGATATTCAGCCTGGGTGGTCGCCACGTAGGCCGCCCTGACCCGCTCGGCGGCAGGCCGATCCGAGGTGGCAACCACGGCAACCGTGCGCGCCCGCGCCGTGGCATCCAGCTGCCCCTCCAACAGTTCACGCACTTCACGCCCGCGCTCGCCGATCAGGCCGATGACAATCACATCGACATTGCTGTTACGCACGATACTGGCCAGCAGTGAGGACTTGCCCACCCCTGGCTCGCCAAAAATACCCATGCGTTGTCCCTGCGCCAGGGTCAACAGGCTGTCGATGGCACGTACCCCAAGCGAAAGTGGCTTGACGATGCGCTGACGACTGAACGGCGCGGGCGGCTCGGCATGCAAGGGGTAACGCTGCAAACCGCTGGCAACCACCGGTGCAGGACCGTCGAGAAACTCGCCCATCGGGCTGATGACCCGGCCCAGCAAGGCGTCGCCGACCTGCACGCCCAGCGCCTGGCCGGTAGCGATGATCTGGGTACGGGTCGACAACCCTTCCATGGAGCCGATCGGCGACAGAATCGCGTCATCCTCATCGAACCCGATCACTTCGGCCGACAGCTCTCGTCCGTTTCCAGGGTCGCGCAACATGCACAGCTCGCCAATCCGTACCCCGGCCACACTGGCGCGCAACAACACGCCGCGAATGCTGCGCAAGGTGCCGCGCATCGGTCTGGGCTGGGCGAGCTGCAAGCGCCGCTGAAGACCGGGCAGCAGCCTGATCAGGGCCTCATTCAAGAAGCATCCCCTTCTGCCAACGGCAACAGCGCACGTCGCAGGTTGTCCAGTTGCGCGTCCAGCCCGAGTTCAACGGAGCCCGCCGGGCTACCCAGCCGCGCTTGACCGGCTGCCAGCTGATCGTCACCGACGACACTCAGCGACTTCAGTGCCGGCGGCGCCTCGTGGGCCAGCCGTCGACGCAACGCTTCGACGTCGGCACGCGGCACATACAGCGTCAGCGCCTGATCCTGACGAAACGCCGACAGTGCCTCTGCGGTGCAGCGCAGCAGGCGTTCGTGGTCATCCAGTTCGCCCAGCACCTGGCGGGCAATCCCCAGCGCCAGTTCAGCCAGCGAGCTTTCCAGCCCCGCCAGGTAACGCTCGACCTCGGCGCTGGTCTTTGCCAGCAACGCCGCGACCTGCTCGGCGCCGTCCTGACGGGCGCGCTCGAAACCTTCAGCGCGGGCCTGCTCCAGCCATTGCGCACTGTTTTCGCGAACCGACCGCGCCTCCTGATGAGCGGCCTCGACGAACGCGTAGCCGTCGATCCAGCGGGCCGCTTCGGCAGCGCGCACGATCCGTGAAGCGGGTCGGGTCGGCAGATCACTCATGGTCGTCGCTCCCGGTCAGCAGGCGGGCAACGGTTCGCACCACGGCCACCTGTCGTTCATCGCCTGGCTGAGGCTGATTTTGCGCAATGTCCAGACGCAGGCGCAGCCAGGCTTGCAGTTCGATGGGTTGGGCCTCGAGCCAGGCGGCCACGCAGCGCGCACCATCGCGATCGATGGCCTGGACGAGTTCGACCGGTGTACGCAGCAGGTTGGCGGCCCCGGCCAGTTGGCGCTGAGCGAGTGCCAGTGAAAAAGCATCGTCACCCAGCAATTGACGGTACTCGCTGACCACGTCACCACGAATTTCCCGACTCAGCGTGGCGGCATGCCAGACCGCGCCACACAAGCGCGGCAAACGTGCAAAATCTTCGTCGGTCAACAACAGAACAGCCAGGTCACTCTGCGCTGGCTGTTCCAGTTGCGGCAGTGGTTGCAGCTTGAAATGCGCATTCAACAGCTGCTCGAAGCGTGTAGCAAAGCGCGACGAATCGCGCAGTGAAGCCAGCGTGGCAGGATCGACATCGCGTTGCAGGCATTCGGCCAGCCAGCGTTCGCGGACAAACGTCAAAGGCCGCTCGACGAGTGCCTGCCACTGCTCGGTCAGCGCAGCATTCATGGTGCATCGCTCAAGACATAGGTGCCCTCGACCCGGCGACGTTGCCAGAACTGACGACTCAGCAATCCGGCAAGCACCAGCGCAATCAGCAACAGGCTGCCGAACAGCCAGCGCGCCGCCGGAACATCATCCTCCAGCATCCACAGCCCGAAAAAGCTCGCCAGTTGCGGCTGCGCGCCGGCCTTGTCGGGGAGCGCTGCCTTGATGGCCGTCACCGACACACCGTCGTAGCCCAGCCCGGAAATACCATTGGCGACCAGGGTCTTGATCTGCGGTATCAGCACGTTGATGTCGGTGCGCGGGTCGTAGCGCACCAGCACCGAGGCCGAGGACGGTGAAATCACCCGCTTGAGCAGGTCATTGTCCGGCAGCACCACATGCACCCGCGCGGACAGAATGCCGTCGATCTGCGAAACCGTGTGTGACAACTCTTCACTGAGCGCATAGACCATCTGGGCGCGCTCCTGTACTGGCGAGGACACCAGGCCATTGCCCTTGAACACCTCGCCCATGTTGGAGAAGCTCTGCCCCGGCAAGCCTGCATCGTCCAGTGCTGCCATGGCCTCGGCGAAGCGCTTTTCGTCGACCATGACCTTGAGCTGGCCGTTGTCCTGCACCTTGCGCGACGCCGGTATGCCGTCGCGCAGCAACACAGCCAGCATGGCATTGGCTTCTCGCTCGCCAAGGTTGGTGTAGAGATCGATGTCGCAGGCCTGCAACAGGCTGGCAAGCGTGGCCACGATCAGCAGGCGCAGGACACGGCAGCGTTTGGACATGATTCATTGACCTTTGAGAAGGGTGTTGGCGGAGCCGGATATCTGGGTCGCCCCGCGCACCACCATCTGGGTTTCGATGGAGTAGTCGAACATCCGCCCCAACGACTGCACGATCTGATCGACCTGCGGCCCACCGACTTTGCCGGTCGTCTGAGCAGCGCTCGCGGCAGTTGTTGGCGGCTGACTGGCCGCCTGCGGCGCGCTGCCCTGGGTCAAGGCGTCGGCACGCTGGGAGAACTGCCGAGAGCGGTCGATAAAGCCGTCCAGCCGCTCCATCAGGTTGGTGCCGATCTGATGCGGGCTGGCGCCCTGCGGCATCCCTTTGGACGTCTCGGCCATGTGTTCGAAGAGGTTCTGCGAAGCCTGCGGCCCCGCGCCTCCTCCCGGCGACGGCAAGGCAGCCGCCGCCGGTGACGCAGCTAGATTCACAGACATGGTCGTACCCTATTCGGAGTCGTCATCGGACTGGGCTTCGTTCAGCATTTCCTGAGCTCGCGGCATGATGATGAACTGCCCACCGATGGTGACGGCCTGAGTGATCAGCGCGTCGTTGAACTCACTGTCGCTGGAGGCCTGTTCGGCGTTCTCGACGGCGGCGTTGAAACGCGATTCCTGACTGGAAACATTGACGTCGACATTGCTATCTACGGAGTTGACGGACATGGGTAGTGCTCCTTTTGGGGTTACTGACGGTCGGTGGCGACTTGAGTGACGACACCGCCTCGAAACACCCGCACACCGCGTTCGCGCACCACGGGTGCGGCCTCGGCGACAGGTTGACGATCCACATGCTGCTGAATCTGCGCCAGATAAGCTGGCGGTCCGGACACGAACAGACTGTCGTTATCCGGGCTGACGCGACTGGACATCGGCTGGCCGGAGACCTGCAAGCGGGCCAGATAGTCCTGCAACTCTTGCAGCCGGGTGCCCTGCAGGTCGAAAACCCGCGTACCGACCTCATCAGCACCCGCGATGTGCAGAACGTTACCGTCGAAGTACCAGCTCAACTGATTGGCATCGCACAGGCGGCCAAGAAACTCTCCAGCCGTTTCGCCGCGTACCGTACCGCGGGCGTTGCCGCGCACCTTGTCGGAGAACACCACGATCAGGTCGAGGTTCTGCGCGAACTCGGTGAGTGCACCGCGAATATCCTGGTCGACCAACACATAGGCATAAGGCTCGGCGAACCACTCGGGTTCGCGCTCCGACGCCGCGTTCAACGCACCGGGCAGTGAGCACAGCAGAATCACCAACAGCCGTAGCGCGATGCGCCACTCAGCCTTGAAAAACGGCATGGCGCCCTCCCTGCCGGTTGCGGCGCTGCCTCGAACGCTGGCCCGCAGCGACGCGAAAAACCATGCTCAAAAAACGGTCGCAATTCAGCGCCGGGGCTATAAACTGGCGCTCGCCCGCGAAGGCCGTCGACGGCTGAATTGCCTCGCCCCGTCCCCTTTCACAAGAGCCCTGTCCATGCCACCTCGTTCCATCTCCACGTTGTTGTTGCTCGGCTGCCTGACCCTGACGGCGTGCACGACCCAGCCCAAGACCGATGCCAGTTACGAGCGCTTCATGCAACTGGCCGCCGACCTGGAAAAACGCGGCGACTCGACGACGGCTGCGTCGTTCTACCAGCGCGCCACGCAACAGCCTGAAGCCGGCGTCGAATCGTGGCGTAAACTCGGTGCCGCACTGCTTGCCAGCAACGACACGCGCGGCGCGGAGCGCGCCTATCAACGTGCGCTGGAGCTCAAGGCCGATGACCCTGAAGCCTTGTTGGGCCTGGGCACCGCGCAGTTGCGTCAGGGCAAGCTGCAACGCGCCGTCACCGTACTCAATCAGGCCGCGACTGCCCTGCAGCAGCCGCAGGCGTGGAACCGACTGGGCATCGCCTACATTCTCAGCGGTGAGGCCGACAAGTCCCAGAACGCCTTCAATACCAGCCTTCGTCTGGCACCGAACGATCTGGACACCCGCTGCAACCTGGCCCTTGCCTATGTGCTGGGTGACGACAATAAAAAGGCCCTGGAAACCATTGACCGCGTTAGCCAGTCGCCGCTGGCGCAACCCCGCCACCAGCGCAATCAATTGCTGGTGATGGTGCTCGCCGGTAAAGAGAAAGACCTCAAAAGCATGACCTTCGACGACATTCCCAAGGCCGAACGCAGCAAACTGATCGCCGAGGCTCGACGTATCAAGGCAATACCCGACCGTGCCGAACAGGCACGCGAATTGGGTCTGGTCGACGCTCGCTGAAATCATCGCGCCTCCCGAGTGTCGGTGTTGGCCTGCTGCTCCACCTGACGGCGGCGCAGTTCTTCGCGGTCATAGCCATCGATGTACACCTGCGCGGCCCGCCCCACCGGGGCTGCCATCACCGGGCCAGTGCTACGGCCCTGCACCACGTCCGAGCGCTGCTCGACCATCTGCAACAGAATCAGATTGCTGGCGCAGCCCGGCGGCAGCAGCGGCTGAAAATCTTCCCCTACGCCAATGTCGTCCTGCGCAGCGGGCTGCATGCAGGCATCCGGCACCAGTTCCACGCGACCATCGGCGCGGGTCACCGCCGTGTAACCCGGCGAATAGCTGACCGGGTCAAGGTGAGTCTTGCAGCCTGCCAGCAGGCATAGCGTCATCAGAATCGGCAGGCGTGGCATGCTTGAAATGAGGTTCATGGCCGGTTCCTGTCAGTTCATGTAAAAGCCGAACGCGCCGCCACTGCGCGGTCCGGCCGCTGCGGTGCTGGCTGCGCGCTGCTTGTCCAACGGGGTGGCGGCCACACGCTCCTTGACCGGTTCGACCAGATAAGGGGTGATCAGAATCACCAGTTCGGTCTCGTTGCGCTGAAAGCGTTTGGAGCGAAACAGACTGCCAAGAATCGGCATGTCGCCAAGCATCGGTACCTTATCCATGTCCTGACTGCTCTCGCGCTGGAACAGCCCGGCAATGGCGAATGTCTGGCCGCTGCCGACTTCCACGCGGGTGTCGGCACGTCGCACACGGAACGAAGGCACCTGGTAGCCATTGACGTCCAGCGTGGTGGTGCTCATCAGGCTGCTGACTTCAGGACGTACTTGCAGGGCAATACGGCCGTTGGGCAGCAGCGTTGGGCTGAACAACAGCGAGACGCCGTAAGGCTTGTATTCGATACCGACCACCTCACGGTTGACGGGCACCGGTACAGCCACTTCACCCCCCGCCAGAAAGCTCGCCGTCTGCCCGGTCATCGCCGTGATGTTCGGCTCTGCCAGCACCTCAAGCACGCCATTGTTTTGCAACGCCTCAAGCATCGCATCGATGTTGACGTTACCCGAGGTGAGCCCGGCGCTGATGACGTTTGACGCGCCGCTTGCGGCATCGGCAGCCAGGCTGCCACCGGTCAGCAGGCCAAACGAAAAGGTGCCGTTATTGAACAGCGCATTCCAGTTCACCCCATAGCGCAGCAGTTCGGAGCGTGAAACTTCAGCGAAACGTACACGGATGTTGACCTGTGCCGAGCCTGCGTAAGTGGCGCTGTTGACCGTCGACTGAAAGTTCTGGCCCTCGGTGCTCAGCAAGGCATTCAGGTCGGTCGCTTCACCGACATCCTGGACGGCGCCGCTGGCGATCACACGGCTGCCGCTGGCATTGATGCGCGCCTGACTCTGCGGGTGCAGCGCCTTGAGCGGGCGGCTCACCGCTGCCGTGCCGCTGCTCACGGCGAGGCTCAGGGTCGCGGTTTCCCGACCCTCGCTGTCCAGCGCGATCAGGCTGGTCTGCCCGGCTGTTTTGCCGAACACGTAAATCACACCGGGCGATACCACCTGCAGGTCGGCAATGCCTGGCTCTGCGACCATGACCGAGTCCACCGGTGCCGAGAAATGCAGAACCCGGCCTTCGCCAATCGCCAGATCAACGGTGCCCTTGGCGCCTTTGGCGATGGTTTCGGCATTCGCACCGCCAGCGATGAGCAAGGCACTGAGCGCCAGAAACAACAGACGAATTACAGAAGCGGAACGGATCATGAGGCAGTCGCCAGAGAGGTGGCCGCGTCAGCCTTGGGGGCCGGGCGCGCAGTGATATCGGTCAGGCTGACAGTGCCGACCGCTTGAAGGTTGTATTCGCTGGCCAGCTCGCGATACGACAGCACAGGCAACTGCAGCTCGCCACGCAGGATGATGCGGCGCAGGCCGCGACGCAGCTCGGGGTGTACCAGCAATACCGTCGACTCATCTTCGGGCAGCACAGCGCACAGGCGCCGCAATTGTCCAAGTACGGTCCGTCCAATGTCATCGGGCAGCGCGTCACGATTTCTGTCCTGGCGGCCCAACGCGGTACGCAATTTTTCTTCGAGGGCAGGGGCCAGCACAAATGCGCTGATCACCCGGTTGCGATCGGCATACTGGTGGCTGACCTGACGCGCCAGCGCTGCGCGCAGATGTTCAGTCAGACGCCCGGCATCGGCTTCGCGACCGCCCCACTCCACCATCGCCTCCAGCAATCCACGGCGGTTGCGTATTGACACACCTTCGGCAACCAGCAACCGCAATACTTCGGCAATACGTTGCAGCGGCAGGATGCGTAACGCCTCCTTGACCAGTTCTGCGTACTTGCCTTCAAGCTGCTCCAGCATCACGCGGGTTTCCTGAATACCCAGGAAATCTGCAGCATAGCGACGCAAGGTGCGCTCCAGCGTGGCGCGCAGGATTTCGTCGGCGAACAGAAAGCCGATGCCCGCCTCCTGCAACTGATCGGCATGCTCGCGATCTACCCAACGACCGGGACGCGAACTGATCGGCGAAGGGGCTTCGAAGGGCTCCACGGAGATAAGTTGTGCATGCAGCGGATCATCCAGTAGCAGCAGCGACGTGGCACTGAATTCACCTTCGCAGACCGGTACGCCCTCCAGCTCGACCTGAAAGCGATCTGCCGCCATTGAGCGATCCAGATAGACGTCCGGCACCGGCACCTCGACTCCCAGATCCGTGCGAATGTCGTGACACATGGCTTCGATACGCTGGCGCAGCGGCTGCAGGGGTGCCGCCTCGGCCAACCCTGCCCCGATACTCAACAGTACCTGGGTGTCGCGGGGACGCTCGGCATCCTCCTGCACGACGACCGGCTCGGGTTCAGTCGCCGACAGTTGGTCAGGTTGCTCGAGCTGTGCAGTGGGAAGGCTGGCCCGATGCTGACGACGCCAGAGGAAAAATGCGCTGCCGCCAAGCAATGCCGCCAGCACTATGAATACCGGCATGGGAAATCCGGGCAGCAGCCCGACGCCAAGCAGAATCAATGCGGTCAGCCCCAGCGCCCGATGGCTGGCCCCCAATTGCCTGACGATTTCGGTGCCCAGGTCGCGCTCTTCGCCATCGCTGTTGACCCGCGTGACCACGGTGCCTGCAGCCACCGAAATCAACAACGCCGGGATCTGCGCGATCAGACCATCGCCGACGGTCAGCAGCGAATAAGTATGCGCCGCCTCGGCGAATGGCATACCCCGCTGAACCATGCCGATCATCATGCCGCCCAGCAGATTGACGAACAGGATCACCAGCCCGGCAATGGCATCGCCCTTGACGAATTTCATGGCACCGTCCATGGCCCCGAACATCTGGCTTTCCCGCTCCAGGCGCGAACGACGGCGCCTGGCTTCGGCCTGATCGATGTCACCGTTGCGCAGATCGTTGTCGATGCTCATCTGCTTTCCCGGCATTGCATCGAGGGTAAACCGTGCAGCGACTTCGGCGACCCGCTCGGCGCCTTTGGTGATGACCACGAATTGCGCCACGGTAATGATCAGAAACACCACCAGCCCGACCACGACCTGACCTGCGATCACAAAGTCGCCGAACGCCTTGACGATATGACCGGCATTGCCATCCAGCAGGATCAGACGTGTCGTGGTGATCGACAGCGAAAGACGAAACAGGGTGCTGAGCAGGATCAGCGGTGGCAATGCCGAAAACTCCACCGAATGATTGATGTAAAACGCGACGATCAGAATCAGCAGGCTGAGCGCAATGTTCAGAGCAATCAGCGCGTCCACCAGGTAGGTGGGCAGCGGTATGATCATCATTGCGATGGCCATGAGCATGAACGCTACGATGATCACATCGGTGCGTTTCGAGGCAATTTCGGCCAGTCGGTTGAGGCGGTTCATGAGGGTCATTGCGCGGCCCTCCGGGCATCCAGATAACGTCTGAAACACTGACGTGCTTCGTCCCTGCGACCGGCCTTCCATAGTGCCCGGCTACGCAACAAAAGCAGGGACGGACTTTCGCCCTGCTGCTCGACCAGACGGTCCAGTGCAGCGAGGGCCCTGTCAGCATCTCCACTGTCAGTGAATGCCAGAGCCAGACCGTGCAATAGCGCGGTGTCGGTCGGCGCCAGCTGGATGGCAATCAGCAACATCACCAGTGCCCGCTGCGGTTGACCGCTGCGGCGGTACAGATTACCGAGCCCGGTCAACAACTCGACACATTCGCGGTCCTGGGCTGCACTCATGGCTGCACCTCGGCGCGCTGCTGTTCAAGCAAGAGACGCAATTCGATTTCCTCTCGAATCACCTCTTCAGCCAACTCGCGGATTTCAGGTTCTGCATCCAGCGCGGGCAGCACTTCATCAAGCACGTAGTGCAATACTTGCAGCGAGCGCGCCGGGCCAAACAATGGCGCGGCGACACCAGCGGCCTGCTCGGTCTGTTCAAGCTCGCCACGCAGTGAGCGACGGACCTTGCGCTCGCGTTGATCCAGCAGCGCTTCGAATCGCGTGCCTTGTCTGGGCTGCGTCGGCGCGACACGCTCGACAGCTGGCAAGGACTCCGGAGAAGTCGGGGTGATGGGTCGCAGGTCGACTTTCATAATGTGAAGGCAAACCGTTCCTGACCACGCACCAGACGTACCTGATCACCTTCGATACTTTCCAGCGTCCAGTCGTCCGCCAGTATCGCGCCGGGGTAGACGCGCTTGCCATGCTCGTCGATGACATATGGATTGCGTCCGAACCAGACGGCTTGCAGGCGCACACGTGGTGTCGCAACCGCCGCGCTCACCTGAACATGGGGGGTCAGGACGATGCGCTGACCAAAGCGGCTGTCGAAATCGCGCTGAACCTTTAACCAGTTGCTTTTAAGATCGGCGGGATAGCTGCCTGCCACACTCAGCTGACCATCCTGCTCGTGGACGCGCAATTGACCAAGCCTGGCGTCGCGCAGTGCTTGATCCAGCCAGGTCCGGGCTTCGGCCAGCGTCGGCGCAGACACATTGGCAGGCGCTGCAGGCATACCGACGGCACCGCGATGCGACACAGCCTCTGGCGGCGCACGAAACGCAAATGCAGTGGCGCATGTCACCAGCAGCAACAGCGCGCCCAACACCGGCACCTTGAATGCGTGCAGTTTACGCGGCTCAACGGACGAGGCTTTTGCAGGTCGAGTACTGCGCAAGCGCAGACGGCTTTGTCCAAGCGTCAGTTCGACGGGCAACCCGAGTCGCTGCCCATGCCCCTCGGGGATAAGCAGACTTTTGCCAAGCGCATCCATTGCGGTTACGTCGCCGCCTATCGCTTCAATGGCAACGAGTTCTTCGGAAAACCGCAGGCGCGCATGCTGCGCAGCGATACCGGCATCGCCCAGCACAAGGTCGGCCGTGGCGGCACTGCCGATTGTATAGAGCGGCTTGTCGAGCGCCAGAGCAACGCCCTGGTGCAAGCCGTGGAGAATTTCGAGCAATGCCACGCCATTATCCTGTTCGGCAGCGTCTGGCGTTGCGCTCAATGAAATCAGGGCTGTCATGATCGAGTTACCACCGTGTGATCTACCGGAAACGGCACGTCAGAGCCGGGTAAAGCTGTCGATCGAAAGACGTGGTGCAAATCGTGCAGGAAGCGAGTGCGGGCGGCAGCGCCGCCGCCCACACCACGACATCAGTTCTGAGGACGTTGCTTGGTAGCGTCCAGCTCTGCCTTCTTGGCAGTGGAGATTTCAGTGATCTTGGCTGATTTCTCGATAGCCATGTCAAAGGTAGCGGACATCTTTTCGATTGCCGCGTCCGAATTGCCGGAGCTTACTGGTGCAGTCTCACTCATGTTGTTTCTCCTTGCTTCGAGGGGGAAGTTTCAACTGCCGAGAGGCAGAGCAATATGCCATCACCGAACAGTGAACCCGGGATTGTTACTTGATGCTCCCAGCAAGCAATGCGTTCACTGTTCCGCCAGATCAATACTACGCAAGGCGAATTATCAGATGCTGTGAAAAGTTGTGAAATTGCGTTTTCACAACCCGTTAAAACAATTAACCAACAATGATATCAAAATGATATTTATTACTGTCTTATTTCTGGAGAGATTAAGTTTTCAGGTATCAGCCACGCCACAGATACTGTGCTGCTTGGCCTCCAGACGTACGAGCTGATACTCGGCAGGCGTGTGAAACGTTGTGAAAACGCAGGCATTGATCTTCCTTATCGCCCGCCAAGTGTTAGTGTCTGCTCAGTAAGTTCACTGACCGGACATTCGTAAAACGAGAACCCGTTCAAACTATAGAAGTGTGCACTCGTTTTAACCATGCCCTGTGCAATGTGTTTGAAACTTCAGGGTCGCCAATGTGTATTGCCTGACTGTCAAGGCTGCTGCGCAACACATGCAAGGCTGCTGCGCAACACATGGCGATTTTAGCGAGCGGCTGAAGTACATCTTGTTCAACGGCCAATCGCATCTACTGTCCACACCAGGAGTTACCCGCCATGTCGACGTCAACGGTCAGCCCGACACCCGCCCCCAGCCCTGCCCCCAGCGGTAACGCGAACATCCGCTTCAATCAGGTGCTGCAATCGAGCAACCGCAGCAGCACCTATCGTCCGGCAAGCGCGACCGAGAAAGCGCCTGCGCTGGGCGATTATGCGTCCATAGAAAAGCCGGGCACTGTCGCCGCCGATACGATTCGCTATGTGACAGAGAAAGGTGATCACGTACTGGTCTACCGGTCCACCAGCCCGGCGCTCTACCAGCAAGTGGTAGCGGATCAGCCCAGGCTCGCCGGCTTCAAGACCAGCGTGACGCAGGGCTACAAGCCGGCTGCGGCGGGTGCCGAGGCGCCATCGAACCTGGGTGGCTACCTGCGCATCGGGGCACCGGATGAAATGGGGCCGGGCCTGATTCGCTATGAGGCCGCCGACGGCAGCAAGATCATGGTGTCGCAACAGGACAACCCGGAACTGTTCAAGCAGGTTGCATCGGACTTCAAATCCCTTTCCGGCATAAACAGCAGCCAGCAGGAGGGCTATCGGGCGGCCGGCGCGGATGAAAAAATCCCCGCAAAACTGGGCGATTTCGCAGAAGTCGGTCCGGTCGACGAGGTCGGACCGGGGGTGATGCGCTATGTTGACCGCGATGGCAACAAAGTTGTGGTGTCCGAGCGCGATAACCCCGATCTGTATGCTGCCGCCAAGGATGCCTACAACTCGCTGACGGGGCTGAGCAAAAGCGAGTCGGAAGGTTATCGCCGCGCGGGCGACAATGAAGTCTGGCCGCCCGTGTTCGGCACCACCGTCGGCCCGCTGAACGAGGCCGGCCCTGGCACCATTCGCTATGAACACAACGGCGAAAAAGTGGTGGTCGCCCGTGATGACAATCCCGGCCTGTTCAAGTTTTTGACGGGACTGCAAAGCGTCGTTTCAGACCCCGAAAAACGCGCAGCGCTGGAAAAGGCGGTCAATGAAGGACAACTCCTCGCCGACGGCAACACGTCTTTACCGGGCCTTAACGACATCACCGAATTCAACTGGATACCCGGCCAGGAAGGCAGCCAGATCAGCTACAAGAATCAGAGCGGCGAAGTGATTGTCGTGACCCAGGCATTGACACCCGATCTGTTCGACAAGGTCACCACGCTCAAGGACGCTTGGGACAAGATCAACAGCAGCCGCGAAGAAGGCTACACGTTGGCAGGCCCCAACGATTTTCTGAAAAACCAGGACATCACCATCGGTTCGCCAGACGAGCTGGGTTCGGGGCTGATCCGCTTCGAGAACGACGACGGCAAGTTCATCGTCTCCAAGGACGCCAGCCCCCAGCTGTATGACGACGTGGTGCAGAAATGGAATGAGCTGGGCACCGGCAATATCAGTGAAACCCGCAGTCGGCATAACCTGCCCGGTGCGTCCGAAGTTGACCTCATGGGTCAGAAAACCGGTGTGAAGGCTGACAAGGATGACGAAAAATCCGAAGAACTGAATGTGGGTGAGCTGGCGACCAAGGAGCTCCTCGACCAATACCGCGAAGGCGTAAAAAACGGTGATATCCCCAAGGACGATCCGCGCGCCAAGCTGGTCCGGGCCATCGAAGCGCAGGCCGCCTACGACAATGGCCGCGGCCTGACCGGCTACGAGGAGGCACAAGGTGCATTCGGCGGCACATGGCGAGAGTTCGACAGCAAGCAGACTCAGCTGAGCTCGGCGGACATGCACGACATCATTGACGGTGGCAAGCTGCAGGAGCAACTGACTACGCTGTTCTCCGACCCTACGGTGCAGCAGGACTACCAGAGCAAGCTGACCGATGCCGTGAACAAGGTGCCCAACAAGGACGAGATCAAGCAAAAACTGCTGGACCTCACCGCGAGCCCCGACTACGTACTTTACCTCAAGGACTTGCAGAAACAGGGGCTCGGCCAGGAAGCGCAAAAGGACCTGAGCGACACGTTGTCCTCACTGGCACTGGTCGATCCCGAAGCCGCCAGCAAGGCAGCGCAGTCCATCCAGGCCGACGGATTGACCAGCGACCTCAATGACCTGGTGGCCGACCCTTCGAAAATCAGTGACGAAAACAACGCCCTCGCCACCAAGGATCTGTTCGGCCTGCTCAAGGCAGAACTCAAGGGCTTTTTGGTGGACATGCCGCGCTTCCTGCAGCCGACGTTCGAGAAATTCATCGAGGAAGGCGTCGTGGGCAACGCCAAACCTGCTGATATCGCCAAGGCGCTGAAGGAAGTGGGCGATGCTTATCAGAAAAATGGCAAAGTCAGTGAGGCCGACATAAAGACTGCCCTGTCCAAGCCTTATATTCCGGTCGCCGATCGCGGCAAGCTGGGCGAGATTTTCAACACGCTGAACAGCAAGGGTGTCATGGGCTCCGTCGCGGCTGGCGTGTCTTTGTTCTCGGCCATTTATCAAATGGTCGGGAATGGCGGCAAGCTCGGCGAGACACCGCTCCAGCGCCTGGCCATCGCCAAGGACTTCCTCAGCTTTGCCGGTGGCGCCAGCCATTTTGTGCGCCTGGCCGACAAGGTGGGTGACCTGATGGGCAAAGGCGGCCTGGTTGATTTACTCGGGCTGGACAAGACCGTGCCGGAAATCTGGGGCAAGCAGGACATGAAACCGCCGAAGGTTGAAGTCAGCCCCAGCGGTCTTTCTGCGGCACGGCTCGACGAGATCCGCAACGCACTGGACATCCCTGATGACACGCGGATGGCCGTTATCGGTGACCTGACCGGTAGCGCTGAAAGCGAACGCACCGCAATGCAAGGCATCTCTCAGCGACTGGACAGCGAGACCAAGTTGAAGCCGGGGATGGCCAGCAAGATTGCCGGTTCGGTGGTCAAGGTTCTCGGCCCGGCGACAGACCTGGCCGGCGGTTTCGCCGACATCGTGCTGGGAGCTTTTACCATCAGGGACGGTGTCAAATCCGGTGACAAACTGGCTCAGGCCGCAGGCGGTCTGCAAATTGCGGGCGGCGCGTTCGGCGCTTCAGCCGGCGTGCTGGGCACCGCCGCACTGGTGGGTGCAGGAGGCGCAGCGGCCACAGCCCTGGCCGGACCTTTCTTTCTGGTCGGGGTGGTGGTTGCGGTGGTAGGCGGAGTCATCGGCTACTTCGTGGACCACAACAAAAAGCAGAAAGCCTCCGAAAAGGAAAATGACTGGTATCGCGACCTGGCGGCTGACGGCCTGTTGCAGGCTGACTGGGGTGACAAGGTCGAGTACGCCCACTATTCGATCCATCACTACAGGGAGCGCGAAGCACCGGAAGACGACAGCCTGTTTCGTTTCCAAAGTGCCGAATGGAAGCATTTCGACGAGACGCCACAAGAGGACGGTTCATCGAGCAACCGCCTGGATGGCGAGTTGCATGTGGAATACGGCGAGACGCATAAATCACCGGATCAACAGCAGCGTGAAGATTTGAGAAACGCGCCCCGCTGGACTGGCCCGAAAATCTGAGTTTCCTCTGCGCAAACGACTCTAGGGCCGCCATCAGACGGCTCTGGAGTCAGGCGCTCTGCGGGACGATCAAAGCTTGCCGATCTCTCCGGTCGCCTCGCCAATGGTCGCCAGCGTGGCCTCGATATCATCGATTGCCTGTTCAAGCCCGACGAACGATTGCTGGATAGCTTCGCGGGTGTCTACCGTCTGCTGACCCCTTAAACGCTGAACACGCTCCAGTTCACTGAGCTGCAGGTTACGCACCTCCGCCCTTAACGTTTGCAGTGTCTTCCAGACCAAACGGAACTGTTGCTGGCTGTCATGTCCCACCTTCGTATCCTCTGTCGATCGGCGCAAGTGCAAGGTTTAGACAGCCTGCAAACCGAATGCTCCACTTTATTGCGCGCTGTGGAACTGAAACCGCCGCCGGTCAGGCTTGATGTCCATCGGTTTGAATTTACCTCCGTTATCAGGATCACTTTTTCATGCCTGTACCGACTGCTGTCGCTGCCAGATCCTGAATGATGCTTGCTTGCGTACTGTAGAAAGCAGCGTCGCTGACGGTCTACGCTCGAACGAGCCAATGAACAGACCAACGCTTACCCTCTTTGGCCTTTAGCCTTGTGTAGCGTCAATGAAAAGGAATTTTCCACCATGGCCACTCCCGACACCTCATCACTGCGCCGGGCGATCACCGCTCCCATGTTGACCCTGTTCATCCTCGGCGACGTGCTGGGTGCTGGCGTCTATGCATTGGCAGGCACGATAGCCGGACGCGTCGGCGGAGCCATCTGGGCGCCCTTGCTGATTGCCCTGTGCTTTGCCTTGCTGACCGCAGCATCCTACGCCGAACTGGTGACCAAATACCCGCGTGCAGGCGGTGCCGCGGTGTACGCCGAAAAAGCCTTCGGCAAGCCGCTGCTCTCGTTTCTGGTCGGCTTCTCCATGGTCGCGGCTGGCGTTACCAGCGCTGCCGGACTGGCCGTGGCGTTCGCCGGCGACTACTTTCAGGCGCTGCTCGACTGGCCTGCGCAGTGGGTCTGTGTAGCATTTCTGGTCATCGTCGGCCTGCTCAACGCACGCGGTATCAAGGAATCGCTTTCAGCCAATCTGGTCATGACGGTCATCGAGCTGAGCGGCTTGCTGATGGTCATCGCTGCGGCAGTGTGGTTCGTCAGTCAAGGGCAAGGCGTGCCGCAACGCGTGTTTGAACTGGACAGCGCATCCCCCGCCACAGCGATTCTCGGTGCCTCATTGCTGGCGTTCTATTCGTTCGTGGGGTTTGAAACTTCGGCCAATCTTGCCGAAGAGATCAAGGATGTGCGCAAGGTCTATCCACGCGCCCTGTTCGGTGCACTGCTGGCTGCCGGCGCGGTGTACATGCTGGTTGGCGTGGGCGCAGCGATGGTCCTGCCGGTCGAGCAACTCAAGGATTCCCAAGCACCGCTGATGGACGTAGTGAGTGCCTCTGGGCTCGGCATACCTGCGCCCTGGTTTGCGGTCATTGCGCTGATTGCGGTGGCCAACGGCGCGCTGCTGACCATGATCATGGCCAGCCGACTGACCTTCGGCATGGCCCGCGAAGGACTGTTACCTGCCGTGATGGGTTCGGTGCTGCCCAAGCGCCGCACGCCGGGGCTGGCAATTCTGGCGACCACGCTGGTGGCCATTGCCCTGTCCTTCACCAGCACCCTGACCATCCTCGCCGAAACAGTCGTGCTGTTACTGCTCTTCGTATTTCTCAGCGTGAACATCGCCGTGCTGGTACTCAAGCGCGACAAGGTCGAAGCCGGGCACTTTCAGGTCCACTGGGTTATTCCGCTGCTGGGCATTCTTTCGTGCCTGTTGCTGCTCACTCAGCAAGGTCCGGAAACCTGGCTGCGAGCAGGCATCATGCTGGCGGTCGGTGCAGCGCTTTACGGACTGACCCGGCTGGGCAGCTCGGCGCTGGCGCCGCATTCTCGCTGAAACGCGGAAAGAATGGATTCAGACCGCACGCACGGGTGGTTTGCTATTTCAACTACCGCGGTAGTTACACTTTGGGCGGTTGATGAAACGCAGTACGGGACTGAATCCGGCATGAAAGGGACGCTGATTCATCAGAACCAGCGCCCGGGCAATTTAGCGACGCTTCATCCGGTCGATGATCACCGCCAGCAACAGGATCGTGCCGCGAATCACGTACTGGTAGAAGGTGTCGATGTTCTTGAGGTTCATCGCATTTTCGATAATCGCCAGAATCAGCACCCCGGCGATCACATGCCGGATCATGCCGATGCCGCCGCTCAGCGAAACCCCGCCCAGTACGCAGGCAGAAATGATCGTCAGCTCGAAGCCCTGTCCGATCATCGGCTGACCCGAGGTCATGCGCGAGGCCAGCACCACGCCTGCCAGTGCCCCCACCAGACCGTGGACGGCGAAGATGATGATCTTGGTACGGTCTACGTGTACACCCGCCAGCAGCGCAGCTTCCTGATTGCCGCCGATGGCCATGGTGTTGCGCCCGTAAGTGGTGTAATTGAGCAGCCAGCCGAAGAATATGAAGCAGGCGATGGTGATCAGAATCGGTACCGGCACGCCGTACACCTGGCCATTACCAAAGATGAAGAAATCCTCGTTGGAAACGCCGACAGCCTTGCCGTTGGAGAAAATGTACGCCAGGCCGCGCACGATCTGCATCGTTGCCAGGGTCGTGATCAGGGCGTTGATGCGCAGCTTGGCAATCACGATGCCGTTGATCAGGCCCACCACCAGTCCGAGCGCCAGAGCTGCCGAGACGCCCAGAAACACACTGTCGGTGTCGCGGATGACGATACTGGCGATCACCCCGGAACAGGCCAGCACCGAGCCGACCGAAAGGTCGAAGTGCCCGGACGCCAGGCAGAAGAGCATGGTGCAGGCAGCGATGCCCACTGTGGAAATCGCCAGGCCCAGACCCCGCATGTTGAGCGGCGACATGAAGTTGTCGATGAACACGGCACACAAAATGAAGATTCCCACGGCAGCCAGGAGCATCACCCAGTCATCGGCGAAACGACGCAGGTTCATGCCCTGACGGGGAGCCTGCAGGCTGGATTCGGTAGACATACGCACCTCTTTTTTATTGTTCATGGTCAGGGACCGATTGTCAGCCGCGCGTGCGAGGCAGAGCCAATTGCAGAAGTCGCGACTCGTCAGCCTCGTCGCGATTGAGTTCACCGGTGATTGCGCCTTCGCTCATCACCAGAATGCGGTCTGAAATGCCCATCACTTCCATCAGATCGCTGGAGACCACAATCACCGCGATACCGTCTGCGGCCAGGTTGTGGATGATCTCGTAAATCTCGGACTTGGCCCCGACGTCGATCCCGCGAGTCGGCTCGTCCAGCAGCAGGACTTTCATGGGCATCGACAGCCAGCGACCAAGAATCGCTTTCTGTTGATTGCCGCCAGAGAGGTACATGATCTGCTGCTCGGGCGATGGCGTCTTGACGTTCATCGACTTGATCTGGCTGCGTGCGTTGTCACGCTCCCAACTGCCCTGAATCAGGCAACCGAGGTTCACGTGCCGGGGGCGCGCACCGATGTTGATGTTCTCCGCGACGCTGGACAGCGGCACGATGCCTTCTTTCTTGCGGTCCTCCGGGCAGAGCAGAATTCCGGCCTCGATGGCATCACGCGGTGACTTGAGTGTCAGCGGTTTGCCGTCCAGTTGCAGGCTGCCTGCAGAGCTGCGGGTAAGCCCCGAGAGCAGCCGGAACAGCTCGGTACGCCCGGCGCCGACCAGGCCGAAAAAGCCCAATACTTCGCCCTTCTGCACGGCAAAGGTGACCGGCTCATGCAGGCCCGGCCCCAGCAGGCCGGTGACGCGCAGACTTGGCCCCTGATGCTGACGCGGACGGTAGTTGTAGATGTTCTGGATATCGCGCCCGACCATACAGGTCACCAGTCGGTCGTGATCAAGATCAGCCATCTGTTCGAAGGTTTTTACAAAACGGCCGTCCTTGAACACCGTCACCGCATCACAGACACGGAAGATTTCTTCCATGCGATGCGACACGTAAAGAATCACTCGGCCCTCGTCGCGCAGGCGCACGATGATCGCCATCAGTCGGTCGATCTCGCGCGCCGACAGGCTGCTGGTGGGCTCGTCGAAGGCAATGACGTGGGCATTGCGCGACATGGCCTTGGCGATCTCGACCAATTGCCGCTGCCCCAGCGAAAGATCGCCCAGACGTGTGCGTGGGTCTATCTCGTCAGCCAGGCCCTTGAGCAGCTCGCTGGCCCGGCGGTACATCGCACCGCGATTGATCAGACCGAAGCGATTGGGCATGTGCCCGAGCAGCAGGTTCTCGGCAACGGTCATTTCCGGCACCAGATGCAGCTCCTGGTGAATCACCGCCACGCCAGCCGCGATGCTCTCGGCGGTGGACTTGAACTGATAGCTCTGCTCGCCGATCTGCAAGGCGCCGCTGTTGGGCTGATAAGAGCCGCCGAGAATTTTCAGCAGCGTGGATTTACCGGCACCGTTTTCACCCATCAATGCATGGACGCTGCCGGGGCGCGCTTCGAAACTGATGTCCGAAAGCGCCTTGACGCCGGGGAAGACCTTGCCGATGCCGTTGAAGCGCAAGGCACCGCCTGTGGCGTATTGTTCGATAGCCTGTTGCATGAACCAATCTCCTCGCACGTGTGAGGGGCCTGAACATCAGGCCCCTCGTTCAGCTCACTTCCACAGACCACGCTCGGTCAGTATTTCCTGGAAGTTGGTGCGCTTGATCAGTGTCACGTCGTCCAGAGCGGTGTACTTGGGTGGTTCTGTGCCCTTGGTGGTCCACTCGTAAACATGCAACGCGGTGTCGTAACCCTCTTTGCCAGGGTTCGGCAACATAGAGCCAAAGAAGCCGCTTTTTTTCTTCTTGAGTTCGTCGATCGCATCGGTGCCGTTGATACCGATCCCGATCACGTTATCCGCTTCAAAGCCATTGGTAGAAGTCGCACGTACCCCACCCAATACGGTGTTGTCGTTCATACCGCCGATGATCAGCCTTTTGGCATCGCCTGGAACTTTTGGCAGCGCCGAGTTGGTGGCGTCCATGCTGCCTGGCACATCGAGGGTTTTCTGTGCGGTGAAGACAATATGGTCCTTCGGCAGGCCGGCTTCCTCAAGTGACTTCACCGAACCATCCGTGCGTTTCTTGCCGGTATCCAGCTCGTTATAAGTGTTGATGATCGCGTAGGTGCCTTTCCAGCCATCCTCGTCCCACTTGCGATTTTTCGCTTCCTTGGCCATTTCGACGCCCTGCTTCTGGCCTACTTCAAAGGCAGCCATGCCCAGGTAAGGCACGTCCTCCATGAAGTTACCCTTGGCGTCGACAAAGCGATCATCCACGGCCATGACTTTCAATCCCAGCGCTTTGGCCTTGGCCACAATCGCAGGGCCGAGCGACACGTCAGGCGGGCAGATCACGAAGCCCTTGGCACCGTTGGCGGCGAGGTTATCGATAGCGGTCAGGGTCTTTTCACCATCTGGCACGGCAATTTTGATGACGGTAAAGCCATGCTCCTTGCCGGCTTTTTCGGCACCCGCCCATTCGGCCTGGAACCACGGTTCTTCAGCCTGCTTGACCAGAAAGCCGATTTTGACTTCTTCGGCAGCGGAGGTGATGCCACTCATGCCCAGAATGGCGGTAGTGACGGCGACACAGCACAGGGAACGAATCCCGTGACGACTCAACATAGCTAGCTCCTTATTTTTATTGAATAGCTACAACGTTCAGCGAGGTGGCGGTCGAGAACGCGAATGCGTCCGAAACCGGTCAAATAGTCATACCATATAACGGGTGACCGCTATGTAACCGAATGTCACCCTTGCATCTACCATCACGCTGCCGTCAAAAAAGACGGCGGCGCGATACGCTTATCAACCGGCGAAACGCTGACACGGCGTGCCTTTGACGCCGACCTGCGCCATCAGCAGCGCGCCATCGAAACGACCCTGTGCATCGGCAGGTGCGGCACTGGTGACGTACAACGTTTCCAGGTCAGGACCGCCGAATACACAACTGGTGGGATGGCTGACCGGCAGCTCCACAACCCGGTCAACACTGCCATCCGGGGCAAAACGGATCAGGCAATTGCCACCCCAGCGCGCATTCCAGACATACCCTTCGGCATCCATCGCCGAGCCGTCGGGTGAGCCTCGATCGTGTTTTGCAGCCCATACCTTGCGTGGCCCCAAAGCACCGTCTGCGAGCACCGGATAGTGATAAATGACGTCGTCCAGCGTATCGGCGCTGTACAGCACGCTACCCTCGTCATTCCACAACAGGGTGTTGACGATGCCCTGCCCGTCCAGCAAACGGGTCACGCGAGCATCAGGTTCAACGCGGAACAACCCGCCTGAACGACGCACCAGAGGCACGTCGCCGCCCTCGGCATCGATGTTGTTCTGCATGCTGCCAAGCCAAAGGTGGCCGCGCGCATCGCACCGCGCTTCGTTGGCGCGATTGCCAGGTGTGGGGTCTGCCACGCAGAACGGCACTAAAGAAGTCTTGTCGGAGTCCAGGTCCAGGCGATAAACGCCGCTGGCCAGTGTCACCAGGGCATCACCCTGCTCGGTCGGAATAAATGCAGAAACCGGCTCCGGCATGCGCCATTGGCGGATCTGCCCGGCGACCAGCCGACACGCCAGGAACCCGGAAATGTCGACCCAGTACAAAGCCTGCTCCTCGGCATCCCAGAAGGAGCCTTCGGCCAGCTTGAAACGGTGCTCGGAAACGGGCAGCCAGTTCATGAAAAATGTCCTTTGTTATTGTTGTAAAGGCACTTTTGGATGTTTGTGTCGCTGTCTTGTCCAACCTCTGCCTGCGCTGACCCGTTGCACGGATTTCAGGCTGCATGGCAAAAAAAACCGGCAGATCGGCTAAGGTGAGTCACAAGCCTTCAGCGACGATGGCACTACTAAATAGTATTACAATTTATTTTTCAAGCTCCATTTTATACGCTATACATCCATGCATCGGCTTGAATCCGATCAAATAGTCTTACCAATAACAATAAAAGCAGGCAGATCAGATGAAAAAACATGCGCTCCTCAGCACCCTTGGACTGTCCTTGATGATCAGCACCCTGACCGCACAGGCCGCCGCACTCTCCAGCGAACACAGTGCGTTCGGCCAACTGCCCGACGGCTCTGCCGTCGAAAAATACACCCTGCGCAACAGTCACGGCGTGCAGGCCAGCATCATCACCTACGGCGCGACGCTGCAATCGCTGCTGGTACCTGACAAGGCCGGAAAGGTCGAAGACATCGTCCTGGGTTTCGACGATGTTCAGGGCTATCAGAACAACGGTACGGTTTATTTCGGCGCGACCATCGGCCGCTTCGGCAACCGCCTGGCAGGCGGTAAATTCAGTCTGGATGGCAAAACCTATCAGGTCCCGCTCAACGACAAGACCAACGCGCTGCACGGCGGCACGCAGGGTTTTGACAAGCGCTTGTGGAAGGCAGAAGAAACCAGGACCGGTGATTCGGTTGGCGTGAAGCTGACCTACCTGTCGCCGGACGGCGAGATGGGTTTTCCAGGAGCCCTGCTGACTGAAGTGACCTACAGCCTGAATGAAAAAAACGAGCTGAAGATCGACTACCGCGCTACCACCGACAAACCGACGGTGCTGAACCTGACCAACCATAGTTATTTCAATCTGGCCGGCGCGGGCAGTGGTGATGTGCTCAAACAGGTCGCCACCCTCCACGCCTCGCACTACACCCCGGTCAACGACAAGCTGATCCCGACCGGAGAACTGCCTGCTGTCGCCGGCACGCCCATGGACTTCCTCAAGCCCACCGCGTTCGGCAAACACATCAAGGATGATCATCAACAGTTGAAATACGCCGAACCCAAGCAAGGCGGGTTTGATTTCAACTGGGTGCTCGACACCAAGGGGGACGTGAAGAAACTGGCCGCCGAGGTCAGCGACCCGCAATCAGGCCGCCGACTGCAGCTGTTCACCACAGAGCCTGGCGTGCAGCTGTACACCGGTAACTTCCTGGATGGCAGCATTCACGGCAAGGCTGGCAAGGTCTACCCGCACTGGGGCGCCTTTACTCTGGAAACGCAGCATTACCCCGATGCGCCCAACCAGCCGCAATTCCCCAGCACCCGACTGGATCCTGGCAAGGCGTACACCCAGACCACTGTGTTCAAATTCCTCAACGACTGAAGCGTTGAGCTGCCCGGCGCCTGCAATCAGGGCGCCGGGCAGTTCAGGCTCACTGATTGCGCTTCATTGCCGCAGTCAGGGTATCGACGTTGTAACGGAACATCTTCGCGTAGGTTGACGCCGGGCCGTCGGCTGGCGACAGGGATTCCACGTACAGTTCACCCCCTGGTTGAGCGCCACTGGCTTCGGCTATCTGCTTGACCAGACGCGGGTCGCTGGAGTTTTCGAAGAAGTAGGCACTGACATGTTCGGTCTTGATCTGACGGATCAGTTTCGAAACATCGGCGGCCGACGCCTCAGATTCGGTAGACAAGCCCAGCGGCGACAGGAAGTTCACCCCGTAGGCATCGCCGAAGTAGCCGAACGCGTCATGAGAGGTGAGGATCTTGCGTCTGGCAGCCGGAATCGAACGGATCTGATCACGTGCATAGCTATCCAGCTGCTGCAACTCAACGATGTAGCGATCACCATTGGCCTGATACACGCTGGCCCCTTCCGGATCGGCTTTCTTCAGCGCTGCGATGATGTTGCGCACATAAATCACGCCATTGGCCGCGCTGTTCCAGGCATGCGGGTCGACAATGCGCTTGCCGTCCTCATCCATGCTGCGGGTCTTGATGCCCTCCGACAGTACCACCGGCTGCCCCTTGTAACCTGAAGCCTTGATGAGACGATCCATCCAGCCCTCAAGATGCAGGCCGCTGACAAATACAAGATCGGCATTTTTCAGCGCCTGGGCGTCACTCGGTGTGGGCTCGTAAACGTGTGGATCGCCGTTCGGACCGATCAGCGATTTGACGTGCACACGGTCACCGCCGACCGTACTGACCATGTCGGCAATGACTGTGAACGAGGCAACGGCTTCCAGCGGTTTGGCCTGGGCCAGGCTGGCGAATGCCGACAGCGCCAGTGCAGCCAGGGAACTCAACATCATCAATCGTTTCATGACGTACCTTTTTCAGTGAGCCAGGTGAGGTTTGGGGAACAGCCGACGCACGATGCCCGTGCGCCCGAACAACAGGGAGATGCCGTAGAACGCACTGGCCGTCAGCACGATGGCCGGCCCCGAGGCGACGCCAAGGTGGTAGGAAACGATCAGCCCGATCAGCCCGGACAAGGTCGCCAGCAGCGTCGAAATCACCATCAGGCCACTCAGCGAGTGGGTCCAGAAACGTGCCGCGGTTGCCGGCAGCATCATCATGCCCACGGCCATCAAGGTACCCAGCGCCTGAAAGCCTGCGACCAGGTTGAGCACCACCAGCAGCAGAAACAGAACGTGGTACAGCGAGCCGCGCCCGCCGACCGCACGCAGAAAGCCCGGATCGAAGCACTCCAGTACCAGTGGGCGATAGATGATCGCCAGCAGAATCAGGGTGAAGGAGGCAATGCTGCCGACCATGTAAATAGCGGTGTCATCGATGGCCAGAATGGTGCCGAACAGCACATGCAGCAGATCGACGCTGGAACCGTGCAGCGAGACAATCAGCACCCCGGCGGCCAGCGAGGTCAGATAGAAGCTGGCAAAGCTGGCGTCTTCGCGTAGCGAGGTCAGTCGACTCACCAGACCGGACAGCAAAGCCACCGCCAGCCCGGCGATCAGGCCGCCGAAGCCCATTGCCGGCAACGACAGCCCGGCGACCATAAAGCCCACCGCTGCGCCCGGCAGCACCGCATGGCTCATCGCATCGCCCACCAGGCTCATGCGCCGCAACATCAACAGCACGCCGACCGGCCCCGAGCCGATGCCCAGTGCCAGACACGCCACCAGTGCACGGCGCATGAAACCGAATTCGATAAAAGGCTCGACCACCAGGCTATAAAGCATCATGCGTCGTCGTCCTCGGCATCACACAGCAAGGCATCCGGGCTCCAGTACTCGGCCATGTTGCGCGCCTTGCGCAGGTTGGCAACGCTGAGCACCTGGGCTGTCTCGCCCCAGGCGATGGCTTCGCGAGCCATCAGCAAGGTTTGCGGAAAGTGCTGACGAACCTGTTCGATATCGTGCAGTACGGCAATCACCGTACGCCCCTGACCGTGCCAGGCGCGAACCAGCTGTAATAGATCACGCGTGGTGCGCGCGTCGATGGCGGTGAACGGTTCATCCAGGAGGATCACCGAGGCGTCCTGCAACAAAAGTCGGGCGAACAGCACCCGCTGAAACTGACCCGACGACAGCGAGCCCACGCTACGCCCTTCAAACCCCTCGAGGCCGACGGTCATCAGCGCCTCGCCGGTCAGGCGCGCATGATTGCGAGTCAGACTGCGAAACGGGCCGATGCTGTGCCAGGCGCCCATCGACACCGTATCGGCGACGCTCAACGGAAAGCTGCGATCGATTTCCGCAGCCTGCGGCAGATAGCCAATCGTGCGGGTTGCCAGACGCCCCCGATCGACGCGTCCCTGAGCAGGCTTCATGGTGCCGGCGATGGCTTTGATCAGCGTCGATTTACCCGCGCCGTTGGGCCCGACAATAGCCGTCAGACTACCGGCTTCGAAGCGCCCGCTGATGTGGTGCACTGCAGGGCGGCGCTCGTACGCCACCGTGAGGTTTTCCAGAGCGATGGCCGCACTCATGGAACTGCCACCGACCAGCCAATCGCCAGCCAGAGCAATATCAGTATCGCCAGGGAAAACAGGACCCGCTTCCAGGCCGACTGGGCCATCACGGAGCCTGCTATCGAAGCGCTTGCTGTCGAAGCGTCAGAAGAATTTTTCAAGTAAAAGTAACCTGCAACTATTTGTTACAGTATTACATACCAAACACGTATGTGTTATTAAATAACATTCATGCTGGCACCTTGCTTTCCACTCATGCAGATCAAAGCCTGCGTGAATCCGATCCGGCATCGCCTCGCAGAACTCCGCCGTGCGGTACTTGTGACACTGCTCGCGCCCCTATACTGTATATACAAACAGTCAAGGGGCACTTCATGCAGCTTATCGACAAGCTCAGCATTCTGGCAGACGCCGCCAAGTACGATGCGTCGTGCGCCAGCAGTGGAGCACCCAAGCGCAGCTCGCAGGACAAGTCCGGGCTCGGCTCTACCAATGGCATGGGCATCTGCCACAGCTACACGCCAGATGGGCGTTGCGTGTCGCTGCTGAAAATCCTGCTGACCAACTTCTGTCTTTACGACTGCCAGTACTGCGTCAACCGCCGCTCCAGCGATGTGCCACGTGCGCGCTTCAGTCCCGAAGAAGTGGTCACCCTGACGCTGGACTTCTATCGCCGCAATTGCGTGAGCGGGCTGTTTTTGAGTTCCGGGATCATTCGCTCTGCGGACTACACCATGGAGCAACTGGTCGAAGTTGCCCGGCTGTTGCGCGAGGTACATGAGTTTCGCGGCTACATCCACCTCAAAACCATCCCTGACGCCGATCCGGCGCTGATCGAAAAGGCCGGCCGCTATGCCGACCGCCTCAGCGTCAACATCGAACTGCCGACCGACCTGAGCCTGCAGACCCTCGCCCCGGAAAAAGACGTCGCCTCGATCAAGCAAGCCATGCAGACGATCTACACCGGCGAGCAGACGGTGCGCAACGAGCCTCGCTCGCCGCGCTTTGCGCCTGCCGGGCAGAGCACGCAGATGATTGTCGGTGCCGATGCCACCGACGACAGCACCATCCTGCACAGCGCGCAGTCGTTGTACAGCAACTTCAAGCTGCGCCGGGTCTACTACTCTGCGTTCAGCCCGATACCCAACAGCCCCAACAGCGTTCCCCTGGCGGCACCGCCGCTGATGCGCGAGCATCGCCTGTATCAGGCTGATTTTCTGCTGCGCGGATATGGCTTCACTGCCGGTGAGCTGCTCGACGGTCCCGGTGATCTGGCGCTGGACATTGACCCCAAACTGGCCTGGGCGCTGGGCAACCGGCAGGTTTTCCCGTTGGACCTGAACCAGGCCGACCCGGCACTGATCGCCAGGGTGCCGGGTATTGGCATTCGCACTACGCAGCGGCTGGTCGAGCTGCGCAGACAGCGTCGCATCCGCTATGAAGACCTCACCCGCATGCGCTGCATACTGGCCAAGGCCAAGCCGTTCATCATTACCAGTGATTACCATCCGCCGCATGCGGAAACCACCAGCGAGTTCCTGCATCACCAGTTGCGCGACCGGCCTCAGCCTCAGCAAATGGGGCTGTGGGGATGATCTGCCTCGACTGCGACGACCTGTTCGATACCTGGCGGCAACAGGCTCGCTGGCTGTTGAGCCATGAAATCGATCCCAGCCAGGTCAGCTGGAAGTCGCCGGATGCCGCCGACCTGTTCGGCAGCGAAGAAGAGTATCCCAGGGAGGCCGGGCCTTTTCAGGCAAGGGTTCCTCTGGAGCTGGTGCAGTTGCTGGAAAGCGCGTCGCGTTACCGGGGCGATCAGCGCTGGAGCCTGCTGTACGAAGTGCTGTGGCGCGTGACTCACGGCGACCGCACAGCGATGATGGCCGGCGACAAGCTCGGCAGTGAATTGCATCGTCGCCTGAAATCGGTAAGGCGCGAGGCCCATCATCTGCATGCGTTCCTGCGATTTGTCGCGCTGCCGTCCGTGGCTGACGACGAAGCCCTGATGCGCCCGCAGTACGTGGCCTGGCACGAACCGGCCCACGATATTCTGCTCAGTGCCAGCGAGCATTTCATCGGCCGCATGGGTCAGCACCGCTGGATGATCGCCACGCCTCAGGACGGCGTGTATTACGACGGCCAGCAATTGATTCATGAACGACGCTGCCCGCCTGCCTGGCAGACCATGGCCCGGCAGGTGGAAGACCCGCATGGTGAACTGTGGCTGACCTACTACAGCCACATCTTCAACCCTGCGCGCCTGAACCCCAAGGTCATGGAAGGCCACTTCCCTTCGCGCTTCTGGAAAAACCTGCCGGAAGGCCCGCTGATTCCGGCCCTCATCACCCAGGCTCGCACCGGCAAGCAGCGTGACGGCCAGGCCAGCGACATCGCCGCCAGACGCGGCAAGAAAATTGCGCTGAAGGATTGAGAGCGAGAGGCAAAGGCATCCTCAGGATCGAACGCAGAGCGTCCGGAAAGCCATGCCCACGCGGAGCACTCGGCGTAGCGGTCCGCTGCCGGGCCTTCTTCCAGAAACCAGCGATTGAACCAACCTCTGCGTCGGCGGCTCACAGCTGTGGCAGCCGCGACGTGGCCTGCACCCCAGATGATAAGGTGACCAGTCGCAAGAAACCGGCCACCCGAGGTTCAAACATGCTCGACAGCCCAACCCGACATCTGCTCGACACGCTATGCCAGGCAATGGCCGACAAACCGTTTCTGGTGGTGACCGGCGCAGGCATCAGCACCGCATCCGGCATTCCCGACTACCGCGACAAGGACGGCGTGCGGCGCGGCAAGCAGCCGATGATGTATCAGGAATTTCTCGGCAACCCCGCAGCGCGCCAGCGCTACTGGGCACGTGCGATGCTCGGCTGGCCGCGGATCCGCGCGGCACAGGCCAATGCCGCGCATCGAGGTCTGGCTGCTCTGCAGGCTGAAAACGCTATCACAGGACTGATCACCCAGAATGTCGATGCACTGCACACGCAGGCCGGAAGCCGGGACGTCATCGAACTGCACGGCAGCCTGCACCGGGTGCTGTGCCTGGATTGCCAGCAGCGCAGCGACCGGGCAACCATTCAAGAGCAGATGCTGGAGCAAAACCCTTATCTGATCGGCGTCCACGCGACACAGGCGCCGGACGGCGACACCCTGCTCGACCCGGCTTTCGAGTCCAGCTTCAAGGTGCCTCTCTGCCCGCACTGTGAAGGCGACAGGCTCAAGCCGGACGTCGTGTTCTTCGGTGAAAACGTCGCCGCGCAGACCGCTGCCAAAGCAATGCAGAGTGTCGAAGAGGCTGAAGGTCTGCTGGTGGTCGGCACGTCACTGATGGCCTGGTCGGCATTCCGCCTGTGCAAGGCGATGGCCGAACAGGGCAAGCCGGTCATCGCCATCAACCATGGCAAGACCCGGGCCGATGAATTGCTTGAAATGAAAATCCAGGCGTCCTGCGAGCAGGTATTGCCGTGGCTCGCCGAGCAGCTGGTTTCGCGTTAAAACAGCCCCAACTGCCCACCGATCAGGGTGCTGAAATCGTCGTCAACGAACGGCAGGATGGCATCTGCCAGCGGTTGCAACTGACGAGTCACGTAGTGATCGTAGTCGATCGGGGCGTGGCGAATTTCCAGCGGCTCCGGCCCGGCGGTGGTCATTACGTAGCTGATCCAGCCGCCACTTTGATACTGACGCGGTCGCCCCTGCTGGTCGTTGTATTCGTCGGCCAGCCGCGCGGCGCGTACATGGGGCGGCACATTACGCTGGTAGTCATCGAGCTTGCGACGCAGGCGCTTGCGGTAGATCAACAGGTCATCCAGCTCGCCTGACAGGGTGCGCTGCACATAGTCACGCACGTAATCCTGATACGGCTGACGCTTGAAGATCCGCAGGTACAGTTCCTGCTGAAACTGCTGAGCCAGTGGCGACCAGTCGGTGCGTACGGTTTCGAGGCCCTTGTAGACCATCTCTTCGGACCCGTCAGCGCGGGTCACCAGACCGGCATAGCGCTTCTTGCTGCCCTCCTCCGCACCGCGCACGGTGGGCATCAGGAAGCGCCGAAAATGCGTTTCGTATTGCAGCTCAAGGGCGCTGTGCAAACCGTACTCGGCGTGCAAGTGCTCGCGCCACCACTGGTTGACCTGCTGCACCAGCGCCTTGCCGATGCTTGCCGCCTCTTCCTGTCCGTGAGGGCGGCCCAGCCAGACAAAGGTCGAGTCAGTATCGCCATAGATCACGGTGTAGCCCTGCGCCTGAATGAGGTCGCGGGTCTTGAGCATGATTTCATGCCCGCGCAGGGTGATCGATGAAGCCAGGCGCGGATCGAAAAAGCGGCAGCAGCTCGAACCCAACACACCGTAGAAGGCATTCATGATGATTTTCAGCGCCTGGGACAAGGGCGCGTTCTGCTCGCGCTTGGCGGCTTCCCGCCCCTGCCACACTCGCTCGACGATGGCTGGCAGGCTGTGACGTGTGCGTGAAAAGCGCGCACCGCGAAAGCCTGGCACCGACTCGCTGTCCGCCGGATGCCGCAGGCCTTCGATCAAGCCCACCGGATCAATCAGAAAGGTACGAATGATCGACGGGTAAAGGCTTTTGTAGTCCAGCACCAGCACCGACTCGTACAGCCCTGGCTGGGAATCCATGACAAAACCGCCAGGGCTGGCCTCCGGCAGGCGCTCGCCCAAGTTGGGCGCAACGAAACCCTGACGATGCATCAGCGGGATATACAAATGGCAGAAAGCGGCAACCGAACCGCCGCTGCGGTCGGCAGGCAGACCGGTGACCGTGGCGCGCTCAAGCAGAAAGGTCAGCAGTTGCGTCTTGGCAAAGATGCGCGTGACCAGTTCGCAGTCCTTGATGTTGTAACGCGCCAGCGCCGGCTTGTCCTCGGCGAACATGCGGTTGATTTCGTCCATGCGCTGATAAGGCGTGTCGATGGCCTTGCCTTCGCCCAGCAGGGTCTGCGCGACGTATTCAAGGCTGAATGACGGAAAACTCCAGGTCGCCGAGCGCAATGCCTCGATGCCGTCGATAATCAGCCGCCCGCTCACCTCGGCAAAAAAATGGTTGTTGCGACTGCCATGCTCACGCCAGCCCATCGCTTCACCGCCACGTCCGAGCCTTAACGGCACTTGCAGGCGCTGGGCATGCTCATGCAGCACGCGCAAATCGAACTGGATGACGTTCCAGCCGATAATCGCGTCAGGGTCGTGCAGCGCCAGCCAGTCGTTGAGACGTTCCAGCAACTGCGCGCGGGTATCGCAATAGGCGAGCTGAAAATCCAGCGGCTCGTCGCCACCATTGGCCGGCCCCAGCATGTAGACCTGGCGTTGCCCACAGCCCTCCAGTGCAATCGAATACAGCTCGCCGCGTGCCGTGGTTTCGATATCCAGTGATACCAGTTTCAGGTTGGGACGGTAATCGGGCGATGGCCTGATCTGCGCGTCACAAAGCACGCCATCGGCATCCAGCGTGCCGCCAAACTGCACAGGCGCAGTGATAAAGCGCTCCATCAGGTAGCGCTCGGGCGGGCGAATGTCCGCTTCGTAGACGTCCACGTTGCCTCTGCGCAGCAGCTTTTCGATGTTCATCAACTGGCGGTGCTGCTGACAATACACACCCAGCACCGGGCGATGACGGAAATCACAGAGTTCCAGCGGGCGCAGCTCTACGCCACGTTCGGTGCGCAATAACGATCGGGCGCGCTCACCCTGCTCGGCAGGAATAAAGGCGACAGAAGGCTGGCAAGGCAGACGGATATGGCGCGGCCCCTGATCGGTGGCCAACCAGAAGTCGACCTCGGTCCCGGCGGGCGTGTCTTGCCAGTGCCGACTCAGGATAAAGCCCTGCTGTACATCCAACGCTGTTACCTCGACCGCCCGGTGAAACAATTGATTCTACTTGGCTATGAAGCTAAAGGCGCGTCTGGCAGGCGAATTAGCGGCACATTGAGGGCGTGGATAATTGATTCCTCCTATTCCCGTGATCTTTATTTACTGCTTGCTCGATGCTGCGCGCTGGATGATTCTGTAGTGGTTCCGGCAATGCACTACAGCCAGCCAGGTCCCGATCGCGGAGAGCCCCATGAAAACTGTCGCCCAGCTACTGAAATTGAAAGACCTGCAGAACCAGCAAGTGCATACCATTGGCCCGGATCAGATGGTGCTCGACGCACTCAGGTTAATGGCTGAAAAGAACATCGGTGCGCTGCCGGTGGTCGAGGGCAACGAAGTGGTGGGCGTCATCAGTGAGCGCGACTACGCGCGCAAGGTGGTCCTCAAGGGGCGCTCGTCGGTGGGTACACCAGTGAGGGACATCATGAGCAGCAAAGTGATTACTGTCGACTCGCAGCGCAGCGTCGAGGCGTGCATGAGCATCATGACCGACAGCCATCTGCGCCACCTGCCAGTCGTTGAAGGCGGGCAGTTGCTGGGCCTGCTGTCCATCGGTGACCTGGTGAAGGAAGCCATTGCAGAACAGGCGAGTCTTATCAAGCAGCTCGAGCAGTACATTCGCGGCGAATGACCTGAGCAGCGCGTCAGGCGCAGCGCGCGATTGCCGCGCGCTACGCCGTTCACTCAGTCGTCCAGCGTCTTGCCGGGCGCCCCGCCCTTGACCGGTTTGCCCGGTTTTTCGACAGGCGCGGGCTTGGCTGGCGGCTCTGGAGCAGGCGCCACGGCTTCCTGCTCGCGCATCGGCATCTGGTCGATGGTGGCAAAGATCTCTTTGAGGTCTATGGATTCTGACTTCCCGATAGTTTTATCGATCTTTTTCTCGCCGTCCTTGCCCACCAGAATGACCTTGGTACCGACGCCTGCGCCCAGCTTCAATTCACGAATCAAGGCCATGGTCGACTGCGGGTCCATGCTTTTGCCGTCACGTTCGCCGATAGTATTCACCACCGTGAACAGCACCATATTGCGCTCCGTGAAATCTTTATGATTGGCAGGTTCCTTCAGCGCGTCCTTGAGGTGACCCAGCGCCGGATCAGCCTGGCTGGGTGCGATGATGATCAAGGGACGCGACTTGCCGCGCTCCTGTGCCAAAGGGCCGTCGCTGTCGGCAGCAAGCGCTGTACCGGCAGCGACAAGCAGGGTGGCGAGGGTCAGGGACCGGATTAACATGGTGGGCTCCTTTCAAATCCATTGGGTAGCCATCGCGTACAGACCGACACGATGCTGGTCTGTTCTACCGCATATGGGTCATCCTGGTACAGCCCGATGTAATCCTTTTCCTTAATCCGTTGCGTCAGGCAGAGCGTGCAAACGACCGATCACAGGCGCGGTCCAGGCTTGCCGTCAGGCGTTGGACGATCTGCGCCACTTCAGCGGCGTCCAGCACCAAGGGCGGCAACAGGCGAACGATTTTGCCCCGAGTGACATTGATCAGCAGGCCATGTTCCTCGGCTGCGATGCGTGTCAGTTCAGGTATGGCCTGGCGCAATTCGATACCGATCATCAAACCCTGGCCACGAACGTCCAGCACGTTCGAGTGAGCTCCTAGCGCATTGCGCAGCCCGTCCAGCAACTGCCGGCCTTGCAGTGCGGCGTTTTCCACCAGCGCCTGTTGTTCGATGATATCGATCACCGTGCAGCCGACCCGGCAGGCCAGCGGATTGCCGCCGAAGGTACTGCCGTGGCTGCCGGGCGTGAACAGTTGCGCCGCCCTGCCCCGCGCCAGGCAGGCACCGATCGGTATGCCGTTGCCGAGCCCCTTGGCAAGGGTCATGACGTCTGGAACGATGCCCTCATGCTGAAAGGCAAACCACTTGCCGGTCCGGCCCATACCGGTCTGGATTTCGTCGAGCATCAACAGCCAGTCACGCCGCGTGCACCGCTCTCTCAAGGCCTTGAGATACCCGGCCGGGGCCATCTGCGCGCCGCCCTCGCCTTGAATCGGCTCGACCAGCACGGCGCAGATCCGATGCCCATAGGTCGCACAAATCTTGTCGAACGCCACCAGATCGCCAAATGGCACTTTGATGTAATCGCCCGGCAAGGTGCTGAAACCCAGACGCACAGCCGGCCCGTCACTGGCCGACAATGTACCCAGGGTGCGGCCGTGAAAGGCGTTTTCCATGACCACGACCAGAGGCCGTTCGATGTACTTGTGCCAGCCATGCAGGCGCGCCAGCTTGAGCGCAGTCTCGTTGGCCTCGGCACCGGAATTGTTGAAAAACACTGCGTCCAGCCCCGACAGGGCCGTCAGTTTCTGCGCCAGGCGCTGCTGCCAGTCGACGGTGTACAGATTGGACGTGTGCAACAGCAGCCCCGCCTGATCACGAATCGCCTCGACCAGCAGCGGATGCGAGTGCCCCACATTGGTCACTGCCACGCCCGCCACGGCGTCGAGGTATTCGCGCCCGCTCCGGTCCCACAGACGTGTGCCCAGACCATGGGTGAAACTCAGGGCCAGAGGTTGGTAAGTGCTCATCAGGCAGGTGGCGGTCATGAGGTGAAGCTCCTTGGGTATGTTTCGGTTTTTGCAGTATCGTTAACCACCTCAAATGGATAAACAGCGAAATACTTCAATCATTTTAAAGCTGAGATTGATAATGGATTTGTTTCTGGCAATGCGCGTGTACGTGAAAGTGGTCGAGGCAGGCAGCCTGACGGCGGCTGCGCAAGCGTGTTCGATTTCCACCACCATGGTGGGCAATCACCTGCGCGCACTGGAGGAGCGCCTGGGCGTCAGCCTGCTACAGCGCACCACACGTCGCCAGCGTCTGACAGAATTCGGTACCGCGTATTACGAACGTTGTCTGGAAGTACTGGGGTTGGTGGCCCAGTCCGAGCAACTGGCCGAGCAGGCCCAGGGTGATCCCACGGGTACACTGCGCATCACCGCGCCGCTGACATTCGGCTCGGAGGTGCTGGCACCTGCGCTCGTCGAATTCTCGCGGCGCTTTCCTGAGGTCAAGCTCGATCTGGTGCTGACCAATCAGCGTCTGGACATGATCGACAATGGATTTGACGTCGCCATTCGCCTGGGCAACATTCCAGAATCATCGCCACTGATCGCGCGCGCCTTGCAGGACTACACCTTGACCATCTGCGCCGCGCCGGACTATCTGGCCCGCAACGGCACGCCGATCCATCCAGCGGAACTTCGCGGGCATAACTGCCTGGCGTTCGCCTATCCGGCGGGAGACGAATGGCGCACGGCCGGTACGCAGTGGCGTATGACCGGCGCCGAAGGCGAAGTGCTGGTGGACGTGAGCGGTTCGATGGTTGCCAACACTTCCGCCGCTCTTTATCAGGCGGCTCGGGCAGGCCTGGGGGTAGTGATGCTTCCGGATGCGCTGGTGCAGCGAGACCTGCAGGAGGGCCGGCTGATTGCACTGTTCCCCGACTATCATTTGCCCAGACGACCGACGACCCTGCTGTATGTGCAGGACCGTTATCGATTGCCCAAGCTGAGAAGCTTTGTGGAGTATGCGACGGGGCTCTGGGGACGGTAAGAAGTTACCGCCGGAGGGTCACCGGGTCGACTCCGGCGCGCAGCCTTTATGGTGCGCGCCGGGGTTTACCGGGAATGAACGTCAGACCCGGAATCGACTGACCAGGCTTTGCAGATGCACGCCCAGGCGAGCGAGCTCTACGCTCGATGCAGCGGTCTCTTCACTCGCAGAAGCCGTCTGCTCGGAGATGTCTCGCACATTCAGAACACTGCGATTGATCTCTTCGGCAACGGCGCTCTGCTCTTCGGCGGCTGCGGCGATCTGATGGTTCATCGTCTCGATCGTCGAGATCGCCTGAGTCATGTTATTGATGGAAACACCCGCGTTGCGCGTCAGCTCGACACTGTTTGCAGTCAGCGCCTGGCTGTTGTCGAGGATGGTTGCTACCTGCGCCGTGCGGGTATGCAGGCCGCTGATCAATGCCGCGATCTCTTCGGTCGACGTCTGCGTGCGCTGGGCCAGACTTCTCACTTCGTCAGCCACCACCGCGAAACCCCGGCCTGCTTCGCCCGCACGCGCCGCTTCGATGGCAGCGTTGAGGGCCAGCAGATTGGTCTGCTCGGCAACGGCCTTGATGACATCGAGTACGCCACCAATCTTGTTGCTTTCGTTCTTGAGCTCGTCCATCGCGGACTTGGAGTGAGTAACTTCGGTCGCGAGCTTCTCGATCTGCGCTACAGCCTTGGAAACCACGCCGTCGCCTTCGCGAGCTTCTTTGGAGGCGTTGACCGCAGCATGTGACGCCTGCTCTGCGTTGCGTGCGACTTCCTGAACGGTCGCAGACATTTCGTGCATAGCAGTGGCGACCTGATCGGTTTCGTTCTTCTGACTGTTGACGCCGGCGCTGGTCTGCTCGGTGACAGCCGACAACTGCTCGGCGGCACTGGCGATTTGTGTCACGCCATCGCGCAGGCCACCAATCAGCTCGCGCAGGTTGCCGGTCATGCGCATCATACTGCCCTGCAACTGACCCAATTCATCCTTGCGGGTGACCAGTTGGTTGTTCGTCAGATCACCGTCAGCAACACGTTCGGCCAGTTTCAGTGTTTCACGCAGCGGGCCTACGATAAGGTTGGTAATAACCCATGCTGCCAGGGCGCTCATGATCAACGCTGCAATCAGCCAGACAGAGAGCAGCATCTTGGCCTGGCTCACATCTTCCACTCTCAGGTTGACCTGATTCTCGGACAGTTTGTCAGCGCATTCAAACAGGATGCCGATGTCTTTAGTGATACCTGCCTGAGCCTGCTCAATCCTGGCCTGCGCCGCGGTGAACTGATTCAAGGTGTTCTGGTAGCTCAGCATAGAGTCCACAAGGTGCTTGATGGTCGCCGACTGACCCTCGAAACCTTGCAGATTTCTGACAAACTCGATAACCGTGTTCATCGATGTTTCCGCTGGAGCACGGTTTTCCGATTTCAGCGAATAGGTGTAGCCACGCAAGTCGAAGCGCATTTTCTGGAACAGCGTCATCGCCTGCACGATGGCATCGCGCTGCGCGGGAGTACCATCATCGGATCGGGCAATAGCGTTCAGTTTTTGCAAATCGTCAGCGCCTGCATCGGCGTACTGGCCAAATACCGAACGGGTCGCCTCACGGGCAGCGGTTGCCTGCATGAGGTTGTCGTAGTGGATGCGGTAATCCTTCAAGGCATCTGCGGCAGTATTGACCAGCGGTGTATTCAACGGCGAGTCGAACACCTGCTGCGCGTACTTCACATGATTTTCGAGACTTTCGAGTGCTTTCAGCCAGTTGCTGGCGCGCTCGGCGTCATAATTGACCGAATAGGCCAATCGGGCTATGCGGACATCTCGCGTGAGCGCCCCCAGCTTGCCGATATCGGAAATCCGCTCGCTTCGTTCACTCAGTGAAGTAATGCCTGTCCAGCCTGTCAGCGCAATCAGCACCGTCAGTACGATGACCAAAGCAAACCCGAGCACGAGCTTGGACCTTACCGAAATATTGCTCAGAGTATTTATCACAGGGAGTCGCTCTTTTGTTGGTCATCAGTGGAATGCAAGAGGCCTGTCCTTGCCATCTATCTATACAATTCACAAATGTCGGCAGCGCGGATTAAAACTTTAAAACTGGCGTCAATATTTCGCTTGAAAATAAATCCCTTGGGGCGTGGTTCACCCCGATGGCATTTCCATCCGAGTCAGTTAGCATGGGCCTTTACGCACATTTGGGTATTCTGGAGAAGTGCATGAGTCTGGAATTGATCGCCTCAAAAAGCAGCTTATTGACCATCGAGGAGCGCTCTGCAATTGCCGAGATCGAGGCCACGACCAATGTACTGCGACTTGTTACCCGCCTGACAGGCATGCGCTTCGCCGGTATTGCCAAGTTTACCGATGCCGACTGGATCGCCTGCTCTGTCTATGACCCGACAGACCTGGGTATCGACGACGGCGACGTGTTCAAACTCGAAACCACGCTCTGCAACGAGTTTTGCGTCAACCCCGAAGCGCTGTTCGTGCCACAGATAAGCACGAACGGCCGGTACGCGAACCTGCCGGTGGTGAAACGCTACGCCATCGAGAGCTATGCCGGAGTGCCAATCTACCTTCCCGACGGACAACTGTATGGCGCGTTGTGCGCGCTGGACTCCAGCCCGACGCTGTTTGACGACCCCGATCTGTCGGAAACCCTGACCCTGTTCGCCCGCTTGATCGGGTGCATTTTCTTCGCCAACATCAACGAAGGCAGTTGACCCGGGCCTGCGCACTGAAGCAGCACTGTCGACTCACGGGCTGACAGGCTGCTCTGCCAGCGCATACAGGGGCACGGACTCTAACAAGGCGCTGCTGAACTGGCCTTCGTCGAGTTGCAGGCGATATCGGGGCGGCACAGGTGTGACCGGGTGATCGCCGTCCAGCAAGGCTTCAGCAGGCAGATCAATCCCGAAATGAGGAAACGGCTCCTGAGCCACCCAACCACCTGCGGCCAGGACCAACAACAGAAAAATACCCGCAATGGGTTCTTTAGGTCTGCACATTCTCGTTTCTCCAATTCCGGCAAAACGATGTGGCTCACAATGAGCTACTCAGTATAAAAGCCAGGGCGGCGCCCTGCTCTCGCGGTCGGCGCATCAGGCGAAGGGCTCTTCGCCCTGCAACTTGGTACGGTGCATCATTCGCCCGCACTCAGGGTCATAGGCTTCCGCCCGATGCATGGTGCCGGTGTTGTCCCATATCACCAGGTCACCGACCTGCCATACATGGCTGTAACTGAACGCCTCGGACGTGGCCCATTCGCGAAGGCCGACCAGAATCCGCGCACTTTGCGCCAGGCCGACGCCAACGACCTGCTGCGCAGTGCAGCCCAGAATCAGCGACTTGCGCCCGGATCGGTGCTTCCAGACCAGCGGCAACTCCTTCTCGCCGATGGCCTGCATGGCCTCGAGCATCGCAAGGCCAGGCTCCGGATTGTAATAGAGTAACGATGCCCATGGCGCGTGAATTACTCGTAAGCTTTCGTAACGATGTTTATCAGCGCTGGATAACCCCTCGTACGCCGCGTAAGTGTTACAGAACCCCGTGTTGCCTCCCCACGTGGCGGGCACCTTGCAAGACAGCAACGATGCCAGAATGGGTGAATCACTGCTCGTACCGTCGATGTGCCAGTAGAGCGAGCCCTTTAGAAACTCCGCGCCTGCCGGGTTCTCTTTCACATCCAGGCTGATCCGGGTGATGTTCTGCCCATCGCCGGGTTCAGGACAGAACGTACCCAGCGTGCGGGTAAAGGCAATTTGCTCTGCATCGGAGAAATGAATCTGCGGGAACACCAACACCCCTCGCTGCTCCAGCAGCTCCCGGATCTCCCCAGCGAATCGACCCGACAGCAGTTCCTGCTTGCCGTTGAAAATACGCGCGCCGATACCTGGCTTGATGGGCTCCTGTGACAGCTGAACGAGCGAAGTGGCTAACATGGTGCGACCCTCTTCATAAGTGAACACAACGGTACACTTATGAAGAAATGGAAGCAATAGCCTGTTTTGGCGCGGGACGTTTTAAAGGGGATGCAGGTAATTGCCCAAGTGATCGTGCAGGAAGAAAGCGAGCAATACTCGCGCTCCGCACTGGCAACCGCGACACGAAAGTCCTCGCTTTCGCCTTCAACGCCGTAAATTTTTTGCTCCGTCATTGGCAGGGTCATTCCTTGTTTGATGAGTGCGAACAGAATGGCGGTGTCGCTGGCACTCATTCAATTCGGCTGTTTTGAATGCATTACTTTTTGAGTCGCGGTGGCGCCGATCTCAATTTTACCCGTTGCGGCCAGCATGATCCGCTGCCAAAGTGCTTCTACAGCGTTGAAGACACCTGGGCCAACTACGACAAACTGTCCCCAGTCATAGATGCCCGTTTTGCAGAATGGCAAGCGATGGGCAAACCCGAATATATTGTCTGACCGGTATGACACGGCGACAGCTACGCCGTAAGAACGCTCTTTTAGCCTCACCACCAAACGCAATTCAAGGAACGAATCAACGTGCACGCCCCTGCCCCGCAAATCCTCATCCAGCGCATGGCCGACATTCACCTCGAAGGTGTCACTGCACTTTATAACGAGCCTGCGGTGTGCCGTCAGGTGCTGCAAATGCCTTATCAGTCCATTGAAGTCTGGCGCAAACGCCTGGCTGCCAGTACCGAGCGACACGTGAAGCTGGTCGCGCTCCATGGCAACGAGGTGATTGGCAGCATTGGCCTGGAGCAGTATTCGCGCAGTCGGCAAAGCCATGTCGGCGCTATCGGCATGGGCGTCGCATCGGCCTGGCAGAGCAAAGGCGTCGGCTCGAAGTTGCTGGCAACCGCACTGGACATCGCAGACAACTGGATGAACCTGCACCGGGTGGAGCTTACCGTGTATGTCGACAACGAAGCGGCCCAGGGTCTGTATCGCAAATTCGGTTTCGAAACAGAGGGCCGGCTGCGCAACTACGCGGTGCGCGATGGCCTGTTCGTCGATGCCTTGAGCATGGCGCGGCTCAGATAAACCGTGTCCGTCAACACCGCGACTTGAGCGATGCGTTAAAGCATGCAAGGATCAGCCATGAATCAATTTCCCCAAAGCAACCGACATCACCACCACAGCCCGCTTCAAGGTGCTGCGGTTGCTTGTGCTCATCGATTGGCCAGATATAGATCCACATTCTGACTCATCAGTGAAACCGACCAAGGCGCCCAAGGCGCCTTTTTTATTGCCTGAAAAAACTGGAGATCATCCCTCATGACCATGCTACGCGGAACCCGCATCGTGACCGGAACAGAAGCCTCAACCCTGCGTGACACAGAAAACCGTTTCCGGAGCTATCTTCATCGAAGCCGGAGCTGAGGAAGCGATAGTGCCGGCCTTATGGGGCCAGGACACCTTTATCGAAAAAGCCGGCGGCAGCGAAATTATCGGCCAGATGTGGGCCTTCGAGGACAAGGCCGGACGCGCCTGTTGCCTGATACCCGAAGCCACAGCGCTGTTTCAGGAACGCAGCGAAGCGCTGCTTGAGGGGCGACGTGAAGCAATGTTTTTCTACGTGGCACGCTGTTATCGCTACGAGCGGCCACAAGCCGGACGCTATCGCGAATTCACCCAGCTGGGGCTGGAAATCCTCAGCCCTTCACCGCAGCAGGCATTGCTGCGCAGCCAGGCCATCTGCACCGGTTTTCTGGATTCGCTGGGCCTGGACTATGAACTCAATACCGCCGTGAAACGGGGCCTGAGCTACTACCTGGAAGGCAACGGCTTCGAGGTACGGTGTTCACGCCTGGGCGCGCAGCAGCAAGTAGTTGGCGGCGGCGCCTATCGAGAGGGTGCCGGGTTTGGCATCGGGCTGGAGCGGCTGGTATTGGCGCTTGGGTGCGGCCAATAACGCGCATCCTGTAACTGGCCGTAGAAGCGCAACGCGTTACACTGCGCTTCTACCCTGCCCCAGACCCGAGGCCCCCGTATGAAAGTTGGTGTGATTTCCGACACCCACGGACTGCTCCGTCCTGAAGCCATCGCTGCGCTACAGGGCTGCGCACAGATCATCCATGCCGGTGACATCGGCAGCCAGGACATCGTCGAGCAACTGACCGCCATCGCCCCACTACACATTGTGCGCGGCAACAACGACATGGATGCAGACTGGGCAACCCCCATTGCCGATCACTTGCGCTTCGACATCGACGGCTGGCAAGTCCTGCTGGTACACGACATCGCCGACGTTCCAGCGTTATTGGATGACAGCGTGAAACTGGTCGTGACCGGCCATTCACACAAACCCCTCATAGACTGGCGCGGCGACACGCTGTATCTGAACCCTGGCAGCGCCGGACGGCGGCGTTTCAAACTGCCGGTGACGCTGGCAATACTTGAAATGAATTCAGATGGGATGGAGCCGAGTCTGGTGCAGTTGGTTGACTGACAAACAGGGCTAACGCTGAGTATTTCTTCGGCAAGAAAACGGAGTTTCGAGCAATGATTATCGTCCCCACGCTCCGCGTGGGAATGCAGTTCGTGACGCTCCGCGTCACCCTGAACGCAAGACTCATCCCCGTGCCGATAAGCGCTCCAAATACCGATACAACACAGGATCTCTAGAGATCCCGCGACATCAGATAGTGCTCCTTGCCCCACGCCTCAATACGCTCCAACATCCGCCAACCGCGCTTGCCGTAGAACCTGTGCTGATCATGGGTATGCAGATACAACGTGGTGATACCGACAGACCTTGCATGACTGCAAATACCGTCGATCAACTGTCCTGCAACGCCCCTGCCTCGCACTTCCGGTTTTACCAGAACACACGCCAGCCAAGGCCCAAGATCCGGACGCTCGGCCAGATCGTCGCTGGCCAGCGATGCACCGCCCAGCAACTCACCATCCTCCATGGCAATCAGGCACTTCCAATGACCATTTGCCTGTCCTTGAGAAAAGTCCAGTTGCCAGTCAGCGAGTGATTGCGATGCAAACTCGTAATCGAACTGCCGATGTAGCCACAGCGCCATCGTGTCGCTGTGGTGCATGTGGTTGCTAAGCCAGTCCAGGTTGAGCATGCGAGGTCCTTTCAATTAATCAGCGTTCCAGTCCATTCAATGGCATCACAGCTGCGCAGGCATACGAAAATGGCGCAGCGCACTCATATCAAACGGATTGGGTGCCCGCTGGCTCGACAACAGATAGTCGGCGCGCATCCCGCCCACGTCGGCCTTGAGCAGCAGAACATCGCGCCCTTTCAAAGGCTCGGTCTGCATCAGATCCAGAAGGCGGAACAGCGACCAGGGACCGTTGCTCTTCTCAATCCCCAGTGGCCTTCCAACCATCCCTTCCATCACCAGACTCGTACGTCCTTCTTCAGCATCAGCAGGCCATTTGAACAAGGTCGGCACGATGGGACCATGTCGATACTCCAGTGACTGCTCGCCCAGCCGGAACTCTGCGCGGCGAACACCTGGATCGAGCGTATAGGGTTCGAGGGTAAACTGCACCTGCGGTTCTTGGGTGCGATGGGCGAAGAAACTTTTGCGGATTCGATGCACACCCGCCATCTGATCCAGATAGGCACGGCTCATGGGCAGGCTGTAGCCGTCAATGCTGCGCAGTTTGTATCTCCCCGGATCGCCATTGACGAAGGGCTTCAGATAATTATCAAAGAAGCGATCAGCCATCCCCTGCGAGCCGAAGAATTCGCGAAAATCATTAAGCGCCACATCACTGCTGCTGTGTGCATAAAACGGATAGCGCTTGTCGAGAGACTGCTCGTAGAAACTGTAAAGCTCGGCCTTGTAGCGCTGGTTGAGGTATTGATGAGACTGATACAGCACGAAGCTCCAGGTATCCTCCGCGAGCGTATGGAACAACCCGCCCAGAGGCTGCGCCAGGCCGGTCGCCGCGTTGCGCAGGTTGCTCAGTGCATCCCGCTGTCCGGACATTCGTCCCTTTGCCATCTCGTAGGCAGCAAGATCGGGCTGACCGGAGCGTCCCAAAGCAGCCATTTGCATCTGCAATTCATTGATCGCGCTCAATGCGGCAATCAGTTCGGGAGTCGGACCATTATCGCCGTCCAGTAAACGGTGTAAGGGATCAAAGCGGCGCTGCAACGATTTCTTTGCCGTCCCGGGCAGACTGACGGTCACCGTCTGCTGAATCTTATCGCCAATCGCGGCCACCTGAGTGAGTGGCGATGGTCGCGATACAGCCATATCAGCTTCAGCCTTCATCGCGTCAAGACTGTCTGCAAGGACGGGAAAAAGCGTGTTTTCACGTACTTCGATCAGTAATTGCAACAACGGCGAATGGGCTGCCGTCAGCCCGGCCATCTGCACCGCAGCCGCACCTGGCCCCTCGAAGGGTTGCAGCGAAACCCGTCCGATTGCCTCGGCCCAATAATCGGCATAATCCCGGAAATACAGCTTTTCCAGTTCGACCATCAGCACCCGCAGCTGTTGTGCATTGAGCTGCGCACCCTCACCCAGAACCCAATTGTCATGCATGAGTTCGGTCACCAGACCCGTGCCACGAGTGACGAAATATTGCTCATAACCGTGGCGGGTGTAGAGTCCGGGGATTCGGTACTCAGTACCCGCCAACAAACCTGCCTGAGGGCCGACATGGTGAGCCAGACTGTAGTCCTGGAGTGTGCGTGCCCTTTCACGCAGCACTCGATAAACAATGCTGGCAAAGGACTCGTTGCGAAGTACCTGTCGGGCCTGTGCCACCAGCGCGTCGTTTACCGGATAGGCGAAGGTTTGTGCAAGCAAACGCTCGAAATGCTGAGCCAGTTCGTTCTGAGCCTGCTCATGACCAACATAACGGACTGACCAGTCGGTCGCTACCCACGTTTTCAGTGCAGAGGGTTCCCGGTGCTCGTCCTTGACCAGCATCAGGTAAGCACGCAAGCTGTCCAGCAACTGCTCGCGATCCCCCAGGCTAGCCATTATGCGCGCCTCGATCATGTGGGCCACGCGTGGCAGCAACTGCCTCTGCAATTCGGCATGATAGGTGTGCATCAGAACGTCGTTGGCAGGTTTGCCCTGATAAAGGCCACTGCGTTCATACAAAACGACCTCATCGCCATCCGGAAATACTCGGGCTGCCAGATAAAGCGTGTTCAAGCTATCAAGGACCGTCAGCAGATCGTCCTCGGCGCCTAGCGATGATCGTTGTTGCGCCCACTGCTCGCCCAGAACCCGCAGCCTTTCCAGCCTGTCGTGATTGGCATTGAAACCGGTCGCCCACAGCACGCCGAACACAGACAGGCACAACAGCGCCGCGCAACACATACCCCGCTGGCGCCACTGAATCTTTCGGCGTGCTGTTTTATCGAGAACCGCAAGATCAGCCTCAGGGAAAATCACATGTCTTAACAGATCATGAATAAATCGCGCCTTTCCGCTATAGCAGGTCGGTGAGCCGGTATCGCTTTCCCCATCGGATGGCTGATCGTTCTGAACAACTTGCGGCGCTCGGGTCAGATAAAATCCACGAAACTGGCTGGCCCGCTGATAGCGATTCCCGGAAAATGCCAGCTCGACAAAGACGCTCAGTCGATATGCGATGCCTCCAAGCTGGTTGGGAAACTCAAGCATCTCTCCTCGGCGTCGGCTGTCCCGCTCCTGATGAATGCGGGTAATAACCTGACTGCCAAGGCGCTGCAGCAAGGCATCGAACGCCTTGCCGAGGACATCGATATTACTGCCTTGCTCGCCCTGCCGAAACGTAGTGCCCAGGACCTGTTCACTTTCTTCCCGGGAGAGTTGATCGAAAAAGGCGTCGAAGCCCGCTATCGAGTCAGCCTTGGTGAGTACCAGATAAACCGGCACATCGACATGCAACTGATGAAATACGTCGTCCAGGCGGGCACGCACGTCTTCGGCGATTTTTTCCAGGCGCTTGTCTTGCTCGTCAAACAAAGTGTCGACCGGCAGTGTCACCAGCACCCCGCTGAGTGGATGCGCGCGGTGGCGGTTTCGCAACAACTCCAATAACGTGCTCCATGCGCTGCCGTCGACCTCGGGCAGGGGCTGTTGGAGATAGCGCCCGGAAGTGTCCAGCAGAACTGCCTGCTCAGTGAAATACCAGCCACAACTGCTGGTGCTGCGCATATCGTGCGTCAGCCTGCGCCCGCGCCTGTCCAAGGGAAAATCGAGCCCGGAAAAATCCAGCAGACTGGTCTTGCCACTACCCTGCGGGCCGATCACCGCATACCACGGCAGCTCATTTCGGCCCCGAGCGCCTAATACCCCATACAGGTCCGAATCCTTGAGCACGCGCAAGGCATGCTTGAACCGGCCCACAAGCTCCAGGCGCTCTTTCTCCACAGCAACAGCCTTACGCAGAAGCTCTTGACCTTCGTGGCTGTCCTGCGCATGCCTTTTTTGCCAGCCGCTGCGCCAGTTGGAAAATACAACCCCGAGGCCCCAGATCAGCAATAACACGCTGATAGTTGCCAGACGCACAACAGGACTCTCCCAGAACCTGTTATCGGCCATCGCCAGCAGGGGACCGAACATCCAGATACAGGCGGCCAGCGTCAGTATCAACAGCAGCGACCAGAACCAGGTGCTGCCCAATAGCGTCATGAGTTTTTTAAACAAGGTTTTCACTGCATCTCTCATTTCAAGACCGCCGCTCGATGACTACCGCATCCGCTGACTGATAAGGCTTGAGTACCGCCTCACGCTGCTCGCCGAGGACCCAGGCAAATCCGCAATACAGCGCGGTCAGGCTTATAGCGGTGAACAACACAATCAGCCACGCAGGCATAATGCGCAGCCGGTCAGCAGCGTCGGAGCGTGCGCCCTGCCAGTGAGGTGAAAGCGTTCGCGAAACATCGCCTCTTACGTGTTTTATCTGCAGATAAAGGTTATGCCGGATATCTTCCAGCTCGTTGCCGTTGCGACGATGAGAGCGGTATTTCCCCTCAAAACCGAGTGCGAGGCACAGGTACATCAACTCGAGCATCGAGAGATGCCTGAAAGCGTTTGCGGAGAGTTTTTCAAGCAGTTGAAAGAATTTTTCGCCGCCGAAGGTTTCCCTATGAAAACGGCTGAGCAGACTGATCTTCGACCAGTCACTCTGGCTACCCCAAACCGTGTTCAGCACAGCCTCATCCACTACCGTACACAGCACATAGCGGGCAGCCAGCAGGTGCTCGTTTGCTATCGCGTTCCGCCGTGCCCTGGCTTCGAACAGTTTCACCTGGTCGGAAAGCTGTACGTTCAGAAGATGGATATCCCCAACGTCTTTTGCTGTACCCAGCTTCGCCACCTGAGCCAGCAATTCACCTGCTGCAGAAACCAGTGGATTGACGTGGCTACGGACCTGTCTTTCAGATACTCGCCGAGTGCTGTACAGCAACTGCTCCTGCAGACCTTCGAAAAGATCCGAATTGTGGGTGTCGGTGAAATAGCCATTCCCTGACCCGGTATTGTCCCGTTCTAAGGCAAAATGATCTTCGAGGCCGCTTTGCATATCCGCCACCCTGTTCAATTTCTGATCGCCCAGAACTGCAGTTCAAGCCCGGGAAACTCACCTGATACATGGAAAGCGAATCCTCCTGACTGATCGATCCCGGTCTGTTCCCGGTCATCGACATCGAGAATGAAATAGCTCTTGGCAGCATGAAAAGGTATTTGCCGAGGCGCCACAGGCAGTGGTCTTATGCGTAAACCTGGCAAATGCAGGCTCACCAGCTCGCGAATACGTTCTACCGAGCCGACTTTAAGATGCGAAGGCAGTCGCAGACGCAGTTCTTCGGCATCGCAATCTGCGCGGGCAGCAATGATGAATGACGCGTCCCCCAGTAGCTCACGATCCACCCGAGGCGAAACCAGAACACCATACTGCCGGGGCTGTAACTCGAGCTCCTGGGCCTGCTGCTCGAGAACCATCGACAGCATCTGTCGAATCGCAGACATTACGCCTCTGAATGTGCCGCCCTGGTCACTGTGCTGATAAGTACCTTCCAGTCCAGGACGTCTGCTCTCATCGCCAAATGTCGATAACTCACCCAACAGCGATAGCAGTGCACGGTATAGCTCCTCAGGATGGACGCTTCGAATATTGAGATAGTGTTGAAAAACCAATGCATTTCGATTGACCAGTTGCAACATCATCAAATCGCTCGCCTCTGCGCCACGGGTCTGACCGCAAACACCGATACGCTCGGCAATCACGTCCCCACGGTGATTCAGCAGACCCGCCACTTCCCTCAGGCACGACATCACATAGCGGGAGCCACTGGCGCTGATGAAGGCAGGTGAAAATTCGAGGTCCAGCGAAAGCGACTTGTCAGGACTGCAGATCAGAACGTGGCAGACCTTGAGCATGCTGTAGGTATGCTCTCCCTGGGGCTCGCCCATTAACAATCGGAACTCTGGACGCGCGCACAACACAGGCGTGAAACGGTCTTCACCCGCGTTTGAATCGCGGATGCTCGCTGAATAGCTTGTAAACCGTGCTACCACATCCGGCTGTTCGTGACTGCGAGACTCAATGCAGTTGCCCGCCACGATCGGCAGTGCCAGATACACCGAGACGTTTGAAGTAGTGGGAGGAATGTCCAGCGCCAAAGGAGTTTCATGGCCCCGTATATCAAAGACACTGCCATCCGGCAGAATGCCCGAGGCCTGGGCAATGACGATTTGCCCCGCCCCCAGAAATTGCGGATCGATTTCCAAGGCTGTAAAGCCCCAGTTGTAAGCGCCTGCCAACTGAGTACGAAGCCGCAACTGGTGGTCGTAGTAACGATCATGATGCTGAAAGTGCTGCGGGCGAAGCAGCATGCCTTCCTGCCAGATAACCTTGTGCTGATTCATAACGGACTTCCTGTGTCAGTTGGGCTGTCTTCCAGTTGAATACCGGAATCACTCAACATGAAAACGGCACTGTTCTGCTGGTTAGGGGCGATCTGAATCACCTGACGCCAGCGGGCTTCGGACAAGTGCCGATAAGCCGCGAGCACAGCGATATAACGACTGCTGTCATCCAGCTTCAGCTTCAACTCAATACTGTCGCCGGGACGAAGCTCAAACTCTTCGCTGGCCACCAGATCATTTCCCAACGCCTGCCCGGTACGTTTATAAAGCGAGAGAAAATCCATACTCTCAAACGTGACGGGACGTCGAAGTTCAAGCAACTTGAAAACAACCGGAGACGGTCTGCCATTCACATCGGGATTCAGTCGGTCATCGGCACTCAGTCTGATATCCAGACGTGTTTGCGTTGAGTACGGCGATAGTGCGGAGCAACCTGAGATCAAAACCAGGAGTACTATCAGTACCTTTTGGAAGCCTCGGGCAACGCAAGCGCTCACGGAGATCATTCCTGAAAATCCTGACGCAGGGCAGCAATCGAAAAGGCATGCGGCGTTGACATCTGTTTTTGAGAAATCGAATCCTGCCGTAATACATCCAGGCGGCCGGTGGGTTCTGGACTGCCCAACGCGCGGTATTGATCATCACTGAACTTGAAATGACCTTTGCACCCCCCGAGGCAAATCAGCGCAACGAATGTGATAGGCACAATGCGCCAACAATGAAAGTTCATTGGAACGTCTCCAGACAGGAAATTAACTAAATGTGATTATTGAATGGCTAGGTACGCCGTCCATGAGCAGCGCCGATCTTCAGATGTGCCAGCCGATAAAGCAGTGTGCGCCGCGACACCCCTAACGTACGCGCTGCAAGGCTCCGGTTACCGCCGGTGTCGCGCAGACTCTCAAGCAGAACGCCACGCTCGAACTGTTCGATGCGTTCACGCAGTGAAAAACCAACCGGATGGCTTGTCGAATCGGCGGCCATGGGAAAGTGTTCCGGTCGCAACTCCCCGTCTTCGCATAACAACACTGCTCGCTCGACGAACCCCTTCAGCTCTCGAACGTTTCCAGGAAAGGCATATCCCGATAACGCACTCAATGCGGTTTCCGACCACTGCACAGACTCTCGTTGTGAGTTCTGGCAAGCCTTGTCGGAGAAATGCCGGGCCAGTATTTCGATGTCTTCCACGCGATGACGTAGCGGAGGAAGTTCTATGGGGAACTGCGCCAAACGGTAATAGAGGTCTTCTCGAAAGCGCCCTTCGGCGACCAGTGTTGGTAGATGACGATGAGTAGCAGCGATGATTCGCACATCCACGTTGCGAACTTCATTGCCGCCCAGCGGGCGAATCTCGCCCTCCTGCAACACCCGCAAAAGCTTTGCTTGTAATTGCAGCGGCATATCGCCAATTTCGTCTAGTACCAGCGTACCGCCATCAGCTTCGTCAAACAGGCCACGCCGATCACGGTCAGCGCCGGTAAACGCGCCTTTGCGATAACCAAAGAGTTCGCTTTCCAAAAGAGCTTCTGGAAAGGCAGCGCAATTCTGTACAACGAGCGCCTTGGAGCGACGAGGTCCGTGCTCGTGAATGGCACGAGACACTATCTCCTTGCCTGTCCCGGTCTCACCCGTCAGCAACACTGTGCAGGTGCTGTCGAGAATCTTGCTCAGAAGATGGGTGGTTCTTTCCAGGGCTGCGCTACGCCCTATGAGTCCAAAACGACCTTCCGGTGAGATGCACCTGCGCGGATTAAGCTTCGCGCACACAGACCTGGGTGATGACTGCAGAACAGATAATCGGGAAATCACGAACGTTCCCAGCGCGCCTAGCGATTCTGCGTAGCATTCCAATTCTTCGGAGCGCCTGCTCGCACATATCAAGACCCCGACGGCTATCCGCTCATGATTGTGCAGCGGGACGCACAGCAGTGACGTCCACTCTTGCGCCCCTACCGGTAGGAAGCTGGTCCCGTGAAGACTGCTGCTGATTTCCGGCACGCTGACAACCCGGTTCTGAAGCAGAGAGAACTGCAGTAAAGGCTCGTCCCGGTAGTCTTTAAATGAAGTCGTTTTCTGATCAGGCTGAATGACACTGTCAACGACTTCAGTAACAAGGCAGAGGTGTTTGTGACGCGCATCGAGTAGAAACAACTGGCTTGCCTGACAGTCGCTGAGCTCCGCAGCAGAGAGTGCAAAATCATGCTGCAGCGACTGGCTATCGGCTGACCGGGAGAGAGCCGAGTACTGCGAAACCAATGTTTGGGCATAGCCTGATGGGTCGTGTAGCAAATGAAAGGACGAGGCCACCTTATTCGAACTCACAGACAACACCACCTGAGCTGTCGAGTGTTGCGTGAACCCTGACGACCCTGTCACCACGGCTCATGGCGTCGAGTAAACGGTCTGCTATCAAGGGGGTCAGACTGGACTCCAGTAACTGATCGATCAGCCGGGCGCCGCTGCCGTCTTGCGTACACTGTTCAAGCAGATGACAAACCAGATCATGCGAATAACTGAAGGTCAGACCACGGGATTCAAGTCTCTCGCCAAGACGAATCAGCTTTAGCTCGACCAGTTCACGCAGCGCAGCCCCCATGATCGGGTAATAAGGCACAACCCGCATTCTGGCCAGCAATGCCGGTTTGAAATGCGCGCTCAGTATCGGTTTCAGCCGGGGTTTCAGCTCTGTGACATCAGGTCGTCTGCCTTCGTGGCAACTTGCGTGGATCAGATCGGCACCCAGGTTGGAGGTCATCAGAATGAGTGTGTTACGGAAATCGATTTCCCGGCCCTCTCCATCGTTGGCCGTGCCTTTATCGAAAATCTGATAGAACAGATTAAGTACATCCGGATCAGCCTTCTCCACCTCATCAAGGAGAATGATCGAATAGGGTTTGCATCGAACGGCATCGGTCAACATACCCCCTTCGCCATAACCGATGTAGCCCGGAGGGGCACCGATCAATCGGGAAACGGTATGCTTCTCCTGAAATTCGGACATGTTGATAGTCGTGAGAAAACGTTCGCCGCCATACAACAGATCAGCCAGAGCAATGGCTGTTTCCGTCTTGCCCACTCCGCTGGGTCCAACCAGAAGAAATACACCTGTCGGGGCGCCGGGTGCATTCAACCCCGCAGCCGATGCACGGACAGCCTTTTCAATGGTCAGCATCGCCTGCTCCTGACCACGGATGCGCATGCGCAGTTCTGAGGAAAAGCTGTTGATTGCCGGGCTGTGCTCCTGAGCAAGGCGCGATACGGGAATACCGGTCCAGCCACCCACTACTTCAGCTATCAGCCTGGGGCATACCTCAAAGCTCACGAGACGGTCGCTCATCTGAATATCGATCAGGGTCCGTCGAACCTGGGTCAACTCGGACTCAAGCGAACGTGTGGACTCACTCTCACCCGCATCAGCCGACAGTGCTGTTCGTTCAGCCAGTTGCTTGCGCAGTTCCAGCAGACGCTCGACGGCTGCCCGTTGATCAGTCCATCTGAACTCCAGTGCTGCAGCCTCGCTCCGCATCAATGACAGATCGGAAGTCAGCGTATTCACTGCCTTGTCATCAACCGACATCCCGGCATTGGCATCACGCCGTATTGCCTCGAAATGCCTCTGCTGACGTGCCATCTCGCTTCGTAGATGTTCTAGACGCTCAGGTACGGCGACCAGACCGATTCGTGCGCGAGCGCAAGCTGTATCGAGCAGATCGATTGCTTTGTCCGGCAGCTGGCGCCCGGTAAGATAGCGCGCCGAAAGCCTGGCGGCCGCAACTACGGCATCATCGCGCAGATGCACACCGTGAGTACGTTCATATAGCGGAGCAAGCCCGCGCAGAATGGTGATGGCCTGCTCGACTGTCGGCTCCAGCACCCGGACCGGTTGAAAGCGACGTGCGAGCGCCGGATCCTTTTCAAAATATTGTCTGTACTCGGCCCACGTCGTCGCTGCAATGGTCCGCAATTCTCCGCGTGCCAACGCCGGCTTCAACAGATTGGCCGCGTCCGAACCACGCGCCTGCGCACCGTCGCCGATGAGTGTGTGGGCTTCATCGATGAAGAGAATAACTGGCCTGGACGAGGATTTGACCTCGTCAATCACGCCCTTCAAGCGACGCTCAAACTCGCCCTTGATACTGGCACCCGCCTGGAGCAGCCCCATATCCAGAGACAGTAATTCAACGTTTTCCAATAGATCGGGGACTTCCCCGTGAACGATCTTAAGCGCCAGCCCTTCGACAACCGCAGTCTTGCCGACACCCGCCTCGCCCACCACTATGGGGTTGTTCTTGCGTCGACGAGACAGGATATCGATCATCTGACGCAGACAGTCATCACGGCACAGCACGGGATCAAGCAACCCATCCCTGGCCTGCTGCGTCAGATTATGAGTGAAGCGTTCGAGCAGCGAGTCACATTGCCTCACTGACGGTTTTGTTACGTCCGGCACTTGTTCGGCAAGGGCGTAATCACGAAAGCGCTCAATGTTGATCTTCGCCAATAATGGCTGGTATGGTCGTTCGGCATAGCGCAAAGGGTTACGCAACAAGGCAAGAATCAACGCAGCCTGATCAATCAGGCTTTGGCCCAGATCCAGATTGGCAATCAACAGCGCGTCCTGAAGCCATTGAACAAGTTCGGCAGAAAATGCCGGGCTCCGGGTAGCACTGTGTTCGATTGGCGGATGAAGAAAGCCTCCAAGTTCGTCGGCCCCAACCTCAGCGTCTACGAGCGCACGGGATAGCATTCCCTCAGGTCGTTCCAGCAGGGCAAGCAACAGGTCTTCGACCAGGATTTTACTACTGCCTCTCGAAACGCAGCGTTCGGCGCTTGCCTCCAGTTCTCCGCGTGTAGGCGCATCGAGGGCATTGACGAGTTGCTGCAAATCTACATCGATCATGAGTCGTCCTTAATGTATCGGTCTGTTGAGCGTGACCAGACCCTGCGCACGCTCGCGCCCGAGCCAGGTGGTCCAGCCCAGGTGACAGGTGTTCGACTGGCCAATGCGCAGTTCTCTGATGTCTTCATGGCACAGCTCAAGACAGACGTCGTAGTCCAGCGGGTCGCGCAACGTGAATCGCACAAGGGCGCCCAACGGACGGTAGCCAGAACCGACGGGTAAAAATTCGTGGAAACGTTCCCAGTCGAGCTGTTTCACATGGACGCGGAACTTGCCACTCCGGTCAGGCACCCGGCTACCCAGCACCGCAGTGCGCCCCAATCGGTGGTTGGTTTTTCCAAGGCAATTAAGCTGAGAGCAGCTGATCTCGACGGTTCGCTCAACACACTGCTCGATAAACAACTGTGCGTGCTTGAAGTAATAACGAAGCACAGACTCGATCAAGGCGGCCGAATGAGCGCGCAGGCTCAAAAGTCCTAGGTAGGGCAATAGCCGTTTCCAGTTCAATTCGGGAGTTTCGCGAATGCGCTGCCCGTGCAGGCCGATCAGTGCGAACAGCTGTTCGGAAAACGAATCTGTCGCGCCACGGGTAAACATGGCGTGATAGCGATACTTGCGCCATACGGGGAGCATTAACATCTGCAATCGACGATTAAAGATATCCAGAAAATCGCGAGTCACATTAGGCTTATCCCGCTCACCCAAGGCTTGTTCAGCATAAAAAGCGGGTAACGGTGAGCCGGAGCCGACCAGGCTCATCACATTTAGATCAAGTCGTACGTGCAACTGACCCTGCTCGTAAAAAAGCTCCATGCATTCAATATCACTGCCAGGAAATCCAAGACCCGGATTTGCCCGCAACTCGAGAAAATCATGAACGCGGCGCTCATCCGTACCTGGATGAATTTCAAGTAAAGTATTGAGAATCAGCGGTATCGCCTGATAAACAGAGTACCGCCGTATGTCCTGACTCAGATTGGCTAAAGCAGCGGTTGCATGCCCATGCGCGGTGCCCATTCGTATCCTCCACCTTGTGTGCTCTTTACATGCAGTTCGTGAAAGGAATTCAGGCTCGCATAGAGCGCAAAGAATTCGTTTAGGACGGAGGCGAACAAGAACAAACTGCCCTCTCCTGCAAAGCCGTCAGGTTCGACGGTCAACTCCGTCCTGACTCCCCTTACAGGCAGCCCGTCATGCAGGCAGTCGATATGTTGGTGACGAATGGACTTCAACCCGCCCAAGAGATGCTTGCTGACTTTCTCTGCCTGCGAATCGTAATACCGAGGCAAATCGTACGTTTCGAGAATCACTTTCAGTGCTTCGATATTTTCGAGCGACAAGTAGTTGAGCGACATGTTGCTGATCACACGCCAGAAAAAATCCCCGTCCATGGGTGGCGCAAATGTTTTTGTGGCAGGCGATATATTTCTGAAGCGCAAAAAGTCAGGGGTGCCTTCACATGGTTTACAGAGGCCTCCTGCCTTGATTTGCGACGGGAGGTCACCGTTAGTGCATGTCATCTCAATGGACATTGTCTCGTCAGTTCGCCCAGCTCGAAGACCGAAGCTTAAAAATGTATCGAGCCCTTTGTGCTGTATGGAAGTACGATGCCTCACGCTGTAGTAAGGCGAGTTACTATCCACATCGACCGCAGCGTCGTGTTCAAACGATTCAAAGGGTACGTAATTCTGATAGCCCAGCCCTCCAGGCTGCCAGCCAACAACCTTATCGACCGAGTACACACCACAACCGCCGTGTGCGTAATGCGCAGGAATGAGCAGATATTCGTCCTGCCGGGCATCCGCAAGAATGGGCAAGGCATCCTGTTTGAACAGGTTCACGACCGGCGTGCAGTAAAGCTTGATGTTTTCGAGGGTAGGGCGAAGGGGTTGCATGTCCTTCCCTTGCACATCAAAAACAAGCTGTAGCCCGCACGCGCGCTTCAGCAAATCGTCAGTCAATGAGTGAATGACATCTAAACCGAGAACATCGACAAAAAGAAACTTCTCAGGAAAAAAGAAATACTCTTGCAGGTAGCGATAGCCCCGAAAGGTATTTAGTGGGTAGGGAATCAACGACTCCTCTTCAGCGAAGCCTACAGGTTTCACGTGTTCCACAGGAATGATCAGTTCGATCGCTTTGCCTGAGGAGGTCAGTAACGGGTCGCCCGTCGCATCAAGAGGCAATAATGTGATGCCCTTGAGCTTCTGCATCATCGCGAAGTAAATGGCTTGGCTGATGCGACGCTCACCCGCCAGATGCAAACGCAACTGACTGAACTTTACCTCGCCTAAATGGCTGTCTCCATTCATCGCCAGACACAGCTTCAGCGTTGTCCCGCCCCCGCTTGACGAACAATAGAGGTGAGTCAGTTTCAACGGCAATACCTGAGTGGCAAAGCAGGTACGGAAATGGCACACCTGGTCATTCACTGGTTCGCTTTCTACAGGTGTTGCTCGCTCCACCACGAAACCCGGGCCGGAGCCGTCCAGAGCGTCAAACTGAAGCATGCTCACCGAGGGCAGAGGTCGAAGGTAATTGGGCCATAACAACTGCATGAGGGAGTGGGTCAGCTCAGGTAAGTCTTCATCCAGTTTTTGACGCAAACGGCCCGTCAGGAAAGCAACTCCCTCGAGTAAACGTTCTACGTCCGGGTCCTGGCCCGCCTGCCCTAAAAAAGGAGCCAACGCCGGATTACGCTCGGAAAACCGACGTCCAGACTCTCGAAGAGCCGTCAATTCTTCTTGATAATAGTGGTTAAATGACACCGTTCTTTCTACCTGGCCGGTCGTAAATCGATAATGAAAAATCTGGGTGTAAAACCGATAGATAATCGGCGCACCGCTTCGCGAGGGGAAAAACTTACTCAAACAATGCTTATTTTACCGTCGCCACCGAGCAGTGCAGAAAATCGAACAGACTTCTTTACACCAGCAATGTCCAGAGCCGCACCGATCGAGAATGTTCGCCTCAGCAGACAACTCTCGTGTTTTTCCACCGTTACGTGAACATCGAATAATCGTGGTTCATATGTACGAATCATCTTTTCGATGATCATGCGAGAGTACCTCAGCGTATCGTCAAGGCTGAGACCTCTATTGTTCAAGTCAGGCAAACCATAATCAGGCAACATCTTTACGCTACCGGCTCGCGTACCCAGCATCTTGGTCAGATGAGCCGATATCAACATCATTAACTGCTCTTCCCTGTCAAAAGACTGTTGTTTCAAGGTGTCACCTGCCAGGCGTTGAAAGAGGCTACCTTTTGGATTCATCATCAATCGATGATCTACTCTTTATCCATTTTGCCGACCAGCGACAGCGTAAAGTCAGCACCCATGTATTTAAAATGAGGACGAACATTTAGACTGACCCGGTACCAGCCGGGATCACCTTCAACATCACTGACAATGACCTGTGCCGCGCGCAGCGGTCGTCTGCCACGCACCTCTGAACTCGGATTCTCCTGATCGGCAACGTACTGACGTATCCATTTGTTAAGCTGACTCTCCAGGTCCGCTCGTTCTTTCCAGGAACCTATCTGCTCTCTCTGCAGCACCTTGAGGTAGTGCGCGAGGCGATTGACGATCATCATGTAGGGCAGTTGAGTGCCTAGCTTGTAATTAAGCTCGGCTATTTTCCCCTCTGGATTGTTGCCAAAAAACTTGGGCTTCTGTACTGAGCTGGCAGAAAAGAACGCCGCATTGTCACTGCCCTTGCGCATGGTCAATGCGATAAAGCCCTCTTCCGCCAGCTCGTATTCACGGCGGTCAGACACCAGTACCTCAGTCGGAATCTTGGTCTCGATTTCACCCATGCTGTGGAAGTGGTGCAAAGGCAGGTCATCAACAGCACCGCCGCTCAAAGGACCAATGATGTTGGGGCACCACCGAAATCTGGCGAAGCTGTCTGTCAGCTTGGTAGCAAATGCATAGGCCGTATTGCCCCACAGATAGTGCTCGTGGTCGTTCGAGACGTTTTCCTCATAGGCAAACGTCTTCACCGGATTTTCCTTAGGCTCGTAGGGGCTGCGTAAAAGAAAACGCGGTACTGTCAGTGCGAAATAACGGGCGTCTTCCCGCTGCCGAAAGCTTTGCCATTTGGCGAACTGCGGCCCTTCGAAGTGATCTTTCAGATCCTTTAGATCGGGCAGACCGGTGAACTGCTCAAGCCCGAAGAAATTCGGGCCTGCAGCCGCAATAAAAGGTGCATGCGCCATGCAGGCAACGCTTGAAACGTACTGCATGGTCTTCACATCGGGAGCGCTTGGCGAGAAGAAATAATTGGCAATGATCGCGCCCACGGGATTACCGCCGAACTGACCATATTCAGCGGTATACACATGTTTGTAGAGTCCCGACTGCACCACTTCAGGTGAGTCTTCAAAATCGTCCAGAAGATCTTGCTTGGAAATACTTAACAACTCGATTTTTATATTTTCGCGAAAATCGGTTCTATCAATCAGTAACTGTAGCCCGCGCCATGATGCTTCCAACGCCTGAAACTCTGCATGATGGATGATCTCGTCCATCTGGCGACTCAGCTTGACGTCAATCTCGGTAATCATTCGATCAACCAGCGCTTTCTTGACCGGCTCGTTGTTATTACGCGGTTTCAGCAGTTCTTCAATAAATGCAGCCACCCCTCGTTTGGCAATACCATAGGCGTCGTCACAAGGCTCTAATCGGGTATGCGCAATAATCTGGTCGAGAATTCCAAGGTGAAGTTCACTTGCATCGCGCTGCGGTATGGCTTTTGTGTTCATATCTTAATTCCTGACAATGGGTCCGATGTTACTGTTGCGCGGCGACATCCAGGCCAAGCTCATCCAGCACGGTCTTACGCGATGTTTCATCCGTAATGACCTGCTCGATGGCCTTACGAAAAGAAGGCATGTTCCCCAACGGCCCCTTGAGCGCCATGAGGGCGTTGCGCAGCTCCATCAACTTTTTAAGCTCAGGAATCTGTTCGACGAGACTGGCAGGGTTGAAGTCTTTCATTGAAGAGACCTTGATGCTGACAGTCAGCTCGTCAGCCCCGCTGTCAGCCTGCAAGCGGTCAGGTACATTCAGTACCAGCTCAAGCTCCTGCTTCGCCAACACATCATCGAAATTGTTCTTGTCGATACTGATTGATTTACGGTCCTCAAGCTTTCGCTCGTCCGCGCGCTGTATGAAATCGCCAAGAACCAGCAACTTAAGTGGCAGTTCTATTTCTTCCTGCGCACCACCAACAGCAGGCTTGAACGTCACGTTGATCCGCTCTTTGGGCGCTACAGAGCCTTCTCTGGCCATTCCATTTCCCCTCAATTTATTAAACTGTACGTTAGCCATCAATAAATCTTTCAAGGTCGTGATGACATAACCTCTGGTAAATCACTTCTTTGCGCGCCGCGGCCTTGTCGTTCAGCGCCATTCGCTCATAACAGCTATATAACAACCGAGACACCTCGAGGAATATCGTGGGTTCCCATGCCGGGAGGCTTGCCGATTGAAGCTCCTGATCAAGATACTCAAGTTGAACCTTCGCCAACTCGTATTTTTTTGCATCGATACAGAGACGTGCGATGTACAGCTTGCAGAAAAATCGCTCTCGCCCGCCTTCCATACCGTTCAAGTGATCATTCACTAATTGCACAGCGGCTTTAAGCCCTTTTGTCTGCAAAACCGGCAGTGCGTCGTGGTACAGCGAATTTCGTTCTGAAGTGTCATGCTGACTTTCGCTGCCAGATGCATTTCCGACATGGACCTCGGTAGGCAGGATATAAGCGGCGATCCACTGTAATGTCTCCGTGTCTGCAAACGGCACACCGTCGTGAAAGCGAAGTTCAATAAGGTCTGGAATGCGCTTTAAAAGCAGAGCAAACTGAGCTTCTACTTCGCGCATTGCCGCTTCGCCCCCCAGGGCTTTCAGACAGTTCCAGACCATTCGCTGACCATCAAACCAAAAAGGCGACCCTGCAAGACTTGCCTCAACATCTACAATAAGGTCTGCGTAAAGACCCTGTTCGAATCGCTCTTGGTAATTGCTCAATTTGTCAACGGGCAACCTCCTTAACGGGGTTATTTTTTCACTGTTTCTTTCAGGAAGACTGTCCACTGCATACCAGGTCTGCGAGCGACCCAGGCGGAACGCTCGCGGGTCTGTAGTTTTTTGCTTAAGCCACCATCTACAAAGGCTGCGTACCGAGTGCTCTTGCACACTTAACGTCCGCTGGGCGTCTTTCTCGTTGTCGATGTAAGAGTCACTTGAAAATAACTGGACCGCAGCCTGCTTGACACGCTCCACCACCTTGACAGGCTCTTTCTCAACTTGCTCAGCGCGCTGAATCATACAGGCGAGCCGTCTTCTCAACGGCAGCAGCAACGGAGCATCACTTCCCAGATACAGATTAAATATCTCATCCAGGCCATCAAGCTGTCTGAGCAGTTGCTGGAATTCAAGAAGCTGGTGAGTAATGGAAATATCTTCTCCCAGCGCATTGTCGAGTTTTAGCAAGAGCCATTGCATGGCCGCTGAACGTGTTCGTAATTTTTGGGGATGAAATAGCAGCCAATGCTCTTTGCACAAATAATGAATCAATCCCAGCCCCGCAGATAATCCGCTAACAGACTCGCATTCATATAGAGCCCACGCCAGCCAGCTGGCGACGCGCAAGTCTTTAGACTGGTTTGAAAGAATATGTTCGCAGCCCTCTCTGATCCGCAGCCAGTCTACATTCACTTCCCCGAAAATGGCCTGTGCACCGCCCAACTCACGCTCCAAGGCTTCAAACGCCGTAGAAAAACGGATGTCTTCGCCTGCATAATCACCCATTGCGACAGGATGCCGGCCCAGATCCAGATATCGAATAGAGAGTTTGTCTTTATTGGCCACTGCCCATATTCCCACACGGCGCGCATTTCATTGTTGACGATTTTTCCAACCACTCATAAAGCCAGACAGACCTTATCGCCATGAAAACCAGCAAGCAAGGCGACACTTGGAAAATATTAAACTTTCGGAAAATTCTTACAAACAAACGAAGAAAATATGTAGGAAAGCATATAATTTATGTACCAAAATATTTAACAACCTAACTATCTATTGACCAAATACGCTGTTGCGTGCCCATCAGAACCCACAGATGTATTTTGCTTAAAACTTAACCACGAGAGGCCACTAAACGGCCAGCCATCTTGCCAACAGCACTGAAAAAATCCATGACCTCCCATACAACAAGGCCAAATATAAAATATGTATATTTTTGGATAGAGTCCTGGAAAGCTGCGCAAAAAAATGAAAATAGCGCGCAAAAACTTGCACAAATTACTCGAAAAAACTCACAACGAGCAGCACCCTCATATCCGTTCAAACGGCCAAACCAGCTGACAATACTGACTTAAGAGATACCTGGCACGTAACTTGTTATAGCGATGCTTCGACCTCCAAGCCGATTTGCTTGTGAGGCGCCACCGACTGTAAGGAAGGACGTTAATGCCTACACCCGCCTATATGACTGTCATAGACGCCAATCAGAAAATATTGACAGCAGGAGCTTTCACAACAGACTCTGTCGGCAACGTCTATCAGGAAGGCCATGAAGATGAAGCAATAATCCAGGCATTCAGCCATAACATTATTACACCCTGTGATCCTCAGTCAGGGCAGCCTACTGGCCAACGCATTCATGGTCCTGCGTGTGTCACGAAAATTTTCGACAAGACCTCGCCATTGCTTCTGGAGGCTCTTTGCTCAGGCTCAACACTAAGCAAAGTCGAAATCAAGTGGTACCGGACGTCTATCGATGGCAAGCAGGAACACTATTACACCACCACCCTGGAGGATGCGGTCATCGTCAACATCAGGTCCTACATGCACAACTGCCAGGATCCGAAGAACTCGCACTTTGGACACCTGGAGGACGTTCAATTCAGCTATCGCAAAATAACCTGGGACCACGTAAAGGCCACTACTACCGGGTCTGATGACTGGAGAAGTCCTAAGTCGGCATAACTACGCGGCCCCGGCGGTTCGACAGGATCGTCGGGGTTTTCATAAACCGGCTAGGCACGGTGGTCCATATGACGCTTAACCCCACTGATCGACCTTATTTCAGCCTGATCATCGACGGCCCTGAGCATGATTTTCAAATCCTTTCATTTACCGGCCATGAAGCTATCAATCAGCCCTTCTGTTTCAAGCTTGAGCTGGTCAGCGAGCGCGCATCGCTGAATCTCGAAAGCCTGCTGAATTGCCCCGCATTTCTGCAGTACACATCAAGGGGCAACGGCATTCATGGAGTGATCGATCAGGTTTCCCAAGGCGATTCCGGCAGGCGTCTTACGCACTACTCAGTCACCTTGCGACCGAATCTGGCAAGGCTCAGGCATCGTACCAATCAGCGTATTTTTCAGAATCGAACAGTAAAGGAGATTATTGAGCAGGTATTGAAAGAACATCACCTGATGGGCGATGCCTACAGCTTCCAGCTCGGTACGACTTACCCGGAGCGCGAATACTGTGTGCAGTATGGCGAGTCCGACCTGCACTTCATCCAGCGGCTTTGTGAAGAGGAAGGCCTGCACTATCACTTCAAACACAGCCACACAGCACATCAACTGGTATTTGGTGATGACCAGACCGTATTTCCGAAACTAAACCCGGTTATCTATAAGCCGGACAGCGGCCTGGTACCGGTTAAGTCGGTCATCAAGCGCTTCAGGTTGCGCCTGGAAATACGCACAAACAGCGTTACTCATCGCGATTATCACTTTGAAAAACCACTTCTGAAAATGGAAGGCACGGCATATGACGACGCCCGGCCGGAGCTGGAGCACTACGAATACCCGGGCGGCTTCACTCATCGGGATCGAGGAGCGCATCTGGCGAGCCGCGCACTTGAGCGCCATCGCCAGGATTACCGACTGGGCGATGGCCAAAGTGATCAACCCACCTTGGTCAGCGGCCATTTTCTACCTTTGCGCGAGCACCCCAACGAGGAATGGAACGACCTCTGGCTGTTGACCGAAGTCCGTCATGAGGGCCGCCAGCCGCAGGGGCTTGAGGAGTCTGCCCATGCATTACAGAACAAGGGGGACTTTCATCAGGGATATCGCAATACCTTTCTCGCTACACCGTGGCAAGCCTCGTATCGCCCTCCCCGGCATCATCCCAAGCCAAGAATATTCGGCAGCCAGACCGCTGTGGTCACCGGCCCGAAAGATCAGGAAATACACTGCGACCGGCACGGTCGGGTCAAAGTGCAGTTTCATTGGGATCGCGAGGGCCAGGCCAATGATCACAGCAGCTGCTGGATACGGGTTTCGTCCGGTTGGGCCGGTCATCACTACGGCAGCATGGTTATCCCGCGGATCGGTATGGAAGTACTGGTGACGTTCCTTGACGGCGACCCTGACCGTCCATTGGTCAGCGGCTGCCTGTACCACGCAGAGCACGTCCCGCCCTACGACCTGCCAGCACATCAGACGCGCAGTGTATTCAAGACCCTGAGCAGCCCCGGAGGCAATGGTTCCAACGAACTGCGTATTGAAGACCGTGCAGGCCAGGAGCAGATCTACATTCATGCCCAGCGCGACTGGGAGCAGAACATTGAGCATGAGCAGAAAATCCGGGTCGGTCATCATCGGCATGAGCGGATCGAAGGCAACAGCTACAGCGAGCTCAAGGCCGAGGAACATCAGACTGTGGATGGCGACCGGCTGACCGAGGTAAAAGCGAGCGATCACGTCACGGTGGGCGGAACCCGGCACATCAGAGTGGGTGATGGATTACTGGCCCACGCCGGACAGGAAATCCATCTCAAAGCCGGTAACAAACTGATCATCGAAGCGGGGCTGGAAATCACGCTCAATGCAGGCGGCTCCTTTATCAAGATCGATGCCAGTGGTGTGACCGCGACCGGGCCTCAGATAAAGCTCAATTCGGGGGGCAGCCCCGGAAACGGCTCTGGAGCCACCCCTCTACTTCCAGGTAATGCAGAGCGACCAGAAGCTGGCGAATCAGGTGACATGCTGATCTCCGCACAGCGACAGGCAATGATACGCAGCCCACTTTGTAGCCAATGCTCGCAAGCAACCGAAGAAACGAAAAAATGAATCAAGCCAATTATCTGTTGATTGACGGATTGCTGAGACCTGACGCCGTAAAGCAGCTATACCAGTGCGACGAGCCTATCGAGATCGCTCCGCTTTATCTCGGCACACGGTGGGCGGAGATCATGGATTTAGGCCCGGTACTTGTGCGCACGGCTCATCCCTCCGAACTCATTGCGCAGTGGCATCGACATCCTGAACAGCGTATCGACGCCTGCATTTTTTTCAGCAATGCGCCCTTGAAAATCGTCTCTGAACATTTGCAGCGTTTCCTGAATCCCTTTGATTATCTCGGTCATTCAAGCCTGCTGCGCTTCGCAGATCCGCTGGTGATGCACTACTGGCTATCGAGCTATGACCCTGAACATTTGAACTCGACGCTAGGCCCCATCGATCAACTCTGGGTTCAGTCACCCCTGCGCAGCTGGCAACAAAACCTCGATCCAGCGATCACGACATTTGTTAACGAACGTGCGCAAAAAGTCTCTCGGGCGCCTTTTTCTCTGGTAAGCGAACGTCAGTTGCAAGCCTTCGAAAGCTGCTATCGATGGCTCTTCGAGGAGCGCCTTTATGAATGGGTCAAAAAGCAGGATTCGCTGGCCTTTCTGGACCAGAGCGACGATCAAATCGAAATATGGCTGAAGCGTGCTGTGGACAGCGCAATTGAATGGGGGCTGGTTAGCGAGTACGCACTGGCGACATGGGCCGACATCTGCCACGACTGGGGTCTTGGCTTTACGAGCTCGCCACAGGGCCACTACCAATCCTGGTGTGCTCAATACACCGAGCAACAGCGCTTGCCCCCGGAGCTCCGCGTAACCGTACTCGATGAATACCGTCAGAAAGTTCGTATAGACAGGGATGCAACGCATGACCGATAAATCCGGCACCCATACTCAACGACGTGCTGCAACGTTCGCCAAAACTCCCGCCACGGCCACCAGCCTGTGTCCCTTCCGCGGACCTGACGTCGCCATCGTGCCCGTGCGCTATGCGCTGGATCGCTCCCGCTACGATACCGCGCCCCAGAAGCTGAAACCGCTACTCAAGGGCAGCCGCTGGGCAGCGATGCCGAAACTGAAAACACGCAGCTATACCCTTCGCCAGCTGTATGACGGCTACGTGTATGTCTATGACGAGACTGCCGAAACGTTGCATGAGTACGTGGTGTCAGCCGCCACTGGCAACCTGAGCCGTATTGTCTGGACCGATGCGCAGCTTGGCAGTGACCGGCGAAGCGGTGCCGACGATGGCAAACCCTTCCTGCTCTATCCGCGAAACAACCTGCTGCGCATCGCCTTTTCTCCGCTGCAATGGACGTGGCGAACATGCGAACACCTGCGTTCGAATCCGGCAAGCCGCTCTGCATGGATGAAAGCGCTGGATCTGAAACGCTACTGCATGACCATGGCCGAGCCGGATACCTTGCCATTGAACCGTATCGCCGAGGCGGTGGCGGACATCGATAAGGAGCATGTGGTTGACGATGGCCGCTTTGCAGACTCGGCGATTCCTGCTGCCCGCCCGCCTTCGGATAGCGATGAAGGTAAGGCACTGTTTTCGCCAATCGGCGCTGACGTTTTCTGGCAGGGCAGCGTTGAAGACCAGCACAGCTCACTGCTCATCGCCCTTGATGACCCGCTGGCCATTTTCAACGATCTGGGCATGCAACTGGCCGCCGATCAGGCCGCTTACCGCAATTGGCAAGCCGAGCACGAACACAAGATCCAGATCGCCCAGACGGTCACCGCACTGTGTGGCGCTGAGGGCGAACCGGAGAAACTGCCGGCATCGGTGCGCGACAATGCCGCGCTCACTCACCAGTATCTGGGCGAGCTCGAAGCTTACTTCGAGCAGTGCATCCTTGAGGAAGCGCAGATCAGCAGCAGTAACGTTCCCGGCGATTTTCTGCTGATGCCGGACATGTTCAAGAGCCTGGACATGCGCAAATCGCTTGAAATGCGTTACGGCAGCGCGCCCGCCGACGAGGCCCTGCAAGCCTGGAAAGATCGCCACAAATGGCGGCGCGAGGTCGATCTGAGCGGTGCGCGTCAGTACCTTCAGCAGCACCTGCCAACCGGCGACACACTGCTGCAACAGGTGCGTGACACGCAAAGCGACTTTCGGAAATGGTCGGCCCATCTGGGCACCGAACCGCTCAAGCTGTTTGTCGACACCACCCACCCTGAAAGCCTGCTTTATCTGCAAACGCTCATGCTTAACCTGCAGATCATCTACGCTCAGGACAACGCCGCCAGCACCTGGCTTGCCGAGCAGGAAGCCAACGACAGCAGCCTGTTTGGCACCTTGCGCTACGGCTTCTCGCCGGCGCTCAAACACGCGCTGCATCAGGAGGCCAACGCGCTGCTGAACGGCCTTGGCGACGTGACCAACCTGGCCACCCGCATCGGCGAACTCAACGGCACGCTCAATCACCAGGGCTTTGCCGACAAGCCGTGGATGAAGGCGCTGAAACAACCCGTTCAGGACACCTTCAAAGCTCTCGGCCAACTGGCCAGCAGCGCAGGCAAGGCGACGTTCGAAAGCATCCTGCTGGCCTGGGTGCCCATCGACAGCCGCCTGGCGGTGGGCAAGCAGCAGAACATCGTTGCACTGATACGCACGCTGTTGATCGGCCAGATCCTGCTCGATTCGAAGGCGCGTATTGCGATCGATCACAAGATGCTCGCGAAGCTGAAAACCTGGATCAGTGAGTGGCAGGTGCTCAACAAACAGATCAGCGACACCCGTCGCAGCTGGCTCTACCCAACCGCTTACAACCCCCGCAAAAGCATCGCCAGCCACCTGCGCACGCTCGAGCAAAAGCTTCGCCTGCACGAACTGAGCATGCCCGCCCTGCTCGACTTTCAGAACAACGAGTACGCCAGGCAGTTGCAGGATGAGATTCGCCTGCACTTCCAGTCCGGCAAAGCCATCGCCAAAGACTGGCTGGCGACCGCCAAACGCTGGCTCGATGGGCTGGGAGGGATTGCCGGCTCGATCACCTGGAGCGTGATCATGCTCAACTTCATCAACACCGCTCTCACCTATCGGGACCTGACGAAGGACGGGGATTTCAGTATGAAGGACATTGGCAAGGTCACTTATGGGTTAGGGTATAGCTTTAACCTGTTGATGGCGGTGTTTGTTGAAGCGCCGTGGCGCGTGATCAAGGAGGCGACGCCGACGTTGATCGATGGCAGAAATGTCGGGGTTCTGGAGAAATCTGCGGGGTACTGGAAGGCAAGGGGTAATGTCGCGTGGGGGGAAGCGATAAATGGGTTCCGGGTTTCGATGGTGGCGATGGGAGCGTTTGGGATAGCGGCGGCTACGTTGGAGTTGATAGACATCTACGATGACCTGACTAAAACAAAAACAACTGAAGAGGCAACTGCCACACGTATAAAATTTGGTTCAGTAGGCATTATGGCGATAGGCAGCACATTCCAGCTCGCTGCAGGAATTCTTCCAACCAGCTCTTATACATTGATTGCAATGAACCCGTGGTTTAGCGTAGCAATTCTGCTAACAGGTGTGATTTATCTATTAACTAATATAACGTTAAATTACTTCAAGCAAGATAGCGTTGGATGGTGGCTGCGAAAATGCAGCTGGTCCAAATCAATCAATTACCTTTATTCAACAGATACAGGTGGTCAACTTGAAGAAAAACTTGCTCTGCTCACGATACAGCTGAGCCCTCAGGTTCATGTTAAAAGCACCACACGCGACGAAGACCATTATTTTGGTAGAGATACCCCCTATAGCGCTCCGGTACAATACGGTGCTGGTGTGCAAATTCTTCTGCCAAGCGCAGTGCGCGGACAATCAGTACATTTCAATATCATCAGTAGCAAACGTCCACTGGGCGTGCTGCCTGTAGCAAAAATTGATGACCCGATACTCGACCCCTTTCTCGACAGAGGACAGTTCAAGAAGGTTGATCAATTTAAAAAGCTTGTCAATCAGCCCGCTCGCAAAGCCCAAGAAGATTTCACATTTCCGCTTATGCCCCCTGAAAGTGAAGATGTTGTTTGGGAAACCTGGGTGCCGCTTGAGAAAGACGCAACGTATTTGGAACTACAAATATGGTATCCCGACAGTCTGATAAGACCTGATCAACAGGACGTAGGCTACCTGTTTCAACTGAAACTTGATAGTCAGGGAGATACAGCAGTCGACGGGCTGGCACATGCCGAACTGGAAATAAAAGCATTTAGTCGAATCAGCACGTTGACACTTGAAATAGCGGAATAACATCATGACTGATAAAACGAAAGCCCCTATCTTGCAAAAAACAAAAAACAATATCGCTGATGATTCAGGTAATGCTGAAACAATCAGTCCGAGCCTAGCGAGCAACGATATTTTTAACTGGTCCATAAAAACCATGGCAAGATCCCCCAATGAAATATTTTGGACCCAGCTAGGTACGATATTTATATGCGCGCTGCCCATGAGCTTCTGTATATGGCTTGGCAGGGATGTCTATCTAGAGAAGCCCTCTGAGGCACTTTTTCTGGTGTATACATTTGCGGGCGCCGCCATCTACATCATAGCGTTAGGCGTCCGCCAAAAAACCATCTACAACTACACCATAAATACCAACCATGCCCTCGTAGAGTACTACCTCCACTACCCCGTCTTCGCCTCCTCCTTTTTCAAAGGCATCGCCATAGCCGTCATCCTGTTGTTCGTCATGGTAGCCATCCTAACCGGCTCACTGCTCTTCCTGATCGGCCCCGTGGCCATGGCATTCATCGCAGCCATCAAGCTACTCAACTGGGAAAACCCCATCCACCACGAAAAAAGCCTGCCATGGGGCGAGTACAACTTCGTCACTGTCGACCGCAAACGCTTGATGATCATCACGCACCGCACTGACATCACACTCGGCTTCGAAGCCCGATTCCAGCACGAGCTACTGTTCAACAAGTACCTGAATTTTCTGCACACCGTGCTCCCGTCCACGGCCGAGTTCACCGAAAAAGCCTGGAAGTGGTAGCACACCCACGCTAACGTACACGCCGGAATTTCAAGCCCTACCCACCAAGGCCTCACCATGATCCAGATCCGCCCCATGACACCGGAAGATTTCGAGCGCTTCTGGCCCACTTTTCAGGCTGTCGTCATCGCTCAGGAAACCTACGCCTACGACCCTGCCCTCACTCAGGAGCAGGCCCGCGATCTGTGGATGAAGGCGCCCTTGCACACGTTGATTGCCGAGGAAGATGGCCAACTGTTGGGCAGCTACTACCTGAAGGCTAACGCGGCAGGTCCGGGCAATCATGTCTGCAACTGTGGCTATATGGTGACGGACGCGGCGCGGGGTCGTGGTGTGGCGCGGTTGATGTGCGAGCATTCGCAGCAACTGGCGCGCGACAGCGGGTTCCTGGCGATGCAGTTCAATTCGGTGGTCGCCAGCAATGAGGTGGCGGTCGGGTTGTGGAGCAAGCTGGGTTTCGAGACGGTCGGGCGGTTGCCCAAGGCTTATCGTCATGCCCGATTGGGCCTGGTGGATTGTCTGGTGATGTTCAAGTGGCTGGCTGATGAGCCGGTGGCTAAAGAGCCTGCGCAGCCCAAGTTGATTGGCCGCAAGAATATCGAATCCGTGGTGTCGCGTCCGCGTCGAAAATAAGCGCGACGCACACATGAAAACGGGGCCTGCTCAGCATGAGCAGGCCCCGTCTTGTATTACAGCTCGGTGCTTATTTGCCAGAACCCATATCGGGCTGTTTCTGCAGCAACACCCGAGTCACTCGACGCTCTTCCACGCCGACGACGTGCAGGTTCCAGCCCTGCCAGCTGAGGCTGTCGCCGGTAGACGGCAGGCGATCCAGCAGGCTCATGACCAGTCCGGCCAGGGTCTGATAATCCTCGGTCGCCTTGGCCTGGAAGCCAGTGCGCTCGCGAATCAGGCTCAGGTTCAAGGCTCCCGATACCACGAAGTCCTCGCCCTGCTCGACGATGTCCGGACCTTCCACTTCGCTGGCGTCGGGCAACTGACCAGCGATGGACTCGAGAATGTCGGTCATGCTCAACACGCCGATGAAGTCACCAAACTCGTTGACCACAAAGGCGATGTGCGTCGATTCCTTGCGCATCTGCTCCAGGGCATTGAGGATGGTGAAGCTTTCCAGCAGGTTGATTGCCTTGCGCGACATCAGTTTCAAGTCGGGCTCATTGCCGGACAACAGCTCCTTGAACAGCTCTTTCTTGTGCACGAAGCCCAGCGGCTCATCGATACCGCGCTCGCCAATCAGCGGCAGACGCGAGTAGGACGAGTGCATCAGTTTCAGACGAATCTTCTCGGCGCTGTCGTTCAGGTCGATACAGTCGACTTCCGCCCTCGGCGTCATCACCGTGCGAATCGGCCGCTCTGCCAGCTGCAGCACGCCGCTGATCATCACGCGCTCACGACGGTCGAACACCGGCTCGCTGCTTTCACCATCCAGCATGTCGGTGATTTCCTCATCGACGTCACCAGACTCCAGCTTGCGACCGCCCAACAGGCGCATCACCGCATGAGCCGCACGCTCGCGGCGCGGCAGGTGACCATGGGCCGACTTCTTGCTGCGCTTGCGGGCGATCTGGTTGAACACCTCGATGAGGATCGAGAAGCCGATGGCCGCATACAGATAGCCCTTGGGAATATGGAAACCCAGGCCTTCGGCGGTCAGGCTGAAACCGATCATCATCAGGAAGCCCAGACACAGCATGATCACCGTCGGGCGGCTGTTGACGAATTTGGTCAGCGGCTTGCTGGCAATCATCATCAGGCCGATGGAGAAGATCACCGCGATCATCATCACCGACAGGTGTTCGACCATGCCGACGGCGGTAATCACCGCATCCAGCGAGAACACGGCGTCCAGTACGACGATCTGCGCAACGATAGGCCAGAACAACGCATAGCCCGCATTACCGGCGCGCTGGGCGACATGCCCTTCCAGGCGCTCGTGCAGTTCCATGGTGGCCTTGAACAGCAGGAATACACCACCAAACAGCATGATCAGGTCGCGACCGGAGAACGTCTTGCCGAACACCTCGAATAACGGCTCGGTCAGCGTCACCATCCACGAGATGCTCGCCAGCAGGCCAAGGCGCATGATCAACGCCAGCGACAGGCCAATGACGCGCGCCTTGTCGCGTTGTTCAGGGGGCAGTTTGTCGGCCAAGATGGCGATGAACACCAGGTTATCGATGCCCAGCACCAGTTCCAGCACGATAAGGGTCAGCAGGCCAAGCCATGCCGTGGGATCAGCGATCCATTCCATGGTTTATGCAGCCTCACGATAAAAATGGCAGGGGTGGGTATGGGTCACTGTAGACCAGACGCCATCGCTGAACGTCAGGCATGGCGTTGCAGCGTCAGAACGCGAAGGTCTGCCGGAATCCATGCAGTGCAAGAGGTTAAGTGGAGAGACGTTCGAATGAAGCGGCCTGCTCGGTAACAGTGAGATCACCGGCCAGCCATACGCGATGGAAGGAGGACAACTCGGAGGCTCCTGGAGGGTATTCATACAGTCCTGAAAATCAATACGGGCGCTGATCGTACAATACCCATAGATGTTTCGTACGTTGGGAAAGTATTACAAGACTTGACCAACGAGCATGCTGCTTGCCGAGCAGTAAATGAGCATGGGGCGACGTTTTGTCACACCTCAAGGCACTACCAGTTGTCTGACAACAGAATGGCGCGGGTAGATGCGCCAATCCATTTGTTTTAAAATGTTTCCATAACGTCAGGCATACGCAGTGCTTCCCGCGATCCTTATTCAACGTCGCCCTTCACTGCTCGCCTGAACAGAATCATAAAAAGAAAGCCCGTCATAGACGGGCTTTTTTCGTTTTCAGCTTTTGCATTCGATGCCCTCGACGGCATCCCGGCAACCCGTTTTCTTAACCTTTGAGGTGATTTACCCATGCTGCGCATCGTTGTTGTTCATTTGTTTCAGTGGCTCAAGCGTCTGTCGTCCGCGCTGTTCTTCCGCAGCGCAGAGGACAACTATTCGCGCAGCTTCACACGCGAAAACGATGACGAAGGCCGCTGGACGTTTGTTTCGATCGTCATCGTTCTGACCCTCAGCCTTTATTGCCTGGCTGGCCTGGGTTACTACGCCAAGACCAATATCTGGGACGGCTTCACTCAAGAGCAGAAAGAGAACATCGCGCAGGCCATGGTGGTCAGCTCGCAGAATCTCTGACAGTTACTGGGTTCGACCAAACGGGGGAAGCAAAAGCTTCCCCCGTTTTTGTTTGACCGGCTTGTCAGGAAGCGGCTTTTCTGCGAGAAAGCCCGCTCGCGCCAATCACAGAGCGCGCTGCAACCGGAAGCATGGCAATGAGCAAAGAATTACAGATTACCGATCTGCACCCCGGCGAGGGCAAGGCAGCGGTAAAGGGTGCGCTGATCACCACGCATTACACCGGAACCCTGGAAGATGGCACGGTGTTCGATTCCTCCCACGAGCGTGGCAAGCCGTTCCAATGCGTGATCGGTACCGGGCGCGTCATCAAGGGCTGGGACCAGGGCCTGATGGGCATGAAGGTCGGCGGCAAGCGTAGATTATTCGTCCCCGCCCACCTGGCCTACGGCGACAGAAGCATGGGCGCATACATCAAGCCCGGTGCCGACCTGACATTCGAAATAGAACTGCTGGAAGTGCTGACCCGCGACGATTGAGCAGCCTGCTTGCAGATCAGCCTGCATCGGCCGATACCCTGACGCACGGGCACACGCCTGATTGCTTGTTATCGCAGAAAAAGCCATGCTCCGGGTATGGAATTCAAGGTCTTGGCACAGGAACACGTATGGCGCTCAATAAGTCGACTCAGGAGCTGAAGCGACACCTGAAAGGGACAGCAACCAATCTGGAAAACACGGCGGAAGAAATTCTCAAACTCGCCTCACAAATGAACGATGTGGATGTCACCGCAGTGCTGCAGATGGTCAACCGTCTTTACAGCGATGCCGATCAGCTCAAAGCGTATGCTGATGAGGTCAAGGCCAAGCGGATCGTGCGCGCCAAGCCGCTGTAAATCGCTGCACCCGAGTTCAGACGCGCTTTCTTCGCTCCAGAGGGCCTTCGATGCTGCCACAGCCCGCCACTTCCAGCGTCAGCCCCAGGCACCTGAACATGCAGAAATGGCGTGGCCGGGTCGGCATGGGCCTGGTCGCTAGCCTGTCGGTTCTGGCCGGCATGACCGATGCCATCGGCTTCATGGCCACCGGCGATTTCGTTTCGTTCATGAGCGGCAACACCACCCGGCTTGCAGTCGCAATCAGTGATGGCGACCTGAGCGTGACGGTGCGTCTGACCCTCGCAATCCTTGCCTTCATTGCCGGCAACGCGCTGGGCGTGGTGGTTGCGCGCCTTGGCGGGCGACGTGCCCTGCCCTTGCTGCTGGGCATCGCTACGCTGCTGTGTGCGGCTGCCGCATGGCCGCTGGAAAGCAACATGCTCGCACTGATCTGGGCGATTCTGGCAATGGGCATGCTCAACGCCGCCGTCGAGCAGGTCAACGGGCTGCCGGTCGGCCTGACTTACGTGACCGGCGCGCTGTCGCGCTTCGGTCGTGGCCTGGGTCGCTGGATGCTGGGGGAACGCCGGGACGGCTGGCGCGTGCAACTGGTCCCCTGGGTCGGCATGTTCATCGGGGCCGTGATAGGCGCGCTACTCGAGCATCGTCTGGGGCTCAACGCTCTGTTGATCAGCGGCAGCCTGTCGGCGTTGCTGGGGCTGGTTTCGCTGAAAATCCCGCACCGCTGGCAACGTCAATACATGCCACGCTGAACCCTGCGATGCCCATCTGCTGAAATACGTTTACCATACGCCGCTTTTCCTGACCGATCTGCGCCATGACCCCTGAAGCACTCGCGATTCTGCAACAGCACCTGATCGACGCGTTGAACAACGTCCCGAATGAAACCCGCCGCCTGTTTCATGGCCGGGGCCGTGTGTGGCCGGGGCTGGAGCACATCACCGTCGACTGGATGCAGGGCGTGGTGCTGGTCTCGGTGTTCAAGGAGCCTCTTGAATCCGAGCTGGCAGCATTGATGCAGCTGTTGCACGCGTTGATCGACACGCCCCAGTGGCAGCAGAGTCAGGCTCACACCTTGCTGCTGCAACACCGCTATCTGCCACAGAGCACCACGCAATGGCTGACCGGCGAGGTCGTGGATGAATGGGTGATCACCGAAAACGGCCTGCGCTACAAAGTCGATTTCGGCAAAAAGCAGAACAGCGGCCTGTTTCTGGACATGCGCTACGGCCGTGAATGGGTGCAGGCTCAGGCCAAGGGCAAGCGCATCCTCAATCTGTTCGCTTACACCTGCGGCTTCTCGGTCGCCGCCCTGGCCGGGGGTGCCGACCACGTCGTGAATCTGGACATGGCCCGCGCTGCACTGAATCGCGGCCGCGAGAATCATCGCCTCAATGATCAGGACCTCAGCCGCGTGACCTTTCTGGGCCATGACCTGTTCAAGTCCTGGGCCAAGGTCATCCGTTGCGGCCCTTATGACCTGATCATCATTGACCCGCCGTCCTTCCAGAAAGGCAGTTTCATGCTCGACAAGGACTACCAGCGTGTCCTGCGTCGATTGCCGGAGTTGCTGGACGAGAACGGTTCGGTGCTGGCGTGCATGAACGATCCCGCACTGGGACCGGACTTTCTGATTCAGCACACCGCAATCGAAGCGCCCTGCCTGCGCTTCGAACAGCGCCTGGAAAACCCGCCGGAGTTCCCCGACGCTCGCGTTGAGGGCGGCTTGAAGGCGCTGGTGTTCAAGGCAGAAGGCCTGAGCCGCAGCGGATGGGCATAACGAACGACGACCGACAGCCGCTTCGGAGCTGAACAGGCATGCAGCCTATTCAACCTGCCCAAACACCTGGCTGGGCCGCCGCAGCGACGGGTCGAACGGGTTGATTCTGGCGCTGATGGCCGTGGCTTCACGCTTGAGCAATTCAACTACGGTCATCAGGCGATCGGGCCCCAGCCGGTCGGAGATGGTCGCCACACTGAGCGCAGCCACTGCACGACCGTTGCGGTCCAGGATCGGCACTGCCAGCCCGGCCATGCCCGGTAACGCCCCGGTGTTTCGCCCGGCGTAGCCCAGACGCCGCACGTTTTCCACCTCCGAACGCAGAAACACCTCGTCGTACAGGTGAAAATCCTTGAGCCGTGGCAGGTTGTAGGCAATGACCGTTTCCCGCTCGTCCTCGGGCAGAAACGCGAGAATCGCCAGACTGCCCTGCCCCACGCCCAAGGCAACACGACCGCCGATGTCGCCGGTGAACGTGCGGATCGGGTACGGGCCTTCGCTGCGGTCCAGGCAGATCGCATCGAAACCGCTGCGTGCCAGCAGAAACAGCGAGTCACCCAGTGACGCAGACAGGCGCAACAGGCTGGGGCGCACCACGTCACGCAGGTTGCCGGTATTACCCGCCTTGGCGGCCAAGGCGAAGAACTCAATGCTCAACCGGTAACGTTTGCTGAGCAAATCCTGCTCGACCATGCCCTCATCCATCAGGCTGCGCAGCAAGCGGTGCGTGGTGGGTTGCGACAGCCCGACACGCTGGGCGAGTTGCGTGACCCGCTCGCCGCCTTCATCACACTCGCCCAGGCAGCGCAGTACCGCGAACAGACGGGAAACGGCTCCCACACCGACTTCAGCTTTCGTGACATTCCGATCAGTGGAATTACCCATGACAATATCTCTTTATATTTCCACCAAAAGAATTAATTCAAAGAAAGATGTTATTCAGTGAAATTCCTTGTTGAGCCCATCCTAGCCTTCGCCCTACTCTCAGTCCACCGGGGCGATTTGAACAATCATCGGTAGCCGACTCAGAGCGAGCACCAACGTCCACAGAACTGCATGACTTCATTTCGCATCTGCCCATGACAAACGCGTGCTTCGGCGCGCATGCACAAAGGTGGAAGCAGGCATGGCATTTCTGCAGCTCGAAGGTCTCTCCAAACGCTACGGCTCCATTGACGCGGTCGTTGCCACCAACCTGGCCGTCGACAAGGGCGAATTCGTTTCTCTGCTCGGCCCTTCCGGCTGCGGCAAAACCACCACCCTGCAAATGATCGCCGGCTTCGTCGAAGTCAGTGACGGACGCATTGTGCTCGACGGGCGCGACATCACTCACGCCAAACCCAGCAGCCGGGGCCTCGGCGTAGTGTTCCAAAGCTATGCGCTGTTTCCGCACATGACCGTGGCTGACAACGTTGCGTTTGGCCTGCGTATGCGCAAGGTGCCTGCCGCCGAGTTGCACCCGCGTGTCAAACGGGTGCTGGATCTGGTGCGCCTCGGTCAGCATGCCGAGCGCTATCCGCGCGAGTTGTCCGGTGGGCAGCGCCAGCGGGTCGCATTGGCCCGCGCACTGGTCATCGAGCCGCCAGTACTGCTGCTCGACGAGCCGCTGTCCAACCTGGATGCCAACCTGCGCGAAGAGATGCAGTTCGAAATCCGCCGCATTCAGAACGAAGTCGGCATTACCACGCTGATGGTCACCCATGATCAGGCCGAAGCCCTGTCGATCAGCGATCGGGTGGTGGTGATGCAGGCCGGTCGTATCACCCAGATCGACGAGCCTTACAAGCTCTACGAACACCCGCGTACACGCTTCATCTCGGGTTTCGTCGGCAAGGCCAACATGTTGCAGGGAGATCTGGACAGCAGCGGCATCCCGCAGATTCGCCAGGTGCCCGGCGATGGCAGCCTGACCCTCAGCCTGCGTCCCGAGAAGATCGATCTGGTGTCACCTGGCTGCGGACGACTGTCCGGGCGCATCGTCACCCGTTACTTTCTTGGCAGCCAGTGGCTGTATCGCATCCAGACCGGCATTGGCGAAGTGACGGTTGTACGCCGTAACGATGGCCAAGCGCCGCTGGAACAAGGCGCAGCGGTCGACATGGACTGGCCCACCGAGTTGCTGCGCGTGCTGGATGCCGACGAGGTGCGCGCATGAGCCTGCTGAGCGAAATGCGTCAGGGCGGTCGCGGCTATTGGCTGTCGGCTCCGGCACTGGCGCTGTATATCGGCTTGCTGGTGTTGCCGCTGGGGCTGACTCTGGTGCTGTCGTTCAACGTGTTCGACTATCAGGTCGGGGTGAAAAGCGACAGCTACACGCTGGCCAACTATATGGCCGTGGTCACCGACTCGTATTTCTATGAAATCTTCCTGCGCACCTTCTGGATCAGCGCGCTGGTCACCCTGCTGTGCGTGCTGATCGGCGTCCCCGAAGCCTACATTCTCAGCCGCATGGGTACGCCGTGGCGCTCGATCTTCCTGATCCTGATTCTCACGCCGCTGCTGATCTCGGTGGTGGTCCGGGCGTTCGGCTGGAGCCTGCTGCTGGGCGCGGACGGCCTGATCAATCAGGTCATCCAGTTCATGGGCGGTCGCCCGGTGAAACTGCTGTACACCCCGTTTGCCGTGGTCATTGCGCTGGTCCACGTCATGTTGCCGTTCATGATCATTCCGGTCTGGACCTCGCTGCAGAAGCTCGACCCCACCGCCGAGCAGGCCGCGCTGTCGCTGGGCGCCAGCCAGACGAAAGTCATGCGCCTGATCGTGCTGCCGCAGGTCATGCCCGGCGTGCTGTCCGGCTCGCTGATCGTGTTCGGCCTGGCCGCCAGTTCGTTCGCCATTCCCGGCCTGCTCGGCGGACGACGTCTGAAGATGGTCGCCACGGTGATCTACGACCAGTACCTCTCGGAGTTGAACTGGCCGATGGGCGCGACCCTTGCCGTGGCGCTGCTGTTGGTCAACCTGCTGGTCATGCTGTCCTGGAACCGCATGATCGAAGGCCGTTACAAAAAAACTCTGGGGGAATGATCCATGTCCAAGAACGGTCCGTTGGCCCTCTCGTTTCATGCGCTGGTGGTGATCTTCATGATGGCCCCGCTGGTGGTGGTGTGCCTGGTGGCGTTCACCCCGGAAAACACCCTGAGCCTGCCCACCACCCATTTCTCGCTGCGCTGGTTCAAGGCCGTCTTCGAGCGCGCCGACTTTATCGATTCGTTCTACAACAGCCTGACCCTGGCGTTCGTATCAGCGACGCTGGCCACGCTGATCGCGGTACCTGCCGCACTGGCAATCACGCGTCATACATTTCCCGGTCGCAATTTTTTCAACGCCCTGTTTCTCTCGCCGATCATCATTCCTCATTTGGTACTGGGGGTGGCGATGCTGCGCCTGTTTGCGCTGATGGGTGTGAACGGCAGCTTCACCTGGCTGATCTTCGCCCATGTGCTGGTCATCACGCCTTACGTACTGCGCCTGGTACTGGCGGCGGCAATCGGCATCGACCGCAGCGCCGAGCACGCCGCCGAGTCCCTGGGGGCCGACCGTTTCACGCTGTTTCGGAAGATCACCCTGCCAATGATTCTGCCCGGCGTGGCAGGCGGCTGGTTACTGGCGTTCATCAACAGTTTCGATGAAGTCACGCTGTCGATCTTTGTTACATCGCCCGCGACGCAGACCCTGCCGGTGCGCATGTATGTCTACGCCACCGAATCCATCGACCCGATGATGGCCGCCGTATCGGCACTGGTCATCGCCCTCACCGCCGCCACCATGATCCTGCTCGACCGGGTCTACGGGCTGGATCGCGTGCTGGTCGGCAAACACTAATCCGGAGCTTTCACGTTATGGCATTGCTGAAACGACTGACCGAACATGATCGCCCGGTTCTGCCCTTCACCCTTGACGGCCAGCCGGCCAGCGGTCTGTTGGGCGATACCTTGCTGACCGCGGTACTGACCGCCAGCGAACACTTGCGCGGCAGTGACTTCAGCGCCAAACCTCGCGCCGGTTTCTGCATGATGGGCGCCTGTCAGGACTGCTGGGTGAGGCTGGGTGACGGTCAGCGCGTGCGTGCCTGTTCGACGCTGCTGAAGGCCGGTCAGGCGGTGATTCGTGAACCGGGGCGCTGCGTATGAGCGATCAGACAATTGCCATTGTCGGCGCAGGACCGGCCGGCATTCGCGCCGCCCAGACGCTACTGGCCCACGGCATCAAGGCCTGCCTGATCGATGAAGGGCTGCGCGGCGGCGGCCAGATCTACCGTCGCCAGCCGGACAACTTCCAGCGCTCGGCCAAGGCGCTCTACGGCTTTGAAAGCGCCAAGGCGGTCGCGGTGCACGACGCGCTCGACACGCTGGCCGCACAGATCGACTATCGGCCGCAGACGCTGGTCTGGAACGCCGAAAATCACCAACTCGATACCCTGCAAAACGGTACCGCCGCCACTGTTGATTTCAGCCACCTGATCGTCGCCACCGGTGCCACCGACCGAATTCTGCCGGTGCCCGGCTGGACCCTGCCCGGCGTGTACAGCCTCGGCGCAGCGCAGATCGCGCTCAAATATCAGGGCTGTGCGATTGGCCAGCGCGTGGTGTTTTGTGGCAGCGGCCCGTTGCTGTATCTGGTCGCTTACCAGTACGCCAAGGCTGGCGCGAAGGTGCTGGCGGTGCTCGACAGCGCGCCGTTTTCGGCGCAATGCAAAGCATTGCCGGCGCTGCTGGGCCAACCGGCAACGCTGGCCAAAGGCATGTATTACCGCGCATGGCTGAGTGCAAACGGCATTCCCGTGCATCAAGGTGCGCAGCTCACACGCATCGACGGGGAAAAACGTGTAGACGGTATTCAATGGCAACGTAACGGCAAATCGGGCCACCTGGCCTGTGACGCGGTCGCTTTTGCCCATGCACTGCGCAGCGAGACGCAACTGGCTGACCTGCTGGGCTGTGAATTCGCCTGGAGCGCGCTCAACCGGGCGTGGCTGCCGACCCGCGACGACTGTGGACGCAGCAGCGTGTCAGGCATCTATCTGGCGGGCGACGGTGCGGGAATCATGGGCGCAGACGCTGCGGAAATGGCCGGAGAACTGGCCGCGCTCGGGCTGCTGCAAGACATCGGTGTGGTGGCAGACACCGCCCGTATCGACACGCTTAAAACTGCCTTGCGACGCATCGAACGCTTCCGCCACGGGCTGGAAACCGCGTTTCCGTTCCCTGAGGACTGGGCCGCCAACGTGGTGGATGACACGCTGGTGTGCCGCTGCGAAGAAGTCTCTGCAGGCGAGATTCGCAGTGCCGTGCAGGATGGCCATTGGGAGATCAACCGGGTCAAGGCCATGTGCCGGGTCGGTATGGGGCGCTGTCAGGGCCGGATGTGTGGCCTGGCCGCGGCCGAGATCATCGCCCGCGAGAGCGGCCGGTCCGTCGAGCACGTCGGCCGCCTGCGCGGTCAGGCACCGATCAAGCCGCTGCCCTTCGGTCTGGGGATGCAGCCCATGGAGAAGCAATCGGTGGAGACGCAACCATGAGCACACTGATTGAAACCGATGCGATTGTCATCGGCGGCGGCATTGTCGGCGCCTCGTCAGCCTTGACGCTGGCCCTGAAGGGCAAGCGGGTCGCCTTGCTGGAACGCGATTTTTGCGGATCGCACTCCAGCGGTGTCAATTACGGCGGCGTGCGGCGTCAGGGCCGTCCGTTGTCGCAGTTGCCCTTGTCGCAACGGGCGCATCAGATATGGGGCAACCTGCGTGAGCTGATCGGCATCGACGGCGAGTACCAGCGCTCGGGCCACCTCAAACTGGCGCGCAGCGAACAGGACATGAATGCCTTGCGCGCCTACGCCGAAGCCAGCCAGGGATTCGGCCTGGATTTGCAACTGCTTGATCGCGATCAGCTGCGCGCGCGTTATCCCTGGGCCGGCGATGTCGCTGTCGGTGCATCGCTGTGCGCCGACGACGGACACGCTAATCCACGTCTGGTATCGCCGGCCTTCGCCCGCGCTGCTCGTCGGGCAGGCGCACAGGTGTTCGAGCAGGCGCCGGTCAGTGAAGTCAGCCACGACAGCAACGTGTTCGTCGTCACCACCGCCAGCGGTCTGACACTGCGCGCCACCTGGCTGCTCAACTGCGCCGGGGCGTGGGCCGCAGCGCTGGCAGCACAATTCAACGAACCGGTGCCGATGTATTCAGGGCACCCGGCAATGCTGGTGACAGAACCGCTGCCGATGTTTATGGACGTCAGCACCGGTGTCGAAGGCGGCGGCATTTATGCCCGGCAAGTGGCTCGCGGCAATTGCGTTCTGGGCGGCGGACAAGGCTTTGCCCTCGACCCGGCACGCACCAGACCGGGACAGGCGGCGGTGCTGGATATCCTGCGCAACGCCGTCGAACTCTACCCGCCACTCGCCGGCGCTCAGGCCATTCGCACCTGGAGCGGAACCGAAGGCTATCTGCCGGACCGTGAACCGGTGCTGGGCCCAAGCCTGACCCGTCCAGGTCTGCTGCACGGCTTCGGCTTTGCAGGGGCGGGCTTTCAGATCGGTCCGGCAGCGGGTGAAGCGCTGGCCGAATGGGTCTGCGAAGGCGCCTCACGGATTTCGCTCGATGCCTTTTCCATCGGCCGCTTTCAGCAAATCGCCCTGCAAACCCCTGCCATCGAACTTGTTACGAACGTCATCCCATTGCACAGAGGAAGGTCGTCCCTATGAAAAGTACCAAACGTCTCGCCCTCACCGGGCTGTCCTGCCTGCCGCTGGCCGCCGCACTTCTGTCCACGCCTGTCATGGCCGAAACCACGCTGTACCTGGGCATGAACGGTGGGACCATGGAGCGCCTTTATGCCGATCAGGTGCTGCCGGCTTTCGAGAAGGCCAACAACGTCAAGGTGGTGATCGTGCCTGGCACATCGGCCGACATCCTCGCCAAGGTTCAGGCGAGTAAGGACAACCCGCAGATGCACGTCATCTTTCTCGACGACGGCATCATGTATCGGGCTATTTCCATGGGCCTGTGCGACACGCTGCAGCCCAGCGCCAGTCTGGCCGACCTGCCTGCCAAGGCCAAAATCAAGGAACAGGCAGCAGCCGTCAGCCTGGGCGTGACCGGCCTGGCCTACAACACACGGATGTTCAAGGAGCAGGGCTGGAGCGCGCCCACCTCGTGGATGGACCTGGCCGATAAACGTTTCAAGGACAAGGTGGTGTTCCAGTCACTGGCCTCCTCGACCTTCGGCCTGCATGGCTTTCTGATGTTCAACCGTATCCAGGGCGGCAGCGAGAAAGACGTCGAACCCGGCTTCAAGGCCTGGCCGAAGACCATCGGCCCGAACGTACTGGAATACATCGCCAGCTCGGCCAAGATCTCGGAAATGGTGCAGACCGACGAAGCCGCCCTGTTCCCGCTGACACCCACCCAGGTCACCGCGCTGAAGATCAAGGGTGTACCGGTGGAATATGCATCGCCCAAGGAAGGCGGCGTGGTGTTGAACGTGGCTGAATGTGCGATAGCCAATAACAACCAGCCGGAGCTGGCCCAGAAGCTGGCGGCCTACCTGCTGACACCAGAAGCACAGGCGCCTGCGCTGGAGTTCGGTGACCAGATCCCGTCGAACCCGAAAACCCCGACCACTGACAAGACACGCAGTCAGGTCGAGGCCATGGAGAAGTACCTGGAAACGGCGGTGACCATCGACTGGGATCAGGTCAATCAGATCCGTCCCGAGTGGAACGCACGCTGGAGCCGCAGCATCGAGCGCTAGAGGTCCACGGCGACGCCGAAAGGCATCGCCGTGCGTAAAAGACGCATGCTGATTGCCATCCGGCAAATTATTTCAACTTATTACCGTGCACGGGAGTCCCACCGTTACGCCCTCTGCTTCGGGCGCATTTTGACGGTGGTTCTTTCTCTATGAGTTTTATTGTCTGCATGGGCGTGCTTGGCGTGCTGTTGATGCTATTGGCGCTCACTTCCTCTTACCTGCGCTGGATGCCAGTGACCACATCGGCCGTGTGCCTGGGATTCGGCTTCGGCATCGGCCCGATGGGCCTGGATATCGTCGATCTGGATTTCGAGAAATCCTACGAGTGGCTGGAACGCCTGACCGAAGTGGCGGTGCTGTTTTCGCTGTTCGGTACGGGCATCAAGTTGCGCCTGCCCTTGCGCGGCAAAGCCTGGCATTCAGCCTATTGGCTGGCCGGGCCGGTGATGCTGGCGACCATCGCTGGCGTGACGGTCGCGGGGCACTACATCATTGGCCTGGACTGGGGCGTGTCTTTGTTGCTCGGCGCGATGCTGTCGCCGACGGACCCGGTACTGGCCGGGATGGTCCAGGTCAACAATGCCCGGGATCAGGACCGCCTGCGCTTCGGCTTGTCCGGCGAAGCGGGCCTCAACGACGGGACCGCGTTTCCATTCGTGATTTTTGCCTTGCTGTACCTGAGTTCCGGGGGCGCGATGGGCGACTGGGTCCAGGGATGGCTGATCAAGGATTTGATCTGGGCGGTGCCGGCCGGTCTGTTGATTGGTTACGGGATGGGCCGCGGGGTCGGCCATCTGATGATCTTTCTGCGCATCAAGAACGCCGACAGCACCACCTCGCCCAATGACTTTCTGGCGCTGGCACTGATCGCCCTGGCTTATGTCGTTGCGCAAAGCGTGGGTGCCTTTGGCTTTCTTTCGGTATTTGCCGCCGGATTCGGGCTGCGTCAGGCTGAGGTACGTGTCACGCGGTCAGAGCTGCCGTCCGAGCACGTCGCGCAGCCGGTCCTCGGGCATATGACGTCCTCCCTCGAGCAGGGCACGGTCGCGCAGGTCGACGACATGAGCGACTCGCAACTGGCTGCCGGCGTGATGATGGGCGATATGCTGGCGTTCGGTAGTCTGGTGGAGCGCGCCATGGAAGTCCTGCTGATCACCCTGCTGGGCGCGGCGCTGGCGATGTACTGGGACTGGCGAGCCATTGGCCTGGGTATCGCGCTGTTCTGCGTGATTCGTCCTGCCAGCGTCTGGTTGCTGGTGAGTCGTCGCCTGCTCAATGTCCGACAAAAAGCACTGGTTGGCTGGTTCGGTATTCGTGGGATCGGCAGTCTTTATTACCTGTGTTTTGCCTTGTCGCATGGTCTGGCACACGATGTCGGCCACGTCCTCGTTGGCATGACCCTCTCGGTCGTCGCCCTGAGCATTCTGGTACACGGCATCAGTATCCAGCCTTTGCTGGAGCGTTACGAGCGCAGTTCCGCCGCCAGGCCTGATTGATCAGTCATCAAGGCAAAGCGCCATAGAGCGTGTCGATGAGCGTATTGGAACAAGCAATTGGACTGCGGCATTTCGACTCGGTTAGCGTGGCGTCATCCGGCCAGTGCAAACCGCAATGCGTGCGGCTACTATGTTTATACGCACAAGGCACTTTGCCAGCCTGCGATCAGGTGTGAAATTGGCGCATTACAAATTGGCTGAACCCTTGTCACGCACTGGCCTCCAAACCCGGTAATACAGCCCACTCGATTATTTAGAAGGTGAAATGTCAGAACCCGTCCTGATGGACCGCTTTGCACGTAAGGTCGATTATCTGCGCATGTCGGTCACCGACCGCTGCGATTTTCGCTGCGTGTACTGCATGGCCGAAGAGATGACGTTTCTGCCTCGGCAACAGATTCTGTCGCTGGAGGAGATCCTCCAGGTGGCCGAGCGCTTCGTGGCACTGGGCACGCGCAAGATTCGTCTGACCGGTGGTGAACCGCTGGTACGCGCAGGTGTGGTCGGGCTTTGCGAGAAGATCGCCGCCCTGCCCGGCCTGCGTGAATTGTGCATGACCACCAACGGTTCGCAGCTGGACAAACTGGCTGCCCCGCTGTTCAAGGCCGGCGTCACGCGCCTGAACATCAGCCTGGACAGCCTCGATCCACAGCGTTTCCGCGAGCTGACCCGCACAGGCGATCTGCACAAGGTGATTGCCGGCATCGATGCCGCCAACGCCGCCGGTTTTGTGCACACCAAGCTCAACTGCGTGGTGATGCATGGTCGCAACGATGATGAGATCAACGACCTGCTGGCGTTCGCCATCGATCGCAACCTGGACGTTTCGTTTATCGAAGAGATGCCGCTGGGCATCATCAGCGAACACAGCCGCGTCGAATCCTTCTACTCCAGCGATCAGGTGCGCGAACGCATTGCCGAACGTTACACGCTGGTGCCTTCCACTGACTCGACTCAAGGGCCATCGCGCTACTGGCGCCTGGCCGAGGCACCGGGCATTCGCATCGGCTTCATCTCGCCGCACAGCCACAACTTCTGCGGCACCTGCAATCGCGTGCGCATGACCGTCGAAGGTCGCTTGCTGCTGTGCCTGGGCAACGAGCATTCCGTGGATTTGAAGGCGGTATTGCGCGCCAATCCCGGCCAGCCGGAAAAGCTGGAAAAAGCCATCATCGACGCCATGCAGCTCAAGCCGTGGAGCCACCACTTCACCCACGACGATGGTGTGCAGGTGGTGCGCTTCATGAATATGACGGGCGGCTGACAGCCGCCCTGAAGGATGACGCCTCATATGAGGCGTTATTTATTTACCGGCCTTGCGAAAGAACAAGGTGATCTGCCCGACTTCGACACCCAGCTTGGTCATTGACGAACGATTGGCCATGGTCTGCTTGTCGATCAGGTACATCCAGTCATCCAGGCTCACGTCATACTCGGTGCCATCCACCGGCAACCTGAGCACATAGTTCCAGTGGAAGCTGTTGCCTGACACTTCGCCATAGGCCTCGCCAACCACGTCACCTGCCGTGCCCTTCCAGCGCCCCGGACCATCGGGACGCAAGCGCCACTCCCGGACCTGTTTAGTGCCATCGCTGTAGCTGAAGGCCTCGTGCATGACCAGCACTTCGCCTTCACTGTGCCCGTCGATCACCACGGTAAAGCGCTTGGTGACTTCACCGGAGCGCTTTTGAAACATTCCCCAGGCCTCGACACGCCCGGTGAAGTACTGTCGCAGATCGAGCTTGGGCTCTTCCTGACTGTAACGGGTTACCGGCACACCGCCGCAGCCGCTCAATACAAGCCCCGCACACAACATCAACATCCACTTTCTCAGCATGCGCCCTCCTTGATGGGTCATGAGCCGGTACTGCCGAGCAACTGCTCGCGAAGCTCCGGGTTACGGGTTTTCGGGTCAAGCCAGATGGAAAAGAAAGCCTTGGCGAACTGGCTGTCGGGCACCACATGCTGGAGCTTGTCGCCAACATAAAACCGCGCTTCGCGGCCAGGCAGGTACACACCGGTAATCTTCATGCCCGGCTGGACGTCGACAAATGACTGGTTCATCTGCTGGCGCCATTCAGTCAGTTGCTGTTCGGTCACCTTCGAACCGGAAATACGCTTGATCTCATCGATACTGGCATCGACGAGGTCTTCACGATCAATGGCGCGGTGGTAAGTCAGCTCAAGGGCCAGCGGTGCATCCGCGACGAAAGGCTTGGCGGGGCTTAGCAACCTGGCCTTATAGATGCGAAAACCGAACAGACTGAGGTCACCGCCACCGACGACCTGAGCATTGGGCAATGCCTCACGCCAATCCGCCGAAGCGCCAGCGCTGAGCAACATCATCAACCATAACCATCGTGGCGCACGCATCGGCAACCTCTGTTTATGTCATGTGCAGGCACTGCCGTGACAGTCACCACAGTCAGCGAGTGAGAAGAGTCAGAATCGCTGACTCATGGCCGGAATCTATACCACCAAAAACGCTTTGTACAACCTGTAGGCCCTCGCCGTCCCGGTGACGAAAACCAAAAAGCCTGTTCCCGATCAGTATCGGGAACAGGCTTCAGGACCTGCGATGCCCTACTCAGGCAACCTGCGAGTGCGCCTGCCGACGGGTCTTCTGCCACTCACCTTTCAACGCCTGCAGCGTGTTCTCCATGTAGGCACGATCGGCAGCGGCTTTCTTGCCGACATAACCCTGGCCACGACGGAACATCTTCAGGGATGCGCGCAGTTGCGGGTGCGCATCACGAAACTCGTGCTCTTGCGTGAACGGCGACATGGCGTCGACGCGAACTTCACCCGACTCGGCCACCCAGGCGATATGATTATCCAGCGTGTCTTTGCACGCCGCAAACAGACGAGCCAGTTCATCAATAGTCGGTTGTGTGTTGATATTCATGTTGATGCCCCTTCGCTCGTAGACTGTTCAATAATTGATACATCAAGTTCATGCGCCAGAACTTCAGCAATGCACACGATTGAGTGTGCGTCGAATACCGTTCCAGCCCTCAAGGACATGCAGGTAGCCTTGATGAAGAGCCGCTACACAGCGGCATCAGCGTAGAGAGAAGAAGTCACGAAACCCAAAGACCCGGCCCAGGATCGGCAATCGATCCGTTACAAGCATCATGAGGACATTTCGCCAGCTTCTCGCCCTTATCGACGACAAATGCCAGTTCAGCTCCATCAATCTGCCTTGTGGGCAGCCTACATCCGGGAACATCTCGACGGCTTGCCGAGCCTGTTCATCACACCTTTTGCAGCGCTCCCGATCGGGGAGACAGCTGCATAATGCAAAAGGAAAATGGGCACGTCAACGATTATGTAGTGATTATTTTTTATCACTACATAATCGTATGAGGGACGTGGGGTTACGTAAAAAGGTGACTGAATGGTCATGGGGGTACAGGTTATCAAGGGTGGTCAGGGACATCGGCACGACGGCCTCTGAAGACCAGCAAAAAGGCCTGAAAGCGTTCGCTTCCAGGCCTTTTCACAACACACAAACAGCTGACTGTCAGCTCACCTTGAAGCGACCCACCAGCCCCTGCTGCTGCTCCGCCAGACGCGCAAGTTCGCGACTGGTGACGGCGGTCTGCTCGGCACCGGCACTGACCTGGATGACCAGCGAGTTGATGTCGTCGACGTTGCGGTGGATCTCTTCGGCCACCAAGCTTTGCTCTTCAGCGGCCGAAGCGACCTGAATGTTGCGGTCGCTGATGGTCGCGATGCCTTCGGCGATCTCTTCCAGCAGTTCACCAGCGCGCACGACGTTGCTGGCACCCTCCTGCGCCTTGCCCAGGGTTTCCTGCATCGACGCGGCAGCGCGTTCCGAGCCGGACTGCAGGTTGGCGATCATTTTCTGGATGCTGACGGTAGAGTCCTGAGTCTTCTTGGCCAGATTGCGCACTTCGTCGGCAACCACCGCGAAACCACGCCCCTGCTCGCCGGCACGTGCAGCCTCAATGGCTGCGTTGAGCGCCAGCAGGTTGGTCTGGTCAGCGACGCCACGAATGACATCGAGCACCGAGGAGATCGAGTTGCTCTCGCCCTTGAGCTCGTCAATGATCCGTGAAGTCTCTTCTGCCTGCACCGAGAGCCCCTGAATCAGGCCGATGGTGTTGTCGATTTCGGTCTTGCCCTGCAGGGTGCTGTTGTTGACGCGCTGCGACATCTCGGCCGCGTCAGTGGTGCTGCGTGCTACATCCTTCACAGTGGCACTCATCTCGCTGATGGCAGTGGCGACCTGATCAGTGCCCTGGCGTTGTTGCGCCACGTTCTGATTGGTTTGCAACGCCACTGCGGAAGACTGCTCGGCGGCGGTGGCAACCTGTGCCGTGGCGCTGCCGATGTCGCGGATGACCTCACTGATCTGTTGCGCCATGTTGTCCAGATTGCGCGAGATCTCGCCGAACTCGTCCTTGCCGACATAACGGGTCCGGGCGGTCAGATCACGTGTGGAAAGTGCCATCAGCGTGCGGTTCACATCGACCACCGCAACCTTGATGTTACGGATGATCACCGACGCCAGCCACAGCACGACGATCAGCATCAGGACGACAATGGCAACCGCCACGTACAGGCTGCTTTGAGCGGAGCTGCGCGCATCCATTGCCAGGCCGACGACGTTCTGGCCAAGCTCTGCCTCCACCTGCGCCATCATGTCGATACGCACGGTCGCAAGGTTGAACCAGTCTTCCGGCTTGACGTTGAGCGGGTCACCCAGCGGAGTATCGAAGCCCAGGCGTTGCAAGCGGGCCACTTCGAGCGATCCTGGTTGCTGCAAAACGGCATTGAGTTTGGTTTTGAAGGCTTCAGGTGACCAGCGCTGGAACGCTTCGAAATACCCCGAGAACTCGCCCAGGTTGCGACTGAAGCGCGATAACAGTGCGGCGTCAAACCGGTTCTGGTTGAATGCCAGACCAAGCAATACACGCTCGCGACCGGCACGTTCCTTCATATCCACGAACTGATTGAGCGAGCTCAGGCCGCGCAATATTTCCGGATCCTCGATACTCGATTCCATTGAGTAAGAGAAGCCGATGAGTGTCTTGATGATGTCGGTGAAGCGCGTACCGGATTCTGTATTGTTGATCCCGAGTGAGTCCACCTTGAGGCGCAGAGCGATCAGCTCCTCGAATGCGCGGTTGACCTTATCAGGTCCGGGAATACCGTCGGTGGACTGGGCGCGCATCTCACTTATAGCCTTGTCGGTTTCCTGACGAAACGTCTTCAGCTTGTCCTGCATGGACTTGCCGCCGCTACCCAGAAATACGCCGCTGGCGCCACGTTCGCGCTGGAGAGTGGTGACTACGTCACTCACTTTCTGTGCGGCGCTGGTGGCTGTCACTGCGCGCCTCATATCACCGAGGTTTTCACTTTTGTCAGCGACGAACAAACCTGCAAAGGCAAGGAAGCCCAATAGGGGGAATATTAAAATAAGCAGCAGTTTCATACTCAAAGGAGCATTTCTAAGCATTGCAGACCTCATGACGTGCAGACTTTTCTATAAAGAATATCCAGGGCGTAACGTTCTGTAGCGTCGACGTTTTTTTTCGCCAGGGACTGTTCGGTAATCAGCCTGCCGTAGCCGATCTTGCTTCCGTATCACTGTCTCGGCTGTCTTCCGGGAAGCTTTACCCACTATTTGAATTTGTTAGTTCAAACAGCGAACTCAATAAAGCACCGGGTGCGAGAAGTTTGGATCCACAAAGAAATGACCGCCTTGGGCGGTTATGATGAGAAGAGAAATATAAATCCACCGAGAGTGTCACCTGTAACGGCGAAGACAATCTCGATGGATAGAAGTTGCAACTTTTTTCTATTCAACCCATACGTTTTTTATAACTGATTAACGCAGGTTGGTTTTCGCCAGCTCCAGCACTTCACTGCCGCGCCCGCTCATGATCGCGCGCATCATGTACAGGCTGAAGCCCTTGGCCTGGGCCAGCTTGATTTTCGGTGGGATGCCCAACTCCTGCTTGGCAGTGACAACGTCGATCAGCACCGGACCGGGATGATCGAACGCCTTGCGCAAGGCGGCAGGCAACTCTTCGGCGTTCTCGACACGCAGGCCCAGAATGCCTGCGCCCAGGGCAATCCCGGCGAAGTTGGTTTCATGCAGGTCAGTGCCATGCGGCACGTAGCCGCTGGCTTTCATTTCCATGTCGACGAAGCCCAGCGAGCTGTTGTTGAACACCACCATCTTGATAGGCAGGTTCAACTGACGAATGCTGAGCAAGTCGCCCAGCAACATGGACAGACCGCCGTCGCCACACAAGGCTACGACCTGACGATCCGGATGTTCAGCCTTGGCCCCCAGAGCTTGTGGCAAAGCGTTGGCCATCGAGCCGTGGTTGAACGAGCCGAGCAGACTGCGCCTGCCATTCATGTGCAGATAGCGTGCAGCCCACAGCGTCGGCGTACCGACGTCGACGGTAAAGATCGCATCGGCATCCGCCTGCTCGTCGACCAGTCGAGTGAGGTACTGCGGATGAATCGGCGTACCATCTGGCGTCGGGGTGGCCAGTTCGTCCAGTTCCTCACGGGCCTTGGCGTAGTGCTTCAGGGCCTTGTCGAGGAAACGGCGATCGGTGTGCGGCCTGAGCTTTGGCTGAAGCGCCTCCAGGGTTTCCCGCACCCCGCCCACCAGACCCAGCGCCACCGGCGTGCGACGCCCTAGCTGGGTCGGATCGAGATCGATCTGGATGATGTCGGCTTTTTCGGGGTAGAAATTCCGATAGGGGAAGCTGCTGCCGAGAATCACCAGCGTGTCGCAGGACAGCATGGCGTGGTAGCCGGAGCTGAAGCCGATCAGGCCGGTCATGCCGACGTCGAAGGGATTGTCGTATTCGACATGCTGCTTGCCGCGCAATGCGTGAACGATCGGCGCGCCCAGCGTATCCGCCAACGCCAGAACCTGCTCGTGGGCACCCTCGCAACCCGCACCGCACAGGAGTGTGACGGCTTTGGAATCGTTGAGCATGTCGGCCATCGACTGCAGATCGTTTTCGGCAGGCACCACGTTGGGCGCTGTAGCCTCGATCCATTTTGCCGCGACATCCGGCGCAGCGCTGAGCGCCACGTCGCCCGGCAAGACGATTACCGCCACACCTTTCTGACTGATCGCAGCACGCATGGCACGTTCCAGCACACGCGGGAACTGCTCGGGGTTGCTGACCAGTTCGACGAAGTGGCTGCACTCCTTGAACAGCTCCTGCGGATGGGTTTCCTGAAAATAATCCAGACCGATTTCCGAAGACGGAATATGCGCAGCAATTGCCAGAACCGGCACCCGGTTGCGATGGCAGTCGTACAGGCCATTGATCAGGTGCAGGTTGCCCGGTCCGCAGCTGCCGGCGCAGACCGCCAGCTTGCCGCTGGACGCCGCCTGCGCACCGGCAGCAAAGGCTGCGACTTCTTCATGACGGGTGTGCATCCAGCGAATCGAATCGGTGCGTTCCAAGCTGTCGGTCAGGCCGTTGAGGCTGTCTCCGGACACCCCCCAGATGTGCGAAACACCCGCCGCTGCGAGGGTTTGCGCGAGATGGTCGGCAATGGTCTTGGACATTCCGGGTTCCTTGTCGAGGCAATGATAATGAGTTCGGTAAAACGCGCGCAGCGCTCTGCCACGCCTGTTGTGGTCGACCCGATGCATTCTCGACAGTTCAGAAAACCTGAGCCCTGTTCAGGGCTCGGTCGTTCGGCAAGCGTTTTAAAACGCTGATCAGGCGTGCGGGTTGCCCGGCGCCTTGGTGGGTGTGGCGTACTCAGGCTTGAGCTTGCCCTCGCTGTCCAGCAGCCAGGCATCGAGAATCTCCCGCACCACGGGGCCTGCTACCCGGCCACCCGCCTCGCCGTTCTCGATGGTCACCGACACGACGATTTTCGGATGGTCGGCCGGCGCGAAACCGACGAACAAGGCGTTGTCGCGGTTACGCTCAAGGGTCTTCAGACGGTTATAGCGCTCACCCTGCTTGATCGCCACCACCTGCGCCGTACCACTTTTGCCGGCGATGCGGTACTGAGCGCCCTTGGCCGCATCCCGCGCAATGCCGCGGGGATCGTGCATGACCATCTGCATGCCGGTATTGACCTGATTCCATTCATTGGGATCGCGCAACACGATATTTGGCATCGGATGCTCGTCGACAGGTGCCTTATCACCGACTTCCATCGCCAGATGCGGTCGATGCCAGACACCCTTGCTGGCAATCAGTGAAGTGGCCTGAGCCAGTTGCAACGGCGTGACCTGCATGTAGCCCTGGCCAATGCCGAGAATCACCGTTTCGCCGGGGAACCATGCCTGGCGACGCGTGGCCCGCTTCCATTCGCGGGACGGCATAAGCCCTGCAGACTCCTCGAACATGTCCAGCGACACCTTCTGGCCGATACCGAACATGGTCATGTAGTCGTGCAGGCGGTCGATGCCGAGCTTGTGCGCCACCGTGTAGAAATAGGTGTCATTGGAACGCATGATCGCCGTGTCCATGTCCACCCAGCCATCGCCACTGTGATTCCAGTTACGGTATTTGTGGTCGAAGTCCGGCAACTGGAAGTAGCCGGGATCGAAGACCTTTGTCGAGGCGGTCATCACACCGCTGTCGAGACCGGCAATCGCCACTTCCGGCTTGACTGTCGAGCCCGGTGCGTACAGGCCACGCAGCACTCGGTTGAACAGTGGCCGGTCAATGGAATCGCGCAGCGCCGCATACTGTTTGAAGCTGATGCCGGTGACGAACAGGTTGGGGTCGAAGCTTGGCTTGCTGACCATCGCCAGCACGTCACCGGTTTCCGGGTCCAGTGCAACCACGGAGCCGCGTCGATCACCCAGCGCGTTTTCCGCCGCGGCCTGCAAATGCGCGTCCAGCGTGAGGGTAATGTTCTTGCCCGGCACCGGGTCAGTGTGTTTCAGCACGCGCAGCACGCGGCCCTGGGCGTTGGTTTCGACCTCTTCATAGCCTACGTGGCCGTGCAGCTCAGACTCGTAGAAGCGCTCGACGCCGGTCTTGCCGATGGACTGCGTGCCGCGATACTCGTTATCGAGATGGGCCGCTTCCTTTTCGTTGATGCGGCCGACGTAGCCGATCGAATGCGCGAAATGGGCGCCCAACGGGTAATGGCGAACGAACTGCGCCGCCACGTCCACGCCCGGCAGCAGGTACTGATTGACCGCCAGAATAGCGATCTGCTCTTCGGTGAGTTCATAGAGCAATGTTGCCGGTTCGAACGGATGACGGACCTGCTTCAGTTCTTTGTCGAACAGAATCCGGTCTTCGTCGGGCAATTCCAGCAGGGTCATCAGTTCGTCGATCACCTTGTGCCAGTCGCCGGCGCGTTCACGGGTCAGGGTCAGGTTGAAACTGGGGCGATTGTCGGCAAGCACTTCGCCATTGCGGTCAAAGATCAAACCGCGCTCGGGCGGGATCGGCAGCACGTGAACACGGTTGTTTTCGGAAATGGTCGAGTGATAGTCGAACTCGGTGACTTGCAGGAAATACATGCGCGCGACCAGACAGGCAGCCAGCAGGCCGACCAGCACCGCGCAGGCAATCAGGCGCTGATTGACCAGCCGCGTCTCTTTTTCGTGGTCTTTCAGGGGAATTGGATTGGGCATTTCTACAGCTTCTCGGTGAAGGGCAAACGGCGCAACTAAACGTGTATATAAAGATTTCGGCGCGCACCATACCAAGAAGCGGCTGATTACAGGCGATCAAGCCGACAATCACAGGATGAAAAATCTGTCAGAAAAGACTCATTCGGGCGTGATCTGCAGCGTATTCGACGCTTCGCGGGCCTGCATGATGCGCGGCAGATTGGTCTCGATCCAGGTGACGAGGGTTTCAACCTGCAAGGCGACCTCTTCGCCCATTGGGGTCAAGCGGTACTGAACATGCGGAGGCACTATCGGCAACGACTTGCGGCTGACGAAACCATCATGCTCCAGATGTTGAAGCGTTTGCGCGAGCATTTTCTCGCTTACCCCGCCGATCTTGCGGCGTACTTCGCTGAAGCGATGCATGCCACCCCGCAACACCACCAGCACCAGCACGCCCCAACGGCTGCAGACATGATTGAGCACCACCCGCGAAGGACAGTCAGTGGCCAGCACCTGGCCCTGACGGACCAGCGCCAATAGCGTCTCGGCCGCTTCCGGCGGGAAGCCTTGCTGCATAACACCTGATTGCCGGGTACTTGATTGCGAAGCGGATTCGCTCATGACACTTACCTTTTTGTACGTACTTACTAAAGGTAAGCATCATGACTATGCTGGCGCTTCCTTTCAACCTGATTCAAGGAATCATTCCATGATCGTTGTCACCGGTGCCACAGGCCAGCTTGGCCGCCTCGTCATTGAACAGTTGCTCAGCCGCGTACCCGCTTCGCAAATCATCGCCGCCGTGCGCAGTCCGGAAAAGGCCGCCGATCTGTCCAGGCAGGGTACTCAGGTTCGTCAGGCCGACTATTCACAGCCTGCGACACTCGACAGTGCATTTGCCGGTGCCGACAAAGTGCTGCTGATTTCCTCCAGCGAAGTGGGTCAGCGCCTGCCGCAGCACAAGGCGGTGATTGATGCGGCCAAGCGCGCCGGGGTCAAGCTGCTGGCCTACACCAGCGTTCTGCGTGCCAAGACCTCGGCATTGAGCCTGGCCAGGGAGCACAGCGAAACCGAAGAGTACCTGAGCGCCAGCGGCCTGCCGTTCGTGTTGCTGCGCAATGGCTGGTACACCGAAAACTACACCGCAGGCATTCCGGGCGCACTGACCCATGGCGCGGTCATGGGCAGTGCCGACGAGGGTCGTATCAGCTCTGCTTCGCGTCTGGATTACGCCGAGGCGGCCGCAGTGCTGCTGACATCGGAAACGACACAGGCTGGTAAGGTGTATGAGCTGGCAGGCGACGAGTCCTACACGCTGTCCGAATTTGCAGCGCAGTTGTCGACGCAGAGCGGCAAGTCCCTGCCTTACGTCAACCTGCCACAGGCCGAATTCGAAGCCGCGCTTATCCAGGCAGGCCTGCCTGACTTCGTGGCCCGGTTGCTGGCAGATTCCGATGCCGCTGCTGCCAAGGGCGCCCTGTTCGATGACAGTCGCCAGTTGAGCGCGCTGATCGGCCGCCCGACCACCCCGCTTTCGGCAACCATCGCCGAGGCACTGAAAGGCTGAGCACAGCAAACCCGATCGAATGATTTGCCACGGTGAAGGTCCGAGTTATTACGAGGCATTAAGCCATCGCCTGATACCAAAGACTGGGAGTCTTCACATGAACAGCAAATCGTTGATCGCCTGCATGACCTTGCTCGGCTGCTTTTCCGCCGTCACCCTGCCCGTTCACGCGGCAGAGACGGCGGACCCGAAAGTCACCGAATCCAAGGACAACGTCCATGAGCTGGAAGTAGGCTCCCGCGTTCCGGAAAAATATCGTCGCAGCGACCTGGAAGTGAAGGACTGGAAAAGCAAAGGCCTGGAAACACCCGCCAAGGAAAGCGAATGGGTAAAGATTAACGACAAGTACGTGCGTTTCCAGAAGGTCAATGGCCAGATCATGGACATCGTGCCGGTCAAGAAGTAAGGCGCAGCCTGCTTCGCCAGCGCTCTGCGTGAACATGTCCGAGCGCCGCAGGGCGCCATTCAGTGCATGTCAGCGCAGAGCTCGTCTCGACAGGCCAACATCGCATGAGCGATGGCCAATATCGCTCAGCATCCGGTACTCTCGTCGCTCTGCCGACGGGATATCAGCATGAACCGCAACGAACCCAGCAAATCGACCGCAACCCCTTTTTTCTGGCGCGATGAGCACCTTTCGTTCATCGAAGCCCGTTCTGTAGAGGATGGGCGACGGGTCTGTTACGCGCCTCACTCGCATGAGATCTTTTCCGTCGGCGCGATCACTGCCGGACAGAGCACCTATGTGCATGAAAAGACCTCACAGTGCGTCACGTCAGGCACTGTTGTGTTGATGAATCCGGGCGACGTGCATGCCTGTAACCCGATCAATGACCAGGCCTGGTCGTATCTGATGCTCTATGTGGACAGCGGCTGGCTGGGCGACATTCAGGGCGAAACGGGGTTGAATGCCGGGCACGGTTTTCAACCATTGCCCCATACGCACAGCGATGATTCGATCCTGTTCGCTGCATTGACTGCGCTGTTCCAGACGCTGACTGATACGAGAATCGATACGCTGCAAAAACACTGCTCAGCCGTGGCCTTCTTTACCCTGATGCTGGAGTCACTCGGCACGGCACCGGCACGGCCCCGCCCACCATCACCTCGCGTTGCCCGAGCCGCCGAATACATCAACGACAATTTCACCCGGCCCATCAGGCTTTCCGACATTTGTGCCGCAGCCAATCTCTCGGCGTCCTACCTGATTCGCTCGTTCGAACAGCGCTATCATCTGACTCCGCATGCCTACCTGCTCAATCGGCGGATCCAGCATGCCCGCAGACAGCTGAAAAGCGGCAAGATGATCGCCGATGTTGCTCAGGAGGCAGGCTTTGCCGATCAGGCGCACTTTCAACGTGAGTTCAAAAAGCATCTGGCAGCAACGCCAGGGCAGTATCGGCTGTGATGACACGGGTCAGATCAGCAGATATACCGCGCAGCCAGCCAGTAGTAGCGCCATGATGCGGTTGAAGACGCGCACACTTGCCGCGCTGCGCAAGCAATGCCCAAGAAAGCTTCCGGCAAAGACCCAGCAGCCCAGCGACAGATAGCACACCACGCAGTAGATTCCTGCGAATTGCCAGATCAAGGCAGCCTCGCCGTTGGCGACAAAAACTCCCATGCCGGCTATCGAAGCCAGCGAGGCTTTGGGGTTGAGCCACTGCATGATTGCTCCGTGCACCAGCGAAGGACCAGCGCCCTGCTCGCTCATGTTCAGTTGTCCACTGTCGATGGCTAGTCGAAACGCCATGTACAGCAGAAATATCACGCCGGACCACTGAATGATTCGGGTCAGAAAGGGCCATTGCTGCAAGGTTTCATGCAGGCCAAAACCGATGAGCAGCAACAAAAGGGTAAAGCCCAGCGTGGCACCCAACACATGGCGCATGGCTGGTCTGACGCCATAGCGTGCACCGGCACTCAGCGCCACGATGTTGACCGGCCCGGGAGTGATGGAAGAAGCCAGTGCAAACGCGGCCATGGAAATCAGCAGACTCATGGAAAACCCCCTTGAATACGATCGGAAATGACCGGATCAAGGTAGTGACGGCAGCGAACCGCGTATTGAATGAAATTACCCTCAATTCGGTTCAGCCTGCCCGACCCTCTGATGCGTGACCAAAACCATTGCTTTTTTGTCCACTTGGCTTACAAATGCACTGTCATGTGCCTGTCACTCTCACTGCCACCTTTTCTGCGAGCCCGCTCCATGTCCAGAACCGTCGCCATTGCCTTCGCTTGCCTGCTTTCAACCACTGCCCATGCGGCCTGCCCGGCTGCGACCCCGGTCGACACGGCGCGCTGGATCTACGAGAAGCACCAGGATTTTTATCTGAACGGCAAAGGCAGCGCTGATTATTTGTCCAAACCTCTGCTGAGCCTGCTCAAGAAGGACTGGGCGTGCCAGAACGGCGATCAATGCGCCGTCAGTGCCAACCCGTGGACCGATGCGCAGGACGGTGATGTGCAAAAGCCGATCGACTGGAAGCTGGTGTCCAACTCGGACAAGCAGGCGGTGGTCGAAATGACCTATAACCTGGGTTACAAGGATGCCCCTCAACAGCCGGTCGCCAGCCAGACGACACGCCTGCTGCTGGCAAAAAATGCCAACAGTTGCTGGGTGCTGGAGAACCTTCAGGGGCCACAGGGCGTTGCCTTGATGCAGAGCCTAGAGGAATTTCCCTACGAAGGTGATTGATCGGCCTTGAAACAATCCGCCATTCTCGGTATCACAGGCACTTGAATTTCACGAGCGAGCACCATGAATACCTTTGAGCAATCGATTATTGAGGCTGCGCAGGCCGCCACGCCCAATAACACCGATGCCGAACGCGAAGCCGCCAGAGTCGCCGCCACGCAGGCGGTAGCCGAAATCATGTCCACGCGCAGTGGACTGGACCGCACGCTGGCACTGGCCGAGTTGCTGGATTCCTATTCGGAACACGATGATCAGGAAGATGATTAGGCTGATCGGCCCGATGCGAAAAAATGATTGGCCTGTTTATTTATCTGCGGCGTTAAAGAAAGCCGACCTTGCCGCCGACAACTCGGTTGGGTGGATTGATGATAGCCACCCGTTCATTTAGTGCGCTCGGATGCGACCTATAAGGGCACCATCCGTGCAGATCGAACAAATGCAAGACATCCAGGCCTACGTCAGGCGCACCGCCGACGAGCTAGAGCGAGTTTCGGCCAACCTCGCCGGGCATCTCCTCTACCTCGAGCGAACCTCCCGTGCACACGAAGCGCAAGAAGTCAGTGAGCGGATCATCGGCCTGCGTGCATCCGTAGATGGCCTTCGCGGTGTATTCCGTTAACCGCCACTAGTTGTCCCCGGCCTGCGACAGCGGTCTCGCTACGTCTTCCAGAGACTTGCGCTCGGCAGCCGCACCCCATATCGCCTGCACCAGCGCCGCCAGCAACATCAGCCCGGCGCCGATCAGATAACCGATCAACATATTGCTGCGCTCACCTGTTTCAATCAACTCCCCAAACAGGGTCGGGCCAATCATACCGCCCAGCCCCGTACCGAACGCGTAGAACACTGCGATTGCCAACGCACGGATTTCCAGTGGAAAGGTTTCCGCCACTGTCAGGTAGGCCGAGCTGGCCGCTGCCGACGCAAAGAAGAAAATCACCATCCACGCAATGGCCTGCTGGGTCACGTCCAGCACACCTTGCTGGAACAGGTAGCCACTGATTGCCAGCAGTACGCCCGACAGGCCATACGTGAGGCTGATCATCACCCGCCGGCCAATCACGTCAAACAGTCTGCCCAGCAGCAGCGGACCGCAGAAATTACCCAGCGCCAGCGGCAGCACGTACCAGCCGACGCGCTCGGCCGGCACGCTATAGAAGTCGGTCAGCACCAGGGCGTAGGTGAAAAAGATCGCGTTGTAGAAAAACGCCTGGGCGGTGAGCAGCGTCAGGCCTACCAGCGAACGCTGACGAAACGTCACCAGCAACGTCCTGGCGACCTCGCCCAGCGGCGTGTGGTCTCGTGCGTGCAGGCGCAGGGGCTTGCCTGCTACGGCGGGCAATACGTGGCCCTGGCGCTGTAAGTCGGTTTCTATCTGCTCGACGATCTGCTTCGCCTGTTCAGCCTGGCCGTGTATCAACAGCCAGCGCGGGCTTTCCGGCAGCCACAGTCGCATCAGCAGAACCAGCAGACCCAATACCGCACCAATGCCGAAACACAGGCGCCAGCCCAGCTCGGCCCCGATCCACAGGGGGTCGAGCAAGACAATCGAGCCAATCGCACCGAGCGCGGCACCCAGCCAGAACGTGCCGTTGATGGTCAGGTCGACCCAGCCCCGGTAGCGGGCCGGGGTAAATTCCTGAATGGTCGAGTTGATTGCCGTGTACTCGCCACCGATGCCCATACCGGTCAGAAAGCGGAACAGCATGAAGCTCCATACGCTGAAGGAGAACGCCGTAGCGGCCGTCGCACCGACATACAGCAGCAAGGTGATGAAGAACAGCTTGCGGCGCCCAAGACGGTCCGCCAGCCAGCCAAAGAACAACGCGCCCAACACGGCACCGGCAATGTACGCGGCGCCCGCCAGGCCAATGTCGCTATTGGTGAGATTGAGCGCCGGGCTGGCTTTCAAGGCGCCGGCTACCGACCCTGCAAGGGTGACTTCCAGGCCGTCAAGCAGCCAGGTGATGCCCAGCGCCACGACCAGCAAGGTGTGAAACCGCCCCCAGGGCAGTCGGTCCAGTCGGGCGGGCAAATCGGTTTCGAAGACGCTGCCCTTGTCGCTCGGTGTGCTCATGTCCGGCTACCTGACGGCTGACATTGGTGTCAGGCTTGAGAGTCGCTGCCGCCGCCCAAGTTCAGCTGATCCAGAACCACAGCAATGTAAGATTGGCCGCCGAGATCAGCCCGAACAGACCCCAGGCAGCCGTTTTCACCAGCCGGCTGTTGACGAACGGCCCCATCAGTTGTGGGTCGCTGGTAAAGCGAATCAGCGGCCAGAGCGCGAATGGCAGCTGCAGGCTCAGCACAACCTGGCTGAGCACCAGCATCTGCCCCACCGAGCTGTCACCCAGCCAGATCACACCGATCAGCGCCGGAATCAGTGCCAGCGCCCGCGTGATCAAGCGCCGCTGCCAGCACGGAATCTTTGCCTGCAGAAAACCTTCGAGCACCACTTGCCCGGCAATCGTGCCGGTAAATGTCGAGCTTTGCCCTGCCGCCAGCAGCGCGATACCGAACAGCACGCTGGCGATCGCGCCACCTACCAGCGGATCGAGCAGGTGATAGGCGTCCTGAATCTCGACCACCTCGGTATGCCCGGTCTTGTGAAAAGCGGCAGCAGCGAGGATCAGAATCGCCGCATTGATCAGCAGTGCCAGGCTCAGCGAACCGATGGTGTCGAGGCGCGCATAGCGAATGGCGCTGGCCTTGCTGGCCTGGTCCGAACCGTTGACCCGCGTCTGCACCACAGACGAATGCAGGTAAAGGTTATGCGGCATGACGGTGGCGCCCAGAATGCCGATGGCGATGTACAGCGGCTCCTGGCTGCTCAATACATCCCAACTCGGCTTCAGACCCGCGACGACGTCTGGCCAGAACGGCTTGATCAGAAACAGCTCGACGGCGAAGCAACTGGCGATGGTTGCAATCAGCCCCAGCACGATGGCCTCCAGACGGCGAAAATTGGCGCCCTGCAAGGCCAACACGATCAGCGTATCGAAGGCGGTCAGTGCCACACCGGTGGTGATGGAGACGCCGAGCAACAGATGAAACGCCAACGCTGCCCCCAGCACTTCCGCCAGATCGGTGGCGATGATCGACAACTCCGCCAGCAGCCACTGGCCCTTGGCGACCTTACGGCTGTAGCGGGCGGCCGACAGCTGCGCCAGATCACGGCCGGTAGCGATGCCCAACCGCGAACATAGGTTTTGCAAGACCATTCCCGAGAGGCTGGCCAGCACCACCACGAACAGCAGTGAGTAGCCGAAGCGCGACCCGGCCTCGATGGCCGTCGCCCAGTTGCCAGGGTCCATGTAGCCGATGGAAACCAGCAGGCCAGGCCCGACGAACAGCATCATCTTGTGCAGCAAGGACGCGTTCGGCGGAATGGCCACACTGTCGGTAGTCGCCGAGGGGCAGAAAGGAGCGGTGGCAGTAGTGGGCAGTTTGTACGTCACGGGAACCCGGAATGCAGAAAGTTAAGGCATCATCCTAAGGTTTTACGACACATGTTGATACATCATTGCTGGCGTCATGCCTGCTGTTTTTCGCCTGCCTCTCTGCCTGACTAGGTCATCACTGCGCCGTTCTCATTTCCACGTAATTCCAGCGCTTTAATGGATCCGATATAAAAAATCGAAAAATTGATCCGATAAACAATTTTTCATCTTTTAAACCTTAATAACCGCATTAAAAGACCAATGATTACAAATTGTAAGGAGTAGTATTCAGGCCTTAACAAGAACTCAGGATGGCCATCCATGACCTCATTACCTCATGCCGAGGCAGCCGCGAACGAGCCGTTGCGGGCAGCGTATATCTCGGCGCGCATTGACCGACTGCCTGCGGTCGCGACTATCTGGCGACTGGTCGCCCTGCTGTCTCTCGCCGGTTTTTTCGAGCTTTACGACCTGTTCCAGACCGCGTACATCAGTCCCGGCCTGATCCGCGACGGGATCTTCGCCACAGGAAGCCAGGGTCTGTTTGGTTTCTCCGATCAGGCGGCCTTCGCCTCGGCGACCTTTCTGGGGCTGTTCTTCGGTGCCAGCCTTGTCAGCCCGATTGCCGATCGTTACGGACGCCGTGCGATCTTTACCTTCGCGCTGATCTGGTACACCGTGGCCACCGTAATCATGGGCCTGCAAACCTCTGCACTGGGCGTGATAGGCATGCGCTTCGTCGTGGGTATCGGCCTGGGGGTCGAGCTGGTCACCATCGACACTTACCTGTCGGAACTGGTGCCCAAGCGCATTCGCAGTTCGGCATTCGCCTTTGCCTTCTTCATTCAGTTTTTGTCAGTCCCCAGCGTCGCGCTGATGTCGTGGTGGCTGGTGCCCCAGGACCCTTTCGGTTTTTCCGGCTGGCGTTGGGTAGTGATCAGCAGTGCAGTCTTCGCCCTGTTTGTCTGGTGGCTGCGCTCGGCGCTGCCGGAATCGCCGCGCTGGCTGGCGCAGAAGGGACGCTTCGATGAAGCCGAGCGAATCATGGACGGCATTGAGGCACGCTGCATCAAGGACCACGGCAAACCACTGGATGAGCCTGAACCGGAAAACGTAGCGCTGTCAGGCAACGGCCGATTTGCTGACATGTGGCAGCCACCCTATCGGCGCCGCGCGCTGATGCTGATTGTGTTTCATGTGTTCCAGGCCATCGGCTTCTTTGGCTTCGGCAACTGGCTGCCTGCCCTGCTCTCGGGTCAGGGCCTGAGCGTTACTCACAGCCTGGGGTATGCGTTCGTGATCACGCTGGCTTATCCGCTGGGGCCGCTGCTGTTCGTGAAATTTGCCAACCGCTTCGAAAACAAATGGCAAATCGTCGGTTCGGCGTTGGGGGCGATGATTTTTGGCAGCCTGTTCGCCTTTCAGACCAGCGCGGCAGGACTGATTTTCTGCGGGATCATGATCACGTTCTGCAACGCATGGCTGAGCTTCAGCTACCACTCGTATCAGGGTGAGCTGTTCCCGACCAACATCCGCGCCCGCGCGGTAGGCTTCTGCTACTCGTTCAGCCGACTGTCAACGGTGTTCAGCAGCCTGCTGATCGGGATATTTCTAGACCACTTCGGCACGCCGGGCGTGCTGGCCTTCATCGTCGGCAGCATGTTGATCGTGATCGTCACCATCGGCCGATTCGGGCCACGCACACGCAATCTTGCGCTGGAGCAGATCGCTCACCGATGACAGGGTGCAGGGTTGAGTGGGTTCAGGCCTGAGCCCACTCAACATTGGTGACACCAAAGTGCTCGGCATAGGGTTTCGATACCCGAGCGACCTTCTCCAGTCGATATTTCGGTATGCGTGCGAGACCTGCATCGACACTTGCGTAGTGCCATGCTTCAGCGTTATCCATATTCTCGGTTCGTATATAAAAGCTCTTGAACGAACCATTCAGCAGATAATCAATGCGGTAATGCTTTGGAAGTGCCATTGAAAGTCTGATCCTTTTTCAGCAGTGGCTTGAAGTATAGGTGACTCTATTCGTGGCGAAGAAATTCATTATTTTTTTGATGTCTGCGACCAATGAACTCTTCTTTTGGCTATATCTGTGGATCCCCAACCGCCTGGCAAGTCGTTTGGGATTGGCCCTGTCGGCACATAACTCGCGCGTGACTTCCACACACCGGCGCTTCCAGGATCCCCTGAAGCACGGACGTTGCAGTGGGTAGCGGCGCGCCGGCCAGTTGTCGACCAGTACGATCTCCTGCCGCACACGCTGGTGAGCTGCACGCTGGCAGATGAGTTCACGGGGCGCCAACCCGCCATCACCGTCGCCGCCGCGAAGTTGGCGAAGGCCTGCAGAGTATCCAGATAACGCTGCCGAAGCTCGCGGGGGCCCAACGAATCCAGGAGCGGCCTTCGGCAGACAGAATCACTGCTTAACTACCGGCCCTTCGCGCCGCGCATGGCTGATAACGTTGAAGTTGTACCGCGCGATCCGGTTATTTGATTGAACCATGAATCAATACTTGTCGCAGCGTAGAAAGTGTCAGACAACCGAATGGTATAACGCCCTCGGCGCGGCTGATGGGTTGATAGCGTTTAGCTCATGATTCAAGTAGTCAATATCGGCCATCGTTTCAAAACCACCGGCCGAAAGAACAGCCGGTGGCATTATTCATTGCGACAACGTGGAGCCGCTTGTGATTGATGCGTTTCTGTACCTTTTCAGGGCTGCCAAAGCGCCTGCCCGCCGCCCAGTTTGCGGTCCAGAAAACTGGCCGCACTGATCAACGCCAGATGGCTCAAGGCCTGTGGCGTATTGCCCAGATGATGAGCATGCGCGTCGAACTCTTCGGCGTACAAGCCTAACGGATTGGCGTAACGCAGCAACTGCTCGAACTCCAAGTGCGCCTGTTCGACCCGACCGGCGCGAGCCAGACATTCGACGTACCAGAACGAGCAAGCCACGAAGGCGCCCTCCTCACCTGCCAGGCCATCATCATGATCGTCGTCGTTGCGGTAACGGAACACCATTCCGTCACGCACCAGCGCGGCCTCGATGGCATCCAGCGTCGCAAGCCATTTGGGATCATTGGCACCAACGAAGCGCACCAACGGCATCAGCAACATCGAGGCGTCCAGATTGCGACTGCCCTTGTGCTGCACGAAGTGCCCCAGGTCGTCGTTCCAGAAGTTCTCCCAGATATCGTTGTGGATCTCCTCGCGCACCTTGGTCCAACGCTCGAACGGCCCCGACAGTGAACGCTTGAAGGCCAGACGCAGTGCCCGGTCCAGCGCTACCCAGCACATAAGCCGGGAGTGCAGGAAGTGCTGATCGCCGCCGCGCATTTCCCAGATGCCCACGTCCCTGTCGTTCCAGTGCTCGCACACATAGTCGACCTGACGCACCACATGCTGCCAACCGTCGTGCGAGATGGCGTCGCCGTACTTGTTGGCCAGGTACACGGCATCCATCAGCTCACCGTAGATGTCCAGCTGAACCTGCTTGTACGCTTCGTTGCCGATGCGTGCCGGCTGCGCACCGCCGTAGCCGGACAAGTGATCGAGATTATCTTCCGGCAGCTCGGCGTGGCCATCCAGCGCATAGAGAATGCCGAGTTTCTCGGTCTGTTCGCAGCAGTCATCCAGTCGCCCACGCACCCAGCTCATGAAGGCGTTGGCTTCATCGGTGTACCCCAGGCGCATGAACGCATACACGGTGAACGACGCGTCACGTATCCAGGTGTAACGGTAATCCCAGTTACGTTCGCCGCCCTCGGTTTCCGGCAGCCCGAACGTCGCGGCCGCGACAATACCGCCGTGCTTGCGAGAGGTCAGCAGCTTGAGCGCCAACGCCGAACGAGTGACCATTTCACGCCAGCGCCCGGTGTATTGCGATTGCCCTGACCAGCGCCGCCAGAACTTCAAGGTGTCATCGAAATAGCGCGAGCATTTGCCCGCAGCAACGTTCGGATCGTCAATTCCGCCAAGGATGAACTCGATGGTCTGGCCCTTGTGCATATGAAATTCGGCCACGGCGTCGTGCTGCTCGAGACGCAACGGCGTCGCCGCCGACAGGCGCATGCCCGGTTGCCCGGCGGCTTCGAAACAGATGTCCTCACCCTCGACCCGCGCGGTGGTATCGGCGCGGCTGTAATCCATGCGCACTCGGCAGCGCATGCGCAGCGTGGCCTCGCCAAAGCGCACCTGAACGCGGCGCACGATGCGCGGCAGATCGTCCTTGTCCTCGCCGATCGGCATCAGGTCGGTGACTTCCACCACCGCGTCCTCGGAAATCCAGCGGGTTTGCAGGACGTTGGTGTCCGGCAGGTAGATTTGCAGCCGCCTGGCGTCAGGCAGATCGGGCGCCAGCTGAAAGATCCCGGCGTCGGGCGTGTCCAGCAGCGCGGTGAAAATCGACGGGCTGTCGAAGTCCGGCCAGCAACAGAAATCGATACTGCCGGTGTCGGCGATCAGGGCAGCACTGCGCATGTCGCCGATGATGCCGTGATCCTCGATACGGTTTTGCGCCTCTGCGGAAAAATCAGCCATTGCCTCGGAACTCCGGATAGAGGGTCATGCCCCCGTCGATGAACAGGGTGGTGCCATGCACATAATCCGAGGCATCGGAAGCCAGCCAGAGCACAGCATTGGCGACATCTTCCGGCTCGCCTATACGACCATAAGGGATCAGCTTGAGCATTTCCTTCTCGGCGTCGCCCTTGCGTGCATCGGCATTGATCGGCGTACGGATGGCACCTGGGGCAACACTGTTGACGCGAATTTTAAGCTCGCCGACTTCCTGAGCGATGCTGCGCATCAACAGGTCGACGCCGCCCTTGGACGCTGCGTAATTGACGTGCCCGGCCCATGGAATCAACTGGTGCACTGAACTCATGTGAATGATCTTGCCCATTGCCCGCGACACACCGGGGCGCATGCCCTGCTTGATGAACTGGCGCAATGCAGCGCGGGCGCAGAGAAACTGCCCGGTCAGGTTGACGTTAATGACGGTATTCCAGTCTTCCAGCGTCATGTCGACGATCGACGCGTCCTTCTGCAAGCCGGAATTGGCGACCAGAATATCCACGGCGCCGAAATGTTCGATGGTCTGTGCAAACAGCCGCTCGACGTCTTCTTCTTTCGAAACGTCGGCACCCACAGCCAGCGCCTTGCCCCCGGCCGCGCGAATCTCTTCGGCCAGCTTCTCGGCAGGTTCAGGCTTGGAGTTGTAGTTGATCACGACGGCGGCACCGGCCTCTGCCAGCGCGCGCGCGGCACCTGCGCCCAGACCGGAACTGGCGCCGGTAACGATTGCGACTTGTTGCTTGAGTGAGATGTGCATCAATTTCAGCCTCGGAGTAAGCGTATTAGTGCTGACTGGCGAGGCTGAAATTAAGTTCAGTGCAGGTTATGGCGCGGGGTTTGGCTGCGAGGTGTGAATGGCCTCGATACCGGCGATGACTTCATCGGACAGCGTGACGTCGATGCTCTCCAGATTGATCTTCAGTTGATCGAGTTTCGTGGCGCCAATGATGTTACTGGTCACGAACGGCCGACTGGTCACGTAGGCCAGCGCCATCTGCGAAGGATCCAGACCATGCTCGCGGGCCAGCGCGACGTACCTGGCTGTAGCCGTGACGGCCTGCGGATTGTTGTAGCGCTGAAAACGCTCGAACAGGGTCAGACGGCCATCGGCCGGACGTGCGCCATCCAGGTACTTGCCCGCCAGCACACCGAACGCCAGTGGCGAGTACGCCAGCAGGCCGATCTGTTCGCGAATGGCGATTTCCGCCAGACCGACTTCAAACGTGCGGTTAAGCAGGTTGTAGGGGTTCTGGATCGAGACGGCACGTGGCAGATCGAGGGTTTCGGCAAGGTGCAGAAAACGCTGAGTGCCCCATGGCGTTTCGTTGGAGAGGCCGAAGTGACGAATCTTGCCCGCCTTGACCAGATCGCCCAGTACCGACAGAGTCTCTTCGATTTCGACGGCCTGATCATCCGGGTCGTGGGTGTAACCGAGTACGCCGAAGAAGTTGGTCTTGCGATCCGGCCAGTGCAACTGGTACAGGTCCAGGTAATCGGTATTAAGGCGCTTGAGGCTGGCTTCCAGCGCCGCAGTGATGTTCTTGCGGTCAAGGCGCGGATTGCCATCGCGGATATGATCCATACGACCTGGACCGGCGACCTTGCTGGCCAGTACCCAGTCGTTGCGGTCGCCGTACTTCTTGAAGTACTCGCCGATGATGCTTTCGGTCTTGGTATAGGTCTCGCCACGCGGCGGCACCGGGTACATTTCTGCGGTGTCGAGGAAATTGACCTTGGCATCCTTGGCCATACGAATCTGTTCGAATGCTTCATCCTGGGTGTTCTGCTCGCCCCAGGTCATGGTGCCCAGACAGATCGCGCTGACCGACAGATCGGTTTTGCCCAATTTACGAAATTGCATCGATGTCTCCGTTTGATTCAAAAAGATACAGCCTGAAACAGGGCTCCCATAAAACGCCGACTGGTCATTCACTGCAACACTTTTTATCCGGTTTCACCTAGCGATAACCCTGCGCCTGCAGATCGAACAGCGCGGCGTAGCGCCCTGCGGTGGCGATCAGGCTGTCATGATCACCGCGTTCCAGCACTCGCCCGTGCTCCAGCACCACAATGTGTTCGGCGTTGCGCACGCTGGAAAACCGATGCGATATGAGTAGCGTCATGCGCCCTTTGGCGTACTCGCGAAAATGCTCGAATACTGCCGCTTCTGCGCCTGCGTCCAGCGCGGCAGTCGGCTCGTCGAGAATCAGGATATCGGCGTCGCGGCGCATGTAAGCGCGTGACAACGCGATTTTCTGCCATTGCCCGCCGGACAGCTCCTGGCCTCCCGCAAACCAGCGACCCAATTGTGTGGCGTAGCCTTTGTCGAGCTGCTCGATGAACTGCGCGGCCATGCCCTGCGCCGCCGCTTCGCGCCAACGGCCTTCATCATGGAAGGCCTGAGTGTCGCCAACGCCGAGGTTCTCGCCGACCAGAAACTGATAGCGAATGAAGTCCTGAAAAATCACGCCGATGCGCGAGCGCAAGGCGTCTTCATCCCACTCCTGCAGGTCGCTGCCGTCCAGCAGAATGCGGCCTTGATCAGGTTGGTAAAGACGCGTCAGCAGCTTGATCAAGGTGGTTTTTCCCGAGCCGTTCTCGCCCACCAGGGCGACGCTGCGCCCCGGCGCCAAGTGCAGATCGATGTTTTCCAGTGCCGGACGGCTGGTCCCCGGATAAGTGAAACTGACGTTCTCGAAGCGCATACCATCACCGGGCTGCGCGCCCACGGTCAGGCTGCCGGCAGACGGCGTAACCGGCTGACCGAGGTAGACATACAGGTCGGCCAGATACAGCCCGTCCTCGTATAAACCACTGATGGCGCTGAGACTGCTGCTTACTGCGGCCTGCCCCTGCTTGAACAGCACCAGGTACATGGTCATCTGCCCCAGGGTGATCCGCCCGTGCACCGCATCGACCACCACCCAGGCGTAGGCCAGGTAAAACGCAGCCGTGCCGAGCAGGCCGAGCAGGAAGCCCCAACCATCACGGCGCACCGTCAGGCGCCGGTCTTCGGCATACAGACGCTCGAAGGTGTCGCGGTAACGCTTGAGCAGCAGCGGCGCGAAGCCGAACAGCTTGACCTCTTTGATGTAGCCCTCGTGGGAGAGCAGTGTTTCGATGTAGTTCTGCCGACGGGTTTCCGGAGCACGCCGGGTAAACAGGCGGAACGCGTCGCCGGAAAAATGCGCCTCGGCAAAGAACACCGGCAATGCGCCGAGCACCAGAATCAGCAACGCCCAGGGCGAGAAATGCACCAGCAGTACGGCAAAGCTGATCAGCGAAATGAGGTTTTGCAGCAATCCCAGGGATTTGGTCACCAGTGCCAGCGGCCGTGTCGAGGCTTCACGCCGGACGCGCACGAGCTTGTCGTAAAACTCCGAGTCTTCGAACTGCGACAGCGACAGGGTCTGGGCCTTCTCCAGAATCAGGGTATTGACCTTCTGCCCCAGCAGCACGCGCAGCAACGCCTGCTGCACGGAAAGCCCGCGCTGTGCTGCCGCGAGCAGAGCCAGCACACCGGCTTCGAACAACACATAGCGCAACACCGGCCATAACGGTGCTTCGCCTGCGCTGGCGTGCAACTGCATCGCAGCGACCACCGCATCGACGATGCGCTGGCCTAACCAGGCGGCCAGCGCCGGCAGCAAGCCGGCGATCAGCGTGGCGACGATCAGGCCGATGGACAGCGCTCGGGAAGTAGTCCAGACCAGATGCATCGCGCGCAAGGCCTGGTGCATGAACGAAATGAAACGCTTGAAAACCGGCATACGCTTAAAAACTCTTCAGACAGGTCGAACCCCCATCTCGGGCGGCCATCATACGACCACAGGTTCGTTGAAAAACAGGAAACTCATCATGAAAGATGCTTACAACCTGCAACGCTTTGTCGATGCCCAGCAACCGCTGTTCCAGCAGGTATTGACAGAACTCGAAGCCGGGCAGAAACGCTCCCACTGGATGTGGTTCGTGTTCCCGCAGATCCAAGGGCTGGGGCGCAGCGACACGGCGCGACACTACGCAATCACCGATCTCGACGAGGCCCGGGCTTACCTGCAACATCCTGTATTGGGCCCGCGTCTGGAACAGTGCGCCGGCATCATTGCTCCTCAGGTAGAACGTTCGGCACGACAGATCTTCAGTTCGCCTGATGACATGAAACTGCATTCGAGCATGACCCTGTTCAGCATCGCAGCGCCTGAGCGACCTGTGTTTCAGAAGGTGCTGGATACGTTTTTCGAGGGCAAGCGCGATGCGATGACGATGAAACTCCTGTCACGTTGATTCAAACTCACTTCGGTGCGCGCTGTACGCAACGCTCACGTCGGTCGTCGACGCGCTCGGCAAACCAGGCGGTAGTGAGGTTACGGGTGATTTTCGGGCTTTTCAGGGTGATGCCGGGCAGGATCGCTCTGGGCAACGGTTTGCCAGCTGCCCTGTCCGCCAGTGCAAAGACCTTGCTGTACAGGTCGGTCTCCTCGAATTCCAGCGTGTCGCCCTGCTTGAGCTGGCTCCATATCTGCGACTTGTTCATGCCCAGTCGATCGCCAAGGGTGCGCACCGCAAGCTCGGTGGAGCCCGGCGAGGTGGAGTCAAAGCGGATCAGATCGCCATCCAGCGCCAGCTCGATGCCGGTCGCCCGACTCACGGCATTCTGGAAGGCAGCATTGCGGCTTGCGTACCAGCCGGCATTGAAGTCGGCAAAACGGTACAGCGACTGGGTGTAGTTGACCGGATAGCCCAGCAGGTGGGCGATACCGAAGTACATGCCGCCACGGCGGGTGAAGACTTCGCGACGAATCGAACCATCGACCGTGTAGGGGTAATCCTCGGCGTGTTTCTCGGCAAAGGCGATGCTGACCTGCATCGGCCCGCCGGTCTTGACCGGATTGAAGTTGCCGAACAACGTCTGCCCCAGCGGCACCATGCCGATGAAATCATCGAAGATCGCGCTGAGGTCTTTCTCGGTGCGCGCAGAATCGAGGCGTTTGCCGTAAGTCTTGCCGTCCGGCGAGCGCACGCGCAATGCAGTGGCGATCAGCGCATTGGGAATGTGCAGCCGCGCCGCGCGGCGGTTGATTTCGGCGCGGGCGATGCGGCCCATGTCCGGCACCGCAGGATCGACCTGAAAGGTCGACTCCTGCTCGGTAACGGCCATCACCGAACACAGGTTTTCGGTGGTCAGCGGAATCTTCTGCGCAGCAAACGCGGCATGAATATCCGTAGCCCACGCCTGGCGATCCGTCACATTGGCAGGCATCAGACGCACGATCTGCGCACGCGCCTGTTCAGGCGTCAGTTCGGGTTCCTGGACGCGCTGCGTGCCACAGCCTGCCAACACCAGCAGCCCGACGCTTAGCAGGAGCGATTTGCATAGCCTTCGATTCAATCCATGACTCCTGTCTGGTTCGCGCTTCGACGCGCTGTTCACTTCAGAAGGCTTTTTATCTCAAAAGACCGACCAGTCGACCCGCGCGCTGAGTTTCTCCAGCGCAGCCATACCGACAAGGGAATTGCCCGCTGCGTTCAACTCCGGGGACCATACACAGACCGAAGCACGTTCGGGCACGATCGCAACGATACCACCGCCTACCCCGCTCTTGCCCGGCAGGCCTACGCGATAGGCGAAATTGCCGGCTTCGTCGTACAGGCCGCTGGTGGCCATGATCGAGTTGACCTGGGTGGCCTGTCGCGCCGTAAGGACCTGCTCGCCGCTGTGGGCGCAAAAGCCCTGATGGGCCAGAAACCCGAACGCCTTGGCCAGGTCGATGCAGTTCATGCTCAGCGCACAATGATGAAAGTAGCTGCGCAGCACGTCTTCCACATCGCCGTGAAAATTATCGAAGGATTTCATCAGATAGGCCGCCGCAGCATTGCGCGAACGGTGCTGGTATTCGGAGTCAGCGACTTTGGAGTCGGAGGTGATCGCCCGATTGCCGCACAGGCGTCGAACGAAGTCGCGCATTGACAGTGACGGTGCTGCAAACCGCGCCTGGTTGATGTCGCAAATCACCAGCGCACCGGCATTGATGAACGGGTTGCGCGGCCTGCCCTGCTCGAATTCCAGTTGCACCAGCGAGTTGAACGGCTGGCCGGAAGGCTCGTGTCCGAGGCGCTGCCAGATCTCCTCGCCCGAGTGGCCGATGGCTTGTACCAGGCTGAACACCTTGGAAATGCTCTGTATCGAAAACGCTGTTTCGGCGTCACCGGCGCTGAACACCTGACCATCGTTGCCGTACACCGCGATGCCCAGCTGATCTGGCCGGACCTCGCCCAGTGCCGGGATGTAATCGGCTACCTTGCCCTGGCCAAGCAAAGGTCTTACTTCATCGAGGATTTCGTTCAGCAGGTCTTGCATGTGTGCGCCCCTTGTTTTGGCTGCGCACACTACACCAACCTCAAGCGCCTCGCATCATTGCGTTGCAGGCTCAGGTCTTGTAGTCGGTGTCGTTACGCTCCAGCTCGCGAATCAGGGCATTCCAGTGCCGTGCGACACCCGGCGCATGCCCGTCCTTGATGGCCTTTGCCTGCTGCTCCACCCTGGCAATGACCTCGCGCGGCGGGAACACCAGTTCGGCGTTACCCGCCGACTGCGCTGCAATCTGAATATTGCAGGCGTACTCAAGGGCATGAAGCTGCTGGAACGCATGCTCGACACTCACCCCGCCGGTCAGCAACCCATGGTTGCGCAGGATCATCACGCTTTTGTCACCCAGGTCGGCGACCAGCCGTTCGCGTTCACTCAAGTCCAGCGCAATGCCTTCATAGCCGTGGTAAGCCACCCGGCCGGAGAAGGCAATCGAGTGCTGAGAGATAGGCAGCAGCCCGTCCTTTTGGGCCGACACGGCGATACCGTCACGGGTGTGGGTGTGCAGCACCGCTTGCAGGTCGTGGCGCGCAGCATGAATGGCGCTGTGGATCACGTAACCGGCGTAGTTGATACCCAGCCCGGTGGGGTCATCGACAATCGTCCCGTCAATATCGACCTTGACCAGGTTGGACGCGGTGATTTCATCGAACAGCAGCCCGAACGCGTTTATCAGAAAGTGCTCGTCGGGGCCCGGCACGCGTGCCGAGAAATGCGTATAGATATGATCGGTCCAGCGCTTGAGCGCCGCCAGCCGATAGGCCGCCGCCAGCTTGACCCGGACTTCCCATTCCTCCGGCGACACTCTGTCGCGCACGCTGCCGCTACCCGACGGCGTCGTAGCTGAGTGGGCTGGCAAAGCGCTGACGTTGCTCATGGTATTGCTCCTGGATGACTGCTGACTGATCAGCAAGACTAGGCGTATGGGGATTCAATTAAAAATCACATTTACTTCTAAGCTAATTATAAAAAATGAGAATATTAAAGTCTGTCCTGCTACCGGGTTTTCATGTGTCCACGAGGGTCTATTAATGTTCCTAAAGGGTATTTAAATAAATTTTTATATAGCGATATGCTCCAATATTGGCACCCCCCATGGAGCATCGCATGTCCAATACCGCAAGATTTCTGCTCCTTATCAGCGCGTCACAGCGGCCGACGCTCCGCGTCACACAGCGGTTTTTTGATGTCAGGTAGATTGGGGTTCGACTCAGGTCACCTTTTCGCCACTCGGCGAGTCACTTTGATGGGGCCAAAGTGACCAAAGCCCCTGGCTCCGTTTCCGGCCCGACTTCGTAGGGTTCCTTCGCCCTGTCACTTACGTCGCAATTTGCGTCGTCAGTGCCATCGCGCCAAAAAAGCGCTTTCGTTTATGTGCAGTGCCCAGGAGCAAGGCATAGCGTCGTATTGCAGCATCACGAGCTTTATGCAAACGCAACGTATTGGAACGACAGTCAGCGGCAAATCGCGCTACCAGTTATACGTCACCTTGCCGTAGTAATAAGCGCCGCTGTACCCGTAGGGAGAGAATGTGCTGTAGGCCAGGTTGCCGCCGCTGGAGGAGAAGTCGTTGAGCTTTTCCGGGTATTTGTCGGTGACGTTGTCGCCGCCCAGAGTGAAGACCCAGCTCTTGAGTTTGTAGTCGACCGCCAGGTCCAGCAGCCAGGCGGCGCTGAAGGTCTGGTCGTTGACCTTGTCGGCCTGATAGCTGGTGAACTCGCCGTAGCGGACCAGGTTGGAGTGCAGCGCCCAATTGCCGAACGTCAGGTCATTGCCCAGTGTCAGTTTGTGTTGTGGCGTGGTGTCACCCAGCAAACCGATGCGCTCCCTGCGATCTACCCGCACCAGATTCACTCCCAACTGATCGAGAATCGCCGGGTTGGCCTTCACGTCGGTGACTTTGGTGTGGTTGTAGTTGTAACCCACCGTGCTGTTCCAGCGCACACCGTTGTCGAACTGGTAGCGGTAATTGGCGACCAGATCGACGCCATCGGTGCTGGTGTCCGTGGCGTTGGTGAAATAGCGGGCACTGGTGTAGTTGATATCGCCTACGCCATTACTGCGCAGGTAATTGATGGCGGTGTTATTGAGCACCAGATTGGAGGACAGCGAGATACGGTCCTGAATGTCGATGCGGTAGACGTCGGCAGTCACGGTCAGGCTGTCCAGCGGCTGGAGTACCAGGCCCAGGCTGTAGTTGCGGGACTTTTCCGGCTTGAGGTCTTCGGCACCCAACAGTTGTGCAACGTTACTGCCGGCCGGAAACGTGCCCGCTTCCTGGATGGTGTTGCCAATCAGTTGCGACGACGTGAAGGTAAAGTTCTGTTGCGCCAGCGAAGGCGCGCGGAAGCCTGTCGATACGCTGCCTCGCAAGGCCACCTGCGGAGTGAAATCGTAGCGCGCTGAAAGCGAACCGCTGACATTGGACCCGAAATCGCTGTAGTCCTCGTGGCGGACGGCAGCCGACACACCGAGCTTTTCGGTCAGATTGGTTTCCAGGTCCAGGTACTGTGCGAAGTTATGCCGCGAGTAACTGCCTGCATCCGCCGCGCGGAAACCGCCCAGCCCGGAACTGCCGGTCTGGAAATACGACTCCGCCTGCCCTGCCTCGATCTGATAGCCCTGACGCAGGTATTCCGCGCCAAACGCAACCGATACCGGATAAGGCAACCACGCTGCATTGAATTCTCTGGAAAGGTCGAGGCTCAGTTGCTTCTGATCATTGGTCAGCGTGCCGTTGTAGAAGGAACGCGGCGTGTTCAGTCCCAATGAGGTGTTGATGGTTTTGGTGCGCAGCTCATAAGCGTTTTTGCCATAGTTGGCGGACACGTCGTAGTGCCAGTCATACGCCAGCTCTCCCCGCAGGCCAGCGACCAGCGAGGTGTCTTCGAGCGTGCCGTTGATCAGCGGCAGATAGCCGTTGGGATAAATCGCCGCAATGTTATTTGAAGCATTGCTCGGCCGATAGAACGCGGCGGTTTCGCCACGCCGCTTGCTGTAGCCCCCGAAACTGTAGAACTCCGCCGCGTCATTGAAGCTGTATTCAGCGTTGTACTGCAGCTTGCCCTCATGCGTCTGCGGCTCACCCTGGCGGAACACCTGCTGACCGTAAGTGGTGGACCCGATACTGGACGCTCGAAAGTCGTCACCGGCGCGGTTGGTGTAGTCGTTGTTGACCCCTTCACCGGAAAGGTTGAACGCGCCATTGTCGCCCAAGGCAAAACCGGTATTGCCCGACACCTGACGCTGGATACCGTCGCCCTTCTTGTGTTGGCCGTACTGGCTGGAAATCGACCCGCCATGGTCCGCGCTCTTGAGAATGATGTTGATCACCCCGGCGATGGCGTCGGACCCGTAACGTGCCGACGCACCGTCGCGCAGGACTTCGATATGGTCGATGGCCGACAGCGGAATGGCATTCAGGTCGGCAGGTGCCGAACCACGTCCGACCGCCCCGCCCAGATTGACGAAAGCAGATGTGTGGCGGCGCTTGCCATTGACCAGCACCAGCACTTGATCCGGCGACAGGCCGCGCAGTTGCGCCGGACGCGTCAGCTCCGCACCGTCCACCAGGCTCGGCCGGGGGAAATTGATCGAAGGGATCAAACGTGCCAGCACGGTACCCAGTTCGCTGGAGCCGGAACTGCGCAGGCTGTCACCGGATATCACATCGATGGGCGAAAGAGAGGCGCTGGCGGTACGCTCCTGCGCACGGGTGCCGGTGACGATCACTGTACCCAGGGTGGACGCGCCCTGAGTGTTTTGCTCATCTGTCGCTTCTGCGCCGAATGCACTTGCACTGATGCCCGTGACGCTCAGCAAATTGGCTGAAAAAATCGCCGAGGCCACTACACTGCGTTTGAAATACCCCATACCACTACCCCTTGAAAATCCCTGATCCAGAAACTCTGCTCTGGTTACAACGAGCGATCCGTGCGGCGGACGGTGGCGATCATTACGGTGTCTGATTGATGTTCCGGTGGCCCGATGCGTTATAGCTTAATGAAATTGATTTAAATATTTAAATATCAATAACGAATAAGAATCTGCATTTGTGTCAGTACTGAAAAATGCCTGCGATGCAGACAAAAAAAGGCCGCACCTGCCTGAGGATGCGGCCCAAAACCGTTGAAGCTGTAGGTGGTATAAATCTGTTACCTGGCAGTGATCACCGACAATTTGGTAATCCCGGCACGCTCGATGGAGGCCATGGCGCGCGCGACTTCCCCGTAGTTCACGCCATTGTCCGCCTGCAATTGCACGCGTACGTCAGGCGCCTTTTCCTTGGCCGCCTTCAGGTTGGTTTCCAGCAAGTCCGGCTGGATTTCGTCCTTGTTGATGAACAGCTTGCCCTGCCCGTCGATACTCACCACCAATGGGTCTTTCTGCTCCACCGGAGCGACCGAGTCGGTCTTGGGCAGGTTGATCGGGATTGAGTTGGTCAATAGCGGCGCGGTGACGATGAACACCACCAGCAGCACCAGCATCACGTCTACCAGCGGCGTGACATTGATCTCGCTCAGCACTTCATCGGTGTCTTGTGTGGAAAAAGCCATCTCAGGAGGCCTCCTTCACGTTCTGCCCGACGTGCGCGCCCGCAGTGCCCGACTTCAATACCGGATGCAGCAGCACACGGAAGGCGCTCTTCTGCGCCAGGCTGTAGAAGTCATGGGCGAAGTCATCCAGATCGGCAGCGGTCAGTTTCAGGCGTCGCAGAAAGTAGTTGTAGACCAGCACTGCAGGCACTGCGACGGCAATGCCGACGCCGGTTGCCACCAGCGCCGCGCCGATCGGCCCGGCTACCGTTTCCAGGCTTGCCGAACCGGCCGCACTGATGCCCTTGAGGGCTGACATGATGCCCCAGACCGTACCGAACAAACCGATGAAAGGCGAAGTGCTGCCGATGCTGGCGAGGATGGCCAGACCGGTTTCCAGCGAGCGCCGCTCGCGGACGATCTGCTGACGCAAGGCGCGCTCAAGGCGGTCCTGATGGTTGATGGACTGACTGAGGTCATTGGCCTGCGCGCCATCCGGCACCTGAATGGCGGCGTAACCGGCCAGGGCGACCCGAGCGGCAGCGCCCGGTTGCTCCTGGGCCAGCTGAGCGGCGGAATCCAGGCTCGATGCGGCCCAGAACTGTTTGTGGAACTTGCGATCCTGAGACTTAAGGCGCGAAAACTGCACGCCCTTGAGCAGGGCCAGGCCCCAGGTAGCGACGGAAAAAATGACCAGCAGCCAGATGACCGCGTGTTCGATGGATTCAAAAGGCGAAGCAATCAGGTTCATGGCGCAGCTCTCTCTGAACAAAGTCTGAACAAGGCATGGGGTGTGTCGCGATGCGCCTTTGGTTCAGGTAGCTCGCCAGGTCAATCGAATAGCCGGGTTTGGTCTTGAAACGTTATTTGATCTTGAATCCTTATTTGATCCTGAAATCAATGGGCACGCTGACCCAGCCATCCTGGGCTACATCGCCCTGCCTGGCCGGAACGAAACTCCAGCGTTTCACCGCCGCCAGCGCGGCATCGTCAAGCTGGTCGCGACCACTGCTCTTCTGTATCTGAATCTCGCCGGGCTTGCCGCTGGCCAATACATGTACGCGCAACAGCACAGTGCCTTCCCAACCGCGACGCATGGCCAGCGATGGGTATTCCGGGGCCGGGTTGCGCAGGTAGCCCGCGCTGGCCGAGGCCGGGGTTACCGGCTTTGGTGCCGGCGGAGCGGGTGGCGCAGGCGCAGCGACAGGGGCTGCAGGCGCCGGAGGCGAGGGTGGCTGCTCAACCGGCTTGGCTACTGGTTTCACGACCGGCTTGACCACCGGTTTGGGCGGTTGTGGCTTGGGCTTGAGAATCGGTTTTGGCGGTGGTGGCTTGACGGCCAGTTCGTCCTCGATCGGAGGCGGCGGTTCGACCACCGGCTGCACGACAGGCTCGGGCGGTGGCGGCGGTGTTTCCACAACCGGTGGCGCAGGCTGGGAAAACTCGATGGTCATCGGCGGAATTTCAGGTGGCACCACTGGCAGTGTCGGCGTCGGGTTCTGGCTAAGCCAGTAGATGACTGCGCCATGAAATACCAGCGCCAGCGCACCGAGCAAAATGGCTTCGCGCCGCCCGAGAATGGGCTTGGGGGTGCGTTGCAGCCGCGATAACGCCAGTGGCGCACGGAAAGGACGCCCCAGATCGACCAGGTCGCCACTCGGCGTCTGGCGCCAAGGCACATCATGTGCACTGGCTGCGGTCTGGACATTGCCCATTGATACACTCCTGCATTTTCATGATAAAAATCCAGGTTCTGTTGGTATCAGTCACCTTCCTCAGGCCGATATGGCGAGGCAATCATCGCCGAAAAAAGCTTGTTCCTGAAAAGAATATTTGGTTCGCCGGTTAGATCCTAAATGCATATAGGAGGCGGACGTTCCGGGTTCGCTTTTGAACGTGCAGTGAGGCACAGAGTTGTGACGCGTAGCGTCACGAAAGGCATTCCCACGCTGGAGCGTGAGGAACGATAGGCGTCATGTAGATCACTCTCTTGCCGATGCATCGAGCACCCTGGTTGCTGGGGGGCTGTGCCGGCCTCTTCGCGAGCAAGCTCGCTCCCACAAGACCGGTTTATAACGATGAGTGCCCAGCGTCCGATGCTGCAAGCCTCAATGGCCGCTGTGATCGCCGTGGCTGCTGTGCTCGTCGCTGGTCAGTGACTTGGCGACTGCAGTGACCTGGATCGATTGCTTCGCGCCCTTGGCATCTTCCACGGTCAGGGTCAGAGGCACCTGATCGCCTTCTTTGACCTGGGCAGCCAGGCCCATGAACATCACGTGGTAGCCGTCGGAATCGAGCATCACCGGTTTGCCGGCCGGCAGGTCGACCGAGTTGACGCGCTGCATGCTCATCACGTCGCCTTTCATGTTCATCTCATGGATCTGCACGGTTTTCGCAACAGGTGAAGCAACGTCGACCAGCTTGCTGTCCGTGTCCGAGGTGATACGCATGAACGCACCCGTAGCGGACTGGCCCGGCACGGTGGCGCGAACCCAGGCATCATCGACGTGTGTTTCGGCCAGGGCCTGAGCGCTCAGGCCCAACAGCGAAAGGCTCAGCAGCAGCGGCTTTGCAACGTTACGAATCAAAACGGTCATCAGCATACTTCCATCAAAGTGAGCAGATCTTCAGTGCATTGTTGAGCGGACAGCCGGTGCGACAACCCCAGGCGCAATACACCGCGGGTGTCGTAGACGTAACTGGTCGCGGTGTGCGAGATCGTGTAGGTGTCACCCAGTGGGACCTTCTCGAAGAATACACCGAACTCCTTCGCCGTTGCCGCCGTTTCTTCAAGCGTGCCGGACAGTGCGACGAACGTCGGATCGAAGGCCTTCACATAGGCGTCAATCACTTCGGGCGTGTCGCGCTCCGGGTCCAGGGTAATGAACACCACCTGCAGCGTCTTGCCCTCCTCGCCCATCAGCTTCCTGATTTGAGCAGCCCGCGCCAGCGCCGTGGGGCAGATGGCCGGGCACTGGGTGAAACCGAAGAAGATCATCGGCATCAGGCCGCGAAAGCTGGACAAGGTCTTGACGTTGCCTTGCGAATCCTTGAGCCGGAAGTTGCGGCCGACAATCTCGTTGCTCATGTCCTTGCCATGCTTGAACGGCAACGCATTGGAGCTGCCGCAGCCGGTCAACAGGCCAAGGCTCAGCAATGAGAGGCCAGTGACCACCTCGCGGCGTGTCAGATGTTGCGTCATGTCTTGCGTCCCCTGAGGATAAGGCGCGTGGGTTCAGACAAATTCAAAGGCGGCGAATTTACCACTCAAGGACAATGGGGAATACCGCCAATCCTGTATCAAGCCATGAGCAGACGCGCAAACGTCGCGCTCATGGGCTGCCATACGTCGTGCGACAAAACAGCACAGGCGTTGCAACCTCTCCAACAGCCTCCCTTGCAGCGGTCGACACGCAAAGCATTAAATGCAAATAACGCATCAACATTTAAAATATAATTCCATAAATTAATAATTAGCATATAGCCAAAAGGCCTTTCACAGGTCCGTTTCATAACTCTATATTCGCCAGCAAACCGACCCTTGCCGTGTGGAGGTGCCCAGGATTTTTCAGCATCCAAGGATCACTTCGCTATGGCCTTATTCGCTAACGCCCCTCGTCTTGCCCTGCACAACCCGTTGATCAAAAGCATCGCGCTTGTCGGCCTCGGTCTGATGAATCCGGCTCAGGCTGCCGATGAAGCGACCGACGAGGAGGCACGTCTGGAAAAGGTTACGGTAATTTCCACCGGCATTCGCGGCGCTCAGCGCACGGTGACTGAAAGCCCGGCCCCGATTGATATCGTGACCAGCGATCAGTTACTGAAAACCGGTCGCGCCGACCTGACCGAAGCCATCGCCAAACTGCTGCCATCGTTCAACTACGGCACCAACGTCGCAGGCTATAACTCGACCATCCGCCCCCTGTCCAACCGCAGTCTGGCACCGGCTTACACGCTGGTGCTGGTCAACGGCAAACGCCGTCACAACAGTGCTCTGCCTGCCAACGGCTCGACCGACAGCAGCGGCGCAAACTCGGTGGACATTGACATGATCCCCATCAGTGCGGTGGAGCGTATCGAGGTCCTCAAGGACAGCGCCGCCGCGCAATACGGCTCGGACGCGATTGCCGGGGTGATCAATGTGATTCTGAAGTCCGGCGCCGAGGGCGGTCATCTGGGGGTGACTTACGGCAAGCTGTACAGCGGCGAAGGCGAAGTGACCAAATTCGAAGGGGACACCGGCTTCGAACTGGGTGACGGCGGCTTTCTGCACCTCTCGGCGGACGCCCGCAAACGTGGCGATGCCAGCTGGAACGAGAAAGCCACCAATAACGCCTATTTTCCCGGCGACCCTCGGGAGGCGAGCTGGGACCGGGTCGGGGTTAAGAACGGGGATCCGCAGATCAAGGCGTTCAACCTGGCCTACAACGCCGAACTGCCGCTGGATGATCAGACCACACTGTACTCCTACGGCACCTATGGGCAGCGTGACGCCATCATCTACAACTACTTCCGCTACCCCAACGGCAACGCCAACATTCCCGAGTTGTTTGCCGATGGCTATTACCCGTTGAACAATCTGGACGACACCGACTACCAGTATCTGATTGGCGGCAAGGGTCAAGCACTGGGCTGGAACTGGGACCTGAGCACCACGTACGGGCGCAATAACAATCATCAGTACAGCGATAGGACCATCAACCCGTCGCTGGGCCCGGCCTCCCCGACTTCATTCGATGATCTGGCGACCTATCGATTCGAACAGTGGGTCAATAATATCGACATTACCCGCGCATTCGACGGACTGTTTGGCGTACCGCTGCAAGTTTCTGCAGGCCTTGAACATCGCTGGGAGCGTTTCCAGACTTTTTCCGGTGACGCGCAGGCCTATCAGGTCGGCGGCTATCGTTTTCCGGCCACCCTGCCCAACGGTCAGGCCAACCCGCTGGCCGGGCAACTGGCGTCGATTGCCGCCCAGGCCGCAGCGGTCATCTCGCCGCAGGATACGACCAGCCTGCAACGCAACAACTACGCAGCCTACGTCGATTTCGGTATCACCCCGATAGAACCGCTGTTCGTCGATCTGGCCCTGCGCGCCGAGCACTTCGATGATGACTCGGGCAACACGGTCAGCGCCAAGCTCAACTCGCGCTACGAATTCACTGACACCTTCGCCGTGCGCGGCACCGTCGGCACCGGCTTTCGTGCACCTTCACTGACCCAGATCGGCTACAGCATCTCCGACAACAGGGTCGGTGCTGCGCCAGACGGCACCATTATTCCCGCCGTGACGCGCATTGCGCCGGTCAACTCGGAGCTGGCCCAGGCGCTTGGCGCAACCAGCCTGGACCCGGAAAAATCGCGCAACCTGGGGTTTGGCGTGACCTGGCAACCGGCACCTCGCACCAGCCTGACAGCGGACGCCTACTGGATCGAGATTGCCGATCGCATCGCCCGAACCGAAAGCCTGTACGGGCCGGCACTTGCACCGATTCTTGCCGCACAGGGCGTGGACACCAGCACCTGGACCTCGTATTACGCCAATGCCTTCGACACGCGCACGCGCGGCCTGGATATCGTTATCGACCACTCCAGTCAGTACGGCGCATGGGGTGATGTGCGCTGGAGCGCCGGGTTCAATTACAACAAGACCGTCATCACCGACGTCAAGGATGCACCGGCAGCCCTGCAGGAGCTGGGCAGTAACCCCGGTGGCAGCCTGACCTGGGTCGGCCGGGCCCGCGAAGGCGATCTGACTGATGCGCAACCGAAAACCAAATGGGTGCTGGGAGGCAAATGGACGCTGGGGGATTTGGGCGTGAACCTGCAAACCACTCGTTATGGCAAGGTCAAGACGCTCCAGCAACTGGAAAGCGGCGACCGCAGTTTCGGTGCCAAGTGGATCACTGACCTGGATGTGTCCTACACCCTCTACGACAACATCACCCTCAGTGTTGGCGGCACCAATATCTTCGATGTGCGCCCGGACAAAAACGCGATCCCCTCCGCCGTTGGACTCAACCTGTACGGCAACTCACCGTTCTATCCGGGCGGTGGCTTCTGGTACAGCAAGATTGCCTACGATTTCTGACGTCTGCACAGACCTGCCTATCGTGCCGCCGCTCCGTGCAGGAAGAACTGGGTCACCAACGCGCCCATACCGGCGCGTGCCACACGGCCACGGCGTTCGGCGTCGACCATCCCGGAGAGCAGCGCAGCGAACATTTCGGTCAGGACGGCGGCACCGACGTCGATCCGGAACAGGCCTTCACGCTGACCACGCAGGAAAAATGCGTCAAGGGCGTCGGAGTAAGGCAACCAGCGGCGCCCTCCGCTGCTTTCGTCGAGCGAATCCGGACGCCACTGAAACACCAGAAAAACCAGCATTTCGCGGTGCATGAGGTGGTTGTCGACCAGCCGCTGAAGCGCTTCCAGCGGCGGAGCAGTCTGCAGATCCGCGTCGGCGACCATCTGATTCATCAGGTCCGAGGCATGATTGAGCAGCAATTCCACGAGGTTGGCGCGAGTGCCGCAAAAGCGGTTGAGCGTCGCCTTGCTGACGCCGGCCGCCTGAGCAATATCCTTGAGCGTACCGTTGGAGTGGTCGACCAGCGCAACGGCCAGGGCCTTCAGAAATTTGTCGTCAGCAGCAGGTAATTCCATTGGGTACGTATTCAACTCGTATAAGTGGCAGGCGGCGCATTGTGCAGAAACCTTACCGGGTTCTCAAAGCACATACACAATTAGTCACTAAAGGCTCATGTGAGTCAATATTGACTCACCGGCTTTCAGAGTGGATCATTCGCGGCTTTAGCATCTGATGGGCTGCGGCCGGGTGAACGATGAGTAGTTTCAGCGATTGGCGTGTGATGCCTGCAGTAGCCCTGCTGGCAGCGTTGGGTCTGGCCGGGTGCGAGCAGAAACAGCAGCAGGATCACGCGGCATCGAAAGCGCCCAAAGAGGTGGAAGCCATTACGGTCAACGCCGAATCGTTCACGGTCGTTGACGAACTGCCCGGCCGTATCGAACCGGTGCGTGTGGCGCAGGTTCGCGCGCGGGTGGCCGGCATCGTGCTGAGCCGCAACTTCGAGGAAGGCGCCGATGTGAAAGCCGGCGCAGTGCTGTTCCAGATCGATCCGGCGCCGTTCAAGGCTGCGCTGTCCAAGGCGCAGGGAGATCTGGCCCGCACTGAAGCCACGCTGTTCGAGACTCAGGCCACGGTCAAACGTTACGAGTCGCTGGTGGAAATTGAAGCGGTCAGCCGCCAGACTTTCGACACCGCCCGCTCTGCACTGCAAAACGCAATCGCCGCTAAAAAGTCGGCTCAGGCTGATGTCGAAACGGCCAGGCTGAACCTGGGCTATGCCACCGTCAAGGCGCCGATTTCAGGCCGCATCGGCCGCGCGATGGTGACCGAGGGCGCGCTGGTCGGTCAGGGCGAAACCACGCTGCTGGCAACCATTCAACAACTCGACCCGGTCTACGCCGACTTTACCCAGCCGGCTGCCGAGGCCTTGCAGATGCGCGCCGCGATACAGGAAGGCCGCTTGCCCAAGGGCGGCGAAGACGCGTTATCACTGAGTGTCGACGGCACCGATTACACGAGCACCGGCACCCTGCTGTTTACCGATGTCGCAGTAGACCGGACCACCGGCCAAGTGTCGTTGCGCGCCCGCTTTGCCAATCCCAAGGGCGTGCTACTGCCCGGTATGTATGTGCGGGTGCGCACACCGCAGCGCGTCGACAGCAACGCTATTCTTGTCCCGCAGCGCGCCGTTCAGCGCTCCGGCGACGGTGCGGCACGCGTGCTGGTGATTACCCAGGACGGCACGGTCGAAGCGCGTCCGGTCAAAACCGGGGCGATGCAGGATTCGCGCTGGCAGATCACCGAAGGCCTGAAGGCAGACGAACAGGTCATTGTCGGCAATATGACCGGGCTCAGCGCCGGCGACAAGGTCGCGCGCAAATCGCCATCCGCCCAACCGCAGGCCAAGGCGCAATAAAGCCGCCTTCAGCGCGACCGAGGATCACTGTCAATGTCTCTCTTCTTTATCAAGCGCCCCAACTTCGCCTGGGTACTTGCCCTGTTCATCCTGCTCGCCGGGTTGATGGCTCTGCCGTCCCTGCCTGTGGCGCAGTACCCGGACGTGGCGCCACCGCAGATCACCATCACCGCCACCTACCCCGGCGCATCCGCGAAGGTGCTGGTCGATTCGGTGACCAGCGTTATCGAGGACGAACTGAACGGCGCCAAAGGGATGCTGTATTACGAGTCGACCAGCAACTCGACCGGCAGCGCGGAAATCAACGTGACGTTCGTGCCAGGCACCAACCCGGACCTGGCTCAGGTCGAAGTCCAGAACCGTATCAAGAAAGCCGAAGCACGCTTGCCGCAGACGGTCCTCAGCCAGGGCCTGCAGGTCGAACAGGCCAGCTCCGGTTTTCTGTTGATCTACACCCTGAACTACAAGGACGGCGCGACCAACAAGGATACCGTCGCGCTGGCCGACTACGCGGCACGCAACGTCAATAACGAAATCAGCCGGGTGAACGGTGTCGGCAGGCTGCAATTCTTCGCTGCCGAAGCCGCGATGCGGGTATGGATCGATCCGCAGAAGCTGGTGGGCTTCGGGTTGTCCATCGACGACGTGAATGCCGCGATTCGGGCGCAGAACGTGCAGGTTCCGGCAGGCAGCTTCGGCAGCAGCCCGGCCTCGTCACTGCAGGAATTGACGGCCACCCTGGCGGTAAAGGGCACTTTGGACAACCCGGAAGAGTTCGGGCGCATCGTTCTGCGTGCCAACGAAGACGGCTCTGCGGTGCACCTGTCCGATGTGGCGCGTGTAGCGGTCGGCAGCCAGGATTACAGCTTCGAATCACGTCTGAACGGGCAACGTGCCGTCGCCGGTGCCGTACAGCTGTCGCCGGGCGCCAACGCGATCCAGACGGCCAGAGCCGTCGAGCAGCGGCTCACTGAGCTGTCGGTCAATTTCCCGGAAGGCGTCGGGTTTTCGATACCGTACGACACCTCGCGCTTCGTCGACGTAGCCATCGACAAGGTGATCTACACCCTCATCGAAGCCATGATCCTGGTGTTTCTGGTGATGTTCCTGTTTCTGCAGAACATCCGTTACACGCTGATACCGACCATCGTGGTCCCGGTGTGTCTGGCGGGAACGCTGGCGATCATGTACCTGATGGGCTTCTCGGTGAACATGATGACCATGTTCGGCATGGTGCTGGCCATCGGTATTCTGGTCGACGACGCCATTGTGGTCGTGGAAAACGTCGAGCGGATCATGGCTGAAGAAGGCCTCTCTCCCGCCGCCGCAACGGTCAAGGCGATGCAGCAGGTTTCCGGAGCGATTTTCGGCATCACGCTGGTCCTGGCCGCTGTGTTTCTGCCACTGGCGTTCATGGGCGGCTCGGTCGGGGTCATCTACCAGCAGTTCTCGCTGTCGCTGGCCGTGTCGATTCTGTTTTCAGGTTTCCTGGCCCTGACGTTCACCCCGGCGCTGTGTGCCACGCTGCTCAAGCCGATCCCGGCCGGGCATCATGAAAAGCGTGGTTTCTTCGGTGGTTTCAATCGTCTGTTTGGCACGTTCACCGACCGTTACGAGCGCGTCAGCTCGAGCATGATCAAGCGCGCCGGCCGCTACATGCTGCTGTACCTCGGTATCGTCGGTCTGCTGGGCTTTTTCTACCTGCGCCTGCCGGAGTCCTTTGTGCCCGTTGAAGATCAGGGCTATCTGATCATCGATGTGCAACTGCCTCCCGGCGCCACCCGGTCGCGTACCGACCTCACCGCGCAATTGCTCGAGAACTACATGCTGTCCCGCGAAGCCACGGGTGCGGTGACCATGCTGCTGGGGTTCAGCTTCTCGGGCATGGGTGAAAACGCCGGTCTTGCGTTCCCGACCCTGAAGGACTGGTCGGAGCGCGGCAAGGGCCAGTCAGCGGCTGAGGAAGCGGCGGCATTCAACCGGCATTTTGCAGGGCTCGGCGACGGCACGGTGATGGCGGTGACGCCACCGCCTATCGACGGCCTGGGCACCTCGGGCGGCTTCTCGCTGCGCCTGCAGGACCGTGCAAGCCTGGGCCGCGAAGCCCTGCTGGCGGCACGCGACAAGCTGCTCGGCGAGGCCAACGGCAACCCGAAGATTCTCTACGCGATGATGGAAGGTCTGGCCGAAGCGCCGCAATTGCGCCTGAACATCGACCGCGAAAAGGCCCGGGCGCTGGGCGTGAGTTTCGAATCGATCAGCAATGCGCTGTCCACCGCTTTCGGTTCCTCGGTGATCAGCGACTTCGCCAATGCCGGACGTCAACAGCGCGTGGTCGTGCAGGCCGAACAAAGTTCGCGAATGACCCCGGAAAGCGTGCTCAAGCTCTACGTACCCAATAGCAGCGGCACGCTGGTGCCGCTGGGCGCCTTCGTTTCGACGCACTGGGAACAAGGCCCGGTGCAGATCGCCCGCTACAACGGCTACCCCGCATTCAGGATTTCCGGTGATGCAGCACCGGGCGTCAGTACCGGTGAGGCCATGGCGGAAATCGAACGGATCGTTTCCGGGCTACCGCAAGGCATCGGTTACGAATGGACTGGCCTCTCCTATCAGGAAAGAGTCGCCAGCGGCCAGGCGGTCGGACTGTTCGGCCTGGCGCTGCTGGTGGTGTTCCTGCTGCTGGTCGCGTTGTATGAGAGCTGGGCAATCCCGCTGGTGGTGATGCTGATCGTTCCCGTCGGCGCGCTGGGCTCCGTGCTGGCCGTGACGGCCGTCGGCATGCCCAATGATGTGTATTTCAAAGTAGGCCTGATCACCATCATCGGGCTGGCCGCGAAAAACGCGATTCTCATCGTCGAGTTCGCCAAGGAACTCTGGGATCAGGGCCATTCCCTGCGCGACGCGGCACTTCAGGCTGCACGGCTGCGCTTTCGGCCGATTGTCATGACTTCGCTGGCCTTCATCCTTGGCGTGGTGCCGCTGACCCTGGCCACCGGCGCAGGCGCTGCAAGCCAGCGCGCCATCGGCACTGGCGTCATCGGCGGCATGCTCAGCGCGACGCTGCTGGGCGTGGTTCTGGTGCCTATATTCTTTTTCTGGGTGTTGACCGTGCTGCGCCGCAAACCGCATGCGCAACAGATTACCGACGATCAGCAACTGACGGAGAAGCGATAGGCAGCAAGCGGCCAGCGGGTATCAATCCCGCTGGCCCGACCTTGGCTCCGTGTCGGCTTGCGCGTCCGTAGAGGACTTGACGCGGGTCCAGGCCGGTAATGTGCCGGTCGCGATTTCCGACGCGACATTCACCCGGTTGCGACCCTGCGACTTGGCGGCATACAACGCGCGGTCGGCAAGCTCAATCAGGCCACGCTGATCGAGTTGGCGATCGGTGCCGACGAATGTCGCGACACCGAGGCTGATCGTCACGATGCCAAACGGGCTGGCGGGATGCTCGATCTGCTCGTCACGGATGGCCTGCAGGATGTTCTCGGCCACCTGGCGAGCGTTCGACTCGTCAGTACCTGGCAACACCACGGCGATCTCTTCACCGCCATAACGGGCGGCGACGTCGCTGGGACGACGAATGAACTGCTCAACCACTCGGGCCAGCGCAATCAGGCATTCGTCACCGGCCAGGTGGCCGTAATGATCGTTGTAGCGTTTGAAATGATCGGCATCGATCAAAATCAGCGACAGCAGGCTGCGCTCGCGTCTGGCGCGCTTGAATTCGACTTCCAGAAACTGATCGAAACGTCTGCGATTGGCCAGCCCGGTCAGCTTGTCTTCGGAGGCAATCAACTCCAGGTGCTGGTTGAGCTGGATCAGGGCTGCCTGTGAATCGAGCAACTGGTCTTCTGCGCGTATGCGGCTGTGAATGTGCCCAATCAGACGAACGCCGAGTCCGATCACCAGTCCGAGCAGCACCAGCATGACCAGAATGGACTGTTTGGTCTGGCCCAGCCAGTCGAGCATGGCTTCTTTCTGACCCAGCGCAACCACGGTGACGATCGGGTAGACATCACTGCGTTTGAACGCATAAAAACGCGCAACACCGTCAATCCTGGAAACGAACTGGGCGGTACCTGACACTCGGCCGCGTTCCGACCTGAAAATGGGCGTCGATGACAGATCGCGACCGATCTCCTGCTCCAGATGGGGATAGCGCACCCGCAACTGCCCGGCGGTCGACGTCAGACTGATAATACCGGTTTGCCCGACCTTGATGTCCGAATAGAACTTCAACAGGTGGTCGACACCGATGGTGGCGACCATCAGCCCGGCAAAACTCGCGTCGGTATTATTGATGCGTCTGCTGACCGATATGACCCATTCGCCGGAGGCACGGCTGCGAATCGTCGGACCGATGTAAGGGGCTTTGTCAGGCATCTTCAGGTGGTGCTGAAAGAACTCGCGCTGCGCGCTGTTGATGCCGATAACCCTGGGATTGCTCGAGAAGATGCAAATCCCGTCGGCGTTGTACAGCGACACGGTATCGATCTGCGGCAGCGCGCCCATTTCACGCGCAATGACCCACCTGAGACGCTCGATCTGTTCAGGCCCGACGCCGTCCTTTTCGACACGCTCCGTCAGGCCGATCAGCATCAGCTCGCTTTGCTTGAAAATGCCATCCGTATAGGTGCTTAGCGCTCCAGCCAGATTGATCGTGCTGGTCTGGATGTTTTCCAGGGTGTTGCGGCGTGCGGTCCATGCTTGCCAGGCCATCAACATCACCACGCAGGCGCACACTACGAAGATCAGCCATGACGCAAGCCGAAGGTCGCGTTTCAAAACTTGCCTCCACAACAGGTGAGAACCAGTGCATCTGGTTTTTCTGAAAACCGGACCTGATTGCTCAGGGGCCATCGACAATCCTTTCGCTACTAACTGCCATTGTCGGCAAGTGCTCGGCCATACCTGGAAGGCCTGGCATCGATAAAAGCATGCCAGTGAGTGGCATCATAATGCCACGTACAGCTGTCTATGGGTTGATCGGGGATGAACATACGAAAGCAGGCGCACACTGGATCACAGTGGCGCCTGATTTTATGGAGGGCTGTAAGCGCGGCCGGCTTACAAGGGCATGGCGGGTTGTCGTTATTGGCGGGGGGGTCAAGCCGTCTCGGCGACAGGCTTGCGTTGTGCAGCGGCTTCCAGTTCGCGTACCAGAGGCAATACGTGCTGGCCGAAATAGGCGACTTCTTCCTGGAAATGCAGGAACGCTGAAAGCACCAGGTCTACGCCAACGGACTTGAGTTCGACGATGCGCTCGGCAATCTGCCGCGGCGTGCCAATCAGGTTGGTCTTGAAGCCATCGTTGTACTGCACCAGATCCTGAAAGGTGGATTTGGCCCAGTTGCCCTCGCCTTCCGGACTGGCCTTGCCCGCCTGCTTCGCGGCATCACCAAAGGCGTTGACGGCTTCCGGATCTGCTTTTTCGACGATTTCGGCCAGCACGGCACGCGCCTCTTCTTCGGTATCCCTGGCAATGATGAAAGCATTCACACCGATCTTCACCGAATGCCCGTTCGCGGCAGCCTTGGCTCGGATGTCATCGACCTGGGCCTTGATGCCTTCGACGGTATTGCCGTTGGTGAAATACCAGTCCGACACCCGCGCCGCCATATCACGTGCGGCCCGCGAGCTGCCGCCCTGAAAGATTTCCGGGTGAGGACGCTGGATCGGCTTGGGCTTGAGGGTGTAATCATGGAAGCGATAGAAATCCCCCTTGAAAGTGAAGTTGTCGGTGGTCCAGATCCCCTTGAGGGCGCGGATGAACTCCTCGGAGCGGCGATAACGTTCATCATGCTCCAGCCAGGGCTCTCCGATAGCCTGAAACTCGCCCTTGAACCAGCCGCTGACAATATTGACCGCCACGCGCCCGGCGGTGAGCTGATCGATGGTCGCCAGTTGCTTGGCGGCCACCGACGGGGTCCATGGCCCGGGCAATATCGCGGCAATGACCTTGAGCTTCTCGGTGGCCGCGAGTAGCGCATGGCTGAAGGCTACGGATTCATGCTGGAATTCGGCGCCATAACCGGCGGTAAAGCGAATTTGCGTCAGCGCGTAGTCGAAACCGGACTGCTCGGCGATCTGCGCCAGCTTGCGGTTGTAGTCGATGGTCCAGCTGGTGCGCTGTTCGATCTTGCTGACTACCAGCCCACCGCTGACGTTGGGTACCCAGTACGCAAATTTTATGGACGATTGGCTCATATCGGTACTCCTCTGGCTGCAAGCTTCCCGAGCGCATTAAGCACAAGGGACTGCACATCCACAGAGCAGCAACCGTGCCATTCAATAAAACACTGGCATATCAAAGCGTTGCGACAGCTGACTTGCAGCGCCAACTGTCCGTGTCAAGCCAGGGTGTGGAACTGCTGTTGGCGGAGCAACAGCTTTGCGGATTTCCTGACCATGCGCAGGACGTGATTCGCTGAAAACAAGCCGACGAGAGGCAGCTCGCCCTGCTATCCAGAATCGCATGGCTGAGGTAAATTTTGGATCCAATGAAACCGCATTCATCTGCAGGAGCACCGATGAAATTGCATGCCTGTTTTCTGGCCCTGATGATCCCTGCCCTTTCGGCGCATGCCGAAGGCAAAAGCATATCCATACCTCATGATCCAACCGGCCAGCACGCACTGGTAGAGAAAAGCGGCAGCGCAAAGGAACGCGTGGTGATCACCCGGCGTGAAGGCATGCTCGGGGTGATCTACTTCAAGCGGGTCTATAACTGCGCCAACCACACGGTGAACCTGGTCGGCACCGGTTCCACGCTGGAAATCATGGAACAGGCAAAGGCCGTGAGTGGCATGGGACCGGTGATTCGCGACTCCACGGCCGACTACATCGAATCCGAGGCCTGCAGTTGATTCTGACCTGATCAATCCTGCCCCGGCTGAATATGCGACATCCGAAAGCGCCTCCCATGAGGCGCTTTTTTCGTTCCTGCCGTTGGGTTTTACAGCAGGGAGCAGCAGCGCAAAAAACACTTGCACCGAAAGTATTACGGTATACCATCAGACAACAATAACTCATCACGCCGGTGCAGGCGCCAGGATTTAAGCGAGGTAAGTGTCATGAAGTTTTCGTTGTTCGTGCACATGGAGCGCTGGGATGAAAGTGTCAGTCATCGCCAGCTGTTCGAGGACCTGACCGAGCTGACGCTGATGGCCGAGCAAGGCGGCTTCAGCACAGTCTGGATAGGCGAACACCACGCGATGGAATACACCATCTCGCCAAGCCCGATGCCGTTGCTGGCGTATCTGGCGGCCAGGACCACACAGATTCATCTGGGCGCCGGCACCATCATTGCGCCGTTCTGGCACCCATTGCGGGTCGCGGGTGAATGCGCGCTGCTGGACGTGATCAGTAACGGGCGTATGGAAGTCGGCCTGGCACGCGGCGCCTATCAAGTGGAGTTCGACCGCATGGCCGGTGGCATGCCGGCCTCCGAAGGCGGCAAGGCGTTGCGTGAAATGGTCCCGGTGGTACGTGCGCTGTGGCAGGGTGACTACGCCCACGACGGCGATATCTGGAAATTCCCGACCTCGACTTCCGTGCCCAAGCCGATCAACACGCCGCCGATGTGGATCGCTGCGCGCGACCCTGACTCGCACAATTTCGCCGTGCAGAACGGCTGTAACGTGATGGTCACCCCGTTGATGAAGGGTGACGAAGAAGTTGTCGACCTGAAGAACAAGTTCGCAGCCGCGCTGGCCAACAATCCCGACGTGCCCCGCCCGCAATTGATGGTACTGCGCCACACGCATGTGCATGCCGCAGACGATCCTGAAGGCTGGAAAGTGGGCGCCACTGCCATCGCGAAGTTCTACCGCACTTTCGACGCATGGTTCGGCAATAAACAGACGCCGGTCAACGGTTTTCTGGCCCCCAGCCCGGAAGAGAAGTTCAAGGAACGTCCGGAGTTCGAGCTGGAGAATATCCGCAAGAACACCATGATCGGTACTCCTGAGGAGATCATTCCGCGCATTCGTCATTATCAAGAGTTAGGTGTCGACGAGTTCAGCTTCTGGTGCGACAACAGCCTGCCGCACGCCGAGAAGAAAAAGTCGCTTGAGCTGTTCATCAAGCACGTGGTGCCGGTGTTTCGTTGAGCTGAGCGCGCGGTCTCCAGGCTGTATTGATTATCGTCCCCACGCTCTGCGCTCAACGTTATGCGCAAATCCAACTGCTTATCGTGCCAATGCTCCGCGTTGGCATGCAGTTCGTGACGCTCTGCGTCACACAGCGATCTTTCTTTGTCAGGTGGATTGGCGGTCGACTCAGGTCACCTTTTCTCCCCTCGGCGACCTGCTTTGATGGACCAAAGCAGGCAAAACACGCAGCTCCGTTTCCGGCCCGACTTCGTCGGGTTCCCTCGCCCTGACACTGATCCGACAGCCTTCTCAATGGTTGTAGGCCCGCTCGTTATGCTCGGCCAGGTCCAGACCCATTTCTTCCACTGACTCATGCGCGCGCAGGCCGATCAGTGCCTGCACAGCCTTGAGGATGACCCAGCTGACCGCGAAGCAGTAGACCGTGGTGAACAGCACGCCTTTGATCTGGGCAATTACTTGGGCGCCCATGCTGACATCGGGCACCAGACCGCCCAGTGAGGGTACGCAGAACACGCCGGTCAGTACTGCTCCGATCATGCCGCCGATGCCGTGCAGGCCGAAGACGTCGAGGCTGTCGTCATAGCCCAGGCGTTTCTTCAGCACAGTCACGCTCAGGTAGCAGAACACTCCGCACAGCACGCCGATGGCCAGCGCTCCGCCGACTCCGACGTAGGCACACGCCGGGGTGATGCCGACCAGGCCCGCCAATGCGCCGCTTGCCAGACCCAGGGCGCTGGGCTTGCCGACCTTGAACCACTCGGTGAACATCCAGCCGAGTATCCCGGCGCACGCCCCCACTTGCGTGTTGAGCATGACGATGCCGGAGGTGCCGTTCAGGCCGCCACCGGAACCGATGTTGAAACCGAACCAGCCGACCCAGAGCATCGCCGCGCCGGCCATGGTCAGGCTAAGGTTGTGCGCCGGCATCGGGGCGTTCTGATAACCCTTGCGCTTGCCCAGTACCAGGCATGCCGCCAGTGCGGCGACACCGGCGTTGATGTGCACTGCTGTGCCGCCGGCGAAGTCCAGCACGCCCCAGTTGTGCATCAAGGCGCCTGCGCCACCCCAGACCATATGCGCGACAGGCGCATACACCAGGGTGAACCACAGAGCCATGAACAGCAACGCCGCAGAGAACTTCATGCGTTCGGCGAAGGCCCCGGCAATCAGCGCCGGAGTGATGATCGCAAAGGTCATCTGAAAGGTCACGAATACCCCTTCAGGGATGTCGCCGACCAGGCTGTCGGGCGTCATGCCGGCCAGAAACGCACGACTCAGACCGCCCACGAAACTATTGAAACTCACTTGCCCTTCGACCATGTTGCTGGTGTCCACCACCATGCTGTAGCCATAGATGACCCACAGCACGCCTACCACTCCGGCAATGCCGAAACACTGGGTGAACAGCGAGAGCATGTTCTTGGCCCGTACCAGCCCACCGTAAAACAGTGCCAGCCCCGGAAGGCACATGAACAGCACCAGCACGGCTGCGGTGACCATCCAGGCCGTGCTGCCGGTGTTCAGTACGGGGGCGTCAGCTGCCTGCGCAATCGGAGCAAAGGCGCCGAGCGCGAGTAAAGCTGTAAGGGATTTGCCGTGTAGACGATTGACCATGTTCAAAGCTCCCGCAAATGAATGGAAAGTGTCTGGCAGCAAAGAGGTTCATTGGGACAGGCGAGGCTCTTCGGCCTCTTGTGGGTCAAGTTCTCGTTGCGCGAATGGCGTTATATATAAGTCCGATGAGCCCGAAAGCGGGGCTTAACCACCAAGGTTCTCGTTGCCACGCTCCGCGTGGTAATGCATTTCGTGACGCTCCGCGTCACACAGTTCTGCGACTCAGTGAGATTCAGGCTCGACTTGAGTCACCTTTTCGCCCCTCGGCGACCTACTTTGATGGGGCCGAAGTAGGCAAATCCCTTCGCTCCTGTTTCCGGCCCGGCTTCGTCGGGTTCCTTCCCTGTCACTGATCCGGGGGGCGCCGCAACGGGCCATCCATGGCCCAAGGTGTGTAAAAACGTCACGAGCGAAGGCAAGACAAGGCAAAAACAGGCGAAAACGGCCGGGGTCGCGACCGACTCTGGGTGTTCTAAATGAGCATTTTTCGCCTGTTTTTAACGCAGTATTGCCAAGCGCAGTAGTTTTTACACAGCCTGGGCCCGGTGCGGCTAGCCCGGTGTCATGCCAGGCTACCCCCGGATCAGCGCCAGGACTCAGCCGTCACTTACGTCGCACTCTGCGTCGTCTGTGCCATCGTGATCGAAAAGCACGTTATGGCGTCAGTCGGTGCCATCGCGGTCGAAAAGCCCGTTATGGCGTCAGTACCCAGAGCCAGACCCCGGAATCCACGATGTCCCGGCCAGGGGCACTCGGGCCATGGCGGCTGATTCGACGGTCAGTGCCACCAGATCTTCCGGGTCGAGGTTGTGCAGGTGTGATTTACCGCACGCGCGGGCCATGGTCTGGGCTTCGAGGACGAGTACGCGCAGGTAGTTGGCCAGACGCCGACCGCCTTCGACCGGGTCGAGACGTTTGGACAGTTCCGGGTCCTGGGTGGTGATGCCCGCCGGGTCACGGCCGTTCTGCCAGTCGTCGTAGTAACCCGCTGCCGAGCCGATCTTTCTCAGTTCTTCGTCGAGCCGCGGATGGTTGTCGCCCAGCGCTATCAGCGCCGCCGTGCCGATCGCCACTGCGTCGGCACCCAGCGCCATGGCCTTGGCCACGTCGGCGCCGTTGCGGATGCCGCCGGAGACGATCAACTGCACCTTGCGATGCATGCCCATCTCCTGCAGCGCCTGCACGGCTTGCGGGATGGCAGGCAGAATCGGGATGCCGACGTGTTCGATGAACACTTCCTGAGTCGCCGCCGTACCGCCCTGCATGCCGTCGAGTACGATCACGTCGGCGCCGGCTTTCACGGCCAGTTTCACGTCATAGTAAGGACGGCTGGCACCGATCTTGACGTAGATCGGTTTTTCCCAGTCGGTGATCTCGCGAATCTCGGCAATCTTGATCGCCAGATCGTCAGGGCCTGTCCAGTCCGGGTGACGGCATGCCGAGCGCTGATCGACGCCGACCGGCAAGGTACGCATGCCAGCCACACGCTCGGTGACTTTCATGCCCAGCAACATGCCACCGCCGCCCGGTTTGGCGCCCTGCCCCAGGACGATCTCGATGGCGTCGGCCTTGCGCAGATCGTCCGGGTTCATGCCATAACGCGATGGCAGGTACTGATAGACCAGATGCTGCGACTGGCCACGCTCTTCCGGGGTCATGCCGCCGTCGCCGGTGGTGGTGCTGGTTCCCGCGATGGTTGCGCCACGGCCCAGTGCTTCCTTGGCGTTGGCCGACAACGCGCCGAAACTCATGCCTGCAATGGTTACCGGAATTTTCAGGTACAACGGCTTCTTGGCAAAACGATTGCCGAGCACCACGTCGGTCCCGCACTTCTCGCGGTAGCCTTCCAGCGGGTAGCGCGACACGCTGGCGCCGAGCAGCAACAGGTCGTCGAAGTGCGGCAGCTTGCGCTTGGTGCCGCCACCGCGAATGTCGTAGATGCCGGTTTCCGCAGCGCGCTGGATTTCCTGAATGGTCAGGCGATCGAAGGTGGCCGATTCGCGCAGGACTGGAGCAGGTTTGTGGCTGATGGGGTCGCTCATGGTAATGCTCCTGAATCAGTACGCGGAGGCGTTATCGACTTTGAAGTTGTAAAGCTGACGGGCCGAGCCGTAGCGTTTGAAATCCGCTGCCTTCTCGTTGAAGCCAGCGCGATTGAGCAACTCCTGCAGCTCCTGCAGATGCTCTTCACGCATCTCCTTGGCGATGCAGTCAGAGCCCAGTGACTCGACCTTGCCTTTGACGTAGATCCGCGTTTCATACAACGAGTCGCCCAGCGCATCACCGGCGTCGCCACAGACCACCAGCCGACCGGCCTGGCCCATGAAGCAGCTCATGTGGCCGATGCTGCCGCCGACCACAATGTCGATACCTTTCATGGAAATACCGCAACGCGCTCCGGCATCGCCTTCAATCACCAGCAAGCCGCCATGTGCCGTCGCACCGGCCGCCTGCGAGGCGCTGCCCTTGACCCGCACAGCGCCGGACATCATGTTTTCCGCGCAGCCGACGCCGACGTTGCCGTGCACAGTGATCGACGCTTTCTGGTTCATCCCCGCGCAGTAGTAACCCGCGTGGCCCTGGATATCGATGGAGATGGCTTCGTTGACGCCGACCGCCAGGTTGTGTGCGCCATCGGGATGCGTGACCAGCCATTCGCGGTCCTGCAATTCCTTGACCTGGTCGTGCAGGGCCTGATTGAGATCACGCACGGTGGCGCTGGAAAGATCGACGGTTTTCATGGACGTGCTCCCTCGGCTGGCTCGCGTTCCCAGATGTACATGGTGGCCGGGACCGGTTCCCAGACCCTGGCGTTTTCGATCCCCGGCAGGCTGGACAGCGCCTGATATTCCGAAGCCATGGCGACGTAGTCATCGGTTTCGGCAAGGATCGCCGGTTTGCAGGCGATCGGGTCGCGAATCACCGCAAAGCCATTGCGTGTGCCGATGGCGAAGGTAAAGAAGCCATCAAGGTCTTCGAGCGACTTGTCGAGCGCCTGTTTCAGGCTGTCGCCCTGTTGCAGACGCCAGGCCAGATACCCCGCCGCCACTTCGGTGTCGTTGTCGGTCTCGAAGTGAATGCCTTCGCGGCGCAGGTTCTGGCGCAGACGAAAGTGATTGGACAACGAGCCGTTGTGCACCAGGCACAGGTCGGAGCCCGTGGAAAATGGATGACTGCCCTCCATGGTCACGGCGCTTTCGGTGGCCATGCGCGTGTGGCCGATGATGTGACTGCCTTTCATGGACGCCAGACCGAAGCGTTCGGAAATCTCCCGCGGCAGGCCCATGCCCTTGAGGATCTCGATGCTCTGCCCGGCACTCATGATGCGCACGCTCGGTGCCAGTTCCGCCAGCGCGGCACGCACCGGGGCTTCTTCGGCCTGAATCTTCAAGACCACGGCGCTGGCGTTCTGAAACCAGTCCAGAGGCGCGCTCAACCTGTCTTGCAGCGCCGCGATCAACGCCGTGAAATCATACTGTTCGTTAGTGGCCTGCAAGGTCAGCTTGACCCAGCCCTGCGCCACTTCATCGCCATAGATGGCGAACCCGGCACTGTCCGGTCCGCGGTCGGTCATGGCTTCGAGCATCGGCTCGAACAACTTGCCGAGTTGCGACTCCAGCGCCGGGTTTTTCAGATACAAACCAACGATTCCGCACATAAGCCTCACCTTGTTCGGGAGCGGCAAGCTTCACGCTGCAAGCCAACCGCATAGACAGAAAAATCAAATTCGCCGCAATCCAGCTTCTTCTTGCAGCCTGAAGCCTGAAACGTGCAGCTAGAAAAACTCGATATAGCGCTTCACTTCCCAATCGCTCACGTGGCGGCTGTATTCCACCCACTCCATGCGCTTGAGGCGGATGAATTCATCGACAATCTCGCTGCCCAGCACTTCGCCAAACAACGGATCGGCCTGCAATGCATCGCAGGCTTCGTTGAGCGACTGCGGCAGGGTCTTGATGCCCCGTGCGGCAATCTCTTCGAGGCTCAGTGTGTAGAGGTTCTCGTTGCAGACGTGATCGATCTCCAGTTGCCGGTCGATGCCGTCCAGCCCTGCGGCAATGATTGCGGCACTGACGAGATACGGATTGCACCCGGCGTCGGGCAGACGAAACTCCAGGCGGCCATAGGGCACGCGTACCATCGCCGAGCGGTTGTTGGCACCAAAGGCAATGAAAGCCGGGGCCCAGGTGGCGCCCGAAAGTGAATTGCCGACCACCAGGCGTTTGTAGGAGTTGACCGTGGGCGCGGCAAAGGCACACAGCGCAGGCCCATGAGCCAGCAGGCCCGCAGCGAAGTGATAGGCCAGCTTCGACAACCCCATCCCACTCGGGTCACTGGCATCGTGGAACAGGTTCTTGTTGCTGGCACTGGCGATCGACAGGTGAAAGTGCATGCCGTTGCCGGCACGCTTGGGGTCGGGCTTGGGCATGAACGAGCAGATCATGCCCATGTCATTGGCGATCTCTCCGGCGGCCATGCGGAAGAAGGTGAAACGGTCAGCCGACTCCATGGCCTCGCTGTAGGTGTAATTGATCTCGAACTGGCCGTTGGCATCTTCATGATCGATCTGATAGATGTCGAAACCCACCGGCTGCAATGCCTCGGTCAAGCGCTCGAGAAACTCGCGAGAGCGCGACAGCCCCTTGTAGTCGTAGCAGGGCTTGTCGAGGTTATCGCTGGCATCGACCATCTGCAGGCTGCCGGTGACATCGCGCTTGAACAGGCTGAACTCGGGCTCCAGACCGGTATTGAGGGTCCAGCCACGCTGACTGAGGCGTTCGACCTGCTGCTGCAGCACGTAGCGGCTGTCATAGGGCCAGGGCTTGCCATCCACATGGCCGATGCACACCACACGTCCATAGCCCGGCTGCCACGGCACGGGTGTCAGCGACGACAGATCGCCCTTGGCCATGAAGTCTGGCCCGTGAGGCTCCATGCCCATGCCGCAGATCGCGAAACCGGCAAAACCGGCGCCGTCCTCTGCAACCATTTCCAGACCTGTCACAGGAACGGATTTGGTCTTGGCCGAACCATGAATGTCGACGAACTGAGCCAGTACGTACTTGATGCCGTGCTGTTCGATCAGACGCTGTGTTTCGGGTGGCAACATGGGACGTGTCTCCTGGCAAAAGCAAAACGTTTCAGGGAAGGACCGCTGTTCACTGCCTCTCGGGATATATTCCGAACAGGAAAGTTACTTTCCCTTTAGGAATGCAAGGCGCTTGCCAGTTTGGTATGCCATTTAAACGAAGTGACTCGGGAGGGGTAATTCGGCTGTTTATATGGGAAACTCGTTTTCCCTCTGGGAATAATCTGCGACTCGGCCAGACCAAGGCTGCTTCAAAACGCACATTCCCAGTGCGAAATAAAAATTATTGAACGGAAACTGTGCAAAGCCGATGAATATGCCGACCGACCCTCATCCGAAATTGAAGCTCGAGCAGTACCTGGGCATTCAGATCAAGCGTCAGCGCCAGGCTCAGGAACTGAAGCTCGCCGACGTGGCGCGCATCGCCGGCATCAGCCAGGGCATGCTGAGCAAGATCGAGAACGCGCAGGTCTCGACCAGCCTCGACAACCTCAGCCGCCTGTGCGACGTGCTGGGCATGCCCATGTCCAAACTGTTCAGCCAGTACGACCAGCAAGGCAGCAGTGCCTTGCTGGTGAAGGCCGATGAAGGACTCGAAGTGGTGAGGCGCGGCACCGAGAAAGGCCACACCTATCACCTGCTCAACCATACCCGTGGACCGAAGAAGAGTTTCGAGGCGTACATGGTGACGATGGACGATGCCAGCGAAGAGTTTCCGACCTTTTCACACCCAGGTACGGAGTTTCTGCACCTGCTGGAAGGCGAGCTGATCTACCGCCACGGCAACCAGTTGTATCCGATGCAGGCCGGTGACAGTCTGACCTTCGACGGCGACATCCCCCATGGCCCCGAGCAACTGGTGCAGGTGCCGATCAAACTGCTGTCGATCATGAATTATGGGGCGCACGGAGATTGACGCCAGGCGAGACGCGGTACGCCAGCAGGCGTACCGCTGTTGCGGGGACTAGAAGTATTTCAGCCAGCTGATATCCCGACGACGTGCCTTGAGCGCGGCGAACCAGCGCACCGCCGGGAACAGCAGAACGGCCAGTACCACCGAGGTCAGCCAGACTCCCCACATGTGGTCGAAACCGAAGTACGTGCCCTGATTGGTGCCCCAGATCGCCAAGGCAATCAGGTACAGGACTTTCAGCACGTAAAGGTGCAGCAGGTAGAAAAACATCGGCGCCGAACCGAGCACCACCAGCGGCCTTAACCCGCTTTTCTCCTGACTGCGTTCGAAGGCGATGAGGATCAGCAGACCAATCCCCAGCGTCAGGCAGATGAACAGCAGCGAGGGCGGGTATTTGGTGATGTTGAAGAAGCTCATGACCGTCTGTATGCCGCTGTCGCCGACGCTCCACGGTTTTTCACCGTAGCCGTTGATCAGGCGCAGGACCACGAAGCCAAGCAGTGCCCCTGCCCCACACTTCCACAGATTCGCACGGCGTTTCGCCGCGTCGTAGCTGCTTGAGAACCAGGGGCCTGCGGCGTAGCCCAGTGCGATGATGCCGATCCACGGCAACAACGGATACGACGTGCGCAAGCGCAGGTTATCGGAAGCCTCGATCCAGCCACGGTCGTGCAGGACCGCCCACGGCACGTGCATGGCCGACTCGACACCGAAATGCACCGTGTCCAGCAGGTTATGCCCGGCAATGATCACCACACCGATGACCACCAGCGCCCAGCGCGGCAGAAACACCATCAACGACAGCGCCACCATGCTCAGGCCGATGGCCCAGATCACTTGCAGGTAGATGATGGTTGGCGGGAACTGGAAGGTCCAGGCAAAGCTCACCAGCGTGAATTCCAGCGCAATCAGAAACAGTCCGCGCTTGAGCAGGAACGCCGAAACGTCGCTTTTGCCCTGATGTTTCTCGCCGTAGAGAAACGCCGAAAGCCCGGTCAGCAGGACGAACAGTGGCGCACACAAATGCGCCAGCGTCCGGCTGAAAAACAGCTCCGGCGCGGTGGTCGTGACGTCCATCGGGTCGATGACCTGGTGGTGCATGAAGAACGTTTCGCGGACATGGTCCAGCAACATGAAAAGAATGATCAGCCCGCGCAGAGCATCGATCGAGCGCAGCCGTGATGCGGGTGCCCGGGTTGAGTGAACAGCTGTTGTCATGAAAGATCCAGATCCGTGGGCGGAAGTGCAATGAGTCAAGGGTGTCCTGGGTCAGAACTCGTTCTGAAGCGCCTTGTAGCCGCGCACCAGATCAATGTTGGTGTGCGCCACATCTTCGGAAAATTCCGAAGCCGAAATGCTCACCGGTGGAAATTGCGAAAGGTCAGTGCCCGGCCCGATCCGGGTGGTGGACGGCACGTAAAAGTGCTCCGGCAAATCGCGACCATCGACCACCGAGTTGTGCCTGACCACGCTGCCGTTGCCGACCTGGCAATTGAACAACACGCTATTGAAACCGATGAACACGCGATCTCCGACCATGCAAGGTCCGTGCACGATGGAGCGGTGGGCAATCGAGGTGAACTCGCCGATGGTGACAGCAGCACCTGATTTCGAATGGATCACCACGCCGTCCTGAATGTTGGAATTGGCCCCGATGACGATCGGCTCCATGTCCCCGGTGGCATCGACTTCGTCGGCGCGGATCACGGCGTAGGGGCCGACAAATACGTTGTCCTTGATGATCACCTTGCCGCAGATGATCGCGGTTTTATCGATGTAGGCGGACTCGGCAATGACCGGCAGATGGCCGGAAGGATTTTTACGGATCACGGAATGAAACCTCAGGACAGGTAGTTGGAAGTCTGGGCAGCGGCATCGTGCGGATGCAGGCTTTCGAAGTGGCGGACACTGACGCTGGAAGCTGCATAGCGGCCTTCAAGTGCTTGCTGGACCTTGCGCGCAGCGTCTTCGACGTACATCAGGTTCTGGCCGTTGAGCCGCGCGAAGGCCTGCTCGTCGGCACGCTTGACCGCGGTTTGCACCGGGGTGCCCAACGCCTGTTCGACAAGATCGATCAGCGTCATCAGGCCCAGCTCGGTCGCCTGGTCCGCCACCCGCACCTGCACCGTCGCAACGCTGCGCTGGCTGTGCGGCGTGGCAAACGATGCGTTCTCGCGCAGCCAGCTCGCGACCTGCATCGGATCGACAAACGACTGCCTGCCGAAGCGCGCTGCGAATGCCTCTTCCAGCAATTGGCGAGACAATGCAGCCGAGCACGGGCAGGTGGAGGAGTAGGTGATATCCACCGAACTGTCGAGGCACAGCCGACCGGCATGCCAGGTGGCATCGAGCTTCACGGGGTAGGATTTCCAGCCGCTGAGCCCTTCGGTAATCAACGCCGGGCGGCGGCACAGCAGATTGAAGCTCAGCATCAGTCGGGCATGACTGGAGTGGCAGTCGAGGTGGCTCTCGACCATGGCTTCCAGCAAGGCCGACAACGTATAGGGGCTGACGATCTGATGCTCGGCGTAGCCGTCGAGCAGCCGATAGAGTCGCGACATGTGGATACCCTTGACGCTCGGGTCAGCCAGATCGACCTGCAGATCGACATGCGCGTGAACAGGATGACGGATGCCCGCTTCAGCCAGTCTGATCGGCACTTCCACACCTTGCATGCCGACCCAGTCGAGTGAAACCAGCGCCGGGGAAATTTCCGTCAGGGCAACATCCGGGAGAGGTTTGTTCATGTGCGTCGTTCGTCTCTTTGGCGAACTTCACCACGCGGGCGAAGCCTGATGTTGGCGGTTCACAGCCGTACAGTGCACGGCCATAAATTCGTTACACTATAACATCATGATTGTTAACTTCATCAACCAAACGTTACTCACCCCGCACGGCGCCCACGTAACACCGCCAGCGGCTCAGGTCTTTGCCAGCTCCTCAATCAGAAAATCCCGGAAGGCAGTGACTGCTGCGGGCAGGTTGCGCCCGGCCATGCTTTGCAACTCGATACGCCGTGCCTTCATGCCATCGTCGCTGATCGGCAGCGATTTGAGCTGTTTCTCATGGGCGCGTTTATCCAGGGTCATTTCGCTGGACAGGCTGATTCCGCCCTCCTCCCGAACAAACCGCAGCAAGGCGCCGATGTAGTTGCTGGTCAGCACCGGGTCGAACAGCAGGCCCTGCACGCCGCAGCAGATATCAAACAACTGGCGCAAGGTCGTGTCGGTATTGGTCAGGGCGATGGCGTAAGGCTGCAACTCAGCCAGCGTAACCTCCTTGCGTGCGGCCAGCGGATGGTTATGACTGACCACCGCGCAGATCGCGCCGCTGTGGATGTGCTCGACCTTGATCTCGTTCTGCGGCGTCAGGCTGAAGGTCAGGCACAGGTCAGCGTCGCCCGAGCGCACCCGCTCGGTGGCCTGCGCCGGAGCACAGACCTCCATCGAGAAATGGATACCCTGATACTGCCGCCGAAAACGCGCAATGCACTGCGGCAGAAAATCCAGGGCAAAGCCCTCCGAGCATGCGATGCGCACATGCCCACGCTGCAAGCCTTGCAGCTCGGTGATTTCCAGCACCACCTGCTCGGCCTCAAGCTGTGATTTGCGCGCGTAGGCCGCCAGGCGAACGCCCGCCTCGCTGAGCATCATGCCGCGCGCCTGGCGCTCAAAGAGCACTGCGTCCAGCTCCCGCTCCAGTTTGCTGATCTGTCGACTGACCGCCGAAGACGCGACATTGAGGCGGATCGAGGCTTCGCTGATCGATCCACACCGCGCCACTTCGAGGAAGTAGCGCAAGGCCGTGGACTGTACGCCGTAGAGATGCATGACTGCTCCTGCGTTGCCTTTTCAGCAATGAAAGGTTCGAAATATTGTGCTTGTGGCATTGATACGCTTTGCCTAGAGTCATGTCGAGGCGCAACTCACCAAAAGAACCCAATCAAAAGAACACTGCGGCCTCGTTGTTTCCCCCCTCTTCTCGCATTTGCGACCCACTGCCCTTTGATACATCCACTTTGCCTTTTGGAGACGACGGCATGGGAATCAAGGGTTTCGCTCGCAGCATCGCGCTATTGAGCCTGTTCAGCAGTTTCTCCGTCCTGGCCGGCAAGGCCGACGACACACTGGTCTACGCCTCCGACAGCGAACCGGAAAACATCAGCCCCTATCACAACGATTTGCGCGAAGGCGTGATCCTCGGTCGCCTGATTTGGGACAACCTGGTCTACCGCAACCCGGACAATGGCGAGTACCAGCCGATGCTCGCCACCAGCTGGAAACAGGTCGACGATACGACCATCGATTTCCAGCTGCGCCAGGGCGTGAAGTTTCACAACGGCGACCCGTTCACCGCAGATGACGTGGTGTTCACCCTCAATTATGTGGTGTCTCCAGAGTCCAAGGTGGTCACGGTACAAAATGTCGACTGGATCAAGAGCGCCGAAAAGCTGGGCGACTACAGCGTTCGTCTGCACCTGAAAAAGCCTTTCCCGCCTGCGCTGGAATACCTCTCCAACGCCGTACCGATGTTCCCGAAAAAATACTTCGAAGAAGTCGGGCTGGCAGGCTTCAGCCGTAAACCGATCGGCACCGGGCCTTACAAGGTGACGGCCATCGCCACCGGCGAAGGCGTGAAAATGGACAAGAACCCGGACTACTTCAAGGACAGCCCACAGGGTCAACCGAAGATCGGTCACATCAACTTCCGGGTGATCGCCGATGCCGAAACGCGTCTGGCCGAGCTGATGACCGGCGGCGTCGACTGGACCTGGCGGGTTGCACCGGATCAGGCGGAAAACCTCAAGGCCATGCCCAATCTGGTGGTCACCAGCGGCGCGACCATGCGTATAGGTTTTCTGATTCTGGATGCGCGCGGCACCTCCAGCGCCGATTCGCCGATGAAACACCTGAAGGTGCGCCAGGCGATCAACCACGCGATCAACCGTGACGGTCTGGCCTCGCAACTGGTCGGCGGCGAGAGCAAGCCGTTGCAGGTCGCCTGCTACCCTGGCCAGTTCGGTTGCGACACCAGCGCAGCCACGGTCTACAACTACGACCCGGCAAAGGCCAAGGCGCTGCTCGCCGAAGCCGGCTACCCGAACGGCTTTGAAACCGAAATCTTCGCCTACCGTGACCGCGATTACGTGGAGGCCATCATCGGCAACCTGCGCGCCGTGGGCATCAACGCCAAGCTGCGCTACCTGAAGTACGCTGCTCTGCGTGATCAGCAGCGTGGCGGCAAGGTACCGATGTCGTTCCAGGCGTGGGGCTCGTTCTCGATCCTCGATACCTCGGCGTCGGCCGGCACCTGGTTCAAGGGCAATCCCGACGACAACATCAAGGACCCGCAAGTCCAGGGCTGGCTGCAGACCGCCGACAACGCGCTGGACCCGCAGGTGCGCAAGGACAACTACCGCAAGGCGTTGCAACGCATCAGCGAGCAGGCTTACTGGGCGCCGTTGTTCAACTACTCGATGAACTACGCCTATGTCTCGGACCTGAACTTCAAGCCTTACCCGGACGAGTTGCCGCGCTTCGTGCTGTCGAGCTGGAAATAAGCGCCTGACCAAGACCGTCGGCAAACCTGGCTGTGAAGCGCATGACGCGCCTTGCAGTTGGGTCAGCCACCCCGTCACTCCCTGAACACAAGGTCACTTGCCATGTTCGGATTTCTCTTGCGCCGCCTGGGCATTGCCCTGTGCGTAGCGATTACCGTGTCGGTGATCAGCTTTTCCCTGCTGCACCTGTCCGGCGATCTGGCCACTGCCATCGGCGGGCCGGAAGCCACCAGCGAGCAGATCGAACAGATCCGGGTGCAGTACGGCCTCAACAAGCCGTTGGTTACGCAGTATTTCGAATGGCTGGCCGACGTGGTGCGTCTTGATCTGGGCGACTCGTTCTTCTTCCAGGAGTCGGTTTACAACCTGATCGCCTCGCGCCTGTCGATCACCCTCGGGCTGGGCGCAATGGCCCTGAGTATTGCGCTGCTGATCGCCATCCCGCTGGGTGTGCTGGCCGCCGTGAAACGCGACACGTGGATCGATCGCCTGGCACTGAGCATCGCGGTACTGGGTCAGGCCATGCCCAGTTTCTGGTTCGCGCTGATGTTGATCGTGGTGTTTTCGGTCACCCTGAAATGGCTGCCGGTGTCGGGCAATTCGACCTGGGCGCACTTCGTGATGCCGGCCATCGCCCTCGGTTACTACGCCACGCCCGCGATTATGCGCCTGACCCGTGCGGGCATGCTCGACGTGCTCAACTCCGATTACATCCGCACCGCGCGGGCCAAGGGCCTGCGCCCCGCCACCGTCCTGTTCAAGCATGCGCTGCGCAACGCGCTGATTCCGGTGGTGGCCCTCGCCGCGGTGGAGTTTGGTTTCATGCTCGGCGGCTCGGTGGTCATCGAGACGGTTTTCTCGCTACAGGGCATTGGCCAGCTGGCCTGGGACGCGATTGCCCGTGACGACTTTCCGGTGGTGCAGGCGGTCGTGCTGTTGATCGCGGTGATCTACATCGTCCTCACCCTGCTGGCCGACGTGCTCAACGCACTGCTCGACCCGCGCATCCGCGTGAAATAGGAGGCCCCATGAGCACAACCACCTCATCGCCGCTGCTGATCAACGATTACCAGCCTCCGGCGCGCAGCGTCTGGCGCACATTACGCAGCAGCTTCGCGCATCGCGGCTTCGCCATCGGCGCGGTATTGCTGCTGATTATCCTGCTCGGCGCCCTGTTCGCGCCCTGGCTCGCCCCCTACGACCCTTATGCGCAGGACGTGATGCTGCGCATGAAACCGCCTGTCTGGATGGCCAACGGCACCTGGGACTACGTGCTGGGCACCGACAAACTGGGCCGCGATTACCTGTCGCGACTGCTCTACGGCGCACGCATCTCACTGTTCATCGGCTTCTCGGCGGCGCTGATTTCCGGCGTTATCGGCACCATCATGGGCCTGCTGGCCGGCTACTTCGGCGGCAAGACCGACGCGGTGATCAGCTATCTGATCACCACCCGCCTGGCGATGCCGGTGGTGATGATCGCGCTGGCCTCCGCGTCGCTGATCGGTGGTTCGCTGAAAGTGGTGATCGTGCTGCTTGGCTGCCTGCTCTGGGACCGCTTTGCCGTGGTGGTGCGCGCTGCCGTGCAGCAGATTCGCGACGCTGAATACGTCGCCTCGGCCCAGGCCCTGGGCTGCTCGACGCTGCGCATTCTGGCCAGCGAAATCCTGCCCAATCTGGTCGGCGCGCTGATCGTTGTCGCTACCCTGGAAATGGCTCACGCGATCCTCCTCGAGTCGGCACTGTCGTTTCTCGGGGTCGGCGTGCAGCCGCCCATTCCTTCATGGGGGCTGATGATCGCCGAGGGCAAACCGTACATGTTCTTTTCCCCTTGGGTCATCGCCATTCCCGGCGTCGCCCTGATGGTGCTGGTGCTGGGCATCAATCTGGTCGGTGACGGCCTGCGCGACCTGATCCTGCCCGACGGGCGCAACTGACAGAGGAGATACGCACATGGCGCTGTTGCATGTTGAAAACCTGCGTGTCGAGATTCCTCTCGGCCAAGACACGCTCCACGCAGTGCGCGGCCTGGACTTTCAGGTCGAGCGCGGCGAAATGCTGTGCATCGTCGGCGAGTCCGGCTGCGGCAAATCCCTGACTTCGCTGGCACTCATGGACCTGCTGCCGCGCAAGGCCCGGCGTACCGCAACGACACTGAGCCTGGACGGCATCGACATGCTGACCCAGAGCGAGCGGCAGATGTGCGACCTGCGCGGCAACCGCCTGGCGATGATCTTTCAGGAGCCGATGACCTCGCTGAACCCGGCCTACAGCATCGGCGATCAGCTCAGCGAAGTGCTTACCCGACACCGCAAGGTGTCCCGCAAGGAGGCCCTGCAGCGCGCCGCGCAGATGCTTGAGAAAGTCGGGATCAGCAATGCGGGCGAGCGCCTGCGTCAGTACCCGCATCAACTGTCGGGCGGCCTGCGCCAGCGGGTAATCATCGCCATGGCCCTGATGTGCGAACCGGACGTGATCATCGCCGACGAACCGACCACTGCGCTGGACGTGACCATTCAGGCACAGATCCTGCGCCTGATCCGCGACATTCAGAAGGAGCTGGGTCTGGCCGTGATCTTCATCACCCACGACCTGGGGCTGGTGGCACGTATCGCCGACCGGGTTGCGGTGATGTACGCCGGGCAGATCGTCGAAACCGCCCCGGCCATCGAGTTGTTCGAGAACCCGCAACACCCCTATACCCGCGGCTTGCTGGCGAGCATACCGATCCCCGGACGCACTCAACCGGGTCAGCCGCTGGGGTCGATTCCGGGGCTGGTGCCCAGCCTGGTCGGCGAACAACACGGCTGCGCATTTCGCAATCGCTGCCCGCAAGCGATCCCCGCCTGTGCCGACGACGTCCCGCCGATCAATAGCCACAACCATATGACTCGCTGCCTGTTTGCCGCAGCGGGTGCCGAACCTGTGTTTCACCGTGAGGGCGTACCGTCATGAATACCGCCGTGAAACAGGTCCCGGCTGCCAGCGTCAAGAAAGACATCGCGCTGGAGCTGTGCGATATACGCCGCGAATTCAGCATCAGCCGTGGCTTTTTCAAACCCAATGCCACGCTCAAAGCCGTCGATGGCGTGTCGCTGCGTCTGATGCGTGGCGAAACACTCGGGCTGGTCGGCGAATCGGGCTGCGGTAAAAGTACCCTGGCGAAGATGCTGCTGGGGCTGCTTGCGCCCAGCAGTGGCGACGTACTGGTCAACGGCAAGCACCTCGCCGGTACCGACCGCAAGGAGATGGCGCGGCGCATTCAGCCGATCTTTCAGGACCCCTACTCGTCACTCAACCCGCGCAAGACCCTGCGCGAGATCGTCACGCTGCCGCTGATCGTGCATGGCATCGGCACCCCGGCCGAACGTCGCCAGCGCGCCGAAGCGATGATGGACGTGGTCGGCTTGCCCAAGCGCGTGATCGACAGTTACCCGAGCCAGCTTTCCGGTGGCCAGCGCCAGCGCGTGGCGATTGCCCGGGCGCTGGTGATGCGCCCGGATGTATTGATCTGCGACGAGCCGACTTCGGCGCTGGACGTTTCAGTGCAGGCACAGATTCTCAATCTGTTGCAGGACCTCAAACAGGAATTCGGCCTGACTTACCTGCTGATCAGCCATAACCTGGCCGTCATCGAACATCTGGCCGACCGCGTGGCGGTCATGTACCTGGGGCGGATCGTCGAAGAGCGCAGCCGCGAATCATTGTTCGCCCGGCCTGGCCATCCCTACACCCAGGCGTTGCTGGACTCGGTGCTGACCCCGGACCCGCACTTGGGCATTCCCGATCTGGGTTTGCACGGGGCCTTTCCCAATCCCATGTCGCCGCCGTCCGGCTGCGCCTTTCATCCGCGCTGCCCGGCCTGCATGCCCCAGTGCAAGGAAAAAGCCCCGGCCATTGGCCGCATCGAAGGCGGAACCGTTCGCTGCCACCTGCACGACACCTCAAAACCTCTGGAGCAGATGCCCTCATGAGTAGCCGTTCGCACGCCATCGAAAACGTCACTGAACAGTTCGACAACGGCGCGTTTTTCGCCCTGCTCGGCAAAAGCGTTGCCTACCCGACCCAGAGCCAAGAGGCCGAAAGCCTGCCCGAGCTGTATCGTTATCTTCATGAGTTCATCACCCCGCATGTCGAGCGTCTGGGTTTCAGCGTTACCGTGCATGACAACCCGGTCGCCGGACGCGGCCCGCTGATGATCGCCACGCGCATCGAAGCCCCTGAACTGCCAACGCTGCTCAGTTACGGCCACGGTGACGTGGTTCGCGGCTATGACGCGCAATGGCAGACAGGCCTGTCGCCGTGGCAGGTGATCGAACGTGGCGAGCGCTGGTACGGACGTGGCACCGCCGACAACAAGGGCCAGCACCTGATCAACCTGACGGCACTGGAGCAGACCCTCAAGGCGCGCGACGGCAAGCTGGGTTTCAACGTCAAACTGCTTCTGGAAATGGGCGAGGAAGATGGCTCCCCCGGCCTGAGCGCGTTCTGCCAGGCGCACGCAGAAGAACTCGCCGCCGACATCTTCATCGCCTCCGATGGCCCGCGCCTCGCAGCGGCACGCCCTACCCTGTTTCTCGGCTCGCGCGGGGTGTTCAACTTCGAGCTGACGGTGAACCTGCGCGAAGGCGCGCACCATTCCGGCAATTGGGGCGGTCTGCTGGCCAACCCGGGGATCATTCTGGCCAATGCCATCGCGAGCATGGTCGATGAGCATGGCCGGGTGAAAGTCGCGGGGCTCATGCCCAAGGCCATCCCCGACGCGGTGAAGGCCGCATTGGCGGATATCGAGGTCGGCGGCGGCCCTGGCGATCCGGACATCGACGCCGACTGGGGCAACCCGGCGCTGTCGCTCAGCGAAAAGGTCTTCGGCTGGAACACCCTCGACGTGCTCGCCTTCAAGACCGGCAACCCGGACGCCCCGGTACACGCCATTCCCGGCAAGGCTCACGCGTTGTGTCACATTCGCTTTGTGGTCGACAGTGATTACAACGCGTTCATCCCCGCGGTGCGCGCGCACCTGGATGCCCATGGCTTTGATCGTGTCGAGGTCAGACAGACGCGCATGGACGTGATGCACGCCACGCGCCTGTCACCGGACAGCCCGTGGGTCGGCTGGGCGCTGGATTCGCTGGCCACCACCACGGGCAAGAAACCCGCGCTGCTGCCCAATCTGGGCGGTTCGCTGCCCAATGACGTATTCGCTGAAGTGCTGGGCCTGCCGACGGTCTGGGTGCCACACTCATACCCGGCGTGCTCGCAGCATGCACCTGACGAGCACTTGCTGGCTCCGGTGGTCAAGGAGAGCCTGCAAATCATGGCCGGACTGTTCTGGGACCTGGGCACGGACGGCGCACGACTGACCCGGGAGCAGCGGGCACAGGAGCTGAGTGAATGAATGAGGCACAACTGCACGCCACCGCGTGGCTGGCCGAGCAATATGAGGCGATGGAAGCGCTGCTGCAGCGCCTGGTCGATACCGATTCCAACAGTTACGACAAGGCCGGAGTGGATGCGGTCGGCGAACTGCTCGCCGCGCAATTGCAGGCCGACGGGATCAGCGTCGAACGTATCCCGGTTGAGGGTTTCGGCGATGTGCTGCTGGCTGAATTGCCCGGTGGCCCCGGCAAACCAGTGTTGTTGCTGGGTCATCGCGACACGGTATTTCCCAAGGGCACAACCACAACACGCGGCTACACAAAAGACAGTGAGTTGGCCTACGGCCCTGGCGTGGCAGATATGAAAGGCGGACTAGTGCTCAACTGCTTTGCGCTGAAGGCCTTGAAGCGCGCAGGCCCGCTGCCGTTCCCGGTGCAGATTCTGTATACCGGCGACGAGGAAATCGGCTCCGCCAGCGCTCGCACTCACATCGAACACTACGCCCGCCAGGCGCGCGCGGTGCTTAACCCCGAACCGGGACGCGCCAGTGGCAATGTGGTCAGCGCGCGCAAAGGCGGTGCCACGCTGATTATCGAAGTCAGCGGCCGCGCGGCGCATTCGGGAGTCAATCATGCCGACGGCGCCAGTGCCATTCAGGCGCTGGCGCACAAGGTAATCAAGTTGCATGCGTTGACTGATTATGCAGCGGGCATCACCACCAATGTCGGGCTGATCTCTGGCGGTACCTCCAGCAACACGGTAGCGCCCAGCGCCACGGCGAAGCTCGATGTGCGTTTTGTCGAGCTTCGGCAATGGGAGGAAATACTTGCAGCCGTGCAAGCGATCGTCGCCGAAGAGGAACTGCCCGGCACGTCAGCCAGACTGCTGGAAGCCACGACCTTCCTGCCGATGGAAGCCCGGCACAGCACTGAACTGCTGGGTATTTATCAAGGTCTTGCGCAGGAACTGGGGTTCAACGTGGAGGGCGAATTCACCGGGGGCTGCGCCGACTCGGGTTTTACCGCCAGCCTGGGGATCCCGACCCTGTGCGGCCTCGGCCCGGTGGGCGGCAAGGTTCACACCGACCGCGAGTACCTGGAACTGAACACCCTGGTGCCCAGAGGCCAGGCGCTGGTCGGGACGATACTGGCGTTGGGGGATGTTTGAAGAGACTGCCCACGTGCGCCCAATCTGGAAAAAGAGGCGCGACGCAAATGTGTGATGCAGAGCGTCACGAAATGCATTCCCACGCGGAGCGTGCGGAACGATGACATTCGGGAGAACACTCCATGCAAAATTCGTCCGAGCTGCTCGGTAAATCCGCCACCGAACTGCGTGCGCTGATCGGCAATAAACAGCTCTCTCCGGTGGAATTGCTGGACGCCTGTATCGAGCGGATTGAAAGTCTGAACCCGAAGCTCAATGCCTTCGCCGCGACCTGTTTCGAGCGCGCCCGCGACGAGGCACTGCTGGCCGAACATGCCGTCCTGCAGGGCAAGCCACTGGGGCTGCTGCATGGCCTGCCAATCGGCATCAAGGACCTGGAAGAAACCGCCGGGGTACTCACCACCTACGGCTCGCAACTGTTTCGCGACAACATTCCCGCGCAGGACAACCTGTTCGTCGCACGCCTGCGTGCTGCCGGGGCAATCGTGGTCGGCAAGACCAATGTTCCGGAACTGGGCGCAGGTGCCAATACCCGCAATGTGGTGTGGGGCGCGACCGGTAACCCGTTCAATCCTGAACTGAACGCCGGCGGCTCCTCGGGTGGATCCGCCGCCGCACTGGCCGTCGACATGGTGCCGTTGTGCAGCGGCTCGGACACCGGCGGTTCGCTGCGCATTCCCGCCGCGCTGTGCGGTATCGTCGGCCTGCGTCCCTCACCAGGGCTGGTACCGAGCGAACGCAAGAAGCTTGGCTGGACACCGATTTCAGTGGTAGGCCCGATGGGTCGCAACGTTGCCGATACCCTGCTGCAACTGCGCGCCAGCGCCGGGTTGGGGCAGTCCGATCCGTTGAGTTATGCCATCGCCGCCGACGAGTTCGCACCGCGCCCGATCGACCTCAGCCAGCTGCGCGTTGGCTACAGCGAAGACTTCGGCACGTGTGCTGTGGATGACAAAATCCGTGCCGTCTTTCGGGAAAAGATCAGCGCCCTGAAATCTCTGTTCAAGTCCTGCGAAGCCATCGACCTGAACCTGACCAGCGCCCATCGCACCTTCGACGTACTGCGCGCCGAAGCGTTCGTCGCCGGGCTGCAGGACGCTCACGACCGCGATCCTGATGCACTGGGGCCCAACACCCGCGCCAATTTCGACATGGGTGCCGCGATGTCACTGCAGGACTGCGTCAAGGCGCATGGCGAGCAAAGCCGGATCTTTCGCGGCTTCCAGAAACAATTCGAGCACTACGACCTGATCCTCGCGCCCACCACGCCAGTCTCGCCCTTCCCCTGGAGCGAGCTGTACCTGCGCGAAGTCAACGGCGTGCCTCTGGACAATTACTATCGCTGGCTGGCGCTGTGCTACACCATCACCCTGACCACCAACCCCGCGCTGTCCCTGCCCTGCGGCACCGACCACAACGGCATGCCGTTCGGGCTGCAGGTGATCGGCGGGTTCCGCGGCGACGCAAAACTGCTCGCCTGCGCCGAAGCGCTTGAACAGGCGACGGCGAATGACCCACGCTTGTCTCGCCCACGCCCGGACCTACAGAAACTGCTGGCCTCGGCGGTCGACCTGACGCACATCGTCACGCATCCGCCGGTTTACGGCGGATCGAGAACGGGCAAGCCGGAGATTGGTGCGATGTGAAAGCGGCGCAGCAAGATAAACAAGGCTGAGGGGCAGCATCTGCCCCTCAGAGGTGACATGCGTTACTTGGGTAACGCGTAGGCAATCACGTAATCGCCACGATCCGGCGATTGGCGGGCGCCGCCTGCGGTGAGCAGTATGTACTGCCTGCCGGTCTTGGGCGACACGTAGGTCATCGGGCCTGACTGGCTGCCGACTGGCAGACGGGCCTTCCAGATTTCATTGCCGTTGCCGCTGTCGAAGGCACGCAGGTAGAAGTCCTGAGTACCGGCGAAGAACAGCAAGCCCGACTGGGTGGACAACGAAGCGCCCAGCGTCGGCATGCCGATCGGAATCGGCAGGCCCATGCGGATGCCCATCGGGCCTGTGTCTTTCACGGTGCCGACCGGAACCTGCCACATCAATTTTTTGGTTTTCAGGTCAATTGCCGACATGGTGCCGAACGGCGGTGCCTGGCAGGGGATGCCGACGGCAGACAGGAAACGCTGACGCATGGCCCCGAAAGGAGTGCCGGTCTGTGGCACGACGCCCATTTCGATACCGCTGGCACCGGCGGCGATCTTGTCGCGCGGGATCATGTAGTTGGCCAGGCCCAGGCGCATGTCATTGACGAACATGTAGCTGTTGGTCGGGTCAACCGAGACACTCCCCCAGTTCATGCCGCCCAGCGAACCGGGGAACTGCAACGCCGGGTCGAGCCCCGGTGGCGTGTAGACACCCTCGTGACGCATGCCTTTGAAGGCGATCCGGCACATCAACTGGTCGAATGCCGTGGCGCCCCACATGTCCGACTCTTTCAAGGTCTGGTTGCCGATCGACGGCATGTCCACCGAGAAAGGCTGGGTAGGCGAATAGCGTTCGCCCGGCACGTTACCTTGCGGCACAGCGCGTTCCTCGACCCGCGAGATCGGCACGCCGGTTTCGCGGTTGAGCAGGAAGATCTCGCCCTGCTTGGTGACTTGTGCCAGTGCCGGCTGGGTACCGCCCTTGCCGTCCGGGATGTCATACAGCAACGGCTGCGCCGGAATGTCGAAGTCCCACAGATCGTGGTGAGTCATCTGGAAGCTCCAGCGCACCTGACCGGTCTTGACGTCCACCGCCACGACTGACGAGGACCACTTGTCATCCTGCTCGGTACGCGTCCCGCCGAAGAAGTCGGGTGTTGCGTTACCGGTCGGCAGGTAGATCAGGCCAAGCTTGTCATCGTAGGACATGGCCGACCAGACGTTAGGCGTGCCACGGGTATAGGTTTCGCCTGCGGGCGGACGTTTGGTGGTATTCGGATTACCCGGATCCCACGCCCAGACCAACTCACCCGTGTGCACGTCGTAGGCGCGTACTACGCCCGGTGGCTCACCGGTAGAGAAGTTGTCGGCAACACGACCACCGACAACCACTACATTGCCCGCCACCAATGGCGTCGAGGTTTGCTGGTAGTAGCCCTCCTTGACTTCGCCCATGTCGGTTTTCAGATCAACCACGCCTTGACTGCCGAAGTCCTTGCAGGTCTCGCCCGTCTTGGCGTCGAGTGCGATCAGACGCGCGTCGCCAGTCGGCAGGAACACGCGCGCGACGCATGCGCCTGAGACTGATGGTGCTGGCGCATTGGCTGTCGCTGCTTCGGCTACAGGTGCCGCGAAGTAGCCCAAGCCTCGGCAACGTTGCCAGTTGGGCGCACTGCCCTGAGGATCGAACTTCCAGCGCTGTGTGCCGGTATCTGCATCGAGTGCGAAGACCTTGCCGTAAGCGGTACAGGTGTAAACCGTGTCGCCGATTTGCAGCGGGGTGTTCTGGTCCTCTGCGCCGGCCCCGGTACTTTGCGGGATGTCGCCGGTATGAAAGGTCCAGGCAACCTGCAGCTTGTCGACGTTGCTTTTGTTGATCTGATCCAAAGCGGCAAAGCGATTGCCTGCCGGGGTATTGCCCCAGTGCGCCCAGTTCTTCTGCTCGGAGCCCGGAGCCACCGGAATCACATCAGGCATGCTGGCGGCGCTGACCACATGGCTCGGGACGAACATATAACCGATGGTCGCTACAACACCAATGGCCAACAGACCGGCCAGGCCATAGGCACCGCGGCCTGCCTGAGCACCCGAGGCGCGAACCAGTGTCGGATAGATCAGTGCCACCACCAGGCCGATAACGGCGAAGGTCAATACTCGGGAAACCAGCGGCCAGTAATGCAGGCCTGCATCCCAGACAGCCCAGATGGCGGTCAGTATCAGGGCAATGCCATACAGTAACGCACCTTTGGGCTTGCGGGCGGCGATCAGTGCACCACTGACCAGCATCGCCAGGCCCATCAGCAGGAAGAACCAACTGCCGCCAAGCGCTACCAGATAGCCACCGCCACCTGCCAGCCCGAGTCCGATCAAGGCGATCAACCCACCCAGTCCAGGCAGCAGAAACCTGCCGGCTGCCCCTGTATTTTGCGCATTTGTCATTTTTCAAACCTGTCGGATTTTCACAGGCGCGCAGAATGTACTAAACGGTTCATTAAGACAAATTGTCGCAGCCTGCCAGGCATGGATAAAGTCATGGCCGAGCGACATCAGGCAGACTCAGGTTACTGACAGGACCGGGCAAAGCCGCGGGGCGTCTGGCGCGATGGATTGCGGGCGATCAGCGAACAGAATTTTCGCGCCAGCGTCTTACAGGATCATCCTGTCCTGACCGACGAACACTTGATCAGGCAGTTGCCCCGCTCGCCCCATCAACCACGCATCCAGCGTATGGCCGACATGCGTCAGCACCGCTCTGCCCGGTCGCAGACACTCGATGGTTTGCAGCGCCAACGTCAAGTCGTTGTGATTACGTGGCGGCTGAGGCTGTGGAGGCATCGAGCAGTCGAGCACCAGCAGGTCCAGCGGTCCACGTTGCAGGTACTCGCGGGTGTCGTCGGGCAGGCCGACGGTGTCGGTCAGGTAGGCAAAACATTGCCCGTCGCCTTCGAACAGGTAACCGAACGTAGGTTTTGAGTGCGCCAGTGGCAGCGCTGTGACCTGCAACGCACCCAGTGCACGGCGTTCGAAGGCCGTGAATGGCTGGCTGAAATCCAGAATACCGGGGTGTTTGTAGAGGTCGGCCAAGCCTTCCGGATCCGCCGGGCCGTGGACCGGAATCACCAGCCCCTGGCCCCAGCGCAGGTGCAACAGCCCCTGCGCATGGTCGGCGTGATAGTGCGTCTGCAGAATCCCGCTCAGGCTGCGCGGTGGAAAACGCTCGGTGAGGTCGGTCAGGCCGCTGTCGATCAACCAGCGTTGGTCGGCGCACTCGATCAGCGCGCTGCACGGCAAGCGGCGCAGATCATGGTCGGCCCGCGCGGCAGCACACGCCACGCACTGACAACCGTAGACCGGCACCTGTCGGGCGTCACCGGTGCCCAACAGGGTCAGGCGCATGCGTGACGCTTGTCGAGCAAGCCAAGCAGCGTGGCAACGGTGTGTTGCAGATCAGCGGAATTATCCAGCGGGAAAACCTGCGGATTGCTCGCCAGCAAATCTCCGGCAAAGCGCGAGTTGCGCGCAAGGCGCTCCTCGATTTCCGCGAGGCTTTCCCGGTTGCGCGCCAGCAGGCGCTTGCGTAACACCTCCTGATTGACGGTCAGCAACACCGCCAGCAGCGTGGGATAGCGCGCCTGCGCCTTTTGCAGATGCGCCCTGGAGCCGTTGATAAGGACGTCATGGCCTTCCAGCAGCCACTGATCGATCTCGACGGGAATGCCGTAGTGAAGACCATTGGCCTGCCAGCTCAAGGCGAACGCGCCTCGCTCGCGCATCTGCTCGAACTGCTCGACGGTCACCGCCTGGGCTGCCTCGCCCACCGCTTCGGCGGAACGGGTGATCACCCGCCGAACGACCCGGCAATCACGTTGCGCCAAGGTATCCCGGGCCGCGTCCAGCAGGCTGTCCTTGCCTGATCCGGACGGCCCGATGAGATAGATCAACCTGCCAACCATCAAAACACCCTCTTGCCTTGTCGCCAGACCCTGTCGATAACCGGCAGGCCGGCATGATCACGCGCCTGGATCAGATCAGCGCGCAGCCCCACACGTATTTCACCACGATCCGCCAACCCGGCAGCCACGGCCGGCGTACGGCTGACCATGTTGATCGCCTGCGGCAGGTCACATGCGTTGTCCTGAGCGGCGAGCATGAATGCAGACTGCAACAGGCTGGCCGGGTAGTAATCGCTGGACAGAATATCCAGCAACCCGTCACGGGCCAGCGATGCTGCCGCCACGTTACCGGAGTGCGAGCCGCCGCGCACGATGTTCGGTGCGCCCATCAACACGCTCATGCCCAGTTGCCGACAGCCACGGGCCGCTTCGAGCGTGGTCGGGAACTCGGCGATGTTCATGCCGAAACCTGCCGACTCCTCGACATGCGCCATGGTTGCATCGTCGTGACTGGCAATCGACAGGCCGCGCGCCAGGCACAGTTCGACAATCGCACGCCGGTAACGGTCGGCGTACTCGTTGGAGTTGGCCACCTGTTCAACGATGAAACGGTCCATTTCCTCATTGTTCATGTGGTACTTGCCCATGTAGTACTCACGGTACTTGGACTCCAGGGCAAACTGACGCTGGCCGGGCGCGTGGTCCATCACCGAGACCAGTTGCACCAGTGGCTGGTCCACCAGATCGCGAAACACGCTCAAGGTGTCCGGGTGACTGACCTCGCAGCGCAGGTGCAACACGTGCTCGGCGCGAGTCAGGCCTGCCGCATTGGCGTCGGCAATCGCCTGTAGCATGGCGGGCAATTGCTGCATGCGCTTGCCTTTGGGGTTGATGTCGCCGATCGACAGCGCGTCGAACACCGTGGTGATGCCCGCCGCGACGATTTGCGCATCATGGCTGATCACCGCCGACATCGACGGCCAGTCGACACCCGGACGCGGCGACAGGTGCTTTTCCAGGTTGTCGGTGTGCAATTCCACCAGCCCCGGCAGCAGGTAATCGCCCTGCATGTCCTGGGCCTGACTCAACTGACTGCATCCACTCTCGACCTCGGCAATCAGGCCGTCACGGACCACCACAGTGCCGGTGAATACCTGCTCGGCCGTCACCACGCGGGCGTTACTGAAAACCTGTTCATTCAGCATTGCAGCAACTCCTTGGCGGTAAGGTCCACCGGGGTCATGTCGAGTTGACGATTGGCGACAGCGTCACGGGCGTCGCGGTCATGGAAGATACCGATCAGGGCGGCACCGGCCTGTTTGGCCTCGTCGACCAGTTCCAGCACCACCCGGCGATTGGCGTCGTCCAATGACGCAGTCGGTTCGTCGAGGAGCAGCACCGGCCACGGCACCATGAACGCGCGCGCAATGTTGATGCGCTGCTGTTCGCCACCGGAAAACGTGCTGGGCGCCAACGGCCACAGGCGCTGCGGAATATTCAGCCGCCCCAGCAGCAGTTGCGCGCGCTCCTGCGCCTGCTCACGGGACCAGCCGCGCGCCAGAGCCGGTTCCATGACCACGTCCAGGCTGGACACACGCGGAATCACGCGCAGGAACTGGCTAACGTAGCCGAGCGTTTTGCGCCGCACCTCAAGCACCTGGCGCGGGGTTGCGCCGACCAGCTCGGTCCACTCGCCTTCATGCTGCACGCGAATGCTGCCGGCGGCAGGCAGGTAGTTGCCATACAGGGTGCGCAGCAGCGTGCTCTTGCCCGCGCCGGATTGCCCGCTGAGCACCAGGCATTCGCCGGCGCGCACCGAGAAATTCAGGCCGCGCAGCACATTGAGGACCACGCCGTTGTGCTGATGCAGGGTGAAGGTTTTCGACAGGTCACGGACCTCGATCAAGGTTGTCATCGGGCTCACCTCATCTGTACAGGCTGTTCGGACAGTGCGACTCATGGCTGCAATACCGAGGACACCAACAGTTGCGAATACGGGTGTTGCGGGTCATCGAGAATCTGGTCAGTCAGGCCGCTTTCGACCACTTCCGAGCGACGCATGACCATCAACCGGTCGGCGAGCAGCCGCGCGACCGCCAGATCGTGGGTAACGATGACCACGGCCAGATCCAGCTCGCGCACCAGGCCGCGCAACAAATCGAGCAAGCGGGCCTGCACCGACACGTCGAGCCCGCCGGTGGGTTCGTCCATGAACACCAGTCTGGGGCTGGAGACCAGATTGCGGGCGATTTGCAGGCGCTGCTGCATGCCGCCGGAAAAGGTCCGCGGCAGGTCGTCGATGCGCTGCGGATCGATCTCCACCTGGCTCAGCCAGTCCAGCGCGGCACCCCGCAACTGCTGATAATTACGTACCCCCTGCGCCATCAGACGCTCGCCGATATTGGCGCCGGCCGACACGCCCATGCGCAGGCCATCGCGCGGGTTCTGTTCGACAAAACCCCACTCGGTGCGCAGCAAGGTGCGCCGCTGCGCCTCACTGGCGCTGTACAGGTCGAACCAGTCGCCCGCCTTGCTGCGATAGTCGATGCTGCCGCGGTCCGGCGGGCAACGTCCGCTCAACAGCGAGAGCAGCGTGGATTTCCCCGAGCCGGACTCGCCAACGATGCCCAGCACTTCGCCGGGGTACAGATCGAAACTGACGTCCTGACAGCCCTTCTGCACACCGTACAGGCGAGTCAGGCCGCGCACCTTGAGCAGCGGCTGCACCGCGTCAGGAAGGCGCCCGCCCGCCGCGTCCAACGAACGTGCACTGATCATCGGTCGTTCTCCTGCTGTTTGACGCGCTGGGCGCAGTAATCGGTGTCGGAGCAGACAAAGCTCTGCGTCCCGGCATCGTCGAGAATCAGCTCGTCGAGAAAGGAATCATGACTGCCGCAGATCGCACAGCACTGCTCCCAGCGCTGCACCTCGAACGGGTGATCTTCAAAGTCCAGGCTTACTACCTGCGTATACGGCGGCACGGCGTACAGACGCTTTTCGCGCCCCGCACCGAAGAGCATCAATGCCGGGCTCATGTGCAGCTTGGGGTTATCGAATTTGGGAATCGGCGACGGGTCCATCACGTAGCGTTCATCGACCATCACCGGGTAGGCGTAACTGGTGGCGATATGGCCGAAGGTGGCGATGTCCTCGTAGAGTTTGACGTGCATAACGCCATAATCATCCAGCGCGTGCATGGTCCGGGTCTCGGTTTCCGAGGGCTCGATGAAACGCAGCGGCTCGGGAATCGGCACCTGATAGACCATGATCTGATCGGCCTGCAGCGGCGTTTCCGGGATCCGGTGACGGGTCTGGATGACGGTCGCCTCAGGCGTGCGCTCGGTGGTAGCGATGCCGGCCGTGCGGGCAAAGAAACGCCTGATCGAGACAGCGTTGGTGGTGTCGTCAGCGCCCTGATCGATGACCTTGAGCACATCATCAGCGCCCAGGATCGCAGCGGTCAGCTGCATCCCGCCAGTGCCCCAGCCATACGGCAGCGGCATTTCGCGCCCGCCAAACGGCACCTGATAACCGGGGATCGCCACCGCCTTGAGCAAGGCGCGACGAATCATGCGTTTGGTCTGCTCGTCCAGATAAGCGAAGTTGTAGGCCTCATCCCGTGCAGGCCTTTGCTGTGCGGTGTTCATCGGTGCATTACTCATTGGTCGCTCCCCGGTTTCGGTGCAGACTTGCGCAGCTTGCGGATCAACTCCAGTTCGGACTGGAAATCGACGTAATGCGGCAGCTTGAGGTGCGAGACGAAACCCGCCGCTTCGACGTTGTCGCAATGCGCCAGGACGAACTCTTCCTGCTGGGCCGGTGAGCGGACTTCTTCGTTGAATTCCTCGGCGCGCAGCGAGCGGTCCACCAGCGCCATGCCCATCGCCTTGCGCTCCGCGTTGCCGAAGGCAAGGCCGTAACCCCGGGTAAACTGCGCGGGTTCGCTGGCCGAGCCGACGAACTGATTGACCATCTCGCATTCGGTGACTTCGATGTCGCCAATCGCAATCGGGAAGCCCAGTTCTTCAGGTTCGATCCAGACTTCCACCTCGCCGATGCGGATTTCCCCGGCGAACGGGTGATTGCGGCCATAACCGCGCTGGGTCGAATAACCCAGCGCCAGCAGGAACCCCTCATCGCCACGCGCCAGCGCCTGCAGGCGCTGGGCACGATTGGACGGATACTCCAGCGGTTCGCGGGTGATGTCCGCCACGCGCTCACCGTCGTCGACTTCGGGCTTCATAAGCCCCTCCTTGGCCAGCAACCCGAGCACTCGCGGACAGGGCTCAAGGGTGGCGTGCGGGGTAACTTCCGGGCCCGGGTGCTCGCCTTCGGCCAGCAAGGTGAAATCCAGCAGGCGGTGGGTGTAGTCGAAGGTCGGCCCCAGCAATTGACCGCCGGGGACGTCCTTGAACGTGGCCGACAGGCGACGGTTGAGCTGCATGTTCGAGGTGTCGATGGGCAGGCTGGCGCAGAAGCGCGTCAGCGTGGTGCGATAGGCGCGCAGCAGGAAGATCGCTTCGATCAGATCGCCCGCCGATTGCTTGATCGCCAGCGCAGCCAGTTGCGGGTCGTACAGCGAACCCTCGCTCATGACCCGCGCGACCGCCAGCGGCAGTTGCTGGCGGACCTGCTCGACGTCGAGTTCGGCAATGCCGGTGTCGCCACGACGCCTGCTGGCCAGCAGACGGTGAGCGTTATCGATGGCCTGTTCGCCACCCTTGACCGCGACGTACATCAGGCACACTCCTGCACGCGGGTGCTGCGTGGCAAGCCGAGCAGTCGATTGCCCGAGACAAAGAACACATCCAGCCCGCAAGGGAAGACATTACGTGCTTCACGTGCGGCCCAGAAACCTTCATCCAGCGGCAGCGCCACCGAATGGTGTCGCTCGATGCCGGGACCGCTCCAGGCAAGCATCCGCCCGCCTTCCAGGTCAGGCAGCTGGATCAGCAAGGTGCAGGATTGATCCGGGTAGCGATCATTGCCGGTATCGAAATCGTGCAGTTGCAGAGCAGTCGATGCATCAAGCAACGCGAAGCGGGCCGCGTGCCGGTCAGTGACAATCGGGCTGCCGCAATGAAAGGCAATGTTTGCGCGAATCGCCGGGGTATCAAATGCCGGTGCCAGCCACACTGGCGTGTCCAGGTCCAGCAACGCCAGGCACAGGGCATGGGTTGCACTGTCCAGGCCCTGCAAGGCCGGCGGTTGGTGCGCGGTGGGCAGCGTCTGAATCACGCCCGGCCCGGACAACGCCTTGAGGGCGACGCGAAAACTGCGCTGGGCGTCCAGTACCGGATCGGTGAAGGCAGGTTGCAAAAGGACGGCATTCATCAGTCTTCTCCTCGGACCAGGGTAAAGAATTCGACTTTGGTGGCAGCGGCCTCCGCGTCCTTGCGCGCCCGACGCTCGGCTTGCGCACGCGCCAGCGGCTCGATCAGTTCGGACAGCCACCAGGCCTGCTGCGCGCCCTGCAAATGCGCGTCGGCCAGAGCCGCCAGTTCGGCGTGGCGCTTGTCGCGTCCGGCCAGATAGCTGTAGCCGGTGCGACCATCGGCCAGACGCACCACACAGCGCGTCACACTCATTTCGCCGAGGTTGAAAGCTGAACCGGTGCCGCCCATACGGCCCCGCACCAGGGTCATGCCGATTTCCGGAGCGCGGATCATCTGGTAATCGGTGTCGCGCAACGCCGCTTCGTGACGCTGCAATCGCTCGCGACTCGGCTCATCGACATGGGCACGTGCCAAGACGCCCATCCAGTGTTGACGTGCGGCTGTTTCAGGGGATGCTTGCATGGAACACCTCGGGGTCAGTCCGTCGTTGGGTGGCCAGCCATCTGGCTGTCGGCAATCGGGTTGAATGCCACTTGGTACTGGAAGCGGTCTGAACGGCTGACCGAGCGTGAAAGCTCTACGGGCCGCCCCGACCGGTCACACGAAACCGTCAACACCGTCAGCGCAGGCATGTGTCGGGGCATCAGCAGCAACCCGGCCTCTCCGCGGGACGGCAAGCGTGCACCGATCAGGCTCTGTGCACGGCTCAACGGCAACTCGCGCTCGGCCAGGTACTGGCGCACCGAGCCGCCCTGATACTCAGCCAGCAACTCGCTGTAACGGGCGCTGTAGCGATGGCAGATCAGACTCACGGCCTGCCCGTCCAGCTTGCGCAAGGTCTGCAGTTCAATCAGTGGCGCATGCTCGGCCAGCCCCAGATGCAGCGCATCTTCCTGGCTGGCGATGCATTCGCGGCGCACCAGCAGCACGGCCTCGACCCCGATGCCCTGCGCCGACAGCGACTTGCTATAGGCGCTTTCGGCCTGCATCGGGTAGATCAATGGGCGTTCCAGTACCTGAGTGCCCTTGCCCTGCCGGCGCAGCACACTGCCCTCGCGGACCAGTTCGTCGACAGCACGGCGAATGGTGTGGCGGTTGACGCTGAAGCGTTCGGCCAGCTGAAACTCGGCGGGCAGGTAATCGCCAGGCAGGTACGTAGCCAGCTCGTCACGCAGCGTCTCGGCCAGTTCCAGGTACATCGGCTCAGCTTGTCTAGACAACTGCATGGTTAAAAAAAGTGTTCATTGAACACCCCTCTTCTGTCAGATGAATTGCTTGCGCAGGCGCTGCGACATGATGTCGATGACGCTTACCACAACGATGATCACCAGCAGCACGGCGCTGGTCTGGACGAACGCAAAGGCGCGAATGTTTTCCCAGAGGATAACCCCGATGCCCCCTGCGCCGACCATCCCGACCACGGTTGCCGAGCGCACATTGGATTCGAACCGGTATAGAGCATAGGAGATCCACAGCGGCATGACCTGCGGAATGACCCCGTAGATGACTTCCTGCAAGGCGCTGGCACCGGTGGCGCGCACCCCTTCAACCGGTCCGGGCTCTATGGCTTCGACAGCTTCGGCGAACAGTTTGGCGAGGACCCCGGTGGTGCTGATCCACAGTGCCAGCACCCCGGCGAACGGCCCCAGCCCGACGGCGACCACAAACAGCATCGCGAACACCATCTCGTTGATCGAACGAAAAGCGTCCATGCAGCGTCGCAGCGGCAGATGAATCCACCACGGCGTGATGTTCTCGGCGCACAGGATGCCCAACGGTATCGAGCAGACAATCGCCAGCGTCGTACCCCAAAGGGCGATCTGGATAGTCACCAGCATTTCCTTGAGGTAACTGCGCCACTCACGGAAGTCCGGAGGGAAGAAATCGGCGGCGAATGTGGCCATGTTCGACGAGTCGCGAACCAGTGCCATCGGGTTCATTTCTGCGCCCTGCCAGGCCCAGGCCAGTGCAGCGAGCAACAGGCCCCAGCCCAGATAACGGGACCAGTTGGCTTTGTCTGCAACCTGGGCGTAGGCAACGTGAGTGGTCATGACGAACTCCTGATCGTGAACGGCTGGCTCAACCTGCGGAGCTGCCTGCGGTTTTCTGGTTCAGCTCAGTGATACGCTCCTGCAACTTGCTCAGGCTGGCATCGATATCCTTGAGACGGGCAGTTTTCTCCTGGGCGTCCAGCGTGGTGCTGGCAGCCACTTCGGTGCGCTGCTTGAACAGTTCGAGCTGGCGGATGGGCAGCAATTGGTCATCGCTGGACTTGAGAAACTTGCCCATCTGCATGTTCTTCAGGACGGTTTTCTCTTCATCGGTATTGCCATAACTGGTGAAGAACTCACGAATCTTTGCCTTGTCCTTGTCCGACAGCGCCTTGCTCCAGACAATCGGGTCGGCCGGGATCAGCGGCGATTTCCAGATCACCTTGAGTTGCTCGACCTTGTCGGGTTGGGTCACAGCCAGGCGATCCCAGCTTTCGGTATTGAAGGTCGCAACGTCCAGCTGCCCCTTGGCAACACTCAGGGCGTTGACTTCATCACTGGAGTTCAAGGTGCGCTTGAAGGCAGTGGACGCATCGACGTGGTTTTTCGCAAACACGTAATAACCTGGCACCAGATAGCCCGAGGTGGAGTTCGGGTCGCCGTTGCCGAAGGTCAGGCTCTTGGCATTCTTGAGCATGTCTTCGACGCTATTGATCGGGCTGTCCTTGCGCACGATCAGCAGGCTCCAGTAACCCGCGTCACCGTTGGCGGCGGAGGTCTGGGCAAAGATCTCGCCGTTGGAGCGGTCCACCGCTTCCATCGCCGCCTTGTTGCCCAGCCAGGCCACGTCCACCTTGTTGAAGCGCATGCCCTGAATAAGGCCGGCGTAGTCCGAAGCGAAGGTGGCATTGACCTTGAGACCGGTCTTGCGGCTCATGTCATCGAGAAACGGCTGCCAGATACTTTTCAGGTTTTGCGAAGACTCGGTGGACATGATGCCGAAATTGATGGCTTTTTCTTCTGCGGCCTGGACGGTGCCCAACGCGCAGGCAGTCAGCAAGGCGGCAGAGGCGAGAAGACGACCGATACGCTTGAACATGCAGGCTCTCCGGAAAATGTCAGGTGGGGTATGTTGAAAGGACGTCAGACCTTGGCCAGCGTCAGGCTGGCTTTTTGCCGCACGCGCCGGCTTCGTTCGGTGATCATCAGACTCGCGTCCGCGTCTGCACCGTAGAGGTCGTTGAGGAACTGTTTGCTGAGCTCCTGCGCCGGGCCATCAAAATGAATACGCCCGGATTTGAGCGCCACCGCACGCGGGCAATAGCGCACGGCATAATCGACCTGATGCAGGGTCACCACGACCGTCTTGCCGTCGCGGCGGTTGATGTCGGCGAGGATTTCCATGACGCGGCGGGCCGATTCCGGGTCCAGTGAGGCAATCGGTTCATCGGCGAGGATCACTTCGGCGCGCTGGGTCAAGGCGCGGGCAATCGCTACCCGCTGCTGCTGCCCGCCGGACAGGGTCGAAGCCCGTTGCGCGGCAAGGTCCGCCAGCCCGACCCTTTCCAGCGCGGCCATTGCACGCTGTTTTTCCTCGTTGTTGAACAGCGCCAGACTGCCGCGCCAGCGTGGCATGCGCCCCAGACAACCGAGCAGGACGTTGTCCAGCACGCTGAGGCGATTGACCAGATTGAATTGCTGGAAGATATAACCGATATCGGCGCGCAGACGTCGCACCTGGCTGTTGAGGCGGCCGGAGGACTGAACCTCGCGGCCCAATACCTGAACCTGACCGCCATTGCTGCGATCACAGCACGCCAGACCGGCGAGATGCCGAAGCAGCGTTGACTTGCCCGAACCGGAAGCGCCAATCAGCGCGACCATCTCACCAGGTTGTATAGACAACGCGAGATCAATGAGAGCGCTTTTGTGGGAAAAGGTCTTGTTCAGGCCTTGTACATGAATGGCTTCGTTCATGAGGCTTCTCGGTCTGTGCACGACCCGGGACAGGTCGCATTTGGTTGTCAACCAAACTGAACCTGTGTTGTTGCAGCGTCATGAACCGCGAGTGACCAAGTGATAACAGTTTGTCACCCATCGTGTGGCAACGGACAGCGGTGGGACCCTCATCCGCTGCATTGCCACGCTGAAGCATTGGGACTGAAAGAAGCCCAGGCAGCCGCTCCCGGTACTGCGGAGCGGCGCAAACGCAGCCGGATCAGATCCTGAAGCTGCCCACCAGCTGCTGCAGACGCGCAGCCTGCTCTTCCAGCGAGTTGCAGGCATCCAGGGTCTGGCGCAGGTTGTCGACGCCCAGCTGGTTGAGGGTGTTGATGTGAGTGATGTCGACATTGATCGACTCGACCACCGAGGTCTGCTCTTCAGTTGCCGCCGCGACCGACTGGTTCATGCCGTTGATCTCTTCGATGCGGCGGGTCACGCTGCTCAGACGCTCGCCGGCCAGATTGGCGATGCCGACGCTGTCCTCGCTCTGACGCTGGCTCTCGGTCATGTTGGTCACTGCTTCGCGAGCGCCGACCTGCAGCTCTTCGATCATGGTCTGTACTTGCTGGGCAGAATCCTGAGTGCGGTGCGCCAGGTTGCGCACCTCGTCGGCCACTACCGCAAACCCGCGCCCTGCTTCACCGGCACGCGCCGCTTCGATGGCGGCGTTGAGCGCCAGCAGGTTGGTCTGCTGGGAAATGCTGGTGATCACTTCAAGAATCTGCCCGATGTTGGCGGTCTTGCCATTCAGGCTTTCGATGTTCACGCACGACTCGCTGATCTTGCCGGACAGCTCGTTCATCGCCTTGATAGTCTGCTGCACAACGTTCTGACCGTCGCTGGCCAGGCCGCTCGCATCGCTCGACTGCTGCGAGGTGCGCGCCGCATTCTGGGCGATTTCCTGGGCAGCGGCACCCAATTCGTTGATCGCCGCTGCCACGCTTTCAGTGCGATTGGCCTGCTGGTCGGAGTTGCCCATCGACGCGTTGGAGACCTTGACCACCCGGGTGGCAACCTCGCCCAATTGCGCGGCAGTCGAAGCCACTTCGCGGATCGAGGTATGGATACGTTCGACAAAATGGTTGAACGACTCGGCCAGTGCGCCGAATTCATCCTGCGAAGTGATGGCCAGACGCTTGGTCAGATCGCCCTCGCCATCGGCGATATCACGCATCGCGCGGCCCATTTGATGCAGGGGTTGCATCAACACCCGGATCAACAGGCCCAGCAACAGGATGATCACCATCACCACAACCACCATCGCAGTGATGGCCGAGGTACGGAACTCGGTCAACATGGCGTAGGCGGAATCCTGCTCCAGTACCAGTGCCACGTACCAGTTGGCCGTCGAGACACCTTGAACGGGCGTGAAGGAAATGATCTCGGGCTTTTTACCGGAGTCGATTTCACTCACCCCGGCAGCAATTTTCGGCGTATTGGTCGGGTAGGCTTCACTGATGTTCTTGAGCACCAGCTTGCTGTCCGGGTGCACCAGAATCTTGCCGTCGGCGCTGACCAGAAACGCATAACCATGGCCATCGAAGTTCAGCGAGTTGATGATCTTGGTGACGTTGTCCAGAGCGATATCGGCACCGGCCACGCCCACGAACTGATTCTGGAACTTGACCGGTGTGGCCATGGTCATGACCAGCTTGCCGGAAGATGCCGCGATGTAGGGTTCGGTCACAATGGTGCCGGGGGCATTCTGTGCCGCCTTGTACCAGCCACGTGCACGCGGATCGTAGTCAGATGGGCGATTGGCCGACGGCACCGAGAACATCACGCCATCGGTGCTGCCAAAGTAGCTCAGCTGAAAACTGTCACTGTAGGCAGGCAGGCCGATGGCGCGTTGCAACTGGGGCAGTTCCTTGCCATCCGCGGCGATTTGCTGCGACATCGATTGCAGCAATTGCATGCGGCTTTCCAGCCAGGTTTGAATGTTCTGCGTGGTGAGCGTACCCAGTTGTTGCAACTCGGACTTGACGCTGGATTTGAGCGACTGACGCTGTCGATAGTCATTGACGACAATGAATACACTGAACGCCACGACCACAATCAATGCAGCGGCGAGAAGAATCTTTTTGCTGAAACCCAGACTTTTCATAGCGGTTACTTCCACGGCAAAAAACCAATAAGGACGATCTCTGGATCGCCAATCAAACTTCACAACAGTGCCGTCTATTTCACATTACAACCCACAGGCCGTTCAGCAACCGGAGCCGATACGTCTGCCACGGCGTCAATCACCAGGCAGGTCCGAGTATCGAAACCTTACAGAGACGCTTGTATCGCCATATCGGCGCGATCCACGAGTCCTTGATTATTTTTTTCGTCGCAGGTCGAGACGCCCTTCCCACAATCGACACTCAAGCGTGCAGAACAGGAAAAACTGGCTATGGTTGAAATCATCCCCCGCCCTGCACAGGATGGTCTCGCCATGCCAAGTATCGAGCAACTTTTTGACGGTTTGCATAGCCTCCCGAGTATTCCCAAAGTGGCTCAGGATCTGATGCTGCAATTTGACAATCCCTCTTCGAACCTGGAAAGCATTGCGCGCAATATAGAGAAAGATCCGGTGATTGCGGCCAAGGTATTGCGTCTGGCCAACTCGGCGCGCTTTCGCGGCTCAAGGGAATCCTCGAGTATCGAAGACGCGGCCATGCGCCTGGGTTTCAATACGCTGCGTACGCTGGTGATGGCCTCGGCAGTGACCGGTGCATTCAAGGCCGGGCCGAGTTTTGATCTCAAGGGGTTCTGGCTGAAAAGCTTTCAGGTAGCAGGAATCTGCCGGATGCTGGCGAAACAGACGGGCGCCGATCCTGAAATCGCCTTTACCTGCGGGGTGATGCATAACATCGGTGAGTTGCTGATCCAGACCGGCGCGCCCGATGTTGCCGAACGCCTGAACAACGCCGCCAAAGCCGGGACGCCAGGACGTGCGGCCAGCGAAACCCTGCAACTGGGTTTCAGCTACCCGGAAGTCGGTGCAGAGCTGGCCAGTCGCTGGCATTTACCCAAGGTTATTCAACAGGCTATCGCCTATCAGGCAACGCCGATGAGGGCTCCGGCTGACGCATCGCTGCCGAGGATCGTCGCCCAGGCCATTACCATTTCGGATGCGCTGGAGGCCCACGGCGGCGCGACACCTCAGGCGCAGCAGGCGTCAGGCGGTCCGCTGATGGAAGGCATCGATCTGGACGCGCTGTTTGCCGGGTTGCCGGCGGTGCTGGAAGCAGACAAGGCGTTCTCCGAATTACTGAACTGAACCAAAAGCAATTCTCCAGGCTGACCAGCGTATGCGGGCATGGCGTCAGGCGGTCCATTTTTGAGGCCGTATAGCGCTTTTATCTGTATATCCATACAGATAAACCTTGCCCGCTACGCATTCAACGTTCATCCTTGCAGCCCTTGCACCGGTAATCGACGACGGTAGTCATGCGGCTGTTTCTCTGCGAAAAACCTTCCCAGGCCAAAGACATTGCGGCTGCGCTCGGCGCAACCCGGCGTGGCGACGGCTGCTGGGTGGGTGCCAATGCGACGGTCACCTGGTGCATCGGCCACCTGCTGGAAACCGCCCCGCCCGACGCCTACGATGCACGTTACAAACGCTGGGTACTGGAAGACCTGCCCATCGTGCCGGAAAAATGGAAAATGCTGGTCAAGCCCAGAACCGCCAGCCAGTTCAAGGCAGTCAAGCGGCTGCTGGGTGAAGCCCGGGAACTGGTAATAGCCACCGACGCCGACCGTGAGGGCGAAATGATCGCCCGCGAACTGATCGAGCACTGTCGCTATCGCGGGCCGATTCAGCGTTTGTGGCTGTCGGCACTGGATGACGCCTCGATCCGCAAGGCGCTGGCGGCGCTCAAGCCCGGTGCCGATACGTTCAGCCTGTATCACTCGGCGCTGGGTCGATCACGCGCCGACTGGCTGATCGGCATGAACATGAGTCGCCTGTTTACACTGCTGGGTCGACAATCCGGTTATCAGGGCGTGTTGCCAGTAGGTCGGGTACAAACCCCGACCCTGCGACTGGTGGTAGACCGTGATCGCAGCATCGCCAACTTCGTCCCGGCGCCCTACTGGGCTATCGACGTCAGGCTGCTGCATGACAATCAGGCGTTCATCGCCCAGTGGCGCGCACCATCGGATGCCTGCGACGACCAGGACCGTTGCCTGAACCAGGCGCTTGCGCAACAGGCTGCGCACGACATGCGCGGCGCGGCCAGCGCACGACTGGTCAAGCTGCGCACCGAGCGCATTCGCGAAGCGGCGCCTTTGCCGTTCGACCTGGGCACCCTGCAGGAAATCTGTTCGAAGAAGCTCGGGCTCGGCGCGCAGGAAACCCTCGACATCGCCCAGTCCCTGTATGAAACCCACAAGGTCATCACCTATCCGCGCAGCGATTGCGGGTACCTGCCGAACAGTCAGCATGGTGAGGCCGCAGGCATTATCGCGGCGCTGTGCAAGGCCGACCCTGCGCTGGCAGGCCTGTCGCCGCATCTCGACCCACAACGTCGATCACGGGCCTGGAATGACAGCAAAGTGACAGCCCACCACGGCATCATTCCCACCGCGGCGGTGCGCGGCGTAGAACGTCTGACCGGCAAACCGCGAGCGGTGTATACCCTGATCAGGGCGCGTTACCTCGCGCAGTTTCTGCCCAACCACGAATTCGATCGCACCCAGGCTGACTTCGACTGTGCAGGCCACGCGCTGCGTGCGGTGGGCAAGCAGATTGTCGAGCCAGGCTGGAAGCGTGCGATGCCCGAAGCGCTGGCCCCGGCCAAGGGTCGCGAAGCGCCTGCCCCGCAGCCGTTGCCGGCATTATTTCAGGGCTGCGAGTGTGCGGTCGCCGAGGTCATCCTCAAGGACCTCTGGACCCAGCCGCCCAAGCCGTTCACCGAGGGAGACCTGATCAAGGCAATGAAGAACGTCGCCAGACTGGTGGAAGACCCGCTGCTCAAACAGAAGCTCAAGGACACCACCGGCATTGGCACCGAAGCCACCCGCGCCGGGATCATTCAAGGCCTGCTGGACCGTGGCTACCTGACCAAGCAAGGCAAGTCGCTGTGCGCAGCACCGGCAGCCTTCAGCCTGATCGACGCCGTGCCCCGTGCCATCGCCGATCCGGGCACCACCGCCATCTGGGAACAGGCGCTGGACATGGTCCAGAGCGGCGAAATGAGCCTTGAAGAGTTCGTCGCCAAACAGGCGGCGTGGATGAGCAAACAGGTCAGCCGTTGCGTCGGCATGCGTATGAGTATCAGCGGACCAGCCAGCCCGGCAGGCGTTAAACCGCCCTGGAAGAAAAAGCGCAAGACCACTAAACGCGCCGCCAAGACCTCCACCGCCACGACGGATACTGCGGCGAAAAAGCCGCGGCGCGCTGCCAGACCGGCCGCCAAGGCGTAGGCCGGAACAGCGATAACCAGATCAGCCATTGCACATTCAAGCGTTACGAACAGGTGTTACAACATGTCAGACCGAGAGCTCATCATTCCGTCCACCATGCAGTCGATCATGGACCGTGCAGGCTATGCACCTGCGGTCAGGGTTGGGAATACCCTGTACTGCGCGGGCCAGGTGGGGCGTACGCGGGATATGGAAGTCATCCTCAACCCGGAGGCGCAATTCATCGCCTGCTGGGAGAATCTGCGCACGGTGCTCGCCGAGGGCGGTTGCACCTTCGAGGATATAGTCGACATGACGACTTACCATGTCGCCATGAGCGAACACATGGCGGTCTTTCGTGAAGTAAAAAACCGCATATTCCCGCGTGGCCAGTGCGCCTGGACCTGCATCGGCGTTGCCGAACTGGCGCACCCCGGGTTGCTGCTCGAAATCAAGTGCGTTGCGATCAGGCGCAACAACGCCTGATCGACATCACAGACTTGAGCGCAGGGGTATCTCGTGCCGCGAAGTTTGTGCCTGAACATCGTCCAGACCGACCATTTCGTCATGCGCCACGGCCTGGGTCATGAACAGTTTTACGTCAGAGACCGAAGACAGCACCTTGCGCGCCTCTTCCACCGAAGCAACGTGCAGGGTTTTTCCGCTCGAATCTTCCACTGGCACAGACTTGCCCTCGAGCTTTGCGTGCAGCACGTAGGAACCGCCTTCCATGGAGATCAGATCGAGTTCACGAACCGTTTGATCCTTTACATGTTTGGTCAGGTCTTGAATGTTCAAAGTCACACCTCCGGTGGCGTTCTGGAAATCAGCGCCGCTTGAAAATGGAGCTTTTATTGGCGCAAACGTTCAGTCGTTTGGGGGACGGCCAGCCTGAATATCCATGTCGCAAATACATGAGACAGGTTGAGCGATGTTATTCTGCGGCGGCTTCGGACACCCGGCTGCGCACGTCGCGTACCCCCCCGAACAGATATTCAAGGATAGACAGATGATCGACTTCAACAACAAGGGCTTCTTCAAACTCAAACAGAATGACGAATACGCGGACCGGGTCAAGGACCTGCTGCTCGACGGCGAAGAGGTTATCGATGCCTACAAGTCCATGCGTGATGGCGTAGTGTTCACGAGCAAACGCATCATTGCGGTCAACGTCCAGGGGCTGACAGGCAGCAAGAAGGACTTCACCTCCTTGCCGTACAAGAACATCGTGGCGTGGTCGGTCGAGACGTCGGGTACGTTCGACCTGGACTCTGAACTGGAAATCTACTTCTCGGCGGTAGGCAAGGTAAAATTCGAATTCACCGGCAAGACCTCAATCGTTCAGATATCCAGGTACATCTCCCAACACCTTCTGGGCTGAAAAACGCCATCAGCCTGCGCATGGCGCAGGCCCTGGCATCTTAGGTCACTTGCCCAACAGCAGCGCTGCGTCGAAGCCCATCCGCAAGTTGCCCCAGTGGCGCCCCTCGAAAAAGAACGGCACATCGATTTCGGTCATGATCTCTCCGGTATCGCGCAAATAAGTCTGCAACAGAAAACGCTGCTTGTTGCCTGCGGCGCGCAGACCAATCGGGTCGGAGAACATGCGTTTGTTGCGGCACACCGGCAGATCGACTTCGCGGTTGCCGGTAGGCTTTTGCGATACCCAACTGTTGTTGACCGGGCAATAGCCTTTGCTGTCGACGATGAAGGTGACCTTGCCGCCGCGTGTGCCCTTGGTCAGCTTGTCGCATTCTTCCTGGCAGACTTGCGCAAAACGCTCGGTGTAACCGGTGGTGTATTGTTTGGGGTCTGTGCCCGGAATCAGCTTGTAACTCTGATCGAACAGATTGACGCCCTGTTTGTGCAGCTCGGCCAGGCGTACTTGCAGAATGTCACGGCACTGACTGGCGCGAGTGATCGCCGCATCCAGTTCGCCATGCCCAAGCACGAAACGCCCCAGCAGCGCCTGCACTTGCTCAGCCACACTGGACAGATCCCGAGTAGCCGTTGCGGAGTGCTGCATGCGCTGATCGATGGCCTGGCTATCGGAATAGATCCGCGTTACCCGTTCATTGATCCCCGTGTTGGTAGAGGCGAACTGCTGAATGTGTGCAGCGATGTCGGCGAGCTTGTCGTTGGTCGACTCGAAATCGCCGATCATGCTCTCGAAATGGCCGGATGCGCGCTCCACCACCAGTTGGGTTTCACGGGCGCTGTGGCTGATCTGGATGGTCTGTTCGTGTGTGGAACTGACTTCCTGAAGCATCGCGTCGATGTTGCGCGAGATGTCGTCAGTGGCTTTGCTGACGTTTTGCGCCAGCGTGCGCACCTCGTCGGCCACCACCGCAAAACCTCGACCACTCTCCCCCGCCCGCGCCGCTTCGATGGCCGCATTGAGCGCCAGCAGGTTGGTTTGCGAGGAAATCTGCTGAATCAGCCCGACAATCGACTTGATGCTTGATGAACGCTCATTCAGGCCGGAGACCAGCCCACCGAACTCGTTGAGACTGGTGGATATCTGGCTGATATTGCCGGTCACCTCAAGCAGTTCGGCGTAAGAGTCGCGTGCCATGCTCAGATTCTGCGCAGTGGTGCTGGAAATACCCTGGGTCTGCTGCGAAACATCCTCGATGCTGCCCACTGCCATATTGCTCTGGTCCATCACTTCTCTGGCGAAGCGTGCCTGATCGGTCGCGCTGTCGCTGGAGTCACTGATGTTCTTCAGCGAACGCGCCGACTCGACGGCGATCTGCACAGTCAGCCCCTGAATGCTACTGATGATCTCGCGCTGTTTGGCCAGAAAGAGATTGCAGGTACTGGCCAGCCCGCGAATTTCATCATGGGTGAGCAGCGGCAGATCCCTTGATAGATCACCTTCGCCACTGGCGACCTCTTCGAGCGCGCGAGTCATGGACATCACCGGACGCACGATCAGGTGGCGGAAATACCACACCATGAAGCTGACCATGACCAGCGTGAACAGGGTGCTCAGCAGAATTGCGTTGCTCAGCAGATCGAGCTGACTCTGGATCACGCCCAGCGCGGCAGGGTCCGTTTGCGTGCCGCGCAATTGCAGCATGATGTCGGAACGAATGTTCAGCGCCACCCAATACAGCAAGGCGCTGACCAGGACCAGCAGGAAAAGGCTTGATAGCTTCTTGGTCAGCGTGTTGAAAAACTGCTTTTCAACTGACTCGTACAAAGCCTTTAACGTCTGCATTTTCCTGCTCCTGGGTACAAGGATGATTCTCGTGCGATGGTTAACGTCTGTCGCGACCAAAGCTTTAATGCGTTCGCCTTCAGCGGAGGCGGAAAAACTTCGACCACACAGCTCGCGGCGCTTTTCGCGCCGCAGAGTACTGCAGAGCTGGGCAATTTGATATCACAGTTGAAAGCGATCAACCGATTGTGAAAGCTGCCCGGCCATCAACGACAGTTCATCAGTGGTACTGGCTGTCTGGCCGATGACACGGCTATTGCCCTCGGACATGCTGGCAATCATTTCTACCTGATGGGCGATTTCGTTGCTGGCCAGGCTCTGCTCGCCAATGGTACGGGTGATGTCATTGACCAACTGCGTGGTGCTCAATGTAGCATCCAGGATATCGCTGATCGCACGCTCCACTTCAGCGGTGACCGCCATGCCCTTGTCGACCTGGGCCACGCCGGCTTCCATGCTGGTAACCGCCTCGCGGGTGCTCTGCTGAATGCGCGCAACCATGGTGGTTATTTCCTGAGTGGAAGCACTGGTGCGCCCTGCCAGGCTGCGCACCTCGTCGGCCACCACGGCAAAACCACGGCCCTGCTCGCCAGCGCGGGCGGCTTCGATGGCCGCGTTGAGCGCCAACAGGTTGGTCTGGTCGGCAATGCCCTTGATGACCTGAATAATATTGAAGATGCCTTCCGAATCCTTGTCCAGCGTGCGGATCACCTGAGCCGACTGCTGTGCCGAACGGGCAATGCTGTCCATGTCACTGACCACCTGATGGATCACCTTACCGCCGTTCTTGGCCAGGGATTCTGCCTGACTGGCCATATCCAGCGCCTGCCCCGCATGTCGGGTGATTTCTTCAATGCTTGCGGTCATCTCGCTGGTCGCCGCCGACATGGTGCCAGCTGCTGAACTCTGTTGCCGGCTGCTGTCGGCCACCTCATGGCAACCACTGCTGAGCTGACGGCTCATGCCACTGACGTCATTGGCATTGCTGCGCACCACTTCGATCATGCTGCGCAGGTCACGCTGCATGATCGCCAGGCTGCGAATCAGCATGCTGGCTTCGTCACGGCCACTTGACTCGGCGATGGGTTCGCGCAGGTTGCCATGGGCAATACTGTCGGCAATACGGCTGGCGGACGCGAGCGGGATCATGATGCTGCGCGTCACCCAATGCCCCTGCACCAGCAGCAGCAAAATACTGATCGAAAGCACGACTAACAAGGTGACATTGGCACTAAGAGTGGTCTGACGGGTGCGTTCGCCGCTGGCTTTGGCGTTGTCCTCGATCAGGTCACTCAAGCTCGACATCTGCCCCTCCAACTGCGTGAAGGCACTGGAAAAAGTACCCAGCTCTTGCTGCGCGCGGTCCGGGCTGTCGATGGCCAGCCCGACAATTCGCTCGCCTGCGCTGATATAAGCGTCGAGGCTTGGCTTTATCCTGCTCAGCTCTGCCTTGATGGCATCAGTGAGCGGCAATTGCAGGTTATCGCCCACGACCTTGCGAAACAGCGCGGCATGCTCTTTGAGGGATGCCTGCACTTCGTCGCGCGTACTGTTGCTCTTGCCCAGGCCGAACAGCATCGCTGACAGCACATCGGCGCGCAGCGCATCGTGCATCATGTCGGCTTCGAGGTGATTGCCCAGTGCAGCCATGCTGACTTCACTGTCGAGCATCGCCGCCTCCATGCGCGTATTACCCAGGTAGTTGACCAGGCTGATGATCATGACGGTCAGCACACTGGTGCCTATCAGCAAGAACAGACGTAGTTTTATCGACATCCTGTAGCCCCTCCGGTCAATGAAATAACGCGAGCTGCGGATTGCTCTTATTCAAGAGCTTATCGACGCACGTTGCCAGATACTTAAGCTTATTTAACGGATATTGCCGAATCCGCAGACGATCACGTTGAACGTCAGGCCTGACGCCGCTCTGTAACGCGTCTATGGTGAACTGAGGACATTCAATCCACACACAGGAGCCAGCACCGTGCCTGACAAGAAGTTCGCCATCGATCTCGCCTACCGGCCCCGCCTTGCCGACCTCAAACCGCTGACGTCGACTACCACGCTGCTGGAACCTCAGGCGTTGGCCGCACCACGCACTACACCGGCAAGCGACTTGAAAAAACGCACCGGCTACGCCGAGAACTTCCTTGGTGATTTCATCGTGCCCTGGCCGACCACCGACGAAGAACTTGCGCCTGATGTCTACCCGTTAAAGAACACCGGTAATCGCCTCGATTACACGCACTTTTCCATCACCATGTCGCGCAGTCGGCGTCTGGCGCTGTATGTCGGCGTCAACATTGATGGTGCCAACAGCGTAGAGGTCAAACGCAGCAAGGATTCCTGGGCATTTGACGGTCGCCTGCCCGCCGAGGCGCAGATTGGCGAAAGTGTGTACGCCGACAACCTGCTGGATCGCGGCCATCTGGTTCGGCGTCAGGACCCTAACTGGGGCAAGGAAGCCGAAGTTGCCAACAGCGATACCTTCCACTTCACCAACTGCTCGCCGCAGATGGGTGCGTTCAATCAGAAGACCTGGCTGGAGCTGGAGGACTACATTCTCGACAACACACGACGCTGGAAGTCACGGGTAACGGTGTTTACCGGCCCCGTGCTGCGCGACGACGACCGCAGCTACCGCAATGTCAAAATCCCTTCGGCATTCTGGAAAGTCGTGGCGTTTCTCGGCGATGACGGCAAGCCTTCGGCCAGCGCCTATATGATCGACCAGACCCGCGAGCTGGGTAAGCTGGACATCATGTTCGGCCCGCTCAAAACCTGGCAACGCAGCGTGGCGCAGATCGAGCAACTCACCGGTATCCGTTTTGGCGATCTGTCCAGCTACGACGGCTTCTCCAACGAAGAGCGCCTGACCGGCACACGCATCGAAGCCCAGATCCGCGGACCACAGGATATTCGGGTCTGACTTGCCGGTAAGCGTATCAACACATCGAGGCTGACAATTACACGCAAATCCACCTGACTGCGTGCCAATGCTGTGCATTGACACGCAGCGGTTGGTTTTCCGCGTCCCTGACGGGGTGGTAGAGTCAGCGGAAATGACGCGCCACGGCTTCCGGCGCATCAGGCACATCCATATTGATCCGGCGCCAGGCCGCCTGCGCGAAGCTGTACACCGAAAACGCAATCAGCCCGAGCGCCACAATCAGCAATACCAAGCAACCTGCGGGCAAATCCTGCAAACCGTTGAGCGCGTCCTTCATGCCCGGCGGGTGCATGGCCTGATAACTGGAACCGCTTACCGCCAGTAACACGGCAATTTCGATGAATGCCACGCCCCGGGCGATCAAGCCGAAGCGCGATACCGGACGCACGTACTTCATGACGTCCTCGTCGGCCTCGAAATACTTCTCGAAGGAAGCCTTGTAGCCCTTGATGATGTGCACAATGCCCAACCCCAGGGGCACCAGGGCGACCACGTAAACCAGCAGATTGGAGTGATCCCAGGACAGAATGGCTGCCAGCAGGTCCTTGGCCTGACCACCGTCCGATGAGCCACCGGAGCTCTTCAGCCCACTGACCAGCAGGCCAAGGGCGAAGAACGCCAGTGCGCCGTACGTAAAGCCGCCCACCAACAGACCACCGCGAATCACCAGCCCTTTGAATTCGCGGCCATGATGATCAACGTCCCGGGTAGCCTGCAAGACACGCCATGCCGCAAACGCCAGCAGGCCGACGATCACTACCCCGACCAGAACACCGCCGAATGGCTGGCTCAACAGCGCTTCAAGACTGCTGTGGCTGTCGGCAGGCTGCGAGGAGCCTTGCGCCGCCAGTGCCGCGAACAGACCGATAATCAGATAAACAACACCACGGGCGGCATAACCGCCTCGTGCAAGTAGAACAAGGCCGCGTTGCGCCGACATAATTAACTATCCCTGAAAGTGATTACAGGAACAGACCGGGCATAGCCCGAGGGGTTCGACCCGATTGACGACGCGTCATGCCATGCGCCGTCATCGGGTCACACGCCGTCAGGCAAACGTGGCACCGCGCGCGTTGACGAACACCGAATAAAGCGAATGGCTGCTGGCCATGAACAACCGATTACCCTCTCGCCCGCCGAAGCAGATGTTGGCGCAGCGTTCGGGCAGGCTGATGTGGCCGATGGCCTTGCCTTGAGGGTTGAACACGCGCACGCCGTCGAGTTTCTCCATGTCCGCCTTGGGGTCACCATTGCCGCCCCAGCCGCACCACAGATTGCCGCTTTCGTCGCACTTGATGCCGTCGATGGCCGCGTAGTCCAGACCTTCGATGTGCTTGCGCCGTTCGCCCAGCGTGCCATCTTCCTTGACCGCTATAGCCCAGATAAGGCCATTGGGTTTGGCCCGCCCTTCGACCACATACAAGGTTTTCTCGTCCGGCGAAAAGCACAGACCATTCGGACCGGCCAGATCATCGATAACCCTGGAGACCTTGCCGTTCGAGGGGTCTATGCGATAGACGCCGAAGGGTTGCTCCTGCTTGACCTTTTGACCTTCATAATTGCTTTCGGCCTGAAAGGTAGGGTCGGTGAACCAGATAGAACCATCACGTTTGCAGGCGATGTCGTTGGGCGAATTGAAAGGTTTGCCCTCGAAGCTGTCGGCCAGCACGGTGATACGCCCGTTGTACTCGGTACGCGTCACCCGCCGCCCTTCGGTGGTGGTGCTCGACCCCTCACAAACCAGCAACCGGCCCTGACGGTCGCGGCACATGCCATTGGAAAAGTTCGAGTGCTCGCGGTACACCGACAGCTCACCCGTTACCTCGTCCCAGCGCATGATGCGATTGTTGGCGATATCGCTGACCAGCAAGTAGCGACCGTCTCCGATCCACACCGGCCCTTCGGCCCAGCGCATGCCGCTGGCCAGCTTCTCGACGCTGGCATTGAATATTCGGATGTCAGTAAAGCTGTCATCCAGCACACGGACCAACGGGTCGGGATAGCGTTGGGTCAGCGGCTGAGCGCTGGAAAGACGCGGCAATGCGCCGATGGCGGCAACGGTTGCTGAAACGGCCAGCGATTTTTTCAGAAAGCTCCGACGGCTTGGCTCCAGAGCGGGGCTTGAGGTTGAGAAATCCATCATGCGTCTCCTTGTTATTTTTGGAATGGCGCCGGCCTTGCGGCCGAACGTCATCCTACAAGATAACGCTGCATGGCTTGAATGATGGCCGTGTGAGATCAGGCAGCACTGCGTATTATCTGCCAGCTCTCTTATTAGCTGCTGACTGCCGTTCTGCTCTGAACGTATGAAGCCTTTTAGCTGCAGCGCATACAAGAAACGCCGATGGAACCAGCATTACGAATACCATTAAGGCAAGAATCAGGAACTCTCCATCCTCGCCACCGATTATGCCTAGCGCACTCACTGCTGAAGCATACATATCGAGGCCTGTTTCAGTTCCAAGAAGCCAGCCAATAAAGCCTAAAGCGACAACCCACTTAGTGAGCAGCGTAGCCAGTAGCAAAACCAAAATACCCATTACGATGAGTTTTATTATCTTCTTCATTTGGAATTCTTATCGCCAGCATCGACCACATCTATTATCCCATAGTACTTGAGATTCGTTCCGTCAATAACCGCCCCCCTCTGGCTGCGAAGATACTTCTTAAGCTCATCGAAACCAATCTGAGAGTTAAGAGTAACGCAGCCTTCGCTTACACCACGCGGCCCGACGGGGTGGAGCCTAAACGCGCCACGCCGTATATTATCAACAGTTGTCTGATCATCAACTTCCCCGTCATCTCTGTAGAGACCAAACCACTCTCCTCTGTCTGTGCCAGCCAAAAAGTCTTGTAACGGCTCTCTAACCCAACCGAACCTGCCCCCACTTTGCCGATCAACAATAAAATATCGCCCAGTTGGAATTGCACCTTTCCCCTGAACAGACTGATATTGAGGATTGTTAACAAATGGAGCCCCCATACCCGAGAACGCTTCATCGCTAGCTTGGCCACAACGTAAGGTGCTCACGGATTCACTATTTAATGAAAAGCTGCAATATGCAACATTAGGATTATTGGTATTTTCCGACATGCAACACCCTTCTTTGGCAAAACTAGGCGTAGACTCTACTTTTTATACCATCCCAACCACCCGCTACTTGTCCGCCGCCTTGACCATCGGATCGCTTCTGCTGGGTATAGAGCATTTTTATGCGCCCATAATTAAGACGCACTGTTTCAGTTGGAAAACCACTTTCAATCGAGCCATTACCATTCAGAGATACCGAAGAAATTATTACCTCTTCAAGCTTTATCTCTAGATATTTTATTTTTTCCGTACCTGCACGATTTACAGCGATAGTGACCTCTTTGAAATGCTTACCACTGCAGCAAGCCTCATGGAGCTTGGGGGTAGATTTATCAACAGCTTTACGGAAAAAGAAATCGCTCATACTGGCTCGCCCGCTGCTTGCCCCGCCAGCGCTTGTTGTCGTCGCCGACGCTGACTGGCTTGCACCAACATCAAAATCCGAAAGCTCTATCCAATCTTTAAATACAGCGTCAAGAGATTCGCCAGGAATACCTTCGATCTGCATATAAGTATCAAACGCCATAGCACCACTCCCTGTATACATTTAACAAAAGACTTATAGTAACTGATTTTTTAGACTGAAAACTTTTTTCCTATAACTCACCCAAGAGAATTCAAGAGAAATTCTCGCAGAGCTTGCAACTCAACACTGAATCATTAACAGCGCCATTAGCATATCAAGTGTTGACACCTACAAATAATGCGCCAAACACACCTTTATGAAAAACCATCACTGAATACTCCTTAGCCGATATTAAAACGTCGCCAGCTCGACAAGCAATAAGTCAAGGCACACAAGGATGCCCGAACGGCACATGTTAACGCTATCGTCTTTATCTGAAGACCATGAAGGATAAGTCATACTGAAACATTTAAAAATAAACAAGACCTTATAATTATGTGCTTAACCTGATTTGCAGGCCAACTCGAAGCACAGCTTTCACGTTCTTGATTGCCTCAAACTGTAAGCAAAACCAGCAATCAGGTATCGTGACCATCTTTCTCTCTACACTCCAAGGTCCCCCATGCCATCCAGCAAACGCGAACAGGCCCAGACAGATCGGCGTCTGGTGAGCGCACTAACGCACGCCTGCGAGACCGCCAAGGCCGAAATGCCCGGTTTTTGCTGGCTGACTCATGAAGTCGATTACGCGGCGTTCCCGGCCAGCCTGCAGGTGGTATGGGTGTTTGACACGCTGGCTGACAAGAACGCTGCACTGGAGCGCGGGTTGGGCGAGCGGATGATCGGTCTTACGGTAGGGGCACTTGACGATGCACAGGTCAGCCTGTCGAATCCAGCGGCTCATGTGCATGTCGACTGCGAAGAGCAGTGCCTGCGCGAGAACGCGGGCGACTGGCAGCAGCGCATCAAACGCAAATACGCCAGACGAGGTTGAGCATGGCCAAGGACATCGAAAACCCGTGCATTTCCGTATGCCAGCTCAGCGGTGATCTGTGTGTGAGCTGCGGGCGTACCAAGGACGATATCCGCAAGTGGAAGCGCATGAAGCGGCCAGAAAAAATGGCTGCCGTGCAACGCGCGACCCAGCGACTGAAAAGCCTGCAGAAAAAGAGCATTTGAAGCCTAAATTTCATCTTCGGTGCGGAAACTTCTTTAAAACGGCCCGGGTCAGTATTACCCGTGACTCGGTTGCCTGGAGTCGGACGAATTACAGGAACTTCACTCTTGGTCAGTCATGCAGATCGCCGCAACACCCTTTCACTGGACAGCCTGAATTTCTTCCTTGCCGATGTGCGCGATGGCCTGGGCCCGTATCTGGCGATCTACCTGCTGGCGGTGCATAAATGGGACCCGGCCAGCATCGGTGTGGTGATGACCATCGCCGGCATTGCCGGGCTGCTGACCCAGACACCTGCCGGGGCGCTGATCGACCGTACGCCCTACAAGCGCGCCATGATTGGTGTGGCGGCCTTGTTGGTGACGCTGAGTTGCGTGATTCTGCCGTTTACCTCGTCCTTTTCCATTGTCGCCCTGACCCAGGCGTTGAGCAGCATTGCGGCCTCGGTATTTGCACCGGCCATCGCGGCCATTTCGCTGGGCATCACCGGGCCAAAAGCGTTTACCCGCCGTACCGGACGCAACGAAACGTTCAACCACGCTGGTAACGCCTGCGCAGCCCTTCTGGCTGGCGGCTTCGCCTATCTATTCGGCCCTATTGCGGTGTTTTACCTGATGGCCGCGATGGCGCTGGCGAGTATTGTCGCGGTCAGCTTCGTTTCCGCAGACGCCATCGATCACGACGTGGCTCGGGGCTTCGACGCCAGTCACGATGTCAGTGGTCATCAGCCGTCGGGGCTTTCTGCACTGTTGAGCAACAAGCCGCTGCTGATGTTTGGTATCTGCTGCGCCCTGTTTCATCTGGCCAACGCAGCGATGCTGCCGCTGGTGAGTCAGAAGCTGTCACAGATCAACATGCAAATGGCGACACCGCTCACTTCAGCGTGCATCGTCGCCGCGCAACTGGTGATGGTGCCAGCCGCGCTGCTGGTAGGCATGAAAGCGGATGTCTGGGGGCGCAAGCCGCTGCTGCTGGCCGGTTTTCTGTTCTTGCCGATTCGCGGTGTGCTTTACACCCTCTCCGATGATCCCTATTGGCTGGTAGCGGTGCAGATGCTCGACGGCATCGGTGCGGGCCTGTTCGGTGCCCTGTTCCCATTGATGGTCAAGGACCTCACTCAAGGCAGCGGGCGTTTCAACGTGAGTCTGGGTGCGCTGTCCACGCTGTTCGGGCTGGGTGCAGCGCTGAGCAATAGCCTGGCGGGTTTTGTCGTGCATGCGGCAGGTTACAGCGCGGCATTTCTGACCCTTGCCGGTGTGGCAGCGGTAGCGTTCTGCCTGTTGTGGCTGGCCGTGCCAGAGACCCTTTCGCGCTCGCATAACGAACCCGGGCTCAAGCCAGACACTGCCGTGGGCGCGTGAAACGTCTTACTCCAGCGTAACCGCCCTGACCTGCCAGCCCTCGCGCTGGCGGGTCGCGACTACCAGACCACCTCCTTCACCTTCCATCCCGCCGACCCAACGCCCTTCCTCGTCCCACAGACCACTGCGCCCCGCCGACTGCCAGCCGCCAGTCGGCCCTCCATGATTGGCCATCAACACCGGCAGTGAGTGGCGGCGGGCATGCCCCGAAAGCAGTCCGGCGTCGTATTCATAGCCTCCCGGCGAGATCAGCACACTGGCTGCGTACACCCAGGCTCCCCCTTGCGCCAGGCGGCGCGCATGCTCGGCGTGGGCAAAGTCTGCACACACGCACAGACCGATCCGCTGCTGACCAAGTGGCAGATAGCAGTCCGCATTGCCTGCGCTAAACACCGCGTCTTCACCGGGATGCAGGTATTGCTTGGCATAGGCGATGACATCGCCCGCAGCGGTGAAGGTAATTGCGCCAATCAGGACGCTATCGTCCGGCCCCTTGAGCGGCACGCCAAGGGTGGTCGTCAATCGCAACTTCACCGCCAGTGCCGCGAGCGGCGCCAGACGCACATCGTCGGCAAGCAGGGCGAGTTCGCGAGCCAGATCCGGTTCGTAGCCTGTGAGTGACAACTCTGGAAACAGCAGGTAAGTGGCGCCCTGTTCAGCTGCCCGTTGCATGAACGCCAGGTGCCCGGAGAGGTTGTGCTCGATAGCTCCCCGTGCAGAGCAGAATTGGGCAGCGGCGAGTATTGGAAACGTCATTGGCTCTCCAGAGCACACAGGAATCACAGGCGAGAGGTTCGCCGACCTCAATAGCCGGGTTGACGCATATTACATTTTCAAGGCCCAGCGAAGTTGTACGACGTAGTCCCCCACCTGAGCGCTGAGTTGCAAGGATCGCCCCCCCTACTGATCAGCCCGATGTTACATGCCCAGCAACAAACAACAATAACTCTCAACGGAGATGTTATATTGTATCTATTATCATCAGGAAGTCTCACATGTCGTCTCGTAGAATCGCGTCTCTGGCAGGCTTGGCAATCGGCGTTTTGGGCAATACGGGTTACGCGGAGGAAAGCCCGCAGACCATAGAACTGGAAAGCGTCAACGTCACGTCCGACTATCAGTACGAGACGGCGACCAGCCCGGTCCAGGGCTATCGCGCTACCCGCTCGGCCACGGCCACCAAAACCGATACCGCCATCGCGGATATCCCGCAGTCGATCAGCGTGGTGCCTGCCTCGGTGCTCAAGGACCTTGGCAGCAACAGCGTCGAGCGTGCGCTGGATTTCGCCGGCGGCGTGTCGAAGCAGAACAACTTCGGCGGTCTGACGCTTTACGAGTACAGCATCAGGGGCTTTACCACTTCCGAATTTTACAAGGACGGCTTCAGCGCCAACCGCGGCTACCCTGCCACGCCGGATGCCGCAAATATCGAGCGTATCGAAGTGCTGAAAGGCCCCGCCGCCAGCCTGTACGGGCGTGGCGATCCGGGCGGCACGGTCAATATCGTCACCAAGAAACCCCAGCGTGAAGCCTTTACCACCTTGCAGACCAGCGCAGGCAGTTGGGATCGCTATCGCACCGCGCTGGACGTCAACACCCCGCTGGATGAAGAAGGCAATCTGCTCTCGCGGGTCAATCTGGCCGTCGAAGACAACAACAGCTTTCGTGACCATGTAGAAAGCAAACGGGTGTTTGTCGCCCCGTCCTTCAGTTGGCAACTGAACCCAGACACCCGTCTGCTGGTGGAAACCGAATTCGTGCGCCACACATCGACTTTCGACCGGGGCGTGGTCGCCCCCAACAACACCTGGAGCGGCGTGTCTCGCTCGACCTTCCTCGGTGAGCCGGACGATGACATCGATAACGACAACAACATGGTCCAGTTCGCGTTGGACCACCAGCTCAACGATATCTGGTCACTGCGTCTGGCCAGCCATTACAAACAGGGCGAGATGTCGGGTTTTGCCAGCGAGGCGCGCCCGTTGAATGCCGACGGGCACACGGTCAATCGGCGTTATCGGGAGCGCGACAACAACTGGCATGACAGCATCACTCAGTTGGAATTACGCGGTCGTTTCGATGGTATGGGAGTCGAGCACGAAGTGCTGATCGGCACCGAGTACGAGAACTATCGCAAGAACGAGCGCGTCACGACCATCGCCGGCAGCCCCTACGCCATCGACATCTACAACCCGGTCTACGGCCAACCGAAACCCGCCGGCGCACGCTCCGGTACTGATTTTTACGAGCATGTCGAAAGCCGCGCGCTGAACCTGCAGGACCAGATTGTCTTTACCGACAAGCTGCGCGGCATGATCGGGGCACGCTACGAGCACTTCGATCAGCAGGTCGATGACTTCACCACCAACGCCACCTCCGGGCAGCGCCAGGACGCTTTCACTCACCGCGCCGGGTTGCTTTATCAACTCACACCGCAAGTCGGTCTGTTCGCCAACGCGTCCACCTCGTTCAAGCCCAACAATGGCCTGGATGCCGCCGGCAAAACCTTCGACCCGGAAGAAGGCGTCGGCTATGAAGTCGGGATCAAGAGCGAACTGTTCGACGATCGCCTGAGCACGACCCTCGCCGCCTTTCATATCGAAAAAGAAAACGTTCTCGCGCTGGATCCGGGCACCGACACCAATCGTGCGGTGGGCAAGGCTCGCAGCCAGGGCTTGGATCTGCAATTGACCGGGCAGGTCAGTGAGGCCATTCGGGTCATCGGTGCCTTCGCCTACATTGACGCCGAAGTGACCAAGGGCGACCAGACCATCCCCTCCGGCAGTCGGATCCTCGGTGTCGCCAAACACAGCGGCAGCCTGCTGGGCGTCTATGAGTTCCAGGAAGGCGCGTTGCGCGGCTCGGACGTGGGCGCGGCGTATACCTACGTCGGCGACCGCTCGGGGCAGTCGGGCGCTGACTTCGAGTTGCCGGCCTACCAGACCGTAGACCTGCTGGCGCATTACAAAGCCAGCGAGAACGTCACGGTGGGTCTGAACCTGAACAACATTTTCGATGAAAAATACTACGAGCGCTCCTACAGCAACTACTGGGTCGCGCCTGGCGAACCGCGCAACGTTACGGTGAGCCTGACCCTCAGCCTCTGACGCCCATGACAACCCGACTCAATACACCCCGCTCCCAACAACAAGGACGCATCATGCTTTCAAACAAACCTTTCCTGGCCCTGGGCCTGCTCGGCGCTTTGTTCGCCAGCCACGTCAATGCGCACGGTCTGTGGACCGAACAGCGTCGCGGCAATATCGAAGTGGTCTACGGTCATGGCGCCGAAGACAACGCTTTCAAGGCGCAGAAAGTCAGCGGCGCGTGGGCCTACGACCTGCAGGGCAAAATGATCCCGGTGACGGTACAACGCCTTGAAGACCACGCGCGTCTGGTGCCGCTCAAGCCGCCTGCGGTCATGAGCGTTGCGCTGGATAACGGCATGTGGACGCGCGACGCCGAGAAGCGATGGGTCAATGAAGGTCGCAGCAAAGTACCCAATGGCACCGACTCCATCCACACCTTCAAATACAGCGTGGCCATTTACGCCGAAGGCGCGCACCTGCCAGCGTTCAACAAGTTGAATTTCGTGATCGTGCCGCAGACCGACCCTTTGAAAGTCGGCGCAGGCAAACCACTGCCGGTGCGCGTACTGATCGACGGCAAACCCGCCGCCGGCATCAAACTGATCGGCGATTACCGCAGTGCACCGGATGTCGTCAGCGCCGAAACCGATGCACAAGGTCTGGCCAGCGTCATCGTGCGTAACGAGGGGCTGAATATCATCGCCGCCGAAGTCACGCTGCCGGTCAAGGACAACGCCGACATCGCTGAACGCGGCTTGTTTACCTCGCTGACGTTTGTTGGTGAAGCGCATCACGACTGATGACGCGCAGTAGCAAATAACTTCTACTCAGCCACGCAAGGTATCTTCGGCCGACGTTGCCGGAGAACCTTGCTGATCGCACTTTGCGCGTGCTTGCTCGATTGCCTGCCTGTTAATGCTTGCCCATGCGGACAGCATTTCCAGCTGCGGCGTCAATGAGTGGCCGAGTTCGGTCAAGTCACAGCAAACATCGTCGAAGCCTTGGTCAGGCAGTCAGGTTCAACCCAAGAGCCTGACCATGGAATGCGTGCGCGAATATACAATTTTGTACAAAATAGATACATCAATCTAAAGGCCCGCTGTTGCGGGCCGATAGGCGTACTAAACAAGACTCCACAAATCCTCCGGGACCGGAACCTCAATGAAAATCGCACCTTTCGACACCCCTCCGATCATGAATATTCAAGTCGTGAGCTCAACGCCAGCTTCGGTGACAGAAAGCTCCGCAGTATCCAGTGTTACACCTGCCGCTGTTAAGGTTCAGATCTCGAAGGAAGGTCAGGAAAAACTCGAAAGTGAAAGGAACGCGGACATCGATCGGTCCGGCCTGCCTGAGGACGTCAAGGAAGTCTTGAAAAACATCCGCAAGCTTCAGGATAAGATCGCTGAAAAGAACCAGGAATTGATGGAACTGCTGAACGACAAGACCCTGTCGGAAGATGAGAAGAAACGGCAGAGAGAGCTTTTGACGTCCACCATCAGGAGCATGCAATCAGCGTTGTCCCAAGCCATGAGCGCGCTGAATAACGCGATGTCGTCCAATAATATGGACTCCGATAGCCGTAGCCAGGCCAAGGGCCTGATCGGGATGAAATAGGCGTCACGCATTGACCGGGCCGTGAATATTTCCAGCGGGCGCAACGCTCCGCCGGAATAGCAGCTTGCCACTACAGTGAAATCCGGCGACCCCGCCCCCCACAAGAAACCTGCAATATTCCCTTTAGTAAATAAAGTTTCCAGAAACCTCTGGACGCTGGATTTCCTTTCGCCTATAAAACAGCCTTCAAGAATATTAAATTCCTGTAGAGAATTTTATTCATCGACGAAAAACCTCTGCACCTGACCTTTTTCGCCCTGCGCCAAACTGCCGCTACCCTTCAGAGGACACGCCATGCAACACGAGAAGAACCATTTCATCCTGAAGATCAGCTGCCCGGCGACCTCCGGGATTGTCGCGGCGGTGACTTCCTACCTGGCTGGCAACAGCTGCTACATCGGTGAAATGGCCCAGTTCGACGATGAGTACAGCGGCACTTTTTTCATGCGTGCAGTGTTTCGCTTCAACGATGGTCATGAGGGCGACATCCAGCAGTTGAAAGCCGGCTTCGACGCCGTTGCCAACGACTTTGCCATGCAGTGGGAGCTACACGACACGCGCCGGCCGATGCGTGTGCTGCTGATGGTCAGCAAGTTCGATCACTGCCTGACCGACCTGCTGTACCGCTACCACAAGGGCGAAATGGACATGACCATCACGGCCATCGTGTCCAATCATCTTGACCTGCGACCGATGGCCGAACGTGAGGGGATTCGCTTCATCTACCTGCCCGTGACCCGAGAAACCAAGGCCGCGCAGGAAGCCGCACTGATGAAGGTGGTCGATGAAACCGGCACCGAGCTAGTAGTACTGGCGCGCTACATGCAGATTCTCTCCGACGACCTGTGCCAGCAACTGGCTGGCCGGGCGATCAATATCCATCACTCGTTTCTGCCGGGTTTCAAAGGCGCCAAGCCCTACCATCAGGCTTACGAGCGCGGTGTGAAGCTGATCGGTGCCACCGCGCACTACGTCACCAGTGACCTGGACGAAGGTCCGATCATCGAGCAGGAAGTGCAGCGCGTCGATCACGTCTACCTGCCTGCCGACCTGGTCGCGGCGGGACGCAATAACGAAACCATCGCGCTGTCGCGGGCCGTCAAATATCACCTGGAGCACCGCGTGTTTCTCAACACGGATCGAACGGTGGTGTTCCGATGAGCGCACACATCATCGACGGCAAGGCCGCCGCCGCTCGCGTTCTGCAACAGGTCAGACACGATGTGAACACCTTGAAGGTCGAAGGCATCGAACCGGCACTGGCGGTCATTCTGGTCGGTAATGACGCGGCCAGTGAGGTTTACGTACGCAACAAGATCCTGCGTGCCGAGGAAGCCGGCATTCGCTCGCTGGAACACCGCCTGCCGGCCGACAGCAGCCAGGCCCGCTTACTGGCGCTGATTGCCGAATTGAATGCCGACAACACGGTACACGGCATTCTCCTGCAACTGCCCTTACCCGCTCACATAGAAGAAAACCGCGTCCTGCAGGCTATCGATCCGGGCAAGGACGTAGACGGCTTTCACAGTGAAAACGTCGGTGGTCTGAGCCAGGGGCGCAACGTATTGACGCCCTGCACCCCCAGCGGCTGCCTGCACTTGCTCGAAGAAACCTGCGGCGATCTGAGCGGCAAGCATGCGGTGGTAATCGGTCGTTCCAACATCGTCGGCAAACCCATGGCCGCCCTGCTGCTGCAAGCGCACTGCTCGGTGACGGTGGTGCATTCGCGCAGTAATGATGCCAGGGCCTTGTGTCAGTTGGCCGACATCGTCGTGGCAGCGGTTGGCCGCCCGCGCCTGATAGATGCCAGCTGGCTCAAGCGCGGCGCGGTGGTGATCGATGTCGGTATCAACCGCATCGACGACCACGGCCGTAGCCGCCTGGTGGGCGATGTGGACTTCGACAGCGCCATCGAAGTCGCCTCTGCGATCACGCCCGTTCCCGGCGGGGTCGGACCGATGACCATCGCTTTTCTGATGAAAAACACCGTGACTGCTGCCCGGCAGCAGGCCCACGCGCAACGCAGCCAATCGGAGGCCGTATGCCTTTCAACCTGTTGAAATACGGGCTCAGTTCGGAGTACCCGGTCGAGGTAGATCTGCCTGCGCCGAAGGAACTGAAGTCCTCCTACGACGTGGTGATCATCGGCGGCGGCGGGCATGGCCTGGCCACCGCCTACTACCTGTCGAAATACCATGGCATCACCAATATCGCCGTGCTGGAAAAAGGTTACCTGGGCGGCGGCAACACGGCGCGCAACACGGCGGTGATCCGCTCCAATTACCTGACCAGCGAAGGTGTGAAGTTCTATGCCGAGTCGGTGAAGATGTTTCAGGGCCTGTCCAACGAGTTCGACTTCAACATTATGTACTCCGAGCGCGGCCAACTGACCCTCGCGCATACCGATGCCACGGTCCGTTCGTTCCGCCAGCGCGCCGAGGTCAACAAGCATTTCGGCGGCCGCACCGAGATGATCGACCGCCAGCAGATCCGCGAACTGGTGCCGAGCCTCAATCTGGACCCCGGTCATCTGCCGGTGCTCGCCGGCCTGTGGCACATCGACGGCGGCACCGCCCGGCATGACGCGGTTGCCTGGGGCTACGCCAAGCAGGCGGCCAAGCGCGGTGTGGAGATTCATCAACTGACCGAAGTGCAGGAACTGGTGATCGAGAACGGCACCATCACTGCGGTGAAGACCAATCGCGGCACCATCCAGTGCGGCTGCGCCGTACAGGCGGTGGCGGGCATGAGTTCGCAGATGATGAAGAAGGCCGGGATTCGCTCGCCGATCCAGACCTTCCCGCTGCAGGCGATGGTCACTCAACCTTTCAAACCCTTTCTCGATCCGCTGGTGAGTTCGTCCGCCCTGCACTGCTATGTGCAGCAGACCAGCCGTGGCGAAGTGGTGTTTGGCGGCGGTTCTGATCCGTACCCGTTGTTCAACAGCCGCTCGACGCTGGACCTCAAGGAAAGCCTGCTGGCCCACGCCATCGAGATGTTTCCGTTTCTGGCCAACGCCAAACTGATGCGCCAATGGGCCGGGATCACCGACATGACCCCGGACTACAGCCCGATCATGGGCCTTTCCCCCGTCAGGAACTACTACCTCGATGCGGGCTGGGGCACGTGGGGCTTCAAGGCCACGCCGATCTGCGGCAAGACCATGGCAGAACTGGTTGCCAGCGGCGGCAAGGTGCCCGAGTTGATCAGGCCATTCGCGCTCGAACGCTTCTCAACCTTCCAGCAAGTCAACGAAATGGGCGCAACAGCGGCCAGCCACTGACGGAGAGCGACACATGAAAATCATGACCTGCCCGCTCAACGGGCCGCGCAACATCAGCGAGTTCACCTACGGCGGGGAATTCAAACATATGCCCGACCCGCAAACCTGCAGCGACAGCGAGTGGGCCGATTACGTGTTCAACAGTGAAGACACACTGGGCGTGGTGTGCGAGTGGTGGATGCACAACCCCTCCAGCTACTGGTTCCTGGCCGAGCGCCACACCGGCAGCGACGAGATCATCCGCACCTTCGACCCACGCGACCTGTTTACCGCACGTATCGACTTCGCCCCCCTCGCCTCCAAGGAGATCGCAGGATGACCACCCCCGCCCGCCTGCCCGCGCCCATGGGCCTGCTGATCGATCGCACCCGGCCGCTCACGTTCAGCTTCGATGGCAAAACCTATCAGGGCCTGCAGGGCGACAGTATCGCCAGTGCTCTGCTGGCCAACGGTCGCTTCCTGCTTTCGCGGTCGTTCAAGTACCATCGCCCGCGCGGCCCCCTGACCATGGCCGGGCAGGACGCCAACAGCCTGATCCAGTTGCCTCACGAGCCCAACGTGATGGCCGACACCGTTGCCCTGCAGGAAGGCTTGCAGGCCACCGGCCAGAACTTCAACGGCTCGCTGGACAACGACCGGGACGCGTACCTGGGCAAGTTCTCGAAGTTCATGCCGGTGGGTTTCTATTACCGCTCGTTCTACAAGCCCAAGGGCATGTGGAAAGTCTGGGAGCCAATCATTCGCAAGAAGGCCGGCCTTGGCGTGCTGGACCTGGCGTTTCAGCCCGAGTACTACGACAAGGCCTACCTGTTCACGGATCTGGCGGTGATCGGCGCGGGACCTGCCGGCTTGCAGGCAGCACTGAGCGCCGCCAATGCAGGCGCCAAGGTGTTGCTGATCGAACAGCAGCCCATTCTCGGCGGTTCGCTGGCCTATGCCCGCTTCGATGTCGACGGCCTGCGTGCCGAACAGCTGCGGCGTGAACTGGTCGCTGCGGTAGAAGCACATGACAGTATCCAGGTGCTCAAGCAAGCGACCTGCAACGCATGGTTCACCGACAATTACCTGCCGGTGATTCAGGGCAAGCGTTTGTACAAGGTGCGCGCCACACACTGTCTGGTATGCAGCGGCTCGTTCGATCAGCCGGTGATTTTCCGTAACAACGACCTCCCCGGCGTCATGCTGACCAGCGCCGTACAGCGCCTGATCAAGTTGTACGCCGTCAAGCCCGGCAAACGCGCGGTGGTGCTGACCGGCAACGATGACGGTTACCTCGCCGCACTGGACTTGCACGATCAGGGCGTCGATGTGGTCGCAGTGGCCGACATGCGCAGCAGCCCGTCGGACCGGACGCTGCGGCTTGCGCTGGAGAAGCGCGGCATCGTCTGCCACGTGAACACAACGGTCTATGAAGCGCTGCATGAGAAAGGCATGCGCCATGTGAGCGGTGCCGAGCTGCGCAAAATCACTGGCCAGGGTCAGGTGGCGAACAGCGGCTCGCGCGTCGACTGCGACCTGCTGTGCATGTCCGGCGGCTACATGCCGGTCTACCAGTTGTTGTGTCAGGCCGGCGGCAAGCTGGCCTATGACGATCAGCAGGCCGAATTCGCCATCAGCAGCCTGCCGAAGAATCTTGGCATTGCAGGCTCGGTCAACGGTTACCACGCGCTGGACAACGTGCTGGCCGATGCGGCGCATGCTGCCGCCGGCGTGGTCACGGCACTGGGCCTGACATCGGCTGAAAGCCCTGCTCCGCTGCGCAGCGAAGCGCAGGTCAACTTCGCCTGGCCGATCTTCCCGCACCCTGACGGCAAGGATTTTGTCGATTTCGACGAAGACCTTCAGGTACGCGATATCGTCAATGCCACGCGCATCGGCTATCGCGACATCCAGTTGGTAAAACGCTATTCCACGGTAGGCATGGGCCCGTCACAGGGTCGTCATTCGGCACTGCCGACCGCGCGACTGGTGGCCGCTTCGACACAGCGCAGTATCAGTGAAACCGGCGTAACCACAGCCCGACCGCCCTTCGAGGCAGAGAAACTGGCACACGTTGCGGGCCGTGCCTTCGATCCGTATCGGCAGACGCCCATGCACCAGCGTCATGTGCAGGCCGGTGCGAAGATGATGCCGGCCGGGATCTGGCAGCGTCCGGCGTTCTATGGCAAAGCCTCGCAACGCGATGCCTGCATGCAGCAGGAAGCGCTGCACGTGCGTAACAAGGTCGGCATCATCGACGTGTCGACACTCGGCGGCCTGGACGTGCGCGGCCCCGATGCCGCCGAGCTGCTCAACCGCATGTATACCTTCGCCTTTCTGAAACAGCCGGTCGGGCGTTCGCTTTATGCGCTGATGACCAACGAACAAGGTGTGGTCATCGACGACGGCGTTTGCGCGCGCTTTGCCGAACAGCATTTCTACGTTACCGCCACCACCAGCGGCGTGGATCGCATTTATCAGCAGATGCTCAAGTGGAATGCCCAGTGGCGTCTGAACGTGGACATCACCAACGTCACGGTGGCCATTGCCGCGGTCAACGTGGCGGGTCCGGATTCACGCAAGGTGCTGGAGCAGGTCTGTACCGACCTTGATCTGTCTGCCGAAGGTTTCCCTTATCTTGGCGTGCGCCTGGGCACTGTTGCCGGTATCAAGGCGCGGCTGCTACGGGTCGGTTTCGTCGGCGAACTGGGCTACGAGATCCACGTCCCCGCTCGTCACGCGCTCAGGCTCTGGGATGCACTTGTCGAGGCTGGCAAGGTCTTCGACATGCGTCCGTTCGGCGTCGAGACGCAACGTCTGTTACGTCTGGAAAAAGGCCACGTCATCATCAGCCAGGACACCGACGGCATGACCCATCCGGCCGAAATCGACATGGGTTGGGCGGTCAGCCGGAGCAAACCTTTCTTCGTCGGCCGCCGCTCGGTGGACATCCTCGAAGCCCAGCCGCCAAAGCGCAAACTGGTTGGCTTCACCCTGCCCAAGGCCAGCCCGCTGCCGCTCGAGGGGCATCTGGTGCTCAAGGGCCCGGACATCAGTGGCAACGTGACGTCCTGCGAGTACTCCTCGACCCTGGGCATGATCATCGGCATGGCCTATGCCGCGTTCGACCAGAGCACACCCGGCCAGCAGATTCCGATCCGCGTCGAAGATGGCGTGGTGGTTCAGGCAACCGTCGTGAAACTGCCCTTCTTCGACCCTGAAAACCAGCGCCAGGAGCTCTGACCCATGACCAGCCTTCTCCAGAACAGTCCTCTCGGCGCCAACGCGCGCGCCTTGTGCACGCTGCAAGACCTGACCGATCGGCCACGCGTGGGATTTCGCGGTACGCAAAGCGCTGACTACCTGACGGCAAGCGGCTTCAACCTGCCCGAGGCACCGAACCGCGCCGTCACACAGGCGGACGGCAGCCACGTCGCGCGCCTTTCACAGACCGAATACCTGCTGCTGGGCAGCCCGCACGATGACGGGCAGCGCATCGCCGATGAAGAAGCTCGCTGGGAGCTCGACCACAGCGCCAATTACCTGCTGCCTCGCGAAGACAGCCATGCCTGGCTGCAACTGAGTGGCGCGTGCATCGCCGAGGTGATGGCCAAACTGTGTGGGGTGGATCTGCGCCCCGAAGCGTTTGCGACAGGTTCGGTGGCGCAGACCTCGGCAGCGCGCATCAATGTGATCGTCATCAACCTCGGCGCGCAGGCTGAACCCTGTTTCCAGATCCTCTTCGATCGGGCTTCACTGGCTTACTTCAAGGACGCGATGCTGGATGCCATGACCGAGTTTGGGGGGCGCCTCTCATGAACAACGGGTTACTGCTTCGGTGAATAAAGGCCGTTTCGTACTCATGAACGACAACAAGTGTTTGTTACCGCCAAGCCGCCTAAAGAATACTGGCAAAAAGTCGTTGACCTCTTGGTAGACCATAAGAGCGACCCTCAGCTCAATGCCTCGGGTCGCAGACTGCATCCATGCAGCACCCGACACTTGCGGCAGTAACACGCCCCCCGGAGCTCAAATGAATATCAAACAGAAATTGACGTGGGCGTTCGCAGTCATTGCGTGCTTGCCCATATTAGTCGTCGCCGCCATCGTGGTCGTGAACCTGCGCGACAAGGCGACCAGTGATTTCGTGGACGGTAGCGCACGTGAGATTCGCCAGGTCGACAATGCCATGCAGCTGTTTTTCGACGGCATTACGCAGAACGTCAATTACATCGCGGCGCACCCGCTGATCGCCGGGGCGAGCGATGATTTCCGCAACTACATGGGCGCCACGCCTCCCCCGCAGTCCGAGAATGACAGGCAGGCGACCGAGCTGTTCGCCAATATCGCCAAGGCTCACCCGGCCTACTCCTACGTTTCTTATGGTCTGATCAACGGCAGCTACATCATGACGCCGGAAGACCCGAAAATGAGCAACTACGACCCGCGTGTGCGGCCGTGGTACAAGACGGCGATGGCCAATGCCGGCAAAACCGTGCGCAGCGACGCCTATTACTGGGCCAACGACGACGCGGTACTGGTCAGTACCATCCGGGCGATTCCCAATAAACTGGGCAACCCTGGTGGCGTGGTCAATATCGACGTATCGCTCAAGCAACTGACGAACATCGTCAAGCAGATCAAGCTCGGCGAAAGCGGCTATCTGATGCTGATGGAAAAGAACGGCACCGTGCTGGTCGATCCCAAACAGCCCGAGCATAACTTCAAGAAACTGGGAGAACTGGGCGACGGCTTCAGCGATTTGGCGAAAACCGCCAGTGGTCTGGTCGAGGTGACACTCAACGGCGAGCGTTACATGGCCAATGTGTACTCGTCCGAGCAACTGGGCTGGAACTTCATCGGCCTGATCAAACAGGACGAAGTGATGGCCTCGGCCACCCGCCTGACCTGGTTGATCGGCATCATCGCGGTGGTGCTGGCGGTGGTCTTTGCGATTGTCGGGGCCAGTTTTGCCCGGGTCATCGTGCGCCCGATTCACAGCGTGTCCAGCGGCCTGGAAGGTATTGCAGGCGGTGAAGGCGACCTGACCCAGAACCTCGCCGTGCGCGGCAAGGATGAAACTGCGCAGTTGGCGGGCTGGTTCAACAAGTTCCTGACCGCGATCCGCAGCCTGATTCAGCACATCGGTCAGGCGGCCGGGAAGATTCTCGAAGCCTCACACAGCTCGACGCGTGTCTCCAACGACATGGCCGAAGCTGCTGGCCGGCAGCGCGAAGCGGTGGATATGGTCTCCACGGCGTTTCATGAAATGGTCGCCACCTCCAATGAAGTCGCCCGTTCCTGCAGCCAGGCCGCAGACTCGGCCGACAGCGGCCAGCAACAGGCGCGTGAAGGTCAGCGGCAGATCGATGATGCGGTGCGCAGCGTCGACCAGCTCAGCGAAGAACTCACCCGCTCGGCCAAGGACATGACGCAACTGGAAAAGGACAGCGCAGGCATTCAGTCGATCCTCAATACCATCCGTTCGATTGCCGAGCAGACCAACCTGCTGGCCCTCAACGCGGCCATCGAAGCAGCACGTGCAGGCGAACAGGGGCGCGGCTTCGCCGTCGTAGCCGACGAAGTCCGCGCACTGGCCAAACGCACCTCGGACTCGACCGCAGAAATCGACAGCCTGCTGGGCAACCTGGCCAAACGCACTGCCTCGGTGGCGCAACAGATGCATGCCAGCCTCGACGTATCGCAGCAATCGGTGACCAAGATCGGGCAGGCACGCAGCAGCTTCGGGCAGATTCGTGAGTCAGTGGATGTGATTCGCGACATGAACACCCAGATCGCAACCGCTGCCGAGGAGCAGCATCAGGTGGCCGAAGACATCAACCGGCACATCAGCCAGATCCATGGCGACGCCCAGTTGATCGCCGAACTCTCGGACTCGGCCCGCGCGGATTCCAGAAGCCTGGAGATCCTGTCAAGCGAGCTGGACGGCCTGGTGCGCAAGTTCAAGACCTGATCCTGCCTATGCGGAGCGTGAGGAACGATGGGCGTCTGTGTCTCCCTATCGTGCCCATGCTCCGCGTGTTCTGGACGCTCTGAGTCCTGTCCACAGCAGGAGATCTAATCTCCACCCCTCTCAAACCATTCAGTCAGAAAATCCAGAAAAGTGCGCAGCGTTGCCGACTGATGGTGCCTTGAGGTGTAGATCGCGTGTATCCCCAAAGCCCGTGGCTGGTACTCCGGCATCAGGGCGATCAGCTTGCCGCTCGCCATCAGCGGCGCCGCCGAATGCACCGGTTGCAGGCTGACACCGGCGCCAGCCACTGCGGCCTCCAGCAGCACCACTGAATCGTTGGCACTGAGGTTGCCGCCGACCGGCACACTGAGCGGCATCTGCTGGCGGGTAAACTCCCACAGGCTTTTACCGAAGTACGAATAGGTCAGGCAGTTGTGAGCAGACAATTCCTGCGGCCTGGACGGTGTGCCGTGCACGGCGAGATAGGCTGGAGAAGCACACACCACCGAAGCGCACTGCCCCAGCGGACGGGCAATGACATTGGGGTCCAACTGATTGGTGATGCGGATCGCCAGATCGATTCGCTCGCTGACCAGATCCACGGCCTCGTTACCGATAAGCAGGTCTGCCGAGGTGTCGGGATAGCGTTGCAGGTAAGCCGTCACCGCGGGTGCCAGAACGGCCTGGGCCAGTGACTGCGAACAGGCGATACGCAGCATGCCGCGTGGCTCGTCGACTTGCGTATCGGCTGCCAGTGGCACCGCGTCGGCCAGCTCGACCAGTTGCTGACACCGCAACAAGGTCACTTGCCCTGGGGCGGTCAAGCCGAGCTTGCGCGTGGTCCGGTGCAGCAGTCGCGCTCCGGCCCAGCGCTCCATCTGCGCCAGATAACGCGTGACCATGGCCCTAGACATATCCAGCGCCTCGGCGGCGGCGATGAGGCTGCCCCTCTCGTTGATGGCGATGAATACCCGTGCAGCTATGATCCGATCCACAATTCGTCCGATATAAGCAATCAATAGTTGCCAATACTGAGGCTTTTGTTTCACTTGAGGCAACCTAAGATAACGACCTCTGCCCTGTCCAAACAAAGGTCGTATCCCATGCCGCGCAAATCCCTGCTTGCCCTGTCCTTCGCCGCTCTGTTCCCTCTCGCAGCCCAGGCCGCCGCTCCCTTGGCGATCGAGGTATACAACCCGGCTGAAAAAGCCGTCTTCCCGGTTTCATCCGAACTGATCACCGGCAAGCATGACGCGGTGCTCATCGATGCGCAGTTCCAGCGCAACGACGCCGAGGCACTGGTGCAAAAGATCAAGGACAGCGGCAAGCAACTCACCACCGTCTACATCAGCCACAGCGATCCGGACTACTACTTCGGTCTGGACGTCATCAAAGCCGCGTTCCCCGAAGCGAAGATCGTCGCCAGCGCGCCTACCGTGAAGGCGATCAAGGCTTCGATGCAGGGCAAACTCGCCTATTGGGGCCCGATTCTCAAGGACAATGCGCCAACCAGCCTGGTTGTGCCGGAAGAGCTCAAGGACGACCACCTGACGCTTGAAGGCCAACCATTGCAGATCAAAGGCCTTAACGGCCCGGCACCCGAGCGCAGTTACGTATGGATTCCCTCCCTCAAGGCAGTGGTTGGCGGTGTCGTGGTCTCCAGCGGCATCCATGTCTGGGTCGCTGACACGCAAAGCCCGAAATCGCGTCAGGACTGGCTCGCGACACTCAAAGGCATCGAGGCGCTGAAACCGGCCACCGTAATTCCGGGTCATTACCTGGGCAAGATTCCGTCAGGCACCCAGGCTGTGACATTCACCGCCGACTACCTGAAGTCCTTCGAAGAACAGGCCGCCAAAGCCAAGGATTCCACCCCCCTGATCGACGCCATGCACAAAGCCTGGCCGCAACTGGCCGAACCGGCTTCGCTGGAGATGAGTGCAAAAGTCATCAAGGGCGAGATGAAATGGCCGAATTGATCCGGCACCTGTAAGGCCTCGGCGAGGCGGCGCGAATATCGCAGTGGACGGACTTTTACGTGCGCTGCGGACACGCACGGAGGTATGGTCAGACGCCCTTGTCAGTCGTTATGCTGAGCCCATGAACGCCCCTCTGAAAATCCGTAACCCCTGTCCGCCCGGCGCTTGCGACTGCAAGCGCGAGCTGCTGGATGCGGAAGGTGCAGATCTGCGGATTCTGCTGCTGTCCCGCGACGCAGAAAAAACCCTGCTGGATCGCCTGGAGCGTATCGAAAGTCTGGAAGATCTGGAGCACATGCAGCGCAAGATTTTCCAGCAACTGGGCGTGCGTGTCGACGTCGCTCCGGGCTTCAATGAAGTGCGCACCATGCGCGGCATCAGCATTGTCGTCGAGGAAAAGGTCGGGCTGTGTCGCAAGACGCGTCAATCGATACCTGCCGCCATCCGCCGCGCCCTGGAAGCACGTCCACAGATCGCCTATCAGTTGCTCAACGCCAACGACCTGCTGCGTGACGCCTGACTATCGAGCGCCTGGCGAGTGCGGCTATCATGCTGCGCCCATTAGCCAAGGATTGCCCTCCGTGTCCCTCGAAATCCGTCCAGCCACTGCCTCTGATGCCAGTCAGATTCTGACGTTCATTACCGAACTTGCCATCTATGAACGCGCAGGGCATGAGGTCAAGGCCAGTACCAACGACATTCAACGCAGCCTGTTCGCCGACAACGCACCGGCCAGGGCGCTGATGTGCCTGCATGACGGCCAGCCCATTGGCTATGCCGTTTATTTCTACAGTTACTCGACCTGGCTGGGACGCAACGGCGTGTATCTGGAAGACCTGTACATCACTCCTGAGAAGCGCAGCATCGGCGCCGGACGCGCACTGCTTCGACATATCGCTCGCGAAGCGGTAGCCAACGATTGTGGTCGCCTGGAGTGGAGCGTGCTGGACTGGAACGAGCCAGCCATCAAGTTCTACGAAGCGATCGGCGCTGCGCCGCAAAGTGAATGGGTTCGCTACCGAATGGAGGGTGCCGGGCTGCTGGACTTCGCCAAAGGCGGCGATTGAAGCACAAAGGCCTGACACGAAAACGCCCGGCCTGTGTGGGCCGGGCGTTTAAGAAAAGCATTCAACAGCGGTCAGCAAACCCCAGGCGGGATACCGTCCTTGTTGAAGTCTTTCAGGCGTTCCTTTTCTTCGGGCGTCGAGTGCGCGGGCACGTCGCTTTGCGGTTCCGGTTTTTTCTCGTCTTTCTTGTCAGTCATGGTCGTTGACTCCGCTGGTGAACACTCAAATAAGGCCACGCGCGGAGCATTCGGTTCAGACTGATTGCACAGTGCGGCGCTGATCAACGTTGCATTCCAGCTGTCGGGCCAGGCCCTGCAGATCAAGCAGGGTCGCACGCCAACTGCGCTCCTGACTGCCGACGCTGACCAGCGAGCGGACCCGGTCATTGACCGAAATGCCCTTGCCAGTACTGGCTTGCCAGCCTTGTTCCAGCATGGCCGGATCGAACTGATTGAACGCGTCGATCGCATCGACGCGGTTCACTGCAAAACCGAAGCACAGCCGCTCGCCACGCACGATCAATACACGCGACGCTTCGCCCTGGACCTGTGCGCCTTCGCCCAGCAGACTGCTCAGGCAGATCAGCGGCACCTGTTCGCCGCGCAGATTGAACTGTCCCAGCAAATGCGTTTCCGGCTGCGACAGGCCGATCAATTGCTGCGGCATGCTCATGATCTCCACGATCTGGCTCAACGGTGCCACGAAGCGGGTCGGCGCATCGAACAGCAGGCAGGCGTGGCGCAGCATGGCCTTGGTCACATCGTGCGAGGCCTGGGCAGGTTTGACGTCGTGCTGGTAAACCTGGGTGTAGCTTTTGACTTCCGGGCGCTGCAACAGCATCGGATGATCGAGCAACAAGGCCTGCTGCCCCTCTTCCAGGTTCATGACCCCGGCCAGCAGCTCTGGGTGCGGCAGGCCATAATGCGGTGCCGCCAACAGGCTGTCCGGATCCTGACGCTGAATGGCGACCATGCGGTCGTAGCCAAACCCGCACACCCGCCCGTCCGGCGCAGTCAACAGCAGCAACTGCGGCTTGGACGTCTGACGCTGGTGGTCCAGGCCAAGCACTTCGGACAGGTTGAGCGCCGGGACCTTGGTGCCACGCACCGAGGTGACGCCGAAGCAGCAGTCACTGGCAAAATCCGACGCCGTGATCTCGGGATCGTCCACCAACTCGGTCACAACGCTCGCATCGATACAGAAGTTGCGGCCGTCGCACTCAAACACCAGGTAATGCAGCAAGCGGCCCTTGGCGGCCAGTGCCTCGTCCTTGAGCACTTGCGCGCTCGGATCGGCAGCGAACATCACGCCTGGCAAACCACTCATGAAGTCGAGGTCAAGCTTGTAGATCATCCGCGACTCTTCGGCGCCGAGCAGCAGAGAGGGCAGCAAGCCGACACCGCTGCCCGCTGGCCCCAGTGGACTGAACTGAGAATCACGGGCCTTGAGAATGTCGCACACAGCGTCAATCGCCAGCCCGAGGTAGCCACCGCCGTACTTGAGAATCGCCACCAGTGGCGTCGGCGAAGACATATCGCCGCCCTCCGCCAATTGAGCCCGCAGGTCGACCAATGGCACCGGTTTGCCACGCAAGGTAAACACCCCACGCAGCGCTCCCCGTGTCAATGGATGGGGATGCAGATCAGCGGGCCAGTGCACGGCCTCCATCAACGCATCGGCAACCACCGCCAGATACACACCGTTGATCTGCACGACGCCATAGGCATTCAGGCTGCTCATGCAGGTTGTCCGATGGATACCTTGTCCAGAGTCTGGGTGTAGCCGGTCAGGTTGGCTTTGTGCAGCTCGACGATCAGTGCCTCGACTTCCTGCGCCGACAGACGTTGCTTCTCTGTCGCCGTGTTGATCCCGTCAATCGCCTGAGTGGTCTGCATCACGCCTTCCACGATGTGTTCGAAAGCTTCGCCGGCACTGCGCGAAATCTCGTTGCCCGACTCGATCCGGCTGACCGTTTCCAGAATCAGCTTGTTGATTTCCTTGGTCGCACGCGAAGACTTCTCGGCCAGCTTGCGCACCTCGTCGGCGACTACCGAAAAGCCCAGGCCATGTTCACCGGCCCTGGCCGCTTCGATAGCCGCGTTGAAGGCCAGCATGTTGGTCTGACTGGCGATCTCGCTGATCACCTGAATAATGTCCTGAATACCCTCGGCGGACTTGGCAATCATGTCCATCGCGTCGGAGGCCTTGACCAGCGTCTGCGAACCGGTGCTGGCCTGCTCACGCGTCATTCTGGCCAGATCGGTGGCCGTCTCGGTACTCTGTGCCACATAGGAAATGGCATTCATCAGTGCTTTCACCGACTCGCCCATGGCGCGGGTCTTGGCCTCTATCGCCTGTTCCATCTCGACCTGAAGGGTAATGTCAGTGGCGAATTTCACCACTTTGAACGGCAAGCCGTCGTGGTCGAAAATCGGGCTGTACGTCGCCTGAATCCAGATTTTCTGCCCATATTTGCTGACGCGCATGAAGCGCCCGGAGTAGAACTCGCCCTGCCCCAGCCCGTGCCAGAATTCACGGTACTCGGTGCCGCGCACGTATTCTTCCTCACAGAAGATACGGTGGTGCTTGCCTTTGATTTCCTGAAGGCCATAACCCAGCGCTTTGAGGAAGTTGGCATTGGCGGTGATGATGTTGCCGGCCATGTCGAATTCGATGACGGCCTGGGCGCGGTCGATGGCATTCACCTTGCCCTGGTCCTCGACGCTGGTTTCCTTGGCCACAGTCACGTCGAGCGCGAATTTGACGATCTTGTAGGGTTTGCCCTGCGCATCGAAAATCGGGTTGTAGGTGGCCTGAATCCAGATCTCCTTACCGTCCTTGCGCTTGCGCTTGTATTCGTTGGCGTCGTACTCGCCGCGCCCCAGCTTCTCCCAGAGCTCACGATACTGCAGGCTGCTGACAAATTCCTCGGAGCAGAACATGCGGTGGTGCTCGCCGACGATTTCATCGAGCTCGTAGCCAAATACCGCCAGAAAATTGCGGTTGGCATGCAGCACCTTGCCCGTCAGATCGAATTCGATCACCGCCTGAGAACGTTCGATGGCTGTCACCTTGCCCGCGGACTCAGCCTGACGAATGCGGCTCTCGGTCACATCGTTGGCGAACTTCACGACCTTGTAAGGACGACCATCCGGGTCGAATATCGGGTTGTAAGTGGCGCTGATCCACAACTCGCGACCGTTCTTGCCGATGCGCTTGTATTCGCCGGAGTCATACTCGCCACGTTCGAGCTTGGCCCAGAAGGCACGATAGGCCGGACTGTTCAGGTAGTCGTCTTCGCAGAACATGCGATGGTGCTGACCCTGAATCTCGTCCAGACGATAACCCAGGACCTTGAGAAAGTTTTCGTTGGCGGTGAGCACGCGACCGTTAAGGTCGAATTCGATGACACCCTGCGAGCGATCGATGGCCGCAACCTTGCCTTCGTACTCGGAATTGGACTTGCGCTGCGCAGTCACGTCCGTGGCGAACTTCACCACCTTGAACGGATTGCCTTGCTCGTCAAACACCGGGTTATAAGTGGCCTGCAACCAGATCTCGCGCCCGTTCTTGCCCAGGCGCTTGTACTGCCCTTCGTCGAAAGCGCCCTTGCCCAGTTTTTCCCAAAACGTCGCGTATTCGACGCTGGACGCATATTCCGGCGTGCAGAACATACGGTGATGCCGACCCTGGACCTCATCCAGCCGATAACCGACGCAATCCAGAAAATTGGTATTGGCCCGCAGGATATTGCCTTCAAGATCGAACTCGATCATCGCCTGGGAACGGTCAATGGCCGTCAACAGCGAGTGAAGATCAAGTTCCAGCCCGGCCCGTTCCCTGTAGGTGCTTTCAATTGTGGTCGACATGTGGAAGTACTCTGCGAGTAAGCATCTGTGGAAGTATTGTTATAAAGCCCCGGTCTCTGCGAGCCCTGTCAGACACACCGATGTGCGGACTATGGAGGCTGCCGGTCAAGCCGGTTAATCGTCTTTTTCAATGCCTTCCATAGCGCAAACTTCAAGGCCGTCAAAGCCAGGTAGAACTATCGAAGTCATTCGGCAAGGGGCCGTTACATAAACATCGGCTTCAGTCAGATTAGCTTTAGCGCTGCCAGACCACTATTTAGCCACTATCAACGCACACACTTCCTGGCCCTACCGATCACCGGCAAGGACCGCTTCGTAAACCACTTCCGTCTCCTGCTGAAAACCGTTGCGTCATCAGGCGTAAAACCAGATGACGAGAATCACGGCCCCCGTCCATCCCAGGGTGAGCAAGAAAGAAAGCCCAGCAAGGCGCGGGTCCATGGAACTCCTGTTCTAGAAGGCTTGGGTAAGCAGAGCGCTGCATACGTAGGGATATATCGGCTGGATCACAGGTCTATAAACTATTTTCACCACCTTGAAACACTGCCGGCACAGGGGTCTTGCTCTGGATCAACGTCTGATAACCTTGCCGCCGATCACTTCGTAAAAAGACGCTCGTCGCAGAGGCAGCCATGGCCATGATTTTCCCAGCCGAACCACTACGGCCCGAGGATCGTTTCGACGCCTGGCAGGAGGTTGTGAGCTCGACGTATGGCTTGGTCACCAGCCAGCCGCTGACCGAAGCGCCGTTTGACGGCGGGCTGAATGTCAGGGATCAGAGTAGCGTTACCTTCACCCGTATCCAGTCTTCCCCCCTCCATTACCGGCGGTTGCAGCAAGACAGGGAGAGCGATCACTTCCTCCTCACGCTCTCTTTGTGTTCCGTCGCTATCGTCGTGCAGAACGACAGAGAGTCCCGGCAAGGCGCTGGCGATATCGTCCTTTACGATAGCGCACAGCCTTACGCATGCAGTTACCCCGAAGGTGACGATCAGATTGTGCTGGCGGTGCCCCGCAAATTGTTGCTGCAACACATGCCCGCTGCCGAACGACTGGTGTGCCGCACGCTCGATGGCCGTTCGACGCTGGGCCGTGTTGCCGCAACCTTGTTGAATGAAGCCTGGAACACAGAAGGCTTATCGGACCCGCTGAGCGAGCGACTCAATGCATCACTGCTGGACGTACTGTCTACAGCCTTCGACTCGGTGTTCGGCGACACCGATATCCGGCAGCAGTCTCGTCAAATGCAACAACTGCAGCGCATCAAGCAGTTCCTGTTGAATAATCTACCCGACACAGGGCTGACGGCCGAAAGCATTGCTTTGGCGACTCATGTTTCGCCACGCACGCTCAATCGCCTGTTCGCACAGGAAGGCACCACGGCCATTCGCTGGCTCTGGCAGCAAAGGCTCTCGGCGTGCCATGACGCATTGCGCAAAGGCCACGTTCGCCGCGTCAGTGACGCTGCGCTGAATTTCGGCTTCAGCAACCTCTCGCATTTCAGTCGAGCCTTCAAAAACGCTTATGGCATCTCTCCTCAGCAGTTGCTGGGGCCACGATAAGACGATTGGCACCTTCGGCACAGCGATTGACCGTTCAGGCAAAGCACGCCACATCCGGGTCGAGCAGTATCACCGCCATGCCAATGAACGGTGACGAAGGAAAACCTCGATGACTACCCAACCCGATAAAACCCTGCGCCTGATCTTTCCCCAGTGGCAAGGTGGCAACAACGCGCCTTATCATTTTGGCGCACAGCTGCTGGCGTGGCTGGCACCGGACGCGTCAGGGCCCGTCGAGCACGTGGCCGTAACCGAACCGGATGACCAACCACTTGAACTTGAAAACGGCATCATTGCCCGCCATGCGCTGCTGGCCCAGCTTGGCATTGCACGGCAGCTGATCGACCGGCATCAGCCGGATCGTCTGGTGGTTCTGGGTGGCGACTGCCTGGTCGACCTCGCGCCATTCGCCTACCTGAACGAACGTTATGACGGTGACCTTGCCGTGCTGTGGGTCGACGCTCACCCGGACGTCATGACACCCAGAGACTTCCAGCATGCGCACGCGATGGTCATGGGCAATCTGCTGGGCGAAGGTGACAAGGATTTCGTCGATGCCGTGAAACGCCCGATCAAGCCGGCCAATGTGATGTACGCGGGCCTGCAGGAAATGCTTGAGGTCGAAAGCGCATTCATCAAGCGTCTCGGGCTGCGCAGCGCCGATGCACAGGCGCTGGCGCACTCCAGCGAACCGGTGCTGCAGTGGCTTGAGGAAACCGGTGCAAGACACCTGGCGATCCATCTGGACCTGGACGTGCTGGACCCGGCACTGTTTCGTTCTGTGCTGTTTGCCCAACCCGGTGTCCCTGCCAGTAAATTTGAAGGCGTTGCTCAGGGCAAGATGACTATCGAGCAGGTCGTTCGCTTGCTGACAGACATTGCCAGCGCCGTGGACGTGGTCGGCCTTGGCATCGCCGAGCACCTGCCGTGGGATGCTCTGGCGCTGCAGAACATGCTGACGAAACTGCCGCTGCTCGGCGACCGGCTGCCAAGCCACGGGAATGACTCCTGAACCAGCGATTAAAATTCAATTTATGCATATTTAAATACTTGATGATTATTTAATTTAATAATTAACATATAACAAAATAGAACTTCACTGTGGGTTTTTATAGGCATATCGTCATCCTATACCGACCCCTTTCTCCAGGCGGAGGTGCATCCACCTTTCTGAACCGTCCGGAGCAAAAACATGAGCAGACAACGACACCTTAAACTTGGCGCAATGGTCCACGGAGTCGGCCATGGCTGGGGCGAATGGCGCCATCCGCACGCACTGGCCAACGCCAGTGTGAATTTCGGCTTTTATCAGCAGCAGACCCAGTTGGCCGAAGCGGCGCGCTTCGATTTTGTGTTCATCGCCGACAGCCTGCACATTCACGAAAAATCCAGTCCGCATTACCTGAATCGTTTCGAACCGTTGACCATTCTCTCCGCACTCGCAGCCACCACCCGGCATATCGGTCTGGTGGCAACGGTGACGGTCAGCTACACCGAACCCTTTCAGGTAGCTCGCCAGTTTGCTTCGCTGGACCACATCAGTGGCGGTCGGGCTGGCTGGAATGTGGTGACTTCCTGGCTCAGTGGCACCGCTGACAACTTCAGCAAGGGCGAACACCCACCGCACGCCGTACGCTACCGTATCGCCAAAGAGCATATCGAGGTGGTCAAAGGTCTATGGGATTCCTGGGAAGACGACGCCTTCGCCTACGATAAGCAGAAAGGCGAATTTTTCACGCCTGGCAAACTGCACGCGCTGAACCACAAGGGCGAATTCTTCTCGGTGAAAGGCCCGCTCAACATCGCCCGGTCGAAGCAGGGTCAGCCGGTGATTTTTCAGGCAGGCACCTCCGAGGCCGGGCGTAACTTTGCCGCTCAGAACTCCGATGCAATTTTTGTCCACGCCGAGAGTTTCGATGAAGCGCGCGCCTATTATCAGGACCTGAAACAAAGGGCTGGCGGCTTTGGTCGCGACCCTCACGCGCTGTCGATTCTTCCGGGCATTCGCCCGATTGTCGGGCGCGATGAGGCTGAGGTGGAGAGCCGCTATCGCCAGGCCGTGGAGTTGGTGACGATCGAAGACGCCATTGTCGCCCTTGGCCGACCGTTCAATGATCACGATTTCAGCCAGTACCCACTGGACGAACCCTTCCCGGAACTGGGCGATCTGGGCTCCAACAGCCAGAAAGGCGGTTCGGACCGGATCAAGCAACTGGCCAAAGACGAAGGCCTGAGCCTGCGTGAAGTCGCCCTGCGCTTCTCCCTGCCCCGCCGTGACTTTGTCGGCACACCGGAACAGGTCGCCGACGCGATACAAACGTGGTTCGAAGCAGGCGCAGCCGACGGTTTCATCATCAATAGCGTCCTGCCGGACGGCCTGCAGTACTTCACCGAATGGGTGGTGCCGGTGCTGCAACGACGCGGACTGTTTCGCACCGAATACAGCGGCAATACGCTACGTGAAAACCTCGGCCTTGAGGTGCCGGTCAATCGTCATGCGAAGGCTGTCGCCCATCAATCTGACGAGGCGGTGGCATGACTCGACTCGTGATTGCCAGCCAGCTGGATGATGATTTCAATCAGGTGATTCGCGAGCGGCTTGCAGTGACCCACCCTGAAGCCAGGGTCATCGGCGTACCTGCCGGAGTGCCGAGCGATTTGCCCGGCGAGGTCAGCATTCTGCTGGCGCGCCCTATCAACGTGCGTGGTTATGAAGCCCCGGCCTTGCCGCCTCCGGGCTGGCCCTATGGCCTGAAATGGATTCAGGTGGTGTCTTCGGGTATCGACTTCTACCCAGGCTGGCTGTTCAACGGGCCGCCGGTGAGCACCTCGCGGGGCAGCGCGGCAGAAAACATCGCCGAGTTCTCGCTGGCCGCCATTTTCGCCGCAGCCAAGCATCTGCCGGATATCTGGGCGCATGACTCGCAATGGAACTTCACCGCCCTGACGCCGCTCAAGGGCACCACGCTCGGGATTCTCGGCTTTGGTGCCATCGGTCGCAGCCTGGCCAGCAAGGCCCAGGCGCTGGGTATCAACGTGATCGCATTGCGGCAAAGTTCGGCTCCGTTCGAGGTTGACGGTGTCGAGGCTGCACGCGACATTCATGACCTGTTCGTGCGCGCAGACCATCTGGTACTGGCCGCGCCGTTGACACCGGCGACGCGGCACATCGTTAACGCCGAGGTGCTGAACAGTGCCAAACCCGGCCTGCACTTGATCAACATCGCCCGTGGCGGCCTGCTTGACCATGAAGCGCTGCTCAATGCGCTGGATAATGGAAACATCGGCCTGGCCTCGCTGGACGTCACCGAACCCGAGCCCCTGCCGGACGGGCATCCACTGTACTCACACCCTCGCGTGCGCCTGTCACCGCACACCTCGGCGATCTCCAGCAACAGCCGTAACGAAATAGCCGACAGCTTTCTGGCCAACCTTGAGCGTTTTCTCAACGGGCAGGCCTTGCAGAATCAGGCTGATCGCCAGCGCGGCTACTGACACTCAGCGTCACCTTTAAATACCGAGCGTGCCATGCCCAACCCGATAAAACACACACAACCTGGCTACCGCCGTCCGCTGCTGGCAGGCCTGCTCGCGGCGTTGGCGCTATGTATCGCCCTCCCCGTCGAAGCACAGCAAACGTTGCGGATCGGTTACCAGAAGTCCTCCACGCTGATCACCCTGCTGAAAACACGCGGCACGCTGGAAAAAGCCCTTGCGCCACAGGACGTCACCGTCACCTGGCATGAGTTTCCGAGTGGCCTGCCGCTGCTGGAGGCGTTGAACGTCGGCAACGTCGATATCAGCGCGGATGTGGCGGACACCGTACCGATCTTCGCTCAGGCAGCACAGGCCAAGCTGACCTACTTTGCCCAGGAAGCGGCCTCGCCTTCCGCGCAGGCAATCATCGTCCACAAAAACTCGCCCGTGCAGCAGTTATCGGATCTGAAAGGCAAAAAAGTCGCTGTCACCAAGGCAGCGGGCTCTCACTACCTGCTGATTGCTGCGTTGAAAAAGGCCGGTCTGGCATTTTCGGATATTCAGCCCGCCTATCTGTCGCCCGCCGACGGCCGCGCGGCCTTCGAAAACAACAAGGTGGACGCCTGGGTCACCTGGGAACCCTTCCTGACCAGCGCCCAACGGCAATTGCCGACTCGCACCCTGGCTGACGGCAAGGAGCTGTCCAGCTACAAGCGCTATTACCTGACCGGCACCAACTACGCCAAGGACCATCCGCAAGTGCTCAGCGTGGTTTACGAGCAGTTGCACAGCGCTGGCATCTGGCTCAAAGCCAACCCGCGCGAAGCCGCCCAGGTGCTGAGCCCTTTATGGGGCAATCTGGATATCGAAACGGTCGAAATCGCCAACAGCCACCGCACCTATCAGATACAGCCGGTCACGCATGAGCAACTGGACGAGCAGCAGCATATCGCCGATGCCTTCTTCGCAGCGGGCCTGCTGCCCAAGGCGGTGGATGCGCAGGATGTGGAGGTATGGAAGCGTTAAAGCAGATTCGGCTAACGTGGTCATCCTAAAAACAGGGAGGCAGTGATTGAAAACTATTTTGGACAGTATTCAGTAAACGAACAACGTGCCATCATTTTGGATCCTAACCCAACGAAAACGGATTTATCGATGGCCCAGCAATATTTGACCACAGCTCTGATCGGGCTTTTCAGCTTGCTGTTCTTGGCAATAGGTTTCTGGATCAGCAGCCTTGTTGCATCCAGCAAGCTGGCGCGACAAGTTTCAGAACTGCAAGCGGCTCACCAGGCAGAACATCAGCAACTACTTAACGATGCGTCTTTGGCACGGCAGCGAGAGGATCAGATGCTCCGTGAGCAGGATGAGCACCAGCACGCGTTGACGCAGGCTCAGGAGGAAATTGCCCGCCATCGGGATACCGAGAAACAACTGAGTGTTCAGTTGGGTGAGCTCAAGACTTCACTGGAAGCAGAAAAACAAAGGATGTCCGATAAGATTCAGCAACTTTCCGAGGCGACTACGCTTGCTGAAAATCGCAGTGTTGAATCGAACAAATTGAGGATGCAGCTAGGCGAACTCAAAATGGAGGTCGGCCAAGGTCAGGAGCAGGCAAATCAACTACAGGAGTTGAAGAACGCTTATACCATCTCACAGGCGCGCATAGAAAAAGCCGAGGAAGAATTCAGAAAACAGCGTGAACAACTGGGCCACGCTGCGGAGCAGAAAGAACAACTGGACGGATTACGCACCGCGTTGGTACAGCGTGAAAAAGAACTGAACATCACGCGAGATGAGCTAAGCCTTGTCAAACAGAGTCTTGCCGAAGTTAACATGCGCCACCAACGGGATCAGCACTCCGCTGCCGAGAAACTGCAGTTACTGGAAGACAACAAGGTTCAATTGAAGCAAGAGTTTCAAAATCTTGCTAATCAGATTTTTGACAGCAAGCAACAAAGCTTTTCCGAGCAGAGCCGTCAAGGACTGGACACCCTGCTTAAACCGTTCAAGGACCAACTCGACTCATTTCGCCAACGAGTAGATCAGGTTCACTCCGATACCGTTCAAGGACAAAGCTCGATGAAAAGCGAGCTGGTCAAACTGATGGAATTGAACGCGCAGATCACCACCGAAGCATCAAACCTTACCAAGGCACTCAAAGGCGACAAAAAGCTGCAGGGCACCTGGGGCGAGCAAAAGGTAGAGATGCTGCTTGAGCAGGCGGGTTTGCGTAAGGGCTTTGAATATCACCGAGAAGCCAACTTCAAGGATGACGAGGCAGGAAACAATCGGCCTGACTTCGTCGTCAATCTTCCCGAGGGCAAGCACATCATCATCGACAGCAAAATGTCGTTGGTTGCCTACACTGATTATGTCTCTGCCGAAAACGACGAAGACCGTACCAAGGCTTTATCTGCCCACGTTCTGGCTTTGAAAAATCATATCAACGGGCTATCTGACAAGAGGTACACCGATCTGAACGGTGTCAATTCGCCGGACTTCGTATTTTTGTTCATGCCGGTCGAACCTGCCTATTTGGTCGCCGCCGAGCACAGCCCAGGCGTTTTTCAGGCTGCCTATGAAAAACGTATCGCAATCATCACGGCCACAACGTTGCTGCCGGTGCTTCGCGTTGTTTCAAACCTGTGGAGTATCCAGCGACAGAACAGCAGCACTCTACAGCTCGCTAGCATGGCGACCAAGGTCTATGACAAGTTGCGCGTCTTTGTAGAGAAAATGGATAAGCTCGGAAATCAGATTGCCACGGTTCAGAAAAGTTATAACGAAAGCATCACGACGCTTAAAGGTGATCACGGCAGTCTGACAAAGACCGTCGACAAGTTCGTGAACCTGGGTGTTACGGTGTCAAAGCGTCTACCAGCGTCTGCCATCGGGGAAGATGAAGAGCTGGAAAGCGAATTGGCGATACTACCGGTAGAAGGTGCGGCCAACACCTGAATGTTGGTTTAACCTGAGAGCGGCGTCACTGACTCCTCAGGAAGCACACCCGCTCGCATGGAGTGAGCATGCCCCCTCGGTCAGCGTGCGAATTCAAGCACGCGGCGGCCTGGGAAACGCTCCGCGAGCGGTTTCATAAGCCTGCGCGACACGCAACGCCAGGGCATCCTTGAAGCGCGGCGCGACGATCATCATGGCGACCGGCAGTCCGTCGGCCAGACCGGCCGGTATCGACGTGGCCGGGTGGCCGGTCAGGTCGAACGGTGCGGTGTTGGCCAGCATGTTCAACGCGCTGTGCACGTACTCTTCGATTGGCGCGTCGGCGGCGGTCAGCGTGGTGGCCACGAACGGCATGGTCGGCATGACCAGCACGTCGAACTGCTTGAAGGCTTCATCGTATTGACGGGTCAGCTCTGGCACCAGCATCCGCGCCTTGGCGTAGTACGCACCGTGCAGGTTTTTCAGGCTGTAATGCCCGGTCAGCGCCACGGCACGCACGCTGCTGGATAACGCATTGGCGTGTTCGCGACGCTTGGCGCCGAAGTAACTCATGATCTCGGGGTCGTAATAGCCGTCGACATTCATGCCATAACCGTTGCCTTGCAGCATCTGGTACGCCGCGCCATCGGTGGCGATGACATTCCACATGTCCAGCGCCACCCCGCGGTGCCACGGCGCACTGGCGTCACCGACCGTCGCACCGAGACTTTCCAGCTGAGCCACGGCGGCGCGAACCAGTGCGTCAACCTGCGGCTCGGACATGCCGGGAATCGCGAAGCCTTCACTCAGCAGGCCTATTTTCAGGCCCGCAACGCCTTGATCGAGGGTCGCGACGCAACTGACGACTGGCGGGTTTTTCTGCCTTGAGTCGAGCCCGTCGGCGCCGGCGATCACATCGAGCATGATTGCGCAGTCGCGCACGTTATTGGCCATCGGGCCGACATGGTCGATGGTCCGTTCAATCGGGAAGGCGCCGGTGTAAGGCACCAGGCTATAGGTGGGCTTGTGTCCGACGATGCCGCTCCACGCCGACGGCATGCGGATCGATCCACCCTGATCGCCACCGATGGCCATGTCCACTTCCTGCAGAGCGACCAGCACGGCACTGCCGCTGGATGAACCGCCGGCGTTGCGGGTCAGGTCCCAGGGGTTTTTCACCGCGCCGGTGGCCGAGGTAAAACTGGCGCCGGAGAAACACAGGTCTTCGCACACCGACTTGCCAATGACCGTCGCTCCGGCGGCCAGCAGACGCTTGACCACCGTGGCGTCTTCGGACGGCACGTAACCGTCAAGGCTCAGTGAGCCGTTGGCCATCGGTACGCCGGCCACTGAGACGTTGTCCTTGATGACCACCGTTCTGCCCGCCAACGGGCCACTGGCAGCACCGGTGATGTGAGTCTTGACGTACCAGGCACCGTACGGGTTCTCGGCGGCAGCCGGTTTGCTGTGTTCGCGCAACGGCGCAGGCTGGGCGACATGGGCAGCGTACAGGGCATCAATGGCTTCGTAGGAACCCAGGGTTTCGTCTGCAAGACTGAGGAACGACTCCATCTGGCTGTCTGACAGGTCGTAGCCATGGTCCTGGGCGGCAATCAGAAAGTCGGCTTTGCTGGGGCGTTTTACGGACATGGTGTTCTCCAGATAACGGTAAGGACAGCCCGGGTTCAGGCCGTCATTGACTGGAGCCGCCTGCGCAGGGGCGCACAGGCCTGGGCTCGATCCGGAGGACGTCGTTGTCCATGCCGGTCGCCACGCGGTGTTCCATACCTGCCGGTTCAGGGCGTATGGCAACCGTCCACGCAGAAGAGGATCAGGCGTGGCGCCCGATACTCGAAGCTTGTCTGCAACCTGTCAGGAACAGGCTTGTTGAAACAGTTCATGGGCCTTGACCAGCGCCTCGGCGATTTTTTCCACCGGCTCGCGCTTGGCCATCGCCTGATCACGCAACGCGTTATAGGCGTCCGTTTCAGACAGGCCCTTGGTTTCCATCAGAATGATCTTGGCCTGCTGCACGGTACGCATAACCGCCATGCGCCCTTCCAGGCGCTTGACATGCTTTTCCCTTTCCCGCGTCTTGCGGGCCTGACTGAGGGTGATGGCCAGCGCGGTCAGCAGGCCGAAGGACCGGACCGGCGAAGGAATCACCGAGCAGGCGTTGAGCTGCACCAGCGCCTCGACAATGATCGGGTTTTCATAGGCGATCACCGGAATGATCGGTGGTGTCGAGCTGTGCAGCAGCCAGGGTGTGTTGGTCGACAGGCTTTCCGGCGATACCGCCAGTACGATTACGTCAGCCTCGCTGTGCAGACGTTCGGGAATCGGCCATTGCACCCGCACCTGACAACCAATGCGCTGCAACTGAGCGATCAGGTTGCGACCGTCTTCGTCATCGGGATGCATCACCAGCACGCTGATATCGCGCAGGTCCTTGATGCCGCCTGCGCTGTCGTTGCGCAAACGTTTCTTGGCGGCACGCAGGGTCATGGACGCCTCCCGGTCAGGCTGGACCAGCCATTGAAGTCAGGCGCAACCGCATACGGATCGGGCTTCAGCGCTTTCTGACTTTCGTAAAGGATGTCGAACTGCCCGTCGGCATTGGCACGGCCGATCCGCGAGTACAGGTAGGTATGGTGATTGTGTTCATCGATACGCACCCGTCCCTGAGGCGCGTCGTATTCCAGACCCCGCATGGTCTGCAACACACTCTCCACTTCGGTACTGCCTGCACGGGCGATCGCCTTGGCCAGCAGATGGACCTGAAAGTAAGCGGCCTCCCAACAGCGGTCGGTCACCTGATGCTGGCCAAACATTTCCCGATACTGGGCAATGCACTGGCGATTGAGCGGCGTGTCGATCGACTGGAAATAGGTCGCTGCCGAAATGTGCCCGGTGCCCAGATGGACGCCCATCTGCTGAATGTCGGTTTCGCTGGTAGTGACACTGGCAATCGGCATGACCGCAGGATCGAAACCGGCATCAGCGTAGGCCTGATACAAGTGGGCCATGGTGTCGCCGACCACTGTCGAAAAAATGAACGAGGGTTTCAGTTCCCGAGCTTTGACCATGAGCCTGGCGAAGTCCTCTGCCCTGGCGTTTTTCAGTGGCAAGTAGTACTCACCCAGCTTGCTGCCGCCCCGCTCGTAAAGCAGGTCGCTCATCAACCGGTTGGTTTCGTAGGGGTAGACGTACTCGGAGCCGATCATCAGCACGCGACTGCCGAAGTGATCGAACATGTAGCTGCCCAGTGGCACCGCATTGTGATTCGGCGTAGCGCCGGTGTAGATGATGTTGCGCGAATACTCGAAGCCCTCGTAGTACACCGGATAAAGCAGCAATGCGTTGTAGCGTTCGACGACAGGCAATACCGCCTTGCGCGCCGCCGAGGTGTAGCAACCGAAGAAAAACCGCAGATTCTCTTCGCGAATCAGCGATTCAACATGCATGGCAAACAGCGCAGGCGTGGAATCCGGGTTGCGGGTGATCAGTTCCAGAGGACGGCCATTCACGCCCCCGACGGCGTTGATCTGATGAATTGCAAACTGTGCGCCGCGCATTGTTGAACACTCACCGGCAGCGGTGACGCCGGTATTGGAAAACAGACCTCCTATGCGGATCGACGGGTCAGTCATGCCTATAAACCTTTCACGTGAGATGAGACGCCCGCAGGTGGCCGGGAGCCTGAAAAGAAGACTGAGCGAATAACCGTGGATTCAACGGTGGCTCTCAGGCGGTTGTGCCTGGGGCTGGCGTGACGGCAGTGTCAGGACCAGTCGTGCGAGGGGCCTTCCACACCTGCCGAGAATGGGCGTGTGGCAAGAGACCCTGCGAGGGTGTCGGGCAGGCTCATGCAGGGAGCGGGCCATACGTGACGCGGCGCGTCGGGGAGAAGCGAATTCGATGGCGAAGACGGCCATGCATTCATGGGGTTTATGTTGCCTCGAACATTGCTTTCGCGAACTAGTTCGCTCCTGCAAAGCAAAATATCTCAGCCTATGCATGAGTACATATCGCGAAAAAAAAAGCGTCTTCCGCCTCACGCTTTTGGTGCGCTAGAGCCCTGTTCGCGCCAAAGCGGCGCATGTCGGTGTGTGCGTGCAATTAATGCAGGGATGCTCTGCCTCAGGGTTTCGAAACGCGCGCCAACAGCCGTTTCGCCAGTTGGCATTGCCCTTGCTAAGTTCCTCCTGAGACATCGCGCCAGCTGTTTGCCCTACGCCCCTCTCGGCAAGTAGGGAGACACCTCGCGTACGACTGGATCGGACGCAGTTGTCCCGCCAGATTCGGCACAAAAGCCTGACCTCCCGCCCATTGATTTGGCCGGGACGTCGGGCTTTTTTCATTCCTGGGAGATAAGTGAATGCACAACGACAAACGCCGTTTGATCAAGCATGCTCTGTTGCTGGGTGCGATCAGCCTGCTGCCGTTTTCCCTGATCGGTCAGGCGCAGGCGGACGAGACTGTGAAAGTCGGCATCATCCACTCGCTGACCGGCACCATGGCCATCAGTGAAGCCTCGGTGGTCGACGCAGAAAAACTGGCCATCGAAGAGATCAACGCCAGTGGCGGCGTGATGGGCAAAACCATCGAGCCGATCGTCGAGGACGGCGCCAGCGACTGGCCGACCTTCGCCGAGAAGGCGCGCAAGCTGCTGGAAAACGACCACGTCGCAGTCACCTTTGGCGCGTTCACCTCGGCCTCGCGCAAAGCGGTGCTGCCAGTCTTCGAGCGCAACAAGGGCCTGCTCTACTACCCGACCTTCTATGAAGGGCTGGAGAAATCCCCGGCCATTATCTACACCGGTGCCGAAGCCTCGCAGCAGACCCTTGCCGCCGTCACCTGGCTGATGGCCAACAAGGGCAAAAGCGTCTATCTGGTCGGTTCCGACTACATCTGGCCACGCACCACCAACAAACTGGCACGGGCATCGGTGACCAAACAGGGCGGCTCCATCGTCGGCGAAGACTATCTGCCGCTGGGGGCCATCGAGTTTTCCTCGGTGATCAACAAGATCAAGGCGGCCAAGCCGGACATCGTGCTGTCGACCATCGTCGGCGGCTCCAACGTGGCGTTTTACAAACAGCTCAAGGCCGCGGGTATCGACAGCAGTAACCAGACGCTGATGGGGCTGGCGATCACCGAAGAGGAAGTCACCGGCATCGGTGCGGAGAACCTCGTTGGCTTCCTGACCTGCATGAGCTATTTCCAGAGCCTGAAAAACCCGGTCAACGAGAAGTTCGTCCAGGCCTTCAAAACACGCTACGGGCAGCAGCGCGTCGTCGGTGACCCGATGGCTGCGGCGTATACCGCGGTATACCTGTGGAAAAAGGCCGTCGAGAAAGCAGGCAGTTTCGACGTGCCGAAAGTAATCGCCGCGTCCTCGGAGCTGACCCTCGATGCGCCCGAAGGCGAGATCAAGGTGCACAAGGACAACCACCACCTGTGGAAGCGTGCGCGCATCGGCACCCTCAATGCGCAGGGCCAGGTCGACGTGATCTACGAGTCGGCACCGATCGAGCCCAACCCCTTTCCGAAACTCTGATCCCGGCACGGGCGCGATCCGCTTCGCGCCCGCTTTCGTCAATGTGCAGCAACAGGTAGCGACGGCATGACTCTCGATACGCTGGTAATGCAAGTCTTCAGCGGGTTCTCGCTGTTTTCCGTGCTGGTGCTGATGGCACTCGGGCTGACCATCGTGTTCGGCCTGATGGGCGTGATCAACATGGCGCACGGCGAACTGATGGCGATGGGCTCATACATGACCTACGTCACCTCCGTGGTGTTTCAGCGCTACTTTCCGGAGCTCATGGGCTGGTATTTCATCATCGGCATCGGGATGGCCTTTGTGGTGACCTTTGCCTTCGGTCTACTGCTGGAACGCTGCTTCATTCGCTTCATGTACAACCGACCGCTCGACACCCTGCTGGCGACCTGGGGGCTGTCTCTGGTCCTTCAGCAGCTGTTTCGCCAGGTCTTCGGCCCCAAGGAAGTCAGCGTGCCCACCGTGCAGTGGTTGCAGGGCGCATGGAAAATCAGCGACGGGCTGGAGCTGCCCCTCAACCGGATTTTCATCATTGGTCTGACCTTCGTGATTGCCGCTGCGGTGTTCCTGTTCCTCTACCGCAGTCGCTGGGGCCTGCGCATTCGCGCCGTGACCCAGAACCGCGCCATGGCCGGTGCAGCCGGGATCAACACCGCGCGGGTCGACTCGGTGACCTTCGCGCTGGGCTGCGGACTGGCAGGCATTGCCGGCAGTTCATTCACCATGCTCGCCTCCACAGGCCCGGTCAGCGGTCAGCAATACCTGGTGGACACCTTTATCGTCGTCGTGTTCGGCGGCGTGGAAAGCCTGCTGGGCACCTTCCTTTCGGCGTTCGCCATCGGCCAGACCCAGGTTTCGCTGGAATACCTCACCACCGGCTCCATGGCCAAGGCGATCACCCTGCTGGTGGTCATCGTGCTGCTGTTCTTCCGCCCCAACGGCCTGTTCGCCACGAAAGTGAGACGTTGAGATGAATGACATGACTGAAAAGCCGACGCTGCGGCCGCAGGCCACAGTGCCGGGCGCAGGCAAGCCAGCGGGTGGCTGGTTGACGCTGATCGAGCGCTACAGCCTGATCTGGCTGTCGCTGCTGTTGCTGGTGGCGTTGCCACTGATACTGGGGGATTTTCGCCTCGGGCTGGCCGGCAAATACCTGAGCCTGGCGTTCTGCGCAGTGGGCATGGTGATGATCTGGGGCTACGGCGGCATCCTCAGCCTCGGTCAGGGGATTTTCTTCGGCCTGGGCAGCTACATGATGGCGATGTACCTCAAACTCGAAGCCACCGCCACGGATGAAGCGGCCAGCGCCCTCGCCGCGTTCTACGGTTCGGCACTGCCGGACTTCATGATCTGGAACAGCGTCGAAGCCCTGCCCTGGTGGTGGAAACCGTTCGAGTCGGCGACCTTTACCCTGGCCGCGATCCTGATCCTGCCTGCACTGCTGGCGTTTCTGTTCAGTTATGCCTACTTCAAAAAACGCGTGGGCGGCGTGTACTTCTCGATCATTACCCTGTCACTGGCCTCGATCATGTCGATCATGATCATCGGCCAACAGGGCTACACCGGCGGCGTCAACGGCCTGACCGATTTCAAGACCGCCTTCGGCCTGAGCCTGCAGACGCCCCAGACGCCCTGGATTCTCTACCTGATCACCACACTGTTGCTGCTGGCCAGCGTCGCGATGTGCGGGTTCATTCTGCGCAGCCGCCTGGGCAAGGTGATCGTGGCAATCCGTGATCGCGAAGACCGGGTGCGTTTCTCCGGTTACAACACTGCGCTGTTCAAGGCCTTCATTTTTGCCGTGGCCGCACTGATTTCCGCGCTGGGCGGGGTGATGTTCACCTTGCAGGTCGGCCTGGCGTCGCCCTCGCTGGTGGGCATCATTCCGTCCACCGAGATCGTCATCTACGCCGCGCTGGGTGGACGCCTCTCGCTGGTGGGTGCGGTGTACGGCACGCTGTTGATCGGCACGGCCAAAACCTGGCTGTCGGAAAACTTCGTCAGTTTCTGGCAGTACTTCATCGGTTTCCTGTTCATGGCCGTCGTGCTGTTCCTGCCCACCGGGCTGGCCGGACTGCTGCAGCGCCTGAGCAACAAGGGGGCGCAGTCATGAGCGCGATGTTACTGAGTGTCGAAGACCTGACCGTGTCATTCGACGGTTTCAAGGCGGTCGACAACCTCAATTTCTATGTCGAGGAAAACCAGGTGCATGTGGTGATCGGGCCCAATGGCGCGGGCAAGACCACCCTGCTCGACATGATCTGCGGCAAGACCCGCCCGAGTGCCGGCAGCATCCGCTTCAAGGACCTGCAACTGGCCAACATGATCGAGTACCAGATAACCCGCGCTGGCGTGGGCCGCAAGTTTCAGAACCCGTCGGTCTACGAAGACCTCACCGTGCGTGAAAACCTCGACATTTCCTCGCCGGACAAGCGCGGCATCTTCAACTGCCTGTTCGCCGGGAAGAACGCAGCGCTGAATGCCGAAATCGATCAGACCGCCGAAATGATCTTTCTCAAGGACCAGCTGGGACGCAAGGCCGGGCTGTTGTCCCACGGCCAGAAACAGTGGCTGGAGATCGGCATGCTGTTGATGCAGCGCCCGGAACTGCTGCTGCTCGACGAGCCCGTCGCCGGCATGAGCGCAGGCGAGCGGGAGAAAACCGCTGGCCTGCTCAAGCTCATCGCCAAGGGTCGCGCGATGGTGATCATCGAGCACGACATGGAGTTCGTGAAATCGGTGGCTGACAAGGTCACCGTCCTGCATCAGGGCAAGACCCTGGCCTACGGCTCGATGGATCAGGTGCAGAACGATCCTCGCGTCATCGACGTCTACCTGGGGCACTGAACATGCTGAATGTCTCTCACCTCAACGTGTATTACGGCGACAGTCACGTGTTGCGTGACCTCAGCCTGGAGCTGGCGGTAGGCGAGTCACTCGCGGTCATGGGCCGCAACGGCATGGGCAAGACCACACTGCTCAGAAGCCTGGTCGGCATGTTGCCGACGCGCAGCGGCAGCATCACCCTCGCCGGGCAGGAACTGACCGGCAGCAAGAGTTATGAGCGGGTCGCCGCCGGGGTCGGTTTCGTGCCTCAGGGGCGGATGATCTTCCCCTACCTGAGTGTCGAGGAAAACATCCTCACCGGCATGCAGGGTGCGCCTGCCGCGCCGATTCCCGACTACATCTTCGAATACTTCCCGGTGCTGTTCGAGATGCGCCGACGCAAGGGCGGCAACCTGTCCGGCGGTCAGCAGCAACAGCTGGCCATCGCCCGGGCGCTGGTCTCCAACCCCAAGGTGTTGATCCTCGATGAGCCCACCGAAGGCATCCAGCCGTCGATCATCAAGGACATCGCCAAAGCCCTCAACCTGCTGAAAAAGGAACGCGGGTTTTCGCTGATTGTTTCCGAGCAGGTGCTGTCGTTCGCCATGGCGGTGGCAGACCGTTACCTGATCATCGAAAAAGGCGAATTCGTGCACAGCGAAGTCCGCGAAACCGTCGACCGCGAGCGCATCCTGCGCTACCTGACAATCTGAACAACGTACGGGAGCCATCGCCATGCTGATACTCGACCGCATTCTGGGCCAGGCCAGCGACCCTGCCCTCGCCGACCGCCTGCATGACCTGAGCCATGCCGGTCAGGTCGAAACCCTGAGCCTGTCCGGCAGTGACATTCAGCGCCATCGCCTGCGCCTGGCCAGTGATCGGGGCACCGACTGCGCGATTCGTCTGGAACGTCACCAACACCTGCGCAACGGCTCGGTGCTGATGCTCGACAGTCAACGCGCCATCGTCGTGCAAATGCAGGACCAGCAATACCTCGACCTGCAACCACGCGATGCGGCGGCCGCGCTGGAACTGGGTTATTTCGCCGGTAACATGCACTGGGCAGTGCGCTTTGCCGGAGACACCTTGCAGATCCCGCTCAACGGCCCGGAAGCTGACTACCTCGAGCGTCTGGCGCCCATGCTCGCGGACGGCCGGGTGCAGCGCGCATGAACGCCTCGAGCAGCCTGTTGCTGGCCCTGCAGCAGGCCGACAGTTTCTTTCCCGGCGGTGCGGTGGCGTGGTCATGGGGTCTGGAAACGCTGGTCGCTGACGGACACCTCGGTCACGGCGAAATCGTCGCGCCACGACGCCGGCAACGAACGGTTCGCCATAGCCGCAGTGCCGAGGTACATGGCTTCGTCGAGGGCCAATTGCGCCATCGCTGGAACAGTTTTGATCGAGTGTTTCTGCTCGCCGCCTGGCACGCGGCCGATGACCAGCCGGCGTTGATGGCTCTGGACACTCAGATCGAAGCACTGACCCTGGCCGAGGAACTGCGCCAGGGCTCACGACGTGTCGGCCAGGCATTGCTGGGCGTGCATGTCGCGCTGGGCACATCGGGCGCGGCGTCCTATCAACAGCAGATTTTGGCAGGCCACACACCGGGCCATCTGCCCGTGGTGCAGGGCCTGCTCTGGAATCACCTGGGCATGCACCGCGATCACTGCCAACTGGCTGCCGCACACGCCTTGTGCACCGGGCTGGTCAGCGCCGCCGTACGCCTCGGGGTCATGGGCCACATCGATGCGCAACGGGTGCTGACCGATATTCAACCGCTGATCACCGAACTGCTGGCGCAGGAACCGCCTGAGCCAGACGACGCGTGCGGCTTCACACCCATGGCCGAAATCGCCGTGATGCGTCACGAAACCCAGGACCTGCGCCTGTTTGCCAATTGAGCCAGCCACCCTACCGGGAGCCCTGTCATGCTGCTGACCCCCACCGAGCTTGAACGACTCACGCTGTACACCGCCGCCGAGCTGTCACGCAAACGCCGCAGCAAGGGCCTGCGCCTGAACTTCCCGGAAGCCTCGGCCCTGATTGCCGACGAGATCCTCGAAGGCGCACGTGAGGGGCGCAGCGTCGCCGAGCTGATCGGTTTCGGCTCGACGATCCTCAACACCGATGACGTGATGCCTGGGGTCGCCGACCTGCTGCCGGTGCTGCAGGTCGAGGGCACGTTTCCGGATGGCACCAAACTGGTCACCGTGCATCAACCGATCCGGCCGGGCCGACTGCCGCTGGCGGTCATGCCGATACCGGGAGAGATTCTTTCACCTGACGGCGATATCCACCTGAATGGCGAGCGGCCGACCGCCACCCTGCGCGCGATCAATACCGGCGACCGACCGGTGCAGATCGGCAGTCACTATCACTTTTTCGAAGTCAACAAGGCGCTGGATTTCCCGCGTGAACGTGCCTTCGGCATGCACCTGGATATTCCCGCAGGCACGGCGGTGCGCTTCGAACCCGGCGAGCTGCGCGAAGTGCAACTGGTGCAGTTTGGCGGAACTGGCGACATCCACGGCTTCAGTGGCCTGACCAATGGCAACCTGCACGATCCGGCCTGCAAGCTCGCAGCGCTGGAGCGTGCCCGCGCCCAACTCTTCAAAGGAGCCTGAGGCATGGCAACGATGACCCGCAAGGAATACGCCGCCATGTACGGCCCCACGACCGGCGATGCCGTGCGCCTGGGTGACACCTCGCTGCTGGCCGAAGTCGAGTTCGACCACTCGGTGCCTGGCGATGAGTGTCTGCACGGTGGTGGCAAGACGCTGCGTGACGGCATGGGCCTGATGCCCGGGCACGACAGCGCTGACGGGGCCCTGGACATGCTGATCTGCAACGCGCTGATCATTGACCCGGTGATCGGCATCGTCAAAGGCGACATCGGCATCAAGGACGGCAAGATCGTCGCCATTGGCAAGGCCGGCAACCCGCAGATCATGGACGGCGTACACCCGCAACTGATTTGCGGCGTCGCCACGACCGTACGCGATGCCGAGGGCTTGATCGTCACCCCCGGCGGTATTGACGTGCATGTACATTTCGACTCGGCGCAACTCTGCGATCACGCGCTGGCGGCAGGTCTGACCACACTGATCGGCGGCTCGCTGGGGCCGATCACAGTAGGCATCGACTGTGGCGGGGAATGGAACGTCGGCAAAATGTTGCAGGCCGCCGAAGCCTGGCCGATCAACTTCGGTTTTCTGGGGCGCGGCAATTCCAGCAAGCCTGAATCGCTGCTCGGGCAACTGCGTGGCGGTTGCCTGGGGCTGAAGATCCACGAGGACTGGGGCGCCATGCCGGCGGTGATCGACACCTGCCTGAAAGTCGCCGACGAATACGATTTTCAGGTTCAGTTGCACACCGACACGCTCAACGAATCCGGGTTTCTTGAAGACACGCTGGCGGCCATTGGCGACCGCACCATTCACATGTACCACACCGAAGGCGCAGGCGGCGGGCATGCGCCGGACATCATCAGCGTCGCTGGCAAAAGCAACTGCATCCCCTCCTCGACCAACCCGACCAACCCCTACACCGTGAACACGTTCGACGAGCATCTGGACATGATCATGGTCTGCCACCACCTTAATCCGGACGTGCCGGAAGACGTGGCGTTCGCCGAATCGCGGGTGCGCCCGCAGACCATCGCTGCCGAGGACATCCTGCACGACACCGGCGCCATTTCGATCCTGGGCTCCGACAGCCAGGGCATGGGCCGTATCAACGAGGTGATCTGCCGGACCTGGCAACTGGCGTCGAAAATGAAAGACCAGCGCGGTCGCCTGCCGGAAGAAACCACGGCACTGGGCGACAACGAACGGATCAAGCGTTACATCGCCAAATACACCATCAACGCCGCGCGGGTATTCGGCATCGACAGCTACATCGGCTCTCTGGAGCCCGGCAAGCTGGCCGACCTGGTGCTCTGGCGGCCGGCCTTCTTCGGTATCAAGCCGGAGCTGGTGGTCAAGGGCGGCTTCATCGTGCACGCCGTGATGGGTGATTCCGCCGCCTCGCTGTATACCTGCGAGCCCTTGGTGATGCGTCCGCAATGGGGCGCATTTGGCGAGGCCAAACAGGCGCTGTCAGTCAACTTCGTCAACCGTCTTGCCGTCGAGGCTGACACCGCCACACGCCTGGGGCTCAAGAAGCAACTGCTGCCCGCGTTCGGCACTCGCACCCTGCGCAAGTCCGACATGCTGCACAACGATGCCTGCCCGGACATCCGCGTCGACCCGCAGACCTTCGATGTGTATGCCGACGGCGAGCGCCTGCACTGCGAGCCGGTCAGCGAAGTGCCACTTGCGCAACGCTACATGCTGCGTTGAAACCCTCCCGCACAGGAACCCCGACATGAGCCTGCCTCTGAATGCATCCGCCCCGCACACCGACGCCCAACCTCATCCCGGCGCAGCGCGCGTCGGTATCGGCGGGCCGGTCGGCTCGGGCAAGACACGTCTTCTGGAACAACTGATCCCGCGCTTCATTGCGCGCGGCACCGAGCTGGCGATCATCACCAATGACCTTGCGACCCGCGAGGATGCCGAGCGTGTGCAGCGCAGCGGCCTGATCGATCCTCAGCGGGTTCGTGCGGTGGAAACCGGTGCCTGCCCGCACACGGCCATTCGTGAAGACCCGACCCTCAACCTGCAAATGGCCGATGAGCTGGAGGCGCGCTTCGGCAATCTCGATCTGGTGCTGATCGAATCCGGCGGCGACAACCTGGCCTCGACCTTTTCGCTGGATCTGGTGGACTACTGGATTTTCGTCATCGATGTCGCAGGCGGTGACGATATCCCGCGCAAACGCGGACCCGGCGTGCTGAGCTGCGACCTGCTGGTGGTCAATAAATACGACCTGGCACCCTATGTGGGGGTCGACCTGCCGCGTATGCGGCGCGAGTCGGCGCAGGCGCGCAACGGCCAGCCGGTGCTGTTTACCAACTGCAATACCGGCGAAGGCGTCGACGCGGTGGTTGAAGCGATAAGCCGTGCCGTGTTGTTCGACCGCACATGAACGCCCATCAATCGTCACTGCCCGCACAGGCAAAAAGCACGGCGCATATTGCTTTCAGCAAGGCGCCTTCCGGGGCCAGTTATGTGTCTCGTCAGGAAGTCGGCTACCCCTTCCATCTGGGCCGTAACCTGACTCTGCCACAAGACCCGCCCGGCATGGCGGCGGTCTACCTGCAGTCGTGCTCGGGAGGCCTGTTCGCCGGGGAACAACTGCACCTGCATCTGCACGCAGGGCCAGGCACACAAGTGCACGTCAGTACCGGCGCTGCGACGGTCGCGCACAGCATGCTTGAGCAGTCGGCGCAGCAGACCGTGACGCTGGTCGCCGAAGCCGATGCACTGCTGGAGTACCTGCCGATGGCCACCATTCTGTTTCCACAGACGCGGCTGCATAGCCAGGTAAACGTAACGCTGCACCCCGGCGCAAGAGTGTTGCTGTGCGACGCATTCTGCCTGCACACACCTCCAGGCAGCGAAGGGTTGCCCGACTTTTACCGCGCCGATCTGCAGGTCTACAGCCCGGCCGGAAAACTGCTGGCCGGTGACCGACTGGCAATGACCGGTGCAGACCTGCAACGCCGACTGCCTGGTGTGAGCGGTCAACGGCAAGCCTTGGCGACGTTCATGCTGGTGGGCCAGGGTTTGCCGATAGAGGATTTGAAACGGACGTTGCGCGAAGCGTTACACGACGTTGCCGATAGCTACCAAGGCGTCAGCGCATTGCCGAACGATTGCGGCGTGTCCGTACGCATGATGAGCGCCGATGCAGTGGCGTTGCGTAATGCGCTGCACCTGGCCTGGGCATGCGTTCGTCAGCAATTGACAGGACTTGCGCCACGGGTGCGGCGCAAGTGAGCAGTCAGGCCACTGCAGAGCACTTTCCAGGCTGAAACGACTTACGGCATGCCTTCCCAGCGCCGAAAAAGAACGCTGGCATTGACCCCGCCGAATCCGAACCCGTTTGAAAGGGCGTGGGCGATTGGGGTCTCTCGGGCGACCATGGCCACGAGGTCAAGCCCTTCGGCAGCCTCGTCCGGGTGAGTGAGGTTCAATGTGGGTGGCACGATTTGGTCTCTCAGTGCCAGCACTGTGAAAACTGCCTCGATTCCGCCGGCCGCACCCAACAAATGTCCGGTGGCCGATTTTGTAGAGCTGATGGCGACGCCTGATCGAGCGCCGAACAATGAACGAATGGCAGCCAGCTCACCCTTGTCACCGACAGGCGTCGAGGTGGCGTGGGCATTGATATGCTGCACCTCATCAACCCCTGCGCCACCTTGATGCAGTGCTTGCTCCATCGCCCTGCGGGCACCGCGACCGTCGTCCGGCCCGGCCGTCAGGTGATAGGCGTCCGCACTGGTGCCGTAGCCTGTCAGTTCCGCAAGCGGCGTCGCGCCCCGCGCCAGGGCATGCTCCAGTGATTCGATGACCAGCAGGCCCGCCCCTTCAGCCATGACGAAACCGTCACGGTCCCGGTCAAACGGGCGTGAGGCCTCTTGCGGCCGACCCGTAAAGCTCGTGGAAAGCGCACGAGCCGCAGCAAAGCACCCCAGCGTGACGCGATCGATGGCGGCCTCGGCACCACCGCAGATTGCAATGTCGGCCTCACCGCTTCTGATCAACCGCGCTGCGTCGCCAATGGCTTGCACGCCGGCTGCGCAGGCAGTCACGGGGGCGCCCAACGGACCTTTAAAGCCATAACGGATGGAAATCTGGCCAGCCGCCATGTTCGCCAGAAAAGATGGCGCAGTGAATGGCGACAGTCTGCGAGGTCCACGTGTATCCGTGACACGCACAGCGTCGGCAATAGCGCCAAAACCGCCTACCCCCGACGCAATGACGGTCGCTGTTCGCTGCTGTTCCACCTCGGAGTCAGGATGCCAACCAGCCTGCGCGAGCGCTTCATGAGCAGCGACGAGCGCGAACTCGATGAAGCGGTCCATCTTCTTGCGCTCTTTCATCGGGATCACGCTATCCGGGGCATACCCGGCAACCGGGTCTTCTCCGAGGGTCGGCACCTGGCCTGCGACTGAAACACCGGTGCCATCACTGACACTGCCCGGCAGCAAGCCAATGCCCGAGCGGCCACCCAACAATCTGTGCCATACCTTCTCGACTCCGCACCCCAAGGGACTGACTATGCCGCAACCGGTTACGACGATCCGCTTTTGGACATATTGATTCATGATCAGATCCTCTTCATCTCTGTGCCCGTTGAGGCGTGACTGCTGGAGTTTGGGGGTAGCGATCCTCTATCCGGACGGATTTTGAACCAGATCGAATACATGGCTGGCAGGAACACCAGCGTCATCACAGTCCCGCCGAGGGTGCCTCCGATCAGCGTGTAGGCAAGCGTCCCCCAGAACACCGAATGGGTCAGAGGGATGAACGCCAGGATCGCCGCCAGTGCCGTGAGCAGCACCGGGCGTGCCCGCTGTACGGTTGCTTCGACCACCGCCTGAAACGGGTCTAGCCCTTGCTTTTCGTTGTGGTCGATTTGCCCGATCAGGATCAAGGTATTGCGCATCAGAATGCCGGACAGCGCGATCAGCCCGACGAGAGCGTTGATACCGAACGGCTGATTGAACAAAAGCAGTGTCGGCACAACACCGATCAACCCAAGTGGAGCGGTGAAAAACACCATCATCATCGCCGACATCGAACGCACTTGAAGGATGATGATCAGCAAGGTGACGGCAATCATGATCGGAAACAGCGGGGCCAATGCCGCAGTAGCCTTTGCCGATTCCTCTACTGATCCGGCCTGCTCGATCCGATAGCCCTCCGGGAGGCTGTCGATGATCGGCTGCAGTGCTTTCATGATCACGGCGGAGACATCCGGCGGTTGCAGATCTTCCGCGATATCACCGCGCACGGTGATGGTCGGCACACGATCTCTACGGCGCAGAATCGGGTCTTCCATACGCACTTCAACCACTCCGGCCTGCGAAAGAGGAATGCGCTGACCGGCAGCCCCCACCAGCGTGAAGCCCTCGATCTTCGCGGGGTCCAGGCGGATGTCACCCGCCGCCCTGCCCATCACTTCCACCGAGCGGATATCTTCGCGTACAGACGTGACAGGGATGCCCGAGAGCAGGAACTGTAATTGCCGGGCTGCTGCGCTTGAGGTCAGCCCGACGGCCTGCAAGCGATCCTGATTCAGAGAGAAGTGCAGCGTAGGCACTCGCGTTCCCCAATCGCTGTTGACAGTGCGCATCATCGGACTCGCCGCCATGATGGTTTCGACCCGACTGGCGATCTCGCGCAATGTGTCAGGGTCTGGCCCGCGCACGCGATACGCCACAGGAAACGGCGAATAAGGACCGAACACGAGCTGTGTGACCCGGACCCGGGCCTCAGGTGCAAGCCCGTTAGCAACGGCCTCACGAATCTGCAGCTTGAGCGCTTCTCGTGCGTCCTGGCTTTCAGTCAGTACAACGATTTTTGCAAACGACGGATCCGGCAGCTCCGGCGCCATTGCCAGATAAAACCGTGGCGAGCCCTGTCCGATGTAGGACGTGACGATCTTCGCGGCATCCTGCTGTTGCAGCCACGCCTCTACCTTGGCGGTGGTTGCGCTGGTCTGCTCGATGGATGTGCCATAGGGCATCTGCACTTCGATCAGTACTTCCGGACGATCGGAGGTCGGGAAGAATTGTTTCTTGACCGCCCCCATCCCGAGAACTGCCACGACAAATGCAGCGATCACCGCACCCGCCACCCACCACTTCCTGGCAATGACATGGGCCAGAACCCGTCTGAAACGATTGTAATGCGCAGTGTCGTAGATGGCGGCGTGTCCGCCTTCAACCGGCTTGATTTCCGGCAGCATCTTCACCCCCAGATAAGGTGTGAAGACCACTGCAACTATCCAGGAGGCAATCAAGGCGATGCCGACAATCCAGAACATGTTGCTGGTGTACTCACCGGCAGTCGACTGCGCAAAGCCGTTCGGCATGAAGCCGATAGCGGTCACCAGGGTACCGGCAAGCATGGGCGCTGCGGTGTGGCTCCAGGCATAGGCTGACGCCTTGATCCGGTCGTAGCCCTCCTCCATCTTCACCACCATCATTTCGATGGCAATGATTGCGTCGTCCACCAACAGGCCCAGTGCCAGGATCAATGATCCCAGGGTAATCCGGTCAAAGTTCTTGCCCGTCGCTTCCATCACCACGAAGACAATGGCCAGCGTGAGCGGTACGGCTGCAGCGACCACCACACCGACTCGCCAGCCCATGCTGAGAAAGCACACCAGCATCACCACAAGCAGGGCGACGAAGAACTTGATCATGAACTCGTCAACCGCCGAACTGATGTTCACCGACTGGTCAGTGACCTTCGAAAGCGTCATTCCCAATGGCATGCCTTGATTGATTCTGGCTGTTTCCGCGTCCAGCGCCTTACCCAGGTCCAGACCATTCCAGCCGTCGCGCATCACGATGCCCAGCAACAGGGTCGGCTCGCCCTGATTGCGGACCAGAAAGGTCGCGGGGTCTTCGTAGCCGCGTTCCACTGTCGCCACGTCCTGCAGCTTCAGCGTTTTACCCCGCGCCACAATCGGCGTGTTGCGGATTTTCTCAAGGGTGTCGAAGGCACCGTCCAGACGTATAAACACCTGCGGCCCGCTGGTTTCAATCGAACCGGCGGGGGTCAGGACGTTCTGGTCGTTGAGCGCCGAAAAAATGTCCTGGGGAGCGATACCCAATGTTGCCAGCCGCTCGTGGGAGAACGACACGAAAATTCGTTCGGCTTGCTCGCCGATGATATTGATCTTCTTCACGCCCGGCACATGCAGCAGACGCTGGCGCAGTGACTCGGCATCGCGTACCAGCAGCCGCTGCGGCTCAGCTTTTGCTTTCAACGCAAACAGCGCAAAGGTCACATCCGAAAATTCATCATTAACCAGCGGACCAATAACCCCCGCAGGTAACGACTTCGCGGCATCACTGAGTTTCTTGCGCGCTTGATAAAACTCTTCCTGCACCTGAGAAGGTGGGGTCTTGTCCTGGAATGAAACCATAGTGAATGCCAGACCCGGCCGGGTGTAGGTCTCGCTACGGTCGTACCACTTCAATTCCTGCATGCGTTTTTCAAGCGGCTCGGCGATCTGATCCTGCATCTCCTGAGCGGTTGCGCCAGGCCACGCAGAAATAACGGTCATTTGCTTGACGGTGAAAGGCGGATCTTCCGCACGCCCCAGTTTGAAAAATGAAAGCGTACCGGCCACGCCGATCAAAACAATCAGAAACAGCGTAATGGAGCGTTCGCGAACCGCCAGTGCAGAAAGGTTGAAACGTCCCGGATTCATGGTCGCGCCTCAGCGGTGATACTACCCTGCTGCACACGCACTTCTTCACCGTCATGAAGTAAATGCGTGCCCAATGCCACGACCTGCTCACCGGCCTCTAGACCACCACTCACGTTTGCCGAATCGTCACTCACACCCAGCAGTTGCACAGCGCGCCAGGTGACTTTTGCAGGCGTACCTGCGATGACCCAGACACCAGGGCCTCGACCCGGATCATGCAGAGCGGCAATGGGTATCGCCAGCGACTGCCGGGCAGGCTTGCCAACAGCGATATCGAGGGACACCGTTGAACCCAGAGGCGCACTGACGGTTGAACCCTCAAGCACATACCTGGCTTCAAAGGTACGCGTCAGCGGATCTGCTGCGTCAGAGAGCAGCCGCAGCCTTGCCGGTATGACGCTCGCACTGTTTCCATACAGTCTGGCCTCAGCCCGATCACCCATCGCCGGCCGCAAGGTTTCAGGCAGATGGACAATGGCTTCGCGTGGCCCGGCCTTTGCCAGCCTGACCACGGGCTGGCCTGCGCTGACGACCTGCCCAGGCTCGACCAGGGTGTCGACCACCACGCCGTCGGCGTCCGCCAGTAAAACGGCGTACCCGGTTGCGTTACGTGCCACGCTGGCCTGCGCTTGAGCCGCATTCAGTTCTGCCTTGGCGGTGTCGGCCAGGGATTTGATCCGGTCGTAGGCGGAAGCGGATATCGCACCAGCGACGACCAGGTCACGGTTGCGCGCTTCGTCATCTGCAGTCTGCCTGGCTCGCGCCACAGCGGCGGCAACCGCCTGCTGTTGGGCCTGAGCCTGAAGCCCAAGGTCAACGGGGTCCAGGCGCATCAGTGGCTCACCGCGCTTGACGGTCTGGCCGGTATCAACCAGGCGCTCGAGCACCTTCCCGGAAACCCGAAACCCCAGGTCGCTCTGAACCCGAGCGACCACGACACCTGTGAAAGAACGGAAGGCTTGATCAGCATTTGCAACAGTGGCCGCCCTTACCAGCGGCGGCTGGGTACGTGGATCGCGCACCCCGGACGACTCGCTGCACGCAGTCAGAAAGAGAGGCAATAACAGCAAGGCAGTGGTTTTGGGTCTGGACAGGAGCATGGGATCCCTTACTTGAAATCAAGTGAGCAGGGAAACGATTCTCCGTAAAGTGACCAAATTAGTCAATGGTCACAACTTCATGGTGCCAGACTTCGCAGTATCAACGCCGATAGCTGGACCGGAGCCGTCGACACAATGTCGAGGTTGTATTGCAATTGCACCGGGTTGATGTACGGGCGCATGACCAGGTGAATGGCTTGAACGGCCTCGTCCAGAGGTGTCTTGCGCTCGAACTCTCCCGACTCCCTGCCTTCAAGAACGATTTGCTGGATGAGCTGGCGAATACGCTCGTCGTGCGCGGCAGCAGAAGGCCACTGATCGCGGCCTGCGACAGCGGCTATGTCATACAGCTTCCGGTCGTGAAAAAACAGATCGCTACCGGCTTCCACAAGCGAGCGGAACAGGCGGCGCAGCCTTTCGGAGGCCGTTGGCGCCTCGCTGATTGCCGAGTTCACCAGCGCCATGATCATGGCCAGCCGGTTCGAGCAAATCACTTCGCCAATGGCTTGCTTGGAGTCGAAGAACTTGTAGATGTAGGCCTTGGAAAAACCAATGGCTTTGGCCAGATCGGAGACCGTGGTTTTCTCATAGCCGTAGTGGCCGAAATGCTGTGTTGCCGCTTCGACAACCTGATCGCGAACGCTGTGGTCGGAGGGACCGCGCATTGGCGATGTTTTGATTTGATTAGTCATGTTTCCAGCTTAGCTATGTGAACACTCGTTGACAACAAGTGACCAAATCGTAATATAGTCACAACCTGATCATCTCAAGGAATTTCCATGCGCCCGATTTGTACTTATGTACTGGTCATGAGCACCGGCCTGCTGTCGGGCTGCGCCGTGGGCCCGGATTACCAGCGCCCGGATGCGCCCCTGCCTGACCGTTATCTGACTCAACCACGTGGCGCTGCGAATATTACCGCGCATCCGCCTGTCAGTGCCGCGTGGTGGGACGGTTTTGATGATCCGTTACTGAGCAGCTTCGTGTCACGCGCACTGGCGCAGAACCTCGATCTCGCTCAAGCCCGTGCGCGGCTTGCTCAGGCACGCGCCGGAGCAGATGCGGCAACCGCCGCCCTGCTCCCATCGGGTAACATCGATGCACAGACGGCTCGCGCGCAGCAATCGGTAGAGACTCCACTCGGTCAGGTCCTGAACTCGACACCTGGCTATGATCGCTATGGCAATTCCTATGAAGCCAATCTGACGGCAAGCTGGGAGCTGGACGTTTTTGGCGGTTTGAGACGCAGCCGACAGGCTGCACTGGCTGAATATCAAGCTTCGCAGGCAGGTGTTGCGGCTGCCAGGCTGGCTGTGGCAGCCCGGACCGCTGATACCTACATCACCGTCCGTGGTCTGCAAGCCAGACTGGCAATCGCGAACCGACAGGTTAAAACCCGGCAGGACCTGCTGGAAAAAGTCCAGCTCCTTCATGAGCGTGGTCTGTCCCCGGAATATGAAGCTCGTCAGATCGAAGCGGAGCTTTTACAGGTGCAGGCAACAGTGCCTATTCTGCAAACAGGTCTCGACGCGGCGATGAACGCGCTAGATGTGATGTTGGGCGTGCCGCCTGGCACTCACCGGAGCTCTCTGGCTGAAACAGGTCGAATCCCACACGCACCCGAGCTCACGTCGACAGGAACGCCAGCCGATCTTCTCCGTCGCAGACCTGATCTGATCGTGGCCGAGCGGCGCCTCGCCGCTTCGAACGCACGTATCGGCGTGGCGATCAGCGAGTATTACCCCAAACTCTCACTCAGCGCACTGCTGGGCAGCGCCACAGCCGTGTCGAGCAGCAACCTGTTTACCGATGGTGCCAGTCAGTCAGCAGGTATTTTGGGGCTTCGCTGGAGGCTTTTTGATTTCGGCCGGGTGAACGCCCGGATCAGACAAGCCAAAGGACAAGAGGCAGAAGCTCTGGCGGCTTATCGACAGTCAGTTTTGCGCGCCACTGAGGACGTTGAAAACGCTTTTTCTTCGTTGACCAGCCGCGAAACTCAAGCTGCAATGCTGGGTAAAGGAGAAACTGCACTTGCTTCAGCCCGGCAATCCTCATTCGCAAGCTACAGCAAAGGTGCTGCCAGTTTGATCGAGGTTCTGCGCGCTGACGAGAAAATGCTGCAGGTCGCTGACGCCAAGGCGCAGGCACAGGTCGAATCCGCACAGGCGGCGGTCGCCGTCTTCAAAGCGCTGGGTGGTGGTTGGCAAATGCCTTCCACCACTTCACCTGAAGAGAAGATGCCTACGCTGTAGGTTTCACCAACGAACGCATCCTTTCAGATCAGACGTACTCAGCGATAACGTTCAAGCCAGTGAGCGTAAGGCGCCGGCAAGGTCCAGGCCGACTTTTCAACGCCCAGTTCTTTCGCCGCGAAATAGGCCCAATGAGGATCGGCCAGATGCGCACGGCCAATCGAGACCAGATCGAGCTGGCCTGACTTGACCGCCTCTTCAGCCAGCTTCGGCTCGCCGAAGCCCCAGGCGCTGGTCACTGCAATATCCGCTTCACGACGCACACGCTCGGCGATCGGTCCCATGAACGCAGGCCCCCACGGAATGTTGGCGTCCGGCGTGCTGAAACCGACGCTGACGCTCAACAGATCCAGCCCGCCAGCCTTGAAGCGGCGCGCCAGTTCGATTGACTCGGCAAGCGTCTGCTCGTCGCGACCGTCGTATTCGATCACGCCAAAACGTGCGGTGAGCGGCAGGTTCTCAGGCCAGACTTCACGTACTGCGGCCAGGGTTTCCAGCAGGAAACGGCTGCGGTTATCGAAGCTGCCGCCGTACGCATCGGTGCGTTGGTTGGAGTGCTCGGAGAAGAAGCTCTGCCCCAGGTAGCCGTGGGCAAAATGCAGCTCGATCCATTCAAAGCCGGCATCGCGGGCGCGACGCGCAGCATCGACGAAGTTCTGGCGAACACGCGCGATGTCGTCCAGGGTCATGGCGCGCGGGACTTTCGGCAGGTTGGCACCGAACGCAATGGCGGACGGAGCGATAGTGTCCCAGCCACGCGAATCGGAAGCAGCGATATGGTCATCACCTTCCCATGGACGATTGGCACTGGCCTTGCGACCCGCGTGGGCAATCTGAATACCCGGCACGCAACCTGCGGCCTTGATGGCTTTGACGACAGGTACGAATGCCTGTGCCTGTTCATCGTTCCAGATACCGGTGCAACCGGGAGTGATACGTCCTTCCGGCGCAACGGCGGTAGCTTCGACCACCAACAGACCAGCACCGCCACGTGCCATGCTGGCCAGGTGCACGTGGTGCCAGTCGTTGATGACACCTTCGGTTGCCGAGTACTGGCACATCGGAGGAATGGCAATTCGGTTGCGCAGCGTAACGTCTTTCAGTTTGAAGGGTTCGAACAATGCAGACATTGGAAAGCTCCCGTAGGCCAGATGACTTTTGATTTCAGTTGTTCGATGGTAATCGAACTATGGCAATAAACGGAAGCCTTGATATCATCCCCTCCATGCGAACCTTCCAACACCCCGATCCTGAAGACCTCACACTCGAACGCTTACTCTATGCCTTGAGTGATCCCGTTCGCATGGGAATCGTGCGCTGCCTGGCCGGCGTCGCAGAAGCCACCTGCGGCGAACTGGACGGCGGACGTCCTAAATCGAGCATGTCCCATCATTTCCGCGTGCTGCGCGATGCCGGGCTTGTACAGACGCGCAACGTGGGCACCACGCACATGAACTCGCTACGTAAACAGGTGCTTGAGAGCCGTTTCCCGGGTCTGCTGGACAGTATTCTGGCTCAGCATTGATGTGACAAGGCATCAGCCCTGAGACAGCCTGCGCTGCCATATCATTGCATGAATTTCGATGCGCTGGACGGGATCGTCATCCAGCGCACCAAAGGTTAGGCGCGTTTTTTGAATATGCAAAAAAAACCCGGCATTAGCCATCGACTAATCCCGGGGTTTTCAGCGGCGCTAACGTATTGACGATTCGCGTTCAGACCTTAAAGCCGAAACTTGCCCACTTCCGTCTGCAGGCTGGTGGCGAGGGTCTTCAGGCCGCCGCTGGTCTTGAGCAGTTCCTGAACCGACATGTTGTTCTGTTCAGCCATTTGCGCGGAGCGCTCGACGTTACGTGCGACATCCTGGCTGGCTGCGGTTTGCTCACGCAGCGCGAAGGATATCTGGTCGACCACCTGCAGAACCTTGCCCGAACTGTCGCGAATCTCGATGATCGCTTGACCGGCGGTGCCAGCCATTTCGACGCCTTCGTTCACTTCCTGAACGCCGCTGCGCATGCTCTCGACGGTCTCCCGTACGCCCGCCTGAATTTTCTCGATCATCCCGGCGATTTCCTTGGTGGATTTGCCAGTGTTCTGCGCCAGCAGGCGTACCTCGTCAGCAACCACTGCGAAGCCACGGCCTTGCTCACCGGCCCGAGCAGCCTCGATGGCCGCGTTGAGTGCCAACAGGTTGGTCTGGTCGGCAATGCCCTGAATCACGCTGACGATCGATGAAATGTGCTCGGAGTGCTGACCCAGGCCTGCGACCTGAGTAGAAGACAGCTGCACGGTCCGGGCGATGCCATTCATGCTGGACAGGGTGTTTTCGATGACCTGCGCACCATCTTTCGACTGCTGCCCCGAACGGCTGGCGAGTTCATGCGCCTCGTCGGCGTTTTCGGAAACGTGATGGATGCTGACGGTCAGCTCTTCGATCGTGGCCGCCATCGCCGAGGCGGACGTCGACTGCTCCTGGATCGCACCGGACAGTTGCTCGGACGCACCGGAAATCTGTTGTACGGCAACGACCAGTTGATTGGCGGCCTGGCTGATCTGTTGAATCATCTCGCGCAGACGATTCTGCATACGATCAAAAGCTTTCGGCAGTTCATCGTGACTGCTGGTGTCGATCACGGTATCCAGCTTGCCATTGGCAATTGCTGTTGCGGCATCAATGGCCAGTTGCAGGCGCGCCGTGGTGCTGCGTCCCAGTGCCGCGGCCAGTATCATCGCCAGAACGGCAGCTGCCAGGCCACCGCACATCAGGATCATGATCGCGAGCCGCTTGGCATCCGCCATTTCCTGGCTGCGTTGAAGCAGCAACTTCTGCTCGGTGCCGCTGATCTCAGCCAGCAGAGCGCGCATGCTGTCCATTTTGGCTTTGTCAGCCCCCGAGGTGATGCGTGCATCCAGTTCATCATCAGCCGCATTGCGTGCTGTCAGATCGCGGCGCAGGGCGATGATCGGATTGATATCCTCGTCAAGCCAGCGCTTCTGGGTTTCACCCAGTGCAGCCAGGCGGCGCTGCTGCTCCGCATTGTCGGCTGTCAGGCGCTTGAGCGAATCGAGCTCTTCGGTGAAGCGCTTTTCCCCCGCCACCAATGGCTCCAGAAACGCATCCTTCGAGGCAATGACAAAGCCGCGCATGCCAGTTTCGATATTGATCAGCTGTTCAAGGGCAAGTTGAGCTTCGCTCAGCACCTGGTACGTATGGACATTGCTGTTGGTGGCTTCCTCGACCTGCTCGAAGCCTCTGTAAGCACTCGCGACAAGGACGGCGATAAATACGATGATCGCGGCAAAGCTGAAGTAAAGCTTTTGCGAGATGCTGAGTTTGCTGAACATGATGTCGATCCTGAACATAGCCGTTCCGTGGCTTGCATGGTGGGCGTTATCGCTCGTAAAAATAGGCTGAACCAACTTTTATGATTGATGTCATTGAGATATTACTCATGTCGCCCGCCAGCTCAGTAACTTTAGAGACCGTCATTTCATCGAACCTGAATAAAGGCTCTAATCCCACCCAACCTGTTGATATTAAAGGTTAAAAAATTTTTATTAGACTTGGCATTTCATTCGCTGTACGACTCAAAAAACTTGACGATCCAGTTTTTATGACGTCAATTTTTTGCCTCTGATAGTCAAGGCATGTTCTGATCGCGACAGCTGAGATGTCGCTGCACAACAAGTAATGCCAGTAAAAAGTAATACTTTATTCTTCCACTCCCATTGGCCGTATGGTCCGGCAAACGCATGCTGACGCTCTTGAAAGTGGCACTTTTTGGCTGATACGGGGACAGATGTTGAGAACTGACGTTCTCTTTCTGGTCCCCGTAAGCCGACGCATCTGTCCAGATACAGCGCGTCATTACAGAGTGACTTCCCGTTCTGGAAGATCAAAACCAAGTGACCTTCCTTTTCACCCTTACACGCTCCGCTGCGCTGTCAGCAATTCCGGATGGTGTGAAAACAGTTGCAAAAACGCCCCGCCCAACGCGCAACCGGCCATCACGAAAAAGCACACGGTATAACCGCTGAGGCTGGTCCAGCCGCCGCCCATGGAAATCAGCGTCCCCATCAGCACCGGGGCAATACCGCCGCCGATGAACATCGCCGTGGTGATGATCCCGTTGGCTGTAGAGGTTGCCGAAGGTTGTGCAGAGTCGGAAGCGACTGCGTAGTAGATGGGCCAGACGGCATTGGCGACCAGACCGAAAAGCAACTGTACGGCGATAACGATCAGGATGGTGTTGGCGAAGTAAAAGGCCCCGACACTGAGCGCCATCCATATGCCACAGATGATCAAGGTGATGCGCCGGCCGATGATGTCCGACAGCGAAGGCCAGATCAGTTGCCCGAGAATGCCGGTCAACGTGAACACCACGCTCATCCCCGCCGACTCGGCCAGCGACAGGTTGAGGATGTTGTACAGGTAGGCCGGCAGAACAATATTGACGCCCATGTACACCACCTGCGTGAGCAGGGTGTTGCCGGCAGTCAGGGCGATATTGCGGTTACTCAGCGTCGCTTTTACCGACTTCCAGACCTGGCCTTTTACATTGGTCGACGGCGTGCTGTCCGGCGGGGTCATGCCTTTGGCAGCGATGTCCACGTACAGTTGAGTAATGCGCTCGGCCGTGGAGTAGCGTGCCCAGAAGATCATCAGTGGCAACGCAACCACGAGGGCGAAGAAGAACACATAACGCCAGTTTTCCTCACCGTAGGTGCTGATCACGAAACTGGCGACAATGCCGCTGAGCATGGCGCCGATGGGGTAACCGGTATGGTGCGCGCCCAAGGCAAAACCACGGCGTTCAACAGGCCACCACTCGGCAGTGTTGCTGACGCCGACCGGTTCGCCCCAGCCAGCGCCCAGGTTCACCCCGACCCGCAAGGCAATGAAACTGGCCAGGCTGCCACTCAATGCCTTGAAGCCCGACAAAAACGACAGCGCGGTGTAACCCAGTACCAACGGCACCTGAAAGCGCGCCCGTTTCCAGCCCCCGCCGTAACGATCACTCCAGATGGAGCCGGGTATATCGAGAACGGCCAGCGCCAGCATGACCACCGTAGCTACCGTCCCCCACTGGTCCGCAGACAGGTCGAAATGCTTGGAAATCGTTGGGCCCAGACGCAAGACGATCTCGCGATCGTAGGCATTCAGAATCCAGATCATCCAGCAGACCAGCAACGACACCCACGAAAAACGATGAATCTTGCCCAGCGATGCGTTCTTGTTATTTGGCATGGGAAATCTCCAGGCGTGCCGCACACGCCCCTGCGAGAAAGGGTCCAGTCGTCCTTAACGTTCAGGTTCAGTCTGTCGACGGGTTAACTGGCAAAGCGCCGCTCGGCGATGCCTTTCACACCCAGTCCGGTGATGGCGAACAGGGCACCGCGCTGCTGGCCATCTTCCGGAAAGCGCGGCAATGGCGGCTTGGCCATGGAGGTGACAAACAATGTGTCCAGATTCGGGCCGCCGAAGGTCAGACTGGTCACTTTTTTCACCGGCATGTCGATGATGCGATCCACCTGCCCGTCGGGGGTGTAACGCACCAGTTTTCCGGCATACACCAGCGCTTGCCACAGACAGCCTTCGGCATCCACGGTGCAGCCATCCGCCGCCCCTCCGCCTGAGGTGTCGACCTTTGCAAACGTACGTCTGTCGGCGACTGCGCCGCTGGCGTTGTCGTAATCGTAGGTCCAGATCTCCCCTGACCAGGTGTCGGCGAAATAAAAGGTTTCCCCGCCCGGACTCCAGCAAGGACCGTTCGACACGATGATGCCTTCATCCAGAGTGTGCAGGCTCAGGTCCGGATCGAGGCGATACAGCTTGGCGCTGGCCTGATCCTCCTGCGTGTCCATCGAGCCCACGATGAACCGGCCCTGCCGATCGACCTTGCCATCATTGAGTCGATTGTTCGGCAGCCCCGGTTCGGGGTCGACGATCAGCTCGAGATCACCGCTCGGCAAGTCAAGGTTGTAGATACCCGTCTGCAACGCCACGAGCGCCGCATCGCCGTGCTTGCGCAAGGCCATGGAGCCGATTTTCTGACCGACATCCCAGGCGCGCAGTTCGCGCCCGTCGTTGGTGCAGCGCAGAACGCGGCCGTCGAAGCTGTCGATCCAGTACAGGCGCTGTTGCTCGACATCCCAGACCGGGCCTTCGCCCAGCGTGGTCTTAACGTCGACAACGATTTCGATACGCATTTTTCACCTCTGTCTTGTTGTTATTGAGATGACACATTTTGCGACGACTAGAAATTAACCTTGTCCTGTCCCTTCAGATCTAGCATTTCACGGGCTTGGTCCGGCGTTGCCACCTGCCCGCCCAGCGCTTCGATCACCGTGCGGATACGCTTGACCTGATCGGCATTGGACGCCGCCAGTTTGCCCGGTCCATCCCACAACGAATCCTCCAGACCGACCCGCACATGGCTGCCCATCGACAGGCCCATGGTGCCCAGCGGAATCTGATTGCGACCGGCCCCCAGGATCGACCACTGATAGGCATCGCCAAACAGGCGATCAGCCGTACGGCGCATATGCGCCAGGTCTTCAGGATGCCCGCCGATACCGCCACGCAAACCGAATACCGACTGTATGAAAATCGGTGCCTTGAGCAACCCGCGCTGCAGGAAGTGCGCTGCGGTATACAGATGACCGATGTCGTAGCATTCAATTTCAAAGCGTGTGCGGTTTTCGGCGCAGGTATTGAGGATGTGCGCGATATCGCGGAAGGTGTTGCGGAAAATCCGGTCGTCGCTGTCGGCCAGATAAGGACGCTCCCAGTCGTGCTTGAATTCGCTGTAGCGATCCAGCATTTCGTACAGCCCGAAGTTCATTGACCCCATGTTCAACGAGGCCAGTTCCGGTTTGAGCTGCGCCACCGGCTGCAGGCGCTCTTCCACGCCCATGGTCGGCGCGCCGCCGGTGGTGATATTGATCACCACGTCGCTCTTGGCCTTGATCTGCGGCAGGAACTGCCGAAACAGATCGACATCCTGACTGGGCCTTCCGTCATGTGGGTCGCGGGCGTGCAAATGAACGATCGAGGCTCCGGCCTCGGCGGCACCGATGGCTGCATCGGCTATTTCCTGCGGCGTGATCGGCAAATGAGGCGACATCGACGGCGTGTGGATCGCACCCGTCACTGCGCAGGTGATGATGACCGGACGTTTCTTGGGCATGAGCATTCTCCATTCTTGTTGTTGGCGAGAAGTCTGATGTGGAACATGACTCGGACGATATCCGGTCATCGTTGCCATCGGGCCGAATCCTCAGAGGTACTCGACGTTGCCATCCACACTGATGGCCTGACCCGTGACGTTGCGGGCGGCGGGCGAACACAGAAAGAGCGCCATCGCAGCAACATCCTCGGCGGTGACCATGCGCTTGAGCGAAATCTTTTTCAGGTACTCCTCGCGCATCTCCTCCTCCGGCACGTTCATCTGCTGTGCACGGGCCCGAATCACCCCGTCCATGCGCGGACCTTCGACGATACCCGGCAGCAAGGCATTGACGCGGATATCACTTTCACCCAATTCGGACGCCAGCGACTTCATCAGCCCGACAATCGCCCACTTGGTCGCGGCATACGGGGTGCGCCAGGCATAGCCCAGGCGACCAGCGACCGAGGCGATATGGATCAGGTGAGCGTTGGGTGAGTCCTTGAGCAACGGCACCGCGTGATGAGCGAAGCGGTACTGCCCAGTGAGATTGATATCAATGGTGCGCTGCCACTCTTCTTCGCTGATAGCATCGATACCTGCCGTAGGGCCAGCGATTCCGGCGTTATTGATCAGCACATCAAGACCGCCGAACTGTTCACGCTGCACCCTGAACACCGCTTCGATCTGCACCGGATCAGCAACGTCTGCGCGCGTGGCAACGCTGCCTGGATGGCGATCAAGGAATACCGCAATGGCCGCCTCGCTGACATCACACACATGTACCTTTGCCCCGGCTTCCATATAAGCCGCCGCCAACACCTCACCGATCCCGGCGGCACCACCGGAAATCAGGACGCGCAGCCCTGTGTAGGGAACCAGCCGATTGAGAACACTCATGCTTTTTTCACTCCCGAGACCCGCGACCTGGAGCGGTCGCTCTTTGCGATCAGGCGTGTCAGAGAGTCGGCAGCCTGCATGATGTCGTCGGTGACCGCTGCACGAGCGGCCGCCCCATCACGCGCCGCCAACGCCTCGACGATACGGTTGTGTGCTTCCATCGAACGCTGAAGATGCGCCTTGTCAGGCGCAACCAGCGCGAAACACGGACCGATGTGCAGCCAGAAATTCTCCACTGCTGCAACGATCAACTCAGCCTTGGCGACCGCATAAATGCGCCGGTGAAAGGCAAAGTTGGTCCACAGATAGAGCGCGACATCAACGCTGTCAGCAGCCGTCTGCATCTGCCCGCAGAGCTGGCTGATGTCGGCAAGATCGGCGTCGTTGATCAGAACCGCGGCTTTCTCGGCCAACAGCCCCTCCAGCGCGACCCTGGCATCACGAATTTCACGCAGCCGCTCCGGGGTCATCATGGGTACGCGAAGACGAGCGGTTTCGGTGACTTCGAAGGCGTTCTCGGCACTGAGGCGATTCAACGCCTCGCGCACCGGCATCGGACTGGAACCCAGCGCCTCGGCAAGACCACGGATCGTCAGCTTTTGACCCGGCTGAAAGCGCCCGCTCATCAGTGCTTCACGGATCTGCCGGTAGACTTGGTCCTGGAGGGTATCGCGAGAGACCTGCCGCATGGCGGGCAGGAGGATCGGAAGGTCTGTCATGGGAGTGACTCATATTGGCTTTCTTATGGAGCATAATATGTGATCACAAATAACATATGTCAAATTGTTTTTTTGGAGGTGGTGTGCACCTTAGTCGGAGCTCGCGTCGCAGGCACACGCGCAAAGCGTTGGTGCAGGGGAACGTCGCCACGGCTTTTAGGTAACAGCTATTGGCTATTCCGAGTGGCTGGATGAGGACGCTGGCACGGGGCTGTGCCTCTTATAAAAAGCGACAGGCCTTTTATGTGCAAGCAAGCAGCGCGAGAAGGTTTCAGCCCCCAATACCGCGTTTTACATAGGTCTTAAGGTTCAAAGCCAAGCGAATAAAAACTTGATATTGATGCCGATGATAATCAATGCCGTCAGCAGACCGGGTAAACGCCAAAGGCCAAGCAGCAGAAACAGGAAAGGATTTAAAAGGCCTATCAGAATCAGGACAACCGTGTGGATCCCCGAGCCTTCCGAACCAAGCAGGTCCCAAATCAGCACCCCCACCCATATCGCCCAACACGCATACATGGTTATACCGTCGACCCGGTAAAAGGCACGCTTGAAAGCACTTCCCAAGGTATCGGAATCATTGAGCATCAGTGCATCCATACATAAATTGATCTGCTCGATAGTAGCCGAACCGAATCGCGAAGCTCCAATAGGCCTCTCAAACTGAGCCTCAGCGGCGGGAACAAGTCATGCCAATTCAAGAAAAGTGGGGGCGTCAGATTAGCAGAAAAATATGATTGACTAGGGCCTGACAGCCTCACCTATTGATCCATGAGATAGTTTTGAAACGGGACTAGTGCTCGGATCCTTGATATCTGATGGAGGCTGCGTTTAGTAATCTTGTCAGTTCCGCATAGACCTCATCGCTCGCCACTGAGAATCTCCGATTTTACTGCCCTGAATCGCCATTACTGCTAATAGCAAAAGGAGCGTCCAGCATTTCTGAATACGACAATGCCTGCTGCATGCCATGCCCAACGGAAAACTTAGCCTGTTTGGCCTCAAGTACAGCGATCGGCACATCTGGACGGGCATATAGCACGAAGTCGGCGCGCTTCGGACCACCTTTAGCTTCGGGATTCTTGATGCGCACAGCAAGCTTTCCACGCACCATAACTCGGCCGTCAGTGAGATTAACCTCTTCACGAAACTGATGCTGCTGCCAACCTGCCTGCTGGATGGCTGGGGTTATGAACTTGGTGCAAATATCCCGCTCAGACAGGTGCCTCTTATCCATGATGCGCCACCCTAGATGCTATGCCCGCCAGTCCTGAACTATTGTGCAGTCAATCTCAATTGGCAACTAATTGGCAACCAAAAACGGTAAATCGCATAAATGACAAAGCCCGGCCGCTTCCGAACCGAGCTAAGTCATTGAAAAATATGGTCGGGACGGAGTGATTCGAACACTCGACCCCTAGCACCCCATGCTAGTGCGCTACCGGACTGCGCTACGCCCCGACTAGGCGTGTATCTGTTTTGCAACGTGCGAAAACGTTGAGGAATATACCCTAAGCATTTGAATTTTGGAAGTATCCTGACTGCTCAATTACGCCTTGAGCATGACGAGTACGTCTTCCAGCTCGGCAATCATCTCCCGAATCATCTGCTTGTACTGCTGAGTATCATCCTTCGGTTCACCGCTGGTGAGACGAAGTCGGGCGCCACCGATGGTGAAGCCCTGATCGTAGAGCAGGCCGCGGATCTGGCGGATCATCAGCACGTCCTGGCGCTGATAATACCGACGGTTTCCGCGCCGCTTGACGGGGTTGAGTTGAGGAAACTCCTGCTCCCAATAACGCAGAACGTGCGGTTTTACCGCGCAGAGCTCGCTGACCTCACCGATGGTGAAGTAGCGTTTGCCGGGGATCGGCGGCAGCTCGTCGTTATGACTTGGTTCCAGCATATGCCTCAACTCGGGCCTTCAGCTTCTGCCCTGGACGAAAGGTGACCACACGGCGCGCCGTAATCGGAATCTCTTCACCGGTCTTGGGATTTCTCCCAGGCCGCTGGCGCTTGTCTCGAAGGTCGAAGTTGCCGAAACCTGACAACTTCACCTGCTCGTTATCTTCCAGAGCGTGCCTGATTTCTTCAAAAAACAGTTCGACCAGTTCCTTGGCTTCCCGTTTATTCAGGCCCAGCTCTTCGTACAGACGTTCGGCCATCTCAGCTTTCGTCAGAGCCCCCATACGCTACTTCCTTAACGTGGCGTTTAACCTCTCCTCAAGCGAGGTGAGGATAGCAAGTGTCGTTGCGTTTACCTCATCGTCATTAAGAGTGCGTGATGGATGCTGCCAGGTCAAGCCGACTGCAAGGCTTTTTCTATGCGGATCAATGCCTTTACCCTGGTAAACATCAAATAACCTGAGGTCTGTGAGCCACTCGCCTGCATTTTCACGAATAACGTCCAGAACCGCACTGGCCGAAACATCCCGATCAGCCAGCAGTGCCAGGTCGCGGCGCACTTCAGGGAAGCGCGACAGCTCGTGGAATTTCGGCAGACGGCCGGTGGACACTTCCGCCAGAACCAGCTCGAAAACAAACACGGGACGATCAAGCCCCAGGGTTTTCGACAATTCCGGGTGAATGGCGCCCAGGAAACCGACTTCACGGCCATCACGCTCGATGCGAGCCGTCTGACCTGGGTGCAAGGCAGGATGCTGCCCCGGCGTAAAGGTGAACTCGCCCAACGCACCGGCAAAGCCCAGCACGGCTTCAACGTCAGCCTTGACGTCGAAGAAATCGACTGCATCGCGACCTTGCGCCCAGCCTTCAGGCAGGCGGCTGCCGCAGACAACGCCGGCCAGCATCGGCTCTTGCTTCAAGCCGTCGAGCTGACCGACGAAGCGCAGGCCGCTTTCGAACATCCGCACACGATCCTGCTGACGGTTGAGGTTGTGCTGCAGCGCCTTGACCAGACCAGGCCACAGCGAGGCACGCATGGCTGCCATGTCATTAGAGATCGGGTTGGCCAGCAGCAAGGGCTTGGCGCCCGGCGTGAACAGCTCGAACCATTTCGGGTCGATGAAGCTGTAGGTGATCGCTTCCTGATAACCGCGGGCAACCAGCAGGCGGCGCAGCTCAGGCAGATCGCCCTTGGCTTCGGCCTTGGCCTGGGGAGCCAGGCGGGCTTGCGGATAGCGGACCGGCAGGCGATTGTAGCCGTACAGACGCGCCAGCTCTTCGATCAGGTCGACTTCAAGGCTGATGTCGAAACGATGACTTGGCACTTCGACACGCCATTTTCCGTCGGCTTCGGCAGTCACAGCCAGGCCGAGACCTGTCAGCAGACGCTCGATTTCGGCGTTTTCGATCACCAGACCGAGCATCTGCTCGACTCGGCTGGCGCGCAACGTAACCGGAGCAATCGATGGCAAATGCTGTTTGCTGACCACTTCTGTTATCGGACCTGCCTCACCACCGGTGATTTCCAGCAGCAGGCCAGTCGCCCGCTCCATGGCCTCACGGGCCAGCTGCCAGTCCACACCACGCTCGTAGCGGTGCGAAGCGTCGGTATGCAAGCCATAGGAACGCGCCTTGCCCGCCACAGAAATGGTGTCGAAGAACGCACTTTCCAGGAAAATATCGCGAGTGCCGGCAGTCACACCGCTGTGCTCGCCGCCCATGACGCCGGCGATTGCCAGCGCGCGCTGGTGATCGGCAATGACCAGCGTGTCGGCACGCAGGCTGACTTCCTGGCCGTCGAGCAGAACGAGCTTCTCGCCCTCTTCGGCCATGCGCACGCGAATCCCGCCGTTGATTTCGGCCAGATCGAACGCGTGCAGAGGCTGACCCAGCTCCAGCATCACGTAGTTGGTGATGTCGACAGCCGCATCGATGCTGCGCACGTCAGAACGACGCAGACGCTCGACCATCCACAGCGGAGTCGGACGCGACAGATCGACGTTGCGGATGACGCGGCCCAGGTAACGCGGGCATGCAGCCGGAGCCAATACTTCGACCGGGCGCACTTCATCGTTCACAGCGCTGACAGCAGCGATCTGCGGACGGATGACGTCAGTGGCGTACAGCGCACCGACTTCACGCGCCAGACCGGCCACCGACAGGCAGTCGCCACGGTTAGGGGTCAGGTCGACCTCAATGCTGGCATCGTCCAGGCTCAGATAGACACGAATGTCCTGACCGACTGGCGCATCGGCTGCCAGCTCCATCAGGCCATCATTGCCCTCGCCGGCCTGCAACTCGGCAGCCGAACACAACATACCGTTGGACTCGACGCCGCGCAGCTTGGCTTTCTTGATCTTGAAATCGCCCGGAAGCTCGGCGCCAATCATGGCAAATGGAATTTTCAGGCCCGGACGCACGTTTGGCGCACCACAGACAACCTGAAAGGTTTCGCTGCCATTGCTGACCTGACACACACGCAACTTGTCGGCATCGGGATGTTGCTCGGTGCTCAGCACCTCACCCACCACCACGCCGCTGAAAACGCCGGCGGCCAGCGTCACGCTGTCAACCTCAAGACCGGCCATCGACAGACGAGCAACCAGCTCGTCGCGGGAAACCTGCGGGCTTACCCAGCCGCGCAGCCATTGTTCACTGAATTTCATCCTGCTCTCCTGAAAGGTTCGTACGACTTAGCGAAATTGCGCGAGGAACCGCAAATCGTTGTCGAAGAACAGGCGCAAATCATTGACGCCGTAACGCAGCATGGCCAGACGCTCTACGCCCATGCCGAACGCGAAGCCCTGAAACTCTTCAGGGTCGATGCCCGACATACGCAGCACGTTCGGGTGGACCATGCCGCAACCCATGACTTCAAGCCAGCCGGTCTGCTTGCAGACGCGGCAGCCCTTGCCACTGCACATGACGCATTCCATATCCACTTCCGCCGAGGGCTCGGTGAACGGGAAATACGAAGGACGGAAGCGCACGGCCAGCTCTTTCTCGAAGAACACCCGCAGGAATTCTTCGATGGTGCCTTTCAGATCGGCAAAATTGATGTCGCGATCGACCAGCAGACCTTCGATCTGGTGGAACATCGGCGAGTGGGTAATATCGGAGTCGCTGCGGTACACACGGCCTGGGCAGACAATGCGGATCGGCGGCTGTTGCGATTCCATGGTGCGGACCTGTACCGGTGAGGTATGGGTGCGCAGCAGCATGTTCGCATTGAAATAGAAGGTGTCATGCATCGACCGGGCCGGGTGATGGCCTGGGATGTTGAGTGCCTCGAAGTTGTGGTAATCGTCTTCGACTTCAGGGCCTTCGGCGATGCCGTAGCCAATGTGCGTGAAGAATTGTTCGATACGTTCCAGAGTACGGGTAATCGGGTGCAGACCACCGGAGGTCTGGCCGCGGCCCGGCAGGGTCACATCGATGCATTCGGCTGCGAGCCTGGCAGTCAGTTCTGCCTGCTCAAACGATGCCTTGCGCGCATTGAGAACCTCTGTGACACGTTCCTTGGCAACGTTGATCAGCGCACCGACTTGCGGACGCTCTTCAGCTGGCAGGTTCCCCAGGGTCTTCATCACCTGAGTCAACTCGCCTTTTTTGCCGAGGTAGTGAACCCGGATTTGCTCCAGGGCATTGATATCTTCGGCGCTTTGCACAGCCTCAAGAGCTTGAGAGACCAGCGCGTCCAGGTTTTCCATGTACAGACTCCAGATACAAAATAGGGGAAGAGCTGAAGGCTCTTCCCCTATTTATGACGTTTAACACCGACCCCGGAGAACCGGGGCAAGTGATTGTCGGGGACTTAGGCCAAGGTGGCTTTAGCTTTCTCGACAATCGCAGCAAACGCCGCTTTTTCGTTCACTGCCAGATCAGCCAGAACCTTACGGTCGATCTCGATGGACGCTTTTTTCAGGCCGGCAATGAAACGGCTGTAGGACAGACCGTTAACACGAGCACCAGCGTTGATACGAGCGATCCACAGAGCGCGGAACTGACGTTTTTTCTGACGACGGTCACGGTAGGCGTATTGGCCTGCCTTGATTACCGCTTGCTTGGCAACACGGAATACGCGTGAACGCGCGCCGTAGTAGCCTTTTGCAAGTTTCAGAATTTTTTTGTGACGCTTACGGGCAATGACGCCACGCTTTACACGAGCCATGAGTTACTTCCTCTATATCTTGATCAAAATTAACGAAGGCGCAGCATGCGCTCGACTTTTGCCACGTCAGACGGATGCAGCAAGCTGCTACCGCGCAATTGACGCTTACGCTTTGTCGACATTTTGGTCAGGATGTGGCTCTTGAAAGCGTGCTTGTGCTTGATGCCGTTGGCGGTTTTCAAAAACCGCTTAGCTGCACCACTTTTAGTCTTCATCTTTGGCATGTTCGGATACTCCGCATTCAGTTGATAAATATAACCGCAAGGCCTGCCGTGCCCTGGTGGTTATTTCTTCTTTTTCGGGGCGATGACCATGATCAGCTGGCGTCCTTCCATCTTAGGATGCTGTTCGACGGAACCGTATTCGAGCAGGTCACCTTCAACCCGCTTCAACAATTCCATACCCAGCTCCTGGTGGGCCATCTCACGACCGCGGAATCTCAACGATACCTTGGCCCTGTCCCCGTCACTCAGGAAACGTACCAGGTTGCGTAGTTTTACCTGGTAATCCCCTTCCTCCGTCCCTGGACGAAACTTGATTTCTTTAACCTGGATCTGCTTCTGGTTCTTCTTCGCTGCAGCAACCTGCTTCTTCTTCTCGAAGATCGATTTGCCGTAATCCATCACACGGCAGACCGGAGGGACTGCGTCGGCAGAAATCTCTACCAGATCCAGCTTCGCCTCTTCGGCAATACGAAGCGCTTCATCAATCGAGACGATGCCAATCTGCTCGCCGTCAGCGCCAATTAAACGAACCTCGCGGGCCGAGATATTTTCATTGATCGGGGCCTTGGGTGCAGCTCGTTTATCTTGTCTCATTTCACGCTTAATAATAATTACTCCGTATCTTGGCGACCACGCCGGGAAACCGCTTGTGCGAGGAATTCAGCGAATTGGGCGACCGGCATCGAGCCAAGGTCAGCGCCTTCACGTGTACGCACAGCGACAGTTTGCATTTCAACCTCCCGATCTCCAATCACGAGGAGATAAGGAACCTTGAGCAAAGTATGCTCACGGATTTTAAAGCCGATCTTTTCATTTCTCAAGTCAGACTTGGCACGAAACCCGCTTTCAGCCAGAGTTTTTTCCACTTCGAGGGCAAAATCGGCCTGTTTGTCAGTGATATTCATGATCACTGCCTGGGTGGGTGCCAGCCAGGCCGGAAACGCGCCTTCGTAATGCTCGATCAGAATTCCGATGAAACGCTCGAAAGACCCGAGAATTGCGCGGTGCAGCATGACCGGATTCTTACGGCTGTTGTCTTCCGACACGTACTCGGCACTCAAGCGGATCGGCAGATTGAAGTCCAGCTGCAAGGTGCCGCACTGCCATACCCGACCGAGACAATCCTTGAGGGAGAACTCGATTTTAGGACCGTAGAACGCGCCCTCGCCAGGCTGCAGGTCATAAGGCAGACCTGCGCTGTCGAGTGCGGAAGCCAGCGCCGATTCGGCACGGTCCCAAAGCTCGTCGGAGCCTACACGCTTTTCAGGGCGAGTGGACAATTTGAGTTCGATATCCTTGAAGCCGAAATCGGCATAGACATCCAGCGTGAGCTTGATGAACGCGGCGGACTCAGCCTGCATCTGGTCTTCGGTACAGAAGATGTGTGCATCGTCCTGAGTGAAGCCACGCACGCGCATGATGCCGTGCAGGGCACCCGACGGCTCGTTACGGTGACAGGCACCGAACTCGGCCAGACGCATCGGCAGCTCGCGGTAGCTCTTCAGGCCCTGATTGAACACCTGCACGTGGCAAGGGCAGTTCATCGGCTTGATCGCGTAGTCGCGGCTTTCGGACTCGGTGGTGAACATGTTGTCGGCGTAGTTGGCCCAATGCCCGGATTTTTCCCAGAGCGAGCGATCGACCACTTGCGGGGTCTTGATCTCGAGGTAGCCGTTTTCACGCTGCACTTTGCGCATGTACTGCTCGAGCACCTGATACAGGGTCCAGCCCTGTGGGTGCCAGAAGACCATGCCCGGCGCTTCTTCCTGGGTATGGAACAGGCCAAGACGCTTGCCGATCTTGCGATGGTCGCGTTTTTCGGCTTCTTCGATGCGCAGAATGTAGGCCGCCAGCTGCTTCTTGTCAGCCCAGGCAGTGCCGTAGACACGCTGCAGCTGCTCGTTTTTGGCATCGCCACGCCAGTAGGCGCCAGACAGCTTGGTCAGCTTGAATGACTTCAGGAAACGCGTGTTCGGCACGTGCGGACCGCGGCACATGTCGACGTATTCTTCGTGGTAATACAGGCCCATGGCCTGCTCGTTCGGCATGTCTTCGACCAGACGCAGCTTGTAATCTTCGTGACGGGCGGTGAACACCTCGATCACTTCAGCGCGCGGGGTGACTTTCTTGATGACGTCGTAATCTTTTTCGATCAACTGCTGCATGCGCTGCTCGATCGCCGCCATATCGTCAGGCGTGAACGGGCGCTCGTAGGCGATATCGTAATAGAAGCCGTCGTCGATCACCGGGCCGATGACCATTTTTGCAGTCGGATACAACTGCTTGACCGCGTGCCCTACCAGGTGCGCGCAGGAGTGACGGATGATTTCCAGTCCTTCCTGATCCTTGGGGGTGATGATCTGCAGGCTGGCATCGTTTTCGATCAGGTCGCAGGCGTCGACGAGCTTGCCGTCGACCTTGCCGGCGACGGTGGCCTTGGCCAGACCGGCACCGATTGAAAGCGCAACATCGGCTACGGAAACCGCATGATCGAATGAACGTTGACTGCCGTCGGGAAGAGTAATAGTTGGCATGGCGCCTCCTCTCCTAGTGGTGACCCCTACCAAAGGTCACGTGGGTTGGGATGAGCCAGTACGTGATCCGGTGGTATGCCTGCCTCACAGTGGCAGGAGCCTTGGGGCCAACCTTGAACCGGACCAGATGACTGGAATGTACGAAAAACCTGCCTGCGCGGCACCGAAAGCCATTGGCCATGGGGCGCTTGAAAATAACAGGACGCGCATCCTAACACAGCCAGACCGGCCGGGATGCACATCCACGCAAATGAAATGGAATTGGCACACCACCTGAACTGGCAGGCTTCATGGGCGTCAGAAACCATCGAGACCCCGAACGTTTTTTCCAGCAATCAAGGAGAACACCATGAAGTTTTCACGCCTGACCAGCCTCCTCCTCTGCAGCGCCGCCCTTATCCCTCTGGGTGCTCACGCCGCAATGGACGGAACGACACGCGCTACCTTCACTCAGGAATGCGTGGCTGCGGCCAAGAAACAGGGGCTGGATGACAAGACCGCAACGACTCACTGCGAATGCGGTGCAAAACAGGTGGACAGTCATTTCACCGACAAGGAAATAGCCTCACTCAAGGACACCAAGACAGCGCCACCGGCTGCATTGACGGCAAAACTGCAAAAACTGGTCGCAGAGAACTGCACGGCGACAAAATAATCATTTTTTTCAGCCGGGGTAAAACGCGCACACCGGGCGCTGATAGCAGTTGGCCCAGCCCCTTCTGAAAGCCATTGAAATCATGGCGTTAAGCGCTATTGCCACAGCCCGTTCAGTACCGCGTCTGACACGCCGGAGGGCGCTTTGCGGAGTATGGAGAACTGCATATACGGGACCTTTACGCAAAGCGCCCACCTTAATAGCTGTTTTTTTGCCCATTTCGACTATGATAGCCCGGTGTGCCCAGTTGGCCTGAGCAGCACGTTACTGAAAATTATGTTTCTGGAGATACACCATGTCTAATCGCCAAACCGGCACCGTAAAATGGTTCAACGATGAAAAAGGCTTCGGCTTTATCACTCCACAAGGTGGCGGTGACGACCTGTTCGTACACTTCAAAGCAATCCAGAGCGACGGTTTCAAAAGCCTGAAAGAAGGCCAGACCGTTACTTTTGTTGCTGCTAAAGGCCAGAAAGGCATGCAAGCAGAAGAAGTTCAGGTGGCCTGATTCACCTGACACAAAAAAACCCCGTCACTGACGGGGTTTTTTTATGCGCGGAAGAAAGTATCGGCTCAACCGCAATTGATACGGGTCACCTTCCCCGACGCATCGGTGTTGACGTTTACCCGCTCGGACCGGTATTCCAGCGTGACCATGTCGTCAGGACCGAGAATGCGCGCATCCTGCGAACCGGAACGGGTGCGGACTTGAGAAAGGAGGTCTATGGAAGCCTGCTTGCCGACAGCGAACTGGGCAAGCCCTGCATCACAACGGCCAGGTATCGCGTTGCTGGCGGGCGCGTCGGCCTTGACGGGCGCCTCAGCACTGGCACTGCTATCCGAAGCCGTACTGCTGCAGCCTGCCACCAATGAAGCCACGACCACAAAACCCAATGTTGCGAATTTCCGGGGCATACACCCTCCTCTGCCAATGAACATTTCCAGACCTGTCCGACCGCGCTAAGGCGCGTTGGTTGCACGGTCCGGCCGACATGCCTTGTGTAACCTGTTGATCTGCCTGGACCGGGAGTCTGCCTTGGCATGACACAGGGCGCGCGAAGAAATCGTCACAAAACGTTTATCGCCGATGCGCATTGAAGCGGGCTATCAGGATCATATGTAAGTAGGAGTGTCAAAATGCGCACGGGATGGTTTACTGCCAGAGACACAAGCGCCGGGAAGCGAGCAGCGTGTGCGTGACCCTTCACTGGAGATCAGACAGACATGACAGCCATAACCCTAGACGCAGACATCAAGGCCAGATGGCCTCAGGGCCACTGCTCGCACAGCCCCGGGAATCCGGAAGAACTGATGATCATCGCAGTTGACCTGCTGATCAAGGAACTGGGCACCGAGGGTGCCCGTGCCTTCATCAGCCAGGTGCTGAGCCGCTACGCCACGGCAGGATTGCCCGCCTGATACGCGGCTTCAGAATGCGTGATTATTTGAGGCGCGCCAGACGCTCGGTCAGCAGATCGAAGAACCCCTGAGCGTCGCCGTTCTCGACCCAGAATACGTTCTGCGGCTGCTTGAGTGTGCCGTACCAGTCGGCCACTGTCTGACCGAAACCGATACCCTCACGGGTGTCCACTGCGACGTTGATCTGCCGTCCGGAAAACAACTCAGGCTTGAGCAGCCAGGCAATCACGCTGGCATCGTGTACCGGTCCGCCGGGCAAACCGTAATGCTCCATATCCAGCTTGACGTATTCATTGAGAATGCCGTCCACCAGCTTGCCCGCATTATTGCCCAGTGCGGCGATCTGCTTGAGGCGCTGTTCACTGGTGAGAATCTTGTGGGTCACGTCCAGCGGCACGTACGTCAGCTTCACACCGCTGGCCAGAACGATCTGCGCGGCGTGCGGGTCGGCGAACAAGTTGAATTCGGCAACCGGAGTGATATTACCGCCGTTGAAATGCGCGCCACCCATGACCACCACTTCCTTGATGCCCTGGGTGATTTCCGGAGCCTGCACCAGCGCCAGCGCCAGGTTGGTCTGCGGGCCGAGCATGGCGATGGTGATGCTGTGCGGCTTGGCCTTGCTCAGGGTGCGAATCAGGTAATCGACGGCATTGCCTTCGGCCAGCCCCTTGGCGGGCTCATGCACGGGTACACCCGGCAGGCCTTCCTGACCGTGAACGTTCTCGGCATAGATTGGTGTACGCACCAACGGCTTGGGCGCACCGGCATACACAGGCACCTCTTCGCGCCCGGCCCATTCCCGCGCCAGCCTGGCGTTACGCGAGGTCTTGTCGAGGCGCACATTACCAGCCACCGTGGTGATAGCCATCACGTTCAGCTCTTCAGGTGACGCCAGCGCCAACAATAGCGCGACGACATCATCCGCACCTGGATCGGTATCGATGATCAGATCGCGCTTTTCAGCCGCCTGGACAGCGGCAGTACCGAGGATGGACAAGAGCAACGCTCCACGAATGAACTGTCTGGAAAACTGTATCAATGTCATATGAAACTCCCTTTCTTGAATAACTAGGCTTTTTGCGAAAAGTCGGCGAGCGAAGGTCAGGCAAGGCAAAAACAGGCGAGGAAGCGGAGTCTACGTGTTGTAAATGAGCATTCCGAGCCTGTTTTTAACGCAGCATCACCGAGCGCAGCCACTTTTTGCACATAGCCTAGAAGACGACTCCGGACACCAGCGCCACATTACTGTACGGCTGACATTCTCCGGTACGGATGATTGCCTTGGCCTTGCGACTCAAGACCTTGAGGTCTTCATGGCTTATCCAGCGTTGTTGCCCCAATTGGTCGTCCAGATTCAGGCTTTCGATCACCTGCAACGCAGGCGGCTTGATCTCGGCCATCTCGTTGGCCAATACGTGGCTTTCAACCTGCATTTCACTCAGCACGACATCCAGCACACTGATGAAATCCGGCACACCGCGGGTCAGCGCGAGGTCGATCAATTCGACGCCCGCCGGTACTGGCATGCCGGCGTCGACGATCATCAGGATGTCACCGTGACCCAGCGATGCAATCACGCGGGACAGGGCAATATTGAGTAGCGGGGTCTTTTTCATAGCGAATTGAATTCCTGTACTTCCTCGAACGTCGGGATGGACGGCTGGGCACCCGCTCGGGTGACGGAGATGGCCGCCGCAGCCTGACCGAAACGAATTGCCTGCAATTCGCCATGGCCTGCGGACAATGCCGCCGCAAAACCGCCGACAAAGGTATCACCTGCAGCGGTGGTGTCCACGGCCTGCACACGACGTGCGGGAATATGCTCAACGCCAGACGCATTGGCGAACAGGGTTCCGCGTTCGCCAAGGGTAATGATCACGTTGCGCGCGCCGGCCGCCAGCATTGCCGAAGCCGCGTTTTCAGCGGCCGCCGGTGAGTCAACGCTGACACCGGTCAGGGTCTGCGCTTCGCTTTCGTTGGGGATCAGGTAGTCGATCAGGGCATACCAGCTTGCCGGCAGCGGCTCGCTGGCCGGCGCAGGATTGAGAATGACGGTCTTGCCCAGCGCACGTGCGCGGGCCAGGGTATGAAAAACGGTCTCGGTCGGCACTTCGAGCTGGCAGATGACGATTTGCGAATCCGCCAGCAGCGCATCGAAGCGCTCGATCAATGCCGGACTGAGCCGACCATTGCCACCGGCCACGATGACAATAGCGTTCTGGCTGTTGGCGTCGACCACGATCGAGGCGATCCCGGTGGACACACCCTCAACGACGGTCACCGCCTGGCAATCGATATGCTCGGCCAGCAGCGCCGCACGCAGTTGCTCACCGTAGGCATCAGCCCCGACACAACCGATCATCGCTACGCTGGCACCCAGACGTGCCGCAGCAACCGCCTGATTCGCCCCCTTGCCGCCCGGCACCGTATCAAATGTTTCCCCGCTCAAGGTCTCGCCGGGACGCGGCAGACGCTGGGCGCGGATGACCAGATCCATGTTCAGACTGCCCACTATCACTATTTTTGCTTGCATGGCTCATTAATCCGTTGCTGCGCGTGCGCGTCATTCGTTGGACAAAGTAGTGGGCGCTGCCGTGGACTCGCGCACCACGACGCTGGGCGTCACGAGTCTTTTTTCGGCAGGAAGCCCATGGGGTGTGGCGATTCTGCTCAGCAGCATTTCTGCGGCGGTTTCGCCCAGTTGCATGATCGACTGCCCCACGGTGGTCAGCGCCGGATAAACATAGCGACTCATCTGGATATCATCGAAACCGATCACCGACAGGTCCTGAGGCACGCGAATCAAGCGCTCGGCGGCGGCGCGCAATACGCCGATGGCAATGACGTCGTTGCCGGCAAAAATCGCCGTTGGCGGATGCGCTGCCAGAAGCTGACACGCTGCCTCATGACCGGCAGAGCTGGTGAACTCACTGTGCGCCGACCATTCGGCCCGGGCCTGAACGGACGCCTGCTGCAGGGCGCGCCGGTACCCCGCCAGACGCATCTCGGCCACAGTGCTGTGTAATGGCCCGCCGATGCAGGCAATGGCGCGATGCCCGAGGTCCAGCAAGTGCCGAGTCGCCAGATAAGCGCCCTGCTCATGATCGATACGGATCATGTCGGCATCGATACCGTCCAGTTCCCGGTCAACGATCACCAACGGCGTACGAACCTCGGCAAGGCCACCTGCAATACCGGCATCGCCGCCCACCGAAGAAACAATCAGACCGTCGACACGCTTTTCCAGCAGCACGCGCAGATAGCCACGCTGTTTCTCCGGATTATCATCGGAGTTGCAAAGGATCACGCAAAAACCGTTGCGCTCGCAGTAATCCTCGATGCCCCGCGCCAATTCGGCGAAATACGGGTTCATGCCGTTGGGAATCAACAGGCCGATGGTCGAGGTGGTCTTGGCCTTCAGCGAACGTGCCACTGCACTGGGCACATAATCGAGCTGTGCAATGGCGGCTTCGACCTTGAGCCTGACCGGCTCGCTCACCGGCCGGGTCTTGTTCAACACGTGGGAAACCGTGGTGTACGAGATCCCCGCCAGGGCCGCGACATCCTTGATGGTTGCCATATCAGCCCTGGCGCCGAGCCCGATGGCTGCGATAGGTGTCCAGTACCACAGCGATCACAATCACCGCACCGGTGATGATCCGCTTGGTCGGCTCGGTCGCACCGATCTGCGCCAGGCCTGCGGCCAGCACGGAAATGATCAGCACACCGAAAAAGGTGCTGATGATCGAACCGCGTCCGCCCATCAGGCTAGTGCCGCCGATTACCACGGCTGCAATGACCTGCAGTTCAAGCCCGGCGCCGGCATTCGGATCGGCGGCTTCCAGCCTGGATATCTGGAACAATGCCGCGACACCGGCCAGCAGCCCCATCAGCGAGAACACCAGAATCTTGTAAGGCTTGGGATTGATACCCGCCAGACGCACGGCCTCTTCGTTGGTGCCGATGCCGATCAGGTAGCGACCGAAAACGGTCCGGGTCAGTACTGCCTGAGCGACGAAGATGATCAGCAACGCGATGATGAAGGACGGCGCAATGCCGAAGGCAATCGGATCGGACAGCCAGGCGAACGAATCACCGATGTAGGCGGTACGCGAATTGGTCATCTGGTAGGCCGCGCCACGGGCCATTTCCAGCACGCCCAGAGACACGATGAACGACGGGATGCGCCAGGCGACCGTGATCGAACCGGTGACCGTACCCGCCAGCGTCGCACAGGCAATGCCCAGCAGCGCCGCCGGAAACACGCTCCAGCCCCAGCCGAGGATTGCCACACTGACCGCCGAAGCGGCCAGGGCAAGCACCGAGCCGACCGACAGGTCGATGCCGCCGATGATGAGGATCAGCGTCATGCCGACCGACAGCACCATCAGGTCCGGGATCTGGTTGGCGAGCATGCTGAAGGTCTGGTAGGACAGGAAGTGATCGCTGAGCAGCGAGAACAGCACAATCATCACCAGCAACGCACCGGCCAACCCGATGTAGGTACCCAGACCAAAGTAGTTGCCGCCGCGACGGACTGGCACAGTCAACGTCGGAGAAGGAGTATTTTTCATGAGTCGTTCCTGGGCGCCGCATCATTGAGCAGCGCGTCACGTTTCTGATAACCGGCGAAGGCAGCGGCCAGCAATTGGTCCTGGGTCCAGCTGTCGCGTTCGAACGTGTCGATCAGGCGACCGGCAGACAGCACGCCGATACGATCACAGATCAGCATCAGCTCGCGCAGATCACTGGAAACCACCACCAGCGCCCTGCCCTGACGGGTCAATTCGGCCAGCAGCGCGTAGATATCGAACTTGGCACCGATGTCGATGCCCCGTGTTGGCTCGTCGAACAGCATCACCGTGCAGTCACGTTCCAGCCAGCGACCGATCACCACCTTCTGCTGATTGCCACCCGACAGCTCGGAGACCAATTGGCCCGGACTGGAGCTGCGAATGCGCATGGCCGCTACCTGGCGCTGCGCCAGCTTCAGCTCGTCGTCGCTGTTGACCATGCCCGCACTGGAAATCGAATGCATGTTGCCCAGCGCAATGTTGGCGCTGATCGATTGCGACATCAGCAGGCCTTCGCTCTTTCGGTCTTCCGTGATCAGCGCGATACCCTGCTCTACCGCGTCGGCTGGCGAGCGAATGCTGACTTTCCGCAGCGGCTTTCCGACTTCGATGTCACCGCTGTCGGCAACGTCTGCACCGTAGATCAGACGTAACAACTCGGTACGCCCGGCACCGATCAGCCCGGAAATACCGAAGATTTCACCTCGACGCACGTCGAAGGACACATCCTGAACCTTGCCGGCGCGATTGAGCCCCTTGACCGACAGCGCCACCTCGCCAATCTGCCGGGCGCCCATGTCGATATGCTCGCCGAGCTCACGGCCGACCATCAGGGTCACCAGTTGCTCACTGTTGTATCGGGCAATCGGCTCGACACACACCAGCTTGCCGTCGCGCAGCACAGCGATGCGCTGGGACACCCTGGCCAGCTCTTCAAGCCGATGGGAGATGTAGATGATCGAGACGCCACGTGCCTGCAGCCGTGTGATCTGCTCGAAGAGCATTTCCACTTCGCGCGAGGTGAGCATGGCAGTGGGTTCGTCGAGAATCAGCACGTGACAGTCGCCGATCAGGTTGCGGGCGATCTCGACCATCTGTTGGTGGCCGATCCCCAATTCGCCGACCAGCGTGTCGGGATCAATGGCGTCCAGCCCCACTTGGGCCATGGCCTCGATCGCGTTTTCGCGCAAGCGCTTGCGGTCGATCCAGCCGGCTCTGCGGGGCAGGTCATGAAGAAACAGATTTTCGGCCACGGTCAGGGTCGGCAGCAGGTTGAGCTCCTGCATGACCATGCGAATGCCGAGTTTTTCGGCCTGGGTACGACTTGCAGGCTGATAAGGCTGGCCCTGGAACTCCATGTTTCCGGTGGTAGGGGTTACCAGCCCGCCGATGATTTTCGACAAGGTGCTTTTACCGGCACCGTTTTCCCCGGTCAGGGCGAGCACTTCGCCACGCATCAACGTCAGGTCGACGTCACCAAGTACGGGCTGTGCGTAGGTTTTGCCGATGCCACTGACCGAAAGAACAGCTGTCTGAGCAGACGCTGACATACATTTCTCCCAGCGCCCGTCCTCTGCGGACGGGCACCTTTACACGGCGTGGATCAAGGTTGAGTAACGAGTTGCACCGGCGTTTCGATCACGCCCTTGTCGTTAGTGTCGACCTTCTCGCCTTTGACGAGCTTGAGGGCAGCTTCGATGCCGAAGACCGCCTGCCTGGCTGCGTACTGATCGGCCGTGGCCAGAACCCGGCCATCCTTGAGCATCGGCTTGATCGCATTGATGTTGTCGTAGCCCACGACCATGACCTTGCCAGCCTTGCCTGCCGCACGCACTGCAGAGACGGCGCCCAGCGCCATGCTGTCATTACCGGCCAGCAAGGCTTTCAGGTTCGGGTATTCGTTGAGCATCGCCGAGGCCACAGCATTGCCCTTGTCGATTTCCCAGTTACCGGACTGCGTGGACACCACTTTCATTTTCGCTTCGTCCATGGCGTCCTTGAAACCGGCGGTGCGTTGCTGAGCATTATTGGTGGTCGACACACCTTCAATGATGCCCACCTCGTCGCCAGCGGTCAGTTTCTTGGCCAGATAGTCGCCCACCAGCTTGGCACCCTTGCGGTTGTCAGGCCCTACGAACGGGATTTGCAGGTTCTTGCTTTTGAGCACGTCGACATCGAGTTGGTTGTCAATGTTGACGACCTTGATTCCGGCATCGGTGGCTTTCTTGAGCACCGGTACCAGCGCCTTGGAGTCGGCTGGTGCGATCACCAGCGCATTCACGTTGGAGGCGATCATCTGTTCGACAATGCGGATTTGCGCGGACGTGTCGGACTCATCCTTGATCCCGTTGGAGATCAGGTCGAATTCGGTGGCATGTTCTTTCTGGTAGGCCTTGGCACCGTCTTCCATGGTCAGGAAGAACTCGTTGGCCAGCGATTTCATGACCAGTGCGACCTTGGGTTTTTCAGGCGTCTGGGCATAGACGGTAGAGAGGGGCATGACTGCCGTGACGGCAGCAAACATGGCGACAGCGAGAAGGCGTCCAGCGAATGGCAGCTTCATGAGTTCATCTCCGATCTTGTGATTATTGTTCGGGCGAACGGCGCAGAATCGATGCCGGGCATCGACGCGCAAACGTTTGCGAGGAGCGAACTATGGAAAAAGCTGCAACCTTTGTCAATCCACCTGAAATTAAATCTTACCGAGCTGCCCGCCCCCGCTAGCGCGGGGAACGGGCGTCACGATCAGTCGGGTCTCACTCTTCAGGTTTGACCGTCGCTACATCATCAGCCTTGATCCGGACGGTCTTGCCGGAGATATCCTCGAACTCGTAGAAACCGTCGCGAGTCTTGGTCTTGGGCATGTCTTTGGTCACGTACTGAGTACCGTTTTGCAGCGTGACGACCGAGGGCGTGGAACAGCCTGCCAGCAGCACAACTGCCGAGGCCAGTAACGGAAATGCCAGTGACTTGATATTCATGCGTGACTCCGGAAACGTCAGGGTGTTTTTTCAAGGCAATAGTGTGCCACTTCGAGCGCTTTATCTTACATAGATGTTGCGAAAGATCCGACACTGAAATACTGTATGCCCGTACAGCAATATTCAGGGACCTTTTTCCGTGGCAAAACAAAGCGCAGCGACCCCTTCCATTCCCGGCCCTTACGAGCGCATGGGCATGCGGGTACAGAAGATCATCAACTCGCCCACCGCACAGAAATCCAGGGCTGCCCTGCTCTTTCGTCAGCCAGACGAGGCAGAGGACGACTGGGCGCAACTCCTTGAAGAAATAGCCGAGAACGACAATGTCACCCTCGCCTGGCGCGACGACGGTGGCGTGCAAATATTCTGGACGTTGCCGAAGGAAGACTGACGGCATGACGTTTCGATTTCCCACACTGCTTTGCACCACCCTGCTCATCACCGCCTCATTCGCCGCCCAGGCACAAGCCCCGCGCACCTTCAGCGAAGCCAAGAAAGTTGCCTGGGGCTTGTATGCACCGCAGTCGACCGAGTTTTACTGCGGCTGCAAATACACCGGCAATCGGGTCGACCTCGCGGGCTGCGGCTATGTCCCGCGCAAGAGCGCCAAACGGGCCAGTCGTATCGAATGGGAGCACATTGTGCCTGCCTGGCAGATCGGTCATTTGCGCCAATGCTGGCAGAACGGCGGGCGCAAGAACTGCACACGAACTGACCCGATTTACAAACGCGCCGAGGCAGACCTGCACAATCTGGTACCGAGCATCGGCGAGGTCAACGGTGACCGCAGCAACTTCAGTTTTGGCTGGATACCCGAGCAAAAGGGCCAGTACGGTTCATGCCTGACACAGGTGGATTTCAAGGCCAAAAAGGTCATGCCTCGCCCCTCGATACGCGGCATGATCGCGCGCACCTACTTCTACATGAGCAAACAGTACAATCTGCGCCTCTCGCGCCAGGACCAGCAGCTCTATAAGGCCTGGGATAAAACCTATCCGCCCGAGGCATGGGAGCGCCAGCGTAACCAGCAGGTCGCCTGTGTCATGGGACGTGGTAATGATTTTGTAGGCCCGGTAGACCTGAAGTCGTGTAAATAACGAAGCTTGATCAAAGGCCGAGCCCTCAAACGGATGAGTGCTCGGCCATTGATTAACGCGCTTGAGTGAATCCAAAACCACTTATCGGACATCTCTTAACTCAATCCATGAACGCTACGATTTTCGGTCTACTCTCTGGAATCAAAGGCGTGATCGGGAGGCCCCCTTTCGTGTATATGCCCAAAACAGTCAGGCTGATTATCACGTTAGCAGGCAGGGAAGATGAATCATCAAACGGAATTTGAAATTCACTATCAATTCAATGGCCAACCTCACTGCTTTCTGCATCAGGCAACGCAACTGTGCCAGAGCGACGCCTTGCACTGTGCGACCCTGCATGCAGGTGTCGGGACCGTGAGCGGCAATATATCCGCAGGCCCGATAGGCGTCGCAACCTTGCAGGCAAAGCGTTTTGGCGTGACGCAGGTGCATTGGAGAAGGGCTTCGCTGCAAGCCTGAAACATCGTCCTGTTCAACACAACAATGGCCTTCGAGAAGGCCGTTGTTCCTATGCATTGCCAGACACTTGCGGATCAAATGGCAGGGTAAGCGCCTGTGCCATCAGGCCACGGCGTCAGCAGCTCGAAACCGGTCGAGGTGACGGCAACCATATGCTCCCACTGCGCAGACAGTGAAAGGTCGCTGGTCAGAACCGTCCAGCCATCCGGCAGCGTCCGGGTGCCCGCCCTGCCCGCATTGATCATCGGTTCAATGGTGAACACCATGCCCGGCTTGAGCCTGAGGCCTTTGCCCTGCGCACCGTAGTGCAAAACCTGCGGCTCTTCATGGTACTTGCGCCCAATGCCGTGTCCGCAATATTCACGCACTACGCTGAAACCTTCGCGGTGAGCGACGCTCTGGATGGCGTAACCGATATCACCCAAGGTTGCACCCGGACGCACAGCATGAATACCGGCGCGAGTTGCCTCATAGGTCGTCTCGACCAGACGCCTGGCCAGGGGGCTGACCTCACCCACCAGGTACATACGGCTGGTATCGCCATACCAGCCGTCCTTGATGACCGCGACATCGATATTGACGATATCGCCTTCCTTGAGGATATCGGTGGCAGAAGGTATGCCATGGCACACCACGGCGTTCGGAGAGATACAGGTGGTCTTGGTAAAACCGTGATAGCCCACATTCGCAGGAATCACTTTCAGCTCTTTGACGATGTATTCGTTGCAGATGTCGTCAAGCGCTTCGGTGCTGACGCCCGCCTTGACGTAAGGCGTGATCATCGCAAGTACATCGGCAGCCAGTCTGCCGGCTATGCGCAGTTGCACGAGGTCCTGTTCGGTCTTGAGACCGATAGCGCTGCTCATGAGACCGCCTTGGAAAGGCTGGAAGCTGAAAGCTCCGAGACGTTGAAGTTCGAAGCGGTCAGCACGGTCTCACCGGCATTTTCGAGACGGATCAGCATCTGGCAGATCTCGCTGTAATCCAGCGTCGGGTGCAGTTCAGCGAGCATACCGACACGCATCCAGTGCTCGGCCTGCGCATTGATCGAGCGGCTGAGCGCAACGCTGGCAGAGCGCAGATTGGCGTGCATGTTTTCGGAAATTTTTACCAGACCCATGATTCACCTCAAGTTGAATATATGAAGCATATACGCTGCGTATACTCACAATCAACCCGAGACGTGCCGTGGCTGTGATCAGCCACCTTATTCCATCGAGCCAGCCTGGCGGTATTCGCCGCCCGCGCGGGCAGCCGCGATGACTATCGACACCTCTGGCTCGTAGGCATTGAACTGGCGCAGTGCGGCCGCCAACTGGAGAAAATCCTCACGCTGCATTTCGTTGGCTGCAGAGAGCATGCGATGTTGTTGAGCAACCGGGCTTTGCGCTGACTTAAGGGACATGACAGACCTCATTCGTTCTTTACTGTTCATGCATACAGTATTTTGAACTGCGCGCCGATACAAGACCGGTCGCGACGAATGGTCGGTGAATGTGTAAATGGCTCAATGCCCCGCCAGGGTCTGCAGGCGATCCAGATCAGCCTGGGCGATGCTGATACCGTGCGCCATTGATCGAGCGCGCTCGCTGTAGCGTCGATCCCCCGGCAGACGCTCCTGCCCGGACCCATGCAGTTGCCGCACCAGTTCCTCACTGCGCTGTGCAAACGACTGACCGCTGCCCTTGTCAGGATCGATGACGATCAGCAACTGGCCGGTCCAGGGCGTCTGCGCACCGGGATGCTTCGACCAGTCGAATTCGAACGAGAAATTGCCCCCTGTCAGCCCTGCGGCCAGCAGCTCGACCATCATCGACAATGCCGAACCCTTGTGCCCGCCGAACGGCAACAACGCACCACCCTCGAGAATGGCGCGCGGCTCTTCAGTGGGCTGGCCGTCGCGATCGACACCCATGCCCGCTGGTAACAGCCGACCTTCACGTGCGGCGATCTGTACATCACCGTGGGCGATGGCGCTGGTCGCCAGGTCGAAAACAATAGGCTCGCCGCCTGCACGGGGCGCGGCGAAAGCAATCGGGTTGGTGCCGAACAGAGGCTGACGCGCACCATGCGGCACAACGCAGGTCATGCTGTTGACCATGCTCAGGGCAACCAGCCCCTGTTCGGCGAAAGGCTCGACATCCGGCCATAACGCAGCGAAGTGATGAGAGTTGCGGATGGCCAGAACCGCAATTCCGGCACTGCGTGCCTTGTCGATCAACAAGGCTCTGGCCGCCGCCAGTGCAGGCTGGGCAAAGCCGCCCCCGGCGTCGACCCGGACAAACGCAGCGCCGACATCCTCGACCACCGGCACAGCCTTGCCGTTCACCCACCCGCTGGCCAGCGATGAGAGATAGCCGGGAATGCGAAAGATGCCATGGCTATGCGAGCCGTCGCGCTGGGCGCTGGCGCAGTTCTCGGCCAGCACGTCGGCAACCTCCGTGCAGGTGCCGTGGGCAAGGAAGATCCGGCGCAACAGATCTGTCAGTTGCTCAAAGGAAACGGTCCGGGTCGACTGATCGGCAGGGTTGGCGCGCATCTGAAACTCCTGTTCATGGCGGTAGATCGAGAACGCTAGCGAGAACGACAAGGCGAAGACAGGTTCCGAGAGTAGCGCCGAGGACTCTGCAAAGACACTCCCCGGGCACTGACTTCATTGCGGCGGGCAGACTGCGACGGATAGTTTTCAATGAGAGCAGCTTGCATTCACCAGAAAATACGCAGCACCTTGATAGGCAATAGCCGGCAAATGTTCTCTCTCCCTGAAATCAAAGGGTAGAATGCGCCGAAGGTATAGGCCGGAGCGCCCATGAGCGACCCTCTTTTCAGCAACGCAGAACACGACGCGATCACCGATGCCGCTGCGCATTGGTGCATGCGCCTGCATGCAGAAGACTGTACCGCTGCCGAACGAAAAGCATTCGAGCAATGGCTGAAGGCCCACCCCCTGCATGCGGTCGAATACAACGCCATGCTGGAAGTCTGGGATATCACCGGGCAAATCGAACCGCTTAACCCGGCACCTGTGCGCCAAGCCCAGGCTGACCGGCCCGGTCAGGTTCGGCCTCGTCGCGGTCGCCGCTGGGCAAAACTGGCCGCAGCCGCAGCGGTCGTTGCCCTGGCGCTACCGATTGCCGGGTACGTCGGCTGGCACCAGGGCTGGCTGCCTGATACCTACGAGACTTACAACGCCGATACCACCACACGCCTGGTCATGCTGGAAGACGGCAGCCGCGCCGAGCTGAACCTGGGTACCGAGTTGACCTATGCCAATTACCGGGATCGACGCAGCGTCACGCTGAAAAAGGGCGAGGCGTTCTTTGAGGTCAGCCACGACAACACCCACCCCTTTGTTGTCGACGCCGGCTCAGGCAGCATCACGGTCACCGGCACACGTTTCAATGTATGGATGTACCAGGATCAGGTACGCGTGACGCTGGTCGAGGGGTCGGTTCAGGTCACCAGTGATCGTGCACATCCTTCCTCGAACCACCCTCTCGCCCCCGGCATGCAGGCCAGCTACAAGGCGGGCGACGATGCTCCACTGATCAGTCAGACCGAAGCACGCGATACCAGCCTGGCGTGGCGCAATGGCAAGCTGATCTTCAATGATCTGCCGCTCAGCCAGGCACTGCCGCTGATCAATCGCTACCTGCAAACACCTATCCTGCTGGCGGACAGCGCAACCGGTGCCATGCGTCTGGGCGGCAGTTACAACACCCATGACCTGTCGAGCCTGCTGACTTCTCTGCCCAAGGTGCTGCCGGTTTACGTGACGCAGAATCAGAACGGCAATCCGGTGCTCAATCGCCGCACCTCCGACACACCGAAAGGCTGATCGCACTCGCAGTCTTGCCGATGCGCAGCGACTTCGACTGCGCCCACCGTCGGAACAATCTCCTCTCGCGACCGACGATTGTTCATCTAACCTCAAGCGCACAACGCTGCAGCGAGCCTGTACACGTTGAGCCGCATATTTTTTTCCGCTGATAACTGAGGTTTTGCCGAGCTCGTTCGTCTTAGTAATCGAGAGTGTTTAAAAAAAGCCTGAAAAGGAGTTTACGGATGTTCAATCGCCAAGGAATCACGACTCGCACCCTGCTGCGGCAAACCGCACTGGCTGCGCAGGCACAGTCGCCCGCTCTGGAGGCCGAGCGCCCCGGAAACGAGCACATCCGGATGCTCCTGAAAAGCTTTGGCCTGCGCACCAGCCTGGTCAGGCTCAAGGTGCTCGATGCGCTGCTGGTCTCGAGCGAGGAAGGCCATCCCCTGGGAGTGCGCGGCGTACACAGCCAGTTGCTCAGGCTCGATGTGCCGCTATCGTTTCTGAGCGTGCGCGAGGTGCTCAAGCGTCTGTGCGACGAGGGCGTGATCCACCTCAACGACGACAAGACCTACAGTCTGCACCCTCGCGCCCGGGAATGGCTGGGAGACGTCGGCAAGGACAGCGCCCAGTAAGCACAGCCCCCTTGCCGCATCGACCATCAGCGCTTAGCGCTTGACCTTGCGACGCATGATGCCGTTGAGGATCACTACCAGCACCGCCACGCTGATCGCGATGTACTGAAAGGTCTTTTCGGTGATGGCACCGGTGTTTTGCAGATGCGACAAGCCCAGCATGATCGCCAGAACGCCGAGGGCGATCAGAATCGAGTAAATCAAACGCTGCTTGTTGGTCATAACGGCTTCCTGAATGCTCATGAGCGGGCAACTGACGCTGCCTGTTTGCGCGCTTATCTTACGCCGATGAGCGACGGATGGCATCGTCACCCTCTGTCTCGCCTCACTCTCCCGCGCGCCCTCTCCTGCACGTTCTATTAACGACGTTGATTATCGTCATGCCGCGATGCGCGTTGCCGTGTAAAACTCCCATGCTTTAATACCGCCCCTGCTTCAACAGTGTGTTCAATCATTACCAAGGAGTTTCACATGCCCCATGAAGGCAGCCTGCTGCAGGTCGCAGTAGTGTTTCTACTCGCCGCCGTGCTGACTGTGCCGTTGGCCAAGCGGCTGAAGCTGGGCGCGGTGATCGGCTATCTGTTCGCCGGCGTGATCATTGGCCCTTCGGTATTGGGTCTGATCGGCGATACCGAGAGCGTCAGCCATATTTCCGAACTTGGCGTAGTACTGCTGCTGTTCATCATTGGCCTGGAGCTTTCGCCCAAACGTTTATGGGTGATGCGCAAATCCGTGTTTGGCGTCGGCATGGCGCAGGTGCTACTCACCGGCCTGATCATCGGCGGGGTCGCCTTCGCTGCCTTCGGCCAGTCGCTGAACACTGGGGTCATTCTGGGCCTCGGCCTTGCCCTGTCGTCCACGGCCTTTGGCCTGCAGAGCCTGGCGGAGCGCAAACAACTGAACAGCCCGCACGGCAGGATGGCGTTCGCCATTCTGCTGTTTCAGGACATCGCGGCGATCCCGCTGATTGCGATGGTGCCATTCCTGGCCGGGGCCGATCACGCGATGGACACCGGCGAAAGCATCAACCACGGCCTGCGCGTGCTGGGCAGCATTGCCATTGTGGTGATTGGCGGACGCTATTTGCTGCGTCCGGTGTTTCGTATCGTCGCCAAGACCAAAATCCAGGAAGTCTCGACCGCCACGGCCTTGCTGGTGGTGATAGGCACGGCGTGGCTGATGGAACTGGTGGGGGTGTCCATGGCGCTGGGCGCGTTTCTCGCTGGCCTGTTGCTGGCCGACTCCGAGTACCGTCACGAACTGGAAGCACAGATTGAACCGTTCAAGGGATTGCTGCTGGGGCTGTTCTTTATCAGCGTCGGCATGGGCGCCAACGTCGGCCTGTTGCTCAGCTCGCCGCTGATCGTGCTGGGCCTGACGCTGCTGCTGATCGCAATCAAGCTGCCGATGCTGTTCCTGATCGGTCGCACCCTTGGCGAACTCAACAACCGCAGCGCGTTGCAGTTGGGCCTGGTACTGGCCGCAGGCGGCGAGTTTGCCTTCGTGGTGTTCAAGATCGGCAGCGCTCAGGGGCTGTTCAAGGCCGGGCTGTACGACATGCTGGTGTTGACCATCACCTTGTCGATGGCGATCACACCGTTGCTGTTCATTGCCCTGGCGCGCTGGATCAAACCCAGGATCAAGCCTGTCGAGGTGCCGGACGAGTACCGCGATATCCAGACCGACAAACCACGGGTGGTCATTGCCGGCATGGGCCGTATGGGGCAGATCGTCGCGCGTATCCTGCGCGCGCAGAAGATTCCTTTCATCGCTTTGGACACCGCCGTAGAGTCCATCGAGTTCTCACGCAGCTTCGGCAATGTCCCGGTCTTCTATGGCGACCCGCTGCGCCCGGAAATATTGCGTGCCGCCAAGGTCGATGAGGCCGAATTCTTTGTCATCGCGACCGATGATCCGGACACCAACATCAAGACTGCCGAGCTGATTCGCAAACTGTATTCGCACATGAAGATCATTGCTCGCGCACGTAACCGCCAGCATGTTCATCGGTTGATGGACCTAGGGGCTCACGCGGTTCGCGAAACGTTCTACTCAAGCCTGGAAATGAGTCGCCAGACCCTCATGGGCCTGGGCCTCAGCGAAACACAGGCCGACGCACGCATCAGTCGCTTCAAGCGTCACGACGAACAGGTGCTGGCCGCTCAGCATGAGGTGTATGACGACGACGCCAAGGTGCTGCAGACCGCCCGCGAAGCCAGGGCCGACCTCGCGCAACTGTTCGAGGCAGACCGTCTGGACGAAGAAGCCGCAAAAAGCTGACCTGCCCATACGCCGCAGGCGTGGTCTGCGGCGCAACTCAGGCGTAAGGGCTGTCCCAGTAGCGCGCGTACATGCCGAGCTTCTTCTTCACGCCGCGCGGCAAGCGCTTTTCCTGTCGGCTCAGCTTGTAGGCCAGCAGCTTCAGCGCATTGCGCACGAACGACACAGGCCACCAGAGGATTCGCCGGGGACCGAGGAATTTCAGCTCGGACTTGACGTAACGCATGCCCTCGCCGCCAATGCCGCCAAAGGTTTCGTAGATCCACGCTTCGCGGGCCTGGAACACGCCGATATCAAAGTAACGGCGAAACTCTTCGCGCAGGCTGTAATTATGGGAATGACGGCATACAGCCGAGCCTTCGTAAGCCGCTTTCCAGCCATCGATAAGCATTTTCGCGGTGACGTACATGTCCTCCGAAAGGATCACATGCCGCGGAAAACCGCCAATGGCCCGCAACGCTTCGCCTCGATAGGCCGCAAACGAGTTGGACATGAATGGCGTCTTGATACCCAGCGTACCGGCGTCGGCGAGCGTCTTGATCTGCGAGGTCGGCGGGTAATTGAACAGCCGCGCATGCTGGGCCAGCAGGTTGGCGTCCTTGTGCGGCAACTGTCGCCCGCATACCGCACCGACCTTCGAGTCGGCGAACGGCAGCAGAATGTTGGCGATGGCATTGATGTCTTCAACGTACGCATCCTGGGTCATGAAGACATACACATCATAGTCAGGATGCAGATCGACCATCATCTGCCGGGTACCGCCGTGGTTGAAATCCTTGCTGTCGATGCGCAGCACATTGGCACATCGGGCTTGCGCCAGCTCCAGCGTGCCATCCGAGGAACTGGAGTCCACGATCAGCGTATCGAAGCTGGCAGTCTGCGCAGCCAGTGAATCCAGCAGACGTTCCAGATCCTTGCGTCCGTTGTAGGTCGGGATCACACAAGCCACTCTCAATGGCGCCATAACAATACTCCAGGGCGAAGTCCGGTTGCCCACTGTGTCAGCGTTGTTGAGCGTAGCTCATGCGTACCCGCCCCACCATTCGAATGCACTCAGCCCAGCACTTCACTCAACGGGATGAAGTTGACCCAGTCGCCTTCGGCAACGGTCGAGCCTTCGCGCACTTCAATCAGACCATCGGCCCACGCAGCGCTGCGCAGGACTCCCGAACTCTGATTGCGATACGCCACCGCCCGGCCCTGCTCCAGACGGCCGCGCAGGTACTCGCGACGATTGCCAGGACGCGTCCAGACAAACCCGGCCGGCACCGGAAACTGCAAGGGAGCGACGTCGATCACGCCCTGGCGACGCAGCAGGTAAGCCCTGGCCAGCAAGGCGAAGGTAACCAGCGTAGAGGCTGGATTGCCAGGCAGACCGATCACTGGCACACCCCGAAAATGCCCGAAGGTCAGCGGCTTTCCAGGCTTGATGGCCAGCTTCCAGAGCGTCAGCTCGCCCTCCTCACGCAATGCGTGGCCGAGGAAATCAGCTTCGCCCACGGACACTCCGCCCGTGGAGAGAATCAGATCGACACCCTGCAGATTCGCCAGCGCAGCACGCGTCTTTTCCAGATCGTCCGGCAGGATGCCGGCATCCACGACCTCGCATTGAAGCCGCTTCAGCCAGCTGCACAGCAACACCCGGTTGCTGTTATAGATCTGCCCCGGCCCCAACGACTGACCGGGCTCAATCAACTCATCGCCCGTAGACAGCACCGCGACCCGCACGCGGCGAATGACCTCCAGCTCGGCGAGGCCCAGCGAGGCCGCCAGACCCAATTCGATCGGACCCAGACGCGTGCCGGCGGCCAGCACAGTATCGCCGACCCGGGTTTCCTGGCCTTGCGGACGAATATTCTGCCCGGCGCCCAGCGGTTCGTTGAACCGCACACGCTGATCCGCCAGCACCTCAGCGTTTTCCTGCATCTCGACGCAGTCAGCGCCTTCGGGCATCGGCGCGCCAGTGAAGATACGCGCGCAGGTGCCAGGGGCCAGAGGCTCGGGGGCCTGACCGGCGAAGATACGCTGACTGACCGTCAACGGCTCGCCGTGCCAGTCCGCCGCGCGCAAGGCATAACCGTCCATGGCGCTGTTCGGCCAGGGCGGCAGATCCAGCGTGGAGACCAGATCCACTGCCAGTACGCGGCCTTCGGCATCGGCCAGCGAGACGCATTGGCGCTCGGTGATCGGCGTGGCTTCGGCCATTTTCAACAGACGCGCAATGGCGTCTTCAACAGGCAGCAGGGTTTTCGGCTCGTTGCTCATGAGCACTCAACCACGAGTCGCACAGGGCTCGGCCTGCTTGAGGTGAGGCACAAAGTTGCAGGGACGGAAACGCGAGTCCAGCTGCTGGGCAAGAATGCCGTCCCATGCCGTGCGCACCGCATTGGTGGACCCTGGCAGGCAGCAGACCAGCGTGCCATTGGACAGGCCGGCCAGCGCGCGGGACTGAATGGTGGACGTGCCGATATCCGGCACCGAGATCTGCCGGAACAGCTCGCCAAAACCATCGACTTGCTTGTCCAGCAGGCAGGCTACGGCTTCAGGTGTGCTGTCGCGGCCGGTAAAGCCGGTGCCACCGGTGATCAGCACGACCTGCACCTGATCGTCGGCAATCCAGGTCGCTACCTGAGCGCGGATCTTGTACAGGTCATCCTTGAGCAGCACGCGCTCGATCAAACCATGGCCTGCGTCGGTCAGGCGGTCGACAAACATCTGCCCCGAGGTATCGGTTTCACGGGTGCGGGTATCGCTGACGGTCAGTACGGCGATATTAAGGGGTACGAAAGGTGTGTCAGCCTTGGCTTTCATGGCCTCATCCAGTTGTTAAGAAAACAGGCGGGTGTTATATCACAGCCCTCCTTTTGACTGCCCGACGAGTGTTCGATGAATGTTCCTGCCCCACTGCCGCCCTGCTCGATTCTGCTGCTGGCCGGAGGCCGGGGACAGCGCATGGGCGGGCGCGACAAGGGCCTGATCGAATGGCAGGGCACCCCGCTTATCGAACATCTGCATCGTCTGACCCGGCCGCTGACCGACGATCTGATCATTTCCTGCAATCGCAATATCGATCGCTATGCGCGTTACGCCGATAGACTGGTGCAGGACGACGATACCGATTTCAACGGCCCTCTGGCCGGAATTCGCGCCGCACTGCCCCTGGCGCGGCATCGATGGTTGCTGATCCTGCCCTGCGACGCACCTTTGGTCGATGAAGCGTTGCTGCACGCATTGCGTGAAAAAGCCTCTGAATACCCGGAGCGACCGATAATGGTGCGTGAAGGTCAGCATTGGCAGCCGCTTTTAGGTATGATCCCTGTCGCTCACGCCGCAACGCTGGAAGCCGCATGGCAGGCCGGCGAACGCAGTCCGAGACGGGCTCTGGAACCGCTGCAGCCAGTCGCTCTGCAACTGGAAGCCGGTGATCCACGCCTGGCCAACCTGAACACCCCCTGTCTGTTGACCGGGATCAGTGAAAACCGCAACAAGTGACTGGTCATTGAAGTTGCTGCGGGTGTATACGGAACTTGCTGACGGTGTATCCGTCTGAGAGTTCAGCAAATCAAGAATCCATCTGGAGACACAGTAATGAAACAACGGACCCTCCCCGCTGCCTTCCTGCTTGCACTGAGCATTGCCTCCCTCGCCGGCTGCGCATCGCCCACTGTGATCACCTTGAACGATGGTCGTGAAATTCAGGCTGTCGACACGCCGAAGTACGATGAAGAATCCGGCTTCTACGAGTTCAAGCAACTCGACGGCAAGCAGACCCGCATCAACAAGGATCAGGTACGTACCGTCAAGGATCTGTGATCCGGATGTCGCGTTACTGATTTGAAAAAACCCGCCGAGTGCGGGTTTTTTTTGCCTGTCATTTCACTGCCCGTGTACTACCAGTCGAGCTGCAACAGGCTCTCGAAGTGGCGCGGCTCGCCATTGATGGGATCGATGAAGCGCAAGCTGCTGGCCAGCAGCTTCAAGGGATGCCGATGGTCGTCCACCGGGTCTTTCACCACGTCCGGGTAAAAAGGGTCGTTGCAGATGGCAGCGCCCAGCGCAGCCATGTGCACGCGCAACTGATGCTTTTTGCCGGTCACCGGATAAAGTCCGTAACGCCACAATTTATCCTGCCGTTCGAGCACCTCGATCTGCGTACGGGTGTTGCTCGCGCCGACGCCTTCCTGCATGCGAAAGAACGGTTCACCCTCGACCAGACGACTCTCGTGCAGACGCGGAAATATCAGTTCCGGCAGCGCTGGTGCAATGGCCTGGTAAAACTTGTCGATGCGCCGGGTGGGAAACAATGCCTGATAAGCCGAGCGCGTCTGCCGGTTGGCGGAAAACAGCACCAGCCCTGCGGTGTGCCGGTCGATGCGGTGCAGCGGCACCAGATCAGGGTTGTCCAGGCGATGGATCAAGCGCCGCAGCAAGGTTTGCTCGACATACTCGCCTGCGGGTGTCACCGGTAGGAAGTGCGGCTTGTCAGCCACCACCAGATGCTCGTCGGCGTAGAGGATCGTTTCAACCACAGGGATCGGCGTTTCGTTGGCAACCTCACGAAAGTAGTGAACCCGCAGCCCTTCCCGATACGCCAGATCAGGCGCGATGGCCTTGCCGTTTTCGTCCAGCACCCGGCCGCGGGCAAACCGATCCAGCCATTGTTCGCGGCTGATGGCCGGAAATTTCGCGCACAGGCAATCGAGCACCGTGGCCCACGAGCCCGGTGGCAGATACAACGTACTGGCTTGCTGCTGTGCGGCGTTGAAGACGGACTCGGACATGCGGGAACTCGGACTCGTGTAAGCCTGAAGCGGCTGGCGGTGGATTATCACCGATTAGTGCGATCACCGCACAACATCGCTGCGTGGTAATCGACTCCTGCCTGCGGCACTATTAACCATCTGGTACATTCCGTTTAACACCTGCCGCCAATCGGGCAGTGACACAAAAACAAGAGACGTATTTTATGACTCATGCTGAAAAACCTTCCATCCTCGCCGGCCTCATCGGCTCGGGCATCCAGGCCTCGCGAACGCCCACCATGCATGAGCATGAAGGCGATGCGCAAGGCATGCGCTATCTGTATCGGCTGATCGACATCGATGCCCTGCAAGTGGACATCCACGCCCTGCCCCGGCTTCTGGAAGGCGCCCAACAGTGCGGCTTCACTGGCCTGAATATCACCTTCCCGTGCAAGCAGGCAGTCATCCCGTTACTGGATGAGCTGTCCGATGAAGCGCGCGGTATCGGCGCGGTGAATACGGTGGTGTTCAAGGACGGCAAGCGCATCGGTCACAATACCGACTGCCTGGGATTCGCCGAAGGTTTCCAGCGCGGCCTGGACAAGGCACCACGTCAACAGGTGGTGCAGATGGGTGCAGGCGGCGCGGGCGCTGCCGTGGCTCATGCGCTGCTGGGCGCGGGCGTCGAGCGCCTCAGCGTGTTCGAAGTCGAGCCGCAACGCGCCCAAGGGCTGGTGGACAACCTCAACCAGCACTTCGGTGCCGGGCGCGCTCAGGTGGGCATCGACCTGCCTGCGGCGATGGCCGAAGCCGACGGACTGGTCAATACCACGCCGGTCGGCATGACCAAACTGCCAGGCACGCCGTTGCCGGTCGGGTTGCTGCGGCCCGAGCTGTGGGTGGCGGAAATCATTTACTTTCCGCTGGAAACCGAGCTGCTCAAGCATGCCCGCGCATTGGGCTGCCGAACGCTGGATGGCAGTACCATGGCGGTGTTTCAGGCAGTCAAGGCCTTTGAACTGTTCAGTGGCCAGTCCGCCGATGCAGAGCGGATGATGGCGCACTTCCACACGTTGTAAACATCAGCGTTTGAGATAACGCAACACAGCGTCGCAGATCATTGCCTTGTGACGCTGTTTGACCTCCTCGCTCCACAACTCGATCTGAAAGATCTCGCTGAAGGTATGGCGATTGGAGATCCGGTAGAAGCAGAACGAGCTGATCATCAGGTGCAGGTCCACCGGATGAACACCGTCACGAAACAGGCCGCTGGCTTCGCCACGACGCAGGATGCCGTCGAGCGCCCTGATGATGTTCTGGCTCTTGGCCTGAATCGATTCGGACTGTTTGACGTTCTCGCCGTTATGGATGTTTTCGATACACACGATACGGACGAAATCGACATTGCTGTCGTGGTGATCGAAGGTGAACTCGACCACACGATGAATCGCTTCCACCGGCTCGAGTTCGGACAGATTGAGCTGGCTCTCGGTGTTGCGAATCGCGCCGTAGAGTTTTTCCAGCACTTCGACGTACAGTTGCTCTTTGCTGCCGAAGTAGTAATAGATCATCCGTTTCGAGGTTTTGGTGCGTTCGGCAATGGCATCGACGCGCGCTCCCGACAGGCCATGGGCGACAAACTCGGCAACGGCGGCCTGCAGTATGTCTTCGCGGGTCTTTTCCGGATTGTTCTTGCGCCCTTTCGACGCAACGGCAACGGAGTCGTCAGTTGTTTTCATTGTTGGCTCATGACCACGAGTGATGCGCGGAGTATGAAGCCGACCGGCAACCGAGGGAAGCTGCGAGGGCATCGAACCCTCGCAGCAGCCCTGCAATCGGATTCGCCTTACAGACGCGCCTGACGTGCTGCCACATTGCGCGCCTTGGCCATCGCAGCCAGACGCACCGGGACGTTGGCAGCGCCGTACCCTACGTAGCCGTTCTTGCGCTGCAGGATTTCGAAAAAGAAGCGCCCGTCGAACGCATCGGTGTAGACGTGGAACAACTCGCCACCCTGCGCATCGCGGTCATAGAGCACGTTGTAGTACGCCAGTTCGCTGAGAAATTCCTCGTCGAAATCGAAGCGCGCCGCCAGGTCATCGTAGTAATTGAGCGGGATGTCCAGCAAGGGTACGCCCGCTTCCTTGGCACGGCTTACCTCGGCGAAGATATCTTCGCAGGAAAATGCGATGTGGTGCACACCCGAGCCACGATAGCTCGACAGCGCATGGGAAATGGCCGTATTGCGATTCTCGGAAATATTCAGCGGCAGGCGCACGGTGCTGCAACGGCTGCGCAGTGCACGGCTCTTGACCAGACCGTAGGGGTCGGGCAAGACCACTTCGTCGTCAGCCTCGAAGTCCAGAATGCTTTTGTAGAACAGCACCCAGCTGTCCAGGCTGTCGGCCGGCAGCGCCATGGCCATGTGGTCGATACGCTGCAACCCGCCCTTGGCGACTGCTTGCGGATCGACGACAAAATCGCTGTCGTAAATCGATTCTCCCGGTGCGGCGTTGTCTACCAGATAAATCAGGCTGCCGTCGGGCGCACGGACCGAAGGAATCTCCCGTTCGTTGGGGCCGACCAGGCCACGATAGGGCTGGCCCTTGAAGGCACGCGCACGCTCCAGCGACTGATGACCGTCGTCGACACGCAAGGCGGTCGCGCACAACGAAGGGCCGTGCGCCTCGAAGAAGCTGTGGGCGAAGGAATAGGGTTCGGCATTGAGCACAATCCTGATATCGCCCTGCCCCAGCAGACTGACCGCCTTGGAGCGATGCTGACCCAGCTTGGCAAAGCCCAGCCGTTGCAGCCAGCCCGACAGGCGAGCGCCATGGCTCTCGTCAACGGCAAACTCGAGAAACTCGACGCCATTGTAGGTACTGGCAGCGGGTGGATTGAAGAGGATTTCGGGAGCGGCGGCCGGCTCGTCACGCGCCATCAGCTGGCGGGTTTTCTCTTCCAGATAGAGCAGCGAACGCAGACCGTCCGCGGCATTGGCGCGTGTCGGCGCTGCACGGAAGCCATCGTTGAACACTTCCAGCGACAACGGCCCGGTGTAGCCACTGCGCAGGATTGGCGCGAGGAAGCCGGCCAGATCGAATTCACCCTGGCCCGGGAAGCAGCGGAAATGACGGCTCCACTCCAGTACATCCATCGCCAGAAGCGGCGCGTCGGCCATCTGCACGAAGAAGATCTTGTCGCCCGGGATCTGCGCGATGGCGCTCGGATCGCCCTTCAGCGACAGGGTATGGAAACTGTCGAGCAGCACGCCAAGCGCCGGGTGGTCAACCTGACGCACCAGGTTCCAGACCTGTTGCCAGGTGTTCACGTGCTTGCCCCAGGCCAGCGCTTCATAACCGACGCGCAGGTTACGGGCGCCGGCGCGCTCGGCGAGCAGGCCCAGATCATCGAGCAGAATGTTTTCGTCGCCCACCGAATCGGCAGACGCATTGCTGCAGACCAGCACCAGATCGGTGCCCAGTTCCTGCATCAGATCGAATTTGCGTTCGGCACGGTCGATATTGCGCTGCAGACGGTCACGGCGGCAGCCTTCGAAATCGCGGAACGGCTGGAACAGGGTGATGGCGATGCCCAGGTCGGCACACATCTGCCTGATATTGCGTGGGCTGCCGTCGTAGTACAACAAGTCGTTTTCGAAAATCTCGACGCCGTCAAAGCCGGCTGCGGCGATGGCTTCGAGCTTTTCGGGCAGAGTACCGCTCAAGGATACGGTAGCAATTGAACGCTGCATGCTTTTCAGCTCCTGGATGAACGCGACCTGCTTGGGTCGCGACTGGACAGCACCGCATTCCTGGCCTTTCCCGGCCTTATTCAGAGGTGCGAGTAAAGTATTTGCCTGTGAAAATACTACAGCAACATAAAGTGTACGAACCGGTTAGTTTTACGTTCGATTATCGAACAAAAGCCGTTTTACTCAATTGACGCTGTATCTCGCAATGCTCAACATCAGCATCACATTGCAGGATAGACCCGCAGTCCAACATTTTTGATCGTCGCTTCATCAGCAGCAACCCATAACAATTCAAAAAACAGGAACATTGCTCATGTGCACCCTTCTCGCTTTGCTCGCCCGCTCGCCCATCCGTCTTACCAGACGTCCTGTTCGACGAACCCGCCCGGCCAAAAGCCCGGCCTGGGTACACGTCGCCTGAAACATTCCAACACACTTACGCGGCCCAACCTGTAAATTGTCGGCCCGACGGATCGTTTCGAGGACAGCCTGAGTCTACAGGCCAGTCGAATCACGGTTCTACGACTTCACTTTACCTGCACAACGCCTGCATCGAGTGGACTTCTCAGTCCGACTGTTGCCAGCAGCACAGTCCTGGAACGGATGGTTAGAACATCATGCTTAACACCCAGACCACCCCTGTCGCCCAGGCCGCCCGTGCCGGGATGGGCGAAAAGATCCGCGGCGCACTCGCCGTGGGCAAGACTCGCTGGGGCATGCTCGCCCTGGTGTTCTTCGCCACTACGCTGAACTACATCGACCGGGCCGCGCTCGGCGTCATGCAGCCCATCCTCGCCAAGGAAATGAGCTGGACGGCGATGGACTACGCCAACATCAACTTCTGGTTTCAGGTCGGCTACGCGGTCGGCTTCGTGCTGCAGGGTCGCTTCATCGACAAGGTCGGCGTCAAGCGCGCGTTCTTCCTCGCGGTGCTGCTGTGGAGCCTGGCGACTGGCGCGCACGGCCTTGCCACTTCCGCCGTCGGCTTCATGGTCTGCCGCTTCATTCTGGGCCTGACCGAAGCCGCCAACTACCCGGCCTGTGTGAAGACCACGCGGCTGTGGTTCCCTGCCGGTGAGCGTGCGGTGGCCACCGGTATCTTCAACGCCGGCACCAATGTCGGCGCCATGCTGACCCCTGCCCTGTTGCCGGTGATCCTGACTGTCTGGGGCTGGCAGGCCGCCTTCGTGGCAATGGGTTCGCTGGGGCTGCTCTGGGTCATCACCTGGCGCTTGAAATACTACAACCCTGAAGATCACCCGACCGTCAGCAAGACCGAACTGGATTACATCAATCAGGAAGTAGAACCGGCGCCGGTCAAGGTGCCGTTCACCGGCATTCTGAAGATGCGTGGCACATGGGCGTTCGCGCTGGCGTATGCGATTACAGCTCCGGTTTTCTGGTTCTACCTGTACTGGCTGCCGCCGTTCCTCAATCAGCAATACAACCTGGGGATCAGCGTGACGCAGATGGGCATCCCGCTGATTCTGATCTGGCTGACGGCTGACTTCGGCAGTGTGGGTGGCGGCATTCTGTCGTCCTGGCTGATTGGTCGTGGCATGCGTGCGACGACTGCGCGCCTGTTGTCGATGCTGATCTTTGCCATCACGATCTGCAGCGTGGTGTTCGCTGCCAATGCCAGCGGGCTATGGGTGGCGGTACTGGCCATCTCGCTTGCCGTAGGTGCGCATCAGGCCTGGACCGCGAATATCTGGAGCCTGGTGATGGACTACACGCCCAAGCACATGATGAGTACCGTGTTCGGCTTCGGCGGCATGTGTGCGGCCATTGGTGGTATGTTCATGACCCAGATTGTCGGTGCCGTGTTGACCGCCACCAACAACAATTACAACGTGCTGTTCACCATGATCCCGGCGATGTACTTCATCGCGTTGATCTGGCTGTACTTCATGGCACCTCGCAAGGTTCCGACGCTCAGCGAGTGATCGTCTGACACCATCAAAAAGGTCCGGCTCACTCAGTGACCGGGCCTTTTTACTATTGTGCCCACGCTTTGCGCAGAGTGACGAAAAGTGCTCTCCCGGACGCCGCTCGTTCCTCACGCTCCGCGTGGGAATGCAGTTCTTGACGCTCCGCGTCACAAAGCGGTTCTGTGGTTTCAGGTAGATTAGGGTTCGACTCAGGTCACCTTTTCGCCCCTCGGCGACCTATTTGATGGGGCCAAAGTAGGCAAATCCCCTCGCGCCTGTTTCCGGCCCGACTTCGTCGGGTTCCTTCGCCCTGTCACTAAGGTCGCACTCTGCGTCGTCAGTGCCACCGCGATAAAAAAGCGCTTTATCTATGTAAAGTGATTGCGCGCAAGACACTACGTTGTGCTGCGGTACAGATGTGACGCAGAGCGTCACGAACTGCATGCCAACGCAGAGCATTGGCACGATAGTCAGTTAGATTTGTGTATTCGTGCGAGGGAACAGCTGATCACCCACCCTTGCGCCGCTGTTGCCAAGCCGCCGCCAGGCCGCTGAGGCAGATGATGGCGATGCCTGCCTGTGCGGTCGGTGATGGCATGTGGTCGAACACCACGAAACCCAGCAGCCCGGCAAACACGATCTGGCAATAGCTGAACGGTGCGAGCATGGCCGGGGCGGCGAAGCGGAAGGCCTGGGTCAGCAGCAAATGCGCCGACATCCCGCACGCGCCGAGCGCCAGCAGAAACGGCAAGTGCTTGAGCGCCGGCACTTCCCAGAAGAACGGCACCAGTGCACTCATCAACAGGGTATTGAACAACCCCGCGAAAAAGTTGCTGGTGGTCGGACTGTCAAACGGGCTGACCAGCCGCGTCAGGAGTTGATACAGCGCAAAGCACAAGGCTGACGACAGGGGCAACAGAATCGCCGGGGTAAACAGCTCGCCCCCCGGATGAATGATGATCATCACCCCGACAAACCCGACGACCACTGCTATCCACTGCCCACGCGTGACACGCTCATGCAACAGCGGCACCGATAACGCGGTAACGAGCAACGGCGCAAGAAAGTTGACCGCCGTCGCCTCTGCCTGCGGGATGAACATCAGGCTGCTGGTAAACAGCAGACTGGTGCCCAGCAAGGCCAGGGCGCGCAAGACCTGCAGGCCAGGACGCTTGGTGCGCAACACCCGCAACCCCGCTGACGGCATGAAGATGCAGGCCATCAACAGCGTATGCACCAGATAGCGTGCCCAGACCACCAGAATGATCGGATAGAAGCCGGACAGGTATTTGGACAGCGTGTCATGACTGGCAAACAGAAAGGTCGCCAGAAGAATGAAGCCAATACCTTTGAGAGGTTGATTGACGCCGGACAACGGCGTGCTGGCAGTGCTCATTGCGCTTCCTTGTTCAAGTTTCAGCAGCCTGACAGCGTGGCCGAAAGCGCCAGCGCCCGCTGCTCATATCGACAGACACGTGAGCATCGCACACCCGTTTGCAGCGCTTCGCAGAAAATGTTCGAACCGGTTCATTAACGTTCGATAATCGCCCAGAACAGCTGTTTCACAATTGCACAGCGCTTTCCGGCATTTCACTATCGCAGCCAGCTACACGACTCAATAACTACAAAAAAGGTCTGCTCCATGCGCGTGAATTCCCCCTGCAAACTCCTTTGCGGCCTGTCAGCGGCCGTCGCTGCAAGCCTGACGCCCATCAGCGGCAACAGCGCCGGATTCGTCGAAGACGCCAAGGTCAATCTGAACCTACGCAACTTCTACATCAACCGCAACTTCGTCGACCCGGCCAATGCACAGAACTACGCCGAGGAGTGGACGCAGAACTTCATCCTCGACGCACGCTCCGGCTTCACCCAGGGCACCGTCGGCTTCGGTGTCGACGCGCTGGGCCTCTACTCGCTCAAGCTCGACGGCGGCAAGGGTACCGGCGGCACACAATTGCTGCCCATCCATAGCGATGGGCGCCCGGCCGACGACTTCGGGCGACTGGCCGTGGCCGGCAAGGCGCGCTTCTCGAAGACCGAATTGAAGGTCGGCGAGTGGATGCCGGTGCTGCCGATCCTGCGCTCGGATGACGGCCGCTCGCTGCCACAAACCTTTCAGGGCGGGCAGATCACCTCCAAGGAGATCGACGGCCTGACCCTCTACGGTGGTCAGTTCCGTGGCAACAGCCCGCGCAACGACGCGAGCATGGAAGACATGTCCCTGAATGGCCGTACCGCGTTCACTTCCGACCGCTTCAACTTTGGCGGCGGCGAGTACGTGTTCAACGAAAAGCGCACCCAGGTCGGCGTGTGGTACGCCGAGCTTGAAGACATCTACCACCAGCAATATTTCAACCTGCTGCACAGTCAGCCGTTGGGCAGCTGGACGCTGGGGGCCAATCTTGGCTACTTCCAGGGCAAGGACGACGGTCAGTCGCTGGCCGGCGAGCTGGACAACAAGACCTGGTCAGCGCTGCTTTCGGCACGGCACGGTGGCAACACCTTTTATGTGGGCCTGCAGAAAGTCAGCGGCGACAGCGCCTGGATGCGCGTCAACGGTACCAGTGGCGGGACGTTGGCCAACGACAGTTACAACTCCAGCTTCGACAACGCCAGGGAGAAATCCTGGCAGTTGCGCCACGACTATGACTTCGCAGCCTTGGGCGTGCCCGGCCTGACCCTCATGAACCGCTACATCAGCGGCGACAACGTGCATACCGGCGCCATCACCGACGGCGAAGAGTGGGCACGGGAAACCGAGCTGGCCTACGTGTTCCAGAGCGGCGCGTTCAAAAGCCTGTCAGTCAAATGGCGCAACTCCACTATGCGCCGCGACTACAACACCAACCAGTTTGACGAAAACCGCCTGATCGTCAGCTACCCGTTGTCGCTGCTCTGATCCAGACAGAACGCCGCCGTGGCCGATGGCGCGGCGGCGTTCTCGATCACACCCTCAATTGTCCTGCAACGACTCCACGCCCATTTCATCCCACACCGCTTCAGCGAGGTGGAACGTTGCATTGGCCGCCGGAATGCCGCAGTAGATCGCGCTCTGCATCAGCACTTCCTTGATCTCTTCACGGGTCACGCCGTTGTTTTTTGCGGCCTTCAGGTGCAGGCGCAATTCACCCTCGCGATTCATGCCGATCAACATCGCAATGGTAATCAGGCTGCGGGTATGGCGTGGCAGCCCCGGACGGGTCCAGATATCACCCCAGGCGTGACGGGTAATCATCTCCTGGAATTCTTCATTGAACGGCGTCAGTTTGCTCAGGCTGTTATCGACATGCGCATCGCCCAGCACAGCGCGGCGTACGTGCATGCCGGCTTGGTAACGTTCGTCTTCGGTCATCGGGAAATCCTTGTGTGTTCGGCCACGGCGCGCTCGACCCAATGGCGAGCCTGGCCAAGGTAATGGGCCGGATCGAGCAGTCGATCCAGCTCGTCGGAAGAAAACTGCTCGCTGATCTGCGGGGTCTCGCCGAGCACCTGACGCAAATGGGCGCCCTGCTCCACCGCACGCCGGCAGCACTGTTCAACCAGATGGTGGGCAGCATCGCGGCCGATGCGCTGAGCCAGGGCAATGCTCACTGCCTCGGCGAGAACCAGGCCTTTGGTGGATTGCAGATTGATCGCCATACGCTCGGCATCGACCTGCAGGCCGGGTATCACCTGCAACGCCTGCTGCAGCGAACCGGAAACCAGGCAGCACAGCTCCGGCAAGGTCTCCCACTCGGCATGCCACAGGCCCAGACTGCGCTCGTGCTCCTGCGGCATGGCGGCCAGCATCGTGGCGACCAGCCCCGGTGCGCGGGTGGCGGCGCTGATCATGACCGCAGCACCGACCGGGTTGCGTTTGTGCGGCATGGTCGAAGATCCGCCCTTACCCGGTGCCGAAGGCTCGAAGACCTCGCCCACTTCGGTCTGCATCAGCAGGCTCACGTCGCGCCCCAGTTTGCCGAGGCTGCCGGCGATCAGGCCCAGCAGACCGGCAAACTCTACCAGTCGGTCACGCTGGGTGTGCCAGGACTGCTCGGGCAACGCCAGTTGCAATTCACCGGCCAGCGCTTCGGCCACCGAAAACGCCTGATCGCCCAGCGCCGCGAGGCTGCCGGAAGCACCGCCGAACTGCAGGCACAGCAGGCGTGGTTTGATCTCGTTCAAGCGCTGTCGATGACGAGTGACCGCGCCCAGCCAGCCGGCGATTTTCATCCCCAGGGTGACCGGCGTGGCCTGTTGCAGCCAGGTGCGTCCAGCCAGCGGCGTGCCAGCATGACGCTGTGCCTGCTCAGCCATCGCATCGGCCAGTCGAGCAAGATCATGCTCAAGCAGTACGATGGCTCGACGCAGTTGCAGGATCAGACCGCTGTCCATCACATCCTGACTGGTCGCGCCCATGTGCACGTAGCGCTCGGCTTCAGCACTGCGTGCGGCAATCTGTTTGCCCAGCGCCTTGACCAGCGGAATCGCCGAATTGCCGGCGCTGCCGATGGCGATTGCCAGCGCGTCGAAATCGAACAGCCGTGCGTCGCAGCTCAGCTCGATGTCAGCGACCACCTCGGGCGGGATCAGGCCTACTCGTGCCTGTGCCCGAGCCAGTGCAGCCTCGAAATCGAGCATGCCCTGCACCCGGCCTTCATCCGAAAAGATCTCGCGCATTTCGGGTTGCATGAAGTAGGCATCGAAAAGTTGATTGCTCGCTCTGTTCACATCACCACTCCAGATTGAAAGGTTTCAGGTAGCGTCCGAATGACTGACCCAGCCCTTGATCAGCACCGCTATCGCGGCAAGCGCCGCCGGAACCACCAGCGCGGTCAGCACCTGCTCGAACGTCCAGCCCAGGCCCAGCAGCGTGGCACCGGCCCAGGCGCCGAGAATCGCGCCGAAGCGGCCGATCCCGAGCATCCACGACACGCCCGTGGCACGCCCCTGGGTGGGATAGAAACGCGCTGCCAGTGACGGCATTGCCGACTGTGCGCCGTTGATGCACATACCGGCCAGCAGCACCAATGTCGCCAACAGTGCGACGTTACCCAGACTCTGCCCGACCAGCCAGGCAAATACCCCGGCCAGCGCGTAGGCACAACCAATGACCTTGTGCGGGTTGTAACGATCCATCGCCCAGCCCACGCCTACAGCGCTCAACACCCCGCCGAACTGAAACAGCGCGCCGATGAAGGCCGACTGTTCCATGCTCGCGCCGCTGTCGCGCATCAGCGTCGGCAGCCAGCTGGTCAGCAGGTAAACGATGACCAGGCCCATGAAATAGGTCAGCCACAGCAACAGGGTGCCTGCGCTGTACGTGCCGGAAAAAATCACTTTCAGCACATTGCGGCTGCTCACCGTTTTCTGCTCGGGAACGCTGAAGTCAGTGATGCCAGCCAGCGCCTTCGGCGCAATCGGTGCCAGCACTTTGCGAATCCGCTCCGCACCGCGATTGCGTACCACCAGAAACCGCGCCGACTCCGGCAGCCAGACCATCAGCACCGCCGCCAGCAGGATGGGCAGGATACCGCCCAGCATCAACAGGCTGTGCCAGCCCATGCTGGGGATCAGCTTGGCTGAGACAAAACCGCCGCAGGCCATGCCCAGATTGAAACCGCAGAACATGCTCGTCACCAACAACGACTTGAGCCGCTCCGGGGTGTATTCCGACAGCAACGTAGTGGCATTGGGCATCGCTGCGCCAAGCCCCAGCCCGGTCAACAGGCGCAGCACCAGCAATTGATCGATGTTGCTGCTATAGGCTGAGGCCAGGCTGAAAAGACCGAACAGCAGCACCGCGACCACCAGCACCACCTTGCGCCCGAAACGGTCGGCCAGCGGGCCGGAGCCCAGCGCGCCGAACACCATGCCGATCAGCGCGGCACTCATCACCGGCCCCAGACTGGCCCGATCGATTCCCCAATCCTGGCTGAGCGCGGGTGCAATGAAGCCCATTGCGGCAGTATCGAGGCCGTCGAGAAACACGATCAGAAAACACAGCGCAACCACTCGCCACTGATAGCCGGACAGCGGTTGCGCATTGATGAAAGCCTGAACGTCGAGCGTACTCGACGCAGGGCTGCTGGCGGAAAGCGTCATGAAGGTGTCCTTTTATTTTTATAGGGTCGCCTGCCGATGCAGGCGCCTTGAAACGCACGCACATTGATTTCTGAATCGACAAGCGATTCAGAAATCGAAAAACACTGTCTCGCCTTCACCCTGCACACGGATATCAAAACGATAGGCCGTCTGCCCCTCGTGCGTGCAACGGCGCGCCACCAGGGTTTCGCGACGCGGGGGCTGCTCGATCAGATTGAGCACCGGGTCCTGCGCATTCGCCTGGGCTTCGTCGTCGAAATACAGCCGCGTCTGCAGATGAATATTGATGCCACGGGCAAACAGCGAGACATTGATGTGCGCCGCCATCGGCACACCCGCCGCATTGCGCGCCGAGCCTGGCTTGATGGTCTTGAGGATCCATTGACCATCGTCCGCGGTAGCCGTGCGACCAAAGCCGTTGAACGGCCTGTCCGGGTCGAATTCGCTGTGATACGCGCCCTGATGATCCGCCTGCCAGAATTCCAGGTAGGCATCACGGATCAGATGACCGTTGCCGTCGAAGACGTTGCCCAGCAACACGATATGCTCGCCGGGCGCCTCGGGCCTGGCCATCTCGTTCCAGATTTCCAGTTCGCGGGTCGGGTTGCCGGCCACCTGTGGTGCAAGACCGATGTGGACGTAAGGGCCAGCGGTTTGCGAAGGGGTTTCCTGCAGCAATTGAACGGGCATGTCGGGCCTCCTCAGCAATTTTCGAAGTGAGTCTTGCGCTGACCGCGCAACACGATATCAAAGCGGTACGCCAGGCAATCCATCGGATTGCCCATGCCCAGGTCGAGTCTGGCAATCAGGCTCTGCACGGCGTCCGGATTGGCGATGGCCTTGACGATCGGGCAGATCGGAATAAGCGGATCGCCTTCGAAATACAACTGGGTAATCAGGCGTGTGGCAATCGACGGCCCGCTGATCGACACGTGAATGTGCGCCGGGCGCCAGTCGTTGGGACCGTTGCGCCACGGGTAAGGCCCTGGCTTTACGGTACGGAAGCTGTAATTGCCTTCGCTGTCGGTCAGTGCACGTCCGACGCCGCCGAAATTGGGATCGATGGGCGCCAGATAGGCATCGCGCTTGTGGCGATAACGCCCACCGGCGTTGGCCTGCCAGATCTCCACCAACGTGTGCGGAATCGGCTTTCCGTACTGATCGCAGACCCGCCCGGCCAGCAGGATACGCTCGCCGATGGGCAGACCGCCGTTGTTGAAATTGAGCAGCAGATCGTTATCGTGCTGACCGAATTTCAAATGCGAGAAATCCGGGCCGGTGGTTTCGGAAATGGACTGCGGGATACTGACCAGCGCCTGACGCGGCGAGCGCAGGATTGAGGTCTTGTAATCAGGGGTGAGAGCTTTTGGATGCCAGTTTCGGTCACGAATGACGAAGCGGCTGTTGTCCGCGGCAGACATGGCGTTCTCCTCGTTTTTCTTATGGGGCGCGCAGGCGTGGGTCACATGCGCTACAGGCTGCGGCGAAGTGTCGCGCGATCCATGCTTATAGAGAACTGAAATAAACCCCATGATCCATAACCAATTGGTTATGGATGCTAGACGTTGCGATAGGCCTCTCCAAGGCTCCGCAGTTCGTCCACGCACCACTGCGCTGCGCGCGTGAGTGGCAAGGCCGGGTTGCTGCACAAACCGACCGAGCCGCCCGGTTCACGAATACCCATGTCCAGCTCCACCAGCGTGCCGCCTTTCAACTCCAGCGACACGGCATCCAGTGGCGCGATCCACACCGCATCGCTGCATTGCACATAGCGGCGGCTGAGGGTGAGCGAGAGGGTTTCAAGGCGTTGACGCGGCATGCGGATACCGCACTGCACGAACAGGCTGTCGGCAAACTTGCGGATGGTGGTGCCTGCCAGCGGCAATACCAGCGGGAATTGCTCCAGACTTTCGGGCTTGAGCGGCGCAGCCAGCAACGGGTGATCGCTGCGCACCACCAGCGTCATCGACTCGTTGTACAGGTGCTCGAACGTCAGGCCCTGAATCTGCGGGCTGTCTGTCATGCGCCCGACCACCAGATCCAGCTCCCCTACCCTCAATTGCGACAGCAGATACGCGCTGGGCCCGGTCATCACGCTGACGATCAGCGCCGGGTGCCGCTGGTGCAGGCGATGAACGACCTCAGGCACCAGCAGGCTTTCGGCCGTCGACAGTACACCCAGTCGTGCAGTGACGGTGTCATGCTCACCCGAGCGCAGGCTGCTGACGCCCTCGCGCAGGGCCTGCACGCTGGGCCCGGCAAACCGCATGAACGCCACGCCGGCTTCGGTGAGTGCCGCGCCGCTCTTGCTGCGCACGAATAACGTGGTGTCGAGCAGGGTTTCCAGCTCTTTGAGACTTTTCGACAGCGCAGGCTGACTGATCGCCAGAACGTCGGAAGCACGCGCCAGACTGCCCTGCCGGGCCACTTCGAGAAAGCAGACCAGATGGCGAAATTTGATGCGTGTATCGATATTCACTGCGCGTCGTGTCCGGTAAATGAAAGGGAATGCAGCTCAACGACAAGGCAGCTCAGCGACTCAGAAACGACGCCACTTGAGGCGCGTCAAATGGCCAGTCCAGCTCGTCGCCGGTGTCGATCCGACGCAACACAGGAACGCGCAACTCATAGCGTTCATGCAGTTGCTCATCCTCGCAGATGTCGACCAACTCAACCAGCAGGCCGTGCTCAATGGCAAACGGCAGTAAAACTGCTTCGGCAACCTCGCACAGCGGGCATCCCAGGGTGCTGAACAGCTGGCATTCGGGGGTCATGAGTCGATCCTCGGCGAATCCTCGGTAAGCGGAAATTATTCTAGGCGCGCACCGGGATCACGTCGACACCCGGAAATGCGCCTTGCTGAACGCATTGGCGCGGTCCAGCACCGGTTTCTCGAAACAGCGGTAACCGACCCAGCCATAGCACAGCGCCGCAGCCATCATCAGCAGCGCGAAAAACAGGTTGTCCAGGTAGCTTTCGGGCCAGGCCCCCACCAGACTCCAGACCCTGCCGATCACCCCCAGCACCAGCAGATGAGACAGATAGATCGTGTAGGACATATCGCCCACGGCAACCAGAAACACCGGCACCACCAGCTGTCGGCGCCGTTCGAGCAAGGCCAGCGTCACCACCAGTACGCCGAACGTGCCGCCGACCATGAGCATGCGCAGCAGCCCCTGACTTTCGTACAACCGGTAATAGCCGATCAGGGGCACCGCCGCCAACAACGCGACACCGAGCAGCAACCAGACCGCAGCCGTCGGCACGCGGGCACTGTGGCGACCGTAAAAGAACAAGGCCAGCGCGGCACCCAGCATGAATTCGAGGGCATAGGGATGCAGGACGATCTTCACTGCCGAGGAATAGTCCTGCCAGTCTGCCAGCGTATTGAACACCACGATGATCATGCCCCAAACACCGAGCAGAAACGGCAGACTGCGCTCGCGAAACAGCAGGAAGCCCGAGAACACCACGTAGAACCACAGCTCGAACAGCAGCGACCAGGCCACCATCACCAGCAGCACCTTGTCGTTGGGCAACAGCAGGAACGACATGATCAGATTGGACGAGCCATGCCCGCTGTTGACCATGCCCGGCTGCACCAGATAAACCGCCAGGGTGATGAAAAAGTACAACCAGTAGGTGGGATAGATCCGCGAGACCCGATTGAACAGAAAGCGCTGAGCCTCGACTCCGCTCTGAAAACGGCCACGGCTGACAATCACCATGACGAATCCGCTGATGACGAAAAACAGATCGACGCCCAACTGAAAAAAATCGAGCCAGGGCGGCAAAAGGATATCGCCACCGGAAAACTTGCTCTCCACCGACATCATGTGAAACAACACAACGCCAAGGACCGCTACGCCCCTGAGCCCCTGCAGGGAATACAGCCGCTCCATGCCTCTCTCCATTCAACGGATGTCGCGCGCGCCAGGCCATCCCGTGGTCACGCGTGTGGAGCATAGCCAATGGCCAGAAATACGGAACCCCAATCTTCCAGTGCTTGCGGTTTTTCCTGGCAGATAGTTTTGGAGTAAGGTGCAGCGGCTGCGTAAAGCCTGATCGAACACGATACGCCAATCGAAGTGAACCTTCAGGAATCACCTGTACTCGAAACATTCATACGCCCACCAAACGGAGAACATCATGGCCCGCCAAACTGCACAGAATGCTCAGGAAATCCTGAGAGCCGACTTCCAGGTACTGGTTGCCGACACTGAGAAATTGCTGGCGCATACCGCCTCTCTCGCTGGTGATCAGGCCGATGAACTGCGCGCCCAGATCCGCGAAAGCCTGCTGCGTGCCAAGGAAACCCTGAAGACCACCGAAGATTCGTTGCGCGAGCGCGGCGAAGCTGCAGTGATCGCCACCGAAGATTACGTTCAGAACAACCCCTGGCAGTCCGTCGGTATCGCCGCAGGTGTCGGCTTTCTGATCGGTCTGCTGGCTACAAGGCGCTAACATCATGACTCTGGGAACGGAATCAGCACCGCCCGAGGGAACTCCGGGCTCTTCACCGCGGCGCCTGGGCGCTGCCTTCCTTGGCCTGTTGCACACTCACGTCGAGCTGTTCGGCATCGAATTGCAGGAACAGAAAGCGCGAACCGTCAGCCTGCTGCTGTTCGCCGGTCTGGCACTGGTTTTCGGCCTGCTGCTGCTCACTGGGCTCTCGGCCTTGCTGCTGATCGTTCTGTGGGACAGCTATCGCCTGGCCGGCATCGTCGGCCTGTGTACGTTTTACCTGCTGGCCGCGATTTTCTGTGGATTGCGCCTCAAGGCAGCGATCTTCGACGAGTCTTCGCCCTTCCATGCGACCCTCGAAGAACTGGCCAATGACCGCGAGCGATTGATGCCATGAGTGAACCCAAGTCGCACCAGAGCAATACCCGTCGAGAACTGCGCAAGGCATTGATTCGCTTGCGCATGGAAATGCACCGCCAGGAAATTCGCCACGAATCTGCGCAACTGATGCAACCGTTGCAACGCTTTCGCGGCATCCGTCACGACTGGAAAAGCGCGCTGGGCTTTCGCCACGCGCCGCTCTGGGGCGTGGGCTCGGTTGCCCTGCTGGGTTTTCTGAGCGGCAAACGCGCCAAGACCGGACGTACCAGCCTGCTGGGTCGCCTGTTGAAGCTGGGCATCACGTTGACGCCAGTGGTCAAGGTCGCCATGCAAACGCGCGCCCTGCAGAATCGCAATCGCAAAGTCTGATTGCGCCATGCGTCCAGCGTGACCCAGGCCTGACTGTATCGGCCTGAATATAAATGCCCGCTCCGGTATTCCGGAGCGGGCATTTGTTTTTCTACGGGCCTGTTTTCATCAATGCAGCCCTTGCGGCAGGCGTGTCGAACCGGGAAGCTACGCCCCTATTACTGACGGAGTGAACGCATTGGATTGGCAAACGCTGCTTAACCGCGAACGACTGGGCAAGACCCTGCACAGCCCCGAGGAACTGGGGCGCAGTCCGTTTCACAAGGACCATGACCGGATCATCTTTTCCGGGGCCTTTCGCCGCCTGGGGCGCAAGACCCAGGTGCATCCGGTGTCCAGCAACGATCATATTCATACGCGCCTGACCCACTCGTTGGAAGTCAGTTGTGTCGGCCGTTCGCTGGGGATGCGCGTCGGCGAAACGCTGCGCTCTGCCCTGCCCGACTGGTGCGATCCGAGCGACCTGGGCATGGTCGTGCAATCGGCCTGCCTGGCGCACGACATCGGCAATCCGCCGTTCGGTCACTCGGGCGAAGATGCGATTCGCAACTGGTTCAATCAGGCGGCCGGGCGCGGCTGGCTTGATGCGATGAGCGACACCGAGCGCAATGATTTTCTCAATTTCGAAGGCAATGCCCAGGGCTTTCGGGTGCTGACGCAGCTGGAATACCACCAGTTCGACGGCGGCACCCGCCTGACCTACGCCACGCTGGGCACTTACCTCAAATACCCGTGGACCGCGCGCCACGCAGATTCGCTGGGCTACAAGAAGCACAAGTTCGGCTGCTATCAGAGCGAACTGCCGATTCTTGAGCAGATTGCCGGCAAGCTGGGTTTGCCGCAGCTCGAAGATCAACGTTGGGCGCGCCATCCGCTGGTGTATCTGATGGAGGCTGCCGACGACATCTGTTACGCCCTGATCGACCTGGAAGACGGTCTGGAGATGGACCTGCTCAACTACGCAGAAGTGGAATCACTTTTGCTCGGGCTGGTCGGTGATGATCTTCCGGAAACCTACCGGCAACTGGGTCCGGGCGACTCACGGCGGCGCAAACTGGCAATCCTGCGCGGCAAGGCCATCGAACACTTGACCAACGCGGCCGCCAGAGCCTTCGTCGAGCAGCAGGATGCCTTGCTGGCCGGCACCCTGCCTGGCGACCTGGTCGAGCACATGCACGGTCCGGCCAAACGCTGTGTGCTGAATGCCAAGGACATGGCGCGCAAGAAAATCTTCCAGGACAAGCGCAAGACCCTGCATGAAATCGGTGCCTACACCACGCTGGAGATCCTCCTCAATGCGTTCTGCGGCGCGGCCGTCGAACAGTTCGGCGGCAGGACGCCATCGTTCAAGCATCGGCGCATCCTCGACTTGCTGGGTAACAGTGCGCCCGATCCCAAGGCACCGCTGCATACCTCGTTCCTGCGCATGATCGACTTCATCGCGGGCATGACCGACAGCTACGCCAGCGAAATGGCCCGGGAAATGACCGGCCGCTCCGGACAGATATAGCCTCCCTCGACCCGCCCGCTGCCTGAACGGATGCAGGCAAAAGGCTGGTCAGACTGATTGCCTCGCAAAACTCAGACAGGCCCTACAAGCATGTCGGACGGGTCCTATCGCAGGTTTTCTTGCATCCCTCAATAATTCCAGCCACTTCAACTGCCATCCGGCACGTCATCCATCCGCCTGCGATACTCACGGGTCCGCACGCCGCCTGCCGATGCCTGAACGCTTCGCCAGGGCCTTTCCGGAACGCTCATGTCCACACATAGCCTGCGCATCCTTCTGGTGGAAGATCACCCGTTTCAACTGATTGCCACCCAAGTGCTGCTCAACAATCATGGCTACTTCCTGCTGACTCCCGTGCTTACGGCTGCCGAGGCGATGGCCGCCATGCAACGCAGTGCCGAACCCTACGGGCTTGTGTTGTGCGATCAGTGCCTGCCGGACATGTCGGGCCTCGACCTGATCGACGAGGCATCCCGACACGGCTGGCTGCGCCAGGCCATTCTGCTCAGCGGCTTGCCGGATACACAGCTTGAAAACCTGCAGCAACTCGCCCTGCAGCGCGATCTCCCTCTGCTCGGTTGCCTGAGCAAACCCCTGCACGGACCCGACCTCAGCCGCCTGCTGGGGCACCTCGTTGACTGACATCGGCAACCCGGCTTTATGCGCTTTTGGATATCCCGGGTAAAAACCGGTACATACCTTAAACCGGCAAACCGTACCGATTACATTCGACGTTCAGACGCGTAGGAAATCATCAGTCAACATGAATGATGATTCCAGAAAGTAATAAACATTGGGTGCATCGCTCGCCAAACACACAATGAAATAAGCGTTAACGTTTAAACACACTTGTGTTCTACGTAGGCTTTTACGTACTCCGATACGCTAATTTTTGTAGGACTTTTCCTATATATGCCTGCCGAGCAAGTCTCTTTATGTGCCTGCCCGAACATCTGAGCTAAGGTGCGCGCTTTCTTCACTGCTTGTTATGGAATGGAATATGAACTCAGTTTTTATCATCGACGATCACCCGGTCATCCGGATGGCGGTAAGAATGCTTCTGGAGAACGAAAACTATGAGGTGGTCGGCGAAACCGATAACGGTGTCGACGCCATGCAAATGGTTCGTGAATGCATGCCCGACCTGATCATCCTCGATATCAGCATTCCCAAGCTCGACGGCCTTGAGGTGCTGGCTCGCTTCAATACGATGGGGCTGTCCTCCAAGATTCTGGTGCTGACGTCGCAAACTCCCAACCTGTTTGCCATTCGCTGCATGCAATCGGGTGCCTCGGGTTATGTGTGCAAGCAGGAAGACCTTAGCGAACTGCTCAGTTCGGTGAAAGCGGTATTATCCGGCTACAATTACTTTCCCAGTCAGGCGTTGACGTGCGCAGTTCGTGAAGATGGACAGACCCACGAGCTGGAGCTGTTCAAGTTGGTCAATGACCGCGAACTGATGGTATTGCAGTTATTTGCCCAAGGCCGTTCCAACAAGGAAATAGCCAAGGGTATGTTTCTCAGTAACAAAACCGTCAGTACTTACAAAACGCGACTGATGCAAAAACTAAAAACAAGAACCTTGGTAGAACTTATCGAGATGGCAAAACGCAACGCGCTAGTGTGAGAAAACGGATGCCCAAGCGCTTCAGACAATTATTAATACTGGCTACAAGCCTGTGCATAGGCTGGGGTGCTGAGGCCGGTCCTCATGCGGCCGATCACTATACCCTGCTCGGTCGCTCGAGCCCGGCGCACATGGATGTGAAGCTGGACAGTCACCAGTGGCAGTGGGTGCGCGGTCAACGCGAACTGATTCTCGGCACCTCGAACCCCGATTACCCGCCCTTTGATATCACGATGTCGGGTAACGATTACGAAGGCATCACTGCCGATTATGCAGGGATCATTTCGGATGCGCTGGACCTGCCCGTCAGGGTTCAGCGTTTCGAAACCCGTGATGCGGCGATCAAGGCCCTTGCCGCAGGCCAGATCGATCTGCTGGGTACCGCAAACGGTTTTGAAGCCATCGATCGAAACATCAGGCTTTCGCAGCCCTACTCGGTGGATCAACCCGTTCTGGTCACCCGGGTCGGAGACACCCGCCCCCTGAACGAGGGCCTGAAAGGCATGCGGCTGAGCATGGTCTATCACTACCTGCCGCCTGCCGAGGTCGAAGCGTCCTATCCAGGCGCAACGCTGAAAACCTATCCCTCTTTTCAGAACGCCATCAACGCAGTCGCTTTCAATCAGGCGGACGTGTTTCTGGGCGATACGATTTCCACCCAATACATCATCAACAAGGGTTATCTGAACAACGTGCAGATGTCGAATTTCGGCCAGCACGAGCCCAACGGTTTCAGCTTCGCGGTCAGCAACGAAAACACGCAACTGCTGGGCATCATCAATCAGACGCTGAAAGCCATCCCCGTCGATGAACGCATCAATATTTCCAGACGCTGGAGCACGGGCAGCGACCTGATGCTCACCGACCAGAAGCTGCAACTGACGCAACGCGAGGAACGCTGGATCGCGCAGCACCCGACCGTACGCGTGGTCGTCAACGAAGCGTATGCGCCGCTGACATTCTTCGATGCCAAGGGTAACTTTCGCGGCATCACCGCAGACTTGCTCGAACTGGTGCGTCTGCGTACCGGGCTTAGGTTCGACGTCAAACGCTCGCCCAGCCTGACCGACATGCTCAATCAGGTCAGCGAAGGCCAGGCCGACATGATCGGCGCGCTGGTGTCCAGTGATGCGCGTGAGGACCGCTTGAGCTTCACCCGCCCCTACATCGACAACTCGTTCGTGCTGGTCACCCACAAGGGCCAGGGTGCCCCCAGCTATCTGGAGCAGATGGACGGCAAGCGTCTGGCGATCACTCAGGGCAGCCCGGTGCTGGACTGGCTAAGCCGCAAATACCCCAGGGTCGTGCCGCTGGAGATCGACAATCCATTCCAGGCGCTGGACATGTTGTCGCTGGGCAGAGCGGAAGGTGCGGTCATCTCGCTGCTCAGCGCGGACTATTTCCTGTCTTCCGGCATCTTCGAGGAGCGTTTGCAGATGACCGCCACCGTCGGCGAGGATCCGGCGCTGATTTCGATGGCGACCTCACGCAATGCCATCGAGCTGAGTTCGATTCTCGACAAGGCGCTGGCGAGTATCGCGCCGCAGGATCTGGCAGCGATCAACAACCGATGGCGCGTCTACACCCCCTCACGCGCCAACTGGCATGACTATGAGCGGCTGATCTATCAGATTGTGGTGGGTGCAGGCCTGTTGCTGCTGGGCCTGCTGGCCTGGAATGCCTGGATGCGCCGGCAGATACGTCAGCGCGAGGCTGCGGAACGAGCGCTGGGCGATCAATTCGAATTCATGCGCGCGCTGGTCGAGGGTACACCGCATCCAATCTACGTACGGGATCGCGAAGGTATGCTGCGCATGTGCAATGACAGCTACCTCAGGGTTTTCTCCGCGCAACGGGAAGACATCATCGGCAAGAGCGCCACCGAAGGGGTGCTGGGCAATGCCTTCGAAGCCCGGGAATATGCTGCCGACTATCAGCGGGTCATGGCCAGCAATACCGCACTGATCCTCGACCGCCCTCTGCGCATTGGCGATCGACAGTTGACCATCTACCACTGGATCCTGCCGTTTCGTGACTCTCTGGGCGAAGTGCAGGGCATCATCGGTGGCTGGATCGACATCAGCGAGCGTCGCCAGCTCATCGAGGACTTGCAGGCTGCCAAGGAGCAGGCCGACGCCGCCAGCCGGGCCAAGAGCACCTTCCTTGCCACCATGAGCCATGAAATCCGCACGCCCATGAATGCGCTATAGGTTGCAATGCTATGATTTCGTTTTACACCTCGTCAGGAAGTCTATGAGATGCCTGTTGCGTTCAGTTACGTGCGCTATTCCAGCCTTCGCCAAGCACACGGCGACAGCCTCCGCCGCCAAACAGCCATGGTCGCAGAATGGTTGAAGCACCATCCAGAGTACGTGCTCAGTGCAGATGATGCATATCAAGACCTTGGCAGATCTGGCTTTAGCGGAGCGCATCTTGATAACGCATTTGGACGACTGAGGGCAGCGGTTAGCACAGGCATCATCAAACCGGGCGACTGCATCCTGATCGAAGCCATAGACCGTGCTGGACGCCTTGCCCCTTCGATCATGCTCAACCTACTGACAGAAATCGTAAACGCTGGTGTTTCGTTGATCAGCTTGGATGACGGAATCACATACGACAGTGACCCGTACAAATCGAACAACCTGTTTTTGCTGGTTGCTAAGGTCCAGCAGGCTTACCAATATTCTGACGCACTGAGTAGGCGAGTGAAATCCGCGTATGAGCGGAAACGAGAGGCGGCCCGTGCAGGTGGAGCCACAGGACGCAGGGCACCCATTTGGATTAAGACAGAGTACCCGAATGGCAAGAAGGCTCAGCCAGTTGTGAGCCTTAGAGAAGACCTGGCACCGCTAGTGGCTCAGGCGTTCCAAGACTACGCGGATGGTCTAGGCGAGCGGCGAATTCATCACCGCTTACGCGATCAGCACCCCGAGCTGGCAAAGCTCAGCACCACGAGCCTAAAGCGTTGGATGCGTAACCCCACCGCGATAGGCCATTGGAACGATATACCAGATGTGTATCCGGCAGTTGTAAGCAAAGAGCTGTGGTATAGGGTTCAGAAACGCCTGAACCAGAAGAGCAAACCCAAGTCTGCCGCGTCAAATCACCTGCTTGTCGGTCTAGTGAAGTGTGCGAAATGCCGTGCGAATTTCCATATACACATCACGCCCGACAACGCTGCAATGAAGTGCGGACAGCGTCACCGTCTTGGCGATCAAGGGTGCAGCAATAAAAAAAGCTTACCCATGGCCGTACTCGACTTCATCCGTAGTCAGACCACATTCAAGGCGCTTCAGCGTGCATCTCTCTCACGCAACCTGACTGCGTCTGAGAAGCGTGCTCTTGAAATCGAGGGAGAGTTAGCAGAACTGAACCGGCAGGCTGCTACAGCTGCTGAGGGAGCCGTGAAGTACGGCATGAGTGCGTTTGGCCCTGCACTCGACAGGATCACGGCTCAGATTGGAGTTCTGGAGGACGAGAAGCTCACACTTGTATCGAAAGCAGCGCCGTCTACAGAGGGAGAGATGATCGAATTACAGGAAGAACTGCTAGATGTAGACGAAATGCGTCTGAACGCATTATTGCAAGAAGCCGAGTACGTTATGTGGTGTGATGACCGTACGATCACTGTTGATGAGCCATCTATAGAGTTTTCAGCTGATCGTCAGGTGATTACCTACCTTGGTAAAGATCGGGTTAAAGGTGTATTCCGCATCACATGGAACGGTGCAAGGATCGACCTACCAGACTTACTTTCCGCACCACAGCGTGCTGAACTCGAACAACACATGGTCCAAGAGGCCCGCTACAAATCTGGCGAGCTTGAAAGGACTGTGATGCGATTTAACTCCGATACAGGTGATATGGATCACGTCTCCGGCCCGCCCCTAAAAAGTTGATCGTCTGACCATCTTGAGCGGTTTCGGTGCATATAACCCAGCGCGTAAACGAACGCGAACGGCTTCATCGGAAAAGGAGAGGATAAGGAACTATTTTCTCCAAACGAGAATGATAACTATTGACAGATTGCACTTATTGTGTTAAAATTAGTACAAGAAAGAAAGAAATTCTATTTCTTCAGCCTCTTCCAGTTTCCCCAATTCTTACCTAAGTAACCGACCTCGTTCTCCTTCGGGTAATGGTGTTCGGATATAAGTTAGATCAAGGTGTCCAAGCGCCTCCTCGTGGTTTAGCTGTTACCATTGATCGATAACGGCGAGAGAGTCGAAAGCTCTCGATAGTGTGACCCGCGCTACAAGCTTTGTTGAGCAGGGTATAAATTTTAATGGTGCCTCCCCATAATATTTGCCGAACTTCTATCGGGGTTCGGCTTTTTATTGGGCATCATTTACACTGTAACGTCGTAACAAACCTACTCAACCCAGCCATCCAACTCAAGGAGACGGATCATCTATGCCTCTGATTTATAAATTCTGCGAAACCTGTCGGTCAAGATACGGCACTTTCCGCAGTCAACGAAAATACTGCTCGAATGCTTGCCGACAACGCGCTTACCGCAATGGTCAGGCCGTTAATAAAGGCTCGCAGTCGCAGTGCAGCACTCCGGATAATATTGAAGAACAACTGCGGAGTCTACTTCAAGCACTTGACATGGTGCACTCCACACTGACTACAGACAATGTTTTGACTTCAGCTGTCACTCCCTTAATTGGCGAAGCCAAAAGTAAAGTCATCGATGAAATACTGCAAGAGCTTCGCCGCTATTACCAAACTATGCAAAACACCATCCCATCAGGAGAGAGAAAATGACAAAGCAAACACCACGATTCACCATCGACAAAGACCAGCTCCAACAGCGCCAAGACTTGGCAGCGAAGACTTACCGTACCTCTATCGTGCAGAGTCATCTCGATAACGGTCAAACTGCCACATTAACATTTGAGTTCGACAAGCCCACAGAAGCATTTTTTCACTTCCACGAGCGTTTGGCCGAAGGCTGGAGCGCACCTGTGGGGATGGAAGTAGATTTTGTCAACGTGCTACCCGGAATTGTAAGCGTAAGTCTGGGCGGCTTCACCATTATGCATCTCACAAAGCCAATTGATCTTCAAGAAAAAGAGCTGAAGGAAATTTTGCAAAAAATTGGTACCGCTTACCAAGTTGAACTTGATATAGAACGTGAAGCTGAAGTTGACCGGGTTACCGAGCAACAACTCGCTGCAAAAATTCGTCAGCGTAACCTAGAACAGCAGAAAGCCGAGCAAGCTGAAAGAGAAGCTATTCGTTTGGAAGTATCAGCCGCCATCGCTGGAGGTAAAGCATGATAGAGAAATACCTACCGCGACTCCTTAACGCAGGCCCGTATTTCCAAATAGTGCTGCTAATGGGTGACGCCAGCGCAAGGACCCTTCTCGGAGCATTCCGTACAAGGCTAAAAGCTCTCGATATAGCAGGATTCGGTTTCAAGGAATACTGGTTCAAAACTGATACTGGAATCGTTTTGTCAATCAGCGGCTCTAAGCTGATCATTCAGTTGTTTACGATGTTCCTAGCCGAGTTTGATGGTCATTACTTCCAAGGATTCGAAACGATTCACTCAAGTCATGGCCCTGTTAAGTTTGAGAAAGCCTTGCGTGAGTCGTTTCAAAATTACACGCCATCAGCTGGCAGCCGAACTCGCTTTCATGGAGGGTCATACGCCTAATGGACAATCTCGAACTCATTTTGCGTCAACGCTGGGCACCGGAAACGATTCCAGATGAAGCACTTATACAAAAAGCACATGTAACGTGGACGTTAGTAATGAAAGCTTCCGATTACGGCGAAGACTACGTGTTCGACGCTTGCAACCAGCACAACAAGGCAAATGGTCGTCAGCCGTATCAGTCGTTCATCCTTCCGGCGGACCTGCCGGGAGTTGGTTATAAAGGTGACTGGGTAATCAAGCGCTTCGGCGGGGCCAATTGATGTTCATAGGTGATAGCACAAAGGCTGTGCCGTATGGCCAAATAGCTACGCATCCAGAGCTTGAGCAGGCTTGTGCAAATTACGTTGCAGCCGTCTATGGCGATAACGTTGCTAAAGCAATACCAATTGCCCAACGAGAGGTTCACGTGGGCATATTATATGGATATACAGAGTTGCAAGTTCAAGAAATGATTCTTGGGATGTATGGTCTCCAGCCACTTTGAGAGAAGTGGCAGTGCTCTAGTAATAGAATCTAATGATTCGATACGCCGCACCCCTTGTTCTATAAGGGCTGTAGCCAATTTTCGTGTGCACGAGCACACACTTTTCACTTAATAAAGGTGATCAACTTATGAAGCAATGCAACTGCCGTAACTGTGGTCGAGCTTTCACAGTGACCAAACCTATGCCGTTCTGCTGCGGCTCATGCCGCCAGACATACCAATACAACCAATCCCAACCGACGATCCATGTAGGAGTCATCAATGACAAAAGAAGCACCGAGCAGCACCAATAAGCAACGCCAGCCGACATGCCCACATTGCAAAAAACGCTTTCGCACCAAGACCACAAAAAAAGTCTATTGCGGTTCTGATTGTCAGAAAGCAGCGAACAAACAAAATCGCCGTATAGACCAGATGGACCGTGCAACCAACTCAGCATTTATGTACGTCCTCGCTGCTGAGGTTGAACGTGCTGGAACACTCCAAGTGCTTCAGGGCCACGACGTGACCTCGCTCACAGAGCTATACGCCTTGTACAAGCGCTACCTTCGTGCAAACGAGTACGGTGACAATCGTGACTACGCCATGAGCCACATAGCTCCTGCACGTGGTCAATCAGCCGTAGGCCTATATCACGCTGACAATCTGGTGATCGCTCCATCAGGCATGAACCGATCTCACGGAGTGAAACACTTTGGCCATGGTCTGAGCATTCACCGTGCAAAGCTTCAGTCCCGGCACGAGGTACATAAGGGCGACAGTCGAGCCGCTACGATCAAGCGAATCGTTCAGTTCCTGGGCGAAGATGTGATCACCGAGTTTGCTAAGGCCGTAAAGCTCCAGCCCTCGACACGACACAAAACTTTGTCATGGCTCCACGACCATCTTCGCCCAGATGTGCCAGAGCATGCTGAATACCTTTCCAAGCTAGACGGCATGTCTAGCAAAGCGCTCACCACGTTGAAAGCTAAGCTTCAGGACAGAGATGGAAAGGGTTTCAAGCTCATGACACAGGACGTGCACCCGCTGGACATCTTCGCAGCTGAGCTACAGCGTCACGCAGTGATTCGCCCAGACCTTCAGCACTTGGCGGCATTCATCACTCAGTGCACGCAACGGGTGAATCACCGAGAGCCTTTCATCCTTGAATCGAGCTTGCTGCCTGACCTGTTTGCCGTATTGCACGGCAAGGAGCTGTCAGATGTAGCCGTTACATTGATGCCAGCGCTTCAGCAAATGGCTGCTTTGGGCAATCTAGCGCTAGACGTGCCAGCGTTCGCACCTGTCGAAGTTGTTGTAGCAGCTTTGCCAATGACCACGGTACGAGTATTGAAGACGTTCAGGAGCTTCGCGGATGACCTTGGTGAGTATTTGCCAGAAATGCCCCCGATACTAAAACAGGGGCACACAGCGGCGAATGCGACGAATTCATTGCCTTGGGAGTGATAGCCGCCTTACGCGGCCCTCTCTTTTTCAGCAGCCGCGTCGAGATCTTCTTGCTCCAGCAACTCTTCCTCGCCGTCTGGCCCCTCTGCCGCTGGACGATCAGCGATCAAGCCCGTGACATCGCTCCATTCATCCATACGGAAGACGTGTACGCGTCGCACAAATTTGCAGAACAGCGGGGCTTGCCCTTTCAAAGATGATTGAAGCTGCATGATGGCGGTAATAGGGTTCTGCTCAGCTTCAGTATGGTAGAGAGAGCCTTGTGGGTGTGCTGTGAATCCACATGACGCCAAAGCTTTAGGAATCTCGTTCTGGTAGACCTTGGTGCGCTGAGCGTCTGTCATCCCTTGTGCTTTCATGGCCTTCGTATCGAGGTCGAAAGCAATTGCGTAGTGCGCCATTTTGTTTCTCCATGATTATGTGGACATCTGTGGCCACCTTACATCTATTTATGGTCTAAGCATATGCTGTGCTGAGCTTCCCAAAGCGAGGCTATGAGGCTAAATCCCCCCTCTGGCGGAACCTCCTATTAAGCGTGGTACAACTTCACGACCAGCAAGGAGAGGCACCATGGCTAAGAAGCACAAGAAGAGTGCTAAAGGCAAGCAAGAATTACCCCGTCACGAATGGGTTTACGGCCATGGTACGGAGAAGGTTTCCAGCCTCACGGTAACCATGCACCCTTCCGGTGAGGTGGTCATCCATGAAGTTGACCCCGCGACCATTCGCCGCCAAATGACCACGACCAGACCAAATGGCAAAGACGATAAAGTACGGTTCTCTGCCCCTGCTGATCACTTTGGGCTTGAACTAGATTATATCGAGCACCTGAAGACAAAATTCGATTACATGTTGGCATCAGACACGAACACAATCAGCGATGCTAACGGGCCTACCCGCTTCGAAGGCTACATGGTCAGCGCATGCACCATCGTCATTATTGCCGAGCATCTGCAAGCATGGGGCAGAGAAGTGTTCATTCAACCGCTTACCTCCTACCTGATCCTTGATTCTGGGCCAGACACAAATGCCGAATTGCTAGGTTGGCATCTGGCCCTAACCAGACACACGAACACCCCGTTCCTGCACACCCAACGCTTGGGCATGGTTGTAGACAGTGAACTGGGCAAGCACATCGATATCAACGCTCGAAGGGTGCCGTATTACGCCGACTACTTGTTGCCGTGCAACACAGCGTTGGTCTACGCCTCCAGTGATAGCAGCGATACCCTTGCCAATGCCATGTTGAAGTATTGCGACAATGTGTCAGGCCAACTGCTCGAACAGTTCAAGCACCATGGTGTGGCCCGAATGCTTGAGGACAACCATTTTCGGGTTGGCACGGCTCGCTGTTTTGCAATCAACCACCCACAGCAAAAGCGCCCGGCGTAACCCTGTTTAAACCCCCAGAAACCATGCGAAAACCTGCAGTATACAAACACCCAGACGGGCACGTCTGATGTGCTAACTACGCTACTGCCTAGTATTTCCGGGGCCTGTGCTCGAACATGGATAAGCCGGACTCTGTAATAGATAGTTTCCGAACGTTTCCAGACGGCAAACCCCTCCAACTGGTCCAGAGTCATGATTTTCTGCACGAGGGACGACATCAGGTCGGGAGATCGCAAGCGGCCTGTACACGGGTGAGTGACGACCCGGCACGTCGATCAACAAGCATTCACTGTTTCCTGTTCAAGGTGACGACTTGCGCCCCTTGACCGCCTTGCGGGGCGCTTCCGTGACATTCCTAAACACGACTGTCGAGCCGGGGATGTCAGGGGATTCATGGATTTCCATCTGTAGGTTCAGACCTAAAACCTCCAGCGGTTCAAACATCCGCAACCGAGAGATCGTTTCACCAGTGGGGCTGCGAGAGTACTCGCCGGAGAACACCAAGGGTTTATGTTCCTCAAGCCACTGAATGCTGCCTGTACACCTCAGCAGGACCACGGGCACCGGGCCCTCAGCTGTATCCAGAGCGTGAGGTTCATTCAATGTGACATTGAAATGCACCGGAACCGCTGGACCGTTTATCTTCAGGGCATTCAATAACTCGGGATGGTTGCCAAGCGTCTTGGTAAAGACTTCACGCGGAGTGATGCTCGTGCCGGTATTCAAATTGCGAAGCATCAAATTTGATTGATCCCCTTCTAAGGCCTCGTTCAAGCTCTCCAAACTGACTGTCGGCGGCAGAGATTCTATGCCAAATTCGACCCTATCAAGGTTGCGAATCTCAGTCCGGTGAGGCATGCCGACAAGCTCTGGCCAGCTCTCGAATTCAGACGGCGACAAGTTCTTAAACTCCCGCGTGTCGATTGCAAAACGCTCTGCTTCTTCGACTGCGGCAGCGCTGAAGCCGGTCGTAGACACAGCTGTAACGCGGGAAAGATTGAATCGTTGCCTTCTGCCAACCAGCTGTTCGATCCAAGCGACGTTGGCCGGTCCTTCTGATGGGCGGTCTCGACACTCAATGAGCCATTTGAAGTCGATAGTGCCGACTTTACCTTCGACCATTATGTCGAGTTCCGCTCCCGGCCTTCCATTGGCAGTAGTGCTGAGAACTCGCGGCGTGATCGTCCAATCCGGTGGGAGCTTCAAGCTTTCGATATACGTCACGACGTTTTCTAGCTGTTTGCCATCCTTTTTGTTCTTCTTTGCCATGGGCCATTTACCTACCGGTGACGTGATGTCTTTGAAGTGTACGTGCTGGGCTTCGGAGAGATCGAGCGTGATACCCCAGCGACCGCCTGTCGCTTCCTACTCAGCTTGCGTCAGAGGCAGCTACCTTGAGGATTCCACCCATTCGTAAGGAAGCGATAAATGAAGCTCAGAACCGCATCAGAGGCAAGACAATGGCTGAACCAGCAGGGCTTATCTGTTACTGATTTTTCAATAAAACATAACCTTGATAGGAATACTTGCTATCACATCCTAAGCGGTGTGAAGAAAGGCAAGCGTGGCCTGTCGCATGCCTGTGCGCTAGCACTGGGGATGACCACAAGCAACCGATAGTAGTAACAACTGATCCAGCAAGCTGCCGAGGTTGTGATTTCGATCCGTAGTACGGTAGCTCTTTCTGACTAGCTCGCCTGATCCAACGCTGCCCAATCAAAGCATAAGAAACATACATAACAAACCTAGAACGAACGTTCAATGAATGTTATGATGGGTCCATCAACTACTTTTGAGGGCCTAACCATGACAAATCTACAGATCACTCAGGTCGTGGCCTACTACCGGATTTCGACAGGTGCTCAGGAGAAAAGTGGCTTGGGTATAGAAGCACAGCAGGATTACGTGAAGGCTGCCGCAAGCTCACAAGGCTGGGAAATTGTCGCTGAGTACACAGAGACGGTAAGCGGTACGGTCGCCCCTTTGGATCGTCCAGAGTGCAAGAAGGCCCTTGCTCATGGCCTACCTATCTTGGTTGCAAAGGTTGATCGTATCAGTCGTGATGTTGAGCACATTGCAGGCCTAATGAAGCGTGCAGTCATCAAGATCGCAACAATGCCCCATGCAGATAACTTCCAAATTCATCTGTTTGCAGCGCTTGCTCAGCAGGAGCGTGAGTTCATCGCAGGCCGCACCAAAGATGCGTTAGCGGCTCTGAAGAGGAAGGCGAGTAAGGGCGACGTAGAGGCCACACAGAGCATCCAGAACAGGACTGAAGCCCTTGCAAGAGGTCGTACAGAGGTTAACCGGGCAAAGGCTACAGTCGCCATTCAAGAGCGCGTAGCGTCATGGTCTGAGACAGTGCGTGACCCTATAGACTTGTGCATTCGTAAGGGCGCTACGTCCCTGCAACAGGTTGCCGATTGCTTGAATAACAAGAAGATCTCAACGGCTCGTGGCGGTGTATGGTCTGCAATGCAGGTCAGTCGTGTGATGAAGACTCTTGAACTGAAGCTCCCCTGACTGACGCCTTTCAGCAGCGTGTGAACACTCTCATCATCACTCACTCCCCTCTAGCTAAGCCTTGGCAGTGAGCCCCCAAAGCAAGATCCAGCCTGATCTTGCTCAAGCTAGCTCAGGCTCTGTGTCGAAGTTTTTCAAATAAACATGATTCTTATTTTCAAAAACCTTGACGACCCGTCACGTCCCCTCGCGGCCTGTTAAGCAGGTCGGGCTCAAGTCCGTTCCTGGGCTACAGATTATTTTCTATACGGAAAGGGCAATCGATCTGCGCTATTAAGCTCTCTGTCGGCGGCGAGGTTGTTTTTGAGGAGATTAGACTGAATAGCTTGTACTTACTTTGAGAAGCTTACCAATCTTGGCGAGCGCCGCCCAATTGCCCGATGAAAGCTTGAAGATATTAGCAGGCATCTCATTAGGCTGCTGACGCTGTTTATAGGCGCTCATGAGCGAGTAGCCTATAAGGTTCAGCTCTTGTGCAGCGCTGCGTATATCAGCCTTCTTGGGCAGTCCAAATATTCTTTGGGCAACGCGGTAGCATGAAATGATTTCTGCTTTTGACATAAGATCGGCAGCGTGCCCCTTGACGGTTGCAGAAACCTCATCGTCATCGGCGGCGTTCGTGATCTTGGCTTGATAACGAAGTAGGGTGTTAGCGGTCTGCCCAATCGACCCTTTGAGCTGTTGTACTGGCTCAATGACAAGCTTCAGCACTATTTGACTGACGATGAAGACTAAGATAGCGCCCAAAATTGTGGCTATAGATGTCATCACCTGAAACCCTCCAGACTCGTTCCCACTCCCTGCAATGGCATTGCTCGCGAGAAGCGTGCATATGATGCCCGGCAAAATCATTATTGCTTTCATTTTATCCTCAATGAGCTATCACGGATTTGCTCTTAGTAACCGGTCGAATAACAGCTAAAAAGCCCCGTCTCCGGGGCTCCCTCTCACTAGTGCAACGTACGTCCGTTGAGATTCATCTCAAGCCAGCCGTTGACGTCGGAATCGCCATGACCAACCGTCGACTGAATCTCAGAGACGTACAAGCTCTCGTCATGCTCGATGAACGGTTTCAGCCGCTTAAAAATTTCTCTCACCGCGCAGTCCGTCTGAATTACGTAAACAGATGGCGTGAGTCGTGCTGCCGAAAATTTGTAGATTTCAGCGATCAACAGTTGGCGTTTGACGCCCAGTTTTCCTGCGTTGCAGGTGATCAACAGAGTCGGCATGGCCGGTTTCTCCGATGGAAAAGCATTGAGTTTGCTAGTCATCAGGGTGCGATCAAATGCGATTAGCGATTGCCAAACGCGTCAGCATTTGGCTCAATGATCGTCCCACCATAACTAACGATTGGTTCAGTCGAAGGTTTTGGATTGGTGCGGATGGACACGGTTAAGTTTGGCGACCGTCATCGTGTTCATTCCGCAAGCTTTATCCTCCGGCCCTTCCTAGGCCAGACCGTAACTGCGTACCCCCATATCTAGGGGCTTTCTCAGCGACTGAATACAAGATAATGCGTTTCGAACGTTAATTGCAATCCACTGCCTGTGGATAAAACTGTGTGTAATTTATGTTTTAAACACATATCTTGCGTGTAGGCCGCATAACTACTGGATCGTGACCGTTTGTCACCGATTTTGCAGCACCTTCAGTAAGTTGCGTGGGCTGCTTGCAAGCGCGAACCTCATCACAAGAATTTGACGCAAGTGCATTCTTTATTCACGAGCGATTGTGATCCGGTAACACTGAAAAAACGTGTTGATCCTCCTTGTTGTGGTTATCGCCAGCATTAATTCCCAGCATCACGAAAAACAGGACTCACAAGCTCGCAGAGCGATGTCACGATCAATGCCTAAAAACACGCAATGCAACTATTTGCGCAGTGATCGGCATGCTGGAACTGGCGCTCAAACGTGCCGATCACGGCGAACTGGATCGCTCGGCCATCGAAGTCGCCTACAGTTCGGCCAACGACCTGCTCGACCTGATCGGCGATATCCTTGACATCGCCCGCATCGAATCCGGGCGGCTGTCACTCAACCCCGAGCGGGCGAATCTGCGTCGTCTGGTGGAATCGGTGCTCAGGGTATTCGACGGTCTGGCGCGGCAGAAGGACCTCGAGCTGGTACTGGAACTGGACAGCAGGATCAATGCCGACGTATTGATCGACCCGCTGCGCTTCAAACAGATACTGTCCAACCTGGTCAGCAATGCCATCAAGTTCACCCCGATGGGGCGGATCAAGGTCGTACTGCAGGCAGCCGAAAGTCCGGACCCGCAACTGCTGCATCTGCACATCACCGTTCAGGACAGCGGCATCGGCATCAGTGTCGAAGACCAGCAACGCCTGTTTGAACCGTTCGCTCAGGCCGATAACACCGGACAAATGGCGCGTACCGGCGCCGGGCTCGGGCTGGTGATCTGCCGCAGCCTGTGCATGATGATGGGCGGCAATCTCTCGCTCGACAGCACACCGGGGCACGGTACCCGGATCAGCATGAACCTGGTGCTGACCACACTTGAAGCGCTGACCGGGCAGCCCGTCGTTGCGCAACCGGCAGCCGTCGTTCATCAGGCACTCAGAATCCTGATCGTCGACGATCATCCGGCCAATCGACTGCTGCTTTGCCAGCAGCTCGGCTTTCTAGGCCATCACTGCGAAATGGCCGAAAACGGCGCGCAAGGGCTCGAGCGCTGGAAGACCGATACCTTCGATCTGGTCGTCGCCGACTGCAACATGCCGATCATGAACGGCTACGACATGACCGCGGCTATCCGTGAACAGGAGCGCGCCTGCGAACGCCAACGCTGCCCGGTCTGGGGCTTCACGGCCAACGCGCAGCCCGACGAGATAGAACGCTGCCGGGCAGCAGGCATGGACGATTGCCTGTTCAAACCCATCAGCCTCTCGATGCTCAGCGAGCGGCTGGCAGCCATTGCCCCGCTGGCGCCCCCGCGGGCCCTGCCCTTCAGCCTCGACAGCGTCAGCAACCTGACCGGTGACCGTCCTGAAATGGTTGAGCGCCTGCTCACGCAACTGCTGCACAGTAACCACGAAGACCGGCTGTTGCTCGCCAGACTGATGCCGGAAAACAATCGTCAGAAAACCCGTGACCTGGCGCACAGGATCAAGGGCGCAGCACGGATCATCCAGGCTTCAAGGGTGGTCGACGCCTGTGATGCGCTCGAACTGGCCTGCGAACCGGACACGCCGGATGAACAGTTTCGCACCTGCCAGCAGGCGGTCGAACTGGCCATGATCGAGCTTGAGGACGCACTGATGCTGCAACAGGCGAAGCCTGACTGAGCGAGCGCTGAAGACGGTATGGCGAGGGTATGTACGAAAGGGTGCGCGGGAACAGGCAAGGGAAGCAGGCGCTGGCCTGCTTCCCGCTACATCAGGCGGCCGGATTGATTTCTTTTTCCGGGTACCAGACGTCGATCAGCGGGCTGACAGTGACTTCTGTCAGTTCGCTGCGGCCCTTGAGCCAGGCTTCGACAGCAGCACGCTGCTCTTCGCTGACCGAGCCACGCTTGCTCAGGCAAACCAGACCGAAGTCGTCGCCGCCCACATAGCCAAGACCGTTGGCTTCCATTGCTTCTTTCAGGAAAGCGTCAAGGAAAGCATCGATTGCCTTGTCGTCCAGCTCTTGCTTGAAGTCCAGGTTCAGTTCGAAACCCAATTCCTGGAACTCGTCCACACACAGTTTCTTGCGCAGACGGCGGGAGCGGTTAGTGGCCATGGGACAATCCTCATCAATAAATATCGGGCGGCACTTTACCAGCTTGGCAATTTAAAAGCCCGACAATTACAGCGGGTGATGGATATCCGGCCTTGCAGCAGCCGCCGATGCCGAATCAATAAAAAATAGCATTTACCGGCTTACCCCCCGGTCACAAGCCTGCCCCGCTTGGGGCATAATGCGACTCGTTTCATGCGTGGCATTGCGTGTTACAAAAAAAGCCCGCCGCGCATTCACTACTATAGTTATCGAAATCGAATCGCCATTTGCAATAGTTACCGAGGGAATTCATCCATGCCCTCTTTTTCGTTTCCCTCTTTGCAGTAGGGTTTTAGTCAATGATCAAGTCGCTACGTCCATTGTTGCTCGCGTCACTTTTTTTGCCCCTGGCTCTGCCCTCCTACGCCGCCGTCATCAACACCACGCTGCCCCCCAAGGTTCAACAGGCTATGAAAGCCAGCAAACTCAGCGATGACGCACTGTCGCTGGTGATGTTGCCGCTTAACGGCCCGGGCACGCCGACCGTATTCAACGCCGACGTATCGGTCAATCCGGCTTCTACCATGAAGCTGATCACCACTTATGCGGCCCTGGAAATGCTCGGCCCGACCCATCAGTGGAAAACCGAATTCTTCACCGACGGCACTCTGAGCAATGGCGTGCTTCGCGGTAACCTGTATCTCAAGGGCGGTGGCGATCCCAAGCTGAATATGGAAAAGCTCTGGCTGCTGATGCGTGACCTTCGCGCCAACGGTGTACAGCAGGTGACCGGCGACCTGGTACTGGACCGCAGTCATTTTGTGCAACCGCAATTGCCGGTGTTCAACGATGACGGCAATGACGACAACAAGCCGTTTCTGGTCAAACCCGACGCGCTTATGGTCAACCTCAAGGCGCTGCGATTCGTGACCCGTAATGACGATGGCAGGATTCTGGTCTCGGTCGAGCCGCCGATTGCCAGCATCCGCATTGATAATCAGGTCAAGGCAAGCGCCTCGAAGCAATGCACCGGGGATGTGCGCTACAACCCGGTCACCCAGGCCGATGGCAGCGTCAACGTGACGGTCACCGGCCAGCTGGGCAATGGCTGCAACTCACAGACCTACCTGTCACTGCTGGACCATCCGACCTACGCGGCCGGCGCAGTGCGAGCCATCTGGCAGGAACTGGGCGGCACCATTCAGGGCAAGGACCGCGTTGGCGTGCTGCCCGGCAATGCCAAGTTGCTGGCCAAGGCCTTTTCACCGGACCTGGTGGAAGTCATTCGTGACATCAACAAATTCAGCAACAACACCATGGCCCAGCAACTGTTCCTGAGCCTGGGCGAAGAGTTCCGCAACGAAGCGGACGGTGACGACGGCAAGGCCGCGCAACGTGTCATCCGTCAGTGGCTGGCGAAGAAAGGCATCACTGCGCCGCATCTGGTCATGGAGAACGGCTCCGGGCTTTCGCGGGCCGAGCGTGTCAGCGCGCGTGAAATGGCGGTGATCCTGCAAGCGGCCTGGCGCAGCCCCTATGCGGCCGAATTCATGAGCTCGATGCCGCTGGCCGGCCTCGACGGCACCATGCGCAAGCGACTCAAGCGCACCCCGCTGCTGGGCGAGGCGCACATCAAGACCGGCACCCTGAATACCGTACGCGCGATTGCCGGCTTCAGCCGCGACAGTAACGGCAACACCTGGGCAGTCGTGGCGATCCTCAACGACCCGCGTCCGTTCGGCGCATCCTCGATACTCGACGAGGTACTGATCGATCTGTATCGGCAGCCCAAGCTGACCAACACCACGGTCTCGATCCAGCAATAACCAACCGATACTGGCCATCAACAACAGACCCGCTGTCGCAGCGGGTCTGTCTTCATCAGCGTTGCTCGGGCTCGACCCGATCGCGACCGGCCTGTTTCGCCGCATAGACACCCGAGTCGGCGCGCAGCAACATCGCGTCGACACCCTCACCCTCGCGCCAGCTGGCGATCCCGAAGCTGCCCGTGACCACCTGATCGACGCCTTCGATAACCTGCTTGCGCAGTTCATCGCGCAGGCTCAGTGCCAGTTGATAGGCCTGGGCACCGCGCGTTCCCGGGCAGATCACCATGAACTCTTCGCCACCCAGGCGGCAGAACACATCATCGCTGCGCAGCCGCTGGCTGATCTTTTCCGAAATGGCCTTGAGCACCTGATCGCCTGCGGCATGCCCGAAGCGGTCATTGATCCGTTTGAAGTGATCGATATCGAGCATGATGACCGACAGGTTACCGCCGTGCCGGTCGATTCTTTTCAGCTCGGACTGCATCCGGTCCTGAAAGTAGCGCCGATTATAGGCACCGGTCAGCACGTCAGTGACCGACAGCGCACGCAACTCCTGCTCGACGCGCTTGAGGTCGGTGATATCGGACACAAAGCCATGCCACAGCACGCTGCCATCGGCCAGGCGCTCAGGCGTCGACGCCGAGCGTAGCCAGCGCAAACCCTTGCGTGGCAGATCGACGCGGTACTCCTGACCCCACGGTGTCAGGTGTTTGGCGCTGATCAGAATGGAGCTTTTGACCCGTGTCAGATCCACCGGCTGTATGCGTTGCAGGATAGTTTCAGAGTCGCCCAGCAACTGCTCTTCATCCACTTCGAACAGCTCGCACATGCCGGCGCTGGCGTACCTGAAACGCGCGCTGCCATCAACGGCCAAATGGTACTGGTAAATACCGCCTGGGACTTGCGAGCCGAGCTTTTTCAGCAACTGCCCCTGCTCGGCAAGGGCCTGATTGACACGCTTGTGCTCGGTAACGTCGATGCACACGGCCAGATACCCGGTCCAGAGCCCCTGATCGTCACGCACCGCGGTGACCAGCATATTCACCACCAGCGTGCTGCCATCGCTGCGCTGCAGGGTCCACTCCTGCGAAGGGTGGTTACCATCCTGCACGGCGTCGAGAAACATCAGTTGCGAGGCGCTGATCGGTTGCCCGCGGCTTTTGCTCAAGCGGCTCGCTCGGGCCTCCAGATCAGCAGACTGATAAAAGTCCATGAGGCGAAACCTGCCCAGCACATCCTCCTGTGCATAGCCGAGCATTTTCTGTGCCCCGACATTGAACGTCTTGATCAGCCCGTCCAGATCGGTCGCGATGATTGCCACTTCTGTCGCCGCATCCAGCACACTGCGCAGTTGACCGTGCGCAGCCCTCAATTGTTGCTCGCGCTGGCGCAGCTCGCGAGTACGCTGCGCCACCCGTTGCAAGGCGCGCTGACGCTGGCTGATCAGGCTGTAGAGCAAGGCACTGAGCATCAGGCTCAAAAGTCCTCCAAGCCACAGCACCCGACCGGGCATCATGATCTGGTTATTCAGACTGAAAATCTGCGTAGGGCGAACCTCGACCAGATAATCCCTGTCGCCCAGGCTCAGCAGGCTGCTGGCGTACAGCTGATTGCGTATTGCGGGGAGCGGAGACTGGTAGACCTGCTCGGGCGTTTCTGGCGAACTGAGGTCGAGCATGGTCACGGCAAGGTTGTCCTGCTCCGCCGTTCCAACGTTCATCAATTGCGTCAGGCTGATCACTGCGGTGACGTAGCCCCTCAATTGCGGAACCGGCTGGCCAATCGAGAACACCGGTGCGACCAGCAAAATGCCGTAGGTATCGGACGGCTCCAGGGACAGCAGGCGAATACGAGGCGTTGCGACCGTTCGTTTCAGCAAGCGCGCACGCTCCAGAGCGGCACGCCGCACCGGCTCGGAAGCAATATCAAACCCCGCTGGCGTTGGAATGTTGCTGAGGGTCTGGATGAATCGAACCGGGAAGTATTCATTTCGCACGGCGGCGATTTTCAAGGCGCCGTTTTCATCCATCTCGCGTATGGCATACCCGGACGATCCTTCCTCACGCGACTGTCGTTCAAAGGCTGCACGCTCGGCCTGCAGCACCCTCGGGTTCCAGGCATACGCCTGGGTGCCAATCAGCAATGGCGCGACAAACCCGTCGAATTCGGACAGTTCAACCTGATGGGAGTAGATAAAGAAGCGAGCCAACGTGTCGAGCCGGGTGACCTGCCGGTCCAGACGCTCCTGCAGGCGACTGAAGCGCTCCGCGGCAACCATGTCGAAACGCTGACGCAACTGGCGCTGATACAACTCGTTATCGGCCAGCGCCAGCATGATCGTAAGTGCGGTACCGACCAGCAATACCAGAACCGCGATAAGCCACGCTGATCGCTGACCATTGATGAAACTCAGAATTCTCAGCTTGAACCGTTTCACTGTCATACACACAAACTCATGACGCCAACATACGGAAGCGTCAGGCTGGCTATGACTTCTGTTATAGCTATTCGCCAGTAATTTTCATAGGCTTATGGCGGTTTCAGGACGATCCGTTGGTCTGTCTGCACGGGCATGCAAGCGAGTGAAGGAGGTATCGCGAGGCGCGATGAACGGACCATTACCGATCAGTTCATCGCGCACCGGATCAGCTACGCGCCATGATTTTCCAGGCGCGGTGGATCTTGCCGTTACGGGCGAAGTCCTGATCGATGGTTTGCGCGGTAATGTCCTCGACCGCGTAACGCTGACTCAGGTTTTCATCAAGCACAAACTTGCGGAAGTTGTTGGAGAAGTACAACACGCCTCCCGGTGCGAGACGCGCCATGGCCAGATCGATCAGCTCGACCTGATCACGCTGGACATCAAAAATGCCTTCCATGCGCTTGGAATTGGAGAACGTCGGCGGGTCGATGAAGATCAGGTCGTACTCGTCGCGATTGGCCTGCAGCCAGGCCATCACGTCGCCCTGCTCGAGACGATTCTTGTCGGAGAAACCGTTCAACGACAGGTTACGACGCGCCCAGTCCAGATAGGTCCGCGACAGGTCGACGCTGGTGGTGCTGCGCGCACCGCCCTTGGCAGCATGCACACTGGCCGTCGCCGTGTAGGCAAACAGGTTCAGGAAGCGCTTGCCGGCCGCCTCGCGCTGAATACGCATGCGCATCGGCCGGTGATCGAGAAACAGCCCGGTGTCCAGGTAGTCGGTCAGATTGACCAGCAGCTTGACGCCGCCTTCGCTGACTTCCAGAAACTGACCCTGGGCGCTCTGGCGCTCGTACTGCTTGGTGCCGCTCTGACGCTCGCGACGCTTGATCACTACGCGGTTCTTGTCGATGTTCAGGGCTTGCGGAATGGCCGCCAGCGCATCGAACAGCCGGGCTGACGCCTTTTCCGGATCGATGGACTTGGGTGCGGCGTATTCCTGAACATGCACCCAGTCGTGATACAGATCGATCGCCAGCGAGTATTCAGGCATATCGGCGTCATACACGCGGTAGCAATCGATCCCCTCGCGACGTACCCACTTGCCCATCAGCTTGAGGTTCTTTTGCAGGCGATTGGCAAACATCTGCCCGCCTTCACTCAGGCGCGCCTGTTCGACCACCACCGGTTCCGGCTTGATCGGGTTGCCGTTCTTGTTGAGTTTGCGCTCAACGACTTCAACCTCGACCGGGTTTTCGCGTTCGATCTGACGCTGCTCGGGGGTGCGTCGCTCGCCGGTCACGAACTGGTCAGGCGTGACCTTGATCAGCAGCAGCTTGCACGGCAAGGCGCCGTTCCAGAACGAATACTGTTTGTGGCTGCGAATGCCCATGCGCTTGCCGAGGTCCGGCGCGCCGGTGAACACCGCAGCTTCCCAGTTAAGGCAGGCCTGACGCAGGCGCTCGCCGAGGTTCTGGTAGAGATACAGCAGGCTGGCTTCGTCACCCAGGCGCTCGCCGTACGGAGGATTGCAGATCACCAGACCTTTCTGGTTCTGGTCGGGACGCGGCTCGAAGGTCGCGACTTCGCCCTGATAGACCTTGATCCAGTCACTCAGACCAGCACGTTCGATGTTGTTGCGTCCCGGCTGGATCAGTCGCGGATCAGCCTCGTAACCGCGAATCCACGAAGGTGTTTTGGCCAACCCGGCTTCTGCGCGGGCCAGCGCTTCGTCGTGCAGCTTGCGCCACAGCGCCGGGACGTGGCCCAGCCAGGCCGAGAAGCCCCAGCGTTCACGCTTGATGTTCGGGGCGATGTCGGCGGCGATCATCCCGGCCTCGACCAGAAACGTACCGACACCGCACATCGGGTCAGCCAGCGCGCCGCCCTCGGCAGCGATGCGCGGCCAGCCAGCACGAATCAGGATAGCGGCGGCGAGGTTTTCCTTCAGCGGTGCAGCGCCCTGCTGCAGACGGTAACCGCGCTGGTGCAGGCTATGCCCGGACAGGTCGAGGGACAGAATGGCTTCGCCGCGATCCAGGCGCAGGTGCACGCGCAGATCGGGGTTGATCTTGTCGACCGAAGGACGCTCGCCATCCGGAGTACGCAGCTTGTCGACGATCGCATCCTTGACCTTCAATGCACCGAAATGGGTGTTATCGATGCCCGAACCATGACCACTGAATTCCACCGCAATGGTGCCGTCGGATTCAAGATGATCCTGCCACTCGACATCCAGTACGCCGTGGTAGAGGTCTTCGGCATCCTTCATCGGGAAGCGCTTGAGCACCAGTAACACGCGGTTGGCCAGTCGCGACCAGAGACACAGCCGGTAAGCGGTCTCCATGTCGGCCGAGCCGCGAATGGCTGAAGTGTGCTCGCGGGTCTCTTGCAGGCCCAGCGCAGTAGCTTCCTCGGCAAGCAGGCCTTCGAGGCCCTTGGGGCAAGTGAGGAAAAGTTCGTAGCGATCCGACATGTGTATTCCAGGGCCTGAGCCGTCTGCGGCGGGCAACGCATTGCCCTGCCAGATTTGAACAGGCGTCTTTCATGGAGAACGCCTGCGTGGCACGTGATGTGTGCCGGTCCACCGCATGATCCTGTCATGTCATTGCGGCAGTTCTGGCGCGTATTAGAACAGATATCAGGCAAGTCGATGTCGGCAATAAGGCACGCAATCAAAAGTGGTGTTTTGAAAAGTCACATTTTTGCAGCGCCGATCATGACCCTTCGTCGCTTAAGCAACCAAGGCATTGAGCCAGTATATGAGCCTGATAAGCGATTTCAATTAGCCTGCAAACGCCCATGTTCAAGGGGCTGCAGAAAAAATCATGCTTGAAACAGATCATCGCTTATTGCTCGACAGACCTGAATGTGACGTGCTTATGACAAAACGATCATTCACACCGCCCTGCGCTTTGGTTAGAAATCGTCTCAGGTCATCGCCGCAATGGTGGTGGCATCAAGGCCCGCGACGCCGGCAGCGGGCCCCAACGGCAGAAGATTCTGCCCGACCTCATCACGGGGTCTCAGGGATATTACAGTCAACAGACGAGGGCATTACCCTATGAGAAGACTTAAGCGTGATCCGTTGGAAAGAGCATTTTTACGCGGATATCAATACGGCGTTCATGGTAAATCCCGTGAGCTTTGCCCTTTTACTCTACCGTCAGTACGCCAGGCATGGATCAATGGCTGGCGCGAAGGACGCGGCGACAACTGGGACGGTATGACCGGCACTGCGGGCATCCACAGACTCAACGAACTTCACGCGGTCGGATGAGGCGATTCACATCAAAGACTTTCGGCCTCTGTCGGGCCACACACATGATTGACTGATTCACACCTGCACCATGCACGCCCGACCCGGGCGGCGGGCCAACGCCCAGGGGCTCTCTTGCAGAGCCCCTTTTTTTACCCCGGGTTCAGCGTGCGGCGCGAGGCATCGCCGCAATGGCATCCACCGACTCGCGAATCAGCGCAGGGCCCTTGTAGATGAACCCCGAATAGATCTGCACCAGACTGGCCCCCGCAGCGATCTTCTCGGCGGCGTGTCGGCCTTCGGTGATCCCGCCTGCGGCGATGATCGGCAGACGCCCCGCGAGCTCACCGGCCAGGACCTTGACGATGTGCGTGCTTTTTTCCCGAACCGGCGCGCCCGACAAGCCGCCTGCCTGATCAGCATGCGGAAGGCCTTCGACGCCTTGGCGGCTAAGCGTGGTGTTGGTGGCGATGACTGCGTCCATACCGGACTCGATCAGGGCTGCGGCCACCAGCACGGTCTCTTCGTCGGTCATGTCCGGGGCAATCTTGATCGCCAGCGGCACACGCCTGCCATGCCGTTGCGTCAGCTCCTGCTGGCGCAGGCTCAGGGCCTGGAGCAGTTGCTTGAGCGAGTCGCCGAACTGCAGGCTGCGCAGCCCCGGCGTATTGGGCGAACTGACGTTGACCGTAACGTAGCTGGCATGGGCATAGACCTTGTCCAGACAGATCAGGTAATCGTCGACCGCACGCTCGACCGGCGTGTCGAAGTTCTTGCCGATATTGATGCCCAGAACGCCGCGATATTTTGCCGCTTCGACACGGGAAACCAGGTTGTCGACACCCAGATTGTTGAAGCCCATGCGATTGATGATCGCCTCGGCGTTGGGCAGGCGGAAAATACGCGGTTTGGGGTTGCCCGGCTGCGGACGTGGCGTCACTGTGCCGATCTCGACGAACCCGAAGCCCAGTTGCGCGAAGCCATCGATGGCTGCACCATTCTTGTCCAGGCCGGCTGCCAGCCCCACAGGGTTGGGAAATTCAAGGCCCATCACACTGACCGGCAACTTCGCCGGGGACTTGCTCAGCAGGCCATTGAGGCCCAGCCGTCCGCCTGCACCGATCAGGTCCAGCGACAGGTCATGAGAGGTTTCCGGGGAAAGTTTGAACAGTAACTGGCGGGCCAGGTTATACATGGCGGGATGGGCTCGTGAGCAGCTGAATTCAGGGTGGCGATTATAGACGTGTGCGGGCCTGTCAGGCGAGGCGCGCGACAAACTTGTTGCTCGCCCCTCCCCGGCGATGGCATATGCCTTGCTTGAAACCGCTATCGGCACTCACTCCAACGGCGGAGCGGTGCATGGACAACGGCGTCGCTTCGACACTTGCATTGCAATGGGTCGGACGACGCCTTTTTTCTGGACGGACCTTTGATGAAGCACGCGCGATGAACGAACGAACCGGTAATGCGCTGGACTGGGTGGCCGGTAGCGACGCCCCGGAAATGAACAGCCTGGACGTGGGCTTCATGGCATTGACCGACTGCGCCCCGCTGGTGGTCGCGGCCACTCAGGGTTTCGCCCAGCCTTACGGTCTGAGCCTGAACCTCGAGCGTCAGACCTCCTGGGCCGGGCTGCGCGACAGGCTGGTCAGCGGGCAGTTGCAGGCGGCACACAGCCTGTACGGTCTGATCTATGCGGTGGAACTGGGCATCAGCGGTGGCCCGGCGGCCGACATGGCCATCCTCATGGGGCTCAACCAGAACGGCCAGTGCATCAACCTGTCCCGCGAGTTGCAGCAGGCGGGCGTGATCACTCCTGAAGCACTGGACAAACGCGCGCACCAAAGCGGATCAAGGCTGACCTTCGCGCAGACCTTCCCCACCGGCAACCACGCCATGTGGCTCTACTACTGGCTGGCCAGTCAGGGCATTCATCCGCTCGATGATGTGACCAGTGTCGTGGTGCCGCCCACGCAAATGGCGCAACACCTGCAGGCTGGGCGCATCGACGGTTTCTGCGTCGGCGAACCCTGGGCCGCTAGCGCCGTTCAGCAGCAACTGGGCTTCACCATGGCGACCAGCCAGTCGATCTGGCCGGATCACCCGGGCAAGGTGCTGGGCTGTACCCGTGAATTCGTCGAGCAGAACCCCAACACCGCCAGAGCGCTGATCATGGCCGTACTGGAAGCGAGCCGCTTCATCGAGGAAAACGATCATAACCGGCGCAGCACCGCACAACTTCTCAGCGGTGCCGATTACCTGGACACCTCAGTGGACTGCATTGAGCCGCGCCTGCTCGGTCAGTACAGCGACGGTCTCGGCAATCGCTGGCAAGACCCTCACGCGGTCAGCTTCCATGCCCAAGGACAGGTCAACTACCCCTGGCTGTCCGACGGCATGTGGTTCATGACCCAGTTCCGACGCTGGGGCCTGTTGCGCGAAGACCCGGATTACCTGGCGGTCGCCAGTCGCGTCCAGCAACTCGACCTGTACCGTCAGGCGGCCAGCGCGCTGGGCATCGACGTACCCGCCGCAACCATGCGCAGCAGTCAGCTGATCGATGGCAGGATCTGGGACGGCAGCGATCCGGCGGGCTACGCGCGTAGCTTCAAGCTCCATTCGCTGGCCGACGACGCGCCCGCTGTGGCCAGTCGTTGACGGAGAACGTGACCATGCTGCGTATCCTGCTTATCAATGACACCGCCAAAAAGGTCGGTCGCCTCAAGTCAGCCTTGATAGAGGCCGGTTTCGAAGTGATCGACGAATCCGGCCTGATCATCGACCTGCCCGCACGCGTCGAAGCCGTGCGCCCGGACGTCATCCTCATCGACACTGAATCGCCAGGTCGCGACGTGATGGAGCAGGTGGTGCTGGTCAGCCGCGACCAGCCACGTCCCATCGTGATGTTCACCGACGAGCACGATCCAGGCGTGATGCGCCAGGCCATCAAGTCCGGGGTCAGCGCTTATATCGTCGAGGGGATTCAGGCACAACGGCTGCAACCCATTCTGGATGTGGCAATGGCCCGCTTTGAAAGCGATCAGGCGCTGCGTGCGCAATTGCATGCCCGCGATCAGCAACTGGCCGAGCGCAAGCGCATCGAGCTGGCCAAGGGGCTACTGATGAAGATGAAGGATTGCAACGAAGAAGAGGCTTATACGCTGATGCGACGTCAGGCAATGAGTCGTCAGCAGAAGCTGATTCAGGTGGCCGAGCAGATTATCGCAATGAGCGAACTGCTGGGCTGAAGCCAGGAAGAACGCCTGCCCGCACAGGCGTTCTTCACCGTTTACAGAGGCGCAGCCTGTCAGCTCAACTGCACATCCTTCATCGCCGGGACGTAGCCGTAGTCATACTCTTCCTGCACGAACGAGCGGTCGCCCTTCAACAGGATTCTGACCGTCGGCGCCTCGGTGCCGCCGATACGGTAGTCATCGCCGCTGGTGGGCACGCTGTCGATGAACGAAGTCACCAGGCCGTTGGGCATCACACAGTGGGAGTACGTCTGGAATGGCTGTGCAGGCGGATTGCCCAGCACCAGTCCGGAAGCGTTCATCGGCCGGTAAGGCCCGAACAAATGCTCGCCCACAAAACCGTAAACGCCATCCGGCCCGGTCACACCGTCAGCATACGTAAACTTGTGACTAATGGTGAACAAATAATACTTGCCGTCCTGAAAGACATAATGCGGACGTTCAGTCTGGTCATTGACGCCCACCGCAGTCACCAGTGGCGGTAGTATTTCCCACTCTTCTCCGCTGAGATCTTTCGCAACTGCCAGGCCGATACAGCCCACTTGAAAACGCGCACCCCCCACTTCTTCATGGCCGGGTGGCACCGGGCCAAGTTCTGCAGCGCCAACGGTATGCGTACCGCGTTCGCCGGCCACATTACCTTCAAAGACCATATACAACTTGCCATCATTGGGATCAATAAACGGACTCGGGTCGCGGAAGTTCCACGTCGAGTTCTGCGCTTCGGTTTGATAATAAGTGCCGTCGGCCTCGAACAGTTTTTTGACCTGAGTAAAGTCTTTCAACTCCACGCCCTGATCGGACGTCACAATACGGCCGCGCACTTTGGCAATGGTCGCCCCCGGTGTCACGCAGGTGTAGTAAAGATCGATATCACCCTTGTCATTCAATAATACCGGTGTGCCCGCCCACTCACGGGTGGTGGGCGACACGCCTTCGGCCATGACCCGGCCACCGAAGATCCAGTTCTTGCCGGTGCGCGAATACCAGTAGCACATGCGCGCCCGTCCATGACGATCCTCCCAGTCGCGCTTGATGTCGTAGCGGCCGTTGGCGCCGAGATACTGCGGGTCGTCGGGGTGGCGATCAGCCGTCAGTGTGACGATAACCGACCAGCCGTTGACTGAGACCACCGTGCCGTCAAGCTCTCGCAACGGCATGGTGTCCCAGATGAAGACCTTATCACTCATGACCGGAAAGTCCGCTTTTACCAATGGCTGCGTGGTGGTCGGGTCATTTTCATTGACCTTCAACGCATCGGCACGGGACCAGATGGTAGGTGCGTAATTGATGTTACTCATGATGATGATGTCCTTTGCTGGCGCCTGTACAAGCAGCGCGTATAGGAAGACAACACGGCAGGCATGCGTGCAATGCCGAGGTGCAGAGTGTGTCGGGCATTCAGGTGTCGAGGACAGCCGGACGCCGATAAAAGAGCGAGTAGCCGATGACTTCTTTCGAAGTAAGCATTTATCGAGATTGACTGGCAAACTGCAACTACAGATTACCGGATTGAAAAGTGAAACCACCTTTTTTAATAAGCGTCACACGTCGCAACAGAAGCGATGCTCTCAGAGATGCCACGCAAAGTAAATTAAATATTTACAGCGTTGCTATCGTACAACGGTGAGAGCTGCGCATTAAATTATATATATTAACGCCACCATAGCTGCGTATCGAAACAGCATCACAATGACAGTACTTACACGCAAAACTGATGGCACATTAAATAATATTAAATAGTTTGAACTTTAATAAAACATACTTAAATCCTGTTAACTGCCTGTTTCTGTTGACTGATACGGACTGTGCAAGCCGTTATCTGGCTTTTCGCCGCCACGCCCTTTTTTGCAGCGCGTCTGATGGCCCACGCCCGGTTCGAGGTCATACATCAGTCCGCTCGCAGTCTCTGAAAGCCATACAACCTGTCTGCAACGTATGGCTGACGCGCCTGCACGACCATTGGCCCGTCTATTGCTAATGCAATCGCACCGGTAGCCAACGGCGGCTATCACCTTTTACGACAAAGACGTCGCTCATCTCTTTCCGCCCCGTGGACAGAGAGGCGACGTTTTTTGCGTTTTGGCCCCGGCGAAGGGGCCGGTGGAGTCGCCGTCATTCGGAACACTCCACCACAGCGTCTGAACCACCCGTGTCGCGGTCATGGCCCGACTGACTAACTAGCAGATGATGAGGTGTGCACATGGATACAAGCTTCTGGAAGGCAGGCCACAAACCGACCCTGTTCGCGGCCTTTCTCTATTTTGACCTGAGTTTCATGGTCTGGTACCTGCTGGGCCCACTGGCGGTACAGATTGCCACTGACCTGCACCTGACCACTCAGCAACGTGGCCTGATGGTCGCCACGCCGATTCTGGCGGGCGCGGTGCTGCGCTTTTTCATGGGCCTGCTGGCCGACCAGCTGTCGCCCAAAACCGCCGGAATCATCGGCCAGGTGATCGTCATCGGCGCGCTGCTGGGTGCCTGGCAATTGGGCATTCACACCTACGGCCAGGTGCTGGTACTGGGCGTGTTCCTCGGCATGGCCGGTGCTTCGTTCGCCGTCGCGCTGCCCCTGGCGTCGCAATGGTATCCGGCGCAGCACCAGGGCAAGGCCATGGGCATCGCCGGTGCGGGCAACTCCGGCACTGTACTGGCCGCGTTGATCGCGCCGGTGCTGGCCGCCAGTTTCGGCTGGGGCAACGTCTTCGGCCTGGCGCTGATCCCGCTGGTTCTGACCCTGATCGCCTTCACCCTGATGGCCCGCAACGCCCCGCAACGCAGCAAACCCAAATCCATGGCGGACTACCTCAAGGCGCTGGGTGACCGTGACAGTTGGTGGTTCATGTTTTTCTACAGTGTGACGTTCGGTGGCTTCATTGGCCTGGCCAGCGCCCTGCCCGGCTATTTCAACGACCAATATGGCTTGAGCCCGATCACTGCCGGTTACTACACCGCTGCCTGTGTGTTCGGTGGCAGCCTGATGCGTCCGTTGGGTGGTGCGCTGGCCGACCGTTTCGGCGGGATTCGCACGCTGACCGTGATGTATGCGGTTGCCGCCATCGGCATTGCCGCCGTGGGCTTCAACCTGCCGAGTTCGTGGGCAGCACTGGCGCTGTTCGTGGCCGCGATGCTGGGCCTGGGGGCCGGCAACGGCGCGGTGTTCCAGTTGGTACCGCAGCGCTTCCGCAAGGAAATCGGGGTCATGACCGGCTTGATCGGCATGGCCGGTGGCATCGGTGGCTTCCTGCTGGCGGCGGGCCTGGGCAGCATCAAACAGAACACCGGCGACTACCAGTTGGGTCTGTGGCTGTTCGCCGGCCTGGCGATACTGGCCTGGTTCGGCCTGCTGAACGTCAAACGTCGCTGGAGAACCACCTGGGGTTCGGCCGCGGTCACGGCGGCCCGGGTCTGAAGCGCCGATGAGCCTGCAACTGCAGTTTGCACAATTCAGCGCCAGCGGACCGCGAGCGGAGAATCAGGACGCCGTACGCCTGGTCACGCCAGTCCCGGCGGTGGCGGCCAGCAAGGGCTATCTGTTCGCCCTTGCCGACGGCGTCAGCCAATGTGCCGACGGCGCACTGGCCGCGCAGTCGACCCTGCAGGCGCTGGCCCTCGACTACTACGCCACGCCGGAAACCTGGGGCGTGGCGCAGTCCCTTGATCGCCTGCTGCTGGCGCAGAATCGCTGGCTACTGGCCAACGGCCTGTTGACCACCCTCAGCGCTCTGGTGCTGCGTGGCAGGCGCTTCACCCTCGCCCATGTCGGCGACTGCCGGGCTTACCGCTGGCACACCGGAACGCTGAAACGCATCAGTGAAGATCACGTCTGGGAACAGGCCGACATGCAGCATGTGCTCAAACGTGCGCTGGGCCTGGATCAGTACGTGGTCATGGATTACCTGGACGGCGAGCTGTGTGAAGGCGAACGCCTGCTGCTGGTCAGCGACGGCGTATGGGCGGCACTGGGCGATGCAAGTATCCGCTCGATTCTGGGCGAACAGCACGACCTCGACGCGGCAGTGAAAACCCTGGTCAGCGCGGCGCACCTGGCCGGCAGTCAGGACAATGCCAGCGCCCTGCTGATTCAGGTCGACACGCTCGGCGAGGACGATCTAGGCGATACGCTACTGCAATTGCAGCAATGGCCGCTGCCACCCGCACTCAAGGCCGATCAGACATTCGAAGGCTGGAAAGTCGTCAGCATCGTGGCGCAATCACGCCAGTCCATCGTTTATCGAGTCACCGATATCAATGAGCAGCCCTGGCTGCTGAAGACCCTGCCAGCCAGTCGTCATGACGAGACCGGTGCCGGTCAGGGTTTACTGCTGGAGGAGTGGTTTCTGCGTCGGGTCGCCGGGCGTTTTTTTCCCGAGATACACCCGCTGCCAGACCGTCAGCATCTGTATTACGTCATGCGCGAGTATCGCGGGCACACACTGGCCGAGCGCTTCACCGACAAAGGGCCGTTGCCGCTGGCCCAGTGGCAGGACTTGGCCACCCGACTGTTACGGGCCACGGGCCTGCTGCATCGACGCAACATCATCCATCGCGATATCAAACCGGAAAACCTGCTGCTGGCCGACGACGGCGAGTTGCGCCTGCTGGATTTCGGCCTGGCGTTCTGCCCGGGCCTGTCGGCGGTCAACACCGAAGACCTGCCCGGCACACCCAGTTATATAGCACCGGAAGCCTTCAACGGCGCCGAACCGCATCCGCAACAGGACCTGTACGCAGCAGGCGTCACCTTGTACTACCTGCTGACAGGGCAATACCCTTACGGCGAGATCGAAGCCTTTCAGCACCGTCGCTTCGGCGCACCGATACCTGCCAGTCGTTATCGACCGGATCTGCCGCAGTGGCTGAGCCAAAGCCTGGACAAGGCACTGCACGCCGACCCGAGCCAGCGTTATGAAACCGCCGAACAGTGGTTGCTGGAGCTGGAGCAGGCCGAGCATCGTCCGCTGGTGGCAAAGCCGCGTCCGCTGCTGGAACGCGAACCGCTGAAAGTCTGGCGAACACTGGCGTTGCTCTCTCTGCTGTTCAACCTGATGCTGGTGATCTGGTTGATGGGCCGCCACTGAGCCCTTGCGCCCCGCTTCTGTGCAACGCGCCTCAACGCAGTGCAGAAAGCGCCAGGGTTATCGACTGCACACCGCGCAGGCTGGCAAATCCGAGTTGGCACAAGCGCTGCATGGTCACTGGCAGATAATTCATAACACGCCGCCCTCAACGATGAAGGCTGCGTCTCCCGAGCGAACGGGACCGGACAAAGGCGTCCTCGTCAGGCCACTGACGGGACGCCTTTTTTTGTTTGCGCGAAACGTATCGAGCACGCGCTGCAGTGACTCGGAGGCAAGATGACCAAACTCAAACTGGTGATGATCGGCAACGGCATGGCCGGCGTGCGCACACTCGAAGAGTTGCTGAAACTGAGCGAAGACCTTTACCACATCACGGTCTTCGGCGCCGAGCCACACCCCAATTACAATCGCATTCTGCTGTCGCCGGTACTGGCCGGCGAGCAGAATTTCGAAGACATCGTGCTCAACGACCTCGACTGGTACGAACGCAACGGTATCCAGTTGTTGCTCAACCGTCGCGTGGTGAAGATCGACCGCATCAGACGCCTGGTGATCGCCGATGACGGCACCCAGGCCCATTATGATCGGCTGCTGATTGCCACCGGTTCGCGGCCGTTCATACTGCCGATCCCCGGCAACACGCTGAACGGTGTGATCGGTTATCGCGACATCGGCCACACGCGGCAGATGATCGACACCTCCGTCACGCACAAGCGCGCAGTCGTCATCGGCGGCGGACTGCTCGGCCTGGAGGCGGCCAACGGCTTGAGCCTGCGCGGCATGCACGTGACGGTGGTGCATAACGGCCAGACGCTGCTGGAGCGCCAACTGGACAAGACCAGCGGGCGCATGCTGCAAGCGGCGCTGGAAAAGCGCGGCCTGAGCTTTCGCCTCGACGAACAGACCAACGCCTTGCTCGGCGATGATCAGGGCCGGGTAACCGCGGTGCAATTCAACAATGGCGACAGGATCGACGCCGATCTGGTGGTCATGGCAGCAGGCATACGGCCCAACACCGAATTGGCCGAGCAAGCCGGCCTGCCCTGCAACCGTGGCATTCTGGTCAATGACACCTTGCAGACCTACGACCCGCGCATCTACGCGATTGGCGAATGTGTCAGCCACCGTGGCATCGCCTATGGGCTGGTGGCGCCGCTGTTCGAGCAGGCGCGGGTCTGCGCCAACCACCTCGCGCAACTGGGCTTTGCGCGTTATCCGGGCTCGGTCACCTCGACCAAGCTGAAAGTCACCGGTATCGACCTGTTTTCCGCCGGGGATTTCCTCGGCGGTGAAGGCACTGAAAGCATCACCCTTTCCGACCCCATCGGCGGTATCTACAAGAAGCTGGTAATAAAGAACGATGTACTGGTCGGCGCCTGCCTGTACGGCGACACCGCCGACGGCAACTGGTACTTGCAGCAGATCCGTGATGGCCAGGGTATCGACGCCATTCGCGACCACCTGATGTTCGGCAAACCCGTTGCTCCAGAGGCTGCCTGCGCATGAACAGCCTTGCCCTCCACACCCCCCGGGTCACGGCGTCTACCTGCTGCTATTGCGGCGTAGGCTGCGGCGTACTGATCGAACATGACGGCGAGCATATTCTTGGTGTCAGCGGCGACCCGAAGCACCCGGCGAACTTCGGCAAGCTGTGCAGCAAAGGGTCGAGCCTGCACCTGACCGGCGACATTGAAGCCCGCGCGCTGTACCCGGAACTGCGCCTGAGCAAGGACCTGGCGCGCAGCGTCACCGATTGGGATACCGCGCTGGAGCATGCGGCCAATGTGTTCGCCGAGAGCATTCGCGAACATGGCCCCGACAGCGTTGCCTTCTACATTTCCGGCCAGTTGCTGACCGAAGACTACTACGCGTTCAACAAACTGGCGCGCGCACTGATCGGCACCAACAATATCGACAGTAATTCACGGCTGTGCATGTCATCAGCCGTGGCGGGCTACAAGCGCAGCCTGGGTGCCGATGCCCCACCGTGCAGCTATGAAGACATCGAACTGAGCGATTGTGTGATGATCGTCGGCAGCAACATGGCGTACGCACACCCGATTCTGTTTCGCCGTCTGGAAGAGGCAAAAAGCCGTCGTCCGCAGATGAAACTCATCGTCATCGATCCACGACGCACCGACACCTGCGAACTGGCCGACCTTCATCTGGCGATTCAGCCCGGCACGGACGTCGCGCTGTTCCACGGCATCCTTCATATACTGATGAACGAACGGCTGATCGACCCGGCGTTCATTGCCGCGCACACGCAGGGCTATGAGGAACTGGCCACGCTGGCCCGTGACTACCCACCTGAATACGTGGCCGCCCTCTGCGGTATTACTCTGAAACAGCTGCACACCTGCGCCCGATGGGTGGGCGAAGCGCCGGCTTTTCTGTCGCTGTGGTGCATGGGGCTGAATCAGTCCACGGCCGGCAGCGCGAAAAACAGTGCGCTGATCAACCTGCACCTGGCGACCGGACAGATTGGCAAACCCGGCGCAGGTCCCTTCTCGCTCACCGGCCAGCCCAACGCCATGGGCGGACGTGAAACCGGCAGTCTGTCCAACCTGTTGCCTGGCCATCGCGACGCGGCAAATCCTCAGCATCGTCAGGAGGTTGCAGACTACTGGGGCGTCGATAGCCTGCCTGCCAACCCCGGCCTTTCAGCCATTGAACTGTTCGAGCAATTGCAGAATGGAACGATCAAGGCCCTGTGGATTGCCTGCACCAACCCGGCACAGTCACTGCCCGACCAGAACCGCATCAGGCAAGCGCTGGAAACCTGCCCGTTCGTGGTACTCCAGGAGGCCTTCAAGACCACCGAAACCGCGCGTTATGCCGATCTGTTGCTGCCTGCTGCCAGCTGGGGTGAGAAAGAAGGCACGGTGACCAACTCCGAACGGCGCATCTCCAACGTGCGCAAAGCTATTCAGGCGCCCGGCGAAGCGCGCTCCGACTGGGCGATCACCGTGGATTTCGCCCAGCGCCTGCAAAAACGCCTGCAACCCGGCGCACCCGCGCTGTTCGACTTCGCTACACCCAAAGCCTTGTTCGATGAGTTCAAGGGCCTGACGGTCGGGCGCGATCTGGACATGTCCGGAATCGACCGCGAGCTCATCGATCAGCAGGGTCCGCAACAATGGCCCTTCCCGCGTGGCGCCAGCAGCGGCACGCCGCGCCTGTACAACAATGGCATCTTTCCCACCGATTCAGGCCGGGCGCAGTTTCTGTCCGAGCCTTACATCGCCGCCAGGGAAGTGCGCGATGCCGACTACCCGCTGACGCTCAATACCGGCAGACTGCGCGATCAGTGGCACGGCATGAGCCGCACCGGCACCGCTGCCCGCTTGTTCGGGCATGTCAGTGAAGCGGTGCTGAGCCTCAATCCGCAGGACATGCTCAGCCATGACCTGCAGCCCGGCGACCTGGTCAAGCTGATCAGTCGACGCGGCGAGCTGCTGTTGCCGGTCGGCAGTGAGGACAGCGTTGCAGTCGGCCAGGCTTTTGTGCCGATGCATTGGGGCGACAGGTTCCTCAAGGGGGGTGTCAACGTTCTCACCCAGCCAGCCTTCGACCCGGTTTCGAAGCAACCGGAACTCAAGCACGCCGGCGTCAGGATCGAAAAAGCCCGACTGCCCTGGCAGTTCTTTGCGCTGGTCGAGGGCAACGTGCAGCAACGGATGGAAAAGCTGCGCCCCTTGTGCGACACCTTCACCTATCTGAGCATGAGCCTTGCCGGACGCGAGCGACCGGCGCTGGTGATACGCGCGGCCAGCGCAGCAGCACCCGATTCAGCGCTGCTGCAGCAGATTGATCAAGTACTGGGCCTGGATGAAGGACCGGTCATGGCGTATGACGACCCCAAGCGCTCGATCGGCAAACGGGTACGGATCGACGGCGAACGTATTACTGCTGTTCGCCTGGCCGGTGAAACACTTGCCCGGTATTGGCTGCAGACGTTGTGGCTGGAAGAGCGCGTTGAGGCTTCGTTGCGGCGCTGGCTGTTGGCACCGTTGAGCAGCGAACCGGGCAAAGACTCGACACAGCCTCGCGACAAGACCTTGTGCAACTGCATGAACGTCAGCCAGAGCGCGGTAATGAGCGCTATCGAGCGTGGCCTGGACCTGAATCAACTCAAGACACAGTTGGGCTGCGGCACCCAGTGCGGCTCCTGCGTGCCGGAAATAAGACGACTGATCCATACCGTGGCGGTTACAGAATGAGGAATGCGGCATGAGCGCAAAAGTATGGCTGGTGGGCGCGGGCCCAGGCGACCCGGAACTGCTGACTCTCAAGGCAGTACGTGCCCTGGCTGAAGCCGACGTGGTGCTGATCGACGATCTGGTCAACCCCGCAGTGCTGGAACATTGTCCGGGAGCGCGGGTCATCGCGGTCGGCAAGCGCGGCGGTTGTCGTTCGACGCCGCAAGCGTTCATCCATCGCCTGATGCTGCGCTACGTACGTCAGGGCAAATGTGTCGTTCGCCTCAAAGGCGGCGATCCGTGCATCTTCGGACGTGGCGGTGAAGAGGCTCAATGGCTACAGGAGCGCGGTGTCGCCGTGGAGCTGGTCAACGGCATTACAGCGGGTCTTGCCGGCGCAACACAGTGCGGCATTTCGCTGACCCTGCGCGGTATAAGCCGTGGCGTAACACTGGTCACCGCCCACACTCAGGACGACAGCACCCTCAACTGGCAGGCACTTGCGCAAGGCGGAACCACCCTGGTGGTTTACATGGGCGTGGCGAAACTGGCGGAAATTCGCGAGAGTCTGCTGGCAGGCGGAATGAGTGGCGAGATGCCGGTGGCGATGATCGAGAACGCTTCGCTGCCGTGGCAGCGCGAATGCCGCAGCACCCTGAATGCCATGCAACAGGACGCAGCCGCTTTCCAGTTGAAGAGCCCCGCCATCCTGGTGATCGGTGCGGTTGCCGCGTACAACAATGAGCTGATCGATCAAACCCTGATGGACCTCGCGCAGTTGAATGCCGGCTGACCCTAGGCTCGTCTGAGCAGACGCCCCGCCAAATCGCAGGCAAAGAAAAGCCCGGCCTAAGCCGGGCTTTTCAGTACAAGCGGCTAATTACTTAGCTTGAGCTTCTACTTCTGCTTCTACGCGACGGTTAACTGCGCGGCCAGCTTCAGTTGCGTTGTCAGCAACTGGACGGGATTCGCCGTAACCAACCGAGTTTACGCGGTTAGCGCCAACACCGTACTGGTTAACCAGAACCTGTTTAACGGCGTTTGCACGACGCTCGGACAGTTTTTGGTTGTAAGCGTCAGGACCGACGGAGTCAGTGTGACCTTCAACAGTGGTGGTGGTCTGTGGGTACTGCTGCATGAAGTCAGCGAGGTTCTTGATGTCGCCGTAGCTGTTAGGCTTGACTACGGATTTGTCGAAATCGAACTTCACGTCCAGCTCAACACGAACCACTTCGGCAACTGCTGGGCAGCCATCAGCGTCAACGGTAACGTTGGCTGGGGTGTCCGGGCACTTGTCGACGTTGTCGCACACGCCGTCGTTGTCGCTGTCGGAGCACACTTCAGCTACTGGAGCTGGTGCTGCTTCAACTTTCTTGCTGCCGCCGCCGAAGTTTACACCGATACCGACGCTAGGCGCCCACTCGGTGTTGCCTTGGTCGATGTTGTACTGAGCTTCAACGCCTGCACGGGCATAGAAGTTGTCAGTGAAGTACAGCTTGGCGCCGCCGCCGATGTTGGCGAAGGTGGAACCGTCACGGCCACGGCGAGCGTCTTGACCGATGCTCTGGTCAGAGAAACCGGCAGATACGTATGGACGCAGCATGTCGCCTGGGTTGTTGAAGTGGTACAGAGCGTCCAGAGCAGTGTCTGCGCCCTTGATGTTCTTGCCGCTGTCGCTACGGACGTTGTGGACTTCGTCGTAGCCCAGACGCAGCTCAACATCGTCAGTCAGGAAGTAGCCAACGGAGCCGCCGAACAGGTTGCCGTCGTTTTTGAAGTTACGATCGCTGTCGTAGTACTCTTTCTTGGCGAAGCCTTCGATTTCGACCGCGCCTTGGCCTTGAGCCAGAGCGCCGAACGAAGTTGCGGCAACAATAGTACCAATGGCCAAGCCCAAGGTGTTTTTCAGTTTCATCCGTTAAATCCCCATCTGATGATTATTAAGCAGTCCCACACAGGGGGACAACTCAGCGGCAAGTCTACCAGACCTTGCCAGTTTGTTAGAGATATTTGCACCGTATTAAGTTTCGGCGATTCCCGCAAATTTCTCTCGTAATTTATCTAAAGCCCGCTTGTAACGCATTTTCGTTGCGCTCAAGCCCATGTGCATGATGTCAGCGATTTCCTGGAATTCAAGTTCTGCTACAAACCGCAGCACCAGAATCTCCCGATCGATCGGGTTCACATACACAAGCCAGCGATCAAGTCCGCCCCGTTCTTCAGGTTTGGGCGCCTTTTCTTCCGACGCTTCCTCAAGTGGATCCAGACTCAGCGCGTCCATCAAGCGACGCTTACGCCGTTCCTTCCTGTACTGCGTGATGCATTCATTGTAGGTGATGCTGTACAGCCAGGTTTTAAATTTAGATTTACCTTCAAAATTTTTCAACCCATACAACACTTTAAGCATCACCTCCTGACAGACATCGTCAGCATCGCGATCGTTCCCCAGATAACGTGCACAGACGTTAAAAAGTGTTCTCTGGTAACGGCGCATCAATTCTTCGTAGGCCCGCGTCACATTGAACAGCTCAACGTGGGCGCGCGCAACCAGCTCCTCATCTGAGAGCTCGCGTGGATCGTAGCGCGTCGAAAACGGTTGAGGTTTATTCAAAACAAATCTTGCCGACAGTCAGGTCAGTGTCCGCCATGGCCTGTATCGGCAACCTGGCGGCATACATTAGCAGGTTAACCGCTTAACGGCTGCTTACTCTCTGCTCGAGCAGGATGCGATTGGAAAACGACACCAGCTCCCCCTCGTCTGTCAGCAGCGTTGTCTTGACCGTACCGATTTCCTCGATCTGCCCTTCCGTATCGCCTATCTGTACCTGTTGGCCGACCTGAAACAATTCGCGGACGTAGATTCCGGCAATGATCTGCCCGGCAATTTCGCGACTTCCGAGGCCCAGGGCAAGCGCCACTGTCAGACCAACGGTAATCAACGCAATCACAATAACGTGGTTCAGCAGGTCGGTCTTGACCTCGAGCTGGCTGATGGCGACCGAAATACTGATGATAATGACCAGCCCCTGGGCAATTCGCCCCAGGCCGGCAGAGTAGTCGATCCCTACACCTTCGGCAGCACCGCGCACCAAACCATTGACCAGTTGCGCCAGCAGCACACCGACCAGCAGCACCAGCGCGGCACCAAATACCTTGGGCAAATACAGCGCCAGCATGTCCAGCGTCGCTGAGACCCGCTGCAGGCCCAAAGATTCAGCGGCCGATACGAGAAAGATAAGCAGAACGAACCAATAGACGACCTTGCCGATCAGCGTGGAGACCGGCACCTTGACGCCAGCGCGGCCGATGATCTTGGTCAGGCCGGTACCGCCGACCAGACGATCAAGGCCCAGCTTGGCCAGTAATTTGGAAAGCAGTGCGTCGAGCAGTTTGGCGACGACAAAACCGAGCAGCACCACAACCAGGGCGCCGAACAGGTTGGGAATGAAGTTTGCGACTTTGGTCCACAATGCAGTCATTGCAGCAAGAAGGCTCTGGGTCCAGAGATTCAATTCCATGCTCAATCAGCCTTATCGAGAGAACGCGCACCGTTCGAGGTGCGACGAGAAACGGGAGAGACGTGGGCCGAGCCGTTGTTCACGGCGATCATCAGCGCCTCTGACCAGCGGCCCAGCAACCCGAACAACACACCGGCGCCGACCTGGCGATTGGCGGTTTTCAGGACGCGTCCCAGACATGCGTCATCATCCCGGCTGGAGGATGAAGAATTGAGCATGTCGCGTAAAGATTCTTCAAACGGATCGTGCATCAGGCACCTCACGTAATGTCATTCAAAGACGCGACGCGAAAACAACAAGTCACACAGGCTCGCCAAATAACCATCACAGGCCCGCCCTATACCCAACGCAAACGGCGGAACAACCACCACTGCCCTGCGCCCAGCGCGACGATCAGCAGACAGGCCACCAGGAAGCCGTACGAACTGCTCGAACCCGGAATGCCGCCAACATTGATACCCAGCAGACCGGTGAGAAAACTCATCGGCAGAAAGATACAGGTAATGATCCCGAAGCGGTACATGGTGCGGTTCATGTGCTCGCGCAGGCGCCGGTCCTCGGACTCCAGCAGCAGCCCCACCCGCTCGCGGGTCAGCTCAAGCTCTTCCAGGTAACGGGTCAGGCTGTTGTTCAGCTCATTCCAGTAGTCAGCGTCGTCATGCGCAAACCAGGACAACTTGATGCGTGAAAGCTGGCCATAAATATCCCGCTGCGGCCCGAGGAACCGGCGCAGGCCGGCGGCGCGCCGACGAATATGCAGCAGCTTGCCGTGCTCGGGGCTGTACCATTCGTCGGCATCGTTCTTTTCTTCCTCTTCATCGACCGATTCGGTCAGCTCACCCACCAGATCCTGAACCTTGTCGGTGAGGTGCTGCGCCAGGTGCAGGATCAGCTCCGAGGCGCCCTTCGGGCCTTTGCCCTGCCCCAGCAGCTCAATCAGCTCCTCGGTGGCACGCAACGGACGCAGGCGCAGCGAGATGACTCGCTGCGCGGCGGCGAAGATACGCACCGAGACCATGTCTTCAGGTTCCGCACCGGGATTCAGATTCACGCCGCGCAGAAACAGCAGCAGTTCCTGCTCCGGCAACGGCAGCAAACGCGGCCGGGTGTTCTCTTCCAGCAACAGGTCGCAGGCAAACTCGCTCAGACCGCTGCCGGTGCGCAACCACGCATGTGTCTGCGGGTGACTACGATCCCAATGCAGCCACAGGCTTTCTTCTGGCTGCAATGCAAGGTCCTGCAACTCGGTTCGAGCGATGAAACGCGCCCCACCCTTACCGTCCAAAACGAGGGCATGAACCAGCCCCCACTGCGCGTTTGCTTCATCGAACATGGATACTTCGCTTATTCCGGCATGGTCAGGGGTGATGGGGAAATGACGACGCCATTGTTGTCGGCATACAGGTACTCACCCGGGCGGAACGTCACGCCGCCAAAGGTCACCGGCACATTCAGTTCGCCTATGCCGCGCTTCTCGGTTTTCTTCGGATGACTGGCGAGCGCCTGGACACCCAGGTCGGTCTGGGCGATGACATCCACGTCACGGATGCAGCCGTAGATCAACATGCCTTCCCAGCCGTTCTTGGCAGCCTTGTCTGCCAGCATGTCACCCAGCAACGCGCAACGCAGCGAACCACCGCCGTCGACGACGAGCACCTTGCCCTTGCCGTCGAGCTCGACCTGCTCCCTGACCTTGGAGTTGTCCTCGAAACATTTCAGCGTGACGATCTGGCCACCAAACGAATCGCGGCCGCCAAAATTGCTGAACATCGGCTCCACGACCTGGATCAGGTCCGGATAGGCGTCACACAGATCGGGGGTGAGGTAGTGCATGGGTCAACTCCTGTCATCGGCTATGGGGTCGCGATTGATACAGACGATTTATTGAAACAGACACGACCGGATGAGCATAACCATAGCGACTTTACCGGCTAACTGCCTACCGCGACCTGAAACTCTGCAACCTGTTCAGGAACGGAACGCTCACCCAGCCACTCGATCACTCGCGGCCAGACCTGCTGCTGCGCAGCCTTGCTGACCAGCATCTGCACATGGTCGAAATCCTCGCTGAAGCCGTATTCGCGGCCCAGGCAGAGGAATTGCCTGTGTGCGCTGCCGATCTGCTCGAACAGTTCACGGCAAGCCCACACCGGGTCCTGCTGGTCGCCGGCCGCAGCGACAGCCAGAAGCGGCACCTGAACCGCGCTCAACCCTGCCCACCAGTTGTTGTCACGCTCACCGAAACGTCCGAACAGCCCGTGCCAGCGCATGCTTTCCAGAACCAGACCGATCGGCTCGTCTTCCGGCCCGCGCTTGAAACGCGGGCCGGAAATATGCTCGAAGGACCTCAGCAGCAACTTCGCAGACCATTGCAGTGGCGGGACTTTCAGCGGCCAGTAGGTGCGGCTGACCTGGCTGCCGAACAGCGCCACGGACGCCGCAGTATCAGCACCCAGATACTGACCGCCCAAGGCTGCCGCCAGGCTGGTGCCGCCCAGCGAGTGGCCGATCCAGTGCGGTATCTGCCCGCTTTGCTCGACGACGAATGCGGCAATGGCTGGCAAATCGAAACGCGCGTAGTCCGCCACGCAATTGCTGCGATAACTCAGGTTGCGAGCCGACAAGCCATGGCCGCGCATTTCGGGAATCCACACGTCATAGCCGGCCCGCGCCAGATACGCACCCAGACCGATGCCCTTGGGCGAATACCAGAAACGCCGGTTGGAAAAGCTGCCATGCAGCAGTATGACTGGAGTACCACGCACATCGGGCTGATCGGCGCGCCCTAGCCGGGTCACCGCCAGTTCGACACTGGCGTCGGGACTGTTGGCAGGTTTGAGACGGTAGACGTCCTCGACCAGATCGCCACGACGCTCGGCGCTGATCAAGGCAACGGGAAAAAGCTGGCTGCTGCTCTGCATATCACTCTTTATCTGGCTTGACAGACGGGATGAAACCACGCGCTCCGGGATCTCGCGATGCGCCATAAAAAAGGCGGCTTCCGAAGAAACCGCCTCATTCAAACACCTGAACCACATGACGGCTCAGGCCGCGTTCGCGTCACACGGCAGCCCGCTCCTGCGAGGACCGCGCTTCAGGCGAGCCGCCTGTCAGACAGGCGACTGTGCTTCGGCGAGGAAGAACCAGGTTTCCAGTACCGAGTCGGGGTTGAGCGACACACTCTCGATACCCTGATCCATCAGCCAGCGCGCCAGATCCGGGTGATCGGAAGGCCCCTGCCCGCAGATGCCGATGTACTTGCCGGCCTTGTTGCACGCCTGAATGGCGTTGGACAGAAGCTTCTTGACCGCCGGGTTACGTTCGTCGAACAGGTGGGCGATCACGCCGGAGTCACGGTCGAGACCGAGTGTCAGCTGGGTCAGGTCGTTGGAGCCGATGGAGAAGCCGTCGAAATACTCAAGGAACTCTTCCGCCAGAATCGCGTTGGACGGCAGTTCGCACATCATGATGATGCGCAGGCCGTTTTCGCCACGCTTCAGACCGTTGGCGGCCAGCAGATCGATCACCTGACTCGCCTCGCCCAGGGTACGGACGAACGGCACCATGATCTCGACGTTGGTCAGGCCCATCTCTTCGCGTACACGCTTGAGCGCACGGCACTCCAGCTCGAAACAGTCACGGAAGTTCTCACTGATATAGCGCGACGCACCGCGAAAGCCCAGCATCGGGTTTTCTTCTTCGGGCTCGTAAAGCTTGCCGCCAATCAGGTTCGCATACTCGTTGGACTTGAAGTCCGAGAGGCGCACGATGACCTTTTTCGGCGTGAACGCGGCGGCCAAGGTGCTGATACCCTCGACCAGCTTGTCGACGTAGAAACCGACCGGATCATGGTAACCGGCGATGCGCTTGTCGACGCTTTCCTTGATTTCCGGTGGCAGCGCCGAGTAGTTGAGCAACGCCTTGGGGTGCACGCCGATCATGCGGTTGATGATGAACTCCAGACGCGCCAGACCCACCCCGGCATTGGGCAATTGGGCGAAATCGAAGGCACGGTCCGGATTGCCGACGTTCATCATGATCTTGAACGGCAGATCAGGCATTGCATCGACCGAATTGGTCTTGATGTCGAAGCCCAGCTCGCCTTCGAAGATGTAACCGGTGTCGCCCTCGGCGCAGGAAACCGTGACGCCCTGGCCATCCTGAAGGGTCTGCGTGGCATTGCCGCAGCCAACCACTGCCGGGATGCCCAGTTCACGGGCGATGATCGCCGCGTGGCAGGTACGACCGCCACGGTTGGTGACGATTGCACTGGCGCGCTTCATCACCGGCTCCCAGTCCGGGTCGGTCATGTCCGACACCAGCACGTCGCCGGGCTGGACCTTGTCCATCTCGGACACGTCCTTGATGATGCGTACCTTGCCCGCGCCGATGCGCTGACCGATGGCACGGCCTTCGACCAGCACCTTGCCGGTCTCCTTGAGCAGATAGCGTTCCATGACGTTGGCCGATGCACGGCTCTTCACCGTTTCCGGACGCGCCTGGACGATGTACAGCTTGCCGTCGTCACCGTCCTTGGCCCACTCGATGTCCATCGGGCACTTGTAGTGCTTTTCGATGATCATCGCCTGTTTGGCCAGTTCGGACACTTCGGCATCGCTCAGACAGAAACGCGCGCGATCGGCAGGCTCGACGTCGATCACCTTGACCGAACGACCGGCCTTGGCTTCTTCGCCGTAAATCATCTTGATCGCCTTGCTGCCCAGATTGCGACGCAGGATCGCCGGGCGGCCAGCCGCCAGCGTGTCCTTGTGCACGTAGAACTCGTCCGGGTTGACGGCGCCCTGCACAACCGTCTCGCCCAGGCCGTAAGCACCGGTGATGAACACCACGTCGCGGAAGCCGGACTCGGTGTCGAGGGTGAACATGACACCGGCCGTACCGGTTTCGGAGCGCACCATACGCTGCACGCCCGCAGACAGCGCGACCAGCTTGTGGTCGAAACCCTGGTGTACGCGGTAGGAAATCGCACGGTCGTTGAACAGTGAAGCAAAAACTTCCTTGGCCGCGCGGATCACGTTCTCGACGCCGCGGATGTTCAGGAAGGTCTCCTGCTGGCCGGCGAACGACGCATCCGGCAAGTCTTCGGCAGTTGCGGAGGAACGCACGGCCACAGCCAGGTTCGGATTACCCGCAGACAGCTCGGCAAACGCAGTACGAATCTGGGCGTTGAGCTGCTCGGGGAACTCGGCTTCCATGATCCATTGACGAATCTGCGCACCGGTGCGGGCCAGCGCGTTGACATCGTCGACGTCAAGGGCGTCCAGCGCAGCATGGATCTGCTCGTTGAGGCCGCTGAGCTCAAGAAAGTCACGGTAGGCCTGGGCGGTAGTCGCGAAGCCGCCGGGCACCGACACACCAGCACCTGCGAGGTTGCTGATCATCTCGCCGAGGGACGAGTTTTTGCCCCCCACGTGCTCTACATCATGGACGCCGAGCTTATCGAGGGAAACTACGTACTCTACCAAGGTGATCTCTCCACTAACTGTGTTTGTTGTTGGGAAAAGCTCATTCACCTGCGCCACATGCGGTGTGGCTTCAGGCGTGTCTGCCCGGACGTACAGATCGGGCGTTGAAAACCGTGCTTCAAAACCAGGTGTGCAAAAAAGCTGCACCTGCGGGCTCTCATGGCAGGCCAGCACGCCTATGATAGCCAGAATTCGTCAACTGCTTAAGGCCTGGGGCAAAAATGAAACGATCCGCTTTTTTCATCTCGGACGGCACGGGTATCACCGCCGAAACCCTGGGCCAGAGCCTGTTGGCACAATTTGAAAACATTACGTTCAACAAGTTCACCAGGCCCTATATCGACAGTGTCGAGAAGGCGCGGGCGATGGTACAACAAATCAATAATGCCGCCGACAAGGACGATGTGCGGCCGATCATCTTCGACACCATCGTCAATCAGGACATTCGCGAGATCCTGGCGACGTCCAATGGCTTCATGATCGATATCTTTTCGACCTTCCTGGCCCCGCTGGAGCAGGAGCTTAGTTCACACTCGTCCTACTCCGTGGGTAAATCGCATTCCATCGGGCATAACTCCAATTACATGGAGCGCATCGAGGCGGTCAACTTCGCGCTGGACAACGATGATGGCGCACGGACGCATTATTACGACAAGGCCGACATTATCCTCGTCGGCGTCTCGCGCTGCGGCAAAACCCCGACCTGTCTGTACATGGCCATGCAGTTCGGTATCCGGGCCGCCAACTATCCGCTGACCGAAGATGACATGGAGAGGCTGCAACTGCCTGCGGCGCTCAAGCAGCATCGCGAAAAGCTCTTCGGCCTGACCATCGACCCGGACCGTCTCACCGCGATCCGCCACGAGCGCAAGCCCAACAGCCGCTACTCCAGCTACGCGCAGTGCGAATTCGAGGTGCGCGAGGTGGAAAGCCTGTTCCGCCGCGAGAACATCGCGCACATCAACTCCACGCATTTTTCGGTGGAAGAAATCTCCGCCAAGGTGCTGGTCGAAAAAGGCGTGGAGCGACGTTTCAAATAGACGCTGCGGTCACCCCGCCAAACTGATCACTTCACTCGCCTGACTGCGGCACACGTACCCAGCCTTCCATCAGCACTCGGGCGCTGCGGCTCATCAGGGCCTTGGTGACTTTCCAGTCACCGCCCTCCTGGACAGCCTGGGCGCCGACTCGCAAGGTGCCGGAGGGATGGCCAAAGCTGACCGCACTGCGCGCCTGACCGCCAGCGGCCAGATTGACCAGCGTGCCCGGAATGGCTGCTGCCGTACCGATGGCTACCGCAGCCGTACCCATCATCGCGTGGTGCAGCTTGCCCATCGACACGGCGCGCACCAGCAGCTCGATATCCTGCGCAGCGACAGGCTTGCCACTCGACGCCAGGTAATCGGCAGGCGCCGCTACAAAAGCCACTTTGGGTGTGTGCTGGCGTGCGGCAGCTTCATCGATGTTGCCAATCAGGCCCATGCGCACCGCACCGTAGGCGCGGATGGCCTCCAGACGCGCCAGCGCCTGCGGGTCAGCGTTGATATCGCCCTGCAACTCAGTGCCGGTATAGCCGATGTCAGCAGCGTTGACAAAAATCGTCGGAATGCCGGCATTGATCATGGTCGCTTTCAGAAGGCCGATACCGGGCACTTCCAGATCGTCCACCAGATTGCCAGTGGGGAACATCGAGCCGCCCGCGCCCTCTTCGTCCGCCGCCGGGTCAAGAAACTCCAGTGGCACTTCGGCTGCCGGGAAGGTCACGCCATCCAGCTCGAAATCGCCGGTTTCCTGCACCGCGCCGTTGCTGATCGGCACATGGGCGATGATGGTCTTGCCGATGTTGGCCTGCCAGATACGCACCACCGCAACGCCGTCCTGCGGAACGCGGTCAGGGTCGACCAGACCGCTCGTAATCGCGAATGGCCCCACGGCCGCTGACAGGTTGCCGCAATTGCCGCTCCAGTCGACAAACGGCTTGTCGATGGACACCTGGCCGAACAGGTAATCGACATCGTGGTCGGGCCTGCTGCTGCGCGACACAATCACGCTCTTGCTGGTACTCGACGTCGCGCCGCCCATGCCATCGATCTGCTTTTCATAGGGGTCAGGGCTGCCGATGACTCGCAGCAGCAACGCATCCCGCGCCGATCCCGGAATCTGTGCGGCTTCAGGCAGGTCCATCAGCCTGAAAAACACACCCTTGCTGGTGCCGCCACGCATGTAGGTGGCGGGGATGCGGATCTGGGGTAAATGAGCCATGAATTCGTTGTCCTGTTCAAAGAGCGCGCTGCGCGCTCAAAATCGGACGCAGAGCGTCCAGAACTGCATGCCCACGCGGAGCATGGGCACGATAGTGCTCTTGCGCACGCTTATCGTTCTTCACGCTCCAGCGTAGCTACGATGCAGTAGCCTCCAGAAAATCCTGAGCAAAACGCTGCAACACGCCGCCCGCCTCATAAATAGAAAGCTCTTCAGCAGTGTCCAGACGGCATGTCACCGGCACCTCGACGCGTTCGCCGTTACGGCGCTGAATCACCAGCGTCAATGTCGCGCGCGGTGTGCGCTGGCCGATCACATCGAAGGTTTCGCTGCCATCGATACCCAGAGTCAGACGGCTGGTGCCGGGCTTGAACTCCAGCGGCAGCACGCCCATGCCGACCAGGTTGGTGCGGTGAATACGCTCGAAACCTTCTGCAGCAATCGCTTCGACGCCCGCCAGCCTGACGCCTTTGGCCGCCCAGTCACGGGACGAGCCCTGCCCATAGTCGGCACCGGCAATAATGATCAACGGCTGCTTGCGCGCCATGTAGGTTTCGATGGCTTCCCACATGCGAGTGACCACGCCTTCGGGTTCGATGCGGGTCAGCGAGCCTTTCCTGACCTTGCCATCGACCACTGCCATCTCGTTGACCAGTTGCGGGTTGGCAAAGGTCGCGCGCTGGGCGGTCAGGTGGTCGCCCCGATGGGTCGCATAGGAGTTGAAGTCTTCTTCCGGCAGTCCCATTTTCGCCAGGTACTCGCCCGCCGCACTGTCGAGCATGATCGCGTTGGACGGCGACAGGTGATCGGTGGTGATGTTGTCCGGCAGCACGGCGAGAGCCCGCATGCCCTTGAGCGTACGTTCTCCGGCCAATGCGCCTTCCCAGTAGGGCGGGCGACGGATGTAGGTGCTCATCGGACGCCAGTCGTACAGCGGCTCGACCTTCGGCCCGCTGTGTTCTTCGATGGCAAACATCGGGATATAGACCTTACGGAACTGCTCGGGCTTGACCGACGCCTGCACGACCGCATCAATCTCTTCATCGCTCGGCCAGATGTCCTTGAGACGGATTTCCCGGCCCTCGGCGACGCCCAGCACATCGTTTTCTATATCGAAGCGGATGGTCCCGGCAATGGCATACGCCACCACCAGGGGCGGCGAAGCCAGAAAAGCCTGTTTGGCATAGGGGTGAATACGCCCGTCGAAATTACGGTTACCGGACAAGACCGCCGTGGCGTAAAGGTCGCGGTCGATGATTTCCTGCTGGATCAGCGGATCGAGCGCGCCGGACATGCCATTGCAGGTGGTGCAGGCAAAGGCCACGACGCCAAAACCCAGTTGCTCCAGCTCCGAGGTCAGCCCTGCTGCGTCCAGGTATAGCGCCACGGTTTTCGAGCCGGGTGCCAGCGATGATTTCACCCACGGCTTGCGCAGCAGCCCCAGGCGGTTGGCGTTGCGTGCCAGCAGACCGGCGGCAATGACGTTGCGCGGGTTGCTGGTGTTGGTGCAACTGGTGATCGCCGCGATGATCACCGCGCCGTCGGGCATCTGCCCCGGCACCTCGTCCCATTGCCCGGCAATACCTCTGACCGCCAGATCGGCGGTGGCAACCCGCGCATGAGGGTTGGAGGGCCCGGCCATGTTGCGCACCACACTGGACAGGTCGAAACTCAGCACCCGCTCGTAGTGCACCTCGCTGAGGCTGTCCGACCAAAGGCCAGTGTGCCGGGCATACAGCTCGACCAGTTTGACCTGCTCGTCCTCGCGCCCTGTCAAACGCAGGTAGTCGATGGTTTGCGAGTCAATGGAGAACATCGCCGCCGTCGCGCCGTATTCGGGCGCCATGTTGGAGATCGTCGCCCGGTCGCCCAGGGTCAGGCTCGACGCGCCTGCGCCATAGAACTCCAGGTAAGCGCCAACCACCTTCTGTTGGCGCAGGTATTCGGTCAGCGCGAGCACTACGTCGGTGGCGGTGATGCCTGGCTGGCGGCGCCCGGTCAGTTCGACACCAATGATGTCCGGCAGGCGCATCCACGAGGCGCGCCCGAGCATGACGTTTTCGGCCTCGAGCCCGCCGACGCCGATGGCAATCACGCCGAGGGCGTCGACGTGCGGCGTGTGGCTGTCCGTGCCCACCAGTGTGTCGGGAAAGGCTACGCCGTCGAGCACCTGCACCACCGGCGACATTTTCTCCAGATTGATCTGGTGCATGATACCGTTGCCCGGCGGGATCACTTCGACGTTCTTGAACGCCTGCTTGGTCCAGTCAATGAAATGAAAACGGTCTTCGTTGCGACGGTCTTCAATGGCGCGGTTCTTGGCGAACGCCTGCGGGTCGTTACCGTCGGACTCCACTGCCAGCGAGTGGTCGACGATCAATTGCACCGGAACCACCGGGTTGACCAGCGCAGGATCGCCACCCTGCGAAGCGATCGCGTCGCGCAGTCCGGCAAGGTCGACCAACGCGGTCTGACCCAGAATGTCGTGGCAGACCACACGTGCCGGGAACCAGGGAAAATCCAGATCACGCTTGCGCTCGATAAGCTGGGTCAACGAGGCATTCAAGGTCGCCGGATCACAACGGCGCACCAGGTTCTCGGCCAGCACCCGCGAGGTGTAGGGCAGCGTGGCATAGGCGCCGGGCTTGAGCGCCTCGACGGCCGCCCGAGCGTCGAAATAATCCAGTCGGGTGCCAGGGAGCGGTTTGCGAAATTCACTGTTCATTGCGGGACTCGATCACGGAGTGTTCGGAATACGGGTGGGGAGCTCGTCGGCGGCTCCCCTGCCCCCTTTTCAGCGCTGTTCCAAGGGTACGAACGCGCGCTGTTCGACGCCGATGTACTCGGCGCTCGGGCGAATGATGCGGTTATTGGCACGCTGTTCGAAAACGTGAGCGGCCCAGCCGGTCAGGCGTGAGCAGACGAAGATCGGGGTGAACAGCTTGGTCGGGATGCCCATGAAGTGATACGCCGACGCATGGTAGAAGTCGGCGTTGGGGAACAGTTTCTTCTGCTCCCACATGACCTTGTCGATGGCCTCGGAAACCGGGAACAGCACCGTATCGCCCACTTCGTCAGCGAGTTTCTTCGACCAGCCCTTGATCACCTCGTTGCGCGGGTCGGACTCCTTGTAGATCGCATGGCCAAAGCCCATGATCTTTTCCTTGCGTTCCAGCATGCCCAGCGTGCCTTTGGTGGCCTCTTCAGCCGAGGCGAAGCGCTGAATCATTTCCATTGCAGCCTCGTTGGCACCACCGTGCAGCGGGCCGCGCAAGGTGCCGATGGCGGCTGTGACGCAGGAATACAGGTCCGACAGCGTCGACGCGCAGACGCGGGCGGTGAAGGTCGAGGCATTGAATTCGTGCTCGGCGTACAGAATCAGCGAGACGTCCATGACCTTGCGGTGCAGCTCACTGGGCGCCTTGTCGAGCAACAGGTGCAGAAAATGCCCGCCGATGGAGTCTTCTGCGGAGGTGCAGTCGATACGCTTGCCGTCATGACTGAAGCGATACCAGTAGCACATGATCGCCGGGAACGCTGCGAGCAGACGGTCGGTTGAGTCGCGCTGCTGATCGAAGCTGCGCTCCGGCTCCAGGGTGCCGAGCATGGAGGCACCCGTGCGCATGACATCCATCGGGTGAGTGTCGGCGGGTATGCGTTCCAGCACTTCCTTCAAGGCCTGCGGCAGGTCGCGCAGGCCCTTGAGTTTGTCCATATAGGCAGACAATTCGGCTTTATCAGGCAGTTCGCCGTACAGCAGCAGATAGGCAACTTCTTCAAAGCGAGCTTCGGCGGCCAGATCGCGCACATCATAGCCGCGATAGGTCAGCCCGGCACCGGCCATGCCCACCGTGGACAACGCCGTCTGCCCGGCCACCTGCCCGCGTAGTCCGGCACCACTCAATACTTTTGCTTCAGCCATGGTTTTCTCCAATTTTGTTTTTGTGTGACTGGACGCGGAGCGCGGGGACGAGTGTCAGCCTGCCCCTTTCAGCCCTTCTTCTGCGCAAACAGCGCATCCAGCTTCTGCTCGAATGTGTGGTAATCGATCGCGTCATACAGCTCCATGCGCGTCTGCATACTGTCGATCACGTTTTTCTGGCTGCCGTCACGGCGGATCGCGCCGTAGACATTTTCCGCAGCCTTGTTCATCGCACGGAATGCGGAAAGCGGGTACAGCACCAGCGACACGTCCGCCTCGCGCAGCTCATCGACCGTAAACAACGGCGTGGCGCCAAACTCGGTGATGTTGGCGAGGATCGGCACACCTGCACGGTTGGCGAATTGCTTGTACATTGCCAGTTCGGTGATGGCCTCGGGGAACACCATATCCGCGCCGGCTTCAATACAGGCAGCGGCACGCTCCAGCGCCGACTCCAGCCCTTCAACCGCCAACGCATCGGTACGCGCCATGATCACGAAGCTGTCGTCAGTCCGGGCATCCACGGCAGCCTTGATCCGGTCGACCATTTCCTGCTGAGAGACAATTTCCTTGTTGGGACGATGCCCGCAACGCTTGGCACCCACCTGATCCTCAATGTGAATCGCCGCCGCTCCGGCCTTGATCATCGAGCGCACGGTACGCGCCACATTGAAAGCCGAAGAACCGAAACCGGTGTCGACATCCACCAGCAACGGCAGGTCGCAAACGTCGGTGATACGCCGCACATCGATCAGCACGTCTTCAAGACCGGTGATTCCCAGGTCCGGAATGCCCAGTGATCCCGCCGCGACTCCGCCGCCAGATAGATAAATGGCCTTGAACCCGGCACGTTTGGCGAGCAGTGCGTGGTTGGCATTGATCGCGCCGACCACTTGCAGCGGCTGTTCGCTGGCGACTGCGTCGCGGAAACGCTGGCCGGGAGTGCTGTTGTTATGACTCATTGTTTACCTCGGTCGGAAGTCGTCTGGGAAGCCGCCTGATAATGGCGCTCGATGTTACGTCTGGACGCGCCGATATGGCGGCGCATCAACAATTCGGCCAGCTCACCGTCGCGGTCGGCGATGGCGTCGAGAATGCGGTGATGTTCGGCAAAGGCCTGGCGAGGCCGGTTGGGCGTGGTGGAATACTGAATGCGGTACATGCGCACCAACTGGTACAGCTCGCCACAGAGCATCTGGCTGAGGGTGCGATTGCCGCTGCCCTGGATGATGCGATAGTGAAAGTCGAAATCGCCCTCTTGCTGGTAATAGCCGATACCTGCCTGAAAGGCGGCATCGCGCTCATGGGTATCCAGAACGCCGCGCAGCTCGTCGATTTCGGCCTGGGTCATGCGTTCGGCGGCCAGACGACAGGCCATACCCTCCAGTGACTCGCGAATTTCATAGAGTTCGATCAGTTCGGCATGACTGAGCGACACCACCCGGGCGCCCACATGCGGCACACGAACCACCAGTCGCTGCCCTTCGAGCCGGTGAATCGCTTCGCGCAGCGGCCCGCGACTGATGCCATAGGTGCGAGCCAGTTCCGGCTCGGAAATCTTGCTGCCGGGGGCAATCTCGCCTTTCACGATAGCCGATTGAATGCGTCGGAAAACGTTCTCGGAGAGGGTTTCCGAGTCGTCGGCAACCGTCATTGTTTTTTCGACCACATTCAGCATTGTCGACACCTCATGGCTATATGCGCTCAAATCTAGTCATATTTAGTCAATCCGTCAAAGCCAAACCCAGCATTGTCGACAATCAGTCAAAGCGGGTGAACTCTGCTCGACAACGCAACCTGAACAGCTACACAGGTTGATCACTGGCAGCCGCAGGGCTTCATGCTAGAATGCGTCGCGTCCGTACAGCGCGCTCCGCAGCGGAGCCAGCGACTGCGAACCGCCTGCCCTACCATCATCAGGTCAATTCCATTTGCGCCCTGACCCTGAAGTTGTTCGCTCATCGCGCCAGGATTTATGAGACTGACTACCCTCCCCACACTGCTCAGCCTTCTGTTTTTGCCCGGCCTGACCCTGGCCGCCAACAAGACAGTCTATGGCCTCAACGAATACGCCCGGCTGATCGAAATCGATATCGAGATCGCCGCCAAGCTCGACACCGGTGCCAAGACCGCCTCGCTGAGCGCCCGCGACATCAAACATTTCAAGCGCGATGGCGAAAGCTGGGTGCGTTTCTATCTGGCCAGCGACAGCAAGCATGTACACCCCATCGAACGCCCCCTGGCGCGGGTCAGCAAGATCAAGCGGCGTGCCGACGATCTCGACCCGGATGACGACAATCGCTATTCGTCACGCCCGGTGATCAGCCTCGATATCTGCATGGGTGAATCTTTACGCACCATAGAAGTGAACTTGACTGACCGAAGTGCTTTCCAATACCCGCTTTTGATCGGCTCCGAAGCCTTGAAACGCTTTGATGCGCTGGTCGATCCAAGTCTTAAATATGCGGCAGGGAAGCCCGGCTGCGCTTCCGTCGCTCAAAACGCAGAGTAAATCCATGCGCTCTCTTACACTCCATCTGAAGATCCTGATCACTGCCCTGGTGACCCTCGGCATCGCGATCACGGCCTATCAGATTCTGGCGCTGGGCATACCCGTCAGCGAAGACGAAACCGATGACCTGTGGAATATCGACGCCAAAGTCGAATTCGTCGCCAATCCCAAGGATTCGGTGAAGGTACAGATGTTCGTGCCGCCGCTGGCCCACGACTACATCAGCCTCAATGAAAGCTTCATCTCGAACAATTACGGCGTCAGCGTCAACCGCGCCGACGGCAACCGCAAGGTCACCTGGTCGGCCCGTCGCGCCACCGGCAACCAGACCCTCTACTACCGACTGGTGCTGACCAAGCGTTACAGCGGTGAAAAACCCAAGGTCAAAGGGCCTATCTTTCGCGACAGCATGACCGTCGAAGGCCCGGAAAAGATCGCCGCCGAAGCACTGCTGGCGCCCATTCGTCAGCATTCGGCGGACGTGGAGACCTTCATCACCGAGGCCATCAAGCGCGTCAACAACCTGAATGACGATAACGTCAAACTGCTGCTGGCCGGTGATAACTCGGCGTCCAACAAGGCTCGGGTCACCGAACTGCTGCTGTCGATCGCCCACGTACCGCTGGAAAAAGCCCACACCATTCGCCTGGATGCCGAGCAGCAGACGCCGGAACTCTGGCTGCGCAGCTTCAACGGCAAGGAATGGCTGTACTTCAATCCCGACACCGGTGAAGCCGGCCTGCCGGATGACCGCCTGCTCTGGTGGACCGGCGAGGAAGGCCTGGTCAGCGTCGAAGGCGGCAAGAAGGTGCAAGTCACGTTCAGCCTCAACAACAGTGAAATGAACGCGATGCGGCTCGCCAAACTGACCGACGCCAGCACCGATTCGGACTTCCTGGCCTATTCGCTGTACGGCTTGCCGCTGCAAACCCAGCAGACCTTCATGATCATGGTCATGATCCCGATTGGCGTGCTGGTCATCCTGATCCTGCGCAACCTGATTGGCCTGCAGACACTGGGCACCTTCACCCCCGTGCTGATTGCGCTGGCATTCCGTGAAACGCAACTGGGCTTCGGCATTGCACTGTTTACCGTGATCACGGCGCTGGGCCTGTCCCTGCGCTCGTATCTGGAGCACCTGAAACTGCAAATGCTGCCGCGCCTGTCGGTGGTACTGACCTTCGTCGTGGTGCTGATCGCGGCCATCAGCCTGTTCAGCCACAAGCTCGGGCTGGAGCGCGGCCTGTCGGTTGCGCTGTTCCCGATGGTGATTCTGACCATGACCATCGAGCGCCTGTCGATCACCTGGGAAGAGCGTGGTGGCAGCCATGCCATGAAGGTCGCCATCGGTACGCTGTTCGCCGCGTCGCTGGCGCACCTGATCATGAGCGTGCCGGAACTGACCTATTTCGTCTTCACCTTCCCCGCAGTGCTGCTGATACTGGTCGGCTTCATGCTGGCAATGGGCAGATACCGTGGCTACCGGCTGACAGAACTGATGCGCTTCAAGGCATTCCTGAAAGAGGAAAAGGCCAAGTGATCGGCTGGTGGAAGACCTGGAAGGCGCTCGAAGCGCGCGGCATCATGGGCATCAATCGACGTAACGCCGACTATGTGCTCAAGTACAACAAGCGCAGCCTCTATCCGATCGTCGATGACAAGATCATCACCAAGGAGCGGGCCATCGCCGCAGGCATTCATGTGCCGGAGATGTACGGCGTGATTTCCACGGAAAAGGAAATCGACAGGCTCGACGAGATCATCGGCGCGCACCGCGACTTCGTGATCAAACCTGCACAGGGCGCAGGCGGTGATGGCATTCTGGTGATCGCCGACCGTTTCGAGGAACGCTTTCGCACCGTCTCGGGACGCATCATCAGCCACTCGGAAATCGAGCATCAGGTGTCCAGCATTCTCACTGGCCTGTATTCCCTGGGCGGTCACCGCGACCGGGCGCTGATCGAGTACCGGGTCGTACCGGACCCGATCTTCAAAAGCATCAGTTACGAAGGCGTACCGGACATCCGCATCATCGTGCTGATGGGTTATCCGGTGATGGCCATGCTGCGCTTGCCTACCCGTCAATCAGGCGGCAAGGCTAACCTCCACCAAGGCGCCATTGGCGTAGGTGTGGACCTGGCCACCGGTGTCACCCTGCAAGGCACGTGGCTGAACAACATCATCAGCAAGCACCCGGACACCACCCACTCGGTGGATGGCGTTCAACTGCCCAACTGGGATGGCTTCATGAAGCTTGCCGCCGAGTGCTACGAGTTATGCGGTCTGGGCTATATCGGCGTCGACATGGTGCTGGACCAGGACAAAGGCCCGTTGATTCTGGAGCTCAACGCCCGTCCCGGTCTGAATATTCAGATCGCCAACGACAGTGGCCTGACCCATCGTACTCAGGCCGTCGAGGCGCGTCTGGAGCAACTGGCTCTTGAAGGACGCCACGAATCGGCGCAGGAGCGGGTCAGCTTTGTCCAGGACCTGTTCGGCCACGTGCCCGGGGCCTGAACCGACATACCGCTAGGACTGCCGCACCGGCAAGGCTACAATCGCCAGCCGCGTTTCCAAGACCGATATTCGACGATGCCGATCTGCTCGATACACCCCCTGCCCTACAGCGCCGACCCGATCGCGTTCTTTGCGCGAATCCGCGAAGCGCCGGGTGCGGTGCTGCTCGACAGCGGCAGGCCAGCAGCCGTTCGGGGCCGACATGACCTGCTCAGCGCATGGCCGCTGCAGGAACTGAGCGTAACCGATGACGAGGACGGGGCTGCCTATCTCCAGCGCTTGCGCGACAGTCTCGAGGCGCTCGGCACAGCACAGCTGCCTGACGGATGCGAACTGCCCTTCGCTGGCGGCCTGATCGGTTATCTGAGCTATGAATTCGGTCGACGCCTGGAGCCTTTGCCGGATCAGGCCATTGACGACCTGCAACTGCCCGAGGCCCGTCTGGGGCTCTACGCCTGGGCGCTGATCAGTGATCATCAGGAGCAGACCAGCCAGCTGATTTTTCACCCGTCCCTGGCCACACGCGAGCGCAAACGGCTGATTGAGCTGTTCTCTGTCGATGTCCCTGAGCCGCACGCGGAGTTCCGCCTCAGCCAGCCGTTTCAAGCCAGCATCAGCGCGGATCACTATCGCCAGGCTTTCCAACGAATTCAGGCCTACATTCAGGCTGGTGACTGCTATCAGGTGAACTTCGCACAACGCTTTCAGGCGCAGTGCGCTGGTGACCCGTGGGCCGCTTATTGTGCACTGCGAGCGGCTTGCCCGACGCCGTTCGCCGGCTACCTGAGCCTGCCGGGAGCCGATGCGATTCTGAGTCTTTCGCCGGAGCGCTTCGTGCGGGTCAGCGCCCGGCAGGTCGAAACCCGCCCGATCAAAGGCACTCGCCCCCGTAGCGCGGACCCCTCGCAGGATGCCGCCTTCGCCGCCGAACTGCTGGCCAGCAAGAAGGATCGCGCAGAAAACCTGATGATCGTCGATTTACTGCGTAACGACCTGGGCCGCAGTTGCCGCATCGGCTCGGTGAAAGTCCCCGAGCTGTTCAGCCTCGAAAGCTACCCCAATGTGCACCATCTGGTGAGCAGCGTGACCGGCGAGCTGGCCGCTGGCAACGATGCACTGGACCTGATCGGCGGCAGCTTCCCCGGCGGCTCGATCACGGGTGCGCCGAAAATCCGCGCCATGCAGATCATCGACGAGCTGGAGCCGACCCGTCGCAGCCTGTATTGCGGCTCGCTGATGTACCTGGACGTGCGCGGCGAGATGGACAGTTCGATCGCTATCCGCAGCCTGCTGGTCAAGGACGGACAGATTTCCTGCTGGGGTGGTGGCGGCATCGTCGCCGATTCCGACTGCGACGCCGAGTATCAGGAAACTTTCACCAAGGTTCGTGTGCTACTGGAGACGCTTGAGGCGCTCTGAGATCCGGCTTCTGTGGGAACGAAGCGCCGGGAGTTCGCCCCGCCTAAAGCATCAGATCCCGATTCGAGGCCTTGATGAATTCTTTTTTCAGGTCATCGAACGTGTGCACCGCCGGAAACTGCGGGAATTCGCGGATCACGTTATTGGGAGCGTGGAACAGGATACCGGCGTCGGCCTCGCCCAGCATGGTCGTGTCGTTGTACGAATCACCGGCAGCAATGACCCGGTAATACAGGCTCTTGAAGGCCAGCACCGACTGACGCTTGGGGTCTTTCTGGCGTAACTGGTAACTGACCACCCGATCGGTCTCGTCAGTGATCAGACGATGACACAGCAGGGTCGGAAAACCCAGTTGACGCATCAGTGGCTGAGAGAACTCATAGAAAGTGTCCGAGAGAATCACCACCTGAAACCGCTCACGCAGCCAGTCGACAAACTCCACGGCGCCCTCCAGCGGCTTGAGGGTGCCGATCACTGCCTGAATGTCCGCCAGTTTCAGACCTTGCTCATCAAGAATGCGCAGGCGCTGCGTCATCAGCACGTCGTAATCGGGAATGTCCCGCGTGGTGGCACGCAGCGATTCGATACCGGTTTTTTCGGCAAAGGCGATCCAGATTTCCGGGACCAGTACCCCTTCGAGGTCCAGACAGGCAATTTCCACAACACACTCCTCAGACCATTCACGCTCGACGCAAGCAGCACTCTAGCCGCTGGCAACGGCCACTGAACAGCGGATTTTGTTACCATTGCCGCCATCACGAGCGCTTAAGCGCCACTCTTGCATTTTAGGAAGCCGCCTGATGAGCCAACCTTTCGACGTCGCTGAACTGGCGACGACCTATGCGAACAAGTCTGCACAAGACATTCTGAAGCTGGCCTTCGAACACTTTGGCGACGACCTGTGGATCTCGTTCAGCGGTGCCGAGGACGTGGTTCTGGTCGACATGGCCTGGAAGCTGAACAAGAACGTCAAGGTCTTCAGCCTGGACACCGGGCGCCTGCACGCGGAAACCTATCGTTTCATCGAACAGGTCCGCGAGCACTACAAGATCGAGATCGAGATCGTTTCGCCCGACCACAGCAAACTTGAACCTTTCGTCAAGGAAAAGGGCCTGTTCAGCTTTTACCGGGATGGTCACGGCGAATGCTGCGGCATCCGCAAGATCGAGCCGCTGCGTCGCAAACTGTCTGGCGTCAGCGCCTGGGCAACCGGCCAGCGCCGTGATCAGAGCCCCGGCACCCGCAGTGCCGTTGCTGCAGTGGAAGTCGACAGCGCATTTTCGACGCCCGAGCGCACGCTGTACAAATTCAACCCGTTGGCACAGATGAGCAGCGAGGAAATCTGGGGCTACATCCGCATGCTGGAGCTGCCCTATAACAGCCTGCACGAGCGCGGCTTCATCAGCATCGGCTGCGAACCCTGCACCCGCCCGGTACTGCCGAACCAGCACGAGCGCGAAGGTCGCTGGTGGTGGGAGGAAGCCACGCAGAAGGAATGCGGGCTGCATGCGGGCAACCTGATAGCGCGCAACTGACGCAGCCAGAGGCACGCCTCGACCTGCAAGCTACAAGTCAACGCGCGTCCGGCGCTGACTTGCAGCTTGCCGCTGCTCCTAGTGCACCGGCAACTCGACGTTGGCAAACAGCTCTTCCATTTCCTGCTTGTTATGGCACTGAATCGCCTTGGCCATGACTTCGCGGGTCAGGTGCGGTGCGAATTTCTCGATGAAATCGCACATGAAACCACGCAGGAAGGTGCCGCGACGGAAAGCGATTTTTGTCACGCTAGACTCGAACAGGTCACTGGCATCGAGCACCACCAGGTCGCTGTCCACTGCCTCGTCTATCGCCATTCTTGCCACGATGCCCACGCCCAGATTCAGCCTGACGTAGGTCTTGATCACGTCGGCATCCGCCGCCGTAAACACGACCTTGGGCACCAGCCCGCGATGGCTGAACGCCTCATCCAGCTTGGAACGGCCGGTAAAGCCGAAGACGTAAGTCACGATCGGGTATTCGGCGAGCAATTCCAGCGTCAGCTTCGGTGCCTTGGTCAACGGGTGCCCCTGCGGCACGACAATGCAACGGTTCCAGCGATAGCACGGCATCATCACCAGATCGCTGAACTGCTCGAGGGCCTCGGTGGCGATGGCAAAATCAACCGTCCCGTCAGCCGCCATTTCAGCGATCTGCATCGGTGAGCCCTGATGCATGTGCAGCGCGACATCTGGGTATTGCTTGATGAAGTTGCTGATTACCGGCGGCAAGGCATAACGCGCCTGGGTGTGAGTGGTGGCGATCGACAGCGTGCCCTTCTTCTCGTTGGAGAACTCCTGGGCAATCTGCTTGATGCTCTCGACCTTGCGCAGGATCTCGCCCGCTGTGGTGATGATGCGCTCGCCTGCCGGTGTCACACGCGTCAGGTGCTTGCCACTGCGGGCGAAAACCTCGACGCCCAGCTCGTCTTCAAGCAGGCGGATCTGCTTGCTGATACCGGGCTGGGAGGTGTAAAGGCTCTGGGCCGTCGCGGAAACGTTGAGGTCGTGGTGCGCCACTTCCCAAATGTAGCGCAGTTGTTGGAGCTTCATATGTATCCCTCAAAGCAGATAAACCCTATGGGTATCGGCGACGGTATATAACTGGATTAATGGTGAGACGAATAATTCTAGAACTTTTTATCACCTTTGTAAGGTGATCGCACGCTCGATTTCATTAAAACCACCAATTGGACCTTCCCTCTACCCCCGCCCCTTTTTCAACATCATCGGAACCATGTAGACCGGCACGTCGGAAAACTGCAGGACCCTGGCAGCCGTGCGGCCTATAGAGGTGCCCTCTTCCATCCTGCGGCTGTGACTGCCGACCACCAGCAAATCCACATTCAGCCTGTGCGCCTGTTCGAGAATCACGCTGGCAGGCTCGCCCTGAACGACACGCACCGTACGAATCAGGGAAAGGTCCGAGTGCCCTTCGCCCAGTTCTTCACGAAACCCGTCGAGCATTCGTTGCTCTATTCCACTCAGAAACGCATTCACACCCTTGCCGCGAAGCTCTTTCAACGCTTCCTCGCCCAGGTAACTCTGCAGCACCGACTCGGCGAACAGGCCCAAAGGCTCGACGACATGGATAACGTACAGCTCGGCGTTGAACGTTCGAGCCAGCGCCAGCGCGTGCTGCGTTACATAAGGCGCGTACAGACCGAGGTCTGCGGCATACAGCATCGAACGGACCATACAACCTCCCATACAACCGGAATGGCGGAGATTGACTCAGCGTAGCAGCGCATCCTCGGCTGCGACGGCGGACTTCTCAGCCCCCGTCGGCAAGTGGCACTATTTCGTTGCTGATGCCGTGCGGAACGTGCCCCGTCGCCACCACATCACGCGCCTTCTCGCAATGGCCGGGCTGATCGTCGAAAAACACATCGGCGGCGAACGCTTCAAGAAAGGCCGACTTTTGCAAGCCACCGAGAAACAGCGACTCGTCCAGACGAATGTCCCATTCGCGCAAGGTGCGGATCACGCGCTCATGGGCAGGTGCCGAGCGAGCCGTGACCAGCGCGGTGCGAATCGGGCAGCTCGCGTCGGGAAACTCGCGCTGCAGTTGATTGAGTGCGGCGAGAAACGGCTTGAAGGGACCGCCGCGCAACGGCTCGCGAGCCCACTCACGCTCGCTGGCCTGAAAGGCCGCCAGCCCGCCGCTCTGGTACACCCGCTCTGATTCGTCGGAAAACAACACGGCGTCGCCATCGAAGGCAATCCGCAGCTCAGCGCTGGCTGCACGCCGTGCGCCACCCGAAAGGATGGTCGCGGCCGCAAACCCCGCATCCAGGGCGCTGCGCACATCCTCGGCATGCGTGGAGAGAAACAGGTGGCAGCCAAACGCTGCGAGATACGGGTAAGGACTGCGTCCGCCGGCAAAGGCGGCGCGGCTGATGTCGAGGCCATAATGCTGAATCGAGTTGAAGACCCGCAGGCCGGTATCGGCACTGTTGCGTGACACCAGCACCACTTCGACGCGCGCCTTTTGCAGACTGGCATTGAGGCTCAGGAGTTTTTCGACCAGCGGGAACGCATCGCCCTGCGCGAGAATTTCATCCTCATGCTCGATCTGATACTTGCGGTAGGCCTCGACCCCATCGGCCATGTACACCTCATGACTGTCGCGCAGATCGAACAGCGCGCGCGATGAAATCGCCAGTACCAGCTTGTGGTCTTCAGCTTCTGTCATGAATCACTCCTTGCTTGCCGGGTGGTTGCTCCGATCGATGAACGCCAGTGCCTGATAAAGCGCCCGCACGCGAGGCATGTCAAACCCGGCGGCAAGCGCCGCTGCAAGGGGCCGGGCATAAATGGCGTCCAGCTCCAGCGGGCGTCTTTCGGCCAGGTCGTGGTACATGCTGGGCCTGTAATCCGGCATGCTTTCGGTCACTGTAAACAGATGCTGCGCGAAACCCGGCGGCAAAGTCTGCCCACAGGCCTCGGCGCCCTGCACGACCTCGTCCATCAGCGCCCGGATCAAGGCCTGGCTGTCCGGATCGGCCATCAATCGCCCGGTACTGGTCTGCAACAAGGCCGACAGCCCGTTGTAGGGCACATTCCAGACCAGCTTCTGCCAGCGGGCCTGCTGCAGATTGGCCATGACCGGGGCGTCGATGCCGGCCGTGTTGAACAGAGCCGCACAGGCTTCGACGACCGCCATGCGGCTCGCCTCATCGGCTGCCGGGCCGCTGTGATAGCCGATGCTGACCGCGCCGAAAGCTTCATGGGCAACGACGCCGGGCGCAACCCGGTTGACGCAGACGAAACACAGCCCGCCGAGTATATGCAGGCTGTCGGGCAGGACATTACGCAGTTGGTCTTCGACAGCCAGACCGTTCTGCAACAGCAGCACGCTGGCGTTCGGCGCAGCCGCCTGGCGAATGATCGGACCGAGCGCGGCATTGCCGGTGCTCTTGGTGCCAACCAGCAGCCAGTCACAAGGCGGCATTTCAGCCGCCGAGCGATACGCCTGAACGGGCTTGAGGGACAATTCGCCATGCACGGCGCTTTTGACCTGCAAACCTTCGCGCGCCACCGTGTCAAACTCGCTGCGCAGCAGAAAATGCACATCGTATCCGGCACGCGCCAGCATCAGTCCGTAAAAGCCACCGATGGCACCCGTACCTATGATGCCGACGCGCGGACGACCGGAATCAACACTCATGACCTCTCCCTTGACTGTCTCGCTATTTGCGGCCGTACACTATCCGTCGCAGCGGATTGTCTTGCAATAAGGCAGCGCATCTTGGCCAAAGACCTGGCCGATACCTCGTTTACTTATTGTCGAACAACGCGATAACGCGCTAAGGTTCGGCTCCCCGCTGCGCTCAAACCTGCTGGGCACCGCCGCACGGGGGACCGTTGGCGGCCAGTACCCGCGACCTGATGAGTAACACGATGGCTGATTTACCGATTGACGACCTCAACGTTGCCTCCAACGAGACTCTGATCACTCCGGATCAGCTCAAGCGCGACATCCCCCTGACCGATGCTGCCCTGCAGACCGTCAGCCAGGGTCGCGAAGTGATTCGCAACATTCTCGATGGCCATGATCACCGCCTGTTCATTGTGATCGGCCCGTGCTCGATCCACGACCTGAAGGCAGCCAAGGAGTACGCCGAGCGTCTCAAGGCACTGGCGGCGGAAGTATCCGACACGCTGTATCTGGTGATGCGCGTCTACTTCGAGAAGCCACGCACCACGGTAGGCTGGAAAGGTCTGATCAACGACCCGTACCTGGATGACTCGTTCAAGATCCAGGACGGCCTGCACATCGGTCGCCAGCTACTGCTGGATCTGGCCGAAATGGGGCTGCCCACCGCCACCGAAGCCCTGGACCCGATCTCTCCGCAGTATCTGCAGGACCTGATCAGTTGGTCGGCCATCGGCGCGCGCACCACAGAATCCCAGACTCACCGTGAGATGGCTTCGGGCCTGTCCTCGGCAGTCGGCTTCAAGAACGGCACCGACGGCGGCCTGACGGTTGCCATCAACGCCTTGCAATCGGTGTCGAGCCCGCATCGTTTCCTGGGTATCAACCAGGAAGGCGGCGTGTCGATCGTGACCACCAAAGGCAATGCCTACGGTCATGTGGTGCTGCGCGGCGGCAACGGCAAGCCCAACTATGACTCGGTCAGCGTCGCGCTCTGCGAACAGGCCCTGAACAAGTCCGGCATTCGTCCGAACATCATGGTCGACTGCAGCCATGCCAACTCCAACAAGGACCCGGCCCTGCAACCGCTGGTGATGGAAAACGTCGCCAACCAGATCCTGGAAGGCAACGAATCGATCATTGGCCTGATGGTCGAGAGCCATTTGAACTGGGGATGCCAGGCGATTCCCAAGGACCTGTCGGAATTGCAGTACGGCGTGTCCATTACCGATGCCTGCATCGATTGGGAAAGCACCGAAAAGACCCTGCGCAGCATGCATGCGAAACTCAGGGATGTGCTGCCAGCTCGCAAGCGCAAGTGATTGCCTGGCCGACTGCACCGCTATAACGAAAACGCCGAGCAAATGCTCGGCGTTTTTTTATGCTTGCTGTCGGTAGCTATAGGTCGTCAGAGCTTGGCCGCCTGCGACTGCAGATCATGCAACTCCATATAACGCTCTACATAAGAGCAGGACGGTATGACGGAATAGCCCATGCTGTCGGCATAATCGAGCGCCTCCTTGGTCAGCGCCGCGGCAATTCCGCGACCTCGCAAGGCGTCCGGCACAAAGGTCCGATAGAAATCCAGGGTCTGCTTGCCGAGATCCATGTAGGTCAGATAAGCACGGTGGCCGTCGATAATGATTTCGAAATGGTGGCCGACTTCGTCATGGTGGATGGACAACGCCTCGCTCATCGCTACTCCTCGCGGGTCTTGGAATTTGACCCCTACCTTACCGGTCTTTTTCAGGCGAAGGAACATCTACGCCACCCAGTGCCTGTTTTCGACACCGGTAGAGCACTGCCGATCTCGACGGACATCACATTGAGATAGTAGGCGCCATTAGCGACTATGCTCAAGCGCGGTCGATGTAAAAACACCTTTAAATGTTCGCGTGCCGACCGACAGTCGATCAGGCCAGGGCTGATGAGAACTGTCGGGAACGCTTCAGCACGGCATGGGTCCCGTTAAAGTGGATAGTTTTTGTACAGAACGCTTGAGAAGTAACGCGGAACGCTTTCAAAGCGAGGAATTTTAGCAGCTTCTTGCGCCGGGTCCGTTTACTTACTACAAACAATGGGTACTATGTACGCCGGTCGTTTTCTCATTTTCGAGAGATGACTAATTTGAAAAAAAATTCCTTGAAGGTGAACACGATGAACAACGTTCTGAAATTCTCTGCTCTGGCTCTGGCCGCAGTTCTGGCTACCGGTTGCAGCAGCGTATCCAAAGAAACCGAAGCTCGTCTGACAGCTACCGAAGACGCAGCAGCTCGTTCGCAAGCACGTGCCGACGAAGCCTACCGCAAGGCTGACGAAGCTCTGGCTGCTGCTCAAAAAGCTCAGCAAACTGCTGACGAAGCCAACGAGCGCGCTCTGCGCATGTTGGACAAAGCCAGCCGCAAGTAATAATCCCCCGGGGTTATTGAAAGCCGACCCGGCAACGGGTCGGCTTTTTTTTGCCTGTTGTCTGGCTGAGTGATTGCCTGCAGAAGCCTGAATGACTCCAGGGAGAGGGCTAAGACCCGATGACTTTTCTTTTGACTATCATGCCAACGCTGGGCATTGGCACGAGAGCAACTGCCGGCGACGATTTACTGAAAAATCACCGGTTCTTCAGCACTCGCAGGCGCTTTGCCCGGCTCTGCGATCTCCACCGGTATGCCGTCTTCGGCCGCGACTACATCACGCACCACGTCCCAGTTCATGCGCAGGTTATTGGCCAGGTCGTCACGCTTGAGCAGCGCATTGATCACCGCAGTGTGCTTGTCGACCACCGACGGGTTGCCCAGGTCATCAACCGGCGTGTGCGCTTCCAGGTAAACCTTGCCGCCGCTGATCCCGAACTTGTAAGGCTCGCTGATGATGCGCACCGTCGTACCGACCGGGGCCATGTCGGCCAGTTCCAGCACGTTATTGTTATACATGCGGAAACAACCATGACTGGTGCGCATGCCGATGCCGAACTTCTTGTTCGAGCCGTGGATCAGGTAGCCGGAAAGCCCGAGGCCGAATTTGAACGGCCCCAGCGGGTTGTCCGGACCGGCCGGCACCACGTCTGGCAGCGGATCACCATCGGCCGCATGCTCGGCCTTGATCGAGGCTGGCGGCGTCCAGGTCGGGTTCGGCGTCTTGGCCGTCACCTTGGTCACGCCGATCGGCGACCCCCAGCCTTCACGACCGACACCCAGCGGATAGGTGTGCACGACATTCTGACCCTTGGGGTAGTAATACATGCGGTATTCGGCAAGGTTGATGACAATCCCTTCGCGCGGCCCCGGCGGCAGAATGAAACGGGTCGGCAGCACGATGTCCTTGCCTGCACCCGGCAGCCAGGGATCGACACCAGGGTTGGCGGCGATCATTTCCAGGTAGCCCAGATCATATTGGGTGCCAAGGTCGGCGAAGGTGTCTTCGTATTTGGCCTTGATGACCTGCACCTGCCCCACGATGTCTTCGCCGGGCGGCGGCAACGGAAACTCCAGTGCATGGACAGAGCTCGCCGCGCACAGAGCAGCAAGCGACAGACAGCGGGTAACGGCTGGAATGCGCGACAACATCCGGGAAGATCCTTCGGGTAACGACTAAAGGGATGGAAACAAGAACTGAAGTGTACACCGGCCCTTGCCGGATCGGGGATATCTGCGGTTGCCCTTCGGGCAGTCATGACAGCTAGAGTTCAGGCCAGATCGGATTCATCCCTCTGCGCTGCGCATCCATGATGGCCTTGCACAGGGGACACAGACGCTCATCGCGCATGGCCTGCAGTTCGACGGCGCGCATTTGCGGCTGGGCCGGCAACAACGTGCCACATAATGTACGGTCGATCGAGCCGCCCAGCTCCAATTGGCGAGCGATCAAATGGACGCGCACTTCCTGACAGGCGAACAGATCCAGCTGCTCATCGGGTTCAAGCATTTGATAGGCATACAGGGACCAGGCGGGACGCGGCATGGGGGGCTCCAGATCGGGGGCGCCACATTAGCCGAAAGCCCCCGCCCGGGAAAGCCTCAAAGCAGCGGTTTCAGGCTCGGCCAGACATTTTCCAGCAACTTGCCCTGAGCAGCGGCGGCCGGATGCAGACCATCGGCTTGCATCAGTTCAGGCACCCCGCCTACACCTTCGAGAAAGAATGGCACGAAGGGGACCTTTTTCTCCTTGGCCAGGTTGCTGTAAACCTCTTCAAAGGCCTTGGTGTAGCGTGGCCCGTAGTTGGGCGGGATACGCATGCCCAACAACAGCACTTTGGCACCCGCCGCCTTCGAGCGGTCGATCATCGATGAAAGGTTTTGTTGCAATTGAGCAGGCTGCTGACCGCGCAGGCCATCGTTGCCCCCCAACTCCAGAATAACCAGCTCCGGCTTATGCTCTGCAAGCAGCGCAGGCAAACGCGCCTGGCCGCCTGCACTGGTGTCGCCACTGATCGAGGCATTGACCACCTTGTCGTCGAATCCCTCCTTGCCCAGACGCTGTTCCAGCAGGCTGACCCACCCCACGCGGGTATCCAGCCCGAAAGCCGCACTGATACTATCCCCAACGATCAATACCGTGCCCGCCAACGCGCCCTGTGACAGCAGCAGTAACCCCAGGCCAGCACTTAAAAACAACGCACGCATCGGATTCTCCATGAGTGAAAGTATTCTCAGTGCCCAAAGCCTCAGCAAAGTAGTCCCCAGCACCGAAGGTGACCTGACCATCCTGCACGAACTCTCCCTGGAACTAAACAAGGGCGACACGCTGGCCATCGTCGGAGCCTCCGGTTCGGGCAAATCCACCCTGCTCGGTTTGCTCGCCGGACTGGACCTGCCGAGCGCCGGTTCGGTCATCCTTTCAGGCCGCAATCTCAGCGAGCTGGATGAAGACCAGCGCGCCAGAGTGCGGGCCGAGCACGTCGGGTTCGTGTTTCAGTCGTTCCAGTTGCTCGACAGCCTGAACGCGCTGGAAAACGTCATGCTGCCGATGGAGCTCGAAGGCCGCAAAGACGCCCGCGAAAAAGCCCGCGATCTGCTGCAACGGGTGGGCCTTGGCCAGCGCCTGACCCATACCCCGCGTCAGTTGTCCGGTGGTGAACAGCAACGGGTCGCCATTGCCCGCGCCTTCGCTGCCGACCCCGACGTGCTGTTCGCCGACGAACCCACCGGCAACCTCGACAGCCACACCGGCGAACGTATCAGCGACCTGCTCTTCGAACTGAACAAGGAGCGCAACACCACGCTGGTGCTGGTCACTCACGATGAGCGTCTGGCGCATCGCTGCCGTCGCCTGATCCGTCTTGAAGGGGGCCGACTGGTCGCCCCGCTGGAGCCTTGATGGCACGTTTGCCTTTTGCCCGCCTGCTGAGCCTCGCTGTCCGCCAACTGATGCGCGATGCCCGCGCCGGAGAGTTGCGGGTATTGTTCTTTGCCCTTCTGGTCGCTGTGGCGGCGAGCACCGCCATCGGTTATTTCGGCGCCCGTCTGAACGGCGCGATGTTGCTGCGGGCGACCGAGTTCCTGGGCGCAGATCTGATCCTTGAAGGCTCGAGCCCGGCGCGTGCCGAGCAGGTCGAAGAAGGCAAACGCCTGCAACTCAAGCATGCGCAGATCATGGTCTTTTCCAGCGTGATCGCGACCGACGCGGGCATCCAGCTGTCGAGCATCAAGGCGGTGGACGACGCTTACCCATTGCGCGGCGAACTGAAAAGCGCCGCAGACCTGTACCAGCCGGAACAGGCTGGCAGCGGCCCGCAACCGGGTGAAGCCTGGGTCGAGGCACGCCTGCTTCCTGCGGTCGACCTGAAGGTGGGAGACGACCTCGACGTCGGCTCCAAAACCTTGAAACTGACCCGCATACTGACTTATGAGCCAGACCGGGCAGGCAACTTCTACAGCCTGACCCCGCGCGTGATGATCAACCTGCAGGACCTTGCCGCCACTGGCGTGGTGCAACCGGGCAGCCGGGTCACCTATCGGGAGATGTGGAGCGGCCCGCCGGAAGCACTGGCGGCCTATCGCAAAGCCATCGAGCCGGGTCTTGAGCCGCATCAGGAAATCAAGGACGCCCGCGATGGCAGCCAGCAGATTGGCGGCGCACTGGGCAAGGCCGAACGTTATTTGAATATGGCCAGTCTGGTTGCCGTCTTACTGGCGGGCGTTGCCGTGGCGCTGTCGGCATCCCGATTCGCTGCACGACGCTTTGATGCCAGCGCCCTGCTACGCTGCCTGGGGCTGTCGCGCGGTGAGGCGATGACCCTGTTCAGCCTGCAACTGGCGATCATCGGCTTGCTGGCCAGCCTGAGTGGTGCCTTGCTGGGTTGGCTTGCACAACTCGGGCTGTTCGCGCTGCTGCAAAATCTGCTTCCGGCAACCGTTCCGCCAGGCGGCGTGCTGCCTGCGCTGGCCGGCATGGGCACCGGGCTGGTAGCACTGGCCGGTTTCGCCCTGCCGCCGCTGGCTGCACTGGGTCGCGTGCCGCCGCTGCGTGTTCTGCGCCGCGACATGCTGCCGATCCCCGCCAGCTCCTGGCTCGTGTATGGCGCGGCGCTGCTTGCGCTGGGCCTGATCATGTGGCGTCTGAGCCTGGATCTGGTGCTGACCTTCGCCCTGCTGGGTGGCGGTATCGTCGCCGCGCTGCTGCTCGGCAGTCTGCTGTTACTGGCGCTCAACAGCCTGCGCCGTCTGCTGTCCGGCGCCTCGCTGCCCTGGCGACTGGGCTTGGGGCAACTGCTGCGTTACCCGCTGGCCGCTGCCGGACAATCACTGGCTTTCGGCCTGATCCTGTTGTCGATGGGCTTGATCGCCCTGCTGCGCGGTGAGCTGCTCGACACCTGGCAAAATCAGCTGCCCAAGGATGCACCGAACTATTTCGTGCTCAACGTACTGCCAGCCGATAAAGAAAACTTCGCCCAGACCCTGAGCAAGCTGTCCACTCACGCTGCGCCCCTTTACCCGGTGGTGCCAGGACGCCTGACCAGCATCAATGGTGAACCGGTCAGTAACTTCGTGACCAAGGATTCGCGCGGTGAAAATGCCACGCGTCGCGACCTGAGCCTGACCTGGGCCGCCGAGCTTCCCGAGGGCAATACCCTGACTGCCGGCAGCTGGTGGAAGGCGTTGCCTGACTCCGGGCAACGTGATGCAACGCCCGGTGTCTCGATCGAGGCCAAACTGGCCGACAGCCTGAAAATCAAGCTGGGCGACCGCCTGAGCTTCATTGTCGGCGGACTGACCCGCGAAGCCGTGGTGACCAGCCTCAGGAATGTGAACTGGGATACCTTCCAGCCCAACTTCTTCATGATTTTCCAGCCCGGCACCCTCGCCGACCTGCCGACCACCTACCTGACCAGTTTCTACCTGCCACCCGGCCAGGACAAGCAGATCGTCGAGCTGTCGCGCGCCTACCCGTCCATCAGCATTCTGGGTGTAGAGGCTTTGCTGGCACAGGTACGCAGCATCCTCGATCAGGTCACCCTGGCCGTGCAGTTCGTCCTGCTGTTCGTGCTGGCCGCGGGTATCGCCGTGCTGTTTTCCGGATTGCAGGCCACGCTGGATGAACGCATTCGGCAAGGCGCACTGCTGCGGGCACTGGGCGCAGAGCGAGCACTGCTGATCAAGTCGCGACGCATCGAATTCGGTTTGCTGGGCGCCGCGAGCGGTGTATTGGCGGCACTCGGTTGTGAGCTGGTGAGCTTTGTACTGTACCGCTACGCCTTTTCGCTGGAATGGCAACCGCATCCGTGGCTATTGCTGCTCCCGGTGATCGGTGCCCTGCTGGTCGGCGGTGCCGGTGTATTCGGCACCCGCCGCGCATTGAACGTCAGTCCGCTGACCGTGCTACGCGAGGGTTGAGGCTACTCACCAATCCAGTGGGAGCGAGCTTGCTCGCGAAGAGGCCGGTACAGCCTTCGGAAATAGGGCGTTTGGACCAACGTCTTCGTGAGCAATGCGGATCGCCGCCCCGGTCACTCGCACAGAGATCTGCACCCTGCCTGACGCTACGGTTTTAGCACCACTCTCCGGGCTCATCAGGAGTTGTGTATAGCGATGAGCGCATGAGAATGGAGGTCCGGGCGCTCTGCGTCCGGCCTCACTTCTCGTAATCAATCGAGTTCACGAACCACAGCTTCTCGCCTTCGGGCGTATTGACCAGCACCTCGTCGCCGACTTCCTTCTTCAGCAAGGCGCGCGCCATGGGCGAGTCGATGGAGATGTAGTCGTTGCGCCCATAGATTTCGTCATAGCCGACAATGCGGAATTTCTTGAGATCGCCCGCTTCGTTTTCGATCTCGACCCAGGCACCGAAGAACACCCGCCCTTCCTGCTCCGGCGAATACTGCACGACACGCATGTCTTCGAGGCGCTTGCGCAGGTAGCGCACGCGTCGGTCGATCTCGCGCAGCAGCTTCTTGTTGTACTGGTAATCGGCGTTTTCGCTGCGATCCCCGAGCGATGCCGCCCAGGCGACCTTTTGCGTAATGTCAGGCCGGTGCTCTCGCCACAGGTAGTCGAGCTCTTTCTTCAGGGCTTCATGCCCGTCACGGGTGATGATCTTTGTACTCAAGCGGTTTCTCCGGCCCTGCGAAAATCAGTTCGACAGGCGACAAAGACTCAACGTCGCGCCACCTCGTGCTGGATGCAGCCGTCGTAATAGACCTTGGTCACCGCATCAGGCTTGAGCCGCGACTCGCTGTCGTAGGTCTGTTCCGTGATACGCAATGCCATGGGCCGCATCCATTGTTTGGCAAACTTGCGCGCCTGCAGCTTCTGCCGCGCCCCATAGCGGGTAACGCCTGACAACTTGGAGGCCTGCGCACCGCCCGCAATGGCCGAGCCCCAACGACACAGATAACGCTCGTTTTCCGTCGCGTTTCTGGCCTGTACGGAGAAAGCCAGCCCGGAAAGCGTCAGGCACGCCAGAGCACAATAGACCAAACGCATGCGAAAACCACCTAATCCTTTGATAAGGCGGCGATTTTGCCTGTCCGTTCACACGTCGGGGGCCAGCAATATGCCTTCTATGCCAATTGGCTGACTCAGGCCATTCAACCCAGCGTAATCAAGCCCTGCCGGGCAATGCGGGTCAGGTCACTAATCACCTGCCCGACATCATCTGCCTGCGGCGATTGCACCACGGCGAGGTCGAATTGATCGTCGGCAAAATGGCTCAGAGACTGGTGGGTCTCGACGAACTGAATCAGAAACGCACAGGAACCGCCACGCCGACGGGGCCAGCCGTCGAGATAGCGCAACAGCGTGGGCTGATGGGAGCCGCTGAGAAGGATTTTCGGGTTCTTGCGTGACAAGACCGTGCTGATCGGGGAAAGACGAATGAGGGGGCGCAGGTTGTTCATGGTTGTTTCTCTGCCTCGCAAGATCCGCTGGGCAGCGGTGAGAGGCAACACCGAACCAACGTTTTAGCGGTATTTCGACAAGGCCTCAGCCTTGCCAGGCGCCCCGCAAGTAGTTGTTAAATCGGCGCTTGAGCACGCATCCTAGAGAAACGTCCCATTCATTGTCAATTGCCATTCATGGCGGGTGCCTGCAAACGCGCAAGGCCCGCCACAAGAGCGGGCCTTGCAGAGCAAGCGTAGCCGGTTATCGGGCGATGATACGGTCCAGCGACAACTTGCCTGCACCTTCGATGAGTACCGCCACGGCACCGCCGAGCAGTGCCAGCGCGTACTCGTAGCCGTTTTTGGCCATGAAGAAACCGTTGTGGATGTGAACGGTGAAGATCGCCACCAGCAACAGCAGGATCACCACGACCGCAGCCGGACGAGCCAGCAGCCCCAACAACAGACCCAGACCGCCAAAGAATTCGGCGCTGCCTGACATCAGCGCCATCAGGTAACCCGGCGTCAAGCCCAGGCTTTCCATGTACTGCGCAGTGCCTTCCAGGCCATAACCGCCGAAGGCGCCGAACAATTTCTGACTGCCGTGCGCGATGAACGCGATACCGACGATGACGCGCAGGACAGTCAGGCCGTAACCGGCGCGAGTGGTGAGGACCGACTTGATCAATGTGTTCATGGGCGACGTTCCGTGAGTGGTGAGTGATTAACAACGAGTGGCGCCATGATAATCAAATTCACTCATGTAAAAACCGCAAATAACGGCGCATACAAATCGAATAAATCGATCTTTAGCGTTTTACCGCAGGTTTCGTGCCGCTCTTTTCCAGCGAGTCACGCTCGCGGTCGAAAGCCAGGTAGTACTTGTTCACGCTGTTCACGAACGCAACGACATTGGCACCGCCCTGCTCCATTGCCACACGTTCGGTCTGGAAGAACCACTGATTCGGGTTCAGCCCGCGACGCCGCGCTTCCTCGCGCATGCCCTGCACGCGCTCGGGCCCCAGGTTATAGGCGGCCATCACGAATGCCATGCGCTCGCGTTCGTTGACCCGGTTACTGGAGAAATACTTGCGCTGGATCAGCGCCATATAGCGCGAGCCGGCACGGATATTGTCGTCAGCGCTCTGGATACTCGGTACGCCAACGCTTTTTGCCGCCGACGGAGTGATCTGCAACAGACCTGTCGCGCCGCCGCTGCCCTTGGCAGTCGGGTCGAGTCGGGATTCCTTGAACGCGAGGGCAGCCAGGTCCAGCCAGTCCATGCCCTGCGCATCGGCATGGCGCTGCAGCATCGGACGCAGTTGTTCCAGGCGCTGCAGGTTGTTGCGCACCAGCGGGTTGTTGACCTTGTAGGTGTTCTTGTACGCCTTGGCCAACACCTGATCCTGCTGGGCCGAGGGCTTATAGCCTTTGAGGAAATCATCGACACTGGCCCGCAGCTGGGTGGCATTGTCACGCACGAACCAGCTGATATCCCCGTGGGTCTGCAACGTAAGGCCGCGGTCGATGCGCAGTTTGGGCATGATCTTCGCCCAGCGCTCGGCAATCGGCTGCTCGACCAGCGTCATCGGGTAAATCCCGGCCTGGACCATTTCCAGCACATCCTCGACGGCCAGACTGGGGTCGACCCATTCGATTTTTGCCAGGGGCAGCTTGCGCAGCTCCAGTTGTCGATTGACCTGATGCAGGGCTTCGTCGGCCGCACTGCCGGTGGGCAGGCTCAGGGTCTTTCCGGACAATTGCTCCACACGGCGCACACTGCGCTGACCACTAACGCCGACCAGCACCAGAGGCACGTCATGCACGATCGGTGCGCTGGCCTGAATACCCTTGGCGTCGCTGACATCGAGCAGTTCCCCCGGTGCGATCATGTCGCCTTCTCCGCGCTGCAAGGCTGTGAGCAACTGGTTCTTGGCCTTGGGGATGACCTTGATCGTGACCCTCTGCCCCGCTCGGGCATGGCTGTTGAGGTACTGCTCAAAGGCTTGCAGGCGATGGTATTCGATGCCGATTTCCTGGCCCTTGACGTCACCGGAGCTGTTACGGCTCTGATTGACCAGCACGCGCAGCACCTTGCTGCTGCGAATCGCTGGCAAATCGCGCACCTGCACAGTGTGCTGCACCACCTCGGGACCGGTCTGACGAGCAGAAACCTGCAGGGGCAGCAGCGGTAACAGGCACATCAAAGACACAAGCGCGGATCGGATCATTCACTTCCCCAGGGCAATGCCGGAAAAAATCAGGAAAAAGGAAATCTTGAGGTCACGCAGCAGCATCGAACAGCGAAGGAAATCGTTGAACCCTCAGGTTCAATCGCTTGAATACCCAGCGTTTTCTTGTTGTGGCCAGAGCTCTGGTATGCTCGACAGCCTTCAGCTGGAGGTAGCACCATGCAACTCATCGACATCGGCGTCAATCTGACCAACGCAAGCTTCGCCTCGCAGCGACAGGCGGTACTCGACCGCGCCTATGCCGCAGGCGTCCAGCAACTGGTGGTGACCGGCACCAGTGTCGAGGGCAGCGAACAGGCCCTGCAGTTGTGTCACGAGCTGGATGAGAGCGCGCAACGCCTGTTCTGCACGGCGGGTATTCACCCGCATTCGGCGAGCGATTGGACCGGCGACACCGAGAAACAGTTGCATGCCCTGCTCAAGGAAAATCGCGTTCGCGCCGTGGGTGAATGCGGCCTGGATTACAATCGCGATTTCTCGCCTCGCCCTCAGCAGGAAAAGGTCCTCGAAGCGCATCTGGCCATGGCCGTGGAACTGCAATTACCGGTGTTCCTCCACGAACGCGACGCCAACCAGCGGCTGCTGGAGATTCTGCGCGACTACCGCGACCGCCTGCCCGCGGCAGTCGTGCATTGTTTCACCGGTGAGCGCGCCGCGCTGTTCAGTTACCTGGACCTTGACCTGCATATCGGCATCACCGGCTGGATCTGCGACGAACGACGCGGCACCCACCTGCACGCGCTGGTGAGCAACATCCCTCGCGGCCGATTGATGCTGGAAAGCGATGCGCCCTACCTGCTGCCACGCAGCCTGCGTCCCAAGCCGAAAAACGGTCGCAACGAGCCGGCTTACCTGCCGGAAGTCTTGCGCGAAGTAGCCTTGCACCGGGGCGAAACGCAGGAAGACCTCGCACGCCACAGCACAGATTGCGCACGGCAGTTTTTTGCCTTGCCAGTGCTGAAAATAAACCCGGAGGATGAAAATCTGCAGCTTTCTTGACCCGCATCAAGAGTCTCTTCGTTGGCTGAGGCACAGTGATGGCATCTTGCTGCTATCTCAACCGATCACCGAAGAAGACCACTCATGGGCTCATGGCTTGGCAACCTGTCACTGAAATATAAGTTCTGGGCCGTCAACGCGGTCGCTTTCGTCACCACCCTGTTGCTGGTGCTGTACGCCATGCAGACAGAGCAACAAGCGCGGACCGATGCGTCGCGCCAGGCAGCACAAGCGCAGGCGCGGCTGCTGACCGACTGGCCCGTCGACGCAGCGCTGCCCTCCAACGATACATTGCTGACTTACCGCCAGGGTCAGACACCGGTCGTCGATGGCCTTGCGCTGCCGGAACTGGCTGACGCCCGCGACTGGGTGACGCTGGACAAGCCCGCTGGCGATCGATGGCTGAGCGGTGCGCAGATCATCACCCGGAACGCCGAGCAACGGATTGCGCTACTGGCATTCACCCCGACGTTCATGCACGTCGTGCTGGATCGCTTTACGCACTACGCGATTGCGGTTTTCGTGCTGATGTTATTGATGCTCTGCGCTTCGCAACTGCTGATCCGCTTTCTACTCAGCCAGCTCAACGCGCTCAAGGATGTGATGCTGCATGTGGAAAAAAGCGGCGACCTGGCGGCCCGTGTTCCCAATCGCAGTGACGATGAGGTCGGACAGATGGCCAAAGCCTTTAATGCCATGCAGGCCGGTTATCAGCGAGTGGTCAATACCGTTTCACAAACCGCTGGCCGCCTTGATCAGGGTGCCGCGCACCTGGCGGCGGGCATGAAGGAAGTGCGCCAGGGCATGCTCGGCCAGCAAAGCGAAACCGACCAGGTGGCCACGGCCATCAACGAGATGACCGCTACGGTTCATCACATTGCCCAGCACGCCACGGCTACCCGTGATCAGTCGCAGACCGCCGACGCGCTGGCGGGCAGTGGCAAAGTGGTGGTCGACCGCGTGCAGGTGTCCATCGCAGGGCTGTCCAGCGGCGTGCAGCAGACGGCGGAAATGATCCAGCGCATGGCCGAAGACAGCCAGAAGATCAACGGTGTGGTCAACGTGATCCACAGCATCGCCGAGCAGACCAACCTGCTCGCCCTCAACGCAGCCATCGAAGCCGCACGCGCCGGGGAAATGGGTCGGGGTTTTGCCGTGGTCGCCGACGAGGTACGCAATCTGGCCAAGCGGGTGCAAACCTCCACTGATGAAATCACCACGATGGTCTCGACCCTGCAAAGCGGCACCCGCGATGCGGTGGATTTCATGCAGGAAAGCTCGTACAAGGCCGACGAATGCGTGCAGCAGGCGCGGGAAGCCGGTGATGCGCTGGCGGCGATTGCCGGTGCCGTGGCACAGATGCGCGAAAGCAACACGCAGATCGCCGTCGCGGCTCAGCAACAAAGTCAGGTCGCCGAGGAGATGAACCGTGCGGTGGTGAGTATCCGCGATGTCACCGAACGCACGGTGATCCAGACGGTTGACTCGGCCAGCACCAGTGACGAACTGGCCACGCTGGCAGGCGAACTGAATGCCGCCATTGGCCAGCTCAAGCTGTAACAGGCTATCGCCACGATAGACAGGCTTGACTCGTCAGCCATCGGCGCGCGGGCCTATCCTTCAGGCATTGAACGACGCTTTACGCGTTACCTGAAGAGGACCGCATCATGAACAAGCCACTTTCCGATCTGCAGTTGAATCAATGGCGTGACAGCAACGACAGTCAGGAGCACTCGACCAGTCTGGCCCTGTACCTGATCGCCGTACCGCTGTTCATTCTGGCGGCCCTGCTGATCCTCAACGGTCTGTTTTCCGAAAGCCTTTCATCGGTTGCCATCGGCGTGATCGGCCTGGTGGCGGCGCTGGGTTTTCAGCGCCAGGACGCCGCTCGGGCCGCTCGCAAACCTTGATCCGGTTGCCGGTCAGCCAAACACGGTGACCGTCTGGCGACTGATCGCGATCAGCTCGCCGTCGGGGCTCCACAATGCCGCGGCGGTGTGACCATAGCCATCGCGGGCATGCTCGATGACTGCGCGATAGCTGCACCACTGCAGGGTATCCAGCGACGGCTGGGGCTGGACGAACTCAATGGTCCAGGTCAGTGAACTGCCGGGTGCCGGCTTGTCCAGGTGCGGCAACACCGCAGGCGGCCAGGTGTCCACCAGGGCCAGAATATGCGCTTCGCTCATGGGCGTGGCGTGCGGCTCATCGCGAAAGCGCACGTAGCCGCCTATCGCCGGCGATTGGGTGTTACTGAAAGGCATGCCGCCCAACGCCCAGCGGATGTCCATGAAACGCAGGTAATCAGGCATCACGCCGCTGGCGAACGGTAGCTCCGGGCATTGTTCGACCGGTTTGAGGACCGGCGCGGCCTCTGCGGCAAAGGTGATCATTGATTCTCGAGGGGCACCGAAGCTCCCTTGTATCAGGGTCATTACCTGACCATTCTGCACTGCGCGCCCCAGCACCTGACTGACTGCCTTGCCATGGCGCAGGATGTCGACCTCGAAAGCAATCGGCACCCCGGGCGCCGCCGGCCCGACAAAGGTGATCGCCAGCGAACGAACCGGCCGCCCTTCCGGCACCTGTGCACGCATCGCTTCGTAGGTCAGCGCAGCCATCAGCCCGCCAAAGCAGGCACGCCCCTGCGACCATTCGGCAGGGATCGTGACAGCGCGAGGATCACGACGCAGCGCATCGATCAGTTCAGAAAAGGTCATGTTCACTCCACACGTCAACACACAAGTGGATGGATGATAACCATCCTCTTAGTTATCGACAGGCCGCATAATGGCCATTTTTGCGGCCTGAATGACATGCCTCACGATAAATTACCGGATCAGAAACAGGCCTTGGCCAGGCGTTTGAGCGACGCTTCGGCCTTGCGTTCGGCACCTACTATGCCGATTTGCCAGCCCGGCACGCAGGGGGCCAGATCAGGTTGTTCCGCAGCCTGCGCCAGCCATTGCAGATGATCATGCCAGTCGCCCAGTTCGCCTTGTGCGGATTTGAGCCGGGCTTGCATGTTTTTCGGCTGATGACTGAGTTGCGGATAGGCTTCGGCAGCGTAGCGCACGCGCTTGATCAGCAAACGCAGGTCATGCCGATCGTGTCCCGGCTCAGCGATGGCAACACGCAGCTTGTGCCATTGCTTGTCCATGCGTTTTTCAATGGTCTTGCGCAGACCCCGCAACATGCCCTGGCGCTGTTGCAGACGCAGCATTTCCGGGAACCGGTCAATCAGCTTGAGCAGACGGGTCAGCTCGGACGAGCTGGCGACCTTGGGGCAGGCGGTTTCCAGGTAGCGGTTGCGTGTGAACGCGGCCTCGTTCAAACCCTGCTCTTCAAGAAACCCGGCGAGCACCTGCATGTCACGCAGCGGCGTGGTCAATTGGCCGACCGCCTTGGCCGCCTCTTCCAGCTCTGCCGCACTCGGGTTTTCCCGCAGGGGCCGCAATACGCTGCGCAGACGGCGCACCGTGGTACGTAAATCGTGCAGCGCTTCGCTGTCAGTCGAAACGGCAAGGCGTGCCTGACACGCGAGTAATTTGACATCCAGCGCCAGCACTTCGGCGACCAGATGATCCACCATTGAAGACATGCAATTCCCCTTCGACAAACTGATTCATGAATGCCTGTCCCTGACGGCTGACAACCTCCATGGCAAACCCCGACGCAACGTGCTCAGCGCCTGCCTCAAGCGGCTCGCCGAAGCCAGCCGCCCAGCGTAGCGCTGCGCCTGAAATTCGCGGATGAAACCTTCAATGGCCTCGGCATGCTGCGGAAAGTAGAGTACCGCCCTGCGGCAGAATGCGTCAGCGCCTTCACCCGGCATACGACGCAGACCATGACGGGCGAGCAAGCGTTCAAATGCGTTGAACACGCGCAGCTGCGAGTCGCTTTCGCGTTGCCAGGGTTTGAACAGCCATAACGCCACCAGCCCCAGTGAAAACAGGGTTCCCAGGACGAAAACCGGCGCCTGGAAGCCTGAAAACCAGCGACCGAGAATTTGTAACTGCTGTTGTCCCTGATAGCCCAGTACCCAGCGCTGCCAGCCGTAATTGAGGTTATCCCAACTGAGGCGCAGGGCGTTGACCCAAGCCACGTTACGATAGCGCAACGCTGAATAGGGAGAGTCCTGCAGAAATGCTTCGTCCGCCGCCAGCGCCTGCTCCAGACCTTGCTCGATACGTTGCGGCGCCACGGCGGCAGTCGGGTCGACGCTGCGCCAGCCCACGCCTGGCTGCCAGTATTCCACCCAGGCATGCGCATCGAACTGGCGAACAGTCAGGTACTGCCCGTCGGGGTTCAGCTCACCGCCCTGATACCCGGCCACCACCCGCGCCGGAATGCCTGCCGCGCGCAGGACAAAGGTCATGGCTCCGGCGTAGTGGGCGCAAAAACCCTGACGACTGGCAAACAGGAATTCATCGATGCTGTCATTGCCCAATGGCACCGGTTTGAGGGTGTAGTGAAACGGCTGATCGCTGAAGTAGCCGAGCAGCGCGGCGACCATAGCGTCTGGTGTGGTGTAGCGCCGGCGCAGTTCATCGGCCCATTGCCGCGCCTGATCATTGCCCTTGGCAGGCAGTTGCAGGTCCTGACGCTGGATCTGCTCGCTGGACAGCGGATCACGGACGCTCTGCGGCCATGAGTTGACGGCGTACAACAACGACTGCTCGATGGGGCGTCTGCGCTGCAGGCGGAAGTCGCTCATCTGCCGCACGTCCGGCAACGTGGTTTCTGCCACGTCGAGGCTCGGCAACCAGGGCCGGCCGCTGGCTTCCATGACAACGCTGTAGGCCAGCGGCTCACCGCGTTTCTCCCACTGCGCAATCTGCACGGTCTGGGCACGTGCCGACTGCGACCAGCGACGTCCATCGAACTGCTCAAGGGTCAAACCGCGCCAGTAAAGCTGATTGCGCGCCGGGATAGGCCCTTCAAAACTGGCGCGGAACACCAGCGCAGGCGATTTGCTCAGTTCCGCCATGTCGCCGGGTGCCATGTTGTCCGACAGGCCGGTGACGCCTTTGTTACTCGGCTGCGGCAGCGACCAGAGCGGGTCCAGGCGCGGAAAGAATAGAAACAGCAGGAGCATCAATGGCAGTGCCTGCGCCATCAGCTTGAACGCCAGCTTGAGCGTGTCCGCCGACCTGCCGGCCAGGTCTGTGTGTTGCAGGCCGATCAACGCAGCCAGCAGCGCGCTGACCGGCAGCAGACTGAAGAGCGCCCACAGCAGGTTGTCTTCGAACAGATAGCCAACCGCCACGCAGAAGAAACCGAGGAAAATCAGCACGCGCGCGTCACGGCGACTGTTCATTTCCAGCATTTTCAGAACGAATGCAGCCACCAGTAACGCAGCCCCGGCATCCAGCCCGACCAGGCTGCCGCGCGCCAGATAAACGCCACCTGCGGTGCCCACCAACAGCCCGGACTTGACCCAGGTGCCAGGCAAGCGCACGCGCATCCGGAACGCCTGCACGCGCCACACCGTACAGCCGAGCCAGAGGATCGTGATTGACACCGGCACATGCAGCGCGAACGGCAACACCACCAGTGCCTGCGCCACCAAGAGCCAGGTGAGGCTGACGCGCGGAATGGGCGCGGATTGAACTGTCTTGACCTTGTCGTTCATGATCGATGGCCGTACAGCGCAAGGGCGCGCAGACAGACTTCGCGGTGTGCATCGCCGCTGTCCACCGCCGACAAAAAGCCCGGTAACCGCAGGGCAAACGGCTGCTGCCGCTGCGACAGCTCCAGCACCCAGTAACACAGGCGCGACAGGCGCTCTTCGATATCGCCGCCCAGCGCCATGAAGTCCAGGCACAGGTCATGGCCACTGAGGTCGGTGAAATCCTTGATCAGCAGCCCCTGCCCGCGGGAATAGGCTTTCCAGTGCAAGCGACTGCGATTGTCACCCGGCTGGTAACTGCGCAAGCCCTGATAATCATCGACACCGGCCCCTTGGGTGGCATGGCCATCGTCCTCGGCATGCGGCTGCACGCCCTTGAGCAGCGGCATGGTCCCGGACAAGGGTCGAGGGTAGATCAAGGCGCTCTGCTCCAGGTCTAGCCAGCTCCAGGCGCGAAAGATACCCAGCGGAAACACACTCTCGATGCGCAGCCTTGGCGCACGCAGCCAGCCGCGCTTTTCGGCGGGCAGAGTCAGTTCCAGGTCGGTCAGCCCACGGGGCTGCACGTCGCCTGACTGCAATGCTGTCGCACTCCAGCCCAATCCCAATGCCTGGTGGGCCTGCCCGGCACTTTCCAGGCGCAGGCGCAATTGCACCGGCTCGCCGACGAATACCGAACGCGCCACGCCCGCACTCAGAACCAGACCGCTGATGTTGCGGTAGGTGTGCAGGATGGCCAGCACGCCTATCGACAGCAATAGAAAGGTCAACCCGTAGGCCAGGCTGTTCTGATAATTGATCGCCACCAGCAGCATAAGCACCAGCACTAGCGCGTAAATCATGCCGGTGCGTGTCGGCATGATGAAAATGCGCCGGTGGTCGAGGGTAATGCGTGACGCTGGAGGAATTCGCCTCGACAGCCAGCGTTGCCAGAGCGGTTTGAGCGGTTCGATCAAAGCACGGGCACCTCGCGCAACAGCCATTGAACCAGCGCACCGCCGCCATGCCCGGTCGGATCGCTGCGTTCACGCAAACGGTGTCCGATAACCGATGGCAGCACCGCCTGCACGTCTTCGGGAATCACGTACTCCCGCCCCAGCAACATCGCCCAGGCCCGTGCTGCGGCCAGAATCGCCAGGCTCGCCCTGGGTGAAAGTCCGTACGCGAACTGCGGCTGACTGCGCGTCGCCTCGACCAGTCGCAGGACATAATCAACCAGCGCGTCACTGGCACGCACCTGCCGCGCCTGCGTCTGGAGCTGGCCAAGCAGGGCGTGATCCAGAATCGGTTGCAGACGCGGCAACAGCTCGCGGCGCGACTCGCCCAGCAGCAGGGCTTTCTCTGCGGCTCTGGCCGGGTAGCCCATGGAAATGCGCATCATGAACCTGTCCAGTTGCGACTCGGGCAACGCAAAAGTGCCGCCGGAACTGAACGGGTTCTGGGTCGCGATCACAAAGAACGGATCGGGCAACAGACGCGTCGCGCCTTCGATGGACACCTGCCCTTCTTCCATCGCTTCCAGCAACGCGCTCTGGCTCTTGGGCGTGGCGCGGTTGATCTCGTCGGCAAGCACCAGCTCGGCGAAAATCGGACCGGGATGAAAGGTGAACTGCCCACTGTCCCGATCAAATATCGAAGTCCCCAGGATGTCACCTGGCAGCAGGTCAGAAGTGAACTGAATACGCTGATAACTCAGGCCGAGAATTTTCGCCAGCGCATGACTGAGGGTCGTCTTGCCCATCCCCGGCAAGTCCTCGATCAACAAATGCCCGCCGCCGACCAGACACGTCATCGCCAACCGTACCTGCGCCTCCTTGCCCAGCACCACCTCATTGATCGCGCTCAGGCACGCATCGAGTTTTCTACCCATCGAAAGCCCCTTCCGGCAACTGCTTCATGACTGTGGGACTGCAAGCGATGCCAGTGTCCGAACACTTTAAAGTGAGCGTAGGCCGTTTCGCCAGAGTTGGTTAGGCTTACCGTCTCGCCAGACTGAAAGATTTGTGACGCAGAGCGTCACCAACGGCATTCCACGCGGAGCGTGAGGAACGATAGCCATCAGCTCCCGGGCCGTGCCTTTAGCCAAATGGCCTAAAATGCTTTTCGAGCGCGATGGCACAGACGACGCAGAGTACGACGTCAGTGACAGGGCAAAGGAACCCGACGAAGTCGGACCGGAAACGGAGCTTGGGGGTTTGCTTACTAAGTGAGTCGCCGAGGGGCGAAAAGGCGACTTGAGTCAGATGGAGAAGTCACTGAAACCACAGAACAGCTGCGTGACGCAGAGCGTCACGAACTGCATGCCAACGCATTGGCACGATAGTCATTGTCCAGACGCCCCATTTTCAGGGGCTTTAATAGCCTCTTCGCGAGCAAGCTCGCTCCCACGGCCTTCGGCCAGAATCAAGAGCAGACCTGTGTATCGTCAGGTATCAACGGCCAGCGCGGGACTCGCGGATGTAGAAGCGGGCTTTCTCGGACTTCTCGGTGCAGCCTTCAAACGCCTCGAACTGCTGCTGAGTCTTGGCACCCGTCAGCAGCGACAAGGCCTTGGAGTAACTGACCGTTCCGGCGAAGCCTTCAGCCTTGGCCAGATCAAGCTCATGCCAGGCAGCGTCGAGCTGAGTGGCACAGCTGTCGCGATATCCAGTCTTGCCAGCACAACCTGCAAGAACCAAAACAAGCAATGGCAGACAGATAAGGGCTTTCATGCGGGTGTTACCTCAGAGTGAACAGGGAGTGTGCGGCTTTGACGGTGCGGGGCAGTAAAAGTGCCGCAGCACGGGGCTATGCTCGCTTTTTTCATCTAGTGATCAGCCAGCAGACGATACCCTATTCCAGGCTCGGTGAGGATGAACCGCGGAGCGGTCGGATCGTCCGCCAGCTTCTGCCGCAAATGCCCCACCACGATACGCAGATAGTGACTGTCTTCGGTGTGCGTGGGGCCCCAGATATCCTTGAGCAACTGCTGCTGGGTAATGACCCGCCCGGGATGCCGCGCCAACTGCGCCAGCACCGCGTATTCCTTGCGGGTCAGCGCCACTTCCTGGCCGTCGAGCAGCACACGCCGATAGGCCAGGTCCACGGTAAGCGGCCCGAACTCAAGCGCAGACTCGGGCTTTTCGCTGCCCGACGCCTGCCTGAGCAGCGCCCTGATTCGGGCCAGAAACTCCTGAATGCCAAACGGCTTGGTCACGTAATCGTTGGCGCCGGCGTCCAGCGCCTGAACTTTCTGAGCCTCGCTGGCGCGCACCGAGAGCACCAGCACCGGCACTCCCGACCACTCGCGAAACTCACTCAGCACCTGCTGGCCGTCCATATCCGGCAACCCAAGGTCGAGCACCAGCAAATCCGGTTTGTTCAGGGCAGCTTGAGTCAGGCCCTCAGCGCCAGTGGCGGCTTCCAGCACCTTGTAGCCCTGCGAAACCAGACTGATGCGCAGGAACTTGCGAATCTGCGGCTCATCATCGATGACCAGAATGGTGGTCGCCTGGCTCAAGCGGATTCCTCCAGTTCTACGTCCGGCTGCGCCTGCAGCGGCAGAAACAGCGTGATGCGCGTGCCCAGCCCGTCAATGCCGTCCTCGACCGTGAGCCGTCCACCGTGTGCGCCGATCATGCCCTGACAGATCGCCAGGCCCAACCCTGTGCCCTGCCCGCCCCGATCGCCGCGCGCGGCGGTGTAGAACATGTCGAAAATCTTCGCTCGCTCATCCTCGGGAATGCCCGGGCCTTCGTCACTGACCGAGAAAAACAGTTCACTGTCGACCACACCGGCTGCTACCTGCAAGCGCCCGTCGACGGGTGAAAAGCGCGCAGCGTTCTCAAGCACATTGACCAGCGCCTGCTCGATCAGCGCCGCGTGCACATACAGCAGCGGCAGCTCGCCGGTCACCTGGGTGCTGACCTGCAAGGGCGCCAGTACGGCACGCAGCCGGTTGAGCGCGCTGCCGACGATATCGGCGGGCGACACCCAGTCGCGGGCGAGCTTGAGAGCGCCATGCCCCAGACGCGTCATGTCGAGCAGGTTCTGGATATAGCGGTCCAGGCGCTCGGCTTCGTCACGGGTACCCTCCAGCAGCTCGCGGCGATCCTCCAGTGGAATGGCTTCGCCCAGAGCCAGCAGGCTGTCGATGCTGCCGCGCATCGAGGTCAGCGGGGTACGCAGGTCGTGGGACACCGAAGCCAGCAAGGCGCTGCGCAATTGCTCGGTTTCGCCGTGCAGACGCGCCGCCTCGAGTTCCTGAGCCAATTGCGCACGGGCCAGTGCCTGCGCCAGTGGCTGGGTAAGCGCGGCCAGCAGACGTCGATGCTGCGCGGTAAACGACTGGCCTTCTCGCGCGCAGACTCCCAATAGAGCCAACGGCCCTTCTTCTGCGGTGATCGGCCACCACCACCAGCGCCCGGATGGCAAGGTGCCGGTGCCGCTGCCCGCGGGTTGATCGTGCTGCCAGGCCCAATCGGCAGCAGCGCGCTCGGGCTCCGAAAACGTCAGTGGCCCACCGGTTTCGACCACCCAACCGCCCTGCCCGTCGCGATCGACCAGGCACAGATGCAGTTCCTTCCAGCCGGAAAAATGCTGTTCGGCGGCGGCGAGCACCGCCTTGCGATCCGTGGCGGCGGTCATCTTGCGCGACAGGTCGAGCAGCTCGCTGGTCTGTTCCTGGGTATCGCGCAACGCCTGCAACTGCCTGCGCTGGCGCGCCGCGAGCTTGCCGGTCAAGGCCGACATCAACAGGAAGAACAACAGCGTCAGCACGTCTTCTTCGCGCTGGATGTTCAGGGAAAAACTCGGCGGAATGAACAGAAAGTCATAGGCCAGGAACGATAACCCGGCACAGGCGAGCGCTGGGCCCATGCTGCTGCGCACGGCGACCAGCAATACCGCAGCAAGAAAGATCAGGGATATGTTGGGCAGCGCCAGCACGCCTGCAACGCCCCAGGCGACCAGACTGGCGATCAGCGTGGCGACGAAGGCCAGACCGTAATCGAACCACACCACTTCGTGAGCCGGACGGGCACGCGGCGGCTGATCAGGCAGTTCCTCGCTGTCGTCGAGCACCGAGATTTCCAGCCCGTGCCCTTCGCGCAATAAGCGTGCCGCGACGCCGCCACCAAACACGCGACGCCGCCAATGCCGTCGCGACTGGCCGACCAGCACCACGCTGGCGCGCCGTTCGATGGCATGCTGCACCAGCGTTCGGGCGACCTCCCCGGCGCGCAGCGAAACCGCCTCGCCACCGAGCCGCTCGGCCAGTTGTTGGGCGCTTTGCAGACGCGCGCGAGACTGCTCGTCGAGGGTTTGCCCGTCGTCCACATGCACGGCGCTCCACGGCAGATGGCGACGCTGGGCAACCCGACTGGCGTGACGCACCAGACGCTCTGCATGGATATCACCGTCGATGCCCACCAGCATCCGCCCACGAACTGCCGGGGCCGACTGGCCCAATTGCCGGTAGCCCTGCGCCAGATCGTTATCGACCTGGGCAGCCGCCGTCTGCATGGCCATTTCACGCAGTGCAGTGAGGTTGGTCTGGGTGAAGAATGCGTCGATGGCCGCGCGTGCCTGCTCAGGCACGTAGACCTTGCCGTCGCGCAGGCGCTCCAGCAGTTCGCGGGGCGGCAGGTCGATCAGCACCAGATCAAAGGCTTCCTGCAACACCCAGTCCGGCAGCGTTTCGCGCACCTGCACGCCGGTGATGCCGCGCACCTGGTCATTCAGGCTTTCCAGGTGCTGGACGTTGACGGTGGTGTACACATCGATGCCGGCCGCCAGCAGTTCCTGAATATCCTGCCAGCGTTTCGCGTGGCGACTGCCGGGCGCGTTGGTGTGCGCCAGTTCGTCGACCAGTACCAGGCTCGGCGCAGCCTTGAGCAGCGCGTCGAGGTCCATTTCTTCGAGGGTCATGCCGCGATACTCAGTGCGCAGCAAGGGCTGTTGCGGCAGACCGTTGAGCAGCGCCTCGGTTTCTGCGCGGCCGTGGGTTTCGACCACACCCGCCAGCACCTTCACGCCTTGGCGCAGCTGCGCGTGAGCCGCCTGGAGCATCGCGTAGGTCTTGCCGACGCCTGGCGCGGCACCCAGAAACACCTTCAGCCGCCCGCGCCCCTCGCGGGGCAACTGGGCCAGCAGTGCGTCAGCTCGACCGGAATCACTCACGTTGGTTACCACCCTCTTTCTGATCAGCTACAGCTTAGTGAATCTGCTGCGTACAAGGCGTACTTTGTTACAACTGCGCGTTGCGCGGTGCAGACGGTAACTGATTCAGGCTCATATTCAAGGCCAATACGTTGACCACGGGTGGGCCGATCAGCGGACGCTGGGTATTGGCGTCGATCAGCGCCTGAACCTTGTCCAACGGCAACTGGCGCGCCGCTGCAACACGACCGGCCTGCCAGGCAACCGCTTCAGGCGAGAGGTGCGGGTCCAGTCCGCTGCCGGAGGTGGTCAGCAAGGCCATTGGTATCGGTTCCTGAGAAGCGTTGGCCAGTTTCGCAGCGTCCTCTTTCACGCGAGTCGCCAGCGCCGGATTGCTCGGGGCAAAGTTACTCGCGCCGCTGGCCACGGTCGCGAATGCGCCCGCCGAAGGACGCGACTGGAACCACTCATCGCCGGTGAACGACTGGGCGATCAGCGTCGAGCCGCGCACCTTGCCCGACGCGTCATACACCAGGCTGCCGTTGGCCTGCGCCGGAAACGCCACTTGCGCAACCCCGGTGACCACCAGTGGATAGGCCACGCCGGTGATCAGGCTCATCAACACGATCAGGCTCAAGGCCGGACGCAATACATTGGACATCTGCACATCCTCAATCAGGTGAGGCTGCACGCCGACCGGCATGCAGCACAGGCTTCAAACAAGGCCGAGTGCGACCAGCAGCATGTCGATCAGCTTGATGCCGAGAAACGGCACAACGATGCCGCCCAGGCCATAGATCAGCAGGTTGCGACGCAGCAAGTGAGCGGCGCTGGCCGCCTGCACACGCACGCCACGCAGGGCCAGCGGAATCAGTACGACGATGATCAGCGCGTTGAAAACGATGGCCGAGACAATCGCGCTCTGCGGGCTGGCCAGTTTCATGACGTTGAGCACGCCCAGTTGCGGGTAGATCGAGGCAAACAGTGCGGGCAGTACCGCGAAGTACTTGGCCACGTCGTTGGCAATCGAAAAGGTGGTCAGCGCACCGCGGGTAACCAGCAGTTCCTTGCCGATCTGCACCACGTCCAGCAACTTGGTCGGGTCGCTGTCGAGGTCAACCATGTTGGCCGCTTCGCGCGCCGCCTGGGTGCCGTCATTCATCGCCATGCCGACGTCGGCCTGCGCCAGTGCAGGTGCATCGTTGGCACCGTCGCCACACATCGCCACCAGACGCCCTTCGCCCTGCTCCTGGCGAATGCGCTCCAGTTTTTTCTCCGGCGTGGCTTCGGCCAGCACGTCGTCGACACCGGCCTCGGCAGCAATCGCTGCGGCAGTCAGCGGGTTGTCGCCGGTGACCATCACGGTACGGATACCCAGTTTGCGCAGCTCTTCGAAGCGTTCGCGAATACCTGGCTTGACCACATCCTTGAGATGGATCGCGCCCAACAACCGACCGTTGGCGCAGACCAGCAGCGGTGTGCCACCGGTCTTGGCAATTTTGTCGACCTCACGGGCCAGTGCAGGCGGCAGCTCGCTGCGCTGCATGTTGATGAAAGCCAGCAGCGAATCCACCGCGCCCTTGCGATACACGTGGCCCTGATAATCAACGCCGGACAGACGTGTGTCAGCGCTGAACGGCACGGCCGTCACCGAGCTCAGGGTCGGCTCGTTCATCGGGTGCAGGTTGCGCAGAAACTCGACGATGGATTTGCCTTCTGCCGTATCGTCGGCCAGCGAGGCCAGCAAAGCACCCTCGCCCAGCTCCTTGGGCGTCACACCCGGTGCAGCGTAGACAGCAGCGCAGCGACGGTTGCCAAAGGTGATGGTGCCGGTCTTGTCAAGCAGCAGCACATGCACATCGCCCGCGGCTTCCACGGCGCGACCGGACTTGGCAATCACATTGAGGCGCACCAGGCGGTCCATACCGGCAATGCCGATGGCCGACAGCAAACCACCAATGGTGGTGGGAATCAGCGTGACCAGCAGCGCCACGAGAAATACCAGCGGCAGGCTGCCACCGGCGAAGTGGGCGAACGGCTGCAAGGTGATGACCACCAACAGGAAGATCAGGGTCAGGCCGATCAGCAGAATATCCAACGCGACTTCGTTGGGGGTCTTCTGCCGTTTGGCGCCTTCGACCAGCGCGATCATGCGGTCCAGCGTCGATTCGCCGGGGTTGGCGCTGATGCGTATCAGCAGCCAGTCGGACACCAGCCGGGTATTGCCGGTCACGGCCGAGCGGTCACCACCGGATTCGCGGATCACTGGCGCAGATTCGCCGGTAATCGCGGCCTCGTTGACGGCCGCGATGCCCTCGATGACTTCGCCGTCACCGGGAATCATTTCGCCGATCTCGACCCGCACCACGTCGCCCTTGCGCAACTCGCTGGCATTGATGATGCGCAGGCTGCCGTTGTCGTCCCTGATACGAGCCTTGAGCCCTTCGCTGCCCGCCTTGAGGCTGTCGGCGCGCGCCTTGCCACGGCCTTCGGCCAGCGCTTCGGCGAAGTTGGCGAACAACACGGTGAACCACAGCCACAGAGCGATCTGCACGCAGACCGAAGTCGGCACCTGCGGGTTGGGGATCACGCACAGCACGGTGGTCAGAATGGCGGTCAGTTCCACCACCAGCATGACTGGTGAACGCTTGAGCTGACGCGGGTCGAGCTTGACGAACGCCTGCACCAGCGCCGGACGCCACAGGGCCGCGATTCCGGTTTTTGCCGATTCGGCGGCCTGCGATTCAGTAGATTTCGCAGCAGCATTTTTTGCAGGATTAATAGGTAAGTTCATGATCGGTTCCTCAGAAACCCAGGCTCAGGTGTTCGGCAATCGGCCCCAGTGCCAGGGTAGGCAGGAAGGTCAAGCCACCCACCAGCAGAATCGTGACGGTCAGCAGGGTGACGAACAGCAAGCCGTGGGTCGGGAAGCTGTTCTGGCCCTGCGGCGCGGTCTTCTTCATGGCCAGGCTACCGGCCAGGGCCAGCACCGGCAGGATGTAACCGAAGCGGCCGATGAAAATCGCCAGGCTGAGCATCAGGTTGTGGAACACGGTGTTGGCACTGAAACCGCCGAACGCCGAGCCGTTGTTGGCCGTGGCCGAGGTATAGGCGTACAGCAACTGACTGAAACCGTGTGCGCCAGGGTTGCTGATCGCACCGGCCGGGCCTGGCAGGCTGGCAGCAATCGCGCCCAGCACCAGCACGCCCACCGGCATCACCAGCAAGGTGGCGACCAGCAGTCGGACTTCCTGCGCTTGCAGCTTCTTGCCCAGGTATTCCGGGGTACGGCCAATCATCAGACCTGCGAGGAACACAGCGATCAGTACGTTGAGCAGCATGCCGTTGAGGCCGACACCGACGCCGCCGAAGATCACTTCGCCAACCATCATGTTGACCAGCGCGACCATGCCGGTCAGCGGGTTGAGGCTGTCATGCATGCCATTGACCGAGCCGTTGGAAGCCGCAGTGGTAGCGACTGACCACAGCACCGTACCGGTGGTGCCGAATCGGGTTTCCTTGCCTTCCAGCGGTGCGGTCTGTTCGACACCGGCGATGTTCAGTGCCGGGTTGGGCTGGTACTCGGCCCACAGCGAGACCGCGCCGCCGATCAACAGCAGCGCCAGCATGCAGCCGAGAATCGCGCGGCTCTGGCGCATGTCCTTGACGTAGTGACCAAAGGTGAACACCAGTGCAGCCGGGATCAGCAGGATCGATACCAGCTCGAACAGGTTACTCCAGGCAGTGGGGTTCTCGAACGGATGCGCCGAGTTGACGCCGAAGAAGCCGCCGCCATTGGTGCCCAGTTGCTTGATCGATATCTGACTGGCCGCAGGGCCCATCGGCAGGCTCTGGTCAGCGCCTTGCAGGGTCAGTGCGTCGATGTAGTGGCCAAAGTTCTGTGGCACGCCCTGCCAGACCAGAAACACCGCCAGCACGATACTGATCGGCAACAGGCCGTAGAGCGTGGCGCGGGTCATGTCGGCCCAGAAGTTACCCAGGCTCTGCGACGAGCGACGGCTGATACCGCGACACAGCGCGACCAGCACTGCCAGGCCGGTCGCGGCGCTGACGAAGTTCTGCACGGTCAGGCCGACCATCTGGCTCAGGTAGCTGAGCGACGCTTCGCCGCTGTAGGCCTGCCAGTTGGTGTTGGTGATAAAGCTCATCGCCGTGTTGAAGGCCAGCGACCACTCCATGCCCGGCAATTGCTGCGGGTTGAGCGGCAGCATGCCTTGCAGCATGAGGATGGCGAACAGCACGACAAAGCCCGCCAGGTTGAACGCCATCAACGCCCAGGCGTATTGCTTCCAGGACTGTTCGGTTTTCGGGTCGACGCCGGAAATCCGGTAGCAGGCGCGCTCGACCGGCCCCAGCACCGGGCTCAGCCAGGTGCGCTCGCCTTCCATGACCCGGTAATAGAAACGTCCCAGCCACGGCGCGGGGGCCAGCAGCAGGACCAGAAAGGCCAGGATCAACAGATAATCGTAACTGTGCATGATCACTCCTGACTCTGGTCGGCGCGCAACAGCGCCACCAGCAGATAGATGAACAGCCCGACTCCCATCAGCAGAGAGATACCATCCATAACGCTCATTGAAATTTCCCCCATCAGGCAACACCGGTACGGCGCAGGCCGCGTGAGGTGATTGTCCGCAGGCAGGGTGTAAAGGCGCGAGATCGACAGGCTGGCCGGGGCGTAAAGAAGCTGTAAAAAAGCGCTACAGCCTTGACGGCGCAAGGCCTTCACGGCCCTGCGGCGCTGTCATTTATGTCAGGTTCGCGTTAGGGGATGCAGGGGTATCGTGGTGCGGCGATCTTCAGGGAAAGGACTTCACCATGCTTCGCGACAATGGAAAACCACCCGGCACCACGCCGCCTTCCCAAGCAACACCCGCCACTGTCCAGTTGACTGTCAAGGAACGACAAGTCCTGGAATGGGTGGCGCTCGGCAAATCCGCCTGGGAGATATCCCGAATACAAGGCTGCTCGGAAGCGACCGTGCACTTTCATACCAGCAATATCCGCCGCAAGTTCGGGGTGACGTCATTGAAGGCGGCATTGGTGATGGCGATCAGGCAGGGGGTTATTTTGGTGGAGTGATATACAAACGTACTTCAAGCGTCTGGTTTAAACCGGGCAACGGGAGGTAGGTCGTTGACCGGTTATGCTAAAGCACCAGGTTAGTAATCAGGATTCGAACCCAAGTAATGTCTTTCACCCTCGGGGAGTCTTATGTCACTGGGCTTCGCCCGTTTGTTACCCAGCGCTATCCTTTGTTGTTGAGCAGCGACAGCCTCATCAATATCAAACTCTTTCGCCGAGCGCTTGAACACATCTCTTGCATATGGAGTGATCGCTCGTTGCCCGACATTAGTTTTGGCAAACGTTGAAGCCTCGTACAGGTCCTGAAACGGTTGATAGTTTGCTTGTGCTTTTTTGTATTCTTTGGCGAGCCTTGAAGTATCAAGCCCTTTGGAAACTGCAAGATCAAGTTTCGTCTGAACACTTTTCAGTTCCTTGAACGCGACATCCGATTTTACCGCCTGTCTCGCCACGTGCTTGTCAATATTTACGACATCCTTAGCCGTCACTCTACTTAATCGGGCTGACTCACTGTATCTGGTCTTGAGGAGGCTTTTGGGGATATTCTTGGCCGTCGAACTGAGAGGCGCCGTAAGAAGCCTGATCAACGCCCCCCAAGGACTATGCCCCGACGGATCCACCCTGTTCACCGGATCGCCCTCAACATACGCATACCCATTCACCCCTCCCTCGCCAAACGGACTCCAGCTATCGGGACTGTTGAAGCGCATCAACACCGGGCTGTAGGCCCGATAGCCATTACCCAGCATTTGCCAGCCGGTATCCGCCTCGCTCAGTTCGCCGTTGAACCCCAGTCTGCCGTGCGGTGGATCTTCGCCGCTAGCGTGGCCGTAAGCCGTATACCACCTCCGATTGATCCCGTTGGCATCGACTTCACCGAGCACGCTGTCACTGTCGTTGGTGGCAAGCAGCACCGTCCGATCGATCTGCTGTTCGGCCAGCAGGTAGTCGTCGCCACGCATGAAGGTGCTCTGGGCATGGCTACCGAGTTGATTGGCCAGCTCTCCGTCGCGATAGAAGCGCAGGTGCCTGTCGCCGCCACGGGTCTCCCCGGTCAGTTGGTCCTGGGGGTCATACTGGTAGTGAATGCCGGCTGACGGCGTGCCTACTTCGATCAGGCGGCCGAGGGGATCGTATTTGAGCGTGCGCCCGGCTTCGTCTATGTCCAGATTGCCGTCCAGGTCATAGCGAAGTTTGATTTCAGCCGGGTAATATTGATCATTGCTGTTCGTTACCCGGCTCAACTGCACGGGATCGTCACCTTCGTAAAAATACCGGGCATTGTTGGTACCGCCATCGAAGCGGGTCGTGACAACCGTCAGGTTGTTCGCGCCATCGAAAATGAAATTCTGCGCGAGCAGGGTCCTGCCATAGGGGTCCACCGGCCGTTGAGTTCCCGTGCATTGGTATTGAATCAGGCGACCGGATGTATCGTAGCGGTAGGCTTCGTCACGGAGTATTTCCGTGCCCTGGCTCAGGGTACGCTGGACCATGTCATCCACATCGTCATAGACCTGAACCATCTGTTGCTCGACACCGTCGAGGTCAAACGTACGCTTTACTTCCCGACCCAGGTCATCATATTCAAGGCTGATCGCGACGGTTCTTTCGCGGCTGCTGTCGGCTTTGTCGGTGGTGGTGATTTTTGCGAGGCGACCAAAGACAGTGTCGTAGTCGAACGTTGAATAGACCTCACCCAGCGAGGTTTCGTAAAGACGACCGCAGTTGTCATAGCGATTGACCTGCTCCTGTCCCAGTACGTCGGTGTAAGACAGCAGCAGACCCTGTCGGCTGTAGCTGTAGAACATGTCGTAGGTTTTGCCTGCCGAGGTACGCTTCTCGCTTTTCAGCGATCCGGTACTGTAATACGTGCGATCCAGTGTCTCGCCCTGCTCCGAGGAATGAATCAGACGAGCATTCTGCTCATCGTAAGTGTAATCGGCAGCCACACCCGGCTCCGCAATCCGGGCCGGCCCCGACTCTTTCAGCGGATCGACTTCGCGAGTGGTTTCAGGTTCAGGCACAGCTTCGGACTGCACCCTGCGCCACGGCTCATCGCCGACCTGGGGCTTGTATTCATAGTCGATTTTCCGCTTGCTGGGCAGGGTTACCGTTTTGGGTTGCAGCAGACCGGGGTCGTAAACAAGCGTACGTTTACGCCCACCGGTGACAGAACTGACCAGACGATCCAGCCCATCGAACTCCTGCTCTCCCAGCACAATGCTTTTGCCGTTGTGCTCGATGCCGATACTGACGGGCAAGTCTTCGCTGCTGTAGCTTGCATAGCTGCGACGCACGATGGCCCGGCTTGGTAATGTGGACTCGATCACCCGATCGAAGACGTCGTAAACAGAGGTGGTGCGCCGCCCGCCGTTTGCCTCCCCGACAATTTCCTCGACACGGCGGCCAAGGCCGTCGTAATGGTACTGGCTCAGGCTGACCGAGTTTTCAGCCTGATCCTTTCGCTCGCTGCGGGTCGGCTGTTCGAACAGGTTCATCCAGGTCTCGGCGAACTCGCTCTTCCCGCCACCGTTGCCTTCGATCCAGCTACGCTGAATCGGGCCCTGCGATTGCGCCGTACCAATGGGGTCGGTCTCTTCGAACGTCTTGACGTTATCCGGGCCGGTGACGCAGCGCTGTTCGCCCCAATCGTCGTATTCGAAGACGCTCTTGAGCGCCAGATCCTGCTGGCCCAGCCAGTCGAACTCGGTTTCACTGACCATGAGCCCCCACGCATCGTAAACAGCCGCGTAGGTCTGGCGAGGCTTGCCGGCGCGCGCAGGGTTATCTGCGTCATCCCGCTCCTCATAGACGACTCGGTTGAGGCCATCGAAATGACTGCAGGTTTTTACCCCCTTGACGTCGATGAGCGTCTGCATGGCCCGATCAGTCGCCTTGGCACATAGCTGATACTCGTAACTTCTGGTCGCCCTGTAGGTTTCATCATTTGGTGCCACGGTTTCACTCAGTACACGACGCAGGCTGTCGTAGACGTAGCGAATTTCCACATTGTTGTCATCGCGATTGAGCAAGGGTTCGCCGTTGAGCAGAGAATCCTCCAGCGTGATGACCTTCTTCGCGCCATCGAAGCCGGTCACGGTCTGTACGGTTTGCAGCACCATCGCGGCGTAACGGTTGCTCTCAGGGGAACCCTTAACGAAGCGCTCAGCGAAGCCATCAGGCGAGCCTTGGGCCGGGGTCTCGAAGGAGCGCTTGCAGATGCTGTAGGCATACGCTGTGCTGGTCACCTTCCCGCCCATGATCACTTGCTGCAGTTTGAGCCGACCGTGCAGGGCTGCGTTGCTCGGCTCATCGAAGTATTCATAGGTCGTGCGTTGCTGTTCCTGCTCAGGGGCCTGCGTCAATAAGGTCTCGCTTTGCGGTGCAAGCCATTCCTGTCGCTGGCCGCCATCCACCGCAGGCAACGCCAGGTAGCGATAGCGGGTGACAAGGACCGGTGCCTTGCCGTAGCTGGACAAGGCCGGGATGACCTTGCTGCTTTTCATCCAGCGGACGAAGCCTTCGGGGTCTGGCGGGCATCCGTCCTCACCGGCGGCCGGATACCACTCACTGACCTCGACCACACCGTTGGCCTGAGTCTGAGTGAGCAGATTACCGTGCTTGTCATACGTGCTGCTGACAGTCTCGCTGCGCGGCACACTGCCGTCTGACGACAGCCGCCAAGTGGTCTGCACCTCTTTGGGTAACTGGCAGTAGGCTGGCTGAGTCAAAAAGGGTTGTCCCGGCTCGATGTAGTAACGAGTGTCCACCTGCTTGACGGTGAGGTTCTTGCGCGTGGTTTCTCGAGTGAGCAGGTGAAACTGGTTGAAGGTCCGTTCGATGCTGCGCTCGGCATCAGCCTTGCCCGCGACCTGGACACGCCATGTCTCGGTCGACGAATACTCGTACGGCTCCGCCCCGAGGTATCGATACAGATTGTCCAGACCATTGTCTTCCCAGGCGATATCCAGCCCTGCGCCCAGAAAGTTGCGCTCGCGCCCGGCGCTGTCCTGGTAAGTGTAATAAACGTCCATTTGCGCCTGACCCAGGCCGGGCGTCGTGCGATGGCGCGTGACTCTGGGCAGAGCGGGACGTGCCGCCCTCGCAGGAAACTGATGGCCGCTGTCGGTATAAAAGACCTCTTCCCGACCGCCAACGGGTGTTTCCACCGACGTGATGCATAAATGCTCACGGATCGTGCTGTATGCAAAACGCCAGGAAGCAGCATTGTCGGTCGGCAATTCGATACGGTTGACATGGTGATTCGATCCGGCCAGCACCATCACGAAGGTCGCATCCGGGCCCTCGCCAGTGGTCATGCGCAGCTTCACCGACGTTGCGTCGCGGCTGATGCCGAGCAGGACCTGACCCGAGTCATCCTTGATTTCGCTGAGCATTTGATGCACGCCGAAAGAGGCATAACCCAGCGTGACACTGTGGCCTTCAGGGGCAAATACGCGCACCGGCAGCGCGACTCTGTTGGTGCCGCTGCCGCGCATTTCAAGCTGCTCAACCAGACCGGACTTGTGCATCACCCGGTAGTGGTTATCGTCCTCCTTGTACAAGTGGAAGCTGTCGATTTTCTTTTCCGACATCAGCATCTGGCCGTTGCCGGTACTATCGACCTTGAATGTCTCGCCGCTGCTCAGCGATACGATCTGGTTACCAGGATCGTACTGCGACAATGGCAGGTTCCAGCCAAGACCAAAGCCGCTGTCCAGGCGGTTGAGAGGGTTATAACTGAGTGCCAGCGGCATGCCCGGGCCACGCAATCCGTTGGTCTTGACGTCGGGCAAGGTGATCGCCACCGTGTATTGCCCGGTGCGGGGGTCAACGCCGCTCTGTACATAACTGAGAAAGTTGAACGCGTTGGAGTGTACGGAAGTCGATGCTGTCATGTTCCATGAACCTCGAACGTTATGTATTAAGATAACCGCCGCCCACGGGGGCGACGGTTAAGCAGGCCTGACAAGTTCAGTTGTACTAACGACTAACTCGATACATCGACACGGACGCAGGACAACTTGCCTTTTATATTTTCATCACCGTCATACGCTTTGATCACAACAACGCCGCGACTGACGATGGTGCCGACCGGTTTGCTTCTGAGCTGGTCGATGGATATCCATTTTGTTGTCAAGGGGTCGATATACGTCTCGAGCCCAAATACCCAGCCTCCCGAATCATTACAGTCTCTGGATTCCAGGTAAATCTTCATGGCTGAGCGCACATTATCCAGCTTGATAAAACTCATCTCATCGTTCGTGCACGAATGATCGCCCTTGTTGAGATAAACCGTGTCGTCCTGGGCGGTAAAGGTGCAGTTCTTGCCTCCGCCATCAGCGTTTGCTGCGAGCATGATCAGTCGAACCGCCTGTGCCTGGGGCTTTGGCACGGGGCTGTGGGACGGGACGAGCGTACAGCCTGTCAAACCCGTAAGCGCCATGCAGGCCAAGGTTTTACTTAACGCATTCATGATAATGACTCCCTGTCAGTGTGTTGCATCAATGCCTCATTCGGGCAGCGTTTCCGAATAGAAGGTATGCATGAGACGGTTGCGCCTACCGGCGCCGTCGGCCAGAAAACCGATTCGCCGTTTATGGGCATTGCCTTGCTTATCGACCAACAGAACTACCAGTTCACCCGTCAATTTATCGCGTGCGGGGTCACCTTCCGGGATGTATTGAAGGCCCCGGAGGCGGTGCAGGCTGATGACCAGTTTGCCGGCCTCGAATACGGACATCTTGACGTCAATGTCCAACGACTTAATATCGCCCATCACGTCCTGAAGCGCGTCGTCGAAGTGCACTTTGCTTACATCACCGGGAACCGCCGGGTCGTCGAAGATAAATCCCGTCCAGCTGAACATGACTTCGTTTTCCTGCTGGCTCTCCCAAAGAATGATCGACGTATTGATCACATCACTGTCAGGCTCGGAGGGCAGAAACTTCAGCGTCTGGAAACTCACCCATTGCTGGGTATCGGGGTTAATGGCAGCCAGCGTCCAGTAATCAGTAGTCTCGAACTGGTAATCGAAATGCACATCCTCACCGAAGTCCGGAGGCCCCTCCACCGGCGGCTCAACCGGAGGATCTCCGCCATCCCCATGAGCACGCCGAGGAAGGAAGGTGTAATTGCGGGAATCGAACGTTGGCAAGCGTCGCGGCGTTATTTCAACCGTGCTGTTCACATCTTCATACCGCACAGAGGTCCACCAAAAGCCGGTAGCGTCGGCCCGGAAGGTCGCGTGGAAGACGCCGACAAAACCCGTTTCCGCCCGACTGTGCAGGTAGAAGTCCTGCACGACTGGCCGTTGCGCATCCAGGCCCGATTCAGCAGCGGAGATGCCGGTCCCGGACAGCTCGAAACGGTTATGTTGACTGCGCACGCGCCACGCCTGCTTATCGCCCTCGGACATGCCGTCGAGAGGGGGGAGTACTGACTCGATATTTTGGCCGGTTTCATCGTCTACCAGACGCATGGAGGCCCTTTCAGTGGGACTCAGCTCGTACTCGATTTCGTTGTCCGGCATCACCTGGGTCTTGACCTGCAGCCTGATTTGCTGATAACCGTTGGGGTACAGATTACCTTTGGTATTGTCAGGCGATGACGAGCCAGGGACCGTGATGGTAAACATCGACATTTCGGTCCAACTGCCTTCATCGATGACCTCGGATAATTCGATGACGCTATAGCCGCACGCCAGAACCACCCCGTTGTTCACCACTTCACAGCTCACCACGCTACTGGCGACAAGCGTCTGATCGGGAGGCATGAAAAGCCCCTGCCGATCAACAGTGCCTGGCCCCCCCACCACCTTCCAGCGTCGCTCAAGCCCGGGCAGCAGTGCGCGGTCATCCTGTAGCTGCACCGCTACCTTTGGCCGTGCTCTGGGTACGAAAGCCGGCTCGACACGCAGCATTTGCTGCCCGTTGGCAACAAGCACCGTTGCGATGCCAAGGTCATTGCCCGACGCTTCTATCTGTTGCACGGCCAGCGCTCTTTTCCCGGACCTGGCATCCGGACTGAAAAGCGCGCCCTTGCCGGCCTCACTCAACCTGCCAAGCTCGGAGCCCAGCAACGCCCAGCTCACCGGGCTGCCGTCAAGCGTCGAAGCCGCCAGCGAGACCGTTTGCAGCGCAGCCCCCCCTGGCACTACCGTTACACGTGGCGCCAACTCCATGCTGCGTGATACCACACCCACCAGCGCCGAGACCTTGACGACAGCGCCTGACTCTTCATACGTGGCTGTGATTACCACGCGCAGCGCGTCATGGCCGATCGCCTCAATACCCGCCGCCGTGTAGACGCCGCTGGAAGAGATGCTGCCGCTTCCGGCAGCCAGGTGGCTTTGAATGCTTAATGCACTCCAGCTGGTGGCCGGTATTTCTTCGTCTTGCGGGTTGCACAGGACAAAACGCTGGGTCTGCCCGGCCGTCAGGGTCGAGAACAGGGGTGTGATACTGGCCTGTTTCGACCGAAGGCCGCCAAACAACAGCAGGTCATCCGGGCGGTGCTGCTCAAGTGGTTCGAATACGCATCCACCGGTGAACTTCAGGCTGTCCGCCACCTGCAGGCCTTCACGCTCGATCATCGACTGAGTCTCCTGCGAGAGCATCAGCACCGTGCCGTAGGTTGACTGACCGTCTGCCCCACGATCATCAGGTATCGGATAAACGAAATCATCTGTCGGCGGAAACACGCCTTCGGCGTCGCTATCCTGCGCGTGCATGAACAGCACAAGCGCGCCATCACCGGTCGTGTCCATGCGCGCATCGCTTGAACGCGGCGCGGCGCGGGTAACAAGCCGCAAGCTGCCTGGAGTCTGAACATGGTAGCGATTGAGCTGTGCCTGCAGCACTGAGAAAACCCGGCGATGAAGCGCAATGTCCTTGAACGCCTCAGCAAAGAAATCCGCCAGTCGCTGGTTGATCGCCTCATTGACGCCCCCCAGACTACAGGCAACGCCAGCCCCGCCGGCCAGATCGAGCAGCACATGCCCCTCCTCATCCACGAAGAGCTCGACAGTCATCGCCAGCCTGAAGCCCATGGGCTCGCTGATGATGAAGCTGCCGGACACGGTAGTTACACTCCCCTCCGGCTGATGCAAGCCGCTGTAACGGCCAGACACGATGTTCATCGTGACGAGGACACTGCTGGAGCCCGGCGAGTCAGGCAGAAACGACAGGACCGGCACGCCCAGCTCGACCTGTTTCAGACGAACAGTGTCGCCTTGTCGCTCATCCACCACGATGTCGCCGGTGAACAACGGCAAGAAGGCCAGATCCTGATAGCGCTCGATGTATTGTTGCTCTATATGCCGGTTGAGCTCGCTGCGACTGACTGCCGCGACGGCTCCCCAGCCTTGGGTCAAGGTACCTGCACCCGCTCGCTGCACAATACCGCTCAATGAACGGGGCATTGCGTTAGCCGCCGTGCCCCCCGCTGTCCCGGTCAGTGCCTGCAACACACCGGAGGAACCACTCAATGGCAGCGGCAGAATCAAGTGCCCGGCCATTGTGCCAAAAACCTCGTCTTCAAATTCTGCAAACACGACAACGTAGCGTTCGGGTGCTTTGGCATCACTGCTGTACACACCCGTGGCGTCTATAGAGCCCGGCCCGTCAATACTCCAGGTGACTGGAAGGTCACGGCCATTGACGACGACTTTCAGCTCGGCACGCTGATCATTGACGCTGGCAAGCGTTATGAACAGCATCGGAGGGTGGCGAACGACCAGTACCTGAATCGATTGGGTGTGCTGATCGTCGCTGACCGTTATTGTGTCAAGGACATAGGTATTCCCTGCCCCCCCTGCACCGGCGACGTAAAACTTCTCATGCGATGCATCAACGCCGTCCTCAAGCGTCCCGCTTTCTCCGGCTACCGGATCGACCACCGTCCATTTCAGGCTGGTTGCACGCGAACTGCGTGCTGTAAGCGCTACCCGCTGACCGTGATTACACACCTGAATCAACGGGCTGACGCTGACGCTGCTGGTGAGCACCGTCACCACAGCGGTACTGTAATGCCCCGACACCGGGTCCATCGCCTTGATCAGTACACGCTGAAAACCCTGCTTTGCGGGCAGCGCTGCGGGCGCCGTATACCGACCCTGCTTATCGATTTCTCCCAAACCTTCAGTACCGTCATCCGATGGATCTTCCAGGGTCCAGACGATGCCCGACCGCGCAGGCTGGGTGGTCAATTGCAGCGCTTCTCCCGTAGCGATCAATGCCTGGTGCCCGGCGATACTGAACGTCGACGCACCGGGATCGATGCGTCCGAACACGACCTGGTCATAAGGCAGGCGCTTGAGTACAGGTTGCAACACTTGCTCGTCAGGCAATAACCAGCCGCCCAGAAAACGCTCGGCGCCCGTTGCATCCAGGGTTTTGCTCAACCCTTGCAGCAACGCGTGCTTGACGGTGTAGGCCACGAAACCATTGACCTGCTCCAGCTCCCCGGAACTCAGGTTGTTCAGTGTTCCTGGAGCGGCGCTGACTTCATGGTCGAACAGGTAAGGTGTATAAAGATGCCCTTCCACTGCCTGACCATCCGACCCACCTTCGGTCAGATGAAACTCATGCCTGAGGCTGATGTTGAAGGTAGCGTTGTGCGATTGCCATTCATCGCTGTCCAGCGCTCTGTAGCGAAAGCCCAGCGTGCAGGGAAATTCCCAGGTCTGCGTGGTCTGGGCGTACTCGAAGTCAATGGTCAGGGGATGCTGGGCGTTGAAGGCCTGAACGCTGAACGGTTCCGATTCAAAGACGAATTCCGCGCTGCGATATTCTCCAGCCGGAACTGCAAACGTGCCGGCCTGAGCGACCATCCGCTGCAGCGGTTTATCGTCCGGAACGCTGAAACTGAAGTCAGGCGCTTGCAGCATTTGTATCACCGCATGGCCAAAGGCAGCACGGTGCAGTGCGTGAGAGGAAAACACAGCGGTCGCCGAGTACGACTGCTGAGCATCGTTGGGAATCAGGTAACGGAAGTCGGAGTCGCCACCCGGAATCCCGCCCGTCACGCCGTATTCCATGGTCGCAAACAGCAGCAACGCGCCTTTTTTATGGACCGATACAGCATCGGGGCTTTCAAGCTGTGATCGCACATCGATTCTACGTACATTGAGCAATTCGTTGCTCTGCTCGTTGAAAATACCCAGCCTGAACTGCTGCTCATGATTTTCCGGGTTGCTGAACCAATCCTGAAAAAAGTCGCCGATCTTCTCTCGTTCGGTAGAACCGCCCGGAAAATCCAGTGAAAGGTTTTCAGCCAGACCAAGGTCCACCACCAGATCCGCGCTTTGACTGCTCAGTTCCAGATCGAAATCCAGGCCTGGCGCGTTCAGTGGGTCGTAGGCTGCGATTCTGTGAATATTGTGCTGCCCTTGAGCGTTCTCTATCACGGTATGCAAACCGGCGATAACTGAAATGCGCCAGGCCAGCAGCGAATGCTCCAGAACGCTGTGCTTGAACGACAAGCCTGGTGGCCCGAGAACGCAGCCCGAGAAAATATGGCAATCATGTGTATCGGGAATCGTGATACTTCCGTCCGGCACCGGACGCGACATTCCCTGGGCCAGACTCTGTTGGTAAACCTGGTCGAGGAGCTCGTTGACCTTGTCGCCATCCAGAGCAATGATCGCGTCCCAGCCTCTGAGACGCGTGGTATTTTTCATCCATGCCAGCAGACTTTCCGCTGAATAACCAGCCATGACATCACCTCCTGTGATGTTGATATACAAAGACCGATGCGCATTCGGTCAGGACGCCGGTACTTCTTTGCCCTTCATCAATTCCAGCTCCGGGGCAAACCCGCCCACCGGTAGCGGCAATATGATATGCCCCTCCATGACGTCAAAGACTGGATGATCGGCCTCGGCAAAAATAAGCACAAACCGGTCAGTCGACGATATGTCGGGGGTGTACAAGCCGTCACTGATGCTCCCGCTCCCGGCGCCTACTCTCCATTTGACGCCAGGCAGCGCAACGGCATTGGCAAACGCTTGCAGTTGAACCTGATCGGCACGAATGGTCACAACGTCCACGGGCTTGTCGACCTTCGCAACCTCCAGAACTTCAGAAACCTCCACGGTTTTTACGACTTTCACCGTTATCAATGGGGTCTGATGCTTTACCAATACCCACGACGAAACACTCGCCTGCCCGCCGGTCACGACTATCTGATCCAGAACATAGGTTTTGCCGGGCACCTTGTGCGCCGCGACGTAACGGTGATCACCATCAGCCAGTGCACTGCCCTCCAGAACACCGCTTTCGCCGGGAACCGGATCCTTGAGCGACCAGTGCATTTCTTCTGTGCCGAGCGAACCTGCCTCAAGCTCCACAATCTGCCCGGCGTCACACACCTGAATCAACGGATTGACGGTGATCGGGTTGGTCACGATCGTGACCAGCGCCGAACTCTGATAGTTGGAGTTCATGTCAGTGGCCGTCACCCGAACACGCGTGAACGCAAGCTCGGTCAAAGAGGCTTCTGGCGCGTAATATCGGCCGGTGCCATTGATGGCACCGAAGTTCTGCGCATCGCCCTGCAGACGTTCGACACTCCAGGTCACATTCGCACCCGGCGGTTGAATGGAGAAGGTGGTGGAACTGTCGACCACCATCAGATGCTCCGCCGGGCTGACGACAAAGTCTGCCCCGGAGCTGTTGATGCGGCCGAAGGCGGCTATGTCTCTGGGCCCACGCAGTACATCAGGCACAATGGCTTCGTTGAAATTGAGATCGATACTGTCCCGGATGAACGAACTGATCGGCACACGAGTAGCGAGTTTGCGTGCCAGTGCGGCTTTGATGTCGGACTCGAACGGGTCCTTGTTCAACTTCTCAAAATTGCTTTTTACCGCCTCTATTAAAAACAGTAATGAAAAGCTGTTTGCTGGTGGAGGGATCTCCACGAAAGTCAGGCCATCGATGATGGTGTTTATCGTGAGGCTGGGGATCAAAACCAAGTCGTTGTTTTCTTCGGCGAAGGTATAAATGCACCGTACATCGACCGTGACGACCTTGCTCATGACCAGCAGCGCCCCATGGCCTGGCAACGTAAGCACAACGCCGGGGGTTGCTTTGGACTTCCAGGTCAATGCCACCGTGCCATCGGCAATGAGCTCCACAGACAAAGGCGTGCTCCCCAACGCATCAAGCCAGGTCTCGGTTTTGTAAACATTTGCCAGGACTGACACGCCATCGATTTGAACCTGGACATCCTGGCTGCTCGACTCGGACGTCTTCAGTCTCCCCGACGTGGCCGTCGCCTTGACCAGTCGGCCGGAGCCATCATGAACAGGTTTGAACACCACGCCTTCAATAACCGAAGCAATGGTCTTGGTCACTTCACCTATGAACAGTGCCGCCTTGAACGTACGCTCCGCACTGAACAACACGGTGGCCGAGTAATCTTTCCCGACATCATCCGGTATCAGGTATTGGTACTCTACCGGGATGTCGCCGCCTTCCTGACTGCCTTCCAGACGAATGAACACCAACACGGCCCCGTCGCCGTAGTTGGCGGCATGCGGGTCGAGAGGTGAAGCGGGATTGGTCTGGGTGCGCAGTTTGAAAGACTGTGGGTGCATCAGATTATTCGTGCCACGCTTGATCACGCCAAGCGTCCATATGCGCTCCTCGTCCGGCAACGCATTGAACAAGGCTTTGAAAAAAGCTCCGCCGAGTGCGCGGTCAGTCCTGTCAGCCGCGAAGGTAAGAATGAAATTGTCACTGTCCTTGAGGTCGAGCCGCAGCCGGCCATCGCTCTCGATATTGCCCGGGACCCTTTCCAGCGCGAGATCCAGTGTCAGCTTCGGACCTTGCAGCGCATCGATATGGATGACCCTGTAGGCTTCCCAATTATCGACGTTATTCTTCATCGTCAATTGGGTTCCGCCCAGGATCGAACAGGTCAATGTCGCATGAGACTGACCGAGGTTATCGTTCGAGAAGGCCAGCCTGGGCGCATCCAGAATAAAATTGTGAATGCATTCTTTAAACCCTTCGCTCAGTCTCACCTCTCCGCTCACAGGCTTTAGATAGGTATCCGACGAAAAACGCGCGACATACTCCTGAAGCAACAGGTTATTCACCTTGCCTCGGGCCATTGCAGCGATGGAGTCCCAACCCCACATAACATTATTGTCGAGGTCTTTCATCCACTCAGTCAGGTGGTTCAGCGTGTTATTGGCCATGGGGTTACGTCCGTGTATGTGTGGGGTCATGCCAGTGGCTGTTGCGTCCTGCGCCAGCCTGCCGGCCTATAAAAAAAGACCATCCAGTACGATGAAATTAATAGACGGAAACTGTGTGTAATTCGCCCCGTCATCAAAGCTGACTTCGACCGTGACGATGTTGGTCAGACTCTTTCTTTGCAGACTGTCCAGGAAATCCCTCGGGATGATCACCGGCACCTGCCTGGCATCGTATTCCGCCTCAGTGAGCGGTTCGGCGGCGCCGGTACGTAGCCCGAGCGCTTGTGGCGAACCCGACTGGGACAAGCCAGTAACCTTGATTCGTACCCGTTGCCCGGGTGCCATGTAGGCCCAGGATGCCAGCTCGAGAAGCGCACCTTCCGGTGGCACACAGCCAAGGTAAAGCAGGGTATCGGTAACGCGTGGTCGCATGATCTGGATATATGGCCAAACGGGGCCCAGGCCTCTGACTTCCAGCTTGAAGACTGGCGAAGTGCCTGATTGCAACGGTGAAACGACGCTGTAATAGACGCTCACCCACTTGTCCATATTGGCCGGGACCGCTGTGGACGGGATGATGAACAGGTGCGGGTTGTCTGGCGAAGGATCGGCGATAAAGCTGCCCGTGCCTGTATTGCCCTCCCAGTGCATCTGTATCGTGTAGTCGTCGCCGATGAACACATCTTTCGGTATGCGAATTCTCACCCCGCTCAGCAGCAACGAGGCATGGATATAGCCCACTACTCCCCATTCTTCAGCGCTCTCGATCTGGGCGTCGTCGATAACGGGCACAGGAAGATCGAGCGGACGGCTCAGCGTTACCTTGAGCGGCAACGAGCTGGCGGCATGGCCCGGTCGCGCATACTGATACATCAGCTCGATGTTCTTGCCGTTATTGGCAGAAAGCCAGGCCTTCGCCAGCGAGAACTGCAGCACGCCACTGTCGATATTGGATATGTCGGCCCTCAGGGTCTGCACCAGCTGATTGCCGCTGGAGATGTAAACCACGACATCGTCATTGATCTGCATGCCGAAAGGATCGATCAGCAGGGTGATGCCGCCAGGGAAGGCTTCCGGGTCCAGTGAGCCGCCGCTGAAATCCTTGATCTTCAAGGCCGGCAATAACGCCAAGGAGGGTATGACCATGGCCAGCGACTGGGTGACCGAAACCGTTGTCAATGCGGGATCGCCGTACTCGATGAGGTAGCTCATCAGCGCGAAGCCACCCGTTTCAATTGGCACCAGTTCGTTAGTCGGTATCGACCACTGCAAAGGCTGGCCCACCTCTTCCAGCGCCAATACCCGGGACAGGATAACAGGGAGCGCGAAACTGCCGTCACTGTAATAAAGATCCAGTGTGAGGGTCACTCTGTCGCCCTCGCGCATGGCCAGATACGACGGCGTCACGATCGACAGCTCAGAAAGATCCCACAGCAGGCCGGGGTCAAGCTTCAGATCGTGAGACTCCTTGCATTGCGGCACCCCCAGCCCGGCGGCGGCTGACGGACGTTTGCCGACATAGAAGAACAGGCGCTGGGATTCCTCGATGCTGCCTTCGACTACATACGAGTAAAACACCCAGCCCTGGTCAAGCCTCATCAGCAACGGGTTAGTGATCATCAGCAGCATACCTTCAGGCTGCAGCCCCGCGACCTCGATCAAATCGTTGACGTAGTCGTCCACTTCGCCCAGGGCGCCGCAACCTCGCCAGTTGGGCATGAACCGATCGCCGTTCTTGATCCCTGGGTAGTCGATCCAGGTGGTCAGGTCGGCACTGCCCAACTGATCCAGATCGAGGTAGTTCCCGGGCTGCTGCAAGTCAGGCACCTTGGGGGCGGGGAAATTCAGCGCCATGAGTGAGACTCCTTTCTCGTTTCCGCTGAAATGGGTAGGTCGCAAGGGTTGACCCTGCAAGTGCGGATAGGACTTTTTTTACGCCGATGCCCATCGGTTGCCCACTAGCACTACTGCTAGGTTGTTGCCCGGGTAAGGACTGTTAGGGTTAGGCAAGACTTCCAGCCACACGGACGCCTCAGGGCGTTCAGGCTTGGGGGTCGTCAATGACCAGAGCGCAAGGACTGCACAATCGTCAGACACCGCTGCGCTTGGCACGCATCAATCAGCGAGGTCCGCTCCATGGCTGCTTCCACTTCCGTGCACTCCAACGCGCTCAATTTCATGAGTTGTCTGAAAAGCGGCGTCGACCCACGCACCGGGCTTTACAACATATCGATCAGCATGCCCGATCTGCAGAGCAATGACCTGCGCGGGCCAGGGTTCCGACTCGACCTGTCCTACAATCAGCTCAATACGCTGGACAGCGGCTACGGCCTGGGCTGGAACCTGCAGTTGTCGCAGTACGACCCTGCCACCCAGATCCTGTCCCTGAGCACAGGCGAGACCTTCCGGGTCGACGGCACCGGCAGCAACGGTCTACTGACGATGACCGAGAAGAAAATTGACACCTTCCACTTCTACAAACAGGACGATACGTCTTACCGGGTGGTGCACAAATCAGGTCTGATGGAAATCCTCAAGCTGCACAGCAGCGGTAATAAAAAAATGGCCTGGGCGGTAAAGATCATCGCCCCGTCGGGACACAGCATCGCGCTCGAGCACACGGTGTTCAACAGCAGCACCTACAGACTTGCTTCGATCACTGACGACCTGGGTCAGACGCTGTTGGCAATTGCACGCAGTAGTACATCCGTCGAGCTGAAACTGCATCCGTACGCGGGCACTGGCGGTACTCCACTGGCGCGCTTTTTGATGACCCTCACCGGCACAAAACACGTAACGTGCATCACCCTGCCCACCGAGAACAATGCGTCGTGGCGCTTCGAATATGCCCTGAAGAACGGCAATCAGTTATGCATCAACCATGTAGAGACGCCCTCTGGAAGCAGCGAAGAAATTTACTATCAGGATGAAGGCCATGCGTTTCCATCCAGCGCCGCTCGCCAGCCCATACCCAGAGTGACAAGACACATCACCGATCCCGGCCTCAGTCAGGCAAAGGTCGATGTGCGATATACCTACAAGGACGGCCAGCAACGCTCACGAAATTTTCTCGGTGCCGGGTTGCCCATCGCCTGGAAAGACGACGGCCTGGACAACCTCTATAAATATCTGCAGGAGTACAACTATGTCTGTACCGAAAGCCTGTGGGTCGACAACAAGGCCGTGCGCAGCATAGAGCGCACCTTCAACCGCTTTCACTTGCAGACCCGCGAAGTCACCACCCAGAACAAAAACCAGCAAACGGTCACCACCGCCTACAACATCCTGGAGGACGTGCATTACTCCAGACAGCCCGACGATTGTCAGCTACCCAGCGAAGTCACCACCCGTTGGCAACGGCTGGACGAGCCTGAGCGCACGCGCACAGAAACCGTCACCAATACCTATGACCGTTACGGCAATCCGCTGGTGCATACACGCGCCGACGGGATCCAAGAAGTCAGCAGTTGGTACCCGGCCGCCGGTGGCGACGGTTGCCCGGCCGATGCGGAAGGGTTTGTCTCACGACTGAAAGAAAAAGTGGTCAAACCCGCCCTGTCGTCGCAGCCAGGGGCCCCTACCCTGTCCAAACGTTATCGCTACAGCGCGCTGCCTGCACTGACCGGCAGCGAGTTACCCGACTGGATCGTGCCGGAAACCGAAACACTGCTGCAGCTTGAAAGCGATGGAACCTCTGTGGAGTTGCAAAAGATCCTGCTGGAGCACATCAACCAGCCGGACGCGCCTTTCCAGCATGGTCGAACCGGGAAAAATATCGAGTCCCTGAATGGAAAGGACACCGTTACCGTCTACGAGTACAGCCACGCCAGCATCAGTCACAGCAACAGCAGCAACCGCAAGAACAAGGGTAAGGGCAACAACAAGGACAACAGCGAACACTTGCAGGTCCCGGTACAGCTGATAGAGATCACCACTATCGGCTTCGACAATGCCCGCATAAGCAAGCAGCAACAGCAGTCGTTGTTGACCGGCCAGGTGCTGATGACCCTGGAAGAAGGCGTGGAGATCCGCTATGCCTATGACGCGCTCAACCGGCTTACCAAGGAAACGATCGCACCGAATTCAAGTGCTGGCTATGAAGCCAGTCGCGAGTACGAGTACACCCTGTGTTCCGCTCCGGGACAGCATGCAGAACAAGTGCTGACCGACGCCCGCAAGGTCAGGACTCGCTCTGTCATGGATGGCCTGGGCCGGGCAATACTCGAGGAACGGGACCACATCGACAGCAATGATCTGAAAGCGATGCGCATGATCCATACAGCGCAATACAACGCCTGGAACAATGTGCAATACGAAATGGATTACGACTGGTTCGACAACCAGCAACGGTTCACCACGCAAAGTACCTACACCTACGACGACTGGAACCGCCAGTCTGTCATTACCTCGGATCACGGCGTACAGACCCACCAGTACTACGACCCCATCGGCAGTGAAGAACATAACGGTCCGGTCCAGAAGACGTGGGTGCAAAGCAGTGACGCAGAACCTCTGATCAGTGGTCGTAGCGAGACCTGGCTGAACATGTTCGGCAAACCGGACAAGATCAAGAGCCAGAACGCAGCAGGAGAAGATCTGGGCTCACAAACCTTTCTCTACGACGGAATGGGGCGCTGCACGCAGCAGACTGACGAGTCAGACGACACAACCCTGTTCAGCTATGACGCCTGGTCGCGCATGGTCAGAACACGCTTGCCGGATAGCAGCGAGGCACATCGTGAATATGAACCGTTCAGCACCACCGAGCTGCCGACCAGCCTGAGCGTGATTCATCGGGACGGTATTACCAAAACCCTGACAGGCGAACAGAAGTTCGACGGGCTGGGCCGTCTGACACGGACGCAGGCAGGGCAGCGTGTGGAGCACTACAAGTACGAGGATGGTCAAATGCAGGTCAAAACCCGCACGACGGCCATGGGTGATGCCATCAGCTACACCTACAAGCGGGAGCTCACCGACCAGATCGTCTCCAGTACTGCACCGGATGACGCTGCCCGTTTCGACTATGACAACGTCAGTGCCCGCCTGGTCTCTGCCACTAATCAGCAGGGCAAGCGCGCTTACGCTTATGACGCGCATAACCAGCTGACCAAAGAGACCTGGGAAGATCTGCAAGGCCGGACCTGGCAAACCCTGCATCGGACATCCTTGCAGGGCCGTACGATGTATCGCACCGATGTCGAACAAAAAGAGGTCAAAAACCCGGTTAAAGACGTAGTCAAGGGCCGGGTTAGAGGCGGCGTCAAAAACAGTGTCAAAGGCGTGGAAACGACTTACCGGTATGACTCGTTCGGCCGACTCGAAAGTGCCGCTCAGGGCAACGTGAAGGTGACCACCCGGTATGACACACTGGGTCAGCCCTGCGAGATGACAACCCATGACATCGTCGCCGGGACCCGCCTGATAAACCGTATGGAATATGACGACCAAGGGCAGGAAGTGCTCAGGACGCAGATTGCCGGCAATCACCCTGTACGTACGCTGGAACAGCAATGGCAACCCGACGGGCTCATGCGAAGCCGCCACTTGCGGGAAGCGGGCAACACGCTGCTGCTGGAAGAGTTCAGGTATGACACCCGAGCCCGGCTGACCGGCATCACCTATTCAGGCAGTAAGTTGCCAGTGCACGCTTCCGACAAGGCGATGCTCAGCCAGACGTTCACCTTCGACGAGCTGGACAACATGACCCTGAGCTATACCAAATTTGCCGACGGCAACACTGAAACAGCCACTTTCCGCTATGGCAAAGAGGGTGACCCCGACTCCGAGGACCAATGCCAGTTACTGGGCATCACCTACAGGCCTCCACGGGACACGCCGGACCCGACGTTCAGCTATGACGCCAACGGCAATCAGTGCACTGACGAGCATGGCAACCAGTTGCACTACGACAGCCAGAGCCGCCTTCTTCGGGTGGCAAAACCGGCGGGTGAGCCCATCAACACCTACACGTACGACGGCCATAATCATCTGGCCACCACCCGCAATGGCAGTGACAGCGAAATACTGCGTTTTTATCAGGGCCAGCAGTTGAGCAGCACGGTGCAGGACGACCGACGTACTCAGTTTCTGCACATTGACGAGCAACCCATAGGCCAGCAGATCATCGGAGAACCTGCCAAAACCCTGCTGTCGCTGACGGATGCGAACCAGAGCGTTCTCGGTGAGTTCCAGCAGGACACGTTGCGAACGGCTGTCTACAGCGCCTACGGAGAACGCCACAGCGATGACGTGCTGCTCAGCGTTGCCGGGTTCAACGGCGAGGTGTGCGAGACAGATACGGGCTGGTACCTGCTGGGCAACGGCTACAGAGCCTACAACCCGGGCATGATGCGTTTTCACAGCCCTGACTCCTTGAGCCCCTTTGGTGCAGGCGGGGTCAACCCCTATACCTATTGCCTGGGCAATCCCATTGCCTGGCGCGACCCCACCGGGCATGACGCCAGCTCCCAGAGTGGCAGGCTGCGACGACCCGATGAGGATGAGATACCTGCAGAGATGTCGGGGGGTATTGGAATGATGACCTGGGTCATGCTTGCGGTTGGCGTAGCGTTCACGGCAGCAGGTGCCTACGCGACATATGCATCGTTTGGATTGGCCGCGCCCGCCTCGGTTCCTGTAACGGTCCTGGGTATCACGATGACCTCACAGGCGGCGGCCTACGTCGCAACCGGGGTGCTGGCGGCAGGGACCGTTCTGGGTGCTGCATCAACGGCTGCCACTGCTTATGGTGCGGCGAAAGGAGACGACACAGCCCTTCGGATAGGGGAATACGTCGGCTACGCCGCGATACCTTTGGACGTCGGTGGGATGCTATTGAAAAGTGCGGTTAAAAGCGCGCTCAAGGCTACGACCAAGGCTTTAGACCAAGGAAGTAAGATATTGAGGAGATCACTTGACGATTTGCAGGCCGCGCCTGGAATAGCTGCGCGACGTGGGTCTGCCCCAGCGAATTTGGCCGTACCCGGATTGGTTAGGGATGGGGAGATTCCAAGAGCGTCCATCTTGAGGGGTGTGCCACCTCAACCGAACCCGCGGCCGACGAAAGGGCCTAACGCCAGGGTCAACCAGCAATCGGCAACTAATACAGCAGCATCCAGTGGCCCTTCATGGCTTCTACAGCGAACGGCTTTTCTTAAACCGATTCCCGGCTTAGGGCCAGACGTATTCCAGGTTATACGCGATATTCGCATGTACCAAAGCTGAACTTCCCGCCGCTGACAAAAAACTCGTGACTGTCGGCGGCATTTCAGTCATCGCCTCTAATTCTATACCGTTACATTTGCCCTTCGGGTTCTCTGCCCGAACAAAAAATCACAGCCCCATGAAAAACCCGGAACAACATAAAACTCAAGATTTTAAATGTATGACACTAGTTTAGGAAATATCCTACACCTCCCGCCATTAAACAAAGTGCTTCAGAGACTTTGCAACTAACGCTCCTGCTGTAAACTCCCGCCCCGTCATGACACACAACACAAACCGTCTACCAAGACACCATTAATAGTTACATTTTTAGTCCTGCAACTTTAATACTTATAAGGTTTTAATCGTGAACAAAATGCTATCCGTATTGGGCCTTGCTCTGGCGACTACACTGACCGGCACTGTCGCATCCGCCAACCCCGGCCCCGGCACCATCCGTTTCGAAGGCAAGATCACCGCCACCACCTGCCCTATCGAAGTGGTCAATCCGGGCGATGGCTCTATCGGCAACGTGGTGAACATGGGCTCTATCGAAGCCAACCGTTTCACCGGCATCGGTGACGAACTGTCTGGCAAGAGCTTTGCCCTGCGCGTCAATGACGACGGTAGTTGCGGTCTTACGTCTGGCGGCGCCGCGAACACTGCCAAAGTCACCTTCATCGGCGCCCCTGACAGCAGCGGCGACTACTTCGGCGTCACCCCTACTGTCGACGGGGCAAAGGGCGTTGCGATCGTGATCAAGGACCAGACCGGTACCTCCATCAAACCAGGCGACGCCTCGGCGCCTTATCCACTGGTCGAGGGGGGTGTCACCGACATGGTGTTCAACGCCTACTACCGTTCGACACTGGCTACCGTTCAACCCGGTGCTGCTTCGGCGGATGTCCAGTTTGTTGTCGCGATCAACTGATACATCGACCCACTCGCTCACTGTGTAAGGATCAATAGTCTTTTCACGTGAAGCATCTTCACTACGTTCAGGTCCGTTCGGATCTGAACGTACAAGGTAACTTTCCATGATTTGCCAACAGGCTTTTAAAAGACCTGCCCTCGCGGGGTGCATGATGTTATTCATATGCGCAGCTTATATACCCGCCAGCCAGGCAGCACTGACCGTCAACGCAACGCGTATAGTGTTCGACGGCGACAAGCGCAGTACGTCGGTGGTCATATCCAATCCTAGTGATCGCCCGTTCGCGGTGCAGACCTGGGTAAATACGGAGGCAGACGACACTGTCACCGTCGTTCCATTCGCACCTTCGCCGCCACTTTTCCGCCTTAATCCGGGCAAGGAACAACAGGTACAGATCAATGGCCTGCCCCACGACCTGCCCTCTGATCGTGAGTCATTGTTCTACTTTAACGTGCAGGAAATACCTCAAGCCGACTCTTCGCAAGGCAATGTACTGAATATTGCCCTGCGTACCCGTATCAAACTGTTTTATCGCCCGGTTCTGCTGACTGACAACCCCATTGCCCGCCTCAAGGACCTGCAATGGTCGGTCCGGCAGATTGCCGGCAAGGCAGAGCTGACCGCCATGAATCCGACGCCCTTTCATGTGTCGTTCATTCGCCTCGACGTCTCCGGCGGTGGCAGGACTGAAAAGGTCAGTGAAGTCGCCATGCTTGGCCCGTTCAGCTCTCGCCATTACACGCTCAACGAAACGAAAGCGGTACCGGGCCTGCAGGTGGTGTTTGCCGCGATCAACGATTACGGCGGCTACAGCCAGCCGCAGACAGCTACGGCCACGCTGACTGACTGAAACAGCGCTGGCACGCTTCATCCCCAGGACATTGAACATGACCCTATTACCCGATTCCGGGTTCATACCGGTGCGCCTGCGTTTTATGCAGGTGCTGATTGTGTGCGGCAGCGTGACCGTTCCGCTGGAACTGACCAAGGCGGCAACCCCTGTCAATTTCCAGTCCGGCTTCCTGCGTCAGGGCCAGGACTATGACAGTGCGGCCGCGGCCAGCGTGCTGAACCAGTTGTCAGTTGTCGAGAGCCTCGGGCCAGGCGACCATTGGGTAGAAATCCACGTCAATATGCGCTATTTCGGCCAACGGCAAATCCGTTTCGATGCCGACCCGCAAGGCAACGGCCTGCTGCCCTGCCTGTCGTCGGAATTGCTGGAGCAGATCGGCGTACGCCTCGACAGTCTGGCCGACCCGGCCTCGTTGCAAGTCGCCTGTGTCGCGTTGGGGCAATTGATTCCGGACTCCAGGGTCGTACTCGACGGCGGCAAACTGCAACTGTCGATCTCGATACCGCAGATCGCCATGCGCCGCGATGCCAACGGTCGAGTGGACCCGGCGCTTTGGGATTACGGCATCAACGCCGCCTTCATCAATTACCAGACCTCGGCGCAACAGACGACCCACAGGGAGACAGGCACCAGCAGCAGCGCAGACCTGTACCTAAACACCGGTATCAACCTGGGATCATGGCGATTGCGCAGCAATCAAAGCGTGCGCCAGGATGCACAGGGACATCGCGAATGGACCAGAGCCTACGCTCATGCACAGCGAGACCTGCCCGGCACGCACGCTAACCTGACCCTGGGTGAAACCTACACCGGCGGCGATGTCTTCCGGAGCGTGCCGATCAAGGGCGGGTTGATCAAAACCGATCAGGAGATGCTCCCCGATTCCCTGCAGGGTTACGCACCGGTGATTCGTGGCGTGGCGCAAAGCAGGGCCAAACTCGAAGTGCTGCAGAACGGATACCCGATCTACTCCACGTATGTCAGTGCGGGCCCCTATGAAATAGATGACCTGAACACGGCGGGCAGCGGCGAACTGGAGATCGTGCTGACCGAGGCCGATGGTCAGGTCCGGCGCTTTACCCAACCTTACTCGACTATCAGCAACCTGTTGCGCGAAGGCGTCTGGAAATACAGCACAGCCCTGGGCCGCTTCAACGGCGCCTACGCCACCGAGCATCCCTGGCTGTGGCAAGGCACTCTGGCCGTTGGAACAGGCTGGAACTCGACCCTTTATGGCGGACTGATGACCAGCGACTTCTACCACGCCGCTGCACTGGGCGTGTCGCGGGACATGGGCCTGCTGGGGGCAATGGCGTTCGATGTGACCCGGTCACGCGCCAATATCGATCAAACCGGTCGGTCCAGCGTGCAGGGCATGAGTTACGCCATCAAGTATGGCAAGGCGTTCACTACCCATACCAATCTGCGCTTCGCAGGTTATCGCTACTCCACCGAAGGCTATCGGGATTTCGACGAAGCCGTCAGTCAGCGCAGCAACGACGCTACGTTCACAGGCAGCCGCCGAAGCCGTCTGGAAACTTCGATTCATCAAAGAATCGGCGCACGCAGCAGCGTAGGTCTGACGCTGTCGCAACAGGATTACTGGGGCCGCGATATCGAGCAGCGGCAATTTCAACTCAACGTCAACACCCATCGTGCCGGGATCACCTACAACTTCTACGCCTCACAGTCACTGAGCGTAGACAGTAGCCGCGGCAACGACCGGCAGTTCGGCCTGAGTATCTCGATGCCCCTCGACACCGGCCATTCGAGTAATGCCACACTCGACCTGCAGAGCAGCGCCAATCGCCACAGTCAACGGGGCAGCCTGAGCGGCAGCTTCTATGAAAACCGCGTCAATTATCACGCCAGTCTTAGCAACGATGACGGCAAACAGCAAAGTGCAGGCCTTGCGGCAGGCTATCAGGCGCCCTTCGCCAGCCTCGGCGCCGGCGTGACCCAGGGCAATGATTATCGAAGTGCATCAGTCAACGTCAGTGGCGCCTTGTTGCTGCATGCGGACGGCATCGAGTTCGGCCCGAATCTGGGCGACACCATCGCCCTGATCGAAGTACCCGATACACCCGGCGTTGGCATACAGAACGCTACCGGTGTCAGGACCAATAGTCGCGGCTACGCATTGATGCCCTATCTGCGCCCCTACCGCTATAACCCGATCACCTTGCAAACCGACCGACTGGGGCCCGAGGTGGAAATCGATAACGCCAGTACTCAAGTGGTACCTGCCAGGGGGGCCGTGATCAAGACCACCTTCGCTGCGCGCAAGGTGACGCGCCTGGTCATCAATGCAACCACTGACAGTGGCAAGCCGCTGCCATTCGGCGCCCAGGTCAGCGATGCGCAGGGCAACATCCTGGGCATCGCAGGGCAAGGCGGGCAGATTTTGCTGTCTACCGGCATGCAGGCCCAAATCCTCGATGTCCGCTGGGGTGAGAAAAGCGACCCTCAGTGTCGTCTGCACATAGACCCCGCGGGCATGCCTCTGGCCAAGGGTTACCGAATGCAAGACATGACGTGTACCCAGTGACATCAGATCTGAGCCGTCCGCGACATTGTTATTTCAGGAATCACTCCATGAACACTGCATTGAATGCCCTGCTCCCCAGTCTGATCCTGTTGGGGACCAGCTATAGTGCTGCGGCTTACTCCGAAGAACCGGATGACACACCGAGCAACGATTGTTATTGGGTTTCCTCACCGGGAATAAAGGATTACCGGCGCGACATCGGCACGCTCTACGTCCCCAAAGACGCCGCAGTGGGTACCTTTATCGGCAGCATCGATATGCTTAACGCCACACCAGACCAGGCAGGCCTGGAGGCGGCCTGCAAAAATGACGGCACGGCGCTTCTGGAATTCAACGCTACGGCAACGGCTCCGATCTTTCCGGGCACGGTGGACCCTATAAACGGGGAAGACCTCACAGGCAAGATACTGCAAACCAATATTCCGGGCGTCGGGGTGCGGGTAAGACTGGAGTTTCCGTATGACAGGAACTGCCCCAATTGCTTCACGCCTGTAGGTGGCAGCGCCTCCGTTCCGTTCATCGGCCTCAACGACCACGAGAAAATGCTCACGAGCCTGCGTTTTCTTCATCTGAACAACTATGTCACGCTGGTCAAGACCGGACCGATTCCCTCCGGCCCCAATGTGCTCAATGGCAGTGAACTGTTCTCCGGAAGCGTGACAACGCTTGGCAGGATCATGAAGTTCGGGCTAACCGGCACAATACTTCAGGCACAGTGCAGCGTCGGTGCAGATCCGGTCAGTGCCGACACGGTGCAGTTGGGTGAGTGGGACAGCGCTGACTTCACCGGTCCCGGTTTCACCACACCTGCGGTGCCATTCAGTATTGCGTTGAGCAACTGCGAGACCTATACGGGTGACGGCTTCGTGGCAACGGCGCATATCCAGCTCGATGGTGTCGAAGGCTCGGTCCCCGAGGGCCCTGTCGGCAGCGGGGTTTTCACCCTGACCAGCGATTCGGACGCCAAGGGCATGGGGATTCAGGTTCTCAAAGGTGATGGAGTCACGCCCATGGAGTTGCAGACCGAAGTGCCAATCATGGCGATCACACCCGGTAACGTTGTGCTGAACTTCTACGCCCGCTTCTATCAGACACAGGCCAGCAGCGCGATCCGGCCGGGCAAGGCCAAAGGAGCCCTCAGCTTCACGATGACCTACAAGTAGCAATGCATCATGGACTGCCAACTGGCGGTCCATGACCTCCTCCTCAGGGGTACAACGTTGGTCTGAGCGAAGGAAAAGACTGCCAGGAGAGCGTCTGGTCGAAACTCACACGCACCCGGACATCGAGCTGAGTGCCTATATTAAATGCCTTCAAATCCGTTTTGCTGATAACACCGGCGTCGATTTTATCGTCCACCCGCGGCACCGGGTATTCATCCAGAACGTTAACGATCAACAATTGATTATCAGCACTGCTGACACCATGCACCTCGATGGTGAGGAACTGGTCAGTGCCCATGAATGACCAACTGTCGAGCGTGAACCGTGCGTAGCCTCCCTCTGCAATGTCCTGCAGGCTCAGACGCCCCCCGGAGACTTTGTCACACTGCACCACCGGAAAGCCTGTCATGACCATGATACTCAGCGTATGCAGGTCCGAAAGATAAGGCGGGGCGGCGCTTTTTTCGAATACCTCATAATAAACGGGGATCGACTTGCCGAAATGCTGGGCAATCTGTGTGGAAGGAATGTTGAACAGTCTCGAGTCTGCTACCTCCGTAAGAAAGGCCCCCACACTGCCGGGCTCGGCCCATTGGACGCGGACGGTGTCACCGGGAGCAATCACGGCACTCTCAGGTATCGATACCACGGCGCCCTGATAGGCATCCAACGGATCGAGCGTACTGGCGCTTGCCGAGCCTGACGCCTTCTGAACCCGCGGGGGTGGCAGCACACGCGGTACTGGCTGAGCACGCACCAGCAGCGAAACAGCCAGCGCACGGGGCCCGGCATTCCCCGAGCGATCCTTCAACCTGTAGGACACATAACGAATGCCATCGCCACTCTCGAGAACCATTTGCTTGTCGAAGGCAATATTGATCGTGCTACCGATGTCGGACGCTTCAAGCGTCAGGGTTCCGGTGTGCTCCGAGCCCGTCAGCGTACTGCTCCAGTACCAGATAATGAGATCCCCGGCGCTCGGCGAAAAATACGCGGGCACTTCGGCCAGCACGGTGTTGCCATGAGAGTCCAGCCAGGCCGAGGTAAGACCATCCCTGATGATTTCTTCCGGAAAAATCAGCGCCCCTTCGTCTGCGAATACCGGTGCCGTTTTATCAATGACAAAGGCCAGTGTTTCGGATTCGGTCTGCACCTGATTGGCGGTCTCGACGCTATAACGGAGTCGATGCTGGCCTTCGCCCAGGTATTGCTGCGCGATCATGATGAACAGATCGACAGGCTGTACAGGTTTGGTCCAGACCTTCTCCTCCAACAGCAGGTCATTCCAGTACACGCGCAGATACTCAGGGTCGCCCGGAGTGGGCTCGGAGTTTTGCCACATGGGAAAATCGACCCGCAACGGCACGAGCCAGGCACTGCTGGGAAGCAGATTGGGTTCACCGCCGGGTACGTCAGGCAGGAGTTCGGCGATCACAGGCGGCGCAAGCAGCATGCTCTTGCGTCTTGAAGCCGGCCAGAAGAGGACTCTGATCCGTTCGATCCACTTTGAAATGACAGACATGAGCCAGGCCTCCAGTAGGAGAAAGCGGTGGCCGACCCGTTTGCCGACCGCCATGCCCGTCAGTTAACACCCTGTTTTTTTTTGCGGATACTGGCACAAGTGATAGGACCGTTGGCGCATCAGCGCCATCGATCAAGCATCAGCCCCCCGCTTCGCTGTCGCTACCAGCTGTAACGCAAGCCTGCACTGGCGCCCCATGGCTGCTCAATGGCATCGCCATTGCTGTAATCGAAATCAGCATGCAACTGCAGGTTGTCAGACAGTGACACCGAAACGCCCGCCCCCAACTCGCCACGGGAACCGGAGAGGTCGTTACTGAAGACGTTGTCGTTGACCTTGACCTCGTTCCGGTTGACGAATTCGTGAGCCACGGCAACCCGCACGTAAGGTTGCAGCGTACGTCCCTGGCCCAGATCGAAACTGCGCCCCGCCGTCGTACCGACCTTGCCGAGCAGCGACCGGCTGCGGTCACCCTCAGCGCGCATACCGTTGTCCAGTGCGTAGTCCTTGCCCTGAACGACCAGGCCCGCCAATTGGGTATAGGGTTCAAGAAAATAACCGTTGTTCAGTTTGATGTGCCGACCCAGTTCCAGCGACGCGCCAACACCCAGATTGTCGTAGTTGCCGCGCGTGCGGGAACCATCGCTGAGATTGACTCTGGCCTTGTTTTTGAACTGATTGAGTTTGATCACGCCATCGACGTAGTAGCCGCTCTCGCTGTCCAGCCAGGTGCTGTAAGCGCCCAGCGAGTAGCTGTCGACCTTGCCACTGGCACCGTGATCCAGGCTGAGGTCAGACGAGCTCTGCCCGATCATCACACCCGCCAGCCATTGTCCCGACCCCACAGGCAGCTTGCCATCTGCGCCGAGAGCAACACCGTTCTGAACCTGCCGATATCCGAAGCCCGAGGCGTCGGCCACGTTGAATTTGTTGCCGTAGGTCCGTATCCAGCCGCCGGAACGGGCCTCGTCCATGCGCAACTCCCCCATGCGCGAACGCAACGTGCTCAACTCCCCATACCAGACAGTCGGCGCCGTGTTGAACAACGCCATGACAGTCTGTGCTCCCGGGCTGATGGTCCGGGTGGCGGTATCCAGATACCAGTCGTTATCGCCCTGTTTGATCAGGTCATAGGACCAGGCGCCCAGGTCCACTGCGCCGCCTGAGAGCGAAAAGCTGGCATCGCCGGCTGCCGCATGCACGACGTGCAAGCTGGTATCGCTGAGCGGATCAGCCCCCGTGCTACCGATAAGCAAGGTATGACTGCCGGTCGCACTGCCCGTGATGTCAAGAAAGTCAGTGGTCTTGCCACCGAAATCCACGTCCATCATGAACGTACCATTCCCCGACAGGCTGGCGAGCGACAAGGTGTAAAACGAGGCCGCATCGCCAAACCTGACCGATCCGCCGTCCATGGACAATTCATTCACCTGACCATTCTCGACCATCACCCACTGGCCTCGGCTGCTGAGCGACAGGCTGGATACGTTCTCCAGGCGTCCGGTCAGGGTCGCGTTATTTTGCAGTGACAGGCTGGCGGTACTGCCCTCACCCGCCGATACATCGCCCTGCAGATGGCTGTTGTCCACGGTCATCTGCGCCGTTGAGCCGTTGATCAACTCCAGTATCTTGCCATTGCCGCCGGTCAGCGTAGAACCATTGTTGACCTGGATATCGGCAGTCGCGGGCGCACCGGTGGGCGTTCCGACGATCAGCGCCGACCCGGTGATACCTTCGACCCGGGTTCCCTCAAGGACCAACAAATTGCTTGAGGGTACGGCCGGGTCAGCGCGCAAGCGCACGCCATATTGCTGCCCGGTGAGGGTACTGCCGGACGCCTTCACCGTGGAGTCAAACATCTCCATGCCTCTGCCATTGGTGCCGGTGGCCGTCACCGAAGTACTTTCCAGGGTCAGGTTGCTGAGCGAGCCAGCATTTATCCCGCGATTCGTGGCAGTGATCGTGCTGCCGATGACGGTGGCAGTGGAACCGACCAGTCGTGCACTTTCATTGCCCATCCCCAGGCCATCCGCACCACCTGTCAGGGCGCTGCCGACAATCAACGCATCTGCCCCGGTCAACGAGACGGCTGAAGAGCTGGTGCCTGCACTGACCTGACTGCCAGTGAGCGTCAGCTGCGCCCCGGTGATCGTGGATATTTGCAGGGTTGTCGCGCCGTTGGCCGTCAGATTTCCGGTGCTGACAACCCGATAGCTGTCCAGCGGACCTGTTGCATCAATGGTCTGCGGCGTGTTGACAAGGATTTGCGCAAAGGCATGACTGCCAGGCAGCAAGGGAGAGAGAAAAATAACGGTTTTCAATGTCCATGAAAGCGGACGCAGCACGAATGGAGCATTCATGACGATGCATTACCTTGAGGTAAACCTGGTTGAACCCCGTGAAGACTGCCCGAAAGCGGTCTCGGGAGAGAGGCCGAAAGACTACGGGGATCCAACCGAATGCTCTGTAGGACGTTTCCTAGGTAAACGTAGGGAGGTTCTGACAGCAGAAGATCGTCGGGGAAAATACCAATAAGCGTAGGTGACATGACCCGGTACGCGCCGGCCTTCCTAAATCGTTTGGGAGCAACCTGAGCCTGCTTATACCCCACAGGGTGCCTGCCGCCTGCCGCAGGCACCCTGAACCGGCGACCTTCCTTACTTTTTCTTCGGTTTACGTGACTTGAACACGATAGGACACGCCCCAACTGCGTCGTACATCCCTACCCGGGCGGTGGTTTCCAACGAGGTAATGGTTTCGGTTGCGCCGCTCATGATGAAGGAGTACTTGATCCTCGCGCTCCCGTTCGGGCTGCCGCTTGCAGGATTATAGACAGGCAGAATGTGTGTCGCGTAGGGCGTGACCAGCCAGGTGAAACCGGTAGCCGGATGGTCGGCTCCCAGCACGATAGCCTCCTCTTTTTCTGTGCCCGGAATAAGAGCGTCGCCTGTAGTTCCTGTAGAGGCGTACCAGTGCAAAGTAACAGTCTCACCGTCCGACAGATATTTCGAAAGATCCGGAACGCGGACCCGTATCCCCGGCTCACCCGTAGCCGGATTTCCGATGCCGTTGGCGAAGAGTGAATCGCAGTTCAGCCAGCCACTTGTACTGGTGCCCTCGAAAAGCGGTGCGTCCGGGGTGATAACAATGGCGCTTACGTTGACCAGAGTCTCTTTCGAGTGCTGGGTGTTTGCTGAACCGGGCGCATGGATGCGGTAATGAACCGGCAAATCAACGCGATTGCCTTCCGCAAAGATATCATCCCAGGGTATTTCAACCTCACGATCGGAACCCGCTGCGTCTGAAGGCAGTACGGTGTAGGTGGCCGATGAAGTGAGCCTTGTGCCCCAGTAGAAATCGATCATTTCACCCGGCTGAAGATTGATATACAGCTTGAAAAGGACCCTGGCAGCCTCGCCTTTATCCGCTGCTGTCAGGACGTTCGCTGAATCGGAAGTCTTGCCACGGACCTCGACCAGCGGCAACGCATCGTTGACTGGATCCGGCCATACAGGATCGGTTATGGGATCAGGTCCGATAGTGGAGAAATTGACATTGACGCTGGTGCTTTTCACTGCGGAAGGGAGAATGCCACGCAGGATTCGATAACTCACATTAGTGGCCTGGTCACCGCCAGTCGCTAAATTGTATTGAGCACGCAGAACCTCACCAGGGACCCTGATCAAAAGCGGAAACTCTGGATAGCTGCCGACTTCCTCGGATCTCAGCATTCCTGCGCCCCAGGTGACTTCGATACGGTCGGTCGGCTTCCAGTTATCGAACGACTTGATCGATACCTGGACCCCGATTCCTGCGTCAGGCAGGTCGATCAAGTTATCATTTTCTGCCAATGGCACGACGGGGTCTTGCAGGTTGTCGGGCAACAGTCCCAGCGCTACGTCTATGCGCTTGTAGTTGGAGAGCGGAGTGCGGTTGGTGGCCTTGTCGATCAGAAAGTAGGCGATGTAGTAGGCATCGTCCCTGGACGCTCCAATGACCGAAACCGGGAATTTCAGCGTATTGTTAGTCGGGCCGGGCAGGTTAACGACATCGACCGGAGGCGGCAGATCTTCGGGTTTTTCGGGCAACGGATTGCCGACGTAATAGAAAGCTACCCTGTGGTCAGGCGCCCAGTCGTAATAGTCAGGCAGCGTGCCGACCAGACCGTCCGGATGTTCATCCAGATACGCCTGGGTCAACTGATCTGTATCCAGAATCATCTGCTCTGGCTCAGAATGCCCGCCCGGCGGCGTGGTATCGACGATCAGGTTGATCGACGGGCTGGTGGTCTGTTGATCATTCGGTTGTCTGATCCGGTAGCGCAAACTGTAAGTACCGTCTGCAGGCTTTTCCAGGCCTTGCATCAAACTGCTCAACGGAATCTGGATCTTCTTGGGAAAGGTGCCAGGAGCCACCGGTGCGGTAATGATATCGCTAAACACCTCTTTAAACGCGTCCGTCTCCGCCTCTGCACCGATGGCCCAATCGATGAAAAAAGTATCGAAGTCGCCCGGATCAGTGACCAGTCCTGCCCACTGAAGCAAGGTGACCTCAAGAAACTCACCGAGCAGGACATCTTTGTTCAGCGTTCCATCGACAGGGTCCACAACGCCCGTCACCTCTGCCAGAGCAAGGTCTGCGTCGAGCTCCGAATCGGGTCCACTGCCCGCCAGCCCATGGGCGATACGCTCTTTTTGATTGTCATCTAAAGCCGTTGTTGTTTTTGAATCGACCATCATCAGCACTCCTTTGCTATCCGATTGCCGCCCCTGTTTATGCAGAAAACGTACGGGCGGATTGATCATGCCCCCAAGGACTGTCGTCCTTTCATCCCGAGCCGCGATGAAACGGCAACAGACCCTGGCTTTCTCGACAAAAACTTGTCTGCCCAGAACCAGCCATCCAGGCCGGTAGCCCGTTCGATTAAACGGCAGTTGCGCGACACTGGATACTGTCATAACTATCAGGGTGAGCTTCGCAGGGCAGGCTCGACAGGCGCTCGTATCAATCTCGATACATTTATGACATGCGCACGACATCCGGTCGCGCCACCCTACCGCCGAGCCTCCCGGCGAAGTAGCATGAGGGGCAGCGTTGATCTTCAACAGCAGCCAGTCCATGGCGGCACAAGCAGGCGACAGACGCATTATGCAAGCACTTCCCGATACCCCCCTGGATGCCACATCGACCGAGCAGCGCTGGAGCGTTCGTGCGCTGATCGTCGATGACGATGTGGCCATTCGCGAGCTGCTCTGCGATTACCTGACGCGCTTCAATATCAACGCTCGTGGCGTCACCGATGGCACGCAGATGCGTCAGGCATTGACCGATGAAACCTTCGATGTCGTGGTGCTGGACCTGATGCTGCCCGGTGAAGACGGGCTGTCACTGTGCCGCTGGCTGCGCAGTACATCGGATATCCCTATTCTGATGCTGACCGCACGCTGTGAACCGACTGACCGGATCATCGGCTTGGAACTGGGTGCCGACGATTACATGGCCAAACCGTTCGAGCCGCGTGAACTGGTCGCGCGCATCCAGACCATTCTGCGCCGGGTCCGCGACGAACGCAGCGATCAGCGCACCACCATTCGCTTTGACGCCTGGCGCCTGAATAGCGTCCTGCGTCAGTTGACCGCCGCCGACGGCCTCGTGGTGCCGCTGTCCAACGCCGAGTTTCGCCTGTTACGTGTGTTTCTCGAACGGCCGCATCGGGTGCTGAGCCGCGAGCAGTTGCTCGATGCTGCCCGAGGCCGCTCGATCGAGGCGTTTGACCGCAGCATCGATTTACTGGTCTCGCGCCTGCGCCAGAAGCTCGGCGATGATCCGAAGAATCCGCAACTGATCAAAACCGTGCGCGGTGAAGGCTATCTGTTCGATGCCAGGGAGCTGGGTTGATCCGCAGATTCGATACACTGTTTGCGCGTCTGTTTGGTGGCGCCTTGCTGGCCATTCTGCTGGCGCACCTGCTGGCCTTCATCTGGTTCACCCAGTACGGCATGCGCCCCCCGCCGCCGCCGTCCAACGAGTTCAACGCCGAACATGGGCAATTCGATCAGCGGCCCATGCACAGACCGCCGATGCTCGGTGGCCCGGTCATCTTGCTGTTTTTCCAGTTCATCACCCTGATCATTGCCGCGTGGTACGGCGCCAAGGCCCTCAGCCGTCCCGTGCAGAGCCTGAGCGAAGCAGCCGAGCGCCTGAGTGAAGACCTCGACAGCCCGCCACTGGAAATCAGCGGTCCGCAGGAAGCCCGACAGGCTGCGCACACCTTCAATCTGATGCAACGCAAGATCCGCGAACAGATGCAGCAGCGCGGGCGCATGCTGGCTGCGGTATCCCATGACCTGCGCACCCCCCTTTCGCGGCTCAAGCTGCGTGTCGAACAGATCGAAGAGCCCAGGCTGCATGGCCAGATGACTCAGGACCTCAATGACATGATCAGCATGCTCGACGCCACGCTCGCCTACCTCAATGAACACCGACGCAGCGAAGGCCTGCAGCAGTTCGACCTGCAGGCACTGATCGAGTCGCAGGCCGAGAATGCCCAGGACAATGGCGACGACGTACAGTACGAAGGCCAGTGCAAACCGCTGAAGACGCAGCCGATGGCACTGCGCTCGTGCCTGCAGAATCTGGTCGACAACGCTCTGCGTTATGCCGGCAGCGTACACATCGTGATCGAGGACAGCAGCGAGCGGGTGCGCATCTCCGTGGTCGATCACGGGCCTGGCATTGCACCTGAGTTTCACGAAGCCGTGTTCGAGCCGTTCTACCGACTGGAAGGTTCTCGCAACCGCAACTCCGGCGGTATAGGCATGGGCATGAGCATTGCGCGGGAAGCGGCGCGGCGTATCGGCGGCGAGCTGTCGCTCGCGCAAACGCCAGGCGGCGGCCTGACGGCGATACTGGACCTGCCACGACTGTGACGCACTCTGTAACGCTCCGCGTACAAAGCCTACATCCCCTCGACAACTGACGCCCCGAGTCTGCAAAAGCCGGTACACCGTTACCGGGTACATTCATCTCAGGGGAGTGAGACCAATGATCAGTGGGATAAGCAGCAGTTTCTCCAGCTACACCAGTTCGACCAGTGCAACCTCCAGCACCAGCAACAAGAAGTTTCAGGAAGAGCTGCTGGCCAAGCTGGACACCGATGGCGACGGCAGCATTGGCAAGAACGAGCTGAGCTCGGCCCTGTCGTCGAACAGCAAGGATGGCATCACTGTGAGCCTGAGCAAGGCATTCAGCGATCTGGACAGCAACGACGATGACAGCCTCGATGCCGACGAGCTGGCCGCGATGACACCACCTCCGCCGCCGCCCATGCAGTCGGTCGATGAACAGGCAGAAGATCTGCTCGGCGCGCTGGACAGCGATGGCGATGGCGCCATTAGCAGCGACGAGCTGACCACCGGCCTGAGCAATGCGGGCAGTACGGCGAACAGCAGCCAAGTGTTCGATGCACTGGACACTGACGAGGACGGCACAGTCAGCCTTGAGGAGCTGGTCGCCGGTATGCAACCGCAACAGCCTCCTGCCGGTATGCCGCCTGCGCAGATGAGCACCTCCGGCAGTACTGACAGCGCCAGCCTGTTCAGTGCGCTGGACAGCGATAGCAACGACAGTATCAGCGTCTCCGAGTTGTCTGCCGCGTTGAAACAGAGTGACAGCACCATTGATCAGGGCAACACCAACCAGATTGCGACTCAGGCCTTGAACAAGATGATCGCCGCACTCAGCGAAAAATATGACACCCAGAGCAGCAAGCCGGTCGGCAAGTACCTGGATACCGCTGCGTAAAGCGAGGCTCCGCCGCCCGTCGTGGCGCGGCGGAAACTTTCGCCGTCAGCGGCTGCGGGCACGCTCGCTGCCGACCCAGTCGGTCAGCAGGCTGTAAGCGACTGCCAGCAGCGTCGGGCCGATGAACAGGCCGATGAAGCCGAACGCCAGCAATCCGCCGAACACACCCAACAAGACAATCACCAGCGGCAGATTGCCGCCCCTGCTGATCAGGTATGGCTTGAGCACGTTGTCCACGCCACTGATGATGAACATCCCCCAGATGCCCAGAAATATCGCCATGCCGTACTCGCCCTGCCAGACCAGCCAGGCAGTGGCAGGCAGCCAGACCAGGGGTGGGCCCATCGGGATCAGACTGAACAGAAAAGTCAGAATACCCAGCACCAACGCGCCGGGAATGCCCGCGATCAGGAAGCCGATCAGCGCCAGTACCGCCTGGGCCGCTGCCGTACCGATGACCCCGTTGACCACGCGTTGCACCGTGCCAGCGACCAGATCCAGATAATACTGGGCGCGCTCCCCGATCAGGCGCTCCAGCAGGCTGAGCACGAATGCGGCCAGGCGCGGACCGTCCCTGTAAAAAAAGAAGGCGAAGACGATGCTCAGGGTCAGTTCCAGAATCCCGCTGCCAATCTGCGCACTGCGTGCCAGCACCCAGTTACCGACCTGACCCAGATGCGGTTTGAGCGTCGCCATGAACGCCGCGCCTTGCTGATCGATGGTGGTCCACAGCGCTACCAGTCGTTCGCCCACCAGCGGAATACCCGCCAGCCATTGCGGTGGATCGGGCAAGCCGTCGACCTGAATATCCTTGATCAGGCCTGTAGCGTCACGCACATGGTCGGCGAGATTGAAGCCCAGCCATACCAGCGGCGCCGCGACCAGCAGCATCCAGCACAGGCACATCACCAGCGCGGCCAACGACTCACGGCCCTTGAACCAGCGGGTCAGCAAACGCATCAACGGCCAGCTGGCGAAGGCCAGTACCGCGCCCCAGACCAGCGCCGACCAGAACGGCGCCATCACCCAGAGACAGGCACCAAACAGCGCCAGCAGCAGAATCTGCACCAACAGACGGTCATTGTTGAACATGCGCTATCCACTAAAAAGGATCGGAGGGAGCGAGCATAATGGCGAACCTGCGCGTCCGCCATCGCTGTTCTAGCGGATAACCTCGATCTTGAGCCCTTTGCCTTCAGTGACGCCCGCCTCGAGCCGGGCAGCGCGAACACCTTTGGCGATCAGGGCGTCAAGCCAGGCGCCGGCACTGGGTCCGGACACCGTGGCGCGCAGGCTGCTGTCCTGATTGAGGGCGCGGGAAACGAGGGTAATCCAGGCATCCTGTGGTTCGCCGCTCAGACGGGGCAGTTCCAGCTTGCCGGTGCTTCGCAGCTGGCGCAGCAAGGTGGCCGAGGTCGGCAGCAGTTCGCCCAGTGGCGCAGAGGATTCAAACTGCTCGACATGCAGGTAGGCCCGGCGGTTGCCACGGGTGATGCTGTAAAGCGCTACCAGCGTGTCGCTGCGCGGCTCTGCCAGACGCAGCAACAGGTAAGCCTGGCGGTCATCCGCGCCATACAGTTTGGCGTTGCCGAACACTTCGTTGGCCCACAGGCTGCTTTCTCCGCAGTCGCGCGCCTGGCACCAGAACAACAGCTCGGCGCCCTGCTGCTGCAAGGTTTCACGAGCCGCGGTGAAGGCGTCGTCGGAAGTCCGCTCTGCAGGTAACTGATAGGTGACCGACGTCAGATTGCCACGCGCACTGACCTGGCCGTCGAAACGCAACTGGCCGCTGATCTTGCGGATCGAGCCCATGGGATAGACCCGTTCGAGCTCGGCAGCCGGACGATAATCGACGATTTCCGTGTCGGCCAGACGCGGCAGGATCTGCAGATCGCTGCTGCCTGGTACATCGGCGGCGCACAGCACAGCGCTGAACATAGACATGCACAAGGCAACAACGGGAACACTTGATAAACGCATGAGTGCTCTCATTGGCAGGCAAGCAGGGAGTGAAAATATAAAAGATCGCCAGCGAGGCGGTCACCAGAGGCTGCGGATTGATCCATCACGGTTGACTCCTGTTTCAACCCGTCCAGCGTCGGCAGTTGCCGGTCTCAAGTCAAGAAGCAGCGAAGAAGCGATTGATACAGTGTGCAACAGCGCTCGCACCCTGCTGGTCATCCAGGTGCAGATGATGGCCACCTTCAAGCTGCACGACGTCGAAAGGCAGTCCGGACAGCACAAGCTGGTTTTTCGCCAGCATACCGCCCGCAGCGACCAGCAGTTGCGTCGGGCAACGGATAGCATTGACGAAAGACATTGCCTGCTGATGCGTGAGACGTATCGCAGACGGCAAGGTCAGGCGACTGTCGCTGCGCCAGGTATAGCCGCCGGGTACCGGCATCAGGCCGCGCTGCGCGAGTAATTCTGCAGCCTCGCGACTGACCGGAACGGTGCCTTTCATTCGCGCCTGGACAGCGCGTTGTAGATCTTCGTAAACCGGCTTTTTCTTGCCCGACAGCCTGAGCTGTGCCTGCATGGCCGAGCCCATGCGCTCGGCAGCGGATTCGGGGTCACTGGTCAAGGGAATCAAACCATCGATCAGTGCCAGCCGCGTGATGCGCTCCGGCAACGACCCGGCCAGCAATACCGAAATGATCGCGCCCAGCGAATGTCCCATCAGGGCGAAGCGCGGCCAGCCCAATTGCTCGGCGACCTGCAGCACATCAAACACATAGTCGGCCAGCGCATAGGACGCCCCGGCAGGCCGATGCTCTGAATGACCATGCCCGGCCAGATCAAGCGCCACAATGCGCAGGCCCTCCAGTTGCGGTGCCAGACGGGCAAAGCTGTTGGCGTTGTCGAGCCAGCCATGCAGGGCAATCACCGGCTGGCCGTCCTCGGGGCCGTAAAGATGCGCCGCCAGTTCGATATGGCCCAGATTGAAACGCACCTCCTCCACGGTAAACGTCACGCCGTCCCCCTTGAGGCGCTGCGCGCGTCCCAGCGAGCCAGCAGCGCCTTGAGCAGCAATGCGGTTTCATCCGGTCGTTCAAGGGGAAACATGTGCCCTCCGGGCATGGACAGGTATTCGCCTTCGCGCATGCGTCGGGCCAGATAACCATGATGAGGCATGATCACCCGGCTGTGTTTGCCGCGCACCATGGCCAGCGGCACCTTGAGTTGCCGTGACGGCATTGGGCTGGTGTGCGGGATACTGCGGTAGATGCTGATCTCGGTCGCCGGGTCGAAACGCAGACGCCACTGCCCGCCGTCTTCGCGCAGACCATGTTGCAGGTAGGCGGTCAGGCAGTCGGGATCGAAGCGGCTGAACAGGGTCTTGCCCGCGAAGTAGGCGCGTGCCGACTGCAGATCGTCAAACGCCTCACGCCGGCCCAGGGTGCGACCCGCTGGCGTGATGCGGTCGATAAAACCCAGCCGCTTGGCAGCGCGTATGACTAACTGATCAGCCAGCCCCAGGACCGGTGAGTCCAGCATCACCACGCCCCGATAGAGTTCCGGGCAGCGCAATGCGGCATGCAGGTGCAACACGCCGCCGAGCGAGTGCCCTACCCCCCACACCGGGCCCGGCTGCTCACGCAGATGGTGGAGCAACTCATCGACCAGATTCAGCCAGTTGTCATCTACCGGAAAACGCGGATCATGGGCGTGTTGCTCAAGATGAGCCACCGAATACTCCGGTGCCAGCGCGCAAAACAGCTTGTTGTACGTCGCTGAAGGGAAGCCATTGGCGTGAGCAAAGAACACGGGTTGCGACATGCCAATACTTCCATGAGCGGGCGAGTCACGATTGTGCCAAGTTGCTTTGCAGATCGGCAATGACTGGAACCGCCATCGCAGGTGTCACTCCGGCCATCAGGATTACCCGATACGGCGGTCGGAGCGGCGTGAAGGCCTATAAAGCTTGGGTAAAACGGTCCAGGCAAGCCTTTATATAGGCGACCTGAAAACCAAAAGACTGTTTGGCAAGGGCCTTGGCCTCAGCAGAGGGCTTGGCCTTTCTGAAATCCAGGATGGCTAACTGCATGGCTTGTACTGCGACATCCGACAACGGCTGGAACAGCGCGAGGGCACCATTGTCGGGAAACTGGACCTTCAGCTTGTCGAACAGCATGTCGGCATCATCACGCAAGGCCATGAACTCGGCTGAGGCCATCAGGTTATCCGCATAGACCGCCTTCAAGCGCTTTTCCAGATTCAATTCACCGTGTTGCGGTGGAGCCTTGGCAGCAGGCGGAGTTGCAGCAGATATCGGTTGACCGGTGAGTATTCCGCCAAAGGGCGGTGAACTGCCCGGCAAAGCAGGCGTTTCAGACGCAACCGTGTGTTCAGGCGCAGGGCTCTCTCCGGGTGAGGCTGGCTTTTCTTCGGTCATTATCAATCCTCCTGAGAATGAGTGCTCCTTCCAGGGAACACTCAAACACTAAGAGAAAAGATACCCTCTCACAACGGCCAAACCGGACCTGAGAATGCGTCCGTAATAGCTGAAAACACTCAATTGACTGGAGGCTCTTTGCCATGCGGTACAACGGCCACCGTCAAGCGCGAAATGCAGCTTGGCTTGCCTTCGTCGTTGCTGATACGGATGTCCCACACATGCGTGGTCCGGCCTATATGCACGGGCCTGACCACACCGGTGACACGGCCGGCACGCACACCGCGCAAATGGTTGGCGTTGACCTCCAGCCCGACGCAAAAGTACTTGCTCGGGTCGACTATCAGATAACTGGCCATCGATCCCAGCGACTCGGCCAGGACCACGGATGCGCCGCCGTGCAGCAGTCCGAAAGGCTGGTGGGTACGTTGATCGACCACCATGCTGGCCGTAAGGGAATCATCGGTGAAAGACTCGAAGCGAATGTCCAGCACCTCGCCAATGGTGTTCTTTTGAGCCGCCATGAGGGCTTCGATATCGGGAGCCTGACGCCATATGCTCATGCTAAATCCTTTTTCCGGAAGAGCCGCATTCGCGGCGGTCATTCATTGCTCGCACAGACCGTTCAGACGTGCCTGACGCTGTTGAGGCGCATCCCGCCTGCCACTAAGAACTCGCCTTCCAACTCGGCAAGACTGGCCGTGCTCATCGACTCGGCCTGCTGCGGGCTGCCGTGCGCCAGTACCCCGATCAGTTCGCCCACCAGAGGCTGATGGCTGACCAGCAGCACTTCGTCGACACCCAGCTTGTCCAGTTGCGCCAGCACCTCACGCGGGCTGCTGTCGGGTGTAAGCCAGGGCGCGGTGACGATCGAGTCATCGAATGCCAACGACTGACGCACCAGCTCGGCAGTCTGTTGTGCTCGCACGTAGGGACTTGCGATGATCCGTTGCACGGGCTTGTCTGTCAGGTGCAGCGCACTTTTCAGCACTTCCTCACGTCCGTGTGCAGTCAACTCGCGTTCGGCATCACTGCGCGCCCGCGACTGCGCTTCGCCATGACGCAGTACCCAAACCTTCATGGCCTTGGCTCCTCATCGCGCACCGGCTGGGCCGCTGACGGGACATGATGGGCCGCCTCGCCTTCGGGCGCGCGCGGCGCTGGCCAGTCGCCGAAAGGCCAGGGTTTGTGGTCGCTATGAAAGGTGCCGAAACGACCGATCTGCGCCAGGTACTGGCTGATGCTGTCGCCGAAGTTCATCAGGCCGCCATTCGGCGCGCCGTAAATCAGGCGATAAACCAATTGCACCAGCACCACGCCCGCCAGAATGATTTGCGCGACGTGCCATACACCCAGAAACAGCAGCATCCACAGAATGCGCAGCAGGATCGATTCGTTGTGCTGGATTTTCGATTCGTTCAAGACCTTCTCCTGATCAGACTGAATTCAATTAAAGCCGGTAATCGAAATGAAATCGACGTCCGTCTTGGGCTCGGCCCGCATCAGTGCCTCGATGACCTGGCTGAGCGTACGGCCTTCAAAAAGAATCGCATGCAGCCCGGCGACCAACGGCATGTAGACCTGCACTTCCTGCGCCTTGACCTTGAGCACCTTGAGGGTGTTCACGCCCTCGGCCACCTCGCCCAGGCGGGTGACCGCTTCATCCAGCGTCAACCCCTGGCCCAGCGCAAAGCCGACCTGATAGTTGCGGCTTTTCGGCGAGGAGCAGGTGACGATGAGATCGCCCACCCCGGCCAGGCCGAGAAAGGTCATCGGGTTGGCGCCCTGGCTGACCGCAAAACGGGTCATTTCCGCCAGCGCCCGGGTGATCAGCATGCTCTTGGTGTTTTCGCCCATGTCCAGCGCCACCGCCATCCCGGCAATAATCGCGTAGACGTTCTTCAGTGCCCCGCCCAGCTCGACACCAAAGCGGTCATTGCTGGCATAGACGCGAAAGGTGCGCCCGTGCAATGCAGCCTGAGCCGCCTGACACAGCGCTTCGTCTTCACTGGCAACCACTGTTGCAGTCAACGCATGCTCCGCGATTTCCCGCGCCAGGTTGGGCCCGGACAACACGCCGATACGCGCCTGCGGGACGATCTCTTCGAGGATCTGACTCATCAGCTTGAAGCTCTGCGCTTCAATTCCCTTGGTCAGGCTCACCAGCATCTTGCCATTGAGGCGCTCGACGTGAGGCGACAGCACCGAGCGCAAGGCACTCGATGGCAAGGCGACGAAGATCAGTTCGCTGGCGTCGAGCACCGCCGTCAGGTCGGTGACCGGCTCGACTTCAGGACGAATCTTGATACCCTTGAGGTAACGGGGGTTTTCACGATTGACGCGAATGGCCTCAGCCTGCTCCGGATCGCGCATCCACTGACGAACCTGATGGCCGTTCTCGGCCAGCAGATTGGCAATGGCCGTACCGAAGCTGCCACCGCCAAGCACCGCGACGGGTTGCTGTGTGGTCATAAAACTATCCATCCAGAGCCATTCAAGTGGCGATGCCGTCATTATACGGAGCAACACGTTATCAGCCAGCGACAAAGCTGATCTGTTATGCACGCAGGATGGCATCCATCAACAAGTTCGCTGGAAACACGCGCCATCTCGGTTAACATGCGCGCACAGCATGAATCATCACGAATCGGCCCTGCCTTGTGCAGCCGGAGCGATTCGCGACCACCGGGCGAACAGGCATGGACGCATCAATCGAACCACCTCCGCAGTGCGTTGCGCGCGAGGCCCACAGTCGATGAAGTTTCGGCATTGGGACATCAATACCCGCACACAGATCATCAGCCTTGGCCCTGCCCTGTTGCTGACAGCTCTGTTGATCAGCTTTTTTACGTTCGTGCGTATTCAGGACCTGCGTCAGGAGCTCAATCACACCGGGCAACTGATCGCCAATCAGCTGGCGACTGCGGTCGAGCCAGGCGTGACCTCGGGCGATATCGAAGGGCTCAAGGCGTTGATGCGCGCCACCTTGTCCATGCCCAGCGTTCGCTATGTGGAAATTCAGGACAGCTCCAACACCGCCGTAATCTACATAGACCAGCCGCGCGAAAACGAGCAGCAGACCCGGCAGATGGAAGTGTTTCTGGCCCCCGTTCAGCCGCAGCGCACCACCATTCATGGCAATCCAGGCACCCCCGCCGCAGGGAAAAGCCAACCCGCGCAGGGCGCTTCACAGAGTTATCTGGGCCGGGTGCTGGTAGGTATGTCCAGCGAAGCATTCAGCCGACGTCAGCAAGAGATCCTGCTCAAGGCTGGCGTCCTGGCGATGGTGGCCTTGCTGTTCGCCTTTCTGCTGGCGCGCAGCCTGGCCTTGAGCCTGTCCAGACCCATCAGCGCTATGGGCGAAGCCCTCAAAGCGATTCAACAGGGCGATTACCACACACCCATGCCGGTCAGCGATGATGCCGAGCTGGGTGCGCTGGCGCGGCACATCAACAACCTGGCGGAGAACCTGCACCGCGCCAGCCTCGAGCAGCAACGCTCGGTGGCACAACTGATCCAGACCCGGGAAGAAGCCGAACAGGCCAACCGAGCCAAATCGGATTTTCTGGCCATGATGAGTCACGAACTGCGTACGCCCATGAACGGTGTACTGGGCATGTTGCAGTTGCTGGAAACCACGCAGATGACCCACGAGCAGAGCGAGTACGCAACGCTGCCGACCGAATCCACCGAGCATCTGCTGCGGGTCATCAACGACATCCTCGATTTTTCCCGCATCGAGCGCGATGCCCTGCAAATGGAAGGCATACCGTTCAACCTGGCTGAACTGGTCAGCGCCTCGACCCACGCCTTCAACCACAGCGCCGCGCAACGCAAGCTGCTGTTGGAACTGCACATTCAGCCAGGTCTTGAGGCGATAAACGTCATAGGCGACCCGACCCGCATTCGCCAGATTCTGGTAAACCTGATCGGCAACGCGCTTAAATTCACCGAGCAAGGCAAGGTCTGCGTCGACGCCAGGTGGGCAATGCTCGACGATGAGCGGCTGCACTTTACCTGCGCGGTTCAGGACAGCGGCATCGGTATCGACGCCGAGCGACTGGAATCGATGTTCGATGCGTTCAAGCAGGCCGACAGCTCGATTTCCAGACGTTACGGCGGCACGGGGCTGGGGCTGCCGATTGCGCGGACCCTGGCCGAACGCATGGGCGGCACCTTGCACGCCGAAAGCGCGGAAGGTTCGGGCTCGCTGTTCACACTGCAGATCCCCCTGCCCGTCTCGCGCGACGCTTCGGTGGATATTGCCAAGCCGCTGTCGATACTTGATGCACATGGCCGGGAGCGCAGCATTCTGCTGGTCGAAGACAACCCCGTGAACCGCACGGTGGTGCAGGCCATGTTGCGTAATCTGGGGTGCGAGGTCGACATCGCTGTCGACGGTGCCGAAGCGGTGGCGAAGGCAAGCGCAGGCAACCACGCGCTGATTCTCATGGATTGCCGACTGCCGGTCATGGATGGCTATGAGGCCACCCGTCGAATCAGGCAACTTTCCGGGCTGGAGCGAATCCCAATCATTGCCCTGACGGCCAACGCGTTACAGGGTGATCGGGACGCCTGCTTGCAGGCAGGAATGGATGATTACCTGCCCAAACCCTTCAAACATGCTGATTTACAGCAGGTTTTACAGCGCTGGCTGTCCTTTGAAGCACCTGTGACTGGCGATAAATGTTAAATTGCGGCAGTCTTGGCATCCAGATCGGCCAGCAAAATCGGCTGAATGACAAAATTCAGTGTACAGGTGTACCTTGATTTCACCTGCGCTGTGACTTTCATTACAACGCAACAGTCTATGAGTAGGCTGCCGGACAGGGTCCTGGCGAAAATAACACGCCAGAACTGGCGTTCGGGCCAGTGGCGCCACAACCTGCCGCACAAGATTATTGAGGAGCTCGCATGACCAAACAACACGCCTTTACCCGGGAAGACCTGCTGCGCTGCAGTCGTGGCGAGCTGTTCGGCCCAGGTAATGCGCAACTGCCCGCCCCCAACATGCTGATGGTTGATCGCATCACGCACATCAGTGATGAGGGCGGCAAGTTCGGCAAGGGTGAGTTGGTCGCCGAACTGGATATCAATCCGGACCTGTGGTTCTTTGCCTGCCACTTCGAAGGTGATCCGGTCATGCCTGGATGCCTGGGCCTCGACGCCATGTGGCAGTTGGTCGGTTTCTATCTTGGCTGGCAGGGCAACCCCGGCCGTGGTCGTGCCCTGGGTTCAGGCGAAGTGAAGTTTTTCGGTCAGGTGCTGCCTACCGCCAAGAAGGTCACTTACAACATCCACATCAAGCGCGTCCTGAAGGGCAAACTGAACCTGGCCATCGCCGACGGTTCGGTCAGTGTCGACGGTCGCGAAATTTATACCGCCGAAGGCCTCCGGGTCGGCGTGTTCACTTCCACTGAAAATTTCTAAGGGTACTCGCATGCGCCGCGTCGTTATCACTGGTCTGGGTATTGTTTCCTGCTTGGGCAATGACAAAGACACCGTCACCGCTAACCTGCGTGCTAACCGCCCTGGCATCCGCTTCAACCCGGAATATGCCGAAATGGGTCTGCGCAGCCAGGTTTCCGGCTCCATCGACCTGAACCTGGAAGAGCTGATCGATCGCAAGATCTTCCGTTTCGTCGGCCATGCGGCAGCCTATGCCTACCTGGCGATGAAAGACGCCATCACCGATTCTGGCCTGACCGACGAGCAGGTTTCCAACGTGCGCACCGGCCTGATCGCCGGCAGCGGCGGCGCCTCGACCCTGAACCAGATGGAAGCGCTGGACACCCTGCGCGAGAAAGGCGTCAAGCGCGTCGGCCCGTACCGCGTCACGCGGACCATGGGCAGCACCGTTTCGGCCTGCCTGGCCACGCCGTTCAAGATCAAGGGTGTGAACTACTCCATCTCGTCCGCCTGCGCCACCAGCGCACACTGCATCGGCAACGCTGTCGAGCAGATCCAGCTGGGCAAGCAGGACATCGTCTTTGCCGGTGGCGGCGAAGAAGAGCACTGGAGCCAGTCGTTCCTGTTCGACGCGATGGGTGCACTGTCCACCCAGTACAACGAAACGCCGGAAAAAGCCTCGCGTGCCTACGACGCCAAGCGTGACGGTTTCGTCATTGCCGGTGGTGGCGGCATGGTCGTTGTCGAAGAACTCGAACACGCTCTGGCGCGTGGCGCGAAGATCTACGCAGAGATCGTCGGCTACGGCGCGACCTCCGATGGCTACGACATGGTCGCACCAAGCGGTGAAGGCGCCATTCGTTGCATGAAGATGGCGCTGGGCGACATCGATTCGGGTGCCATTGACTACATCAACACCCACGGCACCTCGACTCCGGTCGGCGACGCCAAGGAGATGGAAGGCGTGCGCGAAGTATTCGGCGCCAACGCTCCGGCGATCAGCTCCACCAAGAGCCTGTCGGGCCACTCGCTGGGCGCCGCAGGTGTCCACGAAGCGATCTACTGCCTGTTGATGATGGAAAACAACTTCATCGCAGGTTCGGCCAACATCGACGAGCTGGACCCGGTGGTTGCCGACATGCCTATCCTGCTCAAGACCCAGGAAGATGCGAAGATCGATCTGGTCATGAGCAACAGCTTCGGCTTCGGCGGCACCAACGCCACGCTGGTCTTGAAGCGCTGGGCGGGCAAGTAATACCGCTTTTGCGACAAACAAAGAAGGCGCCTTTCGAGGCGCCTTTTTTGTGAATGGGGAAAAGTGGCTGGTGTTCTCCGGTATGCCCACGCGGAGCATGGGCACGATAGTGTTCTCCGGCACGCCCTAGGCGCGATAGGTATTCATTCAGCCGAACACTTCTTTCAGCAAATCATGCATCGACTTGAACGCGCGGTTCGACACTTTGGCGTCGTACATCATCATGCCCGGCACGTTGGCGTGCGGATCTGTGAAGGAGTGGAATGCACCACCGTAGCTGTACAGCTGCCAGTCCACGCCTGCGGCATTCATCTCGTCTTCGAAAGCCGGCAGTTGCTCTTTCGGCACCAACGGGTCAGAAGCACCGTGCAGGACCAGCACCGAGCCCTTGATGTTTTTGGCGTCAGCCGGGTTAGGCGTATCCAGCGTGCCGTGGAAGGAAATCGCGGCTTTCAGTTCAGCACCGGTACGCGCAAGCTCCAGAGAGCAGCAGCCGCCGAAGCAGAAGCCGAAGGTTGCGATTCTGCTTGAGTCCAGAGCCACATCCCCCTGGCTCAACAACTGGTCGAGTCCTGCCTGCATACGCTTGCGCAGCAGGCTGCGATCGTTCTTGAGCGGCGTCATGGCAGCGCCCGCCTCGTCATTGTTACCGGGGCGAATCTGCTGACCATACAGGTCAGCCAGCAACACGACATAGCCCTCGGCTGCTACCGCTTTGGCGATGTCTTCGGCGCCCTTGCTGACGCCCATCCAGTTGGGCGCCATCAACAGACCTGGCTGTGCAGCAGTAGCATGGGTGTCGTACACCAGACGGCTTTCATAGGGCTGACCATCAATCTGATAGACCACAGAACGAATTTCGATATTGCTGCTCATTACTGACTCCTGATCGTTGGAGAGATGAAAGACGTGTCGCGGGAACTGAAACAAAAAACCCGCCGAGGCGGGTTTCTTGTCAACCGGCTATCAAACCGACAGTTCTACCAGCAACTTGTTCAGACGGCGCACGTAAGCGGCCGGATCCTTGAGGCTGTCACCGGCGGCCAGCGCGGCCTGATCGAACAGGATGTGCGACAGATCGCCGAAGCGGTCTTCGCTCTGTTCGGCATCAAGCTTGCCGATCAACGGGTGAGCCGGGTTGAATTCGAAGATAGGCTTGGAGTCTGGCACCTTCTGCCCGCTGGCCTCCAGAATCTGACGCATTTGCAGCCCCATATCCTGCTCGCCAATGGCCAGAATCGCAGGCGAATCGGTCAGACGATGGGAAACCCGCACTTCGCTCACCGACTCACCCAGCGCGGCTTTCAGGCGCTCGATCAGACCTTCCTTGTCCTTGGCGATCTCTTCCTGAGCCTTCTTGTCCTCTTCGGAGTCAAGATTGCCCAGATCCAGGTCACCACGCGCCACATCCACAAAGCCCTTGCCATCGAAGTCGCTCAGGTAGCTCATCAGCCACTCGTCGATACGATCGGTGAGCAGCAGCACTTCGATGCCCTTCTTGCGGAAGACCTCAAGGTGCGGGCTGTTCTTGACCTGTGCGTAGGATTCGCCAGTGAGGTAGTAAATCTTGTCCTGACCTTCCTTGGCACGCGCCAGGTACTCGGCCAGAGAAACGCTCTGTTCGCCGCTGTCGTCGGACGTTGATGCGAAACGCAGCAGACCGGCAATTTTTTCCTTGTTGGCGAAGTCTTCTGCAGGACCTTCCTTGAGGACCTGACCAAAGTTTTTCCAGAAACCCTTGTACTTCTCGGGCTCGTTTTTCGCCAGCTTCTCCAGCATGTCCAGCACGCGCTTGGTCAACGCCGACTTCATCGAGTCGATGATAGGGTCTTTCTGCAGGATTTCGCGGGAAACGTTCAGCGACAGGTCATTGGAGTCGACCACGCCCTTGACGAAGCGCATGTACAGCGGCAGGAACGACTCTGCCTGATCCATCACGAACACGCGCTGGACGTAAAGCTTGAGGCCACGCGGGGCTTCACGCTGATACAGATCGAACGGCGCACGCGCAGGCACGTACAGCAGCGAGGTGTATTCCAGCTTGCCTTCGACTTTGTTATGGCTCCAGCTCAGCGGGTTCTCGTAGTCGTGCGCGACATGCTTGTAGAACTCCTGATACTCCTCGTCCTTCACCTCGGTGCGCGGACGGGTCCAGAGTGCGCTGGCGCGGTTGACGGTTTCCCACTCCAGCGCCGGCGCCTCCTCGCCTTCGGCTGCCGGAGCCTGCTCTTTGGGCAGTTCGATCGGCAAGGCGATATGGTCGGAGTATTTCTTGATGATGTTACGCAGGCGGTAGCCGTCAGCGAATTCCTCTTCACCGTTTTTCAGGTGCAGAACAATGCGGGTGCCACGATCAGCCTTGTCGACGGTGGCAACTTCGAACTCGCCTTCGCCCTTGGAGGACCAGTGCACGCCTTCGCTCGCTGGCGTGCCGGCACGGCGGCTGAACACTTCGACCTGATCGGCTACGATGAACGCCGAGTAGAAGCCCACGCCGAACTGACCGATCAGGTGCGAGTCCTTCTTCTGGTCGCCCGACAGGTTTTTCATGAAATCAGCGGTGCCGGACTTGGCGATCGTGCCCAGGTGGGTGATCACGTCTTCACGGCTCATACCGATGCCGTTGTCTTCAAGCGTAACGGTCTTCGCGTCCTTGTCGAAGCTCACACGAATTTTCAGCTCCGCGCCGCCTTCCAGCAACTCGGGCGTGGACAACGCTTCAAAACGCAATTTGTCGACCGCGTCAGACGCGTTCGAGATCAATTCGCGAAGGAAAATTTCCTTGTTGGAATACAGCGAATGGATCATGAGGTGCAGCAGTTGCTTTACCTCGGTCTGGAAGCCCAGGGTTTCCTTTTGAGTTTCCACACTCATAATCATCAAACTCCGATCTGGATGGTATAAGCCGTCACGGTCAGGCAGCAGCCTGTGTGACAGCGGGTAGTCATCAAGGTGGGGGCTGGGTCGGGGATTTCAAGAGCCAATGATGCGTGGAGCTTGTTTCGTGTACCGGTCACAAGGCGAACCGGCTTGCTCGGCGCTCACCGGAAAGGCTCATGATCGGCCCGGTTTCATCAGTGTGTAACGGCCGTGCAACAGCGCTCCCCATTATTGTCGTCACGGGTGGAACTTAACTCGCGGGGGCAGGCTCTTAGGCTCGTGAATACTTAATAAGGAGAAACACCCCATGCGTAAATCTTTAGCCTATGCCTTGATGCTTTCTGCCACCCTGGGCCTTGCCGCCTGTGACAAAAAGTCCGAAAACACTCAGCAAGATGCCAACAAGGCAGCTCAGCAGTCCCAGGAGTCGATGGAAAAGGCTCAGGAAAAAGTGAATGACGCGGCCAAGGAAAGCCAGGAAGCCGCTCAGAAGAACGCTGAAGCCGCTCAGCAGCGCGTCAATGAAAACGCCGACAAGGCGCCAGAAGCAGCACCAGCCACCAAGTAAGGCTGATACGCTCGCAGAACTAAAAAGGCCCGCTTATAGCGGGCCTTTTCATGCAACACGGTTTTTCCTGCGCAATCGTCTAACGCACGGCCTTCAAGCCAGCGCCTCGCTACGCTTGCCCATGGCCCTGTCGACCACCACCGCGACCACCAGCGTGACAACAGCAGGCACCAGCCACGCGAGCCCCTGATCACCCAGCGGCAGATGGCTCAGAACATCGGGCAGCGCGTCGGCGAAACCGGCGCCCTTCAGCGCATCGATCAGGCCAAACACCAGCGAAACCAGCATCACAGGTGCCACTACGCGTCCCTGGCTCTGCCAGAGTTCCTTGCAGAAGCTCAGCGCGACCAGAACGATGCACGGCGGATAAATCGCCGTGAGCACCGGAATCGAAAACTGGATCAGTTTGGTCAACCCGAGATTGGACACCAGCAGCGAGAACACGGCGAGGATAATCACCAGCGTTCTGTAGGACAGCGGCAGCACCTTGGCAAAGTATTCGGCGCAGGCACAGGTCAGGCCTACTGCAGTGACCAGACACGCCAGGGAAATCAGCACGGCAAGGAACCCGCTGCCCAGCGAACCGAAGGTGTGTTGCACGTAGGCATGCAGAACCGCTGCGCCATTGCTCGCACCGGCCGCCACGGCGTGGCTGCCGGAACCAAGGCGAAACAGACTGACATACACCAGCGCCAACCCCACCCCGGCGATCAGCCCGGCAATGATCGCGTAGCGAGTGATCAGACGGGGCGATTCGACACCGCGAGAGCGGATCGCATTGACGATAACGATACCGAAGACCAGCGCCCCCAGCGTATCCATGGTCAGGTAACCATTGATGAACCCCTGGGAAAACGGTGCTGCGGCGTACGCGGGCTCCGCCTCCCCTATTCCGCCCGCCGGCAAGGCGAATGCCGCAATGCCCAGAACCGCCAGCGCAATGATCTTCAGCGGCGCCAGAAAGCGTCCGACGGTATCGAGCAAGCGCCCCGGGTACAGCGAAACCCAGAACACCACCAGAAAATACACCAGGCTGTAGAGAAACAATGCCATCGGGGTGTCGCCGGTCAGAGGTGCCAGGCCGACTTCGAACGATACCGTGGCGGTACGTGGCGTGGCGAACAGCGGACCGACCGCCAGATAGCAGACGGCAGCGAGCGCCCCGCCAGCGATCTTGCCAATCGGACTGCTCAGGGCATCCATCGCGCCGCCGACCCTGGCCAGAGCAATCACGGTAATGACCGGCAAGCCAACCGCAGTGACCAGAAAGCCCAGCGCTGCCATCCACACATGCGGCCCGGCTTGCAGGCCAACTATAGGGGGAAAGATGATGTTGCCAGCCCCGACGAACAGGGCAAATGTCATAAAACCGAGTGCCAGGATGTCCTGGCCTTTCAACACTTTCATTACGAGGGACCACACGGAATCGAAAAAGGGATGGGACGTCACCCATGAATGGGGCAGACGCAGCCCGTCGGCGTAAGACGTGGCAGTACCTTGCGAAACGCCCCTCGTGAGGGCAACGCAAAAACGGCGGACAGGGTAGCCAACTTCGCTCGAAAATGCACTGTCTCAGGGCGAGTCACCCGACAACGCACCCTGAACTGGCAGCTGCAAAAGCCGCTGTAAAACGAGAAATGCCTGACAGACCAACCGTTTCCTGACAGATAGATTGGGCCTCCTCTCTATACCCGGCAGCTTATTTCCATGCCTGACATCACCCATCCGAGTGCGATACCCACGCCGACCCTGTATTCGCCACGCCTGGTCCTGCGCCCCTTAATGAAGCGTCGTGCCGCCTGTCGCGGCGCGAAGGCATGCGCCTTGTGACCGTTCAGGAAGCACAGTTTGTTTGCGGGACCACTCAGGAACAGATATGGGAATTGACCTGTCAGGAATGGCAGATGAATAACAATCGATAGACGCAAGCAGCACAAGGACGCACCGCTGCGTTTTTCAGCGGCCCAAACAAAAGCCACCCGAAGGTGGCTTTTGTCGATTACCCGAAAAGCAAGCGAGGCTTACTTGGTCGGCCAACCGGTCAGCTCGGCCAGGGCCTTGCCGATGTCTGCCAGGGAGCGCACGGTTTTCACGCCAGCGTCCTGCAGTGCAGCGAACTTCTCGTCTGCAGTACCTTTACCACCCGAGATGATTGCACCGGCATGGCCCATGCGCTTGCCCGGAGGAGCAGTCACACCAGCGATGTAGGAAACAACCGGCTTGGTCACGTGCGCCTTGATGTAGGCAGCGGCTTCTTCTTCAGCCGAACCGCCGATCTCGCCGATCATGACGATCGCTTCGGTCTTCGGGTCTTCCTGGAACAGCTTCAGGATGTCGATGAAGTTCGAGCCCGGGATCGGGTCACCGCCGATACCGACGCAGGTGGACTGGCCGAAACCGGCGTCAGTGGTCTGCTTCACAGCTTCGTAAGTCAGGGTGCCGGAGCGCGACACGATGCCTACCTTGCCTGGCAAGTGAATATGACCTGGCATGATACCGATCTTGCACTCGCCCGGAGTGATGACGCCTGGGCAGTTAGGGCCGATCAGGACCACACCCAGCTCGTCGCACTTGACCTTGGCTTCCAGCATGTCGATGGTCGGGATGCCTTCGGTGATGCACACGATCAGCTTGATGCCGCCGAACGCTGCTTCAAGGATGGAATCCTTGCAGAAAGGAGCCGGAACGTAGATGACGCTGGCGGTTGCGCCAGTGGTGTCTACCGCTTCTTTCACAGTGTTGAACACTGGCAGGTTCAGGTGCGTGGTGCCGCCCTTGCCTGGTGTCACGCCGCCAACCATCTTGGTGCCGTAGGCAATGGCTTGCTCGGAGTGGAAGGTACCTTGCGAACCAGTGAAACCCTGGCAGATAACCTTGGTGTCTTTATTGATCAGGACGCTCATTACTTGCCCTCCGCGGCTTTGACAACTTGTTGAGCAGCGTCGGTCAGGCTGGTAGCCGCGATGATGTTCAAACCGCTTTCTGCCAGTACTTTAGCGCCCAGCTCAGCGTTGTTGCCTTCAAGGCGAACAACAACCGGGATTTTAACGCCGACTTCTTTCACTGCGCCGATGATGCCTTCGGCAATCATGTCGCAACGAACGATACCGCCGAAGATGTTGACCAGAACTGCAGCGACGTTGGCGTCGGACAGAATGATCTTGAACGCTTCGGTAACACGTTCCTTGGTGGCACCGCCGCCAACGTCAAGGAAGTTTGCAGGCTTGCCGCCATGCAGGTTGACGATGTCCATGGTACCCATGGCCAGACCGGCACCGTTGACCATGCAGCCGATGTTGCCTTCCAGCGCAACGTAGTTCAGTTCGAACTTGGCGGCGTGAGCTTCGCGAGGATCGTCCTGCGAAGGATCGTGGAAGCCCTTCAGCTTTGGCTGACGGTACATGGCGTTGGCGTCGATGTTGATCTTGGCGTCCAGGCAGTGCAGATCGCCGTCAGCCTTGATCACCAGCGGGTTCACTTCCAGCAGTGCCAGGTCATGGTCCTGGAACAGCTTGGCCAGACCGGTGAAGATCTTGGCGAACTGAGTGACCTGCTTGCCTTCCAGACCCAGCTGGAATGCCAGATCGCGACCCTGGAACGGCTGAGCGCCAACCAGTGGATCGATGGTGGCCTTGAGAATCTTTTCAGGAGTGTCGTGCGCGATCTTCTCGATGTCCACGCCACCTTCGGTGGAAGCCATGAACACGATACGACGGCTGGAACGATCGACCACAGCGCCCAGATACAGCTCTTTGGCGATGTCGGTGCAGGACTCGACCAGGATCTTGGTCACTGGCTGACCGTTGGCGTCAGTCTGGTAAGTCACCAGGCGCTTGCCCAACCACTGTTGAGCGAACGCTGCAGCGTCTTCCTTGCTGCGAACCAGCTTTACGCCGCCCGCTTTACCGCGACCACCTGCGTGAACCTGGGCTTTGACGACCCACTCGGTCCCGCCGATCTTGTCGCAGGCTTCTGCTGCTGCTTCCGGGGTGTCTACCGCGTAACCCTTGGATACTGGCAGGCCGTACTCAGCGAACAGCTGCTTACCCTGATACTCGTGAAGATTCATGCTTATTACCGTCTTCGTTTAGGTACTGCGCATTCGGTGCTGCACGTCGGCGTGCCGCACCACCTGTGACCGCTACTCCGGGTGGACTCCGCAAGTGCCGTGGGACACTCGTGAAGCCGCCTGAGAGGTCGAGTCCGGCGCAGATTCCGCGGTAAGCCCTGCTTGCAAGGCCAACGACGGGCACTGCGCCGTGGTTTCTCTTGTTGTCTTAGCGTTTCTTGCGATTCTGGATATGGATGGCGCCGCCATTCACAGCCAGTGCAGCTTCATGCAGCGCTTCGGACAGGGTCGGGTGCGAAAAGACCATCATGCCGATGTCCTCTGCGCTGCTGCCGAATTCCATCGCGATTGCGCCCTGCTGTACCAGTTCTGCAGCGCTCGGGCCAATAACGTGAACACCCAGTACGCGATCGGTCTTGGCGTCGGCAATGATCTTGACGAAACCGCCGGTGTCATTGGCTGCCATGGCACGGCCGCTGGCTGCGAACGGGAACGTACCGACGTTGACTTCAACGCCTTCGGCCTTGAGCGTCTGCTCGGTCTTGCCGACCCAGGCGATTTCCGGGTGGGTATAGATAACCGACGGGATCAGGTTGTAGTTCATCTGGGCCTTGTGGCCCTTGATGCGCTCGACAACCATGATGCCCTCTTCCGAGGCCTTGTGCGCCAGCATCAGGCCGCGAACCACGTCACCAATGGCGTATACGCCCGGAACGCTGGTGGTGCAGTAGTCATCAACGTAGATGAAACCGCGCTCGTCCAGATCGACGCCGCTGTCCGAAGCCAGCAGATCAGTGGTAACCGGACGACGGCCCACGGCAACGATCAGACGGTCGAAGGTGATCGACTGTTCGCCGGCAGCGTCGGTGTAGCTGACCACAACCTGCTCGCCTTCGACCTTGGAACCGGTCACGCGAGCGCCCAGCTTGATGTCCAGGCCCTGCTTGTTGAAGGTTTTCAGCGCTTCCTTGGAAACCGCTTCGTCGGCTGCCGGGATGAACTTCTCCAGCGCTTCCAGAACGGTAACCTGGGCACCCAGGCGAGCCCAGACAGAACCCAGTTCCAGACCGATCACGCCAGCGCCGATCACGCCCAGACGCTGTGGAACCTGTTGGAATTCAAGAGCACCAGTCGAATCGACGATGACTTTCTGGTCAACAGGCGCTGGCGGAATGTCGATAGGACGCGAACCCGAAGCCAGGATCACATGATCCGCTTCAATGATTTCGACAGTGCCATCGGCTGCGGTCAGTTCAACTTTCTTGCCGGCCAGCAGTTTGCCGTGGCCCTGCAACGTGGTCACGCCGTTGGCTTTGAACAGGCTGGCAACGCCGCCGGTCAGGCCTTTGACGATGGTCGACTTGCGGCCGATCATCGCTGGGACGTCGATGTTCAGTTCAGAGGTCGAGATGCCATGCACGCTGAAGCCGTTCTTGGCTTCATAGAATTTCCAGGAGCTGTCGAGCAGTGCCTTGGAAGGAATGCAACCCACGTTCAGGCAGGTACCGCCGAGGGCCAGTTTGCCCTCCTTGTCCTGATACTTCTCGATGCAGGCAGTCTTGAGACCAAGTTGCGCAGCCTTGATGGCGGCAACATAACCGCCAGGGCCTGCGCCAATCACTACCACGTCGAATTTCTGGGACATAAAAAAGAATTCCTCTATAGCTGCGAGCTTTAACCTGCAAGCTGCAGGCAGGTCTGTGATGCTTTACAGACGAGCGTTGCAACCTGTTCATTAGATGTAATCTGCAAGACCCGGGCTGTGCGACAGACTGCGCTCTTGCGCAGCCTGTCGTGTGCAGCCCGGGGCTGCGTCATCAAATATCCAGCAGCAGACGAGCCGGATCTTCCAGCAGGTTCTTGATGGTCACGAGGAAGGTTACCGCTTCCTTGCCGTCGATCAAACGGTGATCATACGACAACGCCAGATACATCATCGGGCGAATCACAACCTGACCATTGACCGCCATCGGACGCTGCAGAATGTTGTGCATGCCCAGAATTGCAGCCTGTGGCGGGTTGACGATCGGCGTCGACATCATCGAACCGAAAGTACCACCATTGGTGATAGTGAACGTACCGCCGGTCATCTCGTCGATGGACAGTTTACCGTCACGGGCTTTCTTGCCGAAGGTGGCGATGCCGCCTTCGATTTCAGCCAGGCTCATGTGCTCTGCGTTACGCAGAACCGGTACGACCAGACCGCGATCGCTGGAAACCGCGACACCGACGTCAGCATAGCCGTGGTAAACGATATCGGAACCGTCGATCGACGCGTTGACGGCCGGGAAGCGCTTCAGCGCTTCAGTGGCAGCCTTGACGAAGAACGACATGAAGCCCAGGCGTACGCCATTGTGCGACTTCTCGAACAGGTCCTTGTACTTCGAACGCAGTGCCATGACTTCGGTCATGTCGACTTCGTTGAAAGTGGTCAGCATCGCCATGTTCGACTGGGCTTCGACCAGACGCTTGGCAACGGTTGCACGCACGCGGGTCATCGGCACACGCTTCTCGGTGCGATCGCCAGCAGCGACCACAGGAGCCGCGGCGGCAGCAGGCTTGGCGGCAGGCGCAGCGGCCGGAGCGGATTTCTTCGCTTCAACTGCAGCAACCACGTCTTCCTTGGTGATACGGCCGTCTTTACCGGTGCCCTTGACGCTGGCCAGGTTGATGCCGTTTTCTTCAGCCAGTTGACGCGCAGCAGGCGCAGCAATCGGGTCTTCTTCGCCAGCGCCGGCAGGTGCAGCGGGAGCCGCAGCAGGAGCCGAGGCAGGCGCGGCCGCAGCGGCAGCTGGCGCAGCAGAAGCAGTAGCACCAGCGTCCAGCGTTGCAATCACTTCGTTGGACAGGACAGTGCTGCCCTCGCCTTTCACGATCGATACCAGCACGCCGTCGGCTTCGGCCAGTACTTCGAGAACGACCTTGTCGGTCTCGATGTCGACCAGCAGCTCGTCACGTTTTACCGCATCGCCCGGCTGCTTGTGCCAGGTGGAAATGGTGCCGTCGGCAACGGATTCCGGGAAAGAGGGGGCTTTGATCTCGATAGCCATTATCTGTAATTCCTTAATTCGGTTTCTAATGCTCGAAGGCGTTAAACAGTGAAGGCATCTTGCAGCAGTTTTTCCTGCTGCTCGGCGTGCATCGAAGCGTAACCACATGCTGGAGCGGCAGAAGCATCACGACCGGCGTACTCGAGAACGAGTTCACGTTTGTGGTTGCCCATGCTGCGACGCAGATGGTGTTGGCTGCTGTACCAGGCACCCTGGTTCATCGGCTCTTCCTGACACCAGACCACATGCTGCAGGTTGGTATAAGGCGCGATGGTTTCCATCAAATCATCTTCAGGGAACGGATACAGCTGCTCGAGGCGAACGATGGCGATGTCTTCACGCCCTTCGGCACGGCGTTTTTCCAGGAGATCGTAGTAAACCTTGCCGCTGCACAGCACCAGACGCGTGACCTTGGCCGGATCGAGGGTATCGATTTCCGGAATGACGGTCTGGAACGAGCCTTCGGCCAAGTCTTCCAGAGTCGAAACAGCCAGCTTGTGACGCAACAGCGACTTCGGTGTCAGCACGATCAGCGGCTTGCGCAGCGGACGGATGACCTGACGACGCAACAAGTGATAGATCTGCGCCGGAGTCGTCGGTACGCACACCTGAATGTTGTGCTCGGCGCACAATTGCAGGTAACGCTCCAGACGGGCCGACGAGTGCTCTGGCCCCTGCCCTTCATAGCCATGAGGCAACAGCATGGTCAGACCGCACAGACGGCCCCACTTGTGCTCGCCGCTGGTGATGAACTGGTCGACAACCACCTGAGCGCCGTTGGCGAAGTCGCCGAACTGAGCTTCCCAGATAACCAGCGCATCAGGCTGGGTAGTCGAATAACCGTATTCGAATGCCAGTACGGCCTCTTCCGAAAGGAAGGAGTCGTACAGGTCGAAACGTGGCTGACCGGAGTACAGATTCTGCAGCGGGATATAGGTCCCGGCGTCTTTCTGGTTGTGCAGCACGGCGTGACGGTGCGAGAACGTACCGCGACCGATGTCCTGCCCCGTCATGCGGATCGGGTGACCTTCGAATGCCAGTGTGGCGTACGCCATGGTTTCGGCGTAACCCCAGTTGATCGGCAAGCCACCGGCCTGCATCTTCTGGCGGTCTTCGTAGATTTTCTGAACCTGACGCTGCACGACGAAGCCTTCCGGCAGCTCCATGAGCTTGGCGGACAGTTCCTGCAGGGTCTTGAGATCGAAGCGGGTGTCGTGACGCGCAGTCCAGGCATGGCCCAGGTATGGACGCCAGTCGACGAACAATTCCTTGTTCGGCTCCTTGACCAGACTTTTCACCACGTGCAGACCGTTGTCCAGCGCGCTGCGGTAGTCGTCGACCTTGGCCTGAACGCGGGCATCGTCGAGAACGCCGGTCTTGATCAGATGCTCGGCATACAGCTCGCGCGTGGTGCGCTGCTTGGTGATCTGCTGATACATCAAAGGCTGGGTGCCGCTCGGCTCGTCAGCTTCGTTGTGACCACGGCGACGGTAGCAGACCAGATCGATCACGATGTCGCGCTTGAACTGCATGCGGTAATCGATGGCCAGCTGGGTCACGAACATCACGGCTTCCGGATCATCACCATTCACATGGAGGATCGGCGCCTGGATCATCTTGGCAACGTCGGTGGCGTACTCGGTAGAACGCGAGTCCAGCGGGTTGCTGATGGTGAAGCCCACCTGGTTGTTGATGACGATGTGGATCGTACCGCCCGTCTTGAAGCCGCGAGTCTGCGACATCTGGAAGGTTTCCATGACCACGCCCTGGCCGGCAAAGGCCGCGTCGCCGTGGAGGGAAATCGGCAGAACCTTGTCGCCGTTCGGATCGTTGCGACGATCCTGACGCGCACGCACCGACCCCTCGACCACCGGAGACACGATCTCCAGGTGAGACGGGTTGAAGGCCATGGCGAGGTGAACCTCACCGCCTGCGGTCATGACGTTGGAAGAGAAGCCCTGGTGGTATTTGACGTCACCGGAACCCAGTTCCACTTTCTTCTTGCCTTCGAACTCGTCGAACAGGTCGCGAGGATTCTTGCCGAAGGTGTTCACCAGTACGTTGAGGCGGCCACGGTGGGCCATGCCGATCACGACTTCCTTGGTGCCATAGGACCCGGAACGCTGAATCAGCTCGTCCAGCATTGGAATCAGGCTTTCGCCGCCTTCCAGACCGAAACGCTTGGTGCCCGGGTATTTGGTACCCAGGTATTTCTCGAGGCCTTCAGCTGCGGTAACACGCTCGAGCAGGTGGCTCTGAATGTCAGCCGAGAACACCGGACGGCCACGAACACTCTCGAGACGCTGCATGAACCAGTTGCGCTGCTCTGAATCCACGATGTGAGTGAACTCGGAACCGATGGTGCGACAATATGTCTGCTGCAACGCTTCATGAATTTCGCGTAGGCTCGCTTCCTCTTTGCCGATGAACAGGTCGCCGGCACGGAAGGTCGTATCAAGATCGGCATTGGTCAAGCCGTAATGATTGATGGAAAGATCCGCAGGCGCAGGGCGCTGCCACAGGCCCAGCGGATCGAGTTGGGCAGCCTGGTGGCCACGCATCCGATATGCCTGGATCAGTCGCAGCACTTCAACCTGCTTCTTCTCGTGTTCGCTGCTCACACTGCCGGCGGACACCGGTTGAGCGCGGCGCTGGTTTTTGGCCAGCAACACGAAATGATCGCGAATGGTCGAGTGCGATACATCAGTGGCAGAGCTGCCGTCTGCTGGCAACTTCTGAAAGTAGGTGCGCCATTCTTCTGGCACAGCGTTAGGGTCGTGCAGGTAAAGCTCATAGAGCTCTTCCACATAGGCAGCGTTACCACCGGATAGGTGGGCACTGTTCCACATGCGCTGCATCACGCTTTCTTGCATGCTTGGTCACCCTCGGTAAGGGGACACCACCGGCGAAGACACCAGAGCAATCCTGAAATAGTCGTGTGCAGCGACTGTATCAAGTCACCAGGGATCACGCAGATAGTCCGGGTACCAGCCCGGATGCCCCTGCTGGTCTCATTTCTTCAAAATAAGAGCCGCAGCTTTGCGAGCTACTGCTCAGGTTAAAACTACGGCGCCGGTTGAAGCCTGCGCCGTAGCCACTTCAGTACAACGGTGTAACAGATAAAGCGATGAATCAGACGCCGTTCTGCAACAGCATGTTGCGTACGTGACCGATAGCCTTGGTTGGGTTAAGGCCCTTCGGACAGACGTTGACGCAGTTCATGATGCCGCGGCAGCGGAATACGCTGAACGGATCATCAAGCGAAGCCAGACGCTCACTGGTGCGGGTATCACGGCTGTCAGCCAGGAAACGGTAGGCTTGCAGCAGTGCAGCAGGACCCAGGAACTTGTCGGGGTTCCACCAGAAGGACGGGCAGGAAGTCGAGCAGCAAGCGCACAGGATGCACTCGTACAGACCATCGAGCTTTTCGCGCTCTTCCGGTGTTTGCAGACGTTCGATGGCCGGAGCCGGCGTGTCGTTCTGCAGGAACGGCTTCACCTTCTCGTACTGCTTGTAGAAGATGCTCATATCGACGACCAGGTCACGAATAACCGGCAAACCAGGCAGCGGACGTACGATCAGCTTGTTCTTGGCAACGACAGCCGACAGCGGCGTGATGCAGGCCAGGCCGTTCTTGCCGTTGATATTCATGCCGTCGGAACCGCACACGCCTTCACGGCATGAGCGACGATAAGAGAACCCCTGATCCTGTTCTTTGACCAGGGCGAGCACGTCCAGCACCATCAGGTCCTTGCCACCGGTATCGACCTGAAACTCCTGCATGAACGGCGCGGCGTCCTGCTCAGGGTTGTAACGATAAACACTGACTTGCAACATATCGGCCACCCCTTAATAAGTCCGAATCTTGGGTTCAAAAGTCGGAACAGTCTTCGGCGAGAAGTTCACGGCACGCTTGGTCACGCGCTTGTCACCCGGGAAATACAGGGTGTGGCACAACCAGTTCTCGTCGTCGCGATCTTCGAAGTCTTCGCGAGCGTGAGCGCCGCGGGACTCTTTACGATGCTCTGCAGCAATCGCCGTGGCTTCGGCAACTTCCAGCAGGTTTTGCAGTTCAAGCGCTTCGATACGGGCGGTGTTGAACGCCTGGCTCTTGTCGTTGATCTTGACGTTGGCGATACGCACGCGCAGATCAGCCAGCTGGGCAATACCCTTCTGCATGTATTCGCCAGTACGGAATACACCGAAGTAGTTCTGCATGCAGCTCTGCAGTTCTTTACGCAGGGACGCGACGTCTTCACCGGTGGTGCGTTCGTTCAGGCCGGCAAGGCGCGCGAGGGCAGCATCGATGTCGGACTCGGAAGCGCGCGCATAATCGACGCCTTCACGCAGCGCCTGCTCGAGGTGGATACCCGCAGCGCGGCCGAACACCACCAGATCGAGCAGCGAGTTGCCGCCCAGACGGTTTGCGCCGTGAACCGATACGCAAGCCACTTCACCTACCGCGAACAGACCTGGAATGATCTGATCGACGCCCGCCGCATCCTGAGTGATCGCCTGACCATGAATGTTGGTGGCAACGCCGCCCATCATATAGTGGCAGGTTGGTACGACAGGGATCGGAGCGGTCGCAGGATCGACGTGAGCAAAGGTCTTGGACAGCTCCATGATCCCTGGCAGACGGCTGTGCAGCACTTCTTCGCCAAGGTGATCGAGCTTGAGCATCACGTGATCGCCATCGGGACCACAGCCGTTACCGGCAATGATTTCCTTGACCATGGAACGTGCCACAACGTCACGACCGGCAAGGTCCTTGGCGTTCGGAGCATAACGCTCCATGAAACGCTCACCGTGCTTGTTGATCAGGTAACCGCCTTCACCGCGGCAACCTTCGGTGACCAGTACACCTGCACCGGCAATACCGGTCGGGTGGAACTGCCACATTTCGATGTCCTGAACAGGTACACCGGCACGCAGCGCCATGCCGATACCGTCACCGGTATTGATCAGGGCATTGGTGGTCGACGAGTAGATACGGCCTGCACCGCCAGTCGCCAGCACGGTTGCATTGGCGCGGATGTACGAGGTTTCGCCTGTCTCGATGCAGATTGCGATGATGCCGACAAAGGCGCCGTCGTTGTTCTTTACCAGATCCACTGCATAGTATTCGTTGAGGAATACAGTGCCTGCCTTCAGGTTGGCCTGATACAGGGTGTGCAGCAGTGCGTGACCGGTACGGTCGGCGGCAGCGCAGGTACGGGCAGCCTGCCCGCCCTTGCCGAAGTCCTTGGACTGGCCACCGAACGGACGCTGGTAGATACGGCCCTGCTCGGTACGGGAGAACGGCAGGCCCATGTGCTCGAGCTCGAAGACCGCTTCCGGACCTACGGAACACATGTATTCGATAGCGTCCTGGTCACCGATGTAGTCGGAGCCCTTGACGGTATCGTACATGTGCCAGCGCCAGTCATCGTTCGGATCGGCGGAGGCGATTGCACAGGTGATGCCACCCTGCGCGGATACGGTGTGCGAGCGGGTCGGGAAAACCTTGGTGACCACGGCAGTCTTGTGACCGCCCTGGGCGAGCTGCAGCGCAGCGCGCATGCCGGCACCGCCACCACCAATGATGATGGCGTCGAAAGAAAGCGCATTAATGTTAGCCATGGATCAGATACCCCAAAGAATCTGCACGCCCCAGACGAAGTAGGCGAACATCAGAACGCCGCATACCGCCTGGAACAGGAAACGTACTGCAGTTGCGGACTTGCCCAGCGCCATCGGCGTCAGGTAGTCGGTCGCGATGGTCCACATGCCGACCCAGGCGTGAGCGCCAAGGGCAACGAGGGCCAGGAGACTGAAGATACGCATTCCGTTGTGAGCGAACAGACCATGCCATTGGGCGTAGCTCAGACCCGGGTGAAAGACCATGTAACCGATCAGGAAAATGAAATAAGCCGCGAGCACGACTGCGGAGACACGCTGAGCCATCCAGTCATAGAGGCCCGAACGCGACAGGTTGGTGACGTTGGTTACCATATCCATACTCCCGCCAGAAGAATCAGAATCACGGAAACCGCGATAACGATTTTGGAGCCCAGCTTTCCGCCTTCAAGCGTCTCGCCTACCCCCGAGTCCATGATGAGGTGACGAATACCGGCCACCAGGTGGTACAGCAGGGCAGACAGAAGTCCCCAGATGATCAGCTTGGCCAGCGGACTGGTCATATACGCCTTGACTTCACCAAATCCCTCTTCGGAGGCCAGCGACTTGTCCATTGCATACAGCATGATTGCAATACCGACAAAGAGGATGACACCGGAGATGCGGTGAAGGATGGACGTGTAAGCGGTGACTGGGAGCTTGATGGTCCTTAGGTCTAGATTTACAGGTCGTTGGCTATTCACGGCTTTTTTTCACACTGAAGAGCCCCTAACAATCAGGGCAAGTTGTTGGGAAGTGCACTGGTCAGGTACCCACCACCCAGGAAGTGACGACCCCCTTGAAACAGGCCAAAAGCCTCTGGCGGTCGGACGCCGAGTATAGACAGTTAGGTTACTAATGACAACGCGCAGACGTACCGCCAATAGCGGATTGCGTTGCCGCGACAAAAGGCGTAAATGGCAGTAAACCGTCTGAAAAATCCACGGTCGAGCCCTTGCGGAACACGACTTTAGGCAAATTGACTTTAGAATTTATCTCACTATAGTGATGCGGGCCCTGCGTGGGGGGCCTGTCTGATGATTTGAAGCATAAATAGGAGGCCACATGGCTGACAAAAAAGCGCAGTTGATCATCGAGGGCGCTGCCCCCGTCGAGCTGCCAATTCTGACCGGTACAGTGGGTCCGGACGTGATCGACGTACGCGGCCTGACCGCCACCGGCCGCTTCACATTTGACCCTGGTTTCATGTCCACGGCCTCTTGCGATTCGAAGATCACCTACATCGATGGTGATAATGGCATTCTGCTACACCGCGGCTACCCGATCGAACAACTGGCCGAGCAGTCCGACTACCTCGAGACCTGCTACCTGCTGCTCAACGGTGAACTGCCCACCGCCGAGCAGAAAGCCCAGTTCGTGGCCGTGGTCAAGAACCACACGATGGTTCACGAACAACTCAAGACCTTCTTCAACGGTTTCCGCCGTGACGCCCACCCGATGGCCGTCATGTGTGGCGTAGTCGGCGCCCTGTCGGCGTTCTACCACGACTCGCTGGACATCAATAACCCGCAGCACCGCGAGATTTCCGCAGTCCGTCTGGTCGCCAAGATGCCGACCTTGGCAGCGATGGTCTACAAGTACTCCATGGGTCAACCCATGATGTACCCGCGCAACGACCTCAGCTACGCGGAAAACTTCCTGCACATGATGTTCAACACCCCGTGCGAGATCAAACCGATCAGCCCGGTGCTGGCCAAGGCGATGGACAAGATCTTCATCCTCCACGCCGATCACGAGCAGAACGCGTCGACCTCCACCGTACGCATGGCGGGCTCTTCGGGTGCCAACCCGTTCGCCTGTATCGCAGCCGGTATCGCAGCGCTCTGGGGCCCTGCCCACGGCGGAGCCAACGAAGCGGTACTGACCATGCTCGATGAAATCGGCGACGTGTCGAACATCGACACGTTCATTGCCAAGGCCAAGGACAAGAACGATCCGTTCAAGCTCATGGGCTTCGGTCACCGCGTGTACAAGAACCGTGACCCGCGCGCCACCGTAATGAAGCAGACCTGCGACGAAGTGCTGAAAGAGCTGGGCATCACCAACGATCCTCAACTCGAACTGGCCATGCGCCTCGAAGAGATCGCCCTGACCGACCCGTACTTCATCGAGCGCTCGCTGTACCCGAACGTCGACTTCTACTCGGGCATTATCCTCAAGGCCATCGGCATTCCGACCAGCATGTTCACCGTGATCTTCGCCCTGGCGCGGACTGTCGGCTGGATCTCGCACTGGAAGGAAATGCTCTCCAGCCCCTACAAGATCGGTCGCCCTCGCCAGCTGTACACCGGCAACGTGCAACGCGACATCGTCGCCCTGCAAGACCGCAAGTAAGCGCCACACGCAAAAAAAGGGCTGCCATTGGCAGCCCTTTTTTGTGCGCGTTATCCGATGCACATCATGGGGTTTGCGCAGCACGCTCCCTGAGGGCTTTCAAGGTGTTGAACGGCGCATCGACAACGAACTTGTTGGCCAGCATCGAAGGCACACTGCCACCCGGCTCGGTATGAACCTGATAGGTCACTTCAGTCTGGTTCGGCCCTTTGGGCACCATTTTCCAGAAGCCCTTGACCTCGGTTACGCGCACATAGCCCTTCTCTTCGGGGATGTACGAAGGCTGCTCTTCAAGATTACGGGTAACACTCCCGTCAGGGCCTTCCTGAGTGGTGATCAACAGCACGGAATCGCGGGGCGTCACTGGCCAGGGAGTGTTGAACTGGCTGTAGGTCCAGGTCTTGTTGCCTTCGTGCTTGAGCACTTTCTGCAACTTGCACTCATGAATCCAGGCGCAGGCGCCCGTGACATCCTCCTGAAGCGCGCGCAACTTGCTCACGCTGGCATTGATCAGCGCTATACCCTGATAAGCCTTGTAATCAGACCCGGGCACGTCGCTCAACGAAACCTTGATGCCCTCCTGATTCTTGACCTCTTTCCACTCTTCAGCCTGCGCCGTTCCGGCAAGCATTACAGTCAAACCACAAGCAACAGCCATGCGATACAGCGGACCCATTGTTTTATTCCTTGTTTTGAAGTTCCGAAGAAGCATTTGTGCTCGAAAACACTTTTTCAGGCCACCGCAGTGGCTTTTTCCCACCAACCGATCAGGCGAATGGCATCCGCCTGGTCGACACCGCAGACATCCTCTGCCGCCTTGAACTGACTGCATACGGCGGGCCGCTCAGCCCTGCCAAACAAGGCGCACAAAAACTCGACCGACAGGTGCAGACAACGCTCGCCTGCAGGCTTTCCGTCGGGCATACCGGGTATGGGAGACGTTATGGAAGGCGCTATGCAGCACGCTCCACAACCGGAACGGCAGTCCATGACCAGACACCCTTTTGTGAAAATTGAAAAAGAGGAAGGATATTAACCGTCAAAACGTCTGTTTGAAAACGCTGTATCGGACGACAGGCAGGGCTTACTGCTTGAATTTGAAGTCCAGCGCAGCGCCTTCCACGTCGCGACGGTTTTCGTTGCGCATCTGCAATTGCATTTCGTTGGTCAGCAATCGCCCTTCGAGCTCGAACGGACCAGGGTTCGCAGAGTCGCCCTTGTCGCTGAACATCTGCGGCAATATCGGCTTGCGCTTGCTGGTAATCACCTTGGCAGGCGGGTCGAGTTCCTTGACCAGTTCGGGAGGCAGGCTCAGGTCCAGCTTGGGCGATTTGATTCGCACATCCTTGACGCTGGCCGTCTTGGCATCCTTGGCGTTCTTGCGCTTGCTCGCAGGCGCCTTGGCTGCCGCGACCTTGGAAGACGCTTTTTCGGACGCCGCCGATTTGGCGCTTTGGGGTGCTGCAGGTTCTGACTTTTCCTTTCCGACCACCACAGGCACGACTGGCACCCCCGGCATCAGCTGATGCATGGTGTCCGGCGCCTTGATTTGCCTGGCATCGGTGGCGGCTGCCTCCGCAGGTGCCTCGGTCTTCAGATGCACCTCGGGCGATACCGGCGCGGTGATGACCGCCTCGGTCTTGGGTTTGGGCACAGAGGTATCCGGAGCGTCACAACCACTCAGAAGTACGACGACAAGCAATCCGAGACAGCGAAAAACATTCATAGGCAAAAAGTCAGGCAAGACAGTGGCAAAAAGCCGGAAAGAAACACATGCTGTCCTTTTGAGGCCAACCTGACAAGACAAGAGTTCCGAAGAATTGACAAATATCTTTGCCAATCAATAAGCCTAGACAGCTTCCTGACATAACTGCTTGGCCAGAATCCCCAATGTCATCAATGCCCGCTCGGCTTCCTTGTTCCATTTCATGCCGCAATTCAAACGAATACAGTGATTGAACTGCTCGGTATTACTGAAAATCAGCCCGGGTGCAATGCTGATGCCCTGCTCGAGCGCACGCACGTGCAATTCCTGGGTATTGACCCTGCCCGGCAGACTGACCCAGAGGATAAAGCCCCCTGCGGGACGGCTCATCTGCGTGCCTTCGGGAAAGAACTGCTGCACCGCCAGCTGATACGCACTGAGGTTCTTGCGATATTCGAGCCGAATGAAGCGCAGGTGCCGATCATAGCCGCCGTTTTCGAGGTACGCGGCGACGGCCATTTGCGTGACACTGCACGCAGAGTGAGTACTGAAGGTCTGCAGGCGCTGAATTTCCGCCTGGTATTTGCCGGCTATCATCCAGCCGATGCGCACACCCGGTGACAAGGTCTTGGAGAAGCTTGAGCAGTAAATCACCCTCCCCAGCCGGTCGAAGGACTTGAGCGCCTTGGTCCGCCCTACTTCGAACATCAACTCGCCGTAGACGTCGTCTTCAACCACCTGGATATCGAAATCCGAGGTCAGCCGCAGCAGGTTTTTCTGCCGCTCCTCGGGCATGGTGCCGCCCAGTGGATTGCTCAGCCGTGAGGTCAGCACCAGGGCCTTGATGGACCATTGATTGGCCGCCAGTTGCAAGGCTTCAAGACTGATGCCGGTGGCCGGATCACTGGGAATTTCGATGACTTTCAAACCCAGCAGGTCGGCAAGTTGCAGCAACCCGTAATAAGCCGGTGATTCGGCGGCTATCAGATCGCCGGGCCGGGTCAGCACCCGCAGGGCCATCTGCAGCGCATCCACGCAGCCGTGAGTGATGACCACTTCTGACGGGTCGACCACTACACCGGCGTCGCGCATGCGGATCGCGACCTGCCTGCGCAAGGGTTCGAAGCCAGGGCTGAACATGTAACTGAAGGCCCGTGGGCTGTGAAAACGCGTGACCTTGGCCAGCTGCTGATGCAGCGCGCGCACCGGCAAGTAATCCACATGAGGCACGGCAGCCCCTAGGGCGAATACGCCTTCGCGGCGCGACTCTTCGAGCACTTGCTGGATAATGCTGCTGCGTGTGACCAGGCCGGGCCGCTCGACCCGCGCGATATCCGGGGTGGACGCTGTCAGCGCGGGCGTTTGATGGACGTAGTAGCCGGATTGAGGACGCGCCCGGATCAGCCCCTGGTCTTCAAGGTTCGCGTAAGCCTGCAATACAGTCGCATGGCTGACGTTGAGCTGCGAACTCATTTTGCGAACGGACGGCACACGCTCGCCGGGCTGATACACACCACGGCGGATGTCTTCGGCCAACTGCTGAGCGATACGCTGGTAGAGCAAGAGATTGGTCATGACACAGCCTCGAAAAGACCGGTGATTTATTATTTTTGAAAATACAGATGCGTAATAACCGGCACAGATCGGAAGTGTACGGGAACAGTTTGAAGACAGGCCAGCATTGATGGCTGCTGAGTGAAAATAAACGCGGGCAGAAACGCCATAATCAATGCGATTAAAGACAAAAAAGCCCGAGGCCGTTTCCGGCATCGGGCTTTTCATCGTCTATTTATCAGCGAGCTGCGCCCAGCTGACCTTTTTCGTCCGAGAAAACGATCTCGACACGCCTGTTTTGCGCGCGGCCCCGCTCGGAGGTATTGGCATTCACAGGAAACTCCTGGCCATAGCCTTCGACCTGAATGCGTTTTTCGTCGATGCCCAGGTCCATCAGCACATCAGCGACTGCTTGCGCCCGGTCTTTCGAGAGCTTCAGGTTTTCCTGACGATCGCCCGTGCTGTCGGTATAGCCTTCGATGCGGACCACTCGGCGCGGATTGATCTGCAGAAACTGCACAACCTTGAGAATGGTACGGCTGGCCGAGTTTTTCAGCTCGGCATGTCCGGCGTCGAACAGCACATCGCCCAGGGTCATGACCAGCCCGCGGTCGGTTTCGGTGGTGGCCAGGCTGAGGATCTGATCCTCCAGCCAACGGCCCTGCTGCTGGGCGCTGGCCAACTTGGCTTCGCGCAGTGCCAACTGCATACGCTGACGTTCCATGTCCATTTTCGCCAGACGCTCCTGACTCAGCATCAGGTTGCTGTGCTCACGCGCGATCTCGCTGTAGCGGCTGCTGAGGTAGGCGTAGTGAGCGACATCGGCGCCACTCCCCAGGTAACTGGACAGACGCTCGGCGCGAGCCAGCGATTCACCCGCACGAATGACATCCTTGGGTGCACTGCGCAGCACATCGGTATCTTCCTTGACCTTCTGGAAGTCGGCACTGGCCTGCTGCAACGCCTGGCCGCTGTCCTGGTGACCGGCACAACCATAAAGGCCAGCCGCACCCAGCAACAGACACACACTCAGGACACGCGGAATACGCTTCATTGCGCCTCCCCCAGCTGCTTGCGCAAGCGATTGAGGCGGGTATTCAACTGATTGACCTGCTCCTGGCTCTTGAGGGTCAACACTCGCGCTTCAGCCAGGCGCGCATCAAGCTCGGCCTGCTCGGCTTTCATACGCGCGTCCTTGTAGGCATGGCTTGCCATGGAAGCGCGGGCTTCGGCAAACCCTGCCTGAGCGACTTCCATCTCGGGTTGATCATCACTCGCGCCGACCGCCTTGGCCTGCTCCAGCGCCTGCTCGGTCAGCTTGAACTGCTCGGTTGGTACCGGATCACTGGCGCAACCGGCCAGCGTGGCGACTGCCATGACGGCAATTGAAAAACGAATACTCACAAAAACATCCCTACTTGTTGGGTGCGCTGGCGCTGGCGGGTTGCAACAGTTGGGCTCTCCACAACTCCAGGTTGTGCCTGATGACATCGCCCGCAAGGCCAGAGGCGGCCGATTCTGTCATCTTTTTCGCCAGCTGTCCGCGCAACCATGGTTCATTGCAGGCCGAGTTGAACGACAAGGCCAGATAGAAACCCGGCGTATCGACCGGTAGAGGCTGTGCCGTCAGGTCGTTGGAAAGACCCAGCGTCTGCACCATGACCATACCGGCATAACGCCCGGCAAGCACGTAATCCACCTCACCCAATGCCAGCTTCTGAAAGGCAGGTGTGAGTGCGGGCAGGCGCTCCAGGGTCAGATTCTGTCTGGCCAGCACCTCGAAGGAAGGCGTCAGGCGGGTCTTTTCCGACATGGCGCCGGGATGGCCCTGCAGCTCGCTCACGGCGTTGAACGGCACGCTGTGATCGTGACGCGTCCAGACCATGATCTCGTTCTGCACGATCGGCGGATGAATGTAATCCAGCGCTTCGAGTTGTGCGGCATTCAATGGCGCGTCAGCCAGCAGGTCCATGCGCCCGGTGCGCACCTCTTCGAGCGCCTGACTGCGCTTGCCGCCATACAGAAATTCGACCTTGATACCCAGCTCGCCTGCCGCCTGGGTGAGCAGATCGGCATTGGCCCCCATCAGATGGCGCGGATCCTGGGGATCACGCCACAGATACGGCGGCGCGTCCGGACTGCCGGTCACGATCAGACGCTCGCACTTGCCTGCGGCGGATGCCAGCGTCGGCAGCGTGATCAGCCCGAGGAGAAGCGAAGACAGCAGCCGGGAATGCACCATGAAAAGTCCTTTTGATACGCAATAAAAAACCCGCTTCATCCAGGCAGGCGCACCGTAAACCGCTGGTGCGCAAACCCCGAATGGAACGGGTTCTCTTTATAGTGGAAGCGCGTGGCTTAAACCAGCTTCTCCAGCTCGGGGATGGCTTCGAACAAGTCAGCCACCAGACCGTAATCGGCGACCTGGAAGATCGGCGCCTCTTCATCCTTGTTGATCGCAACGATCACCTTGGAATCCTTCATACCGGCCAGATGCTGAATGGCGCCGGAAATACCGACTGCGATGTACAGCTGAGGAGCAACGATCTTGCCGGTCTGACCGACCTGCATGTCGTTGGGTACGAAACCGGCATCGACCGCAGCTCGGGAAGCACCCACTGCCGCACCGAGCTTGTCGGCCAGCGTGTACAGGTGCCTGAAGTTGTCGCCGTTCTGCATGCCGCGACCACCGGAAACGACGATCTTGGCCGCGGTCAGTTCCGGACGATCGGATTTGGCCAGTTCTTCACCGACGAAGCTGGACTTGCCGGCATCGTGAGCAGCCGACACCGCCTCGACAGCGGCCGAGCCACCCTCTGCAGCCACCGGGTCGAAGCCGGTGGCACGTACGGTAATGACCTTGACCGCAGCCGTCGACTGTACGGTGGCGATGGCATTACCGGCATAGATAGGACGAGTGAAGGTGTCAGCGGAAACCACCGAAACGATCTCGGAGATCTGATCGACATCCAACTGAGCAGCGACGCGCGGCAGGATGTTCTTGCCATTGGACGTTGCCGCAGCCAGAACATGGCTATGGCCTGCAGCCAGCTCCACGACCAGCGGTGCGATGTTTTCAGGCAGTTGGTGCGCGTAGGCTTCGTGGTCGGCCACCAGCACTTTCGTCACACCGGCAATTTTGGCGGCGGCGTCGGCAACGGCGCTCACGCCGGACCCGGCCACCAGCAAATGGATGTCACCGCCGATCTTCTGGGCAGCAGCAAGGGTGTTGAGCGTAGCCGGGGCTACGGTCGCGTTGTCGTGTTCAGCGATAACCAGGATCGTCATTTAGATTACCTTCGCTTCGTTTTTCAGTTTCTCGACCAGTTCGGCCACCGACTTGACCTTGATGCCGGCGCTGCGTGCAGCCGGCGCTTCAACCTTGAGGGTCTTGTTGGTCGAGGCCGTGGAAACGCCCAGCGCCTCCGGGGTCAACACTTCGAGCGGCTTTTTCTTGGCCTTCATGATGTTGGGCAGTGAAGCGTAGCGTGGCTCGTTCAGACGCAGGTCCGTGGTCACGATGGCTGGCAGGCTCAGGGAAACGGTCTGCAGGCCGCCGTCGATTTCGCGGGTCACGGCAACCTTGTCACCGGTCACTTCAACCTTGGATGCGAACGTACCCTGCGGGTAGCCGCTCAACGCAGCCAGCATCTGGCCGGTCTGGTTGTTATCACTGTCGATGGCCTGTTTGCCAAGGATCACCAGCTGTGGCTGCTCCTTGTCGACCACGGCCTTGAGCAGCTTGGCCACGGCCAGAGAAGTCAGCTCCTCGGCGGACTCGACCAGCACGGCGCGGTCAGCACCCAGCGCCAGGGCGGTACGCAGTTGCTCCTGAGCCGTGGTCGGACCGATGGTGACGACGACGATTTCGGTGGCTACACCCTTCTCTTTAAGGCGAACAGCCTCTTCAACGGCGATTTCGCAAAACGGGTTCATGGACATTTTGACGTTGGCAAGATCGACGCCGGAGTTGTCCGCCTTGACGCGAACCTTGACGTTGTAGTCGACCACTCGTTTGACAGCTACAAGAACCTTCATGGATTCCTCACTCTCCGGTGAAAAGAAGTCGCCCGGCGGCACCAGGCGATCGATATGTGTCCTCAACAAGCAATCGCAATGCGTGCAGGCCACCCGGACGACTTTAAAAAGCCATATAAAAGCCGGGAGTCACCCGTCAAGCAGCGGCTGGGTGTGTAAAATGCGCCGTGCGACGTTGACCTGTTGCCTGCAGCGCGTCTGCCTGATGCCTTTTGAGAGATTGCCCGCAATCCGGAAACCTCGTTTCAGCCTACGGCAAACGCAAAACCGCCCGTATATTGACCGCAACGCCTTTTCCGGTCAATACGCCAAATCGGCCAGTTCCGAGTCTGGTGTCTTTGATTTATCTGGCCTGCGGCCGATTCAAACAAACGTTTGTATTGGACCCGCGCAGTGGTGTAGATATAATGCGAACCATTAAAAGACGGGACGGTTCAATACCTCCATGCGTCGGCCTGCAGCGACCAAAAAAGCAGTGCCCATAAAAACACCGTGAGCCTTGAGAGTAGGAGATAGCCTGTGGAACGCGAATACATGGAATTCGACGTCGTTATCGTCGGAGCCGGCCCGTCCGGGCTTTCTGCCGCTTGCCGCCTTAAACAGAAGGCCGCTGAAGCTGGCCAGGAAATCAGCGTCTGCGTGGTGGAAAAAGGCTCCGAAGTCGGCGCGCACATCCTCTCCGGTGCCGTATTCGAGCCCCGCGCGCTGAATGAACTGTTCCCCAACTGGCAGGAACTGGGCGCTCCGCTCAACACGCCGGTCAAGCGCGACGACATCTATGTGCTGCGCGATGCTGAAAAAGCTCAGAAAATACCGGACTTTTTCGTCCCCAAGACCATGCACAACCATGGCAACTACATCATCTCGCTGGGCAACCTGTGCCGCTGGCTGGCTCAGCAGGCTGAAAACCTCGGTGTCGAAATCTATCCTGGCTTTGCCGCTCAGGAAGCGCTGTTCGACGAAAACGGTGTAGTGCGCGGCATCGTCACCGGGGATCTGGGTGTCGACCGCGAAGGCAATCCGAAGGAAGGCCTGTACACCCCCGGCATGGAACTGCGCGCCAAGTACACGCTGTTCGCCGAAGGCTGCCGTGGTCACATCGGCAAGCAGCTGCTCAAGCGCTTCAACCTCGACGACGAAGCCGACGTGCAGCATTACGCTATCGGCCTCAAGGAAATCTGGGAAGTCGACCCGGCCAAACATGAACAAGGGCTGGTGGTGCACACCGCAGGCTGGCCGCTGGACGATGCCAATCCGGGCGGCTCGTTCCTGTACCACCTGGAGAACAATCAGGTAGTGGTCGGCCTGATCGTCGACCTGTCCTACAGCAACCCGTACCTGTCGCCGTTCGACGAGTTCCAGCGCTACAAGCACCACCCGGTCGTCAAGCAATACCTGGAAGGCGGCAAGCGCATCAGCTACGGCGCCCGCGCGATTGCCAAGGGTGGCTTGAACTCCCTGCCGAAAATGGTCTTCCCCGGCGGCGCGCTGATCGGCTGCGATCTGGGCACGCTGAACTTCGCCAAGATCAAGGGCAGCCATACGGCCATGAAGTCGGGCATGCTGGCCGCCGATTCGGTGGCCGACGCGCTGCTGGCCGGTAAGGAAGGTGGCGACGTGCTGACTTCCTACGTGGATGCCTTCAAGGCCAGCTGGCTGCATGAAGAACTGTTCGCCAGCCGCAACTTTGGCGTGGCGATCCATAAATATGGCGCGATCAAGGGTGGCGCATTCAACTTCATCGATCAGAACATTTTCGGCGGCAAGCTGCCGTTCACGCTGCACGACACCAAGCCGGATTACGCCTGCCTCAAGCTGGCAGCCGACTCGAAGAAGATCGATTACCCGAAACCCGACGGCAAGCTCAGCTTCGACAAGCTCAGTTCGGTGTTCCTCTCCAGCACCAATCATGAAGAGGAACAACCCTGCCACCTGAAGCTGACCGATCCGAGCATCCCGATCAGCAAGAACCTGCCGCTGTACGACGAGCCGGCTCAGCGTTACTGCCCGGCTGGCGTGTATGAAGTCATCACCAAGGAAGACGGCGAGAAGCGCTTCCAGATCAACGCGCAGAACTGCGTGCACTGCAAGACCTGCGACATCAAGGACCCGTCGCAGAACATCACCTGGGTAGCACCGGAAGGCGCTGGCGGACCTACTTACCCGAATATGTAATGAGCCGCAGCAAGCCTCAATAGAGAAAGCCCCTTTCGGGGCTTTTTTTATTCAGGCAGGGACACGCAGATTGCTGCTCTCCTCCCCCGGGCTGCGCTCGAAGTAGCGCTTGTATTCACGACTGAACTGCGACGCGCTTTGATAGCCGACCTTGAGCGCGACCTGCGCCACCCCCAGGCCCTCGGCCACCAGCAATTGCTGAGCCTTGAGCAGGCGCAGACGCTTGAGGTATTGCACCGGCGACAACAGCGTGCTGCGCTTGAAATGCTCATGAAAGGTCGACGTGCTCATGTTCGCGCAACTGGCCAGCGTGTCGACGTTCAGTGCGTGATCATAATGCTCATGCAGGTAGGTCACCGCAGAAGCAATTCGTGCGAACTGCCCCTGCTGCTCGACCAGCGCACGCAAAACCCCTGACTGCGGTCCACGCAGCGCGCTATACAGCACCTCGCGAATCCGTGCCTGGCCCATGGCCTGACACTCCAGCGGATCATGCAGACAACGCAGCAGACGCTCGACACTGTCGCGCATGCTGTTGTCGATACGCACCGAGGTCATCGATTCCGGCGTCTGCACCTGACTCTCCTGGCCGGTGACCGGGCCCATCGCCTGCACCAGCTCACCGAGCAATACCCGGTCGATGGCCACTGAAACGCCGTAAAGCGGCTTTTCCGGAGTAGCGAAGGTTTCACACTTGAACGGCACAGAGAGCGCCTGAATCAGGTAATGCCCGGTGCCGTATTCGAACGTGCGCGGCCCCAGGCACGCGACCTTGCTGCCCTGTACCACGATCATCAGGCTTGGCTCGTAGATCTGCGGGCTGCTGGCGACATAACCAAACGCCGAAAGCACACGTACCTCCGGCAACGGCGTCGCGACAAACCCCGGGCGCAACGCCAGCGGCTGGATCAGGGACACAAGGGTGGCATTGCCATCCAGCACAACAGGTAAGTTCATGAGCACCGCCTGACAGAGAAACAGACAGTCATATCATCGCAGATTTGCGCCTCAGCGCCGACCCCGAACTATCAGACCGGAGGAATAGGCATGAAACACGGAGGATTCACCATAGCCGCGAAGGGCCCGTATCAGGACAATGGTTCGCCTCTCTTCCGTCACACCTTGCGAGGTCAAACATGTACACAGCTATCGGTTACGCCGCACAGTCAGCTACCGCACCCCTCGCCCCGATGACCTTCGAACGTCGCGCTCTGCGTGCCGACGACGTTGCCATCGAAATCCTTTATTGCGGCGTCTGCCACTCCGATATTCACCAGGCACGCAACGAATGGGGCATCGCCGTCTACCCGCTGATGCCGGGCCATGAAATCGTCGGTCGTGTCACTGCCACCGGCAGCAGTGCAACCCAGTACCAGGTCGGTGACATGGTCGGTGTCGGCTGCATGGTCGATTCGTGCCGCGAATGCTCGGCTTGCAAATCGGACCTCGAGCAGTATTGCCTGGAAGGCCCGACCATGACTTACGCCACGCCAGACCGCGTGGACGGCAGCAACACCATGGGCGGTTACTCGAACAGCATCGTGGTCGCCGAGCACTTTGTCGTGCGCGTCCCGGAAAAACTCGATCCGGCCGCCGCTGCACCGATTCTCTGCGCAGGTATCACCACTTATTCGCCGCTCAAGCACTACGGCGTCAAGGCTGGCGACAAGGTCGGCATTCTGGGCATGGGCGGCCTGGGCCATATGGGCATCAAGTTCGCCAAGGCCATGGGCGCTGAAGTGACCCTGTTCACTCGTTCCGCCGCCAAGGCGCAGGAAGCGCGTCGCCAGGGCGCCGATCATGTGATCGTATCCACCGACGCTGAACAGATGAAGGCTGCTGCCGGGCACTTCGACTTCCTGCTCGACACCATTCCGGTCCAGCATGACCTGAACCCCTACCTGGAAACCCTGCGTTTCGATGGCGTACATATCCTCGTCGGCCTGATCGAGCCGGTCGAGCCGCCGGTACATGCAGCCAATCTGGTGATGAGCCGTCGCGTGCTGGCCGGTTCGTTGATCGGCGGTATCGCGGAAACTCAGGAAGTACTGGATTTCTGTGCCGAGAACGACATCACCTGCGACATCGAGATGCTCGATATTCGCAACATCAACGAAGCCTACGAGCGCATGCTGGCCGGTGACGTGAAGTACCGCTTCGTGATCGACATGGCCACGCTGAAGGCCTGATCGACTGCCGATCAGCCGCCGAGATCGGCCGAGAGTTCCGCTGCGATGGTTTTGATCAGCGGAACCAGCTCGGCCATCTTCTCCAGCGGCATGTAGGGCACGGTACTGGCGACACTGATGCCGGCAACGATCTGTTTGCTGGCATCACGTACCGGCGCTGCAACACAACGGATCGACGGTTCGTTGTCCTCCAGATCGAATGCATACCCCCCTTGTACATACTCCTCGCGCCGCGCCTTCAACTGCTCCCAGGTTTGCTGCTCATGAGCAGGCCATAGCGGATTTCTACCTGTGCTCGGCATGCTGATTTCATACAGCCGTTGCCACTCGGACTGAGCACTGTCCAGCAGCAGCGCCTTGCCGATACCGGTGCGCACCAGCGGCATCCGATGCCCGACCCGCGAACGCATTTCCGGACCATTGCGACCGGGATTCTTGTGCAGATAGAGCACGTCGTCCCCTTCCCGCACTGCCAGATGCACGGTATCGCCGGTCAGCTCCGACAAGCGATCCAGATACGGCCGGGCGAGCATCGCCAGGGGCACCTCTTCACGCGCCTGAAACCCCAGCTCGATCAATTTCGGGCCAAGCAGATAGCCCACCTGAGGAACGACCCGCAGGTAACGCTCCTCGACCAGGCAACTGGCCAGGCGGTGCGTGGTACTGCGCGTGGTGCCGATCAGCCGGGCGATCTCCTTGAGGTCCCGTGCGCCACCGGCAACCGCCTGCACCACCCCCAGCCCGCGCAGCAAGGTCTGAGTCCCGGTGGGTACGGAATCCTTGCCGATGATTTTTTCAGGGGTGATCGAATCGTTGTGCATGAGAGGCCTTGCTCGGATCAAAAGGGTTCGGATCGAAAACCGGCGGCATTATCGCCGCCTGAGTCCAGAGGCGTCGACATCAGAGCTCGATACGCTCCACTTTCCCTACCAGCAGGATGTAGGACAGCGCGCCCAACAGTGCCAGGGCCGAAATGTAGGTGATGGCAGGCGCGAACGAGTCTCCCGATGCCAGAAAGCCGATCACGATCGGGGTGGCGATGGCTGAGAGGTTGCCGATGAAGTTGAACGTGCCACCGGTCAGGCCCAGCAGGCGCGCCGGTGCCAGGGTCGAGACCAGCGACCAGGTGATCGACGCCAGGCCGTTGCCGAAGAACGCCAGCGCCAGAAAGGTGATCACCAGCGGCGTCGAGTCGACGAAGTTGGCACCGATGATCGAGGTCGAGATCAGCAGCCCGGCAATGATTGGCAGCTTGCGCGCAAAGCCTACGCTATGCCCGCGGCGGATCAGCCAGTCGGAGAAGAAGCCCGAGCACAACACACCGACAAACGCGGCGAGGAACGGCAACGACGCCAGCAGGCCGGACTTGATGAAGTCCATGCCCCGGTATTTCACCAGGTAGGTCGGGAACCAGGTCAGGAAAAACCACAGCGTGGAGTTCAGGCAGAACTGCCCCAGGTAGATGCCCCACAGCTTGCGTTTGCTCAACACAATGCCCAGGTCCAGCCAGCTGAACGCCTGCTTCTGTTTTTCGACATCCTTCTGGATGTCCACCAGCCCGCCGCCCTCCTGGATCAGCTCGATTTCCTGCTGATTGACGCCTTTGAAATCACGTGGCTCGCGATACACCGTGTACCAGATCAACGCCCACAGCACGCCGACTCCCCCTGTGGCGACAAACACCATGTGCCAGCCGTAGTGCGCCTGCAACCAGGCCAGCACCGGGGTCAGAAACGCCAGGCCGACGAACTGCCCGGAGGTATAGACGCCGATGGCAGTGGCCCGCTCGCGCTCGGGAAACCAGGTGGTGACTACGCGGCTGTTGATCGGATAGGCAGGTGCTTCCAGCGCGCCGACCGCCATGCGCAGTACGAACAGGGCGATGAAGCTGGCGGCGAAGCCGAGCATGATGGTCGCGATGGACCACAGCAGCAGGGCTGCGGTGTAGAGAATGCGTGGTGGCACGCGGTCCACCAGCCAGCCACCGGGCAGTTGCATGGCGGCGTAGGTCCAGCCGAACGCAGAAAAGATCAGCCCGACATGCACCGGGTCAAGGCCCAGTTCGGAGGTCAGCGCTGGTGCGGCAATCGACAGGTTGCTGCGGTCCAGGTAGTTGATCACCACCGTGATGAACAGCAGCACCATGATAAAGAAACGTTTGCGGGACGGCGTCACCAGGGATGCCGCACCCTCCAGAGTTCGAGTGCGCATGGAATGTAGCCTCTTGTTGGATTTATTGAGGTCTGTGTTTCGATATAACTGAGCTGAAGGCACGCCGGTTCTCGTTCCCGCGCAGAGCGCTCATCGTTATGCACCAGTGCGCTTTTGATTCTGGCCAAAGGCCGTGGGAGCGAACGTGTTCGCTCCTACGCCCTGCGGGCAGAAGCCTGAACGCCCATTTTCCGGGCTCTTCAGGGCTTATGTATGGCGAAGAGCGCAGGGCGCCGAAACGATGGTTAGCGGAGTTGTTGTTCTACCACTCTGCAAAACTGCCATCCGCATGCCGCCAGATCGGGTTGCGCCAGCGGTGGCCGATGGCGGCGCGTTCGATGACGTACTCTTCGTTGATCTCGATGCCCAGGCCGGGGCCGTTGGGGATCTTGACCATGCCTTGGTCGTAGTCGAAGACTTCCGGGTGCTTGACGTAATCGAGCAGGTCGTTGCTTTCGTTGTAGTGAATACCCAGGCTCTGCTCCTGGATGAAGGCGTTGTAGCAAACCGCGTCCAGTTGCAGGCACGCTGCCAGCGCGATAGGCCCCAGCGGGCAATGCAGCGCCAGCGCGACGTCGTAGGCTTCGGCCATGTTGGCGATCTTGCGGGTTTCGGTAATGCCACCGGCATGCGAGGCATCGGGCTGGATGATGTCGACGTAGCCTTCGCTCAACACGCGCTTGAAGTCCCAGCGCGAGAACAGCCGTTCGCCCAGCGCAATCGGCGTACTGGTCAGCGGTGCCAACTCCTTCAGTGCTTCATAGTTCTCGCTGAGCACCGGTTCTTCGATGAACATCAGCTTGTAAGGGTCCAGCTCCTTCATCAGCACCTTGGCCATTGGCTTGTGAACCCGGCCATGGAAGTCCACACCAATGCCGACATTCGGCCCAACGGCATCACGCACAGCGGCCACGTTGGCCAGCGCCAGGTCGACCTTGTCGAAGGTGTCGAGAAACTGCAGCTCTTCGGTGCCATTCATTTTCACCGCAGTAAAACCGCGCTCTACCGCCTCCTTCGCGGCGCGCGCCGTATCGGCGGGCCGATCACCGCCAATCCACGAATAGACGCGAATCTTGTCACGCACCTGACCGCCGAGCAGGTCACTGACCGACACCCCCAGCGCCTTGCCCTTGATGTCCCACAACGCCTGATCGATGCCGGCCAACGCACTCATGTGGATCGCGCCGCCGCGGTAGAAGCCGCCGCGGTACAGCACGGTCCAGATGTCCTCGATGTTGCGCGGGTCCTTGCCGATCAGGTAGTCGGAAAGCTCTTCCACCGCGGCAGCAACCGTGTGCGCGCGGCCTTCGACCACTGGCTCGCCCCAGCCGACAACGCCCTCGTCGGTCTCGACCTTGAGGAAGCACCAGCGCGGCGGAACGATGAACGTGGTGAGTTTGGTGATTTTCATGGGTGCGGTTTCTCTTGTTGATTCTCTTGTTGGATAGCGGCTGCTGCACGGCGGCGTCTGCTGCGCCGTTCAGTCTGCAAGCGCTGCGCTGTGCTGCTTCCAGGCCGCCACATAAGCCTGGGCACGCTCGGTGACATCTGCGACGCTCATGCCGGGTTTGAACAACCCGGAGCCCAGGCCAAAACCCTTCACGCCGGCGTCGAGAAATACCTTCATGTTGTCCGGCGAAATCCCCCCGACCGGCAGCAGAGTCGTGCCCTTGGGCAGGACAGCCAGCCACGCCTTGACCACCGCCGGCGACATCTGCTCGGCAGGAAACAGCTTGAGCACATCAGCGCCTTCGGCCAGCGCGGCAAAGGCTTCGGTCGGCGTCGCGACCCCTGGCGACAGGAACAGCCCGGCCGCCTTGGCCGCACGCAGCACCTTGGCATCGCTGTGCGGCATGACAATCACCTGCCCGCCGGCGTCCTTGACCTGAGTCACCTGTTCAGCGGTGAGCACGGTGCCAGCACCGATCAGGCAATCGGCAGGCAACTGCTGACGCAACAGGCGGATGCTATCGAACGGTTGCGGGGAGTTGAGCGGCACTTCGATGACCCGAAACCCCGCCTCGTACAGCACATCGCCCATGGCAGGCGCTTCTTCGGGGCGCAGGCCGCGCAGAATCGCGACCAGACCATTTTCTTTCAATGCTTGCTTGAGCATGTCAAACCTCTCGAATGTGTTGGGACGAGCGGCGCGCGATCAGGCCGGCCTGAACGGCGACCTGCCAGAGGCCGCGCTCGGTCGCCTGCTCGGCCAATGTCACCCCGGGAAAGCCACAAACGGCCAGCCCGCGCGCATAGCGCGTGCACAGCGAATCGCTGCCGATGAGGATCACCGCAGGCAATTGTTCGTGGTTGTGCAGATGCAGCCTGGCGATGGCGCCCAGTTCATGGCCAATCAACAGGCCGGAAAGATAGTCAGGTTGCGCACTGGCAGCCAATTGCCCGGTCAGGCCGAGCGTTCGTGTGCTGAAAATCGTCGACAGCGACCCCGCAGAGCCCGCGTCGGACAGGGCAATCGACAAGCCGCGGTCAAACGCCTGCTCGTCGAACGCCTCCGAAGGCTGCATGGTGCGTCCCAGAATGGTGTGCGCGCAGAGCGCGGCGTAGACCTCGCCGGTCATGAAGGTATCGAAGTGAACGATGCGACCCCGTTCTACCTGCACCCATTTGGAGTGGCTGCCGGGCAGACCGATCAGCAGAGGCTGGCTGCCCTGCCCGTCTTCGCGCCCTGCCAGCACACCCAGCACCTGGGTTTCTTCGCCACGCATGACGTTGGGCAGGGTCGAGCGCTGCAGGACGCCGGGGATGATGTGCACCGTCACGCCGCGCACGCTGCGCACCGTCTGCAACGCTGCGCTCAGCTCATTGACGCTGGCCGGCGTTTCCCGGTAGGCCGCCTCACGCCAGCCCTGTGCGCTGCCGACCATGCCACAGGCAATCACCAGCAGGTCCGGCTGGGCATCGAGCCAGTCGCCGCACGCCTGGTCAAAGGCCAACTCGAAACCGTCACTGCAGAACTGCCCCGCGATCAGCCGCGGCGTGGTCGGCAACTGCATGATGCCCGCGCTCAATGCGCGCTGTTCCAGTACCCGGCCGTGTTCGCCAAGTCGATAAGCACGAAGTGAGGTTGTCCCCCAATCGAGCGCGATCAATTGCGCCTGCATTGCGTCACCTGTTGTTTTTTTGGAAGTGAGTGCAGGACGACTATAAACCTGTTGTTACACTTATCTCAATATGTAAATTTCAATCCCATATATAGGGATAAAAGGCGATCAATCAAAAGTATCAGGCATTAAAAAACCCGCCTTCCTTTCGGAAAGCGGGTTTGCTGTAAAACCGAGCCTCAACGCTCCAGCAGGATTCTCAGCATGCGACGCAGCGGCTCCGCAGCGCCCCACAACAGCTGGTCACCCACGGTAAAAGCGCCCAGGTACTGCGAACCCATGTTCAGTTTGCGCAAACGCCCCACGGGAATGCTCATGGTCCCGGTCACCGCCGTCGGGCTCAGCTCATGCATGCTGGCTTCGCGATTGTTCGGCACCAGCTTGACCCACGGGTTGTGCTGGCTGATCAACCCTTCGATGTCCGCAATCGGCACATCCTTATTGAGCTTGATGGTCAGCGCCTGACTGTGGCAGCGCATGGCGCCGATGCGCACGCAGATGCCGTCCACCGGGATCGGGCTCTTGAAGCGACCGAGGATCTTGTTGGTCTCGGCCTGGCCTTTCCACTCTTCGCGGCTCTGGCCGTTTGGCAGCGCCTTGTCGATCCACGGGATCAGGCTGCCCGCCAGTGGCACACCGAAGTTCTCGGTAGGGAACGACTCGCTGCGCATGGCTTCAGCCACCTTGCGGTCGATATCCAGAATGGCGCTGGCCGGGTTGGCCAGATCATCGGCCACCGAGGCATGCACCGCGCCCATCTGCCTGATCAGCTCACGCATGTTCTGCGCGCCGGCGCCGGAGGCTGCCTGATAGGTCATGACATTCATCCACTCGACCAGACCGGCATCGAACAGGCCGCCCAGCCCCATCAGCATCAGGCTGACGGTGCAGTTGCCACCGATATAGTTCTTGGTGCCCGCGTCCAGTTGCTGGTCGATAACCTTGCGGTTGACCGGATCCAGCACGATGACCGCGTCATCCTGCATGCGCAGGCTGGACGCCGCATCGATCCAGTAACCCTGCCAGCCCGCTTCGCGCAGCTTGGGGAACACCTCATTGGTGTAGTCGCCACCCTGGCAGGTCAGCACCACGTCCAGGGTTTTCAGCTCGTCGATGCTGTAGGCGTCTTTCAGGGGCGCAACATCCTTGCCCACCGAAGGCGCCTGGCCACCGACATTGGAAGTAGTGAAGAACACCGGCTCAATGAGATCGAAGTCCTGCTCTTCCCGCATCCGCTGCATGAGCACGGAACCGACCATGCCACGCCAACCGATCAGACCTACACGTTTCATCGCAACTACACCTTGAATAAAAGTGGGACCGCCGCTCTGCGCGTACACAGCAGGCGGCGGGCCAGAGAGATTACAGATTCCGCAGCGCGGCGACTACCGCATCGCCCATTTCCTGCGTACCGACTTTGACTTTGCCTTCCGACCAGATGTCGCCGGTGCGGATACCCTGATCCAGAACCAGGCTGACAGCCTTTTCGATGGCGTCGGCCGCATCGGTCAGATTGAAGCTGTAACGCAGCATCATCGACACCGACAGAATGGTCGCCAACGGGTTGGCAATGCCTTTGCCGGCGATGTCCGGCGCCGAGCCGTGACATGGCTCGTACATGCCCTTGTTGGCCGTGTCCAGCGAGGCCGACGGCAGCATGCCGATGGAGCCGGTGAGCATCGACGCCTGATCGGAGAGGATGTCGCCGAACAGGTTGTCGGTCACGATCACATCGAACTGCTTGGGTGCACGCACCAGTTGCATGGCGGCATTGTCGACGTACATGTGGCTCAGTTCGACTTCAGGGTAATCCTTGGCGACCTGCTCGACGATTTCACGCCACAGCTGGCTGGACGCGAGTACGTTGGCCTTGTCCACCGAGCAGAGCTTCTTGCCACGCACCATGGCCATATCGAAACCGACCCTGGCAATGCGGCGGATCTCGCTTTCGCTGTACGGCAGCGTGTCGTAGGCCTGACGCTCGCCATTATCCAGCACCCGCGTACCGCGTGGCGCACCGAAGTAGATACCACCGGTCAGCTCGCGAACGATCAGGATATCCAGGCCGGCGACGATTTCCGGCTTCAGGCTCGACGCGTCGGCCAGTTGCGGATACAGGATCGCCGGACGCAGGTTGCCGAACAGGCCCAGTTGCGAACGGATTTTCAGCAGACCGCGCTCAGGACGGATGTCGCGCTCGATGGTGTCCCATTTCGGGCCGCCGACTGCACCGAGCAGCACGGCGTCGGCCGCACGGGCACGATCCAGGGTTTCATCGGCCAGCGGCACGCCGTGCTTGTCGATGGCCGCGCCACCGATCACGTCGTGGGTCAATTCAAACCCCAGTTGATACTTTTCGTTGGCCAGCTCCAGCACCTTGACCGCTTCGGTCATGATTTCCGGACCAATACCATCACCTGGGAGAATCAGAATCTGCTTGCTCATAACATCCTCGATTTTGTGCATCGGCGTCTTTGACAACGCCTGCTTGAAACGCTCAATACCACAGAAAATTTAGCGTCCGGCCAAAACACTTTTGCCAGCAAGGCGCAATTGCACCTTACTGGCAAACATGCAGCATCCGCTGTTGATCGATCAGTCGCGGAACAGCCATGGCTGGCTGGCGCGGTGCCTGCTCTCGAAACCGGCGATTGCCTCAGCGTCCATCAGCGTCAGGCCAATGTCATCCAGGCCATTGAGCAGGCAATGCTTGCGGAACGCATCGATTTCGAAGCTCAGGACCTTGCCATCCGGACGGGTCACGGTCTGCGCCTGCAGATCGATATTCAACTGATAGCCGGGCGTGGCTTCCACCTGCTTGAACAGTTGATCGACGTCTTCTTCGGACAGGATGATCGGCAACAAGCCGTTCTTGAAGCTGTTGTTGAAGAAGATGTCCGCGTAGCTCGGCGCGATGATTGCGCAGAAACCGTACTCTTCCAGTGCCCACGGGGCGTGTTCGCGGCTGGAGCCGCAGCCGAAGTTTTCCCGGGCCAGCAGCACGCTGGCACCCTGGTAACGCTCGTGGTTGAGGACGAAGTCAGGGTTCAACGGACGCTTGGAGTTATCCTGGTAAGGCTGCCCCACGTCCATATAACGCCATTCATCGAACAGGTTCGGGCCGAAGCCGGTGCGCTTGATCGACTTGAGAAACTGCTTGGGAATGATCTGGTCGGTGTCGACATTGGCACGATCCAGAGGAGCGACCAGGCCATGATGCTGGGTAAAGGCTTTCATACGGGACTCCTCAGTGCTGGATCAGGTCGCGAACATCGATGAAACGGCCATTGACCGCAGCGGCAGCGGCCATTGCCGGGCTCACCAGATGCGTCCGGCCACCGGCCCCCTGACGACCTTCGAAGTTACGGTTGGAAGTCGACGCGCAGTGCTCGCCGGACCCCAGGCGGTCCGGATTCATCGCCAGGCACATGGAGCAGCCCGGTTCGCGCCATTCAAAGCCAGCATCGATGAACACCTTGTCCAGCCCTTCCTTCTCGGCCTGCTCCTTGATCAGCCCCGAGCCCGGCACCACGATGGCCTGCTTGATGGTCGCGGCCACCTTGCGGCCCTTGGCAACATCGGCCGCAGCACGCAGGTCTTCGATACGCGAGTTGGTGCAGGAACCGATGAATACCCGGTCCAGCTGGATATCGGTAATCGGCTGATTGGCTTTCAGGCCCATGTACTTGAGCGCACGCTCGATGGAGCCACGCTTGACCAGATCCGGCTCCTGCGCAGGGTCCGGCACGTTCTGATCGACCGCCAGGACCATTTCCGGCGAAGTGCCCCAGCTGACCTGCGGCTTGATCTGTGCGGCATCCAGCCTGACCACGGTATCGAACACAGCGTCCGGGGCGGACACCAGGTCCTTCCAGGCTTCGACAGCAAGGTCCCACTCCGCGCCCTTGGGTGCGAACGGACGGCCTTTGACGTACTCGACGGTCTTCTCGTCGGTGGCCACCATGCCGACCCGGGCACCCGCTTCGATGGACATGTTGCAGATGGTCATACGGCCTTCGATCGACAGGTCGCGAATCGCGCTGCCGGCGAACTCGATGGCGTAACCGTTACCGCCTGCCGTGCCGATCTTGCCGATCACCGCCAGAACGATGTCCTTGGCCGTCACGCCGAAGGGCAATTGCCCTTCGACCGACACCAGCATGTTCTTCATTTTCTTGGCGACCAGGCACTGGGTGGCGAGCACGTGCTCGACCTCGGAAGTGCCTATGCCGTGGGCCAGCGCACCGAAGGCGCCGTGGGTAGAGGTGTGCGAGTCGCCGCAGACCACGCTCATGCCTGGCAGGGTTGCACCCTGCTCCGGGCCGATCACGTGGACGATGCCCTGGCGCGGATCATTCATCTTGAATTCGGTGATGCCGTACTCGTCGCAATTATCGTCGAGGGTCTGCACCTGCAAGCGCGACACCTGATCCTCGATGGCACCGATGCCACCCTTGCGTTCGGCCGTGGTCGGCACGTTGTGGTCAGGCGTGGCGATGATCGAGTCGATCCGCCACGGCTTGCGCTTCGCCAGCCGCAGACCTTCGAACGCCTGCGGCGAGGTCACTTCATGGATGATATGGCGGTCAATGTAGATCAGCGCCGAACCGTCGTCGCGCTGTTTGACCAAATGCGAATCCCAGAGCTTGTCGTAGAGCGTTTTCCCGGCCATCGGACGTACTTCCTCATCAGCTTGTTTCTATGCCTTGGGCAATCGTTGCGATGACCCCTTGGCTTGTGCGGTCATCCTATGGAATATGCTTAAATAACTCAAATTCATAATTTTCATACTTTGGATAACCAACTGGAATCCGACCATGGACCTGGCCAACCTCAATGCCTTTATCGCCATCGCTGAAACGGGCAGTTTCTCCGGGGCAGGCGAACGCCTTTACCTGACCCAGCCGGCCATCAGCAAACGCATTGCCGGTCTGGAGCAGCAACTCAACGTACGCCTGTTCGATCGCCTGGGCCGCGAAGTCAGTCTGACCGAGGCCGGACGCGCCCTGCTGCCGCGCGCCTACCAGATTCTCAACGTGCTGGATGACACACGCCGGGCCCTGACCAACCTGACCGGGGAAGTCACCGGGCGGCTGACTCTGGCGACCAGCCACCACATCGGCCTGCACCGTTTGCCGCCGATATTGCGCGCCTTTACCCGCACTTATCCGAAGGTTGCACTGGACATCCAGTTCCTGGATTCGGAAATTGCTTATGAAGAAATTCTTCACGGGCGCGCCGAGTTGGCAGTCATTACACTGGCGCCCGAGCCGCATACGCTGATCCGCGCCGTGCCCGTCTGGGACGATCCGCTGGATTTCGTCGCGGCCCCCGAGCACCCGCTGGCCAACAGCGGCCCGATGAAGCTGGAGGATATTGTGCGCTATCCGGCGGTATTTCCCGGCGGTAACACGTTTACCCATCATATTGTCAGCGGATTGTGCGAGGCTCAGGGCCTCAAGCCCAACATCGCGATGAGCACCAACTATATGGAGACCATCAAAATGATGGTTTCCATCGGCCTGGCCTGGAGCGTTCTGCCGCGCACCATGCTCGACGAGCAGGTGGCGCGCATCCCGCTGCCGGGCGTACAGCTCAATCGCCAGCTAGGCTACATCCTGCACACCGAACGCACGCTCTCAAATGCGGCACGGGCATTCATGAAACTGCTCGATGCGCAGACACAGTGAACAGAGGCTGCAGCAGGCCGCAGGCAGATCGCTCTGGCCGCCCTATCGATCAAAGGCTCGGATAACATGCCCAACCCACCGGATAACGCCGTGCCGAATGTTGCCGCACAGTCGGTCTCTGCCAGGCTGCCGCTGACAGACGCAGAGCGGATCCTGCAGGAAACCCGTGATCGCCTGGAGCTGGCACTGGAACTGGCGCAAATGGGTACCTGGGATCTGGATATCGTCCGCAACCGGCTGCAAGCCTCGGCACGCGCGGCGCTGCTGCACGGCATGCCGGCACTGCCCTTCAATGAGTCTGGCGGGCAGTTCTTCGGCAGCCTGCCCGGCGAAGAACGCCGCCGAATGCGCGCGCTCTATGCCGCGGCGCTCGAAACCGGGCAGGACTGCCTGCAAGTCACTTACCGGTTCCGGCTGAAAAACGGCACGTCACGCCTGCTTGAGAGCCGCGCGCGGATTTACCGGGATGAACAGGGCCAGCCCGTCAGGCTGTCCGGCACACTGCTGGACATTACCCAGCAGTGTGCTCAGGTCGCACTGGAGGCCAGCGAGGAGAAATTTGCCAAGGCGTTTCATTCAAGTCCCGACTCGATCACCATCACTGAAATCGACTCGGGCCGCTATGTCGAGGTCAACGATGGCTTCAGCCGCCTGACCGGTTTCAGCGCCCAGGAAGTGCTCGGCCGTACAGCGCATGAAGTCGGCATCTGGACCGACACCTTGCAGCGCGAACACATGCTTGAAGAACTGCGCCAGAAAGGCCGCGTGCATCATCGTGAAATGAACGGGCGAGACAAGCACGGTGCGCCTCTGGTGCTGGATATATCGGTCGAGTTCATCACCCTGAACAACACCGCCTGCCTGCTGATGAATGCCCGCGACATCGGCGAACTCAAAAATGCCCAGGCGCAGATCCAGCACCTGGCTTATCACGATCCACTGACCGGGCTGCCCAATCGCGCGCTGCTGCTCGACCGCCTCAGCCAGCAAGTGTCGCTGCTCCAGCACCAGAATCTGCGCGGCGCCCTGTTGTTTCTCGATCTGGACCATTTCAAGCACATCAATGACTCGCTTGGCCACCCGGTAGGCGACAGCGTTTTAAGCATCATCGCCGCGCGCCTGGAAGCCAGCGTGCGCCAGGAAGACACCGTGGCACGCCTCGGCGGCGACGAATTCGTGGTATTGATCTGCGGCCTGGAAGGCTCGCAGGACGAGGTCACCCGGCAAGTCCGGGAGCTGGCCGACAACCTGCGCAACCTGCTGGCCGAGCCGATGTTTCTCGACGGCCATCGTCTGCAGGTCACGCCGAGCATCGGCGTGGTGCTGATTCCGGATGATGGCCTGACCCCGGCCGATCTGCTCAAGCGCGCCGATATTGCCCTGTATCGGGCCAAGGATTGCGGGCGTAACGCTTCACAGTTTTTCCATGTATCCATGCAACAGGCCGTCAGCCAGCGCCTGCGCCTGGAAAATGACTTGCGCCTGGCGCTGACCCGCAACGAATTTCACCTGCACTTCCAGGCCCAGGTCGACTGTCGTAACGAATACATCACCGGGGCCGAGGCCCTGCTGCGCTGGCAACACCCCGAATACGGCCTGCTGGCGCCCGATCAGTTCGTGCAGATACTTGAAGAAAGCGGGATGATTCTGGAGGTCGGCAGCCATATTCTGAACGAGGCCTGTAAAACCGGTGGCCTGCTGTTAAAGCAAGGGCTGATCCCGGAAAACAGATTCCTGATGGGCGTCAATATCAGCCCGCGACAGTTTCTGCAGCACGATTTCATCGAGCGCGTGGAACGCAGCCTGACCCTGCATCAGTTGCCTGCATCCATGCTCAAGCTGGAAATCACCGAAGGTATCGTCATCCAGAACCTGGACGACACCATCCTCAAGATGCTCAGCCTCAAGGCACTGGGCGTCAGCTTTGCGATGGACGACTTCGGCACCGGCTACTCGTCCCTGACCTATCTCAAGCGCTTACCGGTGGATACGCTGAAGATCGACCAGTCCTTCGTCCAGGACGCTACCAGTGATCCCAACGACGCAGAAATCATCCGTGCCATCGTCGCCATGGCGCAGAGTCTCAACCTGAACGTGATCGCTGAAGGCGTTGAAACCTCAGAGCAGTTGGCGTTTCTGGAAAAAGTCGGCTGCTACACCTATCAAGGCTATCTGTTCAGCGAACCGCTGCCAGGCCCGCAGTTCGAGTCCCTGCTGGAGCTCAGGGGGCCTGCGCAGCAAACCGCACATCAGGACTGAAAAAAGGAAGGCGCCCCGCAGGCGCCTTCCCCGTTACATGCCGCTGACTCAACATCACCTGTCGGATCAGTTTTCCAGCGCTTTTTGGCTATTGAGCGGAATGCGTTTTGGTTTCGCTTCTTCCGGCACGTTGCGCACCAGGTCAATATTCAGCAGACCGTGAGACAGATCGGCCCCTTTGACTTCGATATTGTCCGCCAGCCTGAATGACAGCTTGAATTCACGCCGGGCAATACCCTGATGCAGATACGTCACGTTTTCGGCTTCTTGCTCGCGCTTGTTGCCGATCACGGTCAGCACACCTTTTTCAACCTGCAACTCGAGATCCTGCTCTTGCATGCCTGCTGCAGCAATCACGATTCGATAATGGTCATCGGTGTGCCGCTCGACGTTGTAGGGCGGATAGCCGCTGGTTGTCTCATTTCGCGCCGCCGACTCGAAGAGGTCGTTGAAGCGGTCGAATCCCACTGAGTTGCGAAACAGTGGAGCCAGAGAAAATGCAGTAGCCATAACAATTCTCCTGTTTATCAGCGAGTGGTTTACGCGACCCGTGTTCGGCATCGCTTGATCACCAAAGTAGGGACAGCCATTCGCTTTTCAAGAGACTTTTTTCAGGATTTTTTTGGCCGTTCGTCGGGATCAGCTTCTGGGTAAGCAACCGGGCGCGCAACCCAGCAATACGCTGATGCGATTGCAGTCGGTTTCGCGGCGCAATGTATTGAACATGAGAGTCGCCTCGGGGTAGCTTTTGGTCAGCAGCACCAGCCACTGCTTGAGCCGGCCCGGCGCCTGAATCAGTGTCATCTTCGCCAGACAGTCCTGCCAGAAGACCCGCAGCATCGGCTGCAACTCGTCCCAGGTCATGGGCACGACCTCTTCGCCCTTCTGCGCTGCAGCGATCTGCCGGGCCAGATCAGGACGCGCCACCAGACCGCGACCGATCATGATGTCCCGCGCACCGCAGATTTCACGGCAACGGCGCCAATCCTCAACGGTCCAGATTTCCCCGTTGGCGACCACCGGGACATTGACCACTTCCTGGATGCGCGCAATCCACTCCCAGTGCGCGGGAGGCTTGTAGCCGTCGACCTTGGTGCGCGCATGAACGACGATTTGCTCTGCCCCGCCGTCAGCCAGCGCTCTGGCGCAGTCCAGCGCGCCATCGGTGTTTTCGTACCCCAGGCGCATCTTGGCGGTAACGGGGATAGGTCTGGGCACGGCACGGCGCACCTGGCTGACGATCGAGTGCAGCAGTTCCGGCTCCTTGAGCAGGATTGCGCCGCCCCGCGAGCGGTTGACGGTCTTGGCCGGGCAGCCGAAGTTGAGGTCCAGCACGGGTGCACCCAACTCGCAGGCGAACGCGGCGTTTTCGGCCAGGCACACCGGGTCAGAGCCCAGCAACTGAAGGCGCAACGGCGTGCCTGCGTCAGTTTTCGCGCCCTGGTGAAATTCCGATGCGTACTTGTAGAAGTAATGCGCTGGCATCAAACGCTCGGACACCCGGATGAATTCGGTCACGCACCAGTCGATGCCGCCGACTTTCGTCAGCACATTACGCAGGATGTCGTCGACCAACCCCTCCATGGGCGCCAGAGCAATTTGCATGGTTCACACTCGAAAAAAAGTCCGGCAGTTTACTGCCCGGCGTGCGGATTGGGAACGGCGCTGTCAGAGATGGCTGCGCCATAGCCCTCGATGAACTCGGCAGGCATACGCTTGGGCTTACCAGTGGACAGTTCGATGCAGACAAAGGTGGTTTGCGCGCGCAGCAAGGTCAGGTTGTCGGCAGGACGCTTGAGCTGAAAGCAGCGGGTCATTTTCAGGCGGCGATCCCAGTCGACGATCCAGGTCGCCAATTGCAGCTCGTCGTTCTCGTAGGCGCTGGCGAGGTAGTCGATCTCATGCCTGACCACCGCCATCGCCCGATCCAGACGCCGGTATTCGGTAAGGTCCAGCCCGAGGAACTGCGAATGACGCCAGGCACAGCGCTCCAGCCAGGACACATAGACCGCGTTATTGGCATGCCCCAGCCCGTCGATGTCTTCGGCGGCGACGTTCAGATCGATGACAAACGGCGTTGCCCGGTCCCAGACCATGCGTGCTCCTGCTTGAGTGGATGTAATTGGCGGGAGTGTAGCGGGTCATGGCGCGCGTTCACACGCGTTGGCATGAAAAGCGCCCCTCCGAACGCCTTTTGCTCTTCACGCTACAGCGCTCAGAGTCATACACAAGTCTGGATAAGCCCGGATAAAAGGCCTGAAACCGTACGTGCAGACTGGACACAGACCTGTGGGAGTGAGCTTGCTCACGAAGACGATGCATCCAACCCCTATTTCCTGGGGGCTATACCGGCCTATTCGCGAGCAAGCTCGCTCCCACAAGATTTGTGTATAACCAAGAGGGCTGCAGCGCGAGGATGTAGTTCGCGGCGCACTGCGTTGCGAACGCATAGAGGACGCGGAGTGTCCTGAACGGCATGCCAACGCAGTATCGGCACGAGAGTCGGTTACAGTTGAGTGTGGCAATAGATAAAAACAGAAAGGAGGGATTTTCAAACCCTGAAAAAACAAAAGGGCCATTCAATAATCGAATGACCCTTGGTCCCGCAGAGCGGGAAATCGTGGCGTCCCCTAGGGGACTCGAACCCCTGTTACCGCCGTGAAAGGGCGGTGTCCTAGGCCACTAGACGAAGGGGACGCAAAACCTTCAGTCAGGTTCATCGAACGATGAACCCTGGCAAAATTGGTGGAGCTTAGCGGGATCGAACCGCTGACCTCCTGCATGCCATGCAGGCGCTCTCCCAGCTGAGCTAAAGCCCCGGATTTACGCCTCTCGGCGGAGATCAACCTTCCGGCATCCCTCGGTGAAACTGGCGTCCCCTAGGGGACTCGAACCCCTGTTACCGCCGTGAAAGGGCGGTGTCCTAGGCCACTAGACGAAGGGGACAAAACCTTCTTGCAAAACAAACGGTCGCTGGATCCGCTTGTTTCACATCATTTCAGAGCAGTGTAGCAGCACTCTGAAATGCTAAATTTGGTGGAGCTTAGCGGGATCGAACCGCTGACCTCCTGCATGCCATGCAGGCGCTCTCCCAGCTGAGCTAAAGCCCCACATCAGTGGACGGGGCGCATATTAAGCGTGAGTGACAGGGCTGTCAAATTTATTTTCTACAATTTGCAAAGTTTTTTGTCGGTAATACAACCACTTACCTTTCAACCCCCGGAAAACCGGGGGCGATTCACAGGAACAGGTAATGCCTCAGGCAATCGAGCCCAGCAGCTTTTCCCATTCCTTGTTTTCTTTCTTGGAAACGCCGCCCAGCAAATCGAGGGCCTGACGCAGGCGGAAGCGAGTCAGGTCCGGGCCGAGGATTTCCATCGCATCGGTCACCGAGACCGAGTTGGCCTGACCGGTGATCGCAGCGAACATCAATGGCATGGCGTCTCGCAGCTTGAGCTCAAGATGCTCGACCACGGCCTGAATGCAGCCCATGATCCGGTCCTTCTCCCACTGACGCAGCGATTCCAGCTTCCACAGGATCAACTGAATCACCTGGCGCACCTGCTCCGGGGACAGCTTCTTGTGTTCGAAGAGCTTCACATCAGGCGTGACGCCACCTGCAAAGAAGAAGCCGGCCAGCGGTGCAACCTGACTGAAGGTCTCTACCCTGCCCTGCACATGCGGTGCGATCTTCATCATGTAGTCAGGGTTCAGCGCCCAGGTCTTCAGACGCGAGGCAAACTCCTCGACCGGCAGATCACGCAGCCATTGGCCATTGAGCCAGGACAGCTTTTCTATATCGAAGATCGGCCCGCCCAGCGAAACACGCGACAGGTCGAAGTTGTCGACCATCTCCTGCAAGGAGAACTTCTCGCGCTCGTCAGGCATCGACCAGCCCATACGCCCCAGGTAGTTGAGCATCGCCTCGGGCATAAAGCCCATGCGCTCGTAGAAGGTCACCGACGTGGGGTTCTTGCGCTTGGACAGCTTGCTCTTGTCGGGGTTACGCAGCAGCGGCATGTAGCACAGCTGCGGCTTGTCCCAGCCGAAGTATTCGTACAGCAGGATCAGTTTGGGTGCCGATGGCAGCCATTCTTCGCCGCGCAGTACGTGGGTGATGCCCATCAGGTGGTCATCGACGACGTTGGCGAGGAAGTAGGTCGGCAGGCCGTCGGTCTTCATCAGGACCTGCATGTCCATGCGGTCCCACGGGATTTCGACTTCGCCACGCAGCATGTCAGGGACGACGCAGACGCCTTCGGTAGGCACTTTCATGCGGATCACGTGTGGCTCGCCGGCGTCCAGGCGGCGCTGGACTTCTTCCTTGGAGAGCAGCAAGGCGCGACCGTCATAGCGCGGGGTTTCGCCCTTGGCCTGCTGTTCGGCGCGCATCTGGTCCAGCTCTTCGGCGGTGCAGAAGCACGGGAAGGCATGGCCCATGTCGACCAGTTGCTGCGCGTATTTCTTATAGATGTCGCCGCGCTCGCTTTGGCGGTATGGGCCATGCGGACCACCGACGTCGGGGCCTTCGCTCCAGTCGATGCCCAGCCAGCGCAGTGCGTCGAAGATCTGCTGTTCGGACTCGCGGGTAGAGCGCAGTTGATCGGTGTCTTCAATGCGCAGGATGAACTCGCCGCCGTGCTGTTTGGCAAAGCAGTAGTTGAACAGCGCGATGTAGGCCGTGCCGACGTGGGGGTCGCCTGTGGGCGATGGCGCGATGCGGGTACGAACGGTGGTCATGGAAAATCCCGAATTAGGTCGATCAAGCGCGGAATGTTAACAGGCCGGGGGCATGAGGCTCCAGCAACAAAGGCAATTGCCCGGACGCCTCTCGTTTCGCAAGCTCCGCGTCCGGAGTTGTAAACAAATTCAGCTGATTATCGTGCCAGTGCTCCGCGTGGGCATGCAGTTCGTGACGCTCTGCGTCACACGGCGGTTTTTCTTTGTCAGGTAAATGGGGGTTCGACTCAGGTCACCTTTTCGCCCCTCGGCGAGTCACTTCGAAGGGGCCAAAGTGACCAAAGCCCCCTGCTCCGTTTCCGGCCCGACTTCGTCGGGATCCTTCGCCCTGACACTGATCCGGGGGTCGCCGCACCGGCATGAGAGGTGGCGTGTCCAATGCTTCAAACCGCCAGCAACCGCTCGCGCAGTTTGCCGATTTCGTCGCGCATTTGTGCGGCGGCTTCGAATTCCAGGTCGCGGGCCAGTTGGTACATTTTTTCTTCCAGTTGGCGAATGCGTTTGTTGATCTCGCTCGGCGAGCGCAGTTCGTTTTCGTAGCGGGCGTTTTCTTCGGCGGCTTTGGCCATGCCTTTGCGTTTTTTGCTGCGCGAGCCGGGGACGGTGGCGCCTTCCATGATATCGGCGACGTCCTTGAACACACCTTTGGGGGTGATGCCATGTTCCAGGTTGAACGCCAATTGCTTCTCGCGTCGCCGCTCGGTCTCGCCGATGGCGCGCTCCATCGAGCCGGTAATCCGGTCGGCATACAGAATCGCCCGACCATTGAGGTTACGTGCCGCCCGGCCAATGGTCTGGATCAGCGAACGGTCGGAGCGCAGGAAGCCTTCCTTGTCGGCATCGAGAATTGCCACCAGCGACACTTCCGGCATGTCCAGGCCTTCGCGCAGCAGGTTGATGCCCACCAGCACATCGAACGTCCCCAGGCGCAGGTCGCGGATGATTTCGACACGTTCCACCGTATCGATGTCCGAGTGCAGGTAACGCACGCGCACCCCGTGGTCGCTCAGGTAGTCGGTCAAATCCTCGGACATGCGCTTGGTTAGCGTGGTGACCAGCACCCGCTCTTCCAGCGCGGTGCGCTTGTGGATTTCCGACAGCAGATCATCGACCTGGGTCAGCGCCGGACGAATCTCGATCTGCGGGTCCACCAGGCCGGTCGGACGCACCACCTGCTCGACGATACGCCCGGCGTGCTCGGCCTCGTAGTTACCCGGGGTCGCCGAGACGAAAATGGTCTGCGGGCTGATCGCCTCCCACTCGTCGAAACGCATCGGGCGGTTATCCAGTGCCGATGGCAGACGGAAGCCGTACTCGACCAGGGTTTCCTTACGCGAACGGTCACCTTTGTACATCGCGCCGACCTGCGGCACGCTGACGTGGGACTCGTCGATCACCAGCAAGGCATCCGGTGGCAGGTAATCGAAAAGGGTTGGCGGCGGCGCACCGGAAGGACGGCCCGACAGGTAGCGCGAGTAGTTTTCGATACCGTTGCAGTAGCCCAGCTCCAGCATCATTTCCAGATCGAAACGGGTGCGCTGCTCCAGACGCTGAGCTTCCACCAGTTTGTTCTGGCTGCGCAGGTATTCGAGGCGCTCCTGCAGCTCGACCTTGATCCCTTCCATCGCCTCGATCAGCGTCTCGCGCGGGGTGACGTAGTGGCTTTTCGGGTAGAAGGTGAAGCGCGGCAGCTTGCGAATCACCTCGCCGGTCAGCGGATCGAACGCCGACAGGCTCTCGACCTCGTCATCGAACAGCTCGACCCGGATCGCTTCCAGATCGGATTCGGCCGGGTAGATATCGATCACATCACCGCGCACCCTGAACGTCGCACGGGCAAAGTCCATGTCGTTACGGGTGTACTGCAGGTCGGCGAGGCGGCGCAGCAAGGCACGCTGATCGAGTTTGTCGCCACGATCGATGTGCATGACCATGCGCAGATAGGTTTCCGGACTGCCCAGGCCGTAGATGCACGACACCGTGGTGACGATGATCGCATCCTTGCGCTCCAGCAGCGCCTTGGTCGCGGACAGACGCATCTGTTCAATGTGGTCGTTGATCGAGGCATCCTTCTCGATGAAGGTGTCGGACGACGGCACGTAGGCTTCCGGCTGGTAGTAGTCGTAGTAGGAAACGAAGTACTCCACGGCGTTGTTCGGGAAAAACGCCTTGAATTCGCCATACAACTGCGCCGCCAGGGTCTTGTTCGGTGCCAGCACCAGCGTTGGACGCTTGATCTGGGAAATCACGTTGGCGATGCTGAATGTCTTGCCCGACCCGGTCACCCCGAGCAGGGTCTGGTGCGCGAGCCCGGCGTCGATCCCTTCGACCAGTTGGCGAATGGCCTCGGGCTGATCGCCGGCTGGCTCAAAGCGGGTAACGAGCTGGAACTCGGACATAACTGACCTCTTAAATGGTGCGCGTGTGACGGGGTTCGCGTGAAACCTTCCGCGACCTGACCGCCTCGACGGCACAACTGGAAATATTCGTCGGCGCATAACGGCGCGCAACGACGAAATCATCGCAAACAGCCGTTCCCGCCGGGAAGCAGGCGTGCGATGTTTTGAAGTGATGGCTAATAGATGGAGTCATATATCAGCCTTTCAAGGCACGCACTTAAAGCATTGAGGTTTTAACCGAACGAACGTTCTACAAATATGCGCAAAAACCTGTAAAAAACCCGCCCTGCACTGTCGATCACCGAGGGGATGCTCTCTATACTACGCTCAGTTTGCGCACCGCTTTGGCGCATCGAGCCTCAGCGTGTCCCCTTCCCACTCTTCACCAAGAGCCGCCGCACCATGAGCCTGTTTTCCGCTGTCGAAATGGCACCCCGCGATCCGATCCTGGGTATCAACGAAGCCTTCAACGCCGACACCCGCAGCACCAAGGTCAACCTTGGCGTAGGCGTCTACTGTGATGAAGACGGGCGCATTCCCCTGCTGCGCGCCGTGGCCGAAGCCGAAAAGATCCGCGTGGCCCAGCATGCGCCGCGTGGCTACCTGCCGATCGACGGTATTGCCGCTTACGACCAGGCCGTGCAAAAACTGTTGCTGGGCGCTGATTCGCCGCTGATCGCCTCGGGCCGTGTGCTGACCACCCAATCGGTCGGCGGCACCGGCGCACTGAAGATCGGTGCCGACTTCCTCAAGCAGTTGCTGCCCGATGCCGTCGTCGCCATCAGCGACCCGAGCTGGGAAAACCACCGCGCGCTGTTCGAAACCGCAGGCTTTGCGGTGCAGAACTACCGCTACTACGACGCTGCCACCCACGACGTGAACCGTGCCGGCATGCTCGAAGACCTGCACAACCTGCCGAACAACTCGGTAGTCGTGCTGCACGCCTGCTGCCACAACCCGACCGGTGTCGACCTGAGCCTGGATGACTGGAAAAAAGTGCTGGAAGTGGTCAAGGCCAAGGGCCACGTACCGTTTCTGGACATGGCCTATCAAGGCTTCGGTCAGGGCATTCAGGAAGATGCCCTGGCAGTGCGCCTGTTCGCCGAGTCGGGCCTGACCTTCTTCGCCTCGAGCTCGTTCTCCAAATCACTGTCGCTGTATGGCGAACGCGTCGGCGCGCTGTCGATCATTACCGAATCGAAGGAAGAAACCACTCGCGTCCTGTCCCAGGTCAAGCGCGTGATCCGCACCAACTATTCCAACCCGCCGACCCACGGTGCGATCATCTCCGCTGCGGTGCTTAACGACCCTGCGTTGCGTGCAATGTGGGAAGAGGAACTGGGCGAAATGCGTCTGCGCATCCAGGGCATGCGCAAGGCGATGGTCGAGCGCCTGGCTGACAACCCGGCCGGTCAGGACTTCAGCTTCGTCGCGCGCCAGTGCGGCATGTTCTCCTACTCCGGTCTGACCGCCGAACAGGCCCAGCGCCTGCGCAGCGAGTTCGGTATCTACGCGCTGGACACCGGGCGTATCTGCGTGGCCGCGCTGAATCAGAAGAACATCGACGTGGTGTGTGACGCGATCAAAAAAGTGCTCTGACTGCGCTGAAGCGCACTGGTAGAAGCGAACCTGTTCGCGAAGGCTGTTCTCCGGTCGATGCATCTCATGCAACGTACGGGCCTTTCGCGAACAGCGCTTATCCAATAGCCTTGCACGCAGCACTTCCCACTGCATCACCATTCGGCAACTGAATCGAACGATCCCCATTGCTACCCCTCGAAACTGTGTCAGAACATTTTCTGAAACCGATATCGAGGTACTCATGTCTATCGAACCGCAACGTCAGAAAGAACCGACGCCAAATCAGGACGCACCTGCCAGCCCGGGCCCGGACCGCAACGATCCGGCAATCGAGCCGCAAGTCGGGGACGTAAAACCCGAGACTGAAAAGGGCAATGGCCAGAGCCAGGGCCAGACGCCTTCCCCAAGTCAGTCACAGACTCAGTCGCAGGGCCAGTCAACCAGCGACAGCGCCTACGTGCCTGACCATGAGCCGGAAGAAAAAACCGAGGATTTACGCAATCATCAGCCCACCACTGGCGTTGACGCCGATATCGACACACCGGGCGGCTGATTACCGATAAGCGCATTTGGGCCGCATGGCCCAAACGCTTTTCTTGCCTCTTTCAGCGATCAGGCTCCTCGCTTATCACCTGCACCTCATACGCAGGATCAGCCTTGATCTGCTGTTCAGTGAACGGCAACGCCTGCCATTGTTTTTTTGAAAATGCTTCAGTCTGGTCGCTTGAATGGGCTGACTGTGGATTGCTCGACTCAGAGAACGCCAGTAAACCCTGCGCCCTTGGGCCGTGCTCGTCGAACGTCACCACCTGCAGGTAGCTGGTGCCACTGACCACCTCGCGCTTGCCGTCCTTGCCTGCCACGGTCTGCATGGCGTTGTAGATGCCAAGCCCGGCCGGACCACCGTGAATCGGGATCTGCTTGCCGCTGATGCTGGACACCTGAATGTCGCCCCATTGACTGCTTGCCGAGAGGCCTGCCTTGGCCACTTCATCCACTGCGGCCCGCATGGCGGCGCGCAATGCAGTGGCGACCTGCGGGTTCTCAATCGCCAGCCCGCCCGGCGTGTGAACCGGGTCCCGCGGGTCGAACGCAACACGCCAGCGCGAGGCAACAGCCTGCATGGACGTCACGATTCTCTGGAAGTACACGAACCCGATGCCACTGTTCAGGTCAGCGCGCCCGTCCCAGGCTTTCAGTGCGGTACACAGCGGCGTCAGCCGCGCAGCATCATCACCCAGATCCGAGGCACAGAACCTGAGCAGATCCGGCAGCACTTGCCTGGCCTGATAGACCTCGTTGTCCATGACCATCGCTTGCAGGTTCTCAACGCTGATCTTGCCCGCCTTCTTCAGGCTGCCCAGCCGATCCAGCGCAAAACGTGCTCGCTGCCCCAGCGGCTGGCTGTCCTCGCTGATCAGCGGCGAAAAGTCCTTCAACGGCGCAGCCGGATTGACCATCCAGGCCGAGTCGTTGGAGTGCTGCACGAAGTCGGTCCGCAATAACTGCGGCTGACGGGAAGAGGGATAGATACCGGCCTGTGCCGCCTCTGCGGAAACCTCCCAGTTGCATTCACTGCGCGAGCCGTCGAGCACGATCAGTTCCGTGCCGATGCGCGGATCACTGCATCGGGCAAGCCTGACGGCGTCGACGTTTGGCACCACCGAGAGGTTCATGTACAGCGCCTGCCCCCGCGCATCGACTGCCAGGGTGTTGACCCACGGGATGCCCTGGATCTTGCGCACCGAATCCTGAAACGCCTTGAGGCTGTCAGCCTTGTCCATTGCATACCACTGCTGCAACACACGGTCGTTTTGCAGATTGGCATCACGCAGGCTGAAGGCAAACTTTTCGTCCCAGTCCAACTTGCCCGGCCACTGCACCACCGGACCGAACCTGGACGAATAGACAATGCGTGGCACCGACTTCAGGCTGCCATCGGCTTGCTTCACGTCGACACTCACCTGCTGCTTGTCCATGGCAACCGATTTGCCATCCAGCAGGTAACGGGTGGAATCCTTCGGGTCGAGCTGCAGGCGATGCAGCGTGAAGTGTTTCGACGTGTCGACGGTATGGCTCCAGGCCAGATGCTGATTGAAGCCGATATTGATCAGCGGCAGGCCCGGCAAGGCTGCGCCCATCACGTCGAGCTTGCCGGGAATGGTCAGGTGCATTTGATAGAAGCGCAGGCCGCCAGCCCATGGAAAATGCGGATTGGCCAGCAGCATGCCGCGCCCGTTGGCCGATAGCTCGCGCCCTATTGCCACGGCATTGCTGCCGCGCTCCAGAGCAAACCGCTGGTTGCGCGCAGCAGCCAGTTGCAGCGCCTGAACCTGCTGAGCATTTACCTGCAGTGGCTTTTGCAGCGCAGGCGGCGTAGCACCGGCCAGCGCTTCGGCGAACTGCCCCACGCCCCCCTCTACCAGCAGGCGACGGGTCAAGCGCACCAGATCATCGGTACTGATCGGCCGAACCCACTCGGCCGCACAGGGCTGCGGCAGGCCCTTGGCCTTCTGCTCATCGAGCGAGCGGTTGTAACCGGCGACATAGCCCTGCATCAACTGGCGAATCTCCAGCGGCTGCGCATTCCAGAAATCCGCCAGTGCCTGCGGCGTATTGAGCCACTGGAACAACAGGTCGCTGGCCATATTGTTGCGCTGCTCAAGGGTCGCCTTATCGGGGCCAAAATAGCGCGAGCGCTGGCCGTTGACGGTGACGATCTCATTGGCCAGCAGGCACAGGTTGTCCTGCGCATAGGCATAACCGATGCCGTAACCCAGACCGCGCTCATTGGCGGCAACGATATGCGGCACGCCAAAACCGGTCCGCCGGATCTCGGCACTGGCCGCCTGTTTTCCAGGCTCAACCAAGGCTTGCGCAGGGAAAATCACAGCGAACGAAAGACCTGCAAACACAAAACCGCACAGGGGTCTGGACATAATCACGCTGACTCCAACTCGACAAGACGACCCGAATTAGCCGCTCCCGTTAAACGAAGCACGGACGCTGATGTTTAGCCGAAGCGGGTAACCCGTGATCAACGCTAAATTCCTGCTGGCATGCCTCGTTTAAAGGGCAGCTCTCGTGGCCGTCGTTCACCGACCGACTGATCTCCCAGCGCAGGAATCTGCATGAAACGCTCTCGACATCCTCGCAGCGCCCTCCTGGTGGCGCTGTGCCTGTTCCCGGTCATTGCCGTATGCGCCTGGCAGATCCTGCCCGACGGCAAAAGCAGCGCCGCGACCGTGACGGTGACCCGCGGCACGATCGAAAACAGCGTCACGGCGCTCGGTACCCTGCAGCCGCGCAGTTACGTGGATGTGGGCTCGCAGGCCAGCGGGCAGATCATGAAAATCCATGCCCAGGTCGGCGATCAGGTCAAGGAAGGCGACTTGCTGGTCGAAATCGACCCTTCGACGCAAAAGGCCAGACTCGACGCCGCACGCTACGCCATCGATAACCTCAAGGCGCAATTGCAGGAGCAGCGTGCGCTGCACGAACTTGCAGAACAGAAGCAGCAGCGCCAGAAGCGCCTCGCCGCAGGCGGCGCCACACGGGCCGAGGACGTTCAGGCTGCGGAATCGGAATTTCGCGCCACCCAGGCACGGGTCGACATGTTCAAGGCGCAGATTCTCGAAGCTCAGGCCGCGCTGCGCAGCGACGAAGCAGCGCTGGGCTACACCCGTATTTTCGCGCCCATGAGCGGCACAGTGGTCGCCCTCGATGCACGTGAAGGCCAGACGCTGAACGCGCAACAACAGACCCCGCTGATTCTGCGCATCGCCCGCTTGTCACCGATGACGGTCTGGGCCGAGGTCTCGGAAGCCGATATCGGCCATGTCAAACCCGGCATGACTGCCTATTTCACCACCTTGAGCGGCGGCAACCGGCGCTGGAGCAGCACCGTGCGGCAGATCCTGCCGGTGCCGCCCAGGCCGCTGGATCAAGCCAATCAGGGCGGCGGCAGCCCGAGCAGTTCGCGCAAGAACGGCGGTGGCCGTGTGGTGCTGTACACCGTGCTGCTGGACGTGGATAACAGCGATCAGGCGCTGATGGCAGAAATGACCGCACAGATATTCTTCGTCGCCGAAAAAGCCGAGAACACCCTCACCGCGCCACTCGCGGCGTTGCGAAACGGGGCGCAGGCCGATCGGCAGACCGCCTTGGTGCTATCTGCCAATGGTGAGGTGCAGAACCGTGAGGTGCGCACCGGCATCAGCGACCGCCTGCGCGTGCAGGTACTCGACGGGCTGAATGAAGGTGAGCGCCTGCTGGTGCCCGCCTCTGTCGGCAGCGGAGGCTGAATGCGCACGCCGCTGATCGACCTGCGAGGCATCCGTAAATCCTACGGCGGAGGCGACAGCCCACGGGTCAACGTGCTGCGCGGCATCGATCTGTCGATTCATGCCGGTGAGTTTGTGGCGATTGTCGGCGCTTCCGGGTCCGGCAAGTCGACGCTGATGAACATCCTCGGCTGCCTGGACCGCCCGACCTCGGGCGAATACCTGTTCGCCGGGGAAAACGTCGCCGAACTGGGCAGCGACGAGCTCGCCTGGCTGCGCCGTGAAGCGTTCGGGTTCGTGTTTCAGGGCTATCACCTGATTCCGTCCGGCTCGGCACAGGAAAACGTCGAGATGCCGGCAATCTACGCCGGGACGCCCGCCGCAGAGCGTCATGCGCGGGCCGCCGCCCTGCTTGACCGACTGGGCCTGGCGTCGCGCACCGGCAATCGACCGCATCAGTTGTCCGGCGGCCAGCAGCAACGGGTTTCCATCGCCCGCGCCTTGATGAATGGCGGGCACATCATCCTCGCCGACGAGCCCACCGGTGCGCTGGACAGCCACAGTGGCGCGGAGGTGATGACCCTTCTGGACGAACTGGCCAGCCAGGGCCATGTGGTGATCCTCATCACCCATGACCGGGAAGTGGCGGCGCGCGCCAAACGAGTCATCGAGATCAGCGATGGGCTGGTGATCAGTGATACGGCTCGAGATGCTTCTGACGTGCAGCGCTCAGTCAATCCGGGCACGCTGCAGGCGGTCGACCTGCGCAAGCGCCTGAGCGAGGGCAGCGGCAGCCACGGCGCCTGGCAAGGCGAGCTGCTCGAGGCGGTTCAGGCGGCGTGGCGCGTCATGTGGATCAATCGCTTCCGAACCGCGCTGACCCTGCTGGGCATCGTCATCGGCGTGGCGTCGGTGGTGGTGATGCTGGCCGTCGGCGAAGGCAGCAAGCGTCAGGTCATGGCGCAGATGTCCTCGTTCGGTTCCAATATCATTTACCTCAACGGCAAGGCGCCCAATCCGCGCGCGCCCAAAGGCGTCATCACCCTGGAGGAAGTCGCCGCGCTGGGCCAGTTGCCCGAGGTGAAAATGATCATGCCGGTCAACGGCGGCCAGGCCGGGGTGCGCTACGGCAACGTCGATCACTCCAGTTACGTCGGCGGCAATGACACGCACTTTCCGGCGATCTTCAACTGGCCGGTGGTGGAAGGCAGTTATTTCAGCGAAGCGGATGAACAGAACGCAGCCGCCGTCGCAGTGATTGGCTACAAGGTTCGCCAGAAACTGTTCGGCGAGCATAGCGACCCTGTCGGCCAGTACATCCTGATCGAAAACGTGCCTTTTCAGGTGGTCGGCGTGCTGCAGGAAAAAGGCGCCACGTCCGGCGATCTGGACAGCGACAATCGCATCGCCATCCCCTACTCGTCGGCCAGTATCCGCCTGTTCGGCACGCAGGACCCCGAGTACATCACCATCGCCACCCGTGACGCCAACAACGTCAAACAGGCCGAAACAGCGATCCGCGACCTGCTGCAACAACTGCATCACGGCAAACAGGATTACGAACTGACCAACAACGCCGCGATGATCCAGGCCGAAGCACGCACCCAGAACACCCTGTCGCTGATGCTCGGCTCGATTGCCGCCATTTCGTTGCTGGTCGGTGGTATCGGCGTGATGAACATCATGCTGATGACAGTGCGCGAACGCACCCGTGAAATCGGCATCCGCATGGCCACCGGTGCGCGACAGAGCGACATCCTGCGGCAGTTTCTCACCGAGGCTGTGATGCTTTCCGTGGTCGGCGGGCTGGCCGGTATCGTGCTGGCGCTGGGCATGGGCGCAGCGCTGTTGCTGAGTAAGGTGGCCGTTGCGTTCACCCTGCCGGCTGTGGCCGGGGCGTTTGCCTGCGCCCTGATTACCGGCGTGATCTTCGGCTTCATGCCGGCCCGCAAAGCTGCCCGCCTCGACCCGGTCGCGGCCCTCACCAGTGAATGATCGATCAATGAAGCCTAGCCTTTGCGTTTTGACTGCCTGCCTGTTGCTGAGCGCCTGCCAGACGCCTGCTCCGCCGCCGGACAGCGGCATCCAGCCACCGGCAAGCTGGGCGTTTGCCGCAAACGCCGCCGCACAGCGCAGTGATATCCGTTGGTGGCAGCAGTTCGGCAGCCCACAGCTGAATCGTCTGATCGAACAGGCCAGCCTTGATAGCCATGAAGTCGCTGCAGCGATGGCACGGGTTCGTCAGGCACAGGCAAGCGCCATTATCGGCGGCGCGCCCTTGCTCCCGGAACTGGCCTTTGACCTGCGCGGCGAACGTAACCGGTTCCTGCGCAACAGCGACCGCAAGGCCAACCCTTCCGACGACAACAACACCAACAACTTCACCAGCGACCTGACCGCCAGCTATGAGGTGGATTTCTGGGGAGGTATCGCAGCGGGACGCGACAGCGCACTCCAAGGGCTGCGCGCCAGCCAGTTCGATCAGGCGACCGTGGAGCTGACCCTGCTGGCCAACGTCGCCGATCGCTATGCGCAAACCCTGGCGGCGCGCGAGCAAGGGCGGATTGCCGAACTGAATCTGGCCAACGCCCAAGACGTACTGCGCCTGGTGCAAACCCGCTATGAATCGGGCTCAGCTACCGCCCTCGAGCTGGCGCAGCAAAAAAATCTGGTTGCGGCCCAGCAGCGTGAACTGCCCCGCGTTCAGCAACTGGCCAACGAGCAGTTGATCACCCTGGCAGCCTTGCTCGGTCAGCCGGTGCAGAATCTGCACCTCGCGGATCAGCCCTTCGACACCCTGAACTGGCCGGACATCGGCCCCGGCCTGCCCAGCGAACTGCTGACCCGCCGCCCTGATCTGGCCAAGGCCGAGGCTGACCTGGCGGCGGCACAGGCCAATGTCACCGTCGCCCGCGCCGCCATGCTGCCAAAACTGACCCTGAGCGCCCGGCTCGGCACCGAAAACACCCGCGCCGAAGACTGGCTGCGCGCACCGTTCAGCAGCCTCGCTGCCGGGCTGATCGGACCGATCTTCAACAATGGCCGTCTGGCTGCCGAGCGTGACAAGGCCACAGCGCGTCAGGAAGAACTACTGGAAACCTATCGCGGCGCGATCATCGACAGCTTCGCCGACGTGGAAAAAGCCCTGAACAGCATTCGCGGCCTGGATCAACAGCGCTACTGGCACGAAGAAGAACTCAAACAGGCGCAAACCGCCTTCCGCATCGCCCAGAGCCGCTACCAGGAAGGCGCCGAGGACCTGCTCGCCGTACTGGAAACCCAACGCACCCTTTACCAGGCACAGGACGTAAGCGTGCAGTTGCGGCTGGCACGGGTGCAGGCGAGCATCGCGCTGTACAAAGCGCTGGGCGGTGGCTGGCAGGTGCGCTGAGCGGGCTTCAGGCCCGCTATTCCTCAAACTTGCGCTTTGCCCCCGTCTACACACATCTCGATACCCGCAATGAAACTGCTGTCGTCGCAGGCAAGAAACAGCGCGGCCGCGGCCACTTCCTCAGGGCGGCCAAGACGGCCCAGTGGAATACCTCTGATCAGCGCTGCTTTCATTTGAGCGACGTGCTCTTGCGCAAGCCCTTCCAGGCCCATGATCGGCGTGTCGATCGGGCCCGGGCTCAGTGTATTGACGCGAATACCTCGACTTTGCAGCTCGGCTGTCCAGGTTCGGGCAAACGAGCGTATGGCTGCCTTTGTAGCGCTGTAAGTGCTGCAGCCCGAAACGCCCCTGTTGGCGGCAATGGACGAATTCAAGATGATCGAGCCGCCGTCGTGCATCAACACCAGTGCCTTTTGCACGCTGAACAACAGGCCTTTGACGTTGGTATCAAAAAACCTTGTCGTAGTGCGCCGCATCGACGCCATCGATGGATTGCATTTCCATAATGCCGGCGTTGGCGAAGAGCACGTCAATGCAGCCTTTCTCGCGCCTGACCACTGCGTAGAGTCGGTCCAGATCGTCAAGACTGGACACATAGCCTTGTACGGCTGTCACGTTACGACCTATACGTGCAACGGACTCGTCCAGCTCGGGCTGACGTCTACCCGTGATAAACACATAGTCGCCCTCTTCCACAAAACGCTGGGCGGTCGCAAGACCGATGCCGCTGCTGCCGCCGGTAATCATCGCAATTTTGCCTTGAAGCCTGCTCATGATGATGCTCTCGAAAAGGTGAAAGTCAGCGAGTACCCACCGGGCACTCGCTGCATGATCTACGGCATGGATCAAATTATTCAGGACTTGCCAGTGAGCAGACTGCCCAAGCGCTCCCCGATGATCACGCACGGGGCCATGGTGTTGCCGGTGGTTACTCGCGGCATGATCGAGGCGTCCGCGACCCTCAGATTGTCGATGCCATAGACGCGCAATTGCGCGTCCACCACCGATAACTCATCAATACCCATTCTGGCCGTACCGGACTGGTGCCAGACGGTCGATGCGGTGTTGCGCACGAACGACTCCAGATCCTTGCGGTTCATCTTTCCGGGCATCACCTCACGGCGTACAAACGGGCGCAGGGTCGAGCTGTTGCCGATCTCTCGGCAAAATTCGACTGCACGCACCAGCGCCTGCAGATCTTCGGGTTCGGCAAGCGCACCGCTGTCGATTCTCAGTGCGTCCCGGTGCCCGCCGCCAGACAACGTGATCGAGCCACGGCTTTTGGGCCGTACCAGCCCCGGCAACAAAGACCATGCGCTGGCCGGAGGGTTGAACGTCGCCTGCGCTTCAAACGAGGCAATGGGCATTTCAGCGAGAAAGGTCTGGATGTCGGGTACATCGAGCGCCGGATCACTCTTCCAGAAGAACGTCGATTCCCCGGCGTTGTTGCGCGCCGCATGAGCCTGTTCGTATTCCCAGATGCACCCCGAGACCATGATGTGGTCCTGATAATTCTGGCCGACACCCGGCAGATTCTCTAGCGGAGCGATACCATGCCGAACCAGTTGCTGCGCATCGCCGATTCCGGACAGCATCAACACCTTGGGTGTGTTGATGGCACCCAGTGACAGCACGACTTCCTCTCGTGCTCTGAAACTCATGATCCTGCCTTCATGAATGACCTCGACCCCGACCGCTCGCTTGCCTTCCAGCAACACGCGCAATACATGGGTGTGGGCCAGGACCGTCAGGTTGGGCTGCGCCATCAGCGGGTACACATAACTGCGAAAAATCGAACGGCGACGACCGTTTTCCAGACACATATTGACCAGTGCCGCGCCACCCGCGCCCTCCATCATCGCGCCGTTCTGGTCATCGAAAACAGGCATTCCGAGCTCCGCCACCGCTCCCAGCATGGCTGGTGCAATCGGGTTGGGATCAGGCGCAGGCTGCACGAAGACCAGACCGCCCGTGCCTCTGCGCAGTGCGTCTGGCGTACCCTGCCAGTTCTCGATACGTCGATAGGTGGCGAGTGTCGATTGATAATTCCAGGCCGGATCACCTGATTCGCTGGCAAAGTGGTCCCAGTCACTGCTGTGCCCGCGCGCCCAGACCATCACGTTGATCGAGGATCCACCGCCCAGCACCTTGCCCATCGACAAGGGAATGGCCCGGTTATTGAGGTGCGGGTTGGGTTGTGCCTGAAACTGCCAGTCGCGCTCGCTGCCCAGGTTGGTGAACCAGATACTGGCATCGGTAACACTGGGCACATCATCGGTGCCGCCTGCCTCCAGGAGCAGAACACTGACGTCGGGATTCTCTGCCAGACGCCGCGCAACGACCGACCCGGAGGTGCCGGAGCCACACACGATGTAATCGTAAGCGCCCTTCAGACTGGCTTTCAGTCGCCGCTGATTGTCTTCAACACGACGTGCAAAGTCTGCAGTGTCGGTTGCGCCGGTATAACTTTCCATAAGAGTGCCTTTGTAAAACTTCCATGAATTGACGGCGCAAAACTGCCGGGGCCAATCGCGAAAGATGAATAACGGTGGGCTGTGACCGATGCGTCAGCGCAGCAGCCATTGAGATGAATCAGTCACTGAATGACAGGATCGATTCTAGGGCGCAGACGGCGTATCACCGTTACCTGCAAGGCGCGTGAGGGATGTCCACAAGGCGCTTTCAACTGATAAGGCGAGAGCAGAAGTTGCTCAGTTGAAAATAGCCCGGACATGCGAGGGGCAAATACCGAACTGTGCCCGGTAGGCGCGACTGAAATGCGCTGCCGTGGTGAAACCGCACTGCCAGGCAACGTCCTGAACACTTGGCCGAAGCGTGCGGGTCGAACTGAGCAATTGCTGTGCGTGTTGCAGGCGGATATTCCAGACATCACGCATCACCGTCGTCTCCTGACTCCGGAACAAGCGTTGCAAGTGCTTGACTGAAACATGCACGGCACCGGCAATGGCCGCGCAGTCGAGTTCGGTGTCACTCAAACGCGTGTAAATGTAACGTCTGGCGCGCAACAGCACGACATCAGTGCTGCGCGAAACTGCCTTGTCGCCGTGGCCGCCCAGCATGGCGTCAATCAGCTCCAGCAATTGTCTGCCCATCAACTCGCGTATGACCAAGCCAGGGGCCGCCTGTTGCTGCGCGATGCAGTGGATCAGGTCACGGGCTGCGCGTATGTCTGCCGACTCCATGTCGGCAACCATCAGCCCCGGCAACGAATGCCTCAGGCCCCGATCGCGCAAACTGGACTTGGGAATGCGCAATACGGTCATTTGCCCATGCTGGGTAAACGACTCCTGAAAGGATTGCCCGGGATCGATGAAGAACATGCTGCCAGCCATGAAGCGATGTTGCTTTCCGGCTTCGTCGATATCGACATACCCACCGGTCATAAGCTTCAGATAAAGCCATTCCCCCTGCCAGCAATCCTGTTCTTCTCCAACCGGGATCAATACCAGAGATTTCAGATCAGCCTGCGTGACACCAATAGCCCCCAGGCTCCAGCTTTGCGCTGTGGAGTTGCCTGACAGGGTTTTATCGAACTCACAGTAAAGCCCGTGATGCTTCAGCATGACCTCAGACCAGTTGCCACCGGCATCGGGGCCCAGATCAAAGTGAATGTTGTTCGCGTCAAAAATTCCGGGTGTCATGAAAGGTGTTCTCGAGGGCGCAAGCAAGGAAGGGATGAGAAACGGCCGAACATCCAGACAGCTTGCGACCTGGCGCCACCCTACGCCTTTTGTTCGAGAATCAGGGGGGCATTCATGAAATATCCGACAGAGCGGAGTGCGTCAGGCTCTGTACGAAAAGTCGGCGAGCGAAGGTCAGGCAAGGCAAAAACAGGCGAGGAACGGCCGGGGTCGCGTTCGACTCTACGTGTTGTAAATGAGCATTCCGATTGGACTCGCATCCGAGCCTGTTTTTAACGCAGCATCACCGAGCGCAGCCACTTTTCGTACAGAGCCTAGGAGCCAGCGCTGCTCAAAACCACCTCTCCGGCAGCAGATTCCGTGCATACCAGGGCCGGCGCGGCACGCGACGTAGCAGGTTGCTCAGTTTGTCATCGGCCGCGAACGTGATGCGCAGCGCCAGCTTCATGACTTCCGGGTCCATTTCCATGGTCGTGCCTGCAGTCTGGCCGGGCACTGTGCTGCAACCGTGCGTTTCAGGCCCCAGCCACGGGTCGCTGACATTCACCCAGCGGCCTGGCGCAAACCACGGCACGCCGTTGACTTGCAGGCGCTTCACTTCGCCCGGATGAAAGCGCTCGTGGGCGCGGAACCAGTCCTCAATGCGGTCGTCAATCCAGCCATGGAACATCCAGAACACCGGGTTCACGTGCGATGAAAACGGGTCGGCAAGAAAGTCGTTTTCCGGCTCGAACCAGCGCTCGGCAAAATCATCCGATCGACGTGCCATCGGCACCGGCTGCCCGTTGGCCGGGTCGCGGGCCACCGAGGCCCAGCGCATGTGCAGCCAGTCGTGCAGTTCCAGTTCGACCTGCGAACCAAACTGGCCCAGGGTCAGCTTCGACAAAAAGCGCGGATCGCGATACTGCGATTCCCAGACCTGAAAATGCGTATGAAACGTCTCGTGGCTTTTGATATCGCTGACCAGCTGTGTGTATTCCTCGTCACCATGCGCCAGCCAGTTGGGCGGTAGCGAACAGCCGTCGTGATTGTCGAAATAGCGGGCAAAGCCCAGGCGGTCGCGTTCCAGCTCAGGCTGCGGCAGCGGAAAACGTGGCCAGGACGGCAAGTCCTGAATCCTGCGTGCCTGGATCAGCATGTGCCGGTGCATATAAAAGAAGTCTTCACCCGAGCCGTTGCGGTCCTTGTGCGGGCCACGCGCATCGCGCTCATGGTCACGCGGTCCCGGCTGCCAGCCGATGCCGCGCAGGGCGTTACGCTTGTCTTCGGGCAATTTGTGCCACTTGTCTCGCGAGGCATGCCAGAGCTGATGGAACAGACGATGCTCCCTGGAAACCAGCCAGGCCAGAAACGGCGGACTCAGGCCCACCCTTTCCCGCGCTTCTGGAAACACCTGTTTGATCGCGATCAGACGGTTTTCCAGTTCCGGGAGGGCCAGCGGTCGGTCAAGACGTTCGATACGCCCGCTCAGGGTGCCGCTGCCGGCGTTACCGAACGCGCCCCAGACTTCATCGAGGGTCAGGCTGAATTCGTAATCCGGGTTGTCGCTGTGCGGATCATTGCCGGCATGGCCGTCCATGACCCGCAGGTAGAGTCTTGCGGCATTGGCCGGTTGCAGATGGCCAATCACCCGAAAGCGCGGCAGCGCATCGCCGCGCAATTGCCCGGCCGTGTCGATATAGCCGCGCAGGCCGCGACCACGCGGGGCGATGTCGAGAAACATTTCCAGGCCTTCGAGCGGCGCACCGCTCAGTCCGGCATCACGCCCTTCGAAGCGCAGAGTCCACACACCGCGCAGCTTGTCGGCCAGGCGCTGGGTGGCGGTATCGGCAGGCCCCGCCGTCGCTTCGCCCGGCGTTTCCGGCATATCGACCCGGGTGAGTTCCCGATGCGCGTAATACGCTGCCGGAACTGCCGCACCGGTCAGCGCCAGACCCGCTATGAACCCTCGTCGAGAAATCGTCATTACCCTACCTGTTCCAGCCCCGAGACAGCCGTTATCCAAGCTAGAACGTAAACCCGGCAGACAAATTTAGCGCTGCACACACATCCATGAGCCCGCGCTAAATTTCTCGGTGATCCGCTCGTTCTCCACCAGATAGCAACAGCCGTCGCAGGCTGCGCAACGGTTAACCACACGAGACGGAAATGACAAGACCGCGTTGGAAAAAAGCTCTCTTCATCGGCCTGCCACTGGCCCTGGCGATCAGTGCAGGTACGGGCTTTCTGGCCTGGAATTACTGGTCGCCAGCAGGCTACCCGGTCAAGGTCATGCAGCAGGCCGACGACCTGCAGGAGCGGATCATTTCCTTCGACAGCCACATCACCGTGCCGATGAAATTCGGCAGCGAGGGCAACGAAGCCGACAAGGACGGCTCGGGGCAGTTCGACCTGGTGAAAGCCGCGCGCGGACGCCTGTCCGGTGCAGCGCTGACGGTATTCGGCTGGCCGGAGATCTGGAACGGCGACAACGCCCCGCATCGTCCGACACCCGGTTTCGTCGACGAAGCACGCCATCAGCAGGAAGTGCGCTACCGGATCATCAGCGGGCTGGTGCGCGATTTCCCCAATCAGGTCGGCATCGCCTACACCCCGGACGACATGCGCCGCCTGCACGGCGAAGGCAAGTTTGCGATCTTCATCAGCATGCTCAACGCCTACCCGCTGGGCAATGACCTGAGCCTGCTGGACCACTGGGCGGCACGCGGCATGCGCATGTTCGGTTTCAGTTATGTCGGCAATAACAGCTGGGCCGATTCTTCACGTCCCCTGCCCTTTCTCAATGACACGCCCGACGCTCTGGGCGGCCTGTCGGAGATCGGCAGGCAGGCCGTGCAACGCCTCAATGACCTGGGTGTGATCATCGACGTGTCGCAGATGTCGAGCAAGGCGCTGCAACAGGTCAGCGAGCTGAGCCGCACGCCGATGGTCGCCTCGCACTCGGCGCCGCGTGCGCTGGTGGACATCCCGCGCAACCTCAGCGACGAGGAACTGCAGCTCATCAAGCGCAGCGGCGGTGTGGTGCAAATCGTGGCGTTCCCAGCCTATTTGAAGCCGCTGACCCAGAAAACCCAGAACAAGCTCAATGCGCTACGCAAGGACTTCGACCTGCCACCGCTGCCGAACCTGGCCATGGCGCTGATGCCCGGCGACCCGATCATCACCGTCTGGCCGGAGCAACGCTTCGGCGCCTATGCCAGCAAGCTGTACGCGATTCTCGAGGAGGAGCCCAAAGCTACGGTCAAGGATTTCGTCGACGCCATCGATTACACGGTCCGCAAAATCGGCATCGACCATGTCGGCATCAGCTCCGACTTCAACGATGGCGGTGGTGTGAAAGGCTTCAACGATGTCAGCGAAATCCGTAACGTGACGGCCGAATTGATCGAGCGCGGCTACGCCGAAGCGGATATCACCAAGCTCTGGGGCGGCAACTTTCTGCGCGTCTGGGAGCAGGTTCAGGCGGCTGCCCGTCCGGATGTGAAACACATGAATCTCTCAAACGCCGCTACCCGACCCTCAGGCGCAGACGCTCATGACTGATCGCAGAACCTTTCTCAAACAGGCCGGAGTGCTGGCCGCAGCCCTGCCACTGGGCTCCGGCCTGGCAACAGCGGCCATGACGCCAGCCACTCAGCCGGCCTCCACGGATAAATGGACGCGCCTGAAACAATTGTTCAATCAGGACCCGGACTACGTTCACCTCTCGAATTTTCTGGTCACTTCGCACCCCGCACCGGTTCGCCAGGCCATCGAACAGCATCGCGCGCATATCGACCGCAATCCCGGTCTGGCCATGGACTGGGATCTGGGAGAGACCGAGCGCCGCGAACACGAGGTTCGCGTCTGGGCGGGCAAGTACCTGAAGGCCCAACCCGGCCAGATTGCCCTGACCGGCAGCACCACTGAAGGCCTGGCGATCATCTACGGCGGTATTCATGTGCGCCCGGATCAGGAGATTCTGACCACCGAACACGAGCATTCCTGCGTCCGCGACATCCTGAAATTCCGCCAGCAGCGCGACGGCACGCAGGTTCGCAAGATTCGCCTGTTCAAGGACCCGGCTACCGTCTCGGTCGACGAAATCATCGGCTCCATCGCGCGCAGTATCCAGCCGAAGACGCGCGTGCTGGGCATGACCTGGGTGCAGTCCGGCAGCGGCGTGAAACTGCCCATCGGGGCCATCGGCGATCTGGTCGAGGAACACAACCGCAACCGTGACGACCAGGACCGCATCCTCTATGTGGTCGACGGCGTGCATGGCTTTGGCGTCGAGAACCTCGACTTCCCGGAGATGAAGTGCGACTTCTATGTCGCCGGCACCCACAAGTGGCTGTTCGGTCCACGCGGTACCGGCATCGTCTGCGCCCGCTCGGAACAGGTCAAGGACCTCACGCCGCTGATCCCGACGTTCTCGGAAGCCACCGGTTTCAGCACGATCATGACGCCCGGCGGCTACCACTCGTTCGAACACCGCTGGGCGTTGAACGAGGCCTTCAAACTGCACCTGCAACTGGGCAAGGCCGATGTGCAGGCACGTATTCACCAGCTCAACAGTGACCTCAAGCAGCGCCTCAAGGCCCAGCCCAATGTCGAGCTGGTGACGCCCATGGATCCTGCGCTGTCGGCGGGCTTCAGCTTCTTCCGGCTCAAGGGCCAATCGTGCGACGACGTGGCGGCCTGGCTGATGAAGCAGCGCATGGTCGTTGACGCGGTGAGTCGCGACGTCGGCCCGGTGGTGCGCACCGCGCCGGGGCTGCTGAACAGCGAAGCCGAAATCGATCGCTTCATGACGCTGCTCGCCCGACGCGCCTGACACGCCTGCACCGTTCACCTGTTTTCCGTTCTCCATCGAGACCCGTCATGAAAAAAACATTGCTGCCCCTGTCCGCCCTGCTCGGTCTGTTGCTATGCGGTACCACCCTCGCCGCCACGCCCGCGGCAGCGCCCGCGCCCGGAAAAGTGTTCAAGGACTGCAAGGACTGCCCGGAAATGGTCGTGCTGCCTGCGGGCACCTTCACCATGGGTGCGCCCGAAGAGGAACTGGGTCGTCAGCCGGACGAAGGCCCGCTGCACGACGTGACCTTCGCCAAACCCTTCGCCATCAGCCGTTTTCAGGTGCTGAGCGGCGAGTGGAATGCCTATATCAAGAGCTCCGGCTACACGATGCCGGATGGCGATACCCGGCCAGGCCGCGAGTGCAAGGCCGGCAAGCCGCGCTACCCGCTGAGCCCGCGTCAGCCTGCAGTGTGCATGGACTGGAACGAAGCCAAGGCGTATGTCGAATGGCTGTCGAAAAAGACCGGCAAGTCCTACCACATGGTCAGCGAAGCCCAGCGCGAATACGCGGCACGCGGCGGCAGCAAGGGTTCGTTCCCGTTTCCGATGGACGAAGGCAAGCCCTACAGCATCGCCAAACATGCCAACACTTACGGCCCGGAAGACGGCTTCAGCTACACGGCACCCGCTGGCAGCTACAGCCCCAACGATTTCGGCATCTACGACGCCCACGGCAATGTCTACGAATGGACTGCCGATTGCGAGACCAGCAACTACAACGGCGCGCCCACCGATGGCAGCGCATGGCTGGCCGGTGATTGCACCTGGAAGATGATTCGCGGCAATGACTGGACCGAAGCGCCGATCTTCTCGCGCTCCGGCAACCGCAACAGCCGCCAACCGGATGTAAGGGGTGACTGGCTGGGTTTCCGGGTCGCCCGCGACCTCTGACCGATTTCATGCGCACCCTCGGCCGGCGATAGCCCACGCCGCACTCACGGACACTGACGAGACACACCATGACCCGCACAACTGAAAGCCTCGCCCGGGAAACCCTGAGAATCCTCAAGCCATTCTGGTGGCTGGTGGCGCTATCGACCGTGCTGGGGATTGTCAGCGGCCTGAGCGTCACAGGGCTGCTGGCCACCATCAACAACGCGATGAACATGCCCGGCGGGCCGGACACGCAGACCGCGCTGCTGTTCGCCGGATTGTGTGTGCTGACCCTGGCGTGCTCGACCCTGTCCAACCTGTCGACCAATTACGTCGGCCAGCGGGTCGTCGCCAACCTGCGCCGCGAGCTGGCAGCCAAGGTGCTGGTCGCGCCCATCGAGCAGCTGGAACGCTATCGCGCGCACCGCCTGATCCCGGTGCTGCTCAACGACGTCAACACCATCAGCACCTTTGCCCTGTCGGTCGCGCCGATGGTGATTTCGTTTACCGTCACCCTCGGCTGCCTGACCTATCTGGCCTTGCTGTCCTGGCAGATTCTGGCGCTGACGGTACTCACCGTGGTGCTCGGCACCGGCGCGCAATACCTGGCGCATGCGTTCGGCATGCGCAGCATTCTGGCCGCGCGCAACAGCGAAGACGAATTGCAGAAGCACTACCAGGCGCTGTCCGCAGGCGCCAAGGAGCTGCGCATCCAGCGCAAGCGTCGTCAGCACATGCTCGACGAGAAGATTCATGGGGCCACCGAACACATCTGCCGCTCGAACATTCGCGCTGCCAATATCTTCGTCAGCGCGGAAACCTTCGGCTCGATGCTGTTCTTCGCGGTGATCGGCATGGCCATCGCCTTTCAGGCGCTCTGGCCGACGACCGAAAAGACCGTACTGGGCGGCTTCGTGCTGGTGATGCTGTACATGAAAGGCCCGCTGGAGCGCCTGATCACTGCCCTGCCCGGCATCAGCCGTGCGCAGATCGCCATGCGCCGCATTGCCGAGCTGTCATGGAAATTCTCCAGCCCCGAACCGCACCTGCTGGTCAGTGACCGCCCGACGTCGCTGCCCAGCATGCACACGCTGGAGCTGCACAACCTGCGCTATGACTACCCGCCCGTCGAGGGCAGCGATGCCTTCCACCTCGGCCCGGTCGACCTGAGCATCAAACAGGGCGACATCGTGTTCATCGTCGGCGAGAACGGTTGTGGCAAGACCACGCTGATCAAGCTGCTGCTGGGACTGTACACCCCGCAACAGGGTGAGATCCGCCTCAATGGCCAGCCCGTCAGCGCGGAAAACCTGGATGACTACCGCCAGCTGTTCACCACGATTTTCGCCGACTACTACCTGTTCGACGAGCCGTTGCAGGGGCAGGCCGCGCTGCCGCAGGACGCGGGCAAATACCTGGAGCGCCTGGACATCGCGCACAAGGTCAGGATCGAGAACGGTGCCTTCACCACCACCGATCTGTCGACCGGTCAGCGCAAGCGCCTGGCCCTGATCAATGCGTGGCTGGACGAGCGGCAGGTGCTGGTGTTCGACGAGTGGGCCGCCGATCAGGACCCGGCGTTCCGTCGCGTGTTCTACACCGAACTGCTGCCGGAACTGAAGCAGCAGGGCAAGACCATCATCGTGATCTCCCATGACGACCGCTATTTCTACGTCGCCGACCAGTTGGTGCGGATGCAGGCCGGGCAGATTCAGGTCGAACAGGTTCGCAACGAAACCCGCGATAAAACCATTACGGCGTGATTCACTCGCACCTGAAACGCCCCGCCCGGCCCGTCCGCGAGCGGGGCTTTTTTTGCCTGGCCGCTCCGCGCCACCCTCAATTGCTAGCCAAGCGCCATCTTTTTTCGTGGATTGTGAAAAAAACATTAAATAAACGTTATTCGCTTTCGTTCTCATTAACAGCGAATTGCGCGCCCAGCCATCTCTCGCGCAACGCCCCATAAAAAAAGTGGCTCACGCCTGCCCGGTCGACGGCTGGACCCGACTGCGCAGGCCTGAACGACGCTCCCAATCTCCTTGCCGATACTCACTGGAAAGAGCCAATTCATGCACAACCCGTCACGACTCACCCCGCTCAGCAAAGCGTTGATGCTCAGTCAGATGTTCCGCTCCCGGCCATCCATGGCGGCCATGGGTCTTGCGCTGTGCATGCCGGTCGCCGGTCAGGCACAGGAAACCGTCGCAGACGATTCGAACACCACAGGCACCGTCAATCTGGCCCCGACTGCAATCGACTCGCATTACCTGGGCACGACCACCGACGGCACCGGTTCCTACACCACCGGCGCAGTGAGTATCGGCAAGGGTGCACCGCAATCGCTGCGCGAAACACCGCAATCGGTGAGCGTGGTGACTCGGCAAGTCATGGATGACAACAACCTCACCAGCCTCAGCGACGTGCTGGAAGACACCCCGGGTATCACTTTCCAGTACCGCAACTTCGGCGGTCACGTGTACACCTCGCGCGGCTTCTCGCTGCTGGCGGAAAGCTTCCTGGTCGACGGCATTGGCGGTCAGGGCTATCAGATCACCGGCTGGATGCAGCCGGACATGGCCATCTACGACCGTGTGGAAGTGCTGCGCGGCGCGTCAGGGCTGTTGGTCGGTGCCGGGCAGCCCGGCGGCGCGGTCAATCTGGTGCGCAAACGCCCGACTGCCGATAACAAATTCTCGATCACCACCCGCGCCGGTTCCTGGGACCAGTACCGGGTCGACCTGGATGGCAGCGGCAAGCTCAACGATTCGGGCACCCTGCGCGGGCGCATGGTCGCGGCCTACGATGACAGCGGCTCCTATCTGGATGGTCGCGACAGCCGCACCCCGCTGCTGTACGGCATCGTCGAAGCCGACCTGAGCGATGACACCACCCTCACCATGAGCCTGCGACGTCAGGAACAGGTCATCAACGGCTACTCGATCTATGGCCTGCCACGCTACAGCAACGGCCAGTCGCTGGGCCTGTCGCGCTCGACCAACCTGGCGCAGAAGTGGAATCGCCATGAAAGCGACATGACCGAGGTGTTCACCGAAGTCGCGCATCGCTTCAATGAGGACTGGACCAGCCGGACCTCGCTGACCTATTCCCAGGGTGGCTTCGATCAGAACATTGCCTACGCACGGGGCGCAGTGAATCCCGTGACGCTGGCGGGCTCCAACTTTCAGGGCACGCTGTTTCGCAAGGACGAGGTCGACAGCGTCGGTCTGAACAGCCAGCTGGAAGGCAACTTCAACGCGTTCGGCCTCGAACATCAGGTGACCCTGGGTGCCGACTGGTCGAAGCAGAACGCCAACACGCATCAGGCGACCGTGACCAGGCGCACCGCCGTCAACGTCTTCGATGTCGATCAGAGCGCTTTCGCCAAACCAGCCCGTCCAGCCTGGCAAACCGACATCGACACCACCGAAGAACGCGCGGGCCTGTACGCCAACACGCGCATTCACCTGAGCGAACCGTTGAGCGTGGTGCTTGGCACGCGCCTCAGCTGGTATGACTACAAGTACGACGTCAAAACCGGTGCGGCAAACAGTTACGAATCCAAGCAGACTCAGGAATTCACGCCGTTCGCGGGCGTCATCTATGACATCAACGACAGTTGGTCGTGGTACGCCAGTTATGCCGACATCTTCACGCCACAGGCCAACTACGTCTCCGCTGGCGGCTCGCCACTGGACCCGGCCATCGGCTCCAACTACGAAACCGGCTTCAAGGGTGAGCTATTCGACAAGCGCATGAACCTGTCGATGGCGCTGTTCTACATCAAGCAGAAAGATGTGGCCGCCGTTGATGTGAACACCACTGAACTGTGCCCTACCAGCTCCGACGGCTCCTGCTACCTGCAGGACGGCATCAGCCGCAGCAAGGGCGTCGATGTCGAGGCCAGCGGTGAGGTGTTACCGGGGCTGCAAGTGTTCGGCGGTTACACCTACAACATGCTGCGCAACAACGGTGATTCGGATGTGGCTTACGAAACACCGAAACACATGCTGCGCCTCAACACCAGCTACAACCTGCCGGGTGCCTGGAACCGCCTGACCCTGGGCGCCGGTGTGTCGGCGGATTCGGGTTACGAAGTGCCGTCCAACAAAGAGCTTGGCGTGGCCGGTCGGGCCATCTGGGATGCCAGGGCGTCGTGGAAACTGGACGAAAACTGGAAGGTGTCACTCAACGCCGAAAACCTGTTCGACCGCAAGTACTACACCACCTCGATCGCCACCGATCGCTCCAACGTCTACGGCGAACCGCGCAGCTACGTCCTGACCTTGCGGGGAGATTTCTGATCTAAGTAAACGATAGGCGTGATTCTAGCGCCTACGCTCTGCATTCAGCGTTATATACAAGCCCGCTTTTGATTCTGGCCGAAGGCCGTGGGAGCGAACTTGTTCGCGAAGACTGTAGTTCAGACGATGCATTTTTGGACAACATACTGGCCCATGAGCGTTCGAGCGAGCGGAACGCTGGGGGCCGGGACACTCCGCAAACATCTGCATACCACCAACTCCACCGCAAATGCATTATCCTTCGCCATTGATCTCAACGAGCCATCCCTCCCATGCAAACATCCTCCAGCCGTCTGCGCACAGGCCGCGTGAAAACGCTCGGCCTGCGTCTGGGCAGTGTGGGGCTGGTGCTGGCGTTGAGTGTCCAGGGACAGGCTCTGGCGGAGGAGTTCGAGTTCGATATCCCGGCCCAGACACTGAGCAGTGCCCTGAAGGAATTGGGCCGCCAGTGCGATCTGCAAATCCTCTACAACCCCGACGACCTGAACGGCAAGCTCAGCAGCCCGGTGCACGGCAGGCTGACGCCCGAACAGGCCGTCGCCGACCTGCTGAAAAAGGCCAACGTAGCGCACAGTCTTGAAGACAACACCCTGACCCTTGGCGCTGCTGCCTCCGCACAAACCATGAGCCTCGGGCCGGTGGCGATAAAGGGCGATTCGTTCGGCATCACCACCGAGGGCAGCGGCGCGTATTCGGCCACCGGCGTGAGCATCAACAAGACCGCTCAGTCGCTGCGCGAAACGCCGCAGTCGGTCACCGTCATGACCCGCCAGGTGATGGACGACAAAAACCTCACCGGCCTCGACGAGGTGATGGCACAAACGCCCGGCATCACCTTTTCCCAACGCAATTTCGGCTCTCATGTCTTCAGTTCGCGAGGCTTTGCGCTGGAGGACGAGAGTTACATCATCGATGGCGTGGCTGGTCAGGGTTACAGCGTGACCGGCTGGATGACCCCGGACATGGAAATCTACGACCGCGTCGAAGTGCTGCGCGGCGCGGCCGGTCTGCTGATTGGCGCAGGCAACCCCGGTGGCGCGGTCAATCTGGTCCGCAAGCGCCCGACCGCCCTGCCGCAGTTCTCGATTACCACCCGCGCAGGCAGTTGGGACAACTACCGGGTCGACCTGGATGGCAGCAGCAAACTCAACGATTCCGGCAGCATCCGCGGGCGTTTTGTAACGTCCTATGAAGACCGCGGCTATTTCACCGATGGTCTGCAGAAAACCGCGCCGCTGTTCTACGGCATCCTGGAAACCGACCTGAGCGAAGACACCACCCTGACCCTGGGCGTACGTCATCAGAACGCCGACACCCAAGGCTTTTCGATCTTCGGTCTGCCCCGCTACAGCAACGGCAAGGCCATCGACCTGCCGCGCTCGACGTCGCTGGCCCAGGACTGGAACCGCCACCAGACCCGCACTGACGAAGTGTTCAGCGAGCTGGAAACCCGCTTTGACGAAAACTGGAGCGGCACACTGTCGGCAACCCGCTCCGAGGGTGCTTTCGATCAGAAGGTGGCCTACGCACAGGGCGCCATCGACCCGGCGACGCAGAGCGGTTCCCGACTGGTCAGAACCCTGTTTCGCTCGGACGATATCCATAGCGATGGCATCGACGCGCACCTGGACGGCCGGTTCGACGCCTTTGGCCTGAGTCACCAGTTGACCGTCGGCGGTAATGGGTCCGAACAGAAACGCGAGTCGCGCTATGCCACGGTCAACGCCAATCAGCCGCTGGCTATCTTCAACCCCGACCACGACGCGATTGCCGAACCTGTGCGCCCGGCCTGGCGCCGTACCGACTACAGCGACAAACGTTATGGCCTCTACAGCAACCTGCGTCTGAGCCTGACGGAATCGTTGAGCCTGGTGATGGGCGGCCGGGTCAGCAGCTATGACTATCAGACCACATCCGCAGGCGTAACCCGTCGCGCGCAGGAGGACAACCAGGTCACGCCGTTTGCGGGGGTCATCTACGACCTCAACCGGGACTGGTCGTGGTACGCCAGTTACACGGATATTTTCCTGCCGCAAAGCGCCTATCGAACGGCATCAGGCACGCTGCTTGATCCGGCCATCGGCGCCAGCCACGAAACCGGAATCAAGGGCGAACTGTTCGACAAACGTCTGAACGTGTCACTGGCGCTGTTTTATGTGAAGCAGAAGGACGTAGCCGTCGAGGATGACGCTAACGCCGGCCAGTGCCTGAGTAATGATGCCTATGGGACCTGCTACCTGAACGGTGATATCCGGCGCAGCAAGGGCGTCGACATGGAAATCAGTGGCGAGCCGTTACCGGGATTGCAGACCCTCGCCGGGTACACGTTCAACATCACCCGCGGCAGTGACGGACAGTCCATTTCAGCAGAAACACCCCGGCATATGCTGCGCCTGACCAGCAGCTACACCCTGCCCGGCGCCTGGCGTCGGTTGAGCGTCGGCGGCGGGGTTTCGGCGCAGAGCGGCTACTCGGAACACCAGTCGACCCAGCCCATCGATAACGCTGGCCGGGCCATCTGGGATGCCCGGGTCGCGTGGAAAATCGACGAACACTGGTCGGTGGCGCTCAACGGCAACAACCTGCTGGATCGCAAATACTACAAGGCCACCGGCGACATCGACCGCGGTAACTATTACGGCGACCCGCGCAACTACGTCCTGACCCTGCGCGGTGATTTTTAAGCGACGCTTGCCCCTCGCGATCAACAGCGGACACCTATCGTTCCTCACGCTCCGCGTGGGAATGCCGTTCGTGACGCTCTGCGTCACAATCGATACCGCGCCACGCACTCAAGAGAGGACGCAGAGCGTCCAGAAAGGCATGCCCACGCTGGAGCATGGGCACGATGGTGCTCTTCAAAACGCGTCTCATCCCTCACACTCAAGCCCTGACCCTATCGTCCCGTACGCGCCAGCCAAGACACCCATCGCTCCTCGCACTCCAGCCCGGACACCTATCATTCCTCAAGCTCCGCGTGGGAATGCCGTGCGTGAAGCTCTGCGTCACAATCGATACCGCGCCACGCACTCAAGAGAGGACGCAAAGCGTCCAGAAAGGCATGCCCACGCTGGAGCATGGGCACGATGGTGCTCTTCAGGACGCGTCTCATCCCTCACACTCAAGCCCTGACCCTATCGTCCCGTACGCGCCAGCCAAGAAACCCATCGCTCCTCGCACTCCAGCCCTAACACCTATCGTTCCTCACGCTCCGCGTGGGAATGTCGCTCGTGACGCTCTACGCGCGCCACGCACTCAGAGAGGACGCAGAGCGTCCAGAAAGGCATGCCCACGCTGGAGCATGGGCACGATGGTGCTCTTCAGGACGCGTCTCATCCCTCACACTCAAGCCCTGACCCTATCGTCCCGTACGCGCCAGCCAAGACACCCATCGCTCCTCGCACTCCAACCCGGACACCTATCGTTCCTCACGCTCCGCGTGGGAATGCCGTTCGTGACGCTCTGCGTCACACCAACCGCTCGGCAAGCCCCTGCAAAAATGCTTCAGCGATCACCAGGTTGTCGTGTCGTTGATCAATCGTCGTCGAGCTGCGCAGTCCGTTGACCGAGCACTGTTCCAGCAGCACTGCTTCAGCCTTGGCAATCTGCCCCGGTTTGCGGCTTTGCCCTGCCCACCAGCAATCGGCCTTTACATTGAGATTCTTCAAGGTAAACGCCTGGCTGAGTTTCGCGTTGGCTTCCAGCAATGTGTAACCGGTTTCGATTTCGTCCTGCACCGCAATGTCCTGGAACATGCTGCGCAGGTTGTCGACGTTCATTGCGTGTTGCAGCGCGATCTGCTCGATCACTCGATCAATCACTTCACTCTCCCCGGTCACCGACTGCCGGGCCGTTTCGATCAGGTCGACAATGGTCTGCTCCTGCAAGCCCGGCACAAAGGCCTGCAGGCTCTTGATCAGGCCGCGGTAGTAGTTTTCGCCCTGCTGCTGCGTGGTGACGTGCGGGTCCTCCTCGACCCATTCCATGCCAGCCGATGTCGGTAGCTGGGTGTCGACCAGCCCGAGAAAGCTCACCACCTCGCCAGCGCGCTCCAGCACATGCGCGACCTCAATGGCCAGCGCGCCACCCATCGACCAACCCAGCAGGTTGTAAGGCCCGTGTGGCTGGGTCGTGCGGATCAGCTCGACGTAGTAGTCGACCATGTCCGGCCACGACGTATCGAACCAGCCCGGCACCACATAGGCCTTGTTGACCAACCCGTAAACCCGTCGGCTGTCGCCCAATTTGCCCGCCAGCGGGTAATACGAATACGTGCCACCACCGCCTGGCGGCAGGCAGAACAGTGGCGCATGCGTCGAGCCATTGGCGTTCATGGCGATGACCGCCGATTTGACCCTGGCTTCATCCGCACGCATGAAATCAGCCAGCTCGCCCAGGGTCTGCAGCAACAGCAAGTCATGCAGCTTGATGGAGATATCGAACGTCTCGCGAATCCTGCCCGCCAGTGAAACCGCCAGCAGCGAGTGCCCGCCCAAGGCAAAAAAGTTGTCGTTGAGCCCGACCCGTTCGACGTGCAACACCTGCTCCCACAACTCAGCAAGACGCTGCTCGAATGCAGTGCGCGGCGCCACGTAACCCTGCTGTGAGCGGGCCACGTCCGGCTTAGGCAGTGCTCTGCGATCCAGCTTGCCATTGGCGGTCAGTGGCATCGAATCGATAAATACGAAGTAGCCCGGCACCATGTAATCCGGCACATGAGCCTTGAGATGAACCTGCAGACGCTCGCGCAGAACGTCCGGCGCCTCAGCGGCATCGGTCGGCACCACATAAGCGACCAATTGCTTGCCGGACGCCCCGTCGATGTCGATCACCGTGGCTTCGCGCACGGCGGCATGCTCATGCAGACGCGCTTCGATTTCGCCCAGC
>NZ_JAIZAZ010000024.1:0-362 GCF_020515645.1 Pseudomonas sp. MWU16-30316 | reverse complement strand
GAACTGATAACGAAACCAACCCGGTCCTCACTGAACTCAAGCAGTTCATGAGTTCGGATTACCTGCTCGCAGGCCTGGGCTACGACCCCGAAGTCAGTGCCAAGCGCCTGGGCGATGGCTTGTATGAGCAACGCCTCGTCCAGCAAGCAGTCGTGGCCCGCACCGGTCAGGCGTTCATCGATGGACAAACCTCCAACGAGGCCCAGTTCAAGTACCTGATGAACAACGCAATCGCCAGCAAGCAGCAGCTGAATCTGGCGGTCGGCGTATCGCTGAACTCACAACAAGTCGCAGCGCTGACCCATGACATCGTCTGGCTCGAAGAGCATGAAGTGAATGGCGAAAAAGTGCTGGTGCCGGTG
>NZ_JAIZAZ010000023.1:0-857 GCF_020515645.1 Pseudomonas sp. MWU16-30316 | reverse complement strand
CCCCACGGTTGTGATAACCACGCGCCAGACCGACGCCCCCCAGGTACAACTCCGCCGCCACGCCCTGTGCAGCAGGCAGGAGGCCGTCGTCGAGGATGTGGGTTTTCAGGTTGTCGATCGGCTGCCCGATCGGCACGCTGAGGATATCGTCGGCGCTACAAGTCCAGTGGGTCACGTCGATGGCTGCTTCGGTCGGACCGTACAGGTTGTACAAACCGGCCTGCGGCAAGCGCTTGAGCACCTGAGCGGCCAGCTCGGCAGGCAGTGCTTCACCGCTGCATACGACCCGACGCAGCGTGTCACAGCTTTCCACCTGGGGATGAGTCATGAACGCCTGCAGCATCGACGGCACGAAATGCAGGGTCGTGACCTGATGCTCGCGGATGGTCTGCACCAGCCGCTCGGGGTCGCGGTGATCCCCCGGCAGCGCCATGGCCAGACGTGCGCCGGTCATCAGCGGCCAGAAGAATTCCCAGACCGACACGTCGAAACTGAACGGTGTCTTCTGCAGAACGGTATCGCTGCCATCAATTTTGTAAGCTTTCTGCATCCAGTGCAGACGGTTGACCAGCGCACGATGGCTGTTGCCCGCGCCCTTGGGTTTGCCGGTCGAGCCGGAGGTGTAAATCACATAAGCCAGGCTCAATGGATGGCTGAGGTTGACCGGGTTGGCGGTGCTGTAACCTGCAAGCCGGTCACCGTCCTGATCCAGGCACAGGCTCTGCACCTGATGCGGAACCGGCAAACGCGCCAATAGCGCCGTTTGGGTCAACAGCAAACCGATGTCGCTGTCCTTCATCATGTAGGCCAGACGATCCTCGGGGTAGTCCGGGTCCAGCGGCACGTAGGCACCACCG
>NZ_JAIZAZ010000022.1:0-820 GCF_020515645.1 Pseudomonas sp. MWU16-30316 | reverse complement strand
ACCCAGGTACAACTCCGCCGCCACGCCCTGTGCAGCAGGTAACAGGCCGTCGTCGAGGATATGGGTTTTCAGGTTGTCGATCGGCCGTCCGATCGGCACGCTGAGCACGTCGTCTGTGGTGCACGTCCAGTGGGTCACGTCGATGGCCGCTTCGGTCGGACCGTACAGGTTGTACAAACCGGCCTGCGGCAAGCGCTTGAGCACCTGAGCGGCCAGCTCGGCAGGCAGTGCTTCACCGCTGCATACCACTCGGCGCAGCGTGTCACAGCTTTCCACCTGGGGATGAGTCATGAACGCCTGCAGCATCGACGGCACGAAATGCAGGGTAGTGACCTGATGCTCACGGATGGTCTGCACCAGCCGCTCGGGGTCGCGGTGATCCCCCGGCAGCGCCACGGCCAGACGTGCGCCGGTCATCAGCGGCCAGAAGAACTCCCAGACCGACACGTCGAAACTGAACGGTGTCTTTTGCAGAACAGCGTCGCTGCCATCCAGCGCGTAAGCCTTCTGCATCCAGTGCAAGCGGTTGACCAAAGCACGATGGCTATTGCCCGCGCCCTTGGGCTTGCCGGTCGAGCCCGAAGTGTAAATCACGTAAGCCAGGCTCAATGGATGGCTGAGGTTGACCGGGTTGGCGGTGCTGTAACCGGCAAGCCAGTCGCCGTCCTGATCCAGGCACAGGCTCTGCACCTGACGCGGAACCGGCAAGCGTTCCAATAGCGCCGTCTGGGTCAACAGCAAACCGATGTCGCTGTCCTGCATCATGTAGGCCAGACGATCCTCGGGGTAGTCCGGGTCCAGCGGCACGTAGGCGCCACCA
>NZ_JAIZAZ010000021.1:0-1171 GCF_020515645.1 Pseudomonas sp. MWU16-30316 | reverse complement strand
AAACCGCCAGTTGCACAAGACCTTTAGGCCCCTGCGCCACTGCCACCAACACACTCACAGCCTCCTGCTGATCTGGATGCTCCTGGATGTATTGGTTGATCGAAGCCATCGATCGCAGTGTGTCTTGAGCAGCAGTAAGTTTTTCTGCGTCACTCGCATTCACAGGAGTGGCAGGTAACTCGATTGATCCTGGGCTATTAGGCTTGTTGTCCGTCTGAAGTGTCTGATCAAGAGCTCCGACCGATGTCAGGTCGATCCCTGCGAGGCGTGCAATTTCGGCCACAACCTTTTCCTGAAACGCAGGGTCGGCCATCGTATTCATCGCCTGGCTGCGCGTCATCCCACCCCGAAGCAACGAGTCCATGGTGTTTTCAGCAAAATCAGCCCCCATCAGACTGGCGGCCCCTGCATCCATCTTGCGGCCCAGCGTGCTCTCGATTTTGTTGACTGCGCGCGTCAGACCTCGGGTGGCCTCTTCGTAGTTCTGTTTGGCCGTTGTGTTGTAAGTCAGGAGTTGGTTTGCCCACTGAGTAGCAGTGACTATCGGCTGGCTGGCTGCCTCCAACGAACTCTTCGTCACATACAAATCAGTCCGGTGCTCGTCATCACGCGTGATCTCGTATGCCTTGTCGACATCACGATTCAAGCCCGCTGTTGAGTCCTTACCCGCCGTATCACTGCGCACCACCACATCGCCTGCACCCACGGTGCCCCGGACGATCTGTTCACGATCCTTATTGTAGTTCCAGCCCTCGACGCTCCAACCGTTTTTCTGGTCATCGCCTTTGCCTACCTGAGTCGAGTCCTGCGTGGTACTGCCGCTGGTACCGTACGAGCCACCAACGTTCAGGTAGTAACCGTGTTCCTTGTCCTTGCCCGCGATGTCGCTGTAACCCAGCGTGTTGGTATCCAGCTTGAGATTGCCGCTGTCGGAGGCGATCAGTGCGCCGTCGAGTTGGGTGTGGTTCTCGGTGCGGATGTCGACCTTGTCTTTGGCCGTGATGCTGGTCTGTTCCTCGATCCAGTTCTTGGAGCCGTTGGTCTGGCCGTAACCGACCGAGCCACTGACGCTGCCGCCAAAGCCAGCCACGACAGTTGCGCTGAGGTCGAATTCCTTGCCTTCGACTTTCCCGGTGTCCGGCAGGGATGTGACGTTCAGGTCGCGACCTAC
>NZ_JAIZAZ010000020.1:0-1247 GCF_020515645.1 Pseudomonas sp. MWU16-30316 | reverse complement strand
GGTGAGGACGCTCCACTCGTTTGTGTCGTTATCGACTTTGCTCACCTGACATTAATGTCAGTGAAAAAACCTATAGCTTTGCTGGGAACAGTGAGGCTTTCTATTGCTTCGAATAGTAACCGAGAAATCAAACCATCTATACCGAACTACCCACCAACCCTCACATGGAAAAATCTTATAATATCCGTATCAGGATCATAATAAAAGCTAATAAAACCCACATCAGCAATAAACTGATACCCTGGAGATGTAGGTGCTATTCCAGGTATTCGTATAGACGGTATATTCCTTAAAGGCTCACCCAACTCACGAAGAGCATCCGCACCTGAGTTAATATTAAAGTACTTACCTTTTAACTCAGAATCAGCCGGAAAATAGCCATCAAACCGCACGCAGTAAACACGATAAGCTTCTATAAAACCATCATCAGACGATTGAAAGCATATTCCACTTTCAGGGATTTTCAAAAATTGATCATCTTCGACTTTTGAATACTCCACAATCGGGAAAATACTCTTAAACTCAAGAAAAACCTCTTCGATTTTCCGATTCAACTGTATATCAGGGCTCATACTTTATTACCATAACACCAAATAATTTCTTATTAACATCATGAACACTACTACGATTCTCGTCGATTTTCGCTTGAGACCACCCTTCTCTTTTCCAAACACGCATCCATGTATCTAAGTCCGCTTCAGCTACTTTATAAAGATCAGAGCCATCGGTAGCAATTTTTTCTTTGCTATTCCTACCACCAAATGTGCGAGATTCAACAATGTGACTGCAGGTCTTAACAACTACACAATTAGTGTTATTTCGAAGCGCTTTTAACTCTGAATCGCTCAGTTCTACACCCTGCCTACGCAATGCATCTTTAACCGCAGCAAAGGACGGAATATGGTCTGGAGTCAAACCGTCTCCAACACTTCTTGGGGCGGTTTCCCCATATGTACCTACCTCACCCTCCTCAACCTTCGAAAGCTTTTCATTGCGCCCGGAACTGCTTTCACTTTGCTTTACCGACACAGAGGTACGATCAGCTTTAGGTTTACGGCCTTGAACCACCCCTGTCAAGATGGCCGCCATAAATTGTCCGCCGCCTATCAACGAACCTTCAAAGCTATCCTTTTCGTTGAGAGCTATACCTTCGATGCTATCCGCTACCTGCTTGCCCAGCGCTCCGCTGTACTCCGCAATCTTCTGGTTCAGCGCCTCACCCAACGGCGTCTCGGAAACCGCGTTGT
>NZ_JAIZAZ010000019.1:0-1583 GCF_020515645.1 Pseudomonas sp. MWU16-30316 | reverse complement strand
TCGTGCCCATGCTCCGCGTGGGTATGCCGGTCTGGACGCTCTGCGTCCTCTTGTGACGCGGAGCGTGAGGAACGCGAGATATCCCGGCCTTAGCCCAGAAACAGCCTGTACGCCGGGTTCTCGCTCTCGTCCCAATACGGGTAACCAATCTCATCCAGCGCAGCACCCACCAGATGCCGCTCTTCCTCCGGCACCACCAGCCCGGCAACCACGCGGCCGTCAGCAGCGCCGTGGTTGCGGTAGTGGAACATGGAGATGGTCCAGCGGCCGCCCAGACGGTTGAGGAAGTTGAACAGCGCGCCCGGTCGCTCCGGGAACTCGAAGCGCAGCACCACTTCATCATTGACCCGCTCGGCATGCCCGCCAACCATGTGGCGAATATGCAGTTTGGCCAGTTCGTTGTCGGTCAGGTCCAGCACCGGGAAGCCCTGGCCGGTCAGGCTGGCGATCAGGGCGCTGCGTGGGTCGTTCTCGGGATGGGTCTGCACGCCGACGAAGATATGCGCCTCGCGATCAGTGTGATAGCGGTAGTTGAATTCGGTGATCTGCCGCTTGCCGATGGCCTCGCAGAACGCCTTGAAGCTGCCCGGTTGTTCAGGAATCGTCACCGCAATGATTGCCTCGCGGCCTTCGCCCAGTTCGGCGCGCTCGGCCACGTGACGCAAGCGGTCGAAGTTGACGTTGGCCCCTGAATCAATCGCCACCAGCGTCTGGCCGCTGACGCCGCGCTGCTCGACATATTTCTTGATCCCGGCCACGCCCAGCGCGCCGGAGGGCTCGGTGATCGAACGGGTGTCGTCGTAGATGTCCTTGATCGCCGCGCAGATCTCGTCGGTGCTGACGGTGATCACTTCATCGACATAATGGCGGCACACTTCGAAGGTGTGGTGGCCGATCTGCGCCACTGCCACGCCATCGGCAAACAGTCCGACCTGGCTCAGCACCACGCGCTCCCCGGCGGCCATCGCCGCTTGCAGGCAGTTGGAGTCGTCCGGCTCGACGCCGATCACCCTGATCTCCGGGCGCAGGTATTTCACATACGCCGCGATACCGGCAATCAGACCGCCGCCCCCGACCGGAACAAAGATCGCATCCAGCTGGCCCGGTTGCTGACGAAGAATCTCCATCGCCACAGTGCCTTGCCCGGCGATGGTGTCGGGGTCGTCATACGGATGGATGTAGACGAAGCCCTGCTCATCGACCAGCTTCAGCGAGTAGGCCAGCGCTTCCGGGAAGGAATCGCCGTGCAGCACCACGGTGGCACCCCGCGAGCGCACACCTTCGACCTTGATCTCCGGCGTGGTGCGCGGCATGACGATGGTCGCTTTGATCCCCAACTCGCGTGCCGCCAACGCCAGGCCCTGGGCATGATTGCCCGCCGATGCCGTCACCACGCCCCGTGCAGTCTGCTCTGCGGGCAATTGCGCGAGCTTGTTGTACGCGCCGCGAATCTTGAACGAGAACACCGGCTGCAGGTCTTCGCGCTTGAGCAGCACCTGATTGCCCAGCCGTTCGGACAGCTGGCGAGCGCCTTGCAGCGGCGTTTCGATGGCAACGTCGTAGACGCGGGAGGTGAGGATTTT
>NZ_JAIZAZ010000002.1:0-927696 GCF_020515645.1 Pseudomonas sp. MWU16-30316 | reverse complement strand
CGGTGATCTGACTGACAACTATCGTTCCTCACGCTCCAGCGTGGGAATGCAGTTCACGACGCTCCGCGCCACACCTTACTGCGCCGGGGCGGGCTCGACTGGCGTGGGGGCGGTGCTTTCTGCAGGTTCTGCGGCCGGTGTTTCGACGGTTTCTGCCTTGAATGAAGCAGGTTCGGACGGCGCAGGCACTGGTTCGCTTGCAGCAGGCGTAACCGGTTCGGCAGCAGGCTCGGCCTTCGGCGCGTTTTCTGACGACGCAGGCGCCAGCTTCGCAGGCTCGGCAGCCTTGGCGGGAGCCGCCGGGGCTGCGGGAGCCGTGTCAGGCACACCGAGGTCGGCCTTGGGCTTCTCGACAATATGCGCAGCCTTTTTCACTTCAGGCGGCAGGAAGTTTTCCACCAGACCGAAAAAGCGCTCGTAGAACTTTGCCGACGAGACGGTCTCACTGGCGACCTTGACCATCGAGTCGTCAGTCGAGCCTATCGGCATCGACACGGAACCCAGCACGCCGACACCGAGGCTGGCCGAGTTGTTGGTCTTCTTCAACGCGTAGCGGTCTTGCAGGGCGTTGGCGAACATGGTGGAACTGCCATCCTTCGCATCGGCGGCGCACACCAGATTGAAGCTGATTTCGATATGCGTATCGCCGGTCTGCTGGAAGCTCTTGCGGCCGGCAATCATCTTCGGGTCACTGCTGGTGATGATATAGCCCTGACTCAGCAAGGCGCGCCGCCCCGCCTCGCAGTAAGCCATGTCGGTCGCAGGGTAGCTTCGGGAGAAGGTCCCGGCGTCGTCGAAGTGTTCATGATCGTAAACCGCCTGCTTGGGCGATGAACAGCCGGCTGCCATCAACACGGCAGAAATCCAGAGGGCGGTACGAACGTTCAGTAGCTTAAACATCGAAAATCCTGAGGAAGGAAAAGACTGCCAGCAAGACTGCGAACTGGGAAATGGCGGTAAGTCTGCAACAAGGCCGACGCTGGATCAACGTACAGTTCAAAAGGATTTGGATACAAACCGCTCAGGCGCACGAAGCCAGGCCCTCAGACACACAAAATGCAGACAACAAAAAAGCGACCCTAGGGCCGCTTTCTTGTTTGCTTCAAGGAGTTCAAGGGCCTTGAAGCAGTGTATGGCGCAGCGGACGGGACTCGAACCCGCGACCCCCGGCGTGACAGGCCGGTATTCTAACCGACTGAACTACCGCTGCGTATCGCTGTAAACCTGTTTGAAACAAACCTTAGGTAGGCTGCTTCCTGTACATGTGACCGAAAGACCCTTGGGCTTTTCAATCGCAGACCCGGAGAACCCGATCTGTACAAATATGGCGCAGCGGACGGGACTCGAACCCGCGACCCCCGGCGTGACAGGCCGGTATTCTAACCGACTGAACTACCGCTGCGCATTGTGGACTTGCGTCCGTGTAAGCTTTTTAAAATCACTTTTGAAAGCCCTCGTACTTCAGCTTTCAAACTCAACGATGGTGGGTGATGACGGGATCGAACCGCCGACCCGCTGCTTGTAAGGCAGCTGCTCTCCCAGCTGAGCTAATCACCCTTTGCTTCGTTGAGGCCGCGAAATTTACGCACCTAACGAACCTAAGTCAATAGCCTGATTGAAGTTTTTTTAAAAACCGCCTCAATCACAAAACCCTCACCACACACCAAAAGCACAAGCAATAGCTCAATCGAAGCTCGTCCGCGCAAACTACTCGGCGTACACCATCTTGCGCGTCATGCCACCGTCGACCACGAACTCCTGCCCGGTCACGAAACCGGCGTTTCTGGACAACAGCCAGGCAACCATTGCCGCAACGTCCTCCACTGTCCCTACCCTGCCCGCCGGATGCTGGGCATGATCGGTCTCGGACAAAGGCTCGGCTCTGCGCAACGAGGGGTCGCGCGCGTCGATCCAGCCAGGGCTGACAGCATTGACACGAATCTCCGGCCCCAAACTGATCGCCAGCGCATGTGTCAGCGCCATCAGACCGCCCTTGCTGGCCGCATAAGCTTCGGTGTCGGCCTCCGACTGGCGAGAGCGTGTGGAGGTCAGGTTGACGATGCTGCCGCAATGCGCACGCAGGTAAGGCGCGCAATGCTTGGCCAGCAGCATCGGACCGCCGAGGTTGACTGCCAGTACACGGTTCCAGTGCGACAGCTCAAGGCTTTCCAGCGTAGTGTTGTGCGGATCGGCGATCGCGGCGTTGCACACCAGCGCATCGAGACGACCGAACTGCCGAAGCACCTCGGCCACGCCCGCTGCGACCTGCTCTTCACTGGCAACGTCCATGGCAATGAACAGGGCATTTTCACCCAGGGCACCGGCCACTTTCGAACCACGCGCACGATCCAGATCGGTCAACACGACTTGCCAGCCTTCGGCAATCAGCCACGCTGCAATGCCGAGCCCGATACCGCGAGCGGCACCGGTCACCAGGGCGACACGACCATTGTGGACGCTGGAAAATTTCAACGCCCACGTCTCACCCGGCTTGCCACTGGCCGGTTTGCTGGCCTCGCTACTCACAACGCCGCCAGACCACGGGCCAGGTCAGCCTGCAGATCAGCCACGTCTTCCAGCCCCACTGCAACCCGAATCAGGCTGTCGCGAATACCTGCGGCCTCACGTTCCTGAGGTGCCAGACGACCGTGAGAGGTGGTGCTCGGGTGAGTGATCGTGGTTTTGCTGTCGCCCAGGTTGGCGGTGATCGAAATCAGTCGCGTGGCATCGATGAAGCGCCATGCGCCGTCCTTGCCACCCTTGACCTCGAAGCTCACCACAGCGCCGAAACCCTTTTGCTGACGCTGGGCCAACGCGTACTGCGGGTGGCTCTTCAACCCTGCGTAATGGACTTTTTCAATGCCATCCTGCTGCTCGAGCCACTCGGCCAGTGCCTGAGCATTGGCACAGTGAGCGCGCATGCGCAGGTTCAGGGTTTCGAGGCCCTTGAGGAAGATCCACGCATTGAACGGGCTGAGCGTCGGCCCGGCAGTGCGCAGGAAGCCGACCACTTCTTTCATCTGCTCGCTGCGCCCGGCAACCACGCCGCCCATGCAACGGCCCTGGCCGTCGATGAACTTGGTGGCCGAATGCACGACAATGTCAGCGCCCAGCAACAGTGGCTGCTGCAAGGCCGGCGTACAGAAACAGTTGTCGACGATCAGCATCGCGCCCTTGGCGTGCGCGATCTCGGCCAGGGCCGCGATGTCGACCAGCTCGGCCAGGGGATTGGACGGCGATTCGACGAAGAGCATTTTGGTGTTGGGCTTGATCGCCGCGTCCCAGCCGCTCAGGTCGGCGAGAGGAACGTAATCAACCTCGACACCAAAGCGCTTGAAGTACTTGTCGAACAGGCTGATGGTCGAGCCGAACACGCTGCGTGACACCAGAACGTGATCACCGGCGCTGCACAGGCTCATCACCACGGCCAGGGTTGCCGCCATGCCGGTCGCCGTGGCGACAGCCTGCTCGGCACCTTCCAGTGCGGCAATGCGCTCTTCGAACGAACGCACCGTCGGGTTGGTGTAACGCGAGTAGACGTTGCCCGGCACCTCACCGGAGAAACGCGCAGCCGCATCGGCGGCCGTGCGAAATACGTAACTGGAGGTAAAGAACATGGGTTCGCCATGCTCTCCTTCCGGTGTACGGTGATGCCCGGCACGTACGGCTAGGGTATCGAAACCTACGCCTTCAAGGTCGCTGTCCAGCCGACCTGCATCCCATTCCTGAGTCATGCCGCCCACTCCTTGCCCAATTAGTTGTTGTACAGATCGATGATCGCGCTCACTGCCTGAGTCTTGATCTTGGAGGCGTCATTACGCGCGCTCTCGATCCGGTTCAAATAATGCTCGTCGATGTCGCCGGTCACGTACTTGCCGTCGAAAACCGAGCAATCGAAGTTGTCGATCTTGATTTTCTTGCTGCCGCTGACCGCTTCGATCAGGTCATTCAGATCCTGATAGACCAGCCAGTCGGCACCGATGAGGTCGGCCACGTCCTGAGTGGTGCGGTTGTGGGCAATCAGCTCGTGAGCACTCGGCATGTCGATGCCGTAGACGTTGGGGTAGCGCACAGCCGGGGCTGCAGAACAGAAGTAGACATTCTTGGCACCGGCTTCGCGGGCCATCTGGATGATCTGCTTGCAAGTGGTGCCACGTACGATGGAGTCATCCACCAGCATCACGTTCTTGCCACGGAACTCCAGCTCAATGGCGTTGAGCTTCTGGCGTACGGATTTCTTGCGCGCAGCCTGGCCCGGCATGATGAAGGTCCGGCCGATGTAACGGTTCTTGACGAAGCCTTCGCGGAACTTGACGCCCAGATGGTTGGCCAGCTCCAAAGCGGCGGTCCGGCTGGTGTCCGGAATCGGGATGACCACATCGATATCGTGATCCGGACGCTCGCGCAGGATCTTGTCGGCCAGCTTCTCGCCCATGCGCAGGCGCGCCTTGTAGACCGAGATGCCGTCGATGATCGAATCCGGGCGCGCCAGATAGACGTGCTCGAAGATGCACGGTGCGTACTTGGGGTTGGCCGCGCACTGACGGGTGTGCAACTTGCCGTCTTCGGTGATGTAGACCGCTTCGCCCGGCGCCAGGTCGCGAATCAGGGTAAAGCCCAGTACGTCCAGCGATACGCTTTCCGACGCGATCATGTACTCGACGCCTTCGTCGGTATGACGCTGGCCGAACACGATAGGACGAATGGCGTCCGGGTCACGGAAGCCGACGATACCGTAGCCAGTGATCATGGCCACGACCGCGTAACCACCACGGCAGCGATTATGCACATCGGTCACTGCCGCGAAGATATCCTCTTCGGTCGGCTGCAACTTGCCACGCACGGCCAGCTCATGGGCGAATACGTTGAGCAGCACTTCCGAATCGGAATTGGTGTTCACATGGCGCAGGTCGGATTCGTAAATTTCCTTGGCCAACTGCTCGACGTTGGTGAGGTTGCCGTTATGCGCCAGCGTGATGCCGTAAGGCGAGTTGACGTAGAACGGCTGAGCCTCGGCCGACGTCGAGCTGCCCGCGGTGGGGTAACGCACGTGACCGATGCCCATATGCCCGACCAGACGCTGCATATGACGTTGATGAAACACATCGCGCACCAATCCGTTGTCCTTGCGCAGGAATAACCGGCCATCATGGCTGGTTACGATACCGGCAGCGTCCTGGCCGCGGTGCTGGAGGACGGTAAGCGCGTCATACAGCGCCTGATTGACGTTCGACTTGCCGACGATACCGACGATGCCACACATGCGACACAACCCCTACTTAGTGGAACTGGATTTACCGAGCACATCCTGCGGCATTGTAGACGGCAGGATCTGTTCCTTGAACGGCATGTCAGCGGGTACGCTGATGCCGCTGGCGAGCCACTTGCTGGACATCCCGAGAATCAGGTTTTTCGACCAGTCAGCGACCATGAGAAATTGCGGCACCAGCCTCGACTGCTGCCACCATTGATCCTGTTGCACCGGTCCCAGGCTCAACAGCCCTACCGCCACAACGACAAGCAGGCCTCCGCGCGCTGCGCCGAAGACCATGCCGAGAAAACGATCGGTCCCGGAAAGCCCGGTGACGCGAATCAGCTCGCCTATCAGAAAATTGACCATGGCGCCTACCAGCAGGGTGGCGACAAAAAGAATGGTACAGCTCGCGATCACGCGGGCCGAAGGTGTTTCTATGTAATTGACCAGATACTGCGACAGCCCTGCGCCAAACATCCAGGCCACAACACCTGCAATGATCCACGTCGTCAACGACAGTGCTTCTTTTACGAAGCCGCGCTTCAGACTGATCAGGGCGGAGATGGCGACAATTCCGAGAATTGCCCAGTCAACCGGAGTAAATGGCACGTTGCAGCCTGCAGACGGATAAGGCGGCGCATTTTAGCAGAGCGTCCGCCTGCCGGTAAGCAGCGATTACCGGCGCGAGGCATTTTCCTTTGTGCCAGGGGCACCAGGTGCCGAACGGTCAGCCGCGCTCGGGCTGAAAGCGCACCACAATACCCTTGAGCTTTTGCTGTTTATCGAGCTGATCGCGCAGGCGATCGGCCTCGGAGCGCTCGATGAGCGGGCCGACAAACACCCGGTTCACGCCATCAGCGGTGCGAATGTAGGCGTTGTAGCCCTGGGTACGCAGCGTCTTTTGCAGATTGTCGGCATTGGCCCGATTGGACATGCTTGCCAATTGCACCGACCAACTGATCGACAGACCATTGGCATCGACGCCAGCAGGTGCTGCAGGTTTGGCAGGAGCCGGTGTCGCTGCTGGTGCAGCAGCCGTCGCTGGCGCCGGAGCGGGTGCCGGTTTGGCAGCAGGTTTGGAGACCGGAGCAGCAGGCGCTGCAGGTGCAGCCTGAACAGTCGGCGCAGGCGCTATCGGCATGGCAGGCGGCTGGTTGCTGCTCATGTCATCATCACCCGGCACAGGCTCCTGAGGCAGAACCTGAGGCTCCGGAACAGGCACCGGATCGACCCGCACCTGCGCAGCTGCAGGCGCCTGAGGCGCGGCTGGCGCCTCGACCTGCACCTGACGTGTTTCATCTTCACGCGTGAAAAGCATGGGCAGGAAAATGACCGCCACGGCGATCAGCACCAGTGCTCCAACCATTCGCTGCTTGAATACGTTATCCAGCAAAGCCATTTGCAGCGTCCTCATCGGTGTACCGGGCCAACCATTCAAGGGCCTCGGCAACACAGTAAAATGAACCGAACAGCAGAATCTCGTCATCGGGCGTGGCATGCGCGCACTGAGCTTCCAGCGCCAACGCGATACTCTGATAGGACGTCACGCGGGCGCCAAGGTTCTGCAAGGCCGTCTGCAACTCTTCTGCTGGCCGACTGCGCGAGGTCGGAAGCGGCGCAACAGCCCACTCTTCAATGACCGGTGCCAGGTGCGCGACCACGCCGTCGAGATCCTTGTCGCTGAGCAGACCAAACACCGCTCGACGTTTGCCGCCAACTGGCTGCCGCGCGAGGCGTTGGCCCAGAAACCGCGCCGCGTGGGGGTTATGGCCTACATCCAGAAGCAGGTTGAGCGACTTGCCGTGCCACCTGACGACCCTGCGATCGAGACGACCGGCGAGCCGGGTCTCGGCAAGCACCTTGCCTGTCGCATCCGCTTGCAATGGATACCCCAGCAGGGCAAAGGCCTGAAGCGCCAGCGCGGCATTCTGCATGGGCAGATCGAGCAGCGGCAGACCGCGCAGCTCGATCTGCTCGCCCTGAGCGACACCACGCCAGTCCCAGCTGTCTTCACCTATGGAAAGATCGAAATCCCGGCCACGCAGCAACAACGGACAGCCCAGCTCGCGAGCTTTGGCCAACAACGGCTCGGGGGGCGCGGGGTCACCGCACAGCGCTGGGCAGCCGGCGCGAAAGATCCCGGCTTTCTCGAAAGCGACCGACTCACGGGTGTCGCCCAGATACTCGGCATGATCGACCCCGATACTGGTGACCAGCGCCAGATCCGCATCCACTAGATTGACCGCGTCCAGACGACCGCCCAGACCGACTTCCAGCACCACTGCATCGAGCCGGGCCTGCTCGAACAGCCAGAACGCCGCCAGCGTGCCCATTTCGAAATAAGTCAGGGTGACATCGCCGCGCGCCGCTTCGACCGCAGCGAAGGCGTCGCATAGTTCCAGATCGGTTGCCTCGGCGTCCTGCACTTTCACCCGCTCGTTATAGCGAATCAAATGCGGGGAGCTGTAGACACCAACCTTCAAGCCCTGAGCCTGCAACAAGGCAGCGACAAAGGCGCAGGTCGAGCCCTTGCCGTTGGTGCCCGTCACCGTGATCACCTGGCGCGCCGGGCGTGTAAGCCCCAATTGCAGCGCCACCTGTCGAGACCGGTCCAGGCCCATGTCGATGGCCGACGGATGCAGTTGCTCCAGATAGGCGAGCCAGTCACTCAGGGACGTAGAGGTCATATCGTCGCGGGTGCCGGCGGGACGACGATTGGCTCGATGACGGGTGCGACAAAGCGAGGGGTCGGCAGATTCATCATCTGTGCCAGCAGGTTACCCAGGCGCGGACGAAGCTCACTGCGCGAGACGATCATGTCGATGGCACCGTGATCCAGCAGGAATTCACTGCGCTGGAAGCCTTCAGGCAGCTTCTCGCGAACCGTTTGCTCGATGACCCGTGGACCGGCAAAACCGATCAGCGCCTTGGGCTCGGCGACGATGACGTCACCCAGCATGGCCAGGCTGGCGGAAACGCCACCGTAGACCGGGTCGGTCAGCACCGAGATGAACGGCAGCCCTTCTTCGCGAAGACGCGCCAGAACAGCCGAGGTCTTGGCCATCTGCATCAGCGAGATCAGCGCTTCCTGCATGCGCGCACCGCCGGAAGCGGCGAAGCAGACGAACGGGCAGCGATTTTCCAGCGCATAGTTGGCGGCACGTACGAAACGCTCGCCGACAATGGCACCCATCGAACCACCCATGAACGAGAATTCGAATGCCGAAGCCACCACCGGCATGCCCAGCAAGGTGCCGCTCATGGAAATCAGCGCGTCCTTTTCACCGGTCTGCTTCTGCGCAGCGGTCAGGCGATCCTTGTACTTCTTGCCGTCGCGGAATTTCAGACGGTCGACCGGCTCGAGATCGGCACCCAGCTCTTCGCGCCCTTCGACGTCCAGAAAAATGTTCAGACGTGCACGTGCGCCGATACGCATGTGGTGGTTGCACTTGGGGCAGACGTCCAGGGTCTTTTCCAGCTCAGGGCGATACAGCACCGCCTCACAGGACGGGCATTTGTGCCAGAGGCCTTCGGGAACCGAGCTCTTCTTGACCTCGGAACGCATGATCGATGGGATCAGTTTGTCTACCAACCAGTTGCTCATGCTTTATATCTCCAGTACCGGTGTGGCTCGAACGACTGACAAATCAAACGCCAGTCGCATGCCCTCGGATAAATTCGTATATGGACGACGATGAAAGGATAGCGATCGACTCATGGCCGGACCTGCGCGCCCCTCACCCCGATTTTTCACAACGACGGCGTTGCTCAGTGGCACCGCCGCTTACTCGATTCGACCCGTTTGCCTCGTGGCGGGAACAGGCTTATGGACGGCGGCCGATCAATAGCCGTCACATCAGGTGCCGTGCACCGCACTCATGAACGCCAGGATCTTCTCCCGATCCTTGATGCCCTTGCTCTTTTCAACGCCGCCGCTGACATCCACTGCATAGGGCCGGACTTGAGCGATGGCCTGCGCCACATTGGCGGACGTCAGCCCGCCCGCCAGGATGACCGGCTTGTCCAGGTCGTCCGGAATCAATGCCCAGTCGAAGGTTTCTCCGGTACCGCCGGGCACCCCTTCAACGTAGGTATCGAGCAGCACGCCGCGTGCATTGCGATAGGTCCGGCAAACCCCGGCAATGTCATCACCGGCCTTGACCCGCAGCGCCTTGATGTACGGGCGATGATACCCATCGCACTCATCGGGTGTTTCATCGCCATGAAACTGCAGCATGTCCAGCGCGACGGCATCCAGCGTCTCGTTGAGCTCACAGCGACTGGCGTTGACGAACAGGCCAACGGTGGTGATGAACGGCGGCAACGCGGCAATGATGGCACGCGCCTGCAATACCGTCACCGCACGCGGGCTTTTCGGATAGAACACCAGACCGATCGCGTCGGCACCTGCCTCGGCGGCAGCCAGTGCATCCTCTATGCGGGTAATCCCGCAGATCTTGCTGCGAACGGCTGACATGTCGTGAGTAACCTCAAGCCTTTCGGAAAGTCCCGGATGTTAGCAAATGCTGCCGGGATCGTCAGCCGTCCAATTCCGCAAAGCCCGTAAGAAAATGAGGACCGATATAGCGCTCGGGCAACGGGAACTCATCACGGTACTCGACCCCGACCAGGTACAGCCCGTAAGGATGGGCCGTGACACCACCGGTACGCCGAATCCGGCTTTCCAGCACCTCCCGCGCCCACTCGACCGGACGCTCGCCGGTGCCGATGGTCATCAGCACTCCGGCGATATTGCGCACCATATGATGAAGAAAGGCATTGGCGCGCACATCGATCACGATCATCTTGCCGTGGCGGGTCACGCGCAGATGGTGCAACTGCTTGACCGGCGACTTGGCCTGACACTGACCGGCGCGAAAGGCACTGAAATCGTGAGTACCCACCAGGTATTCGGCAGCCTGCGCCATGCGCTCGACATCCAGCGGGCGGTGGTTCCAGGTAATTTCCTGATTCAGGTGCGCCGGGCGGATCTGATCGTTGTAGATCACATACCGATAACGCCGGGCGATGGCCTTGAAGCGCGCGTGAAAGGTGGCCGGCATGACTCTGGCCCAGGTGACGCTGACATCATGGGGCAGATTGATATTGGCGCCCATGACCCAGGCCTTCATGGTGCGCTCGGCCTGGGTGTCGAAGTGCACCACCTGACCACAGGCATGCACCCCCGCGTCCGTGCGACCGGCACACATCAGTGACACCGGTGACGCGGCCACTTTTGACAAAGCGTCTTCAAGGGTTTCCTGCACGGTCAGCACGCCGGACGCCTGACGCTGCCAGCCGCAATAGCGCGAGCCCTTGTACTCGACGCCCAGCGCGATTCGGGAAAAGCCCTCGGCCGCCATCTCGGCGGCCGGGTTATCTATGTTCGCCAAAGTGGTACAGCCTGTCGGTTCGCGAAAAGTCGGCCATTATACGGCCGCAAAAAAAACACGCTACTCAAGCCGGACATCTGAAATGCAAACGGCCGCATAAGCGGCCGTGTGCAGGTTGCCGGGGTTGAATCAGGCCAGCCGCGAAAGCATCTCCCGCGCTTCGCTTTTCTGACCGTCATCGCCCTCGGTGACGACCTCATCAAGAATATCCCGAGCGCCGTCCGCATCGCCCATGTCGATGTAGGCACGCGCCAGATCAAGCTTGGTCGCCGCCTCGTCAGTACCAGCCATGAAGTCGAAGTCCGGCTCGTCATCCAGCGCTGCCGCATCCTCGGCGGTGAATCTTGGCTCATCGAGCGGCGGATGTTCAAGATTCTGCGAAAGACGCTCAAGCTCGGCGTTGACGTCGTCGATTTCAGTCGCGAATGCCTGGCTTGCCTGATCGGTTTCAATCTCGTCCGCCAGCGACAGGTCGAAATCCTCTGGAAGCTCGAGGTCATCAGTGACCGGTGGTGTAGGCGAGGTTTCACCCAAATCCAGCGGATCTTCGCCAAGGCCGAGCAGGAAATCATCTTCGCTCTTGAGGGCCGGGTCTTCCTCGGACAAGTCCAGATCGAAGTCGGCGAGGTCCTGCGGCGTTGCCGCTGCACGGGCCTCTTCCTGCTGCTGCATGACAGACTCGAAGCTCAGCTCTTCGTCATCCGCTACCGCCGAGACCTTGGGCTCGTCGAGCATCAGGTCATCGAGATCGTTAACGGTAGAGACTTCAGGCACAGACGGTTCTTCGAACTCGTCCAGGCTCAAGTCAAAATCGTTATCAAACGGGTCTGCCTCTTCGACAGGCTCTGCGGCCAGCGGAGCGGTGACTTCCGGCTCAGGCTCAGGCGTTGCAACAATTTCAGGCTCAGGCTCCTGCTCTGCCGAATCATCGGCCAGCAGCTCTTCAAGATATTTGGCATCGAGCTCTGCAACCAGTGCGGCCGTTGTAGCCGCCGCGGCGGCTGCAGCGACGGCAGGAGCAGCCGATGCAGTAGAGGTTTCAGAAGCCAGCGGCGCAGCAACAGGTGCCACCGGCTTCAGGGTCGAGTTAAGTTCTTCCCGCTGCTCGACCTCAGCTTCAAGCTTTCCCGCAGCCACCAGTTTACGTTCGTGGGCGGCATAGGCTTTGTTGTTACCCTGCTCGGCGTAGATTTCCATCAGTTTCAGACGGATATCGTCGCGCTTGGGGTCTTCGTTGACGGCTTCTTCCAGCAGCTCGATCGCCTGATTCATACGACCGTAAGCGATATGGATCTCGGCCTGAACCAGCGGATCGGCAGGACGTTCACGACCGGCAACGGCTGCTGCGGCGCCTCCCATGCGCACGTTGGGCGGCGGCACATCAAGCCCGTCGAAGCTGGCGGGCGGTGCATTCATGTCCATGTCCGAGACGAAATCCGACTCCTCGGCCAGCGCACGCGCCATGCGCTTGTGCTTCTCGGCTTCGGCCTTCGCCGCGCGACGACGCGCCAGGAACAACAACAGCAAGGCCAGAATCAGCAGTACCGCCCCGCCGATCAGGCCAAGCAGTACAGGGTTGTTGATGATTTTCTGCAGCGCGTCCTGGTCTTCGTCTGCTGCAGCAACCGGCTCCACCGCCAGCGGCTGCTCTGGCGCCGGCGTCGCAACTTGGGCAGCACCGGCAGGCAATGCATCTTCAGGCGCAATCTCGCCAGCCGGTTTGACCGGAGCACCGTTGGCATCGACCAGCGAGGCAGGCACCGCCGCGTTGGCCGGCGTTGCAGCTTCCGGGGTAGCGGCAGGTGGAGGCACGGCTGCGCCAGCGGCCTGCATCTTGGCCAACTGACCGTTTTTCAACTCGATCAGACGCTGCAGCTTGTCGAGCTGGCTTTGCAGGTCGTTCATGCGGCTTTTCAGCTCGGCATTATCACGACGTGTGGTATCCAGCGCTTCCTGAGCCACGGCCAGCTTGTTGCCCAGATCGCTGTCGCCCGCCGCACCTTTTGCCGCCGGCTTGCCGCTTGCCGAAACCAGACTGAGGTTATCGGAGGTATCGACTTTGGAAGGCGCAGCACCCGCGCGGTCACGACGGGTAGCATCGACCTGACGTGTACCGGCCGGCAGACGGCGACCTTCACGCCAGGCACTGTATTGCCGGGAAACTTCTGCCACTGCCTGTGATTGCGGCAGCGCGGTGGTCTGCTGCGGCGTCGGAAGGCGCAGCACCTGCCCTTTCTTCAGGCGGTTGATGTTGCCACCAATGAACGCATCCGGATTCAACGCCTGAATCGCCAGCATGGTTTGCTGGACAGTCCCGCCATTGCGCACCTTCGCAGCAATTTCCCACAAAGTGTCGTTATTGGCGGTGACGTACTGCGACTGCTTGTCGGCGGCTGGCGCCGGCAACGTGGATGTGTTGGCTGCCGGTGCTGGCGCTTCGGCTGCCGGCGCTTCAGCCGACGGGGCTACCGTTGCCAGTTGCGCAGGCGCCGCGGGCGCCGCAGCGGGGGCCGGAGCTGCAGCCGCAGCGGCTGCCTCGGGAGAGAATTTCGGCGGATCGAGCAGAAGGCTGTACTCACGCAGCAACCGGCCATTGGGCCAGAGCACCTGAACCAGGAACTTCACATAAGGCTCGCGCACCGGCTTGCTGGAAGTAATGCGCAGAACACTTTTACCGCTGGCATTGATAACCGGGGTAAAGGTGAGATCGTTGAGAAATGCCTGACGGGTCACACCCGCCTGCGCGAAGTCGGCCGTGGTGGCCAGGCTGGGCACAACTTGCGTTGCGTTGAGCCCCTGAGCCTCGGTCAACTCGATTTCCGCTACCAATGGCTGATTCAGGGTCGACTTGACCGACAATTCCCCGAGCCCCAGCGCCTGCGCCATACCCGATGACAGCGCTGATGCCGCAGCGATTGCTAATACCAGTTTACGAACCTGAACCATAGCCCATCCCTTGTTTAAAGATTCCCCGAGATCCGGGGAGGTAGTCCTGCATTTGGGTGTAAGGCGTATCGCCGCTAAAACAATTATTCAAATTGTTGCCAAGTATCTTTTACACATAGTCTTTTATCAACAATTCGCCAACCTGCACAGCGTTGAGCGCAGCGCCTTTGCGCACATTATCCGAGGTCAGCCACAGATTGAGCTGCTCGGAATCGTCGGTCCCCGCCCTGACGCGTCCCACATAAACCACGTCCTGGCCCACCGCATCGCCCACCGGCGTAGGGTAATCCCCCGCATCGACCAGTTCGATTCCGTCTGCAGACTCGAGTGCAGCATTGACCGCCGCCACGTCGACCGCCCCGGCCGTGCGCAACGCTACCGTGAAGCTGTCACCAAAGAACACCGGTACCTGAATGCAGGTCGCAGACACTTTGAGCGATGGCAGCGCCAGCAGTTCGCGCAGTTCTTCGACCAGACGCCGTTCCAGCGGCAGGTGCCCCGACGCGTCTGGTGTCCCTACTTGCGCCAGCAGGTTGAACGCCATCTGACGATCAAAAAACCGCGCTTCCAGCGGGCGAACATTCAATAGCTCGGTGGTCTGACGAGCCAGCTCACTGACGCCTTCACGCCCCAGTGCCGATACAGCCAGACACGCCGTTACCGCCACCGACTGTATATCGATCAGGCCGAGCAACGGCGCCAAAGCCAGGGCAACCGCAGTGGCAGAAGCACTGGGACTGGCAACCAGACAAGGAGCGACGCCACGGTTGTGCAAAAGCGTAGCATTTATTTCCGGCACGACATTAGGTGCCTGGACTGCGGTAAATGCGCCCGACAGGTCGATGACCGTGCACCCCGCCGCTACCGCCTTTTCGGCGTGACTGCGACTGACCGCAGGTCCTGCAGCGAAAAACGCCATGCGCGCCGTGCTGAAATCGAACTCGTCGACTTCACGTACGCGCACATTCTTGCCTCGAAACGGCACCGAGTGGCCTGCGGATTCGATGCTGGCCAGCAGGTACAGATTGCCGACCGGGAAATTGCGCTCCTCCAGAACCTGCACAACGGTTTCGCCGACAGTACCGGTTGCGCCGACTACGGCGATATCAAAGGACTGGCTCATGCAAAAACCTCAGGAAAATCAGGGAGCGGCACTTTAACCGCCGCATTGCCGACAGGCAATTCAAGCCGGCAATCAGGTGTGTATTTCAAGGCTCGAGCCCTATCGGGAAGAACACGCCATGGCTCCAGACGCCCAGCCAGCGCTGTTCATCTATATCGCGGGAAACGGCCAGCTCGACCAACTGATAAAAAACATTGCGGTGAATCAGCGCCTCCAGATTGCTCCGCACGTGAATGTAGGGCGCCGGTTCCTGGGTATCAGGGTCGGTTACAACGCGTAAAGGGTGTTCCGGTCCCGCCTCGGCCTGATCCTCTACATTGGTCAGAAAGCGCAACACCTGGCCCTCACCCTCCCCCAGCACCTCAAGGCTGACGGCGACAAAAGGCGCATCATCAACCGTGATGCCGACCTTCTCCACAGGAGTGATCAGGAAATAGTCGTCGCCGTCGCGGCGCATGATGGTCGAGAACAACCGGACCATCGGTTTGCGGCCAATCGGCGTACCCAGGTAATACCAGGTACCGTCGCGAGCGATACGCATGTCGATATCGCCGCAGAAATCCGGATTCCACAAATGAACAGGCGGCAACCCCTTGGTTTTGGGGATCTGTGCAAACAGATCACCCGCCTTGTTTGAATCGGTCACTCCACTCTCCTGATGCGAGCTTTAGCTCTAGCGTTCGACACCCAATAAGGTACGAGCGTAGTCCTCAAGAGGCGGCCCCAGCAAATCCTCGGGGCTTTTGTCGTAAAGCGTCAGCAATCCGCCACGGCTGCGAATGCGTGCGCTGTCGATGAGGTAGCGGGTGCCGGTCTCGATCAGCATCAGCTGAATGACGCCGCTGTCGACGCCCAGACGATCCACCGCTTCCTGATCGGCCCATTGATCGCCATTGCCGATTCGGTCGTCAGCCTTGGCGAAACGCGCATAGAGCAAATAATGTGCGCCCGCAGCACGCGCCTCGACCATGGCTTCATCCAGCCCCAATGGGCCTCGGGCACGACGGACCATCGGGAAGTACTCGATAAAGCCCTTGAAGGCTTCTTCAGCCACCACGTTGGGGCGCGGATAGGCATTGCCTGGCGGCACGAAGGCGCCCTGAGCGATGTAAATGAACGAGTCAGGCTGCACGCGCCAGTTGGCAGTACGACGGGTTTCGCTATGGTCGAGCAGACCTGCGTCGCTGAATTGCTCGCGAACACCTTCGCCCATGTCACTGACTTTCATGCAGCCACTCAACGCCAGAAGCGCGAGCAGCATAACCAGGCTACGCATTATCCCCTCCCAAATACCGGTGACGGAAAACCGGCGAATGGTCATCGGATGCAGCTTCCGCGCCATATCTGGCACAGCCGCCATCAAAGCCTTGAAGCTGGCGCTCAAGACCGGGCTGGCGGGTTATTCGGCGGCGGGATCCGGCGTGGGCTCAGCGCTGAAGTCGCCGTCGCGCTTGCGCTTATTACCCATGCGTACGCCGATATCCATGAGGAAGTGGAAGAAGCCTTCCTGGTCTTCCAGCACGTTGCTCCAGAACGGCGAGTGATACAGCGCAACGGCGCCATGCACCAGCGCCCAGGCAGCACAGTAATGGTAGTAAGGCGGGACATCTTCGAGCTTGCCTTCACTGATGCGGCCTTTGATCAGCAGCGTCAGGTGTTCGAAGTTGGAAGCGCGGATCTTGTGCAGCTCTTCGACCAGCTCAGGCACCTGATTGCCCTTGACCACCTTCTCTTCCAGGCGGTCGAACAGGCGATAGCGCTGCGGGTCACGCATGCGGAATTCGAAGTAGGCGCGCGAGAGCGATTCCTTGTCCTTGTCGACATCGGCCGAATGCAGCAGCTCGTTCAGGTCCCGCTCGTAGTCGAGCATCAGGCGCAGGTAAATTTCCGCCTTGGACTTGAAGTGCTTGTAGATGGTGCCTTTGCCAATGCCGACGGCGTCCGCGATCATCTCGACAGTGACGCTGTCTTCGCCTTGCTCGAGAAACAGCTTTAGCGCGGTGTCGAGAATTTCCTGCTCACGGCGGCGAAATTCACGGACCTTACGAGGTTCTTTCTGCATAGAGAGGTCTGTCAGGATCGAAATCGAAGCGGGGTATTATGCCCAATCGGCGCTAAATTGCACGGTTCATCCATACTTGTCGACCTGCATGAACGATTCGCACGGGAAATCCGCACCGGTCATCGCGCGCCCGCTAGCATTCCGCTGCGCTGGAAATCTAGTGCGCTGGCAACGCGGGGGCAGCGACGACAAATTCCAGATAACCCGTGATTACCACATACAACGTGAAGTAGGCAAAGATCAGCGCCGAGGCTATGTAAGACCAGCGCAACATTCGCTCGCCCATGAAACGCCCTCCCTGGTGAGCCAGCGCACACAGCGAGATCGACCAGACCACGCCTGCGGCGACGAACCCGGCAAGAAAGGTCGAAGCGCTGGCAAGATCAGAGCCTTGCCGGGCAATCAGCGCTCCGCCGACTGCGGCAAACCAGAGGATGGCGCTGGGAGAGGACATCGCCAGAAAGATCCCGCGCAGGAACAGCGCCAGGCTGGATTTTTCCGATGCAACGTCCTGGCTGCCGAGACCGGTGCTGACGGCGGTTGCACTCATGACCATCCTGAAGCAGAACCAGGCCAGCACCGCAGTGCCGCCAATCCAGAGCACGTAGCGCACGGCTTCATATTGCAGCAGCACGGCCATGCCGAGCATGGCCAGGATTGCGTAGGCCAGATCCCCAACGCAGGTTCCCAGGCCCAGCCACAGGCCTCTGGAAAAACCGCGCTGCATGGACAGCGTAATCATGGCGATGTTTGCCAGACCGATGTCCAGGCACAAGGAAAGACTCAGCAGAAAACCATTGGAAAACTCCACCCCACCACTCCATTACTGCGACACCTTGGTATTTCGCCCGATGAGAGTGTTCATCGAGCACTCAAGGATCGCTTTAGTATTCCAAAACTGTTTAAAAAACGACCAAAAGACACTGGACGCTACGCCGTCCTGAACAATACTTAAGCTGCTGACGCGTCATCATTCCCCAAATGACTCGGCAGTAGAGGTGCCAAAGGAAGAGCGCGCCTTTGTTTTACTCCTAATGGTCTTAACCCGGCTTCACCCCCCAGAATCCGGGTTTTTTTTGCCTGCGATTTGCCTGCCCGTCGACGTCCGTATCCGTCAGCGCTGAACGTGCGCCAGCGGAAACAGGCGAGCGAAATTGGCTGTGGTCTGCTCGGCAAAGCGCTCATAGGACTCGCCTCGCAGCATGGCCAGAAACTCGGCAACCTCACGTACGTACTGGGGCAGATTCGGCTTGCCCCGGTACGGGATCGGTGCGAGGTACGGGGAGTCGGTCTCGACCAGCAAACGATCGGCGGGCACCTGCCTGGCAACGTCGCGCAGGGCATCGGCATTGCGAAACGTCACGATACCGGACAGCGAAATGTAGTAACCCAGGTCCAGCGCGGCTTTGGCCATCTCCCAGTCCTCGGTGAAACAGTGCAGGACACCGGCGTGGGGCAAGGCGGCTTCGCGCAACAGGCTGAGGGTATCGGCACGTGCGCCCCGAGTGTGGATGACCACTGGTTTTTCAGTGATTCTGGCTGCCTCGAGATGAACCCGGAAAGACGCCTGTTGCAGCTCGGCCGCTTCAGGTTCGTAGTGATAGTCCAGACCGGTCTCGCCAATCGCTACCACCCGCGGGTGATCCAGTTCCTTGAGCAACCAGTCCAGGGGCGGCATTTCGCCGGGCTTCACGTCCAGCGGATGAATGCCCACCGAGCAATCGACATCCGCGTAGCGTTCGGCGAGTGCCTTGACCGCACTCGCATTGTCGGCGCTGACACCGATGCAGAGAAAATGCGCGACGCCTCTGCCACGGGCGGCATCGAGGGCTGCATCCAGAGAGCCTGCGTGCTGGGCAAGGTCAAGGCGATCGAGGTGACAATGGGAATCTACAAGCATGGGTTAAAACACAACTACATCGTATGGGTTGGACGATCGGACTTGAGAGCGCCGACCAGGTAAGTTTCGATCAGATTGCGGGCGGTGTTGTCGCCGTCATTGAACTGCACGCCCACGCCAGCGGTGCGATTGCCCTGGGCGCCTTTTGGCGTGATCCAGGCAACACGGCCGGCTACCGGAACCTTTTCCGGTTCGTCCATCAGATTGAGCAGCATGAACACTTCATCGCCCAGCTTGTAGCTTTTGCTGGTCGGAATGAACAGCCCGCCGTTTCTGATGAACGGCATGTACGCAGCGTAGAGAACGGATTTGTCCTTGATGGTCAGGGACAGAATGCCATTACGTGGACCTGTGCTCGGCGGCAAACTCATGACAACACCTCAACGGTTCCGGATAACGCAGAGTCTACGCCTGTCCCGGCAGGCCTGCCCACTGCACCAACAACGCTTCAAGCAGCAAGACCCTATTGAGGTTGGCCTTGGACATGACTTTCTGACGCTGCGCCAGAATCCAGTCCTGAATATCCAGCACTTTGGCGCGAGAAGACTTCTGCGCCAGGTACTGAATCACCTTGCGCATGTCACCCAGGCCAAGGCCTTCCTCGTCCTGCGTCATCTGATAGCGCAGGATCAGATGCGACCAGTCACAGAACCAGTCGAACAACAGTAACAGCGTAATATCCTTCCAGCCTTCGGCCAGCTGGGTAGCCGACTGTTGTTGCTTGAGCAGCTTCTTGACGCCGTCGACCACCAGCGCGCGCTGTTCGCGAACGCCCTGCGTATGCAGCGCCACCGCAGCCAGCGGCGAACCGGCGGCCAGCGTCAGCAACTCGAAACGCTCGTCCTGGGTACAATCGGGCAAGGCCCCGCTCAGCCAGTCGAGACTCATCTGCTCGCCAGGCAATGGGCAGGCCTGCTGCACGCAGCGGCTCTTGACCGTTGGCAGCAAACGACTCGGTTGATGGCTGACCAGCAACAGAACGGTATTGCCTGACGGCTCTTCCAGACTTTTCAGCAAGGCATTGGCGGCGTTGGTATTCATCGCTTCCACCGGCTCGACGAGCACCACCTTGCGCCCGCCCATCTGGGCGGTCTGCACCACGAAACTGACCAGATCACGCACCTGATCGACCTTGATCGGTTTGTCCGCCTCTTCCGGTTCAAGCACGTAATTGTCAGGATGGCTGCCAGCCGCCAGCAGCAGGCAGGACTTGCAGTGCCCGCAGGCATCAAGCCCTTCGGGCGTCTTGCACAACAGGCTGGCCATCAGCCGTTCAGCCAGGGCGCGCTTGCCGATACCCGCCGGCCCGTGCAGCAGATAGGCGTGAGCATGCTGGGCGCGACCGGCCATCTGCTGCCAGAGCGAAGCCTGCCAGGGGTAGGCTTCAGCCACGTTGCAGCTCCAGCAACTGAGGCAGCAAGGTATCGAGGGAAGCCTGAACATCGGCCAGGGTCTGTGCGGCGTCTACCAGACGATAGCGCGCAGGTTCAGCCTTGGCGCGCTCCAGATAGGTGCTGCGCACGGCGTCGAAGAACGCCCGGCCTTCCTGCTCGAACCGATCCAGCCGACCGCGTGCAGCGGCACGTGAAAGGCCGATCTCAACGGGCAGGTCGAACACCAGCGTCAGGTCAGGTCGCAGGTCGCCTTGAACGAATTGCTCCAGCGCTGCAATACGCTCATGGGACAGGCCGCGACCGCCGCCCTGATAGGCGTAGGTCGCATCGGTAAACCGATCACAGAGCACCACCTCGCCACGCGCCAGCGCTGGACGAATGACTTCGGCCAAATGCTGTGCACGCGCGGCAAACACCAGCAGCAGTTCGGTGTCGGCGCTCATGCACTCGTCGCTGGGCGCCAGCAACAGCTCGCGAATACGCTCGGCCAGCGGAGTGCCGCCCGGTTCGCGGGTCAGCAGTACCTGAATACCCTGCGCACGCAATTGCGCCGCCAAGTAGTCGCGGTTGGTGCTTTTGCCTGCACCTTCCGGGCCTTCAAGAGTGATAAACAAGCCAGTCACAGGTCATCCTTAATCGTCATCATTGCGCACTCGGCTCGGACCGCGGCGCATCCGGAGCATCCGCAGGCACGGTTTCCGAAGAGGGCGAGTCAGTTGCCGGTGCCGGTGTAGCCGGTGCTGCAGGTGCCGGGCTGGAGCGATAATCCGCGCGGCGCTTGAGCTGATAGTCACGCACGGCCGCATTATGGGCATCCAGGTCGTCCGAGAACACATGGCTGCCGTCACCCTTGGCCACGAAATACAGGCTGCTGCCGTCCACCGGATTGAGCGCAGCATGAATCGCTTCGCGCCCCACCAGCGAAATGGGCGTCGGCGGCAGGCCGGCGATCATGTAGGTGTTGTAGGGTGTTGCTTCCTTGAGGTTGGCGCGGGTCAGTTTGCCGTTGTAGCGCTCGCCCATGCCGTAGATGACGGTCGGGTCGGTCTGCAACTGCATGCCCAGCTTCAGGCGACGCACGAACACACCGGCTATCTGGCCGCGCTCCTGAGGTACGCCGGTCTCCTTCTCGACCAGCGACGCCATGATCAGCGCCTGGTAAGGGTTTGAATAGGGAGCCTCTGACGACCGCGCATTCCATTCCTCGTCGAGTACTTCTTCCAGGCGGCTATAAGCCTGCTTGAGCAATTCGGCATCGGTCATGCCGCGCACGTAGCGGTAGGTGTCGGGAAAGAAGCGGCCTTCTGGAAACACATCGGGATGGCCGATTTTCGCCATCAGCTCGCTGTCGGACAGACCTGTCAGCGTTTGATCGAGCTTGGCCTGCTTGGCCAGCGCAGCACGCACCTGGCGGAAATTCCAGCCTTCGACCAGTGTCAGGCTGTATTGCACGACCTCCTTGCGCTTCCAGACGTCGAACAGGCCCTTGACGTTCATGCCCGGCACCATGCGGTATTCACCGCTGTGCAGCGCCTGCCCGGACAGGTTGAAACGCCAGTAGAGACGCAGCCAGAAAGCGTCCTTGATCACGCCATCGGCCTGCAATCGATTGAGTACGCCGGTCGGCGTTGAACCAGCAGGAACGTCCAGCAGTTGTTCCTGAGCCACCTCAAGTGGCTGGTTCAGCGCCTGATACTGCTGCCAGAACGCAAAGCCGAGCAGCAAACCTGCCAGGACAACCGCTGTTTCCAGCAACACCAATATTTTTCGGATCAAAATCAGATATCCAGAAGGGTGCGGGCAATACCTTGCAGTTTACGGGTGAGCGGCCCGACCGGCCAGTTCAACGCTGCAAAGCTGCAAACCGGCCAGACGCCGTACACGCTATTGCATAGAAACACTTCGTCCGCCGATTCAAGGTCAGACATGTGCAGGTCACGGATATCGACAGCCAGCCCCAGCTTTGGTGCCTGATCCAGCAACTCGGCACGCATCACACCGGCGACCCCGCAGCGGCTGAGATCGGCAGTCAGCAGACGACCCTGACTGACCAGAAACAGGTTGCTGTAGACACCCTCTATCAGTCGCCCGGACGTGTCACGCATCAAGCCCTCGGCGTGCTCGCTGTCACTCCACTCGGAGCGAGCCAGTACCTGCTCCAGACGATTGAGGTGCTTGAGTCCAGCCAGAAGCGGCTGTTCCGCCAGACGCGTCTGGCAGGCAAACAGGCGCACGCCCTGCTCGGCATGCACACCCGGATAGGCTGGCGCAGGGCCGCCCTGCAGGATTCGACGCGATTGGGCATTGGGGGCTGGAGCGTAACCGCGCTGGCTGTCGCCGCGGGTAAGGATCAGCTTCATGACCCCATCGCCAAGCTCTGCAGCGAAGCGGGTCATTTCTGCACGGATAAGCGCATGATCGGTTGCGATCGACAAGCGCGCGCATCCGTTTTCGAGACGCTGCAGATGGCGCTCCAGGAGCAATGGCTGCCCGGCCTTGACGACGATGGTTTCAAACAGTCCATCGCCGTAGGCCAGCCCCCGGTCCTTGAGGGACAAGGCGTCTGCGGGGCAGCCATCGACCCAGGCGGGCATTACTCGGCGAACCGACGGAATACCAGCGAGCCGTTGGTGCCACCGAAGCCGAAGGAGTTCGACAGAACGACGTCGATCGGCATGCGGCGCGCTTCGTGGGGCACGAAGTCCAGATCGCAGCCTTCGCTTGGCTCATCCAGGTTGATGGTCGGCGGAGCCACCTGATCAACCATTGCCAGCACACTGAAGATCGCTTCGACAGCACCGGCGGCGCCCAGCAGGTGGCCGGTCATCGACTTGGTCGAACTGACTGCCAGCTTGTAGGCGTGATCACCGAATACCGATTTGATAGCAGAAGCTTCGGCCAGATCGCCTGCAGGCGTCGACGTACCGTGTGCGTTGATGTACTGCACCTGATCGGGATTGACCCTGGCATCACGCAACGCATTGACGATGCAGCGCGCAGCACCGGCGCCGTCATCAGGTGGCGAGGTCATGTGATAGGCGTCACCGCTCATGCCGAACCCGACCAGCTCTGCATAGATGGTCGCGCCACGCGCCTTGGCGTGCTCAAGCTCTTCGAGCACCATGGCACCGGCACCATCTGACAGGACGAAACCATCGCGGCCTTTGTCCCAGGGACGACTGGCGCGGGTGGGGTCGTCGTTGCGGGTCGACAGCGCACGCGCTGCACCGAAGCCGCCCAGACCGAGGCCGCAGGCGGCCATTTCGGCGCCGCCAGCGATCATCACGTCCGCTTCGTCATAGGCGATGTTGCGCGCGGCCATGCCGATGCAGTGGGTTGCAGTGGTGCAAGCCGTCGCGATGGAGTAATTGGGTCCCTGAGCGCCCAGATGGATCGACAGGAAACCGGAAATCATGTTGATGATAGAGCCAGGAACGAAGAACGGTGAAATCCGTCCCGGACCCTGCTCGTGCAGCAGACGACTGCTGTTTTCGATATTGGTCAGACCACCGATGCCCGAACCCATGGCAACGCCGATGCGCTCACGGTTTGCATCAGTGACTTCAAGGCCGGCATTACGCACTGCCTGGAAGCTGGCCGCGAGGCCATACTGAATAAAGAGATCGAGGCGGCGCGCTTCTTTGGGCGCGAGGTATTCTTCGACGTTGAAAACCTTGACCGAGCCGCCGAAGCGGGTGGTGAAGGCTGACAAGTCCGTGTGCTCGATAAGGCCAATGCCACTGCGGCCCGCCAGAATGCCTTGCCAACTGCTGGGCACGTCATTGCCCAGTGGCGAAAGCATGCCCATCCCGGTGACCACGACGCGTCTACGCGACACAGGACTCTCCTTCTCTCTTGTTTACGGAACAATCACAGCGTTTTTTAAAGAAAAAACCGCACGCCGATTAAAGCAGTGCGGTTTTCCCGTGACAGCAGTCAGCGACTACAAATCTTAAGCCTGATGGTTAGTGACGTAGTCGATTGCTGCTTGAACGGTAGTGATCTTTTCCGCTTCTTCGTCCGGGATTTCGGTCTCGAATTCCTCTTCCAGAGCCATTACCAGCTCGACGGTGTCCAGGGAGTCAGCGCCCAGGTCCTCAACGAAAGAAGCAGTGTTGACAACCTCTTCTGGTTTGACGCCAAGTTGCTCTGCAACGATTTTCTTGACGCGCTCTTCGATGGTGCTCATACCTAGTTTTAACTCCTAGTGGAAATGTTCAGGCATCTGGCCAGTGGGTAAGTGTATAGAAGAGGTTTTGCGAATTTCAAGCTTAACGCTCTCCCCTTATGCCCAACCGTACCTTCGCCCATTCATAGATTGCAGCTTTATAACGGATTTTAGACAGCTCGTATGACATTTTTTTGAAACAGGTCGTCACATTAGCTCATGTACATGCCGCCGTTAACAGGGATTGTGGCCCCGGTAACGTAGCCTGCGCCTTCGGACGCAAGAAAAGCGACTACGTGCGCAATCTCTTCGGCTTGCCCCAAACGGCCCAGGGGTATCTGGGTAATCAGTGACTCACGCTGAGCCTCAGGCAGCTCACGCGTCATGTCGGTGTCGATGAAACCCGGTGCCACCGAATTCACGGTGACCGCCCGCGAGCCCACTTCACGGGCCAGAGCCCTGCTGAAGCCTTCCAGACCGGCCTTCGCGGAAGCATAGTTTACTTGACCGGCGTTGCCCATGGCACCCACAACCGAACCAATGCTGATAATACGTCCCCAACGCGCCTTGGTCATGCCACGCAAAACGCCCTTGGAAAGACGGAAAAGGCTGTTCAGATTGGTGTTGACGACGTCATACCATTCGTCATCTTTCATGCGCATCATCAGGTTATCACGGGTGATACCGGCATTATTGACCAGAATCAACGGTGCGCCAACGCGCTCCTGAATGGTGGACAGGACCGAATTCACAGACTCGGCATCACAGACATCCAGCATCAGGCCAAAGCCTTCGATGCCGTTTTCCTTGAACGTCGCACTGATGCGCTCGGCGCCGGACTCTGACGTCGCGGTGCCCACGACAACAGCACCGTTGCGTCCCAATTCCAGAGCAATGGCTTGACCAATGCCGCGACTTGCACCGGTTACCAGTGCCACTTTACCTTGAAGGCTCATGCAGGCTTCTCCTAATCAGGCCAGTGCCGCGCGCGCGGCGGCAAAGGCGTCCGGGGTATCAAGGTTGTAGGTAATCACGCCGTCGGCGCAACGCTTGTTCAGACCGGCCAGCACTTTGCCCGGACCGCACTCCACAAGTTGGGTCGCACCGCGACTCGCCAGACATTGAATGGATTCGACCCAGCGTACCGGCTTGTACAACTGCTCCAGCAAATCACGCTTGAGCGTCGCCAGATCACTGACAGCACTGGCACTGACGTTTTGTACCAGCGCGATTTCCGGCGCCTGCCATTCGATGGCCTCAACAGCCTCGGCGAAACGTTCCGCGGCCGGGCGCATCAGTTCGCAGTGCGATGGCACGCTGACCGGCAACGGCAAGGCGCGCTTGGCACCACGGGCCTTGCACAGCTCCATGGCACGCTTGACGGCCTCGGCGGAACCGGCAATCACCACCTGACCCGGCGAGTTGAAATTCACGGCACTGACGACTTCGCCCTGCGCCGCTTCGGCGCAGGCTGCGATAACGTCGGCATCATCCAGACCCAGAATGGCGGCCATGCCGCCCTGACCCGCTGGCACCGCTTCCTGCATCAACTGGCCGCGACGCTCGACAAGCTTCACGGCGTCGGCCAGGCTCAGGCTTTGCGCGGCCACCAGTGCGCTGTATTCACCCAGGCTGTGACCGGCGACGAACGCAGGAACCGCACCGCCCTCGGCCAGCCACACATGCCACAAGGCAACGGAAGCGGTGAGAATGGCCGGCTGGGTCTTGTCGGTCTGATTGAGCAGCTCGGCAGGACCGTTCTGAGTCAATGCCCACAGGTCGTAGCCAAGGGCTTCGGAAGCCTGCTCGAAAGTGTCGAGGATCAGCGGATGCTGTGCGCCTTGCTCGGCGAGCATACCGAGCGATTGCGATCCTTGACCCGGAAAGACGAATGCGAGGGATGCAGACATTTGACAAGCCTCTGAATTATTGTCGCCAAAATGGGCGTCCGGACAGGCCGAACGCGAGAATTCTAATTTACATGACTGATCGGTTGGATGACTGACCAGTCTGATGCGTCACATTTTCAGGTTCGGCCGTCCTGAAACATCGCTTCAAGCCGCCCCTTCAAACGCTCTGGCAGGTTTTCACGGGACTCGACGACCGCTCGCTGAATCGCACTCTGAAAACCTGAAACACTGGCAGAACCGTGGCTTTTCACCACGACCCCCTGCAACCCGAGCAGGCTCGCACCATTATGACGGGCGGGTGCCAGATCGGTCTGCAAGCGCTTCAGCAAGGGCAACGCCAGCGCGCCGACTGCCCTGCTGAGCAGATTACGCTGGAACAGCGCCTCGATTCTGGCTGCAATCATGGTCGCCAGCCCCTCACTCGACTTGAGCAATACGTTGCCGACGAAACCATCACACACCACCACGTCAGCCTCCCCCCTGTACAACCCGTCGCCTTCTACATAACCAATGTAGTTAAGTCCCGACGCAGACTGCAAAAGACCGGCAGCACGTTTGACCTGCTGATTGCCCTTGATGTCTTCCGTGCCCACGTTGAGCAAGGCCACTCTGGGCGTTGCGACACCGAGGATCTCGGCAAGCACCGAACCCATCACTGCAAACTGATAGAGCGCCTCGGCACTGCAATCGACGTTCGCCCCCAGGTCCAGCAGTTGGCAATGACCCGAGCAAGTGGGAATGGCTGCGATCATTGCCGGGCGGTCGATCCCTGGCAAGGTCTTGAGCACGAACCGGGAAAGCGCCATCAGCGCACCGGTATTGCCGGCACTGACACAGGCCTGGGCCTGACCGCTGGCCACCAGCTCGAGAGCAACGCGCATGGAGGAGTCAGGTTTGCCACGCAACGCCTGAGACGGACGCTCGTCCATCGCAATCGTTTCACTGGCATGAATGACACGCAGGCGCGAACGGTCCACGGCTTCATGAGCAGAGACGAGTTCTTCAATAAGGGGAGCTTGGCCGACAAGGGCCAGGTGAAGCGAGGGAGTAGCTGTCAGGCACGCGAGGCTTGCCTGAACAATGTTGCGGGGACCGAAGTCCCCGCCCATTGCGTCGATCGCGATGATCGGAGCGGACAAGAAATTACTCGTCAGCGCCCTTGTCGATCACTTTACGACCACGGTATACGCCTTCTGGCGATACGTGGTGACGCAGGTGAACTTCACCAGTGGTCTTTTCTACCGACAGAGTGCTTGCCTCAAGAGCGTCGTGCGAACGACGCATGTCACGGGCAGAGCGGGATTTTTTGTTCTGCTGAACAGCCATAATTGATTAACTCCTAAACGTTTGGGTCACGCTTTAACTGCGCCAATACACTGAACGGGTTGGACCGCGTTACCTCGTCCACGCTCGGTTCGGGCTCATCGAGACCCGCCGGTTGCTGGCATTCTTCAGGATGATGAGCAGGCACAATGGGCAAGGCGAGCAATAGCTCCTCCTCGATCAATGCCAGCAGATCCAAAGGATCTTCGCCCAGTTCCAGCACGTCATAACCTTTCGGTAACGACTGGGTATTCGCACCCTCCTTCACCACGGCGTAACTGCATTCGCTGTGGATCGGCAGGGTCACCAGCTCAAGACAACGCTGGCAAACCATCTTGACCGGGACGTCTATCGAACTGTGGATAACCACAGAACGGCGTTCGTCACGCTCAAAAACGAATTTCGCCTGCACCGTACCGACAGTGTCGGCCAGCGGGTCGCAGAGTCTCTTCAGATCGCCCAGCAGCACTTCACCCTGAAGGGTAGTGCCGCGATCGGACAATTTGCGCGGGTCAACGTGAGATGGAATCGGGTCATTCAACATAGGCGCAGCATTCTAGGGATGCCCCCCGGGCATGTCAAAGGAAATTCAGGCCTGTTCGTCACTCCGGCCACTCTTTAGAATCAACGCTCAGCCTACGGAGAACCGCATGCCATCCCTGCTCCTCGCTTCCAGCTCCTCATACCGCCGCGAACTGCTCGCCCGCCTGCGCCTGCCATTCACCTGCAGGTCTCCGGATATCGATGAAAGCCGGCGACCGAACGAGGCCGCATTCGACCTCGTACAGCGCCTTGCCCGGGAGAAGGCCCAGGCGCTGGCCGCGGAACATCCACACCACCTGATCATCGGTTCCGACCAGGTCGCCGTTCTCGACGAACAGGTCCTGGGCAAACCGCACAGCTTCGAACGCGCACTGGAACAGCTGACGGCAGCGAGCGGCAAAAGCGTGACCTTCCTGACCGGTCTGGCCCTGCTCAACAGCTCGACCGGCGAGTGCCAGGTCGACTGCGTGCCTTTTACAGTACACATGCGCGAACTCGACCGGGCCAGCATCGAACGCTACCTGCATGCTGAACAGCCCTATGACTGCGCAGGCAGCTTCAAGGCAGAAGGCCTTGGCGTCAGCCTGTTTCGCAGCACCGAAGGCAGCGATGCGACCAGCCTGATCGGCCTGCCGCTGATACGCCTGGTGGACATGCTAATAAAGGAAGGCCTCAGCGTACCCTGAGACTCAGACAAAGAACCCGGCCATCGGCCGGGTTCTTTATTTCCGCATCAAGCCATCAACGCAGGCTTGGGCCGTTGAAACCGACCAGCATGGCAATTCGCTCGGCGATACTGGTGCCGAGTTTTTTCGAAAAGCGATCAAAAGGCGACTCTTCGACGGTGTACTCGACGATGTCCTTTTCCTTGATTACGTCACGCGCAACATAACTTGCACTGCCCAGACCATCCACCAGACCCAGCGCAACAGCCTGCTCGCCGGTCCAGATCAGCCCGGAGAACAGCTCCGGGTGATCCTTGTCCTTCAGCCGGTCGCCACGACCCTGTTTGACACTGGCGATGAACTGGCGATGAGTCGTGTCCAGCACACCCTGCCAGAACTGCGTTTCATCAGCCTTCTGCGGCTGGAACGGATCAAGGAATGCCTTGTGCTCGCCGGAAGTATAGGTACGGCGGTCAACGCCGAGCTTATCCATGGCACCGACAAAGCCGAAACCTGCTGCCGTCACACCGATCGACCCCACCAGACTGGCCTTGTCGGCGTAAATCTGGTCAGCGGCACTGGCGATGTAATAAGCCCCCGAAGCACCGAGATCGGTAATGACCGCATACACCTTGATGTCCGGCTTCGCCGCGCGCAGACGACGGATTTCGTCGTAGACATAGCCCGACTGCACAGGACTGCCACCCGGGCTGTTGATTCGCAGAATCACACCCTTGGTCTTTTCATCCTCGAAGGCCTTCTGCAGCGCAGTGACAATGTTCTCGGCACTGGCCGCTTCCTTGTCGGCAATCACGCCCTGCACATCGATCAGCGCAGTGTGGCTGGAACGACGAGAAGTGCCGCCCTCGAAATCCAGCATCGGGACGATCACTGCAACAAACAGGAACGCGAACGTCAGCAGCTTGAAAAAGATCCCCCAGCGACGCGCGCGGCGCTGCTCCTGAACACTGGCCAGCAGCGTCTTTTCAAGAAGCTTCCAGCTCTTCGCCTCTTCCCTGCCATTGATGCCCTCGTCCGCGCCTTGCGAAACGGGTGCCTTCCATTCGTCAGACATGTTCCAATCACTCCAACCCGAAAACTAGACGCTGCGCCCGTTCAACCAGGTGCGCAGCTCGGAAAAATGCTCGATAGCCAGCCGCGGCTCGAACTGACGCAGCGACTCCAGCGGCTGAGCGCCATAGCCCACCGCAACCGAATCCATACCGGCGTTGCGAGCCATCAGCAGATCGAACGAAGCATCGCCGATCATCAGCGAACGCTGCGGCGTAACCTCACAGTGCGCCATGATCTCGTTCAACATCAGCGGATCAGGCTTGCTGGCGGTCTCGTCGGCTGCCCGGGTGACATCGAAGTAATCCTGCCAGCCATTGGCCTTCAGCACACGATCAAGCCCACGACGCGCCTTGCCGGTAGCGACCGCCAGACGATAGCCGTCCTCGCGAAACGCCTGCATCGACTCCACCACACCGTCGAACAGCGGCGACGGCACGTTATCCATCGCCATGTAACTGTCCGCGTAGTGCTGCCGAAAATCGATCAGCTGGTTGCCGCTGATCTGCGGATACAGGGTTCGAATCGCCTCGGGCAGCCCCAGGCCAATAATCCCCTTGATCGCCGTATCGTCGCGAACTTCAAGGTCGGTCTCGATGGCCGCCGTGCGCATGGACAGGACGATGCGCCCGACCGAGTCGGCCAGTGTGCCGTCCCAGTCGAAAATCAACAGATCGTAATCACGGCGCACTCAAACGCTCCACTGTTTTGACCCACATGTCATCGACAGGCGCCTGCACATTAAGCTTGCTGCCATCGGGCATCGGCACCGTCAGCATGTAGGCGTGCAGAAACAGACGCTTGCCGCCCAGATCGCGAATTTCGCGACTGAAATTCTCGTCACCGTACTTGGTGTCACCTGCAATCGCATGACCCGCGTGCAAGGTGTGCACGCGGATCTGGTGGGTACGTCCGGTGACCGGCTTGGCTTCGACCATGGTGGCAAAGTCGCCAAAACGACGCAGCACCTTGAAAATCGTCAGAGCCTCCTTGCCCTGTTCATTCACTTCGACCATGCGCTCGCCGGAGCGCAGGTTGCTTTTCATCAGCGGCGCACGCACCTGCTTCAGGGCCGTTGCCCAGTTACCGCGGACCAGCGCCATGTAGCGCTTGTCGACGCCGTCGCCGCGCAGGGCTTCGTGCAGATGACGCAGCATGCTGCGTTTCTTGGCAATCATCAGCAGACCGGACGTGTCGCGATCGAGACGGTGCACCAGTTCGAGCTCCTTGGCATCCGGGCGCAACTGGCGAAACGCTTCGATCACACCAAAACTCAGGCCGCTGCCGCCATGCACGGCGATACCTGCGGGCTTGTTGAGCACGATAAGCGCCTTGTCTTCGTAAACGATCGCAGCTTCGAGACGCTGCAACAGTGCCTGCGCGACCGGCACAGGCTCGTCGCGCTCAGGCACGCGCACAGGAGGAATGCGCACGATATCGCCTGCCTGCAACTTGTACTCCGGCTTGATCCGCCCCTTGTTCACACGCACTTCGCCTTTGCGCAAAATGCGGTAAATCAAGGTTTTGGGTACACCCTTGAGATAAGTGATCAGAAAATTATCGATGCGTTGACCGGCAAGTTCCGGGGCAACCTCAACCAGCTGGACGCCGGGGGTTGGGGGGGCAATATTCGTCATGCCGCAAATGATAACAATTTTTTATGGATTTGAAGCACTTAATGATTGCTGCTATAGTCGCGAACGCCGCCAAAAGCGGCCGGACAGCGGACCAACGGTTGACAACCGGCCCTGACCAACGCAATTCACAAGGACGGGAGGCCGTCCTACGCAGTGTTCGGTGACAACGGAGCACGCTGAAAACGTAACAAGCGCAGGTGACATGAGGCCGGAAACACGCCTGACAGCAGAGCAGACAGCTCGCGGCCAGTGCGGACAGTTCATGGCCAGTTCACAAAGTGCAGTCGCTTTCAGACGCTACGAGCGAATGCTTCGGGAACAACGCCTCAAGCCATGATGCGCGACCTTCCCTATCGAAGGTCGCGGTAAATGCCAACCCGCTGCGGATTCTGCGCGCGGCAGCACCCGAATTATCAGGGATACGTGTAGGGTGGAGACGCACAACCATCGGACTGTGTAGCACAAGGCTTGTTCTAGACGCTTCATCTCGTCCGCTACCGATGGTCGATTCCTCCTCCTGACAAAGCTTTTGCTGAAAGGGGTGTCTTATGCCACCACAGCAAGCAGGAAACGTCGTCGCGACCCTCCGCCCCCTCTGGGCGAGGACCTCGCTAGACACTGGAGTGTCCAACCACTCCTGACGTGCCCTGACACCGACCGTGAGAAGTCGTGTGTGCCGAACGCCGTTTCCGGCAGCCCGGAAACCGACGGTACTACATGAAAAGAATGCTGATTAACGCAACTCAACCCGAAGAGTTGCGTGTTGCACTGGTAGACGGCCAGCGCCTCTACGACCTGGACATCGAGTCAGGTGCACGCGAGCAGAAGAAAGCCAACATCTATAAAGGCCGAATCACTCGCATCGAACCCAGCCTCGAGGCTGCCTTTGTCGATTTCGGCTCTGAGCGCCATGGCTTCCTGCCCCTCAAGGAAATCTCCCGCGAGTACTTCAAGAAAGCCCCTGAAGGCCGCGTCAACATCAAGGACGTTCTGAGCGAAGGCCAGGAAGTCATCGTTCAGGTCGAGAAAGAAGAGCGTGGCAACAAGGGCGCAGCCCTGACCACCTTCATCAGCCTCGCAGGCCGCTATCTGGTTCTGATGCCGAACAACCCTCGTGCCGGCGGTATCTCGCGCCGTATCGAAGGCGAAGAGCGCAACGAACTGCGTGAAGCCCTCAACGGCCTGATCGCGCCAGCCGACATGGGCCTGATCGTTCGTACTGCCGGCCTGGGCCGCAGCAGCGAAGAAATGCAGTGGGACCTCGATTACCTGCTGCAACTGTGGACCGCCATCAAGGAAGCGTCCCTCGATCGCTCCGCCCCTTTCCTGATCTACCAGGAAAGCAACGTCATCATCCGCGCCATCCGTGACTACCTGCGTCAGGATATCGGTGAAGTCCTGATCGACAGCATCGAAGCCCAGGAAGAAGCGCTGACGTTCATCCGTCAGGTGATGCCGCAGTACGCCAGCAAGATCAAGCTGTACGAAGACAGCGTTCCGCTGTTCAACCGCTTCCAGATCGAAAGCCAGATCGAAACCGCCTTCCAGCGCGTAGTCGAACTGCCTTCCGGTGGCTCCATCGTCATCGATCCGACCGAAGCCCTGGTGTCTATCGACATCAACTCGGCGCGCGCCACCAAAGGCAGCGACATCGAAGAAACCGCCCTGCAGACCAACCTTGAAGCGGCTGAGGAAATCGCCCGTCAACTGCGTCTGCGTGACATCGGCGGCCTGATCGTCATCGACTTCATCGACATGACGCCGGCCAAGAACCAGCGCGCCGTGGAAGAGAAAGTCCGCGAAAGCCTGGAAGCCGACCGTGCCCGCGTGCAGATCGGTCGCATTTCGCGCTTCGGTCTGCTGGAAATGTCCCGTCAGCGCCTGCGTCCATCGCTGGGCGAAAGCAGCGGCATCGTCTGCCCTCGCTGCAACGGCACCGGCATCATCCGTGATGTTGAATCGCTGTCGCTGGCCATCCTGCGCCTGATCGAAGAAGAAGCCCTGAAAGACCGCACTGCCGAAGTGCGCGCTCAGGTGCCGATTCCGGTCGCGGCTTTCCTGCTCAACGAAAAACGCAACTCGATCACCAAGATCGAACTGCGCACCCGTGCGCGCATCATCATTCTGCCGAACGATCAGCTGGAAACGCCGCACTTCGAAGTTCAGCGTCTGCGTGATGACAGCCCTGAAGCGCACAGCAGCCAGACCAGCTATGAAATCGCTGCTGCCGCTGCCGAAGTGGAAGAAATTGCACCACTGGCCGCCGCAACCCGCACCCTGGTTCGTCAGGAAGCGGCCGTCAAGACTGCTCCGGCTCGCGCCAATGCGCCGGTCCCGGTAGAAGCCGCTGCCCCTGCGGCAACGCCTGCACCGGCACCTGCCGCTCACGAGCCAAGCCTGTTCAAGGGTCTGGTGAAATCCCTGGTCAGCCTGTTCGCGACCAAGGAAGAGCCTGTCGCTCCGGTTGTGGTTGAGAAGCCTGTTGCAGAACAGCGTCCAGCCCGCAACGAGGAACGCCGCAACGGCCGCCAGCAGAGCCGTGGCCGCAACAATCGCCGCGACGAAGAGCGCAAGCCTCGTGAAGAACGCGCCCCCCGCGAAGAGCGTGCAGAGCGCGCACCTCGTGAAGAGCGTGCTCCGCGTGAAGAACGTGCACCTCGTGAAGAGCGCACCGTTCGCGAACCGCGTGAAGCGCGCGAGGAGTCGGCACCGCGCGAAGAGCGTCCAGCCCGTACCACCCGCGAGCGCAAGCCGCGTGAAGCGCGCGAAGATCGCCCGGTTCGCGAACTGCGCGAGCCTCTGGATGCAGCCCCTGCGGTGAACCTCGCTCGCGAGGAGCGTCCTGAACGCGCACCACGCGAAGAGCGCCAGCCGCGCGCCCCTCGTGAAGAACGTCAACCACGCGCCGAACAGGCCGCGGCTGCCGTGAGCGAAGAGGAAGTGCTGCTCAACGAAGAGCAGATCAATGACGAGAACCAGGAAGGCAACGACGGTAGCGAAGGCGACCGCCCTCGCCGCCGCTCGCGTGGCCAGCGTCGTCGCAGCAATCGTCGTGAGCGTCAGCGCGATGCCAATGGCAACGTGATCGAAGGCTCCGAAGAGAACGGCAACGAAGAAGAAGGCAGCGCCACCGACCTGTCGGCGGGTCTGGGCTTCACCGCCGCAGCTTCCGCTGCCAGCAGCGTGATCAGCGCGCCTGCCGAAGCCGACGCGCATCAGCAGGCCGAACGTGCCAACAGCAACGCCGCCGCTGCAGACGCCGAGCCAGCGCATCAGGCAGCTGCTGCCAAAGCATCTGCGACCGAAGCGCCTGTGACTGAAACGCCAGTAGCTGAAACGCCAGCCACCGAAGCACCGGCTGCCGAAAAAGCACCGACCGTTGCCGAACCGACTGTCGAGGCACCTGCCGTTGAAGCCCCTGTAGCGGACGATGCTCCTGTAGCACAGCCTGCTCCAGAGGTTGAAGTTCAGCCAGCAGCGGTCGAAGCCCCGGCCATTGCTGCGCAGTCCGAACTGTTCGAAGCACCTCACGCAGAACGCGTAGTGCCGTTCAAGCCGACGCCAGAGCCAGCACCACAGGCGCCGGTCGAAGCGGCGGCTCATGAGGAAGTGCCAGCCACCGAATCATCCGAACTGCCAACGCCTGCACCTGCTGCTGCCGTCGAGCCGGTAGCCGTGAAAGAAGAGCCTGCTCCTTACGTCGCGCCTCAGCCGGTCGTTGAAGAACAGGCACCTGCCCCACTAGAGCAGGCACCTGCGGCTGAAGAAGCAGCGCCTGCACCAGTGGTCAGCAGCACGGGCCGCGCACCGAACGATCCTCGTGAAGTTCGTCGCCGCAAGCGTGAAGAAGAAGCACGTCGTCAACAGGAAGCCGCTGCTGCCAGCGCTCCAGTCGTCGAGGCAGCGCCTGCTGCCGCTGAAGCAGAATCGGCCCAGCCTTCACCGGCAGCCGGGGAAAAGACCGAAGAAGCGGACACTGAGCAACCAGCAGTCAAACCGCAACATGAAGCCGAGAAAGAAAACGAGCCTAAACCACTCGCCTAATCCCGGCCCATGAAAAAGCCCCGCCTGTTTGCACAGGCGGGGCTTTTTCATGCCCGTTGATTGAGGGCTGCACTGCGTTCATCTTCAATACACAGCGCTTGATCTGATCCCTTCGCGAGCAGGATCGCCCCACAAGAGACCATCTTCAGGCTATCAGTAGAGGTTCGGCTCCATCTCCAGCTCGACACCGAAACGTTCGGCGATGTCGGTCTGGATACGGCGCGCCAGACTCAGCAGCTGCAAGCCACTGGCCTGCCCATAGTTGACCAGCACCAGCGACTGAAGCTTGTGCACGCCAGCATCACCATCGCGATAACCCTTCCAGCCCGCCTGCTCGATCAGCCATCCGGCCGCCAGTTTCACCCGGCCATCGTCCAGCGGGTAGCCTACGACACCTGGGTGTTGCTGTTTGATCGTTGCGTACAGTTCGGCAGGGATAATCGGGTTTTTGAAGAAACTGCCGGCATTGCCCAGCACCGCGGGGTCAGGCAGCTTTTCACTGCGAATGGCGCAGATCGCACGGCTGACATCGAACGGCGTCGGCCGATCAATACCCAGCTCGTCGAGACGCTGACGAACCGGGCCATATTCGAGGTGCAGGCGAGCTACGCGACTGAGCTTAAAACGCACACGCAGGATCAACCAGCGCGCGACCTGATGCTTGAACACGCTGTCGCGGTAGCCGAACGCACAGTCCTGCAGAGAAAACTCGCGCAATTCGCCGGTTTCACGATCCAGCGCAGTCAGGCTATGGAAGACATCCTTGATCTCGACGCCATAGGCACCGATGTTCTGCATGGGTGCCGCACCAACGGTGCCTGGAATCAGACTGAGGTTTTCCAGCCCCGCCAGCCCTAGCTCCAGACAGGACTGCACGAACGGATGCCAGGGCTCGCCAGCCTCTGCCTCGACAATCGACTCGAGACAGTCCTCATGCACGATGCGAATGCCGCGGCTGACCATGCGTACGACCAGTGACTGCACGTCAGCGCTGAGCAGCAGGTTGCTGCCACCGCCAATCACCAGCAGTGGCACATCGTGCTCGGCCGAATAGGCCAGCGCCTGGCGAACATCGTCATCGCTGTGCGCTTCGGCAAATAGCCGGGCTTGAACATCCACACCGAACGTATTGAACGGTTTGAGGGAAATCGCGGATTGCACCTGCAAGGTCATACCCTCGCCTTCCCGAACCAATGGACGCAGCGCATCAACCCTCCAGCAAGCGCCTTACGCGCTCCAGGTCTTCAGGCGTATCAACGCCACCGGGTGGCGCTTCAAGCGCGTCGGCAACGTGAATCCGCACGCCATTCCACAGCGCACGCAATTGTTCCAGGCTTTCAGTGTTTTCCAGCCAGCACGGCCCCCAACTGACGAAGTCATGCAGGAAGCCCGCACGGTAGGCATAGATACCGATATGCCGACGATAAGGCACACCGGCAGGCAATTGGTCACGATTTGCTGCGAGCGCATCGCGCGCCCATGGCAAGGGAGCCCGGCTGAACGTCAGCGCCAGGCCGTTGATGTCCGTAGCCACCTTGACGATGTTGGGGTTGAACAACGCGGCCACGTCGTCGATAGGTTCGGCCAGCGTAGACATGCCAGCTTCGGGATGGGCGGCCAGATTGGACGCCACCTGATCGATCACCGCAGGCGGGATCATCGGCTCGTCGCCCTGCACATTGACGACAATCGCGTCAGCCGCCAGGCCCAATTGCGCGGCCACCTCAGCCAGACGATCGGTGCCGGAGTTGTGATCGTCGCGCGTCAGCAGCACTTCGGCACCAAAAGCCTGACAGGCTTCGACAATGCGCGCATCGTCAGTGGCAATCACCACACGTTCGGCGCTGCTCTTGCACGCCTGCTCCCAGACCAGCTGAACCATGGGTTTGCCGGCAATGGTTTTCAGCGGCTTGCCCGGAAAGCGACTGGAGCCGTAGCGCGCCGGAATGACAACGGTAAACGCTGCGGTCATTTTTCCAGCCGCTCGTCGGTGCTCAGGGTACGAGCTTCGCTTTCGAGCATCACCGGGATGCCGTCGCGCACCGGATAGGCAAGACCTGCGCCCTTGCTGATCAGCTCGGTCTTGTCGGCGCTGAGCTTCAATGGTCCCTTGCAGACAGGGCAAGCGAGGATATCGAGTAGTTTGGTGTCCATAGGAGATCCTGAAGCAATCATGGAGAAAGACGTAGAAGTTGCTGGTCGAACCAACCGACAAAGGCATCGGAAGGTAGTGCATCCACTGCCAGATACCACCAGTCATCAGCGGCAAAGGCACGGCATTTCACCGCATCCTTCTCGGTCATGACCAAGGGCAACGCAGGTGCAAATGTCAGCGCCTCGGCGCTGTAGACAGCATGGTCGGCGAACGCGTGAGTCACCGGTTGCCAGTGTAATCCTTCGAGGGTATTGAAGAAACGTTGGGGATTGCCGATTCCGGCGACCGCATGCAGCGCCTGACCGGCCGGGAAATAATCCACCGGCTGACGTTCGCCACTGCGCAGATTGATCAGCGCCGAAGGCTTGAGCCTGAAGGCGTAGCCGTCGTTCCTGTCAGCCGTCGCGCCGTTATAAAGCAAGGCGTCGACACTGCTCAGCCGCTCGACCGGTTCGCGCAACGGCCCGGCAGGCAGACAACGGCGATTGCCCAGACCACGGGCGGCATCGATCAGCACCAGTTCCAGGTCGCGGGCCAGACGGTAATGCTGCAAGCCGTCGTCGGAAAGAATCACATCCAGTGGTTCGGCAGCGAGCAAGGCCTGTACAGCACGACTGCGATCCGGATCGATCATCAGTAGCACGCCGCAGCGCTGAACGATGAGCAGGGGCTCGTCCCCTGCCTCGCTGGCACTTTGTTCAGGCAGGACGCGCCACGGCAGGCTTGGCGGCGTGGCGCCGTAACCGCGGCTGACCACACCGACACGCAGGCCGCGACGGCGGCAGTGCTCGATCATCCAGAGAATCAACGGCGTCTTGCCAGTGCCACCGACGGTGATATTACCCACCACGATAACCGGCACAGGCGCGCGGTAGATATCCCCCTCGCCCGCCAGAAACCGCGCCCGTTTGCGCTCTACGACACGCCGGTAAAGGCCTTCGAGCGGGCGCAACAGCGACAGCGCAGGGTGGCCCTTGTACCAGGCGTCGAGCAAACGGTCAGTGAATGCCATCAGTTAGCCGGTGTGGCCTCGACAGTGGTCATGCGCAAGTGACTGAAGCCCAGCTTGCCCGCCGCATCCATGGCCGTGATGACCGACTGGTGCGGGGTCTTGCCATCGGCACTGATCGACAGCGGCAGACTGGTATCGCCCCCCGACTCGCGCTGCAGCGCTTCGATCAGCGTTGCCAGGTCGTTTTTCGGCAACAACTGATTGTTCAGCGAGAAAATCCCGTCGGCGTTGATGGCGATGTCCAGCTGTTTGGCGCTGGCGTCCACGTCCGGCGTTCCGGTAACGGCCTGTGGCAGATCCACCCGCAACTGGGTTTCGCGAGTGAAGGTGGTCGTCACAATGAAGAACAGCAGCAGGATGAACACCACATCAATCAGAGAGACCAGATTGATGTCGATGTTTTCCCGGGGTCTGCGACGGCGAAATTTCACTTCTTCTTGCCCCCGCCCGCTCTGGCCAGCGACTTGAGATCGATCTTGGCGTCGATCAGATCGACATCGCGGTCGCCCTGCACCACTTCAACCAGACGAATGGCCTGTTGCTCCATGCCGACCACCAGCTCATCGACGCGGCTCTGCAGAAAGCGATGAAAGAAGATCGCCGGGATCGCGACGATAAGACCCGACGCCGTACAGATCAGCGCCTTGGAAATACCACCTGCCAGCACACCGGCGTTGGCGGTGGCCCCGGAGCTGTTGAACGAGCCGAAGATATCGATCATGCCCAGCACGGTGCCCAGCAAACCAAGCAGCGGCGCCATGGCAGCGATCGAGCCCAGTGCGCTGAGGTAGCGCTCCAGCTCATGAATGACCCGCGCAGCGGCTTCTTCGATGCATTCCTTCATGATCTCGCGACCATGCCTGGAATTGGCCAGACCTGCGGCCAGGATTTCACCCAGCGGCGAGTCCGCGCGCAGCTGCTTGAGCTTTTCGCTGTCCAGCTTCTTTTCCTGAATCCACTGCCAGACCTGCCCGAGCAGGTGCGGTGGGGTGATACGGCTGGCACGCAACGTCCACAGGCGCTCGATGATGATGCCGGCGGCGGCGATGGAGCTCAGAATAATCGGCAGCATCATCCAGCCGCCAGATTTGACCAGTTCCCACACAGTGATCACTCCCTCGAAAAATTGGCGCCACTCTACCATAGGGTCGCCAAGTGCCGAACGCCGAGATCGATATCCATTCACTCAATCACGCCAGAAGCGCCGTTGCGCGCGCTCGGCCTGTGGCGTTCCGAACGTCCCCAGTTGCAGGCGGACCGCACCCAGCTCGGCACTGTCGTAACTGGCGATGCCCAGGCCTCGATAGCGCGCCATGACCAACGGATGCGGGTGACCGAACGCGTTATTGCGACCACGGGAAATCAGCACGCCTACCGGTGCCACGGCGCGCAGAAACGCTTTGGACGACGAGGTTCGGCTGCCGTGATGTGGCGACTGCAACCAGTGAGCACGAAGGTCGAACCCGCTGTCGATTGCCGCGCGCTCGGCGTTCACATCGATATCGCCGGCCAGCAGCAGACGCTCGCCCCCGGCGTCGACGCTGAGGATGCAGGAGGCTGGATTGCCATTAGGCCCCTGCTCCCAGCGCCACGTGGAAAACACCACGCCATCCCACTCCCAGCGTGCACCGCTCTCGCACAATCGGGCATCGAGTTGCGGCGCGAGTCTGGCCAGCTCGCCACCCAGCACCCGGCTCACCGGAAAGGCCTGATGAACCGCCGCCGCACCTCCGGCATGGTCTGCGTCGGAATGGCTGATCAACATCAGGTCAAGATGGCGGACACCTGCCTTGCGCATGGCGGGCACGACCACGCGCTGACCGATATCGAACTCACCGAAACGTGGACCTGCGTCATACAGGAGTGTGTGGTTGCGGGTGCGCAGGAGAATCGCCAGGCCCTGCCCCACATCCAGTTGCAACACGTCTACCTGGCTTTCAGGCACTGATTCGAGTGGCGGAAAAACGCACAGCAACAGCAACGGCCAGCCCAGCGGCCGCACGGGTATGCCCTTGGGCAGCAACAAGAGCAAGGCCCCGAGCAGGCTCAACCACCATGCCCAGATTGGCACCGCACTGGGTAACCAGGCCGGCAATGCGGCAGCCACCGCGTCGAGGAACACGAACAGCCACTGCAGCGCCCCGCCCGCCAGCCACAACAGACCTTCCCCGACCACAGGGACCGGCAGCAACAGCGTTCCGAGCAATGCCGGAGGCAGGACGATCACGCTGACCCAAGGGACGGCAAGCAAGTTGGCAAACGGCCCACTGAGGCTGATCGGCAGGTTCAGCGCCAGCAGGATCGGCAACAAGCCGACGGCGATCAGCCATTGCGCCCGTGTCCAGCTTTGCCACCAGTTCCAGGCGCCGAGACGTCCGCTGAAAATCAGGATCAGAATGCCGACCGCTGCGAAGGACAGCCAGAAACCCGGCTGCAGCGTCACCAGCGGCTCGAAGATCAGCACCGTGTTGAAGGACAGCAACAAGGGCCAGACCACGCCCAGATGGCGAAAACGCAAGCGCCACAGCAGCACCATCGCGACCATCACACAAGCGCGCCGGACCGGCACCTCGAAACCGGCCAGCAGTCCGTAGCCCAGTGCAGCGCTGAACGCCAGTGCACACGCCCACGGCAGCCAGGGCAAAAAGCGCGGCCACAGCCCCCAGCGCGCCAGGCCTGCGACCAAGGCGTAAATCACCCCGGCCAGCAACCCGATGTGCTGACCGGAAATGACCAGCAGATGCACAGTGCCGGTATCCTGCAACACCTGCCAGTCGGTGCTCGATAGCCCTGAGCCATCGCCCAGCACCAGCGCTGCCAGACCACCCTCCCGGCCCTGCGCATCGACCGCCAGCAGGCGCTGACGAATGGCATCGCGCCAGGCGGCACGCGCGGGTGCCAATAGCTGACCATCCACTACCGTGCCGGTCGCACCGATGCGCTGCGCCAGCAGCCAGGCTTCATAGTCGAAAGCATCCGGATTGACCAGCCCGGCCGGTCGCTTGAGCTTGACCGCCATACGCCAGCGCTCGCCGCTGCTCACCGGCTGGCCGCCGTACCAGGCCACCCTGATTCGCGCGGGCAGCCTGGCACGTCGTGACGTGGCACCTTCCAGCTCGAAACGCACCACACCTTCGGCGACACTCGGTAAACCGACCACCTTGCCCTGCACCCACAGCGTCTGACCATCGAGACGCGGCGCCAACCGGTCACTCAACGCCCACTGCGCCGACACGCAGGCCCAAGTGAAACCGAGCAGGAACAACGCCAGTGGATAGGTACGGAACGGCAGCAGCATCGACGCCAGTATCGGCATCAACAGCAATAGCCAGGTCGGCGGCAACGCCGGTAGAAAACGCAGGGCAAGCAGCCCGAGCGCGAGCGCGATCATCCCTGTGCGCATGACGGTTCCTTGCAGCGGAAAGCCTAAAGGATCAGCGCACCGGGGAAATGTCGGAAGAGGTGGTGTGTTGCAGAATCTAAACGGCCGCTCCCGGCCAGCGCTCGACCCGCCAGCCTGGCGGGTCGAAGCCAATGTGTTACTGACGCATACCGCGACCGCTCACCAGCAACCTGGCGCAGCCGATATACAGCACGAAGGTCGCCACGATCATGAACGCCAGAGCGATGCTGATCTTGATGTCGGAGACGCCCAGAATGCCGTAGCGGAAGGCATTGACCATGTGCAGGACCGGGTTGGCCAGCGACACGGTCTGCCAGAACGGCGGCAACAGGTTGATCGAGTAGAACACGCCACCCAGATAGGTCAGCGGGGTCAGGACGAAGGTCGGAATGATCGAGATGTCATCGAAGTTGCGTGCAAACACTGCGTTGATGAAGCCCAGCAGAGAGAAAATCGTCGCGGTCAACACCACCACCAGAATGGTCACGCCCAAGTGGTGCACTTGCAGGTCGGTGAAAAACATCGACAGCATGGTGACGATGAAACCGACCATCAGACCACGCAACACACCGCCCAGGGTGTAACCGACCAGAATGGTGTGCGGCGAGACCGGCGAGACCATCAGTTCTTCGATGGAGTGCTGAAACTTGGCACCGAAGAAGCTCGAGACCACGTTGCCGTAGGAGTTGGTGATCACCGACATCATGATCAGCCCCGGCACGATGTACTGCATGTAGGTAAAGCCGCCCATGTCGCCGATCTGGCGACCGATGAGGTTACCGAAGATGACGAAGTACAGAACCATGGTGATGGCTGGCGGCAGCAGGGTCTGCGGCCAGATCCGCATGAAGCGGTGCACTTCACGGTAAACGATGGTTTTCAGGGCAATCAGGTTGGGGCGCAACTCGCCGTTGGCTAAGGTCATACCGCCACCTTCGCGAGGTTTTTTTCCACCAGGGACACAAACAACTCCTCAAGGCGATTGGATTTATTACGCAGGCTCAAGACTTCGATGTTCTGGAAGGCCAACTGGCTGAACAGCGCAGTGATGCCGACGTTCTTGTCGACCTGCACTTCCAGGGTGTGGCTGTCGAGCAGGCGGCAAGGGAAACCGGGCAGTTGTGGCGCGGTCTGCCAGGAGGCCTTGAGATCGAGCACGAAAGTCTCGACGGTCAACGTGCTGAGCAGCTGCTTCATGCCGGTGTTCTGCACGATCACCCCGTGGTCGATGATGCCGATGTTGCGGCACAGCTGTTCAGCCTCTTCCAGGTAGTGCGTGGTGAGGATGATGGTGATGCCTTTGCTGTTCAGCTCGGTCAGAAAGGTCCACATCGAACGGCGCAACTCGATGTCCACGCCTGCAGTGGGTTCGTCGAGGATCAGCAGGCGCGGCTCGTGAATCAGCGCACGGGCGATCATCAGACGCCGCTTCATGCCGCCGGACAGCGAACGTGATGGCACATCGCGTTTTTCCCAAAGCCCCAGCTGCGTCAGGTACTGCTCGGCGCGCTCTTTGGCGATTTTCGCCGGGATGCCGTAGTAGCCCGCCTGAGTGACGACGATGTCCAGGGTCTTCTCGAACTGGTTGAAGTTGAACTCCTGCGGCACGACACCGATGCAACGCTTGAGCGCAGCGGGCTCGCGATCCAGGTCGTGGCCAAAGATGTTCACCGTACCGCTGGTCTTGTTGACCAGCGTCGAGATGATGCCGATGGTGGTGGATTTGCCAGCGCCGTTGGGGCCCAGCAAGGCGAAGAAATCACCTTCGGCGACGTCCAGATCGATGCCATTCAAGGCCTGGAAACCGTTGCCGTAGGTTTTGGTTAGCTGCCGAATGGACAGAGCGGAAGACATATCGGGAAAGGTACTCATCAGAAAAAGGAATTGAAGATGACTGTCACCAGCCGCCTGCCGTGACGACCCAGCCGCGCAATGGTGCTTGGCTGCGCCGTTCAAGTACAGACACATCTGTTAATAGTAAATATCGAGCGCCGGACATGCGCCCGATCAGCCCTATCACCTGTTCACATCACATGCTCAGGTTAAAGGGGTCATGACCGCCTTGCGATAAGCCGGGCGAGTCTTGAGACGCTCATACCAGGCTTGGAGGTGAGGCAGCGGCGGACGTTCAATCGGCATTTCAAACCAGCCGTAGGCGAAGCATCCCAAGGGAATATCACCCATGCCGAACGCATCGCCAGACAGATAGGGCTGTCGCGACAGCGCCTCGTCGGCCACCAGCAGCAGGCTGTGCAGCGTCTTGATGCCTTGCTCGATGGCCGGCCAGTCCTGTTTATCGGCGGGCGTGCGTATTACCCCCCAGAACACCGGGCTGAACGGCGCGGCGATGGTCGAGGTGGTCCAGTCCATCCACTTGTCTGCGTTGGCACGGGCCTGCAGATCTGCGGGGTATAAATCAGAATCGGGGGCATGGCGGGCGGCCAGATAGCGCACGATGGCGTTGGACTCCCACATCACGAAGTCGCCGTCTTCGATCATCGGAATCCGGCCGTTGGGGTTTTTCGCGCGATAGGCCGCTTCGTTGACCAGGCCGAATGCACCACCGGCGTCCTGCGTCTCGTAGGGTACGCCCACTTCCTCGGCAATCCAGAGTGCCTTGCGCACATTGCTGGAATTCTTCCGCCCCCAGATCTTGAGCATTGCGTTCCCCTCGCAGTCGCTGATAAATAAAGGCTCACAGTCTACCCCGAAGCGGCGGCAACTTCCTCGTCAACCAGGGGTCACTATCGATGTCGCCTCACCACTGCCCGGCGACCAGTTTGATCGCCGCCACAGTGGCGGTCATCACGGAGGAATATTTATGCTGTTGTTGTGGATTGTTGTGCTGGTCGTCGGCATTGCCTGGCTGGCTCATCGGCGAACCGCCCCGCTCCCGGCGCTTGGCGTGGTAGCTGTCTACCTGCTGGCCATGGGCATTTTCAGTCACGCGCCAGGATGGCTGCTGACGGTGTTCTGGTTGCTCTGGCTGGCAGTATTCATACCGGTAATGCTGCCCGATCTTCGCCGCAAGCATTTCACTGCGCCTATGTTCAGCTGGTTTCAAAAAGTCCTGCCGCCGATGTCGCAAACCGAGCGTGATGCGATCGATGCCGGCACGGTCTGGTGGGATGGCGAGCTGTTTAGCGGGCGCCCGGACTGGGACAAGCTGCTGGCCTACCCGAAAGTCCAACTGACCGAAGAGGAACAGGCCTTTATCGATGGGCCGACCGAAGAACTCTGCGCGATGGTCAGCGACTGGGAAATCGGCCAGGCCATGGACCTGCCGCCTGAAGCCTGGGCGCACATGAAAGCGCACGGTTTTTTCGCGCTGATCATTCCCAAGGAATTCGGTGGCAAGGGCTTCTCCGCCTACGCCCACTCCCAGGTAGCCATGAAGCTGGCCACCCGCAGCGGCGACCTGGCGTCCACGGTGATGGTGCCCAACTCTCTCGGCCCGGCCGAATTGCTGCTGCATTACGGCACCGACGAGCAACGCAATCATTACCTGCCACGTCTGGCACGCGGTGAAGACATCCCCTGCTTCGCGCTGACCGGTCCGCTGGCCGGTTCCGATGCAGGCGCGATGACCGACACCGGGATCATCTGCAAGGGTCAGTGGCAGGGCGAAGAAGTCATCGGTCTGCGCCTGACCTGGGAAAAACGCTACATCACCCTCGGCCCGGTCGCCACCCTGCTGGGTCTGGCCTTCAAGGCCCACGACCCTGAGCACCTGCTCGGCGAAAAAGACGATCTGGGCATCAGCCTGGCGCTGATTCCGACCGACACGCCCGGCGTGGAAATCGGCCGCCGTCACCTGCCATTGGGCGCAGCGTTCATGAACGGCCCCAACTCGGGCAAGGACGTGTTCATCCCGCTGAGCTACCTGATCGGTGGTCAGCCGATGCTGGGCAAAGGCTGGATGATGCTGATGAACTGCCTGTCGGTGGGTCGTTCGATCTCGCTGCCGGCAGTCGGCACCGGCGCAGCCAAGTACACCAGCCTGGTCACTGGCCAGTACGCGAAGGTGCGTGAGCAATTCAACGTGCCTATCTCGGCGTTCGAAGGCATCCAGGAAGCGCTGGCGCGTATCGGTGGCAATGCCTGGCTGATGGACAGCGCGCGCATGCTGACCGCCAATGCGGTCGACCTGGGCGAGAAGCCTTCGGTGCTCTCTGCAATCCTCAAGTATCACCTGACCGAGCGCGGTCGCGAGTGTATCGGTCACGCCATGGACGTGCATGGCGGCAAGGGCATCATCATGGGCCCGAACAACTATCTGGGTCGCAACTGGCAAGGTGCACCGATATTCATCACGGTCGAGGGCGCCAACATCCTCTCGCGCAACCTGATGATTTTCGGCCAGGGCGCGATTCGCTGCCATCCCTTCGTGCTCAAGGAAATGGCCCTCGCCGGGCGCGAAGACAAGCAGCAGGCGCTGATCGAGTTTGACAGCCTGCTGCTCAAACACATCGGTTTTGCGGTGAGCAATGCCGCCAGCACCTTCATCCTCAACCTGGGCTTCGGTCATTTCGAAAGAGCGCCGGGTAACGGCTTGAGCCAGGGCTATTTCCGCGCGCTCAACCGTCAGGCAGCAGCGTTCGCGATGCTCGCCGACTTGAGCATGATGCTGCTGGGTGGAGAATTGAAACGCCGCGAACGCCTTTCGGCCCGCCTGGGTGACGTGCTCAGCCATATGTACCTGGCCTCGGCAGCGCTCAAGCGTTATCACGACCTCGGTTCGCCGGACCATATGAGCCCGTTGTTCCGCTGGGCCATGGAAGAAAGCCTGGGGCATTCGGAACGTGCGATGGACGAGATCCTCAGCAACTTCCCCAACCGCATACTGGGTGGGGTGCTGCGTGCCGTAGTGTTCCCGTTCGGTCGCCGGCACAAGGGACCATCGGACAAGCTTGATGCGGAAGTTGCCCAGGTGCTGGGCCGCGCCAAGGGCGATCCGACGCTGGAAGAGTTGCTGGCAGGCTGCTATCGCCCGCAATCGGCAGACGATCCGGTCGGCGCGCTGCAACACGCCATCGACCTGCTCAGCGCTGCGTATCCGCTGCACAAGAAGCTGCAAGTGGCAATCAAGAGTGGTCAGGTCAAGCCGGACGCTGGCGAGCCTGTCATCGACGCCGCGCTGCGCATCGGTGTGTTGCAGGCCGACGAAGCGCAAACCCTGCGTACCGCCGAGGCAGCCCGCCGCAAGGTGATTGATGTGGATGATTTCGACAAGGAAGAACTGACCCTGGCAGCCGGCAAGATTCGCTGATAGTCAGGTCGCACCACACAGCAGGCGCGTAGAGCTTTATACTCTCGCGCCTGTTTTTGCATTTGAGGATTACCCAATGGCCGACGCCACTCTCGATCACCAACTTGGCCTGCTGGCACACCTGCGCAGCATTCTGGTCGCGCTGGGCGAGGCCGAGCAGGTTCCGGAAGAAAGCCACGCGCTGTTCATGGAGCGTTTCGACGAACTGGTCGAGCTGTTGCCGCAGGACCCCATCGAAAGCCAGTACCTGGGTCAGGACATCCTCTGCCAGGTCATCCAGCGCTACCCGCAAATCGCGCATCTGGTACCGCGCGACCTGCTGTGGTTCTTCGCCGGTGACTGCCTGCATTTCATGCCGGATGATGAAATCGAGCTGTATCAGGCGCTGGAAGAACGCCGCTACGAAGCGGAGCAGAACGAGGAACCGTTCGACTGGAATCAGGAGAAACAGCTGCTGAGCATGTCGACACAGGGCAGCAAGCACTGAGCATCCTCTGGCTTCAAGCCTGCCCCGGAGATCATTCCGGGCAGGCTGCCTGTCACTCCGCGCCACTGCGTCATGCAGCGCAACCTATCGACCAATACGATCATTCTGTCCCGGCATTCGAATAAATTTATCGAATGGACAGGCATACCATGACACTTCGTATCACCTGATAAGGAGTGCTCTGTCTCCCATGACTCAATTTCGTAAAGTCCTGTCCATTCAAGCGGGTCAACCAGCGTCCGATGGCGCGGGCGTCAAGCTGACGCGCGTCTTCGGCGGACGTGGCGTGGAGCAGTTCGATCCGTTTCTGATGCTGGACGAGTTCGGGTCAGACAAGCCGGATGACTACATCGCCGGTTTTCCACCTCACCCGCACCGTGGCTTCGAAACGGTGACCTACATGCTTGAAGGCCGTATGCGTCATGAAGACCATATGGGCAATGTCGGCCTTCTGCAGAGCGGCGGTGTGCAGTGGATGACGGCGGCACGCGGGATCATTCACAGCGAAATGCCTGAACAGGAAGAAGGCACCATGCGCGGCTTTCAGCTCTGGCTGAACCTGCCGGGCAAGAACAAGCTGAGCGATGCCAGCTACCAGGACATCCAGCCGGAAAACGTTCCGAGTGTCACCACCCAGGCCGGTGTACAAGTGGTGGTATTGGCCGGGCATTTCGACGATGGCCAGGTTCGCCAGGCCGGGGCAGTACAGCGTCCGGACACCGAGCCGTTGTACTTTGACTTTGATATGCCTGCCGGCAGCCGTATCAGCCCGCACGTACCCGAAGGGCACCTTGTGCTGCTGTACGTCTATGAAGGCAGTGTCGAGCTGGAAGGCAGCACCCAGCCGATCGGTAAACGCCAAATGGCACGCCTGTCCGACATCGGTGAGGTGCAGATCAGCAGCGCCGCTGGTGCGCGGCTGTTGCTGATTGCAGGCAAGCCCCTGCGTGAACCGATCGTGCAGTACGGCCCCTTTGTGATGAACACCAAGGAAGAGATCGAGCAGGCGATTCGTGACTTCCGGGAAGATCGTCTGACGGCGTGACAACTTCGCTCACTGAGCCCTGCGCACGCTGATCAAGAGACAGAGGCCCCGCCTCTGTCTCGCCGAGTTATTCCAGACGCAGAAAGCGCTTCAGTTCGGCACCCTGAGCAATCGCGTCGTGACGCCCCAGTTCGATCAATTCGCTGCAATAACCTGACTCGAACAGCAGATAGCTCAGCACACTGGCGCCGCTGCTCTTGGTCGCACCCGGCCCGCGCAGGAACGTGCGCAGTGCGGGGGGCAATTCGCGGCGGTGGCGGGCCGCAATCTCATCCAGCGGACGGCTCGGCGAAATCACTAGCACTTCCACCGGCTCCATGCCCGGCTGCCTGACCTGATCCTCGGGCAGCAACGCACTGGCGGTGTTCAAGCGTTCGAGCAGCTCGATATCGCTTTCCAGGTTGTCGATGAACGTGCTGTTGAGCATGTGGCCGCTGATCTGCGCCAGGCTTGGCTGAGCGCCGCGTGGCGCGCGGGGTGCCGGTCTTTCGGCTTTAAGGCCGCGCGGGTTGCCGCTCACGCCGACCACCAGAACACGATTGGCGCCCAGGTGCAGCGCCGGGCTGATCGGTGCCGACTGACGCACGGCCCCGTCGCCAAAGTATTCCTCGTCGAGCATCACGGGGGCGAACAGCAAGGGAATGGCTGAACTGGCGAGCAAGTGATCCACGGTCAATTGCGTCGGACGGCCGATACGGCGATGGCGCAGCCAGGGTTCGATCGTACCGCGGCCCTGATAAAACGTGACCGCCTGACCCGATTCGTAACCGAAGGCAGTCACCGCCACTGCACGCAAATGATGAGCGTCGATGGCGGCTTCGATTCCGGACAGATCCAGCCGCTCATTGAGCAGATCACGCAGGGGCGAACTGTTGAGCAAGGCAACCGGGATGTTTCGTCCAAACCCCAGCAGACTGCGACCGAAAAAACGGCTGGCCTGATGAATCACCCCGGACCAGTCGCTGCGCAGCACCTGATGGCTGCGAAATGACTGCCAGAATTCGGTCAATTGATGGATGGCAATCCGAAAATGCAGCGCGCCACTGGCCAGCTTGACGGCATTGATCGCGCCAGCCGACGTACCGACGATGACCGGAAAGGGATTGGGCGAACCGGGCGGCAGCAGGTCGGCAATGCCTGCCAGTACGCCGACCTGATAGGCCGCACGCGCCCCGCCACCCGATAAAATCAGCCCGGTTACAGGCTCGACACCACTTACTGCACTGCTCGTTACTGCGCGATCCTGCATCTACGACTGACCTCGGTGATCAACGACGCTTTTTATCTATGCTTCTCATATAGCTTCTGTTCACCGGCTGGTCGACTTTTAAAGCGTCGATGGGCCCAAAGATATTGTTCCGGGCATTCAGTGACGGCTTTTTCCACCCATTGATTGATGCGCAGGCAATCGGCTTCGTCGCTCTCACCCGGAAAGTTGTCCAGCGGCGGATGAATCACCAGCCCGTAACCGCTACCGTCTGCCAGACGCCGCTGAGTGAAGGGCACAACCTGCGCACGGCCCAGGCGGGCGAATTTGCTGGTGGCGGTCACGGTCGCGGCCTGGATGCCGAACAGCGGCACAAAAATGCTCTGTTTGGCGCCATAGTCCTGATCCGGCGCGTACCAGATCGCCCGACCGGCGCGCAGCAACTTGAGCATGCCGCGTACGTCATCGCGCTCGACAGCCAGTGAATCAAGGTTATGGCGCTCGCGTCCGCGACGCTGGACGAAGTCGAACAACGGGCTCTTGTGTTCGCGATACATGCCGTCAATGGTGTGCTGCTGGCCCAGCAGTGCCGCGCCGATTTCCAGCGTGGTGAAATGCAGCGCCATCAGAATCACGCCCTCGCCTTTTTCCTGGGCACTCTGCAAATGCTCGAGCCCTTCGACGTGGGCAAGCCTGGCCAGACGTTTTTTCGACCACCACCAGCTCATGGCCATCTCGAAGAAGGCAATCCCGGTGGAGGCGAAGTTTTCCTTGAGCAGACGCTTGCGCTCGGCCGCGGACAAATGTGGGAAGCACAGCTCCAGATTGCGTGACGCGATTTTTTTTCGATCAGTGGCCACACGGTACATGATGGCGCCCAGTGCCCGACCTATGAGCAGCAGAACGCGAAATGGCAATTGAACAATCAGCCACAAGAGCCCCAGCCCCAGCCATAGCGGCCAGAAACGGGGGTGAAGGAAACTGGCTTTAAGACGCGGGCGATCCATTTGGGCTTCCGTCAGAACAAAGGCCGCGCATTCTACAACGGTTCTGGCCGCTTGCGGCTCGCGGGCGTTCTCGCTATAAGTCTCGGCACTTTTAGCGACAAGCTGTTGTGTATATCAACCATGAGCCAGATTGAATCGCAAAACCCGGAACCTGTATTTCAGCTCAAGGGCAGCATGCTCGCCATCACCGTGATGGAGCTGGCCCGAACCAACCTTGAAGCGCTCGACAGGCAGTTGGCGGCCAAGGTGGCACAAGCCCCCAACTTCTTCAGCAATACGCCGCTGATCCTGGCTCTGGACAAACTCGCACCGAACGAAGGCCCGGTGGATCTACCGGGTCTGGTGCGTATCTGTCGCCAGCATGGCCTGCGCACCCTGGCGATCCGCGCCAACCGCATCGAAGACATTGCCGCAGCGATTGCCGTCGACCTCCCGGTGCTGCCGCCGTCCGGCGCACGTGAGCGCGTGATCGACCCGGTCGAGGCCGAAGCACCGAAAAAAATCCCGGAAAAACCGCCAGAGCCACTGATCAAGCCGACCCGCGTGATAACCGCTCCGGTACGCGGCGGTCAGCAGATCTACGCTCAGGGCGGCGACCTGGTGGTAGTCGCGCCGGTCAGTCCCGGTGCGGAACTTCTCGCCGATGGAAACATCCATGTCTACGGCCCGATGCGTGGCAGGGCACTGGCGGGAATAAAGGGCGATACCAAGGCACGGATCTTCTGTCAGCAGTTGAGTGCCGAGCTGATTTCGATTGCCGGGCAATACAAGGTGTCCGAGGACTTGCGCAGGGACCCGTTATGGGGCTCGCCGGTCCAGATCAGCTTGTCAGGTGATGTGTTGAACATCATTCGTCTTTAACGGATACTGCCGCAATTTTCAAAGCATCTCTGATTCGTCGCGAAATTGTCGTGAAGGCGGCAGGAAGTTCTGAAAAGCACTGCTTTTCAGCGGGTATATGAGTCGAAAGTAATAGCTTAGTGCTAGCTTTCCGGAATCAGACCCCAGGATTTCCAGAATGCTTCGGCGGGCGCGGCGCCAGGAGATGCCTTTCAGGGACTCAATGTCCTTTTCCTCTAGGGGTGATACACCTTGGCCAAGATTCTCGTTGTTACATCCGGCAAGGGTGGTGTGGGCAAGACCACCACCAGCGCCGCCATCGGTACCGGTCTCGCACTGCGCGGCCACAAGACAGTCATCGTCGACTTCGACGTCGGCCTGCGTAACCTCGACCTGATCATGGGTTGCGAACGTCGTGTCGTGTATGACTTCGTCAACGTGGTCAATGGCGAAGCCAACCTGCAACAGGCGCTGATCAAGGACAAGAAGATCGAAGGCCTGTTCGTGCTGGCCGCCAGCCAGACCCGTGACAAGGAAGCACTGACCAAGGAGGGCGTTGAAAAAGTCCTCATGGAGCTGAAGGAATCCTTCGAATACATCGTCTGCGATTCGCCGGCCGGTATCGAAACCGGTGCTCACCTGGCCATGTACTTCGCCGACGAAGCCATCGTCGTGACCAACCCTGAAGTCTCGTCGGTACGTGACTCCGACCGCATGCTGGGCCTGCTGGCCAGCAAATCGCGTCGCGCCGAACGTGGCGAAGACCCGATCAAGGAACACTTGCTGCTGACCCGCTACAACCCTGAGCGCGTCAGCAAGGGCGAAATGCTCGGCGTGGAAGACGTCAAGGAAATCCTTGCCGTTACCCTGCTCGGCGTGATCCCCGAATCCCAGGCTGTACTGAAAGCCTCCAACCAGGGCGTGCCGGTCATTCTCGATGACCAGAGCGATGCGGGTCAGGCCTATAGCGATGCGGTTGACCGCCTGCTGGGCAAAACACTTGAGCACCGGTTTCTGGATGTGCATAAGAAAGGATTCTTTGAACGCCTGTTCGGGGGTAATTAATGAATATTTTTGACTTCTTTCGTGACCGCAAAAAAGGAAGCACGGCCTCGGTCGCGAAAGAGCGTCTACAGATCATCGTTGCTCACGAACGCGGCCAACGCAGTACCCCGGACTACCTTCCTGCGCTGCAGAAAGAGCTGGTGGAAGTGATCCGTAAATACGTCAATATCGAGTCTGACCAGGTACAGGTCGCTCTGGAAAGCCAGGGCAGCTGTTCGATTCTGGAACTCAATATCACCCTGCCCGATCGCTGATCAGGCAGTCGCTCGCGGCGGTATCGGCGCACTTCTACGGAAGCTGCGCCCTTGCCGCCGTTGGCGTTTCTAGCGTTTCGAGGCCGTTGCATGCCGTTGTCGAACATCCGCATCATTCATCAGGACGCCGCCGTTCTGGTGATCGATAAGCCTACCCTGCTGCTTTCCGTTCCCGGCCGTGCCGACGATAACAAGGATTGCCTGATTACCCGCCTGCAGGAAAACGGTTACCCTGAAGCGCGTATCGTCCATCGCCTGGACTGGGAAACCTCGGGCATCATTCTGCTGGCCCGTGATGCCGATACGCATCGAGAGCTGTCGCGTCAGTTTCATGACCGTGAAACCGAGAAAGCCTACACCGCACTGTGTTGGGGCCAACCGTCCCTGGACAGCGGCAGTATCGATCTGCCATTGCGCTATGACCCCCCCACCAAGCCCCGGCATGTGGTGGACCACGAGGGTGGCAAACACGCGCTGACGTTCTGGAAGGTTGTCGAGCGGCATGACACTTACTGTCGCGTCGAGCTCACGCCGATCACTGGCCGCTCGCATCAGTTGCGTGTGCACATGCTGTCGATCGGGCATCCGTTGTTGGGTGATGGTCTGTACGCGCATCCGGAAGCGCTGGCGGCGTATCCGCGTCTGTGTCTGCATGCCAGCATGCTGAGCTTTACCCATCCGGGGACCGGCGAGCGATTGACCTTCGAGTGCACCGCGCCGTTCTGATCTGAATGACACGCTGAATATCGTGCAGATGCTCCGCGTCATACAGCTGCTCTGACTATCGTTCCCACGCTCCGCGTGGTAATGCCGTTCGTGACGCTCCGCGTCACGCAGCGGTTCTGCGACTTCAGGTGGATTTAGGGTCGACTCAGGTCACCTTTTCGCCCCTCGGCGAGTTACTTTGATGGGGCCAAAGTAACCAAAGCCCCCCGCTCCTGTTTCCGGCCCGACTTCGTCAGGCCCTTCGCGGTCGAAAAGCGTTTCTGTGGCAGCGGCAACGACTGAGCCAATGCGGTAAACTCGCGCCATTGCTGTCTGGAGCTATTTATGCGCGCAGAGTTGAACAAAGGCCTCATCGATTTTCTGAAGGCTTCTCCTACCCCGTTCCACGCCACCGCCACCCTCGTGCAACACTTCGAAGCCGCAGGCTTTCAGCGGCTGGACGAACGTGACACGTGGGCAGTAGAAACCGGGGGCCGTTATTTCGTCACCCGTAATGACTCTTCCATCGTCGCTTTCCGGATGGGTCGTCAGTCGCCACTCACGGGCGGCATTCGCATGGTTGGCGCACACACGGACAGCCCGTGCCTGCGGGTCAAGCCGCAACCGGAACTGCAACGTCAGGGTTTTTGGCAGCTGGGCGTCGAAGTCTACGGCGGCGCCTTGCTGGCCCCCTGGTTTGACCGTGATCTGTCGCTGGCCGGCCGTGTCACTTTCCGCCGCGACGGCAAGGTTGAAAGTCAGTTGATCGACTTCAAACTGCCGATCGCCGTGATCCCCAATCTGGCGATTCACCTGAACCGCACTGCCAACGAAGGCTGGGCGATCAATGCGCAAAACGAACTGCCTCCCATCCTGGCGCAGGTCGCCGGTGACGAGCGCGCCGACTTCCGGGCATTACTGACCGACCAACTGGCCCGCGAGCACGGCCTCAATGCCGATGTGGTGCTCGATTACGAGCTGAGTTTCTACGACACCCAGGGCGCCGCTGTGGTCGGCCTCAATGGGGACTTCCTGGCAGGCGCACGCCTGGACAACCTGTTGTCGTGTTTCGCCGGGATGCAGGCACTGCTCAACACCGAGAGCGACGAAACCGCCCTGCTGGTGTGCACCGATCACGAAGAAGTCGGCTCGTCTTCCGCTTGTGGCGCAGACGGTGCGATGCTCGAGCAGATCGTCCAGCGTCTGTTGCCAAGCAGCGAAGACTACGTGCGCACGATTCAGAAGTCGCTGCTGATATCAGCCGACAACGCCCACGGCATTCATCCCAACTACGCTGACAAGCACGACGCCAATCATGGTCCCAAGCTCAACGCAGGGCCGGTGATCAAGGTCAACAGCAACCAGCGTTACGCCACCAACAGCGAAACCGCCGGTTTCTTCCGCCATCTGTGCATGGCCGAAGAGGTCCCGGTACAGAGCTTTGTAGTACGCAGCGACATGGGTTGCGGCTCGACCATCGGACCGATCACTGCCAGCCATCTGGGTATTCGCACGGTAGACATCGGCTTGCCGACGTTCGCCATGCACTCGATTCGCGAACTGGCCGGTAGCCATGACCTGGCGCATCTGGTCAAGGTATTGAGTGCGTTCTATGCCAGCCACGAGCTGCCATAACGGCTGAGGCGATAATCGATAACGCGGGGGTGACCTGTTGCTCCCGCGTTTCGGTGTTGACGCTCGCTAAAGTGCCCATTGAAAGAAATAAAATGTCTCTCATCATAACGATAAAAAAGATACTTTTGCCTGCGCCATTTTGAACCACCTCGTACCGGACAACAGGTCATTTGTTTATAAAGGGACTTCATGTCCCGAATTCCATCGACGCGCCCTGTCGATGATTCAGTCGTGGAGTGCTTGAATAACGCGGGCTACTTTACCTCTATCCAGTCATCGTCCTCGTCGGGTTTATCGACAATATCGTCATCTTCGTTCACGTAATACGGTATGTCGGCCTCAACACCGTTCTCACCCGTTCTGGCGACCAGTTGCCTGTACCTCTTCCCGTCCCAGAGTCTGAAAATTAGTGTGGAGTCTTCTCCAGCCGAGAGCGTCGAGCCTTCACTGCCAATAAGTTTGCTACGAGCGCCTGCCGTCAAGACACTGTTCTTACCAGCGGTCAATCTGCTTTGGTCTCCCGCCATCAGGGTGCAGTCATGCCCGCCGGTCAGTTTGCTTCTATCGCCGGCAGTCAGATAACTGTTATTACCGGCCAGTAGTTTGCTGCGGTCACCCGCGGTCTGATTACTGTCTGCACCGGCAATCAACCGGCTGCGATCACCCGCCAGTTGTACACTGCCCGCACCGGCAATCAGCGTGCTGCGAAAACCTGCTGTCTGCGAGCTGCCCTTGCCGGCGATCAGCATGCTTTTATTTCCGGCGACCTGAATGCTTTCATGGCCTGCAATCAACGAGCTGCCGTAACTTGCAATCTGGTTACTGCCATAACCCGCAGTCAACGTGCTGCGAATGCCCGATGTAAGACTACTGCCATAACCGGCGATCAAAACGCTGCGAAGTCCGGCGATCAGCGTACTGCCATAGCCTGCCGTCAGAAAACTTCTGATTCCGCTGGTCAGGGAGCTGCCATAGCCGGCTATCAATGAACTGTCCTGCCCGGCCGTTGCAGTGCTGCCGTAGCCCGCAGTGAGTGAGCTTCCATACTCTGCAGTCTGAGTACTGCCGTAACCGGCCGTGAGGGTACTTTTATAGCCGGCTGTCTGCGTACTGCCATAACCGGCGATCAGCGAGCTGGCAAAGCCGGCTGTGGAGGTACTTCCGTACCCGGTGGTGAGCGAGCTGTTTTCCTGTGCGGTTTGCGTGCTGCCGTAACCGGCGGTCAACGTGCTCTCATAACCCGCAGTCTGCGTGCTGCCATAACCCGCAATCAGCGAGCTCGCATAGCCGGCGGTGGAGGTACTTCCATAACCTGTCACCAGATCACTGCGCTCCTGCGCGGTTTGCGTACTGCCGTAACCGGCGGTCAACGTGCTCTCGTAGCCTGCCGTCTGCGTGCTGCCATAGCCGGCGATCAAGGAACTGGAATAGCCCGCAGTCGACGTGCTTCCGTAGCCTGCGACCAGGTCGCTGCGCTCCTGTGCCGTCTGGGTACTGCCGTAACCGGCGGTCAGTATGCTTTTGAAGCCCGCCGTCTGAGTGCTTCCATAGCCGGCGATCAGCGAACTGTTTGACCCTGCCGTTGAAGTGCTGCCATAGCCTGTGACAAGGTCGCTGTGTTCTCTGGCGGTCTGCGTACTGCCATAACCGGCGGTCAGCATGCTTCTGTAACTCGCGGTCTGGGTGCTGCCATAACCTGCGATCAGCGAACTGCCCGAGCCTGCGGTTCCCGTACTGCCATAGCCCGCAATCAGGTCGCTACCGTCCCTGGCCGTCTGAGTACTGCCATAACCAGCGGTCAGGATACTTTTGTGGCCCGCTGTCTGTGTACTTCCATAACCCGCAATGATGAAACTCTCGTGACCCGCGGTACCTGTACTTCCGTAACCGGTGGTGAGGTTACTGGCAGCCCCGGCCGTTTGCGTACTGCCATAGCCTGATGTGAGTACGCTGCCCTGCTGTGCGGTCTGGGTACTGCCATAACCTGCCGTGAGCGAGCTTTCACTGCCCGAGGTTTGCGTGCTGCCGTAACCGGCGATCAGCGAGCTGTCAGCGCCAGCTGTTCCGGTACTGCCATATCCGGCCGTCAGGGTGCTGCCCTCACGGGCAGTCTGGGTACTGCCATAGCCTGCGGTAAGCGAACTTTCGCTGCCTGACGTCTGCGTGCTGCCATATCCGGCGATCAACGAACTGTCGGCACCTGCCGTGCCAGTGCTGCCGTAGCCCGCCGTCAGGTTGCTGCCTTCCTGGGCCGTTTGCGTGCTGCCGTAACCCGCTGTCAGCGCACTGTCACTTCCCGAGGTCTGCGTGCTGCCATATCCGGCGATCAACGAACTGTCGACACCTGCTGTACCCGTGCTGCCGTACCCCGCCGTCAGATTGCTGCCTTCCTGAGCCGTCTGCGTACTGCCGTACCCCGCCGTGAGCGAGCTGTCACTGCCCGAGGTTTGCGTGCTGCCGTAACCGGCGATCAGCGAGCTGTCGGAACCTGCCGTGCCGGTGCTGCCATACCCAGCAGTGAGATTGCTGCCTTTCTGGGCCGTTTGCGTGCTGCCATAGCCTGCGGTCAGGGCGCTGTCACTTCCCGAGGTCTGCGTGCTGCCGTATCCCGCGATCAGAGAGCTGTCGACACCTGCTGTACCCGTGCTGCCGTACCCCGCCGTCAGATTGCTGCCCTCCTGGGCCGTCTGCGTACTGCCGTAGCCCGCGGTCAGCGAACTGTCGCCTCCCGAGGTTTGTGTACTGCCATAACCGGCGATCAACGAGCTGTCCGAGCCTGCCGTGCCGGTGCTGCCATACCCAGCGGTGAGATTGCTGCCTTCCTGAGCCGTTTGCGTGCTGCCGTAACCCGCTGTGAGTGAGCTGTCCCCGCCCGAAGTCTGAGTACTGCCGTAACCGGCGATCAGCGAACTGTCCGAGCCTGCCGTGCCGGTGCTGCCGTACCCTGCCGTCAGGTTGCTGCCTTCGCGGGCGGTCTGGGTGCTGCCGTAACCCGCTGTCAGCGCGCTGTCCCCACCGGCGGTCTGGGTGCTTCCATAGCCAGCGACCAGCCAGCTGTCGGAGCCGGCGGTGCCTGTACTTCCATAACCGGCAATTAGATCACTGTGGTTGCCAGCGGTCTCGTTACTGCCATAACCGGCAATCAGACGACTGTGATTGTCGCCACTCAACGTGCTGCCGTAAGTGGCGGTCTGCACATTCTGCGGCGTCGTCACCGGCAGGGTGTTTACTGGGGCGGCAGCCGCGCTGACCGACGCGACATCGAACACTTCATGACGGGCCTGTTCGGCCACCGGTAACGTGACACTTGCTACGGCAGGCATGGGCGTGGGTATGGCAGTGGGCATTGGCGTTAACGTTGATGTTGATGTTGATGTTGATGTTGACGCAGGGTCGGCCTGACGTGCCGAAATGAAGTGTGATGCGCTGATCCTGTCGCCGACATGAACCACCTCGGCCCGCGGAAACTTGACCATTCCCGGCTCTTCCAGACTGATGATGTCTGCAACGGCAACTTCACAGACAATCCATCGAGCATCGGCATGCACGCTTAGAAAAGCGCTGGTTCCAGCGCCCCACAGTAAACCGACCAGACCATTCTCATGCCGCCTGGTTGACTGCCAGTATCTGGATTCCACCGTGCCGGACGCGGGCCATATAAGGCCGCAGTGATCGGCCATATTATTTGCACAGGTACGCAGCACCAACGCCTTGTCGAGAGTCATTACAGCATCCTCATAGATCCTTTAAATAAAAGCAGCCGCACTTATCAAGCATTGCTTTATAGGACAACTGCCATGTCAACCTTAATCCAAACATGGAACGATCGTGCAAATAAAACCAACTAACCAGTGCTTATCCTTCCACACCAAAAACCTACCACACCCCATTAACAAACATTAATTAATATTAAGATTTTTCTTAAATCCGCTGAAAACTAGAATAATTACTCTGGGACATTTCATCAAAAAAACCAACTAATTTAACGCCACCCCGCCAGCAAAAATAGAATAACGCTCATTAATTTTTTTTGTTAATCAAATGTATGCATTACACAAAACCTATTAAACAGGCTGTACATTGCACACATTCTTATCAACGAAATGAGTATTTATTTATAGAAAACAGCGAACTAACGGTGGCACAGACCGCGCTTGGGAAGTGGGTTTGCCACACCGGCATTCAGTCGCCGTTCACCTCTGCGCGCACATGAATAGCATCATGACGCCAGTATTCGAGGTCACAGTCGATCAACCGATCTTTCCGATCATAATTGACACGTGCAATGCGCAGGCCCGGGCTACCCAGTGAAACCTTCAGTGCAGCGGCTGCTTCGCTGTGCAGCGCCGTGGGGACCATGTCGAAGCGCACCCGACCGTAATGAATGTCATAGCGGCGGGCGTAGAGTTCACTGAGCGATTCGTTCAGGTCGTGTTCGAGAATGCCGGGGAACAACTCCGGTCTCAGGTAGTGCTCGACATACAGCACCAGACGCTGATCGATCCGTCGCGCGCGACAGATCTGGATCACGCTCGACAGCGCCGGCAGTTCCAGCATTTCGCAGATCATCGCTGAAGCAGGTTGCAGGCGTGCAGACAGAAGCCGGGTGTGCGGCACCCTTCCCTGGGCACAGACCATTGCGTGGAAATGGCTACGCCTGATCAGGTCATAGGCCAGTCGCGGCGGCGAGATGAACCAGCCACGCCGCTCTTCCCGATAGATCAACCCCTGCGCCTCAAGCTGCAACAGCGCTTCACGCAAGGTGATGCGGGTGGTGGCGAATACCTCGCTGAGCTTGCGCTCTGCAGGCAACTTGCTGCCATGCGGCAACAAACCATGTTCGATCTGCTCCTGCAGCGCATGGCAAATGGTTGTTACCGCCCGTGGCACATCTTCGCGCATTCCGGTATCCGTCTGGACTAGACCAGCCCTGTTACGAGGCATACATCAGTGCAGCCAACGCCGTTGACTCCCTTGCCGTGAGCCTAGGCCGGGGACATGACTGTACTGTTACAGGACAAATCACGTTGCATGCCAACTGCGCCGAAAAGAGCCCATAACCCCCTGCCCAACAGGCCCATTGCGATGGTCTACGCTTAGCGCCAGGCACTGCCGGGGCCCGTGAAAAACGCTTTTGTCCGTGCAACACGACACGAAAATGTCATGCAAAAAGCCTAACTTGGCTCAGGTATTGCTGATCTAGACCAAATAATCCGCAACGAACACTTTTCTCAAGAAGTGCACTAGGAGCTCCGAATGAAACATCTTTTGTTGGCATCACTCCTCGGTTCAGCCATGGCAATGAGTTCGCTGGTCATGGCTGCGGACACGGATCTTAAAACGCTGGAGGCTGCGGCCAAGGCTGAAGGCGCGGTCAACAGCCTCGGCATGCCGGATGACTGGGCAAACTGGGGCGGCATCTGGAAAGACCTGGAAGCCAAATATGGCCTCAAGCACATGGACACCGACATGAGTTCGGCCCAGGAGATCGCCAAGTTCGAGGCGGAGAAAGACAACGCCAGCGGTGACATTGGCGACGTAGGCGCAGCGTTCGGCCCTATCGCCACAGCAAAAGGCGTTACCCAGCCTTACAAGCCAACTACCTGGGATCAGATCCCGACCTGGGCCAAGGACAAGGACGGCCACTGGGCGCTGGCCTACACCGGCACCATCGCCTTCATCGTCAACAAAAACCTGCTGCACGGCTCTGAAATCCCGAAAAGCTGGGCTGACCTGAAAACCGGCAAATACAAGGTGTCCATCGGCGACGTGAGCACTGCGGCTCAGGCTGCCAACGGTGTACTGGCAGCGGCCATCGCCATGAAAGGTGACGAAACCAACATCGCACCGGGCCTAGCACTGTTCACCGATCTGGCCAAACAGAAGCGTCTGTCGCTGGCCAACCCGACCATTCAGACCATCGAGAAAGGCGAAATCGAAGTCGGTGTGGTCTGGGACTTCAACGGCCTGAGCTACAAAGCCAAGATGACCAAACCTGATGATTACGTCGTGCTGATCCCTTCGGACGGCTCGGTGATTTCCGGCTACACCACCATCATCAACAAGTATGCCAAACACCCGAACGCCGCCAAGCTGGCGCGTGAATACACCTTCAGCGACGCGGGTCAGATCAATCTGGCCAAGGGCAATGCACGCCCGATTCGCGTAGAACACATCAAACTGCCTGAAGATGTTCAAGCCAAACTGCTGCCGCAAGACCAGTATAAAAACGCCAAGCCAATCGAGAACGCAGAGGCGTGGGAGAAAACTTCCAAAGCGCTGCCGCAGATGTGGAACGAGCAGGTCATCATCGAGATGAACTGATCCTCTCCTGCGGCTCAGGGATGAAGTCGTGTACTCCGGGCGAGCCAGTCTCGCCCGTTCTTTCAAAGCGAGTCGCCCATGAAACACAACGTCATCCTGATCGTGCTGGACGGCCTCAATTACGAAGTCGCACGCCATGCGATGGGGCACCTGCAAGCCTGGCATGATGCGGGCCGGGCCGCGCTCTACAAGATGGAATGCGAACTGCCCGCCCTCTCACGCCCCCTTTACGAATGCATACTGACCGGTGTCGCGCCCATCGACAGCGGCATCGTGCATAACAACGTCTCGCGCCTGTCGAATCAGCGCAGCATCTTTCACTATGCTCGCGACGCCGGGCTGAGCACTGCAGCAGCGGCCTATCACTGGGTCAGCGAGCTGTACAACCGCACCCCGTTCGACCCGGCACGCGATCGCCATACGGAAGCCACGGATCTGCCGATTCAGCACGGACTGTTCTACTGGGCCGATCACTACCCTGATTCGCACCTGTTCGCCGACGCCGAAAGCCTGCGCCTCGGGCACGCCCCGAACTTTCTGCTGATCCACCCCATGAACATCGACGACGCCGGGCACAAGCACGGCCTCGACACTGCGCAGTACCGCAACAGCGCCCGCAGCGCAGACATCATTCTGGCTGACTACCTGCAACGCTGGCTGGATGCGGGTTATCAAGTACTGGTGACGGCCGACCACGGCATGAACAATGACCGCTCGCACAACGGGCTGTTGCCGGAAGAGCGTGAGGTGCCGCTGTTCGTCATCGGTGATGCCTTCAGCCTGAATGTCGACGCCGCGCCGCGCCAGATCGATCTGTGCGGCACCGTCTGCGAGCTGCTTGGCGTGCCGCACGACAAACCGGTCTGCCGGGAGATTCTCAATTGACAACCTTTTCCCGAGGCAAGTGGCTGGGGCTGTTGTGCCTGCTGCCCTTCGCCGTATTTTTCATCGTGTTTCAGATCGCACCGCTGCTGTGGGTCGCGATCCACAGCCTGCAAAGCGATGCCGGCTGGGGCTGGGAAAACTTCATCCGGGCGTTCAGCTCGAAGTTCTACCGGCAAGCCATTCAGTACAGCCTGGAGATCAGCTTCTGGTCGAGCCTGTTCGGCATCATCATCTCGATCCTGGGTGCCTATTCGCTGCGCAAGGTGGATTCGCGGCTGCGCGATTTCGTCAACTCGTTCGCCAACATGACCAGCAATTTTGCCGGCGTTCCACTGGCGTTCGCGTTCATCATCCTGCTGGGGTTCAACGGCGCGCTGACCCTGATCCTCAAGCAGACCGGGATCATCGATGACTTCAACCTGTATTCCAAGACCGGACTGATCATCCTTTATACCTACTTCCAGATCCCACTCGGCGTGCTGCTGCTCTACCCCGCATTCGATGCCGTGCGCGAAGACTGGAACGAGTCGGCAGCATTGCTGGGAGCCAGCAGCTATCAGTTCTGGCGCTACATCGGCCTGCCGGTGCTGACCCCGGCGCTGCTCGGCACGTTTGTCATTCTGCTGGCCAATGCGCTGGGCGCCTATGCCACGGTCTACGCGCTGACCACCGGCAATTTCAACGTATTGCCGATCCGTATCGCGGCGATGGTCGCGGGGGATATCACGCTGGATCCGAACATGGCCAGCGCGCTGGCGATGATTCTGGTCGGGCTCATGACCCTGGTCACCGTGGTCCATCAGTGGTTGTTGAGAAGGAGCTACCATGTCACGCGTTGAACGAGGGCCTGCGAGCATTTATCACAAGACGGTGGTCTACCTGCTGTTCCTGATCCTGTTGCTGCCACTGGCCGGCACCTTCCTGTACTCGGTCGCGACCAGTTGGTCGGCGACCATTCTGCCCAGCGGCCTGACCTTCAAATGGTACGTGGCGCTGTGGAGCGACCCACGCTTTCTGACGGCGTTCGGCCAATCGTTGCTGGTCTGCGTCGGCGCACTGGTCCTTTCGGTGGTGCTGATTCTGCCCCTGCTGTTCGTCGTGCATTACTACTTTCCGCGCCTCGACGGGCTGATGAACATCCTCATCCTGCTGCCGTTCGCCGTGCCGCCCGTGGTCTCCTCGGTCGGCCTGCTGCAGCTGTATGGCTCAGGCCCCATGGCGATGGTCGGTACACCGTGGATTCTGATTGGCTGTTATTTCACGGTCGCCCTGCCCTTCATGTACCGCGCCATCACCAACAACCTGCAGGCCATCAACCTGACAGACCTGATGGACGCCGCCCAGTTGCTCGGCGCCAGCACCTGGCAGGCGGCGTTCATGGTCGTGCTGCCCAACCTGCGCAAGGGCCTGATGATTGCCCTGCTGCTGTCGTTCTCGTTCCTGTTCGGCGAATTCGTGTTCGCCAACCTGCTGGTCGGCACGCGCTATGAAACCCTGCAGGTCTACCTCAACAACATGCGCAACAGCAGTGGTCACTTCAACAGCGCGCTGGTGATTTCCTATTTCCTCTTCGTGCTGGTGCTGACCTGGGCCGCCAATCGACTGAACAAGGACAAAGACTGAGATGAGTTTTGTCAGTATTGAAAACCTGCAGAAAAGCTACGCCAGCACGTCAGTGTTCAGCGACATCAACTGCAGCATCGCGAAGGGCGAATTCGTTACCTTGCTGGGCCCGTCGGGCTGCGGCAAATCCACGTTATTGCGCTGCATTGCCGGGCTGACCCCGGTCAACAGCGGGCGCATTCTGCTCGATGGCAGCGACCTGGTGCCGCTCACGCCGCAAAAGCGCAACATCGGCATGGTGTTCCAGAGCTATGCGCTGTTTCCCAACATGACCGTCGAGCAAAACGTTGCCTTCGGGCTGCGCATTCAGAAAGTCGGTGCCGACGAGAGCTCAAGGCGTGTTGCCGAGATTCTGCGCATGGTCGAGCTGCACGATTTTGCCACGCGCTACCCGCATCAACTGTCCGGCGGGCAATGCCAGCGTGTGGCGCTGGCGCGCTCGCTGGTCACTCGCCCGCGTCTGCTGTTGCTCGATGAGCCGCTATCGGCGCTGGACGCGCGGATTCGCAAGAACCTGCGTGAACAGATACGCGCCATTCAGCGCGAGCTGAGCCTGACCACTATTTTCGTGACCCACGACCAGGAAGAGGCACTGACCCTGTCAGACCGTATCTTCCTGATGAACCAGGGCCGGATCGTGCAGAGCGGTGACGCCGAGACACTGTACACCGCGCCGGTGGACGTTTTCGCCGCAGGCTTCATCGGCAACTACAACCTGCTGGAAGCCGACGATGCCACTCGCCTGATGCAGCGCCCGATCAACAACCGTGTGGCGATCCGCCCTGAGTCGATCCAATTGAGCCTGACGGGCGAACTGGAAGGCGAAGTACGCAGTCACAGTCTGCTCGGCAACGTCATCCGCTACCGGGTCCAGGCGCGTGGCGTAGACCTTGTGGTCGACGTACTGAACCGCAGCGCCGACGACCTGCACCCGGACGGAAGGCGTGTAACACTGAACATTGAACCGTCGGCACTCTGCGCCTTGAACTGAGCGTTGCCTTGAACTGAACGCGCCGTGAACTGAATTCGTTCTGCACGCATAACGCCACGCGCTTGCCGATCAAGACGCCATGCGTGAAGCTGACAGCCGACTCAACAGACTTTAGGAGAAACGCACATGCCCCTGGCAATTTTCGACCTGGACGAGACCCTGATCGGTGGTGACTGCGCCACGCTCTGGAGCGAGCAGATGGGTCGCCTGGGCTGGGTTGACTCGACGTCGTTCATGCAACGCAACGACGAACTGATGGCCGCCTACAGCGAGGGCAAGCTCGCGATGGAAGACTACATGGCCTTCAGCCTGGAACCCATGGCTGGCCGTACCCCTGAAGAAATCGACCATCTGGTCGGCCCTTGGGTCGAGGACGTCATCGAGCCGATCATCTACAGCGACGCCTGCACATGCATTGCAAAGCACCGCGCCAAGGGTGACCGCATTCTGGTGATCTCGGCGTCGGGCGTGCACTTGGTCAAGCCGATCGCCGAACGCCTCGGGATCGACGAAGTGTTGGGTATCGAACTGGACGTGCAGCACGGCGTCTACAGCGGTGCAACCGTCGGCGTGCTGACCTATCGGGAAGGCAAGATCACGCGCCTGATGGAATGGCTGGATGCCGAGGGGGAAAATCTTGAGGGTGCGAGTTTCTATTCGGATTCGCGCAATGACCTGCCGCTGCTGCTCAAGGTTGACCACCCTAACGTGGTCAACCCCGATGCCGTGTTACTGGAACACGCGCAGAAAGCCGGCTGGCCGGTGCACGACTGGAGCTGAGTCCAGAGGCACCGCCTGATCAGACCAGGCTTTCGTCGATGACCAGCACGATCTTGCCGGACACCGTGTTGGTCGCCAGCTCTTCGAACGCCGCCTCGGCATCCTTGATCGCAAAGGATTTCGCCAGTTGCGGCTTGAGGCGGCCCTCAGTGAACAGCGGCCAGACGTGCTGGCCCAGGTCGCTGAGCAGGTCGGCCTTGAACGTGTCGTCGCGACTGCGCAAGGTCGAACCCATCAGCCGGATACGCTTGCCCAGTACGTGAGCCAGATCCACCTGCGCCTCGCGACCGCTCATGACGCCGATCAGCACCCAGCGACCGTCCAGGGCCAGCAGTTTGACGTTGAGCTCGGCATAGCTCGCCCCCACCGGGTCGAGGATGACGTTGAACGGTGCAAAGTCGTTCAGGCCTTCAAGGCTTTCGCTGCGTACCACACCGCCCTGAGCACCCAGTTCGACGCAATAGGCCAGACGTTCGGTCGAGCCGACACTGACCCAGACCGGATTGCCAAACGCCTTGCAAAGCTGAATCCCGGCTGAACCAACCCCACTTGCGCCAGCGTGCAGCAAAACCTTCTCGCCAGGCTTGAGCCCGGCGAGCTCGAACAGGTTCAACCACGCGGTGGCATAGACCTCAGGAATGGCGGCCGCCTCGTGCAGCGACAGACCTTCCGGTACCGGCAGCACGTGTCGCCCATCGACCACCACCTCTTCGGCCATCGCCCCGCCCGCCAACAGCGCGCAGACGCGGTCTCCGACCACCCAGGAGGTACCCGGACCGACTTCGGCGATCACGCCCGAGCACTCCAGACCCAGCGTCTGAGTGACGCCGGGCGGCGGCGGATACTTGCCTTCGCGCTGTAACAGATCGGCACGATTCAAACCTGCCGCAGCCACTTTGATACGTACCTGCCCCACATCGAGGGCCGGACTCGGCTCCTCGACCCATTCCACATGTCCTTCAACGCCTTGCAATGCCTTCACGGTGCCTCCATAGTGAGTCCAGACTGAGCCCGTGGCTGTTTTGCCCGGGCTTTTGCATTATGCGGCCGGGTCCAAAGGAACCGGCGACCTCAAAGACGGCCTAATATGCGTTATCAATTGTCCTCGCGTCGAATCAGCATGAAGCAATTATTCCCCAGCACTGCCCTCGCACTGTTTGTCGGCCTTAGCGTTTTGCCGATGTCAGCCAGTACCTTTGCCGCCAACAGCTGGGATAATCTTCAGCCGGACCGCGACGAAGTGATTGCCAGCCTCAACGTGGTTGAGCTGCTCAAACGACATCACTACAGCAAGCCGCCCCTGGACGACAAGCGTTCGGCGATTATTTACCAGAGCTACATCAAGCAACTGGACCCCTCGCGCAGCTATTTCATGGCCAGCGACATTGCCGATTTCGACAAATGGCAGTTCCAGTTCGACGACTTCCTGAAAAGCGGCGACCTGAACGCCGGCTTCACCATCTACAAGCGCTATCTGGACCGCGTCAATGCGCGTCTGAATTTTGCGCTGGCCGAGTTGGGCAAGGGCGTCGACAAGCTCGACTTCAATACCAAGGAAACCCTGCTGGTCGACCGCAAGGACGCCGCATGGCCCAAGGATACTGCCGAGCTCGACGAACTGTGGCGCAAGCGCATCAAGGATGAAGTCCTGCGTCTGAAGATTGCAGGCAAGGACCCGGCGAAGATTCAGGAAACCCTGACCAAGCGCTACAAGAATCAGCAGGCGCGTCTGAACCAGACCCGTGCCGAAGATATCTTCCAGGCCTACATCAACACGTTCGCCATGTCCTACGACCCGCACACCAACTACCTGTCACCTGACAGCGCGGAGAACTTCGACATCAACATGAGCCTGTCGCTGGAAGGCATCGGCGCCGTGTTGCAAAGCGACAACGACAACGTGAAGATCGTGCGTCTGGTCCCGGCAGGTCCGGCGGCCAAGACCAAACAGGTCGCTCCGGCCGACAAGATCGTGGCCGTTGCCCAGGGCGACAAGGAAATGGTCGACGTGATCGGCTGGCGCCTCGATGAAGTGGTCAAGCTGATTCGCGGTCCGAAAGGCTCGGTGGTACGCCTGGAGATCATCCCAGCCAGCAATGCACCGAACGACCAGACCAGCAAGATCGTCGCCATTACCCGTGAAGCGGTGAAGCTTGAAGAACAGGCGGCCAAGAAGTCGATCCTGCACCTCAAGCAGGACGGCAAGGATTACAAGCTCGGGGTCATCGACATTCCAGCCTTCTATCTGGACTTCAAGGCCTACCGGGCTGGCGATCCTGAATACAAGAGCACCACCCGTGACGTGAAGAAACTGCTCACCGAATTGCAGGCCGAGAAGGTCGACGGTGTGGTACTGGATCTGCGCAACAACGGTGGTGGTTCGTTGCAGGAAGCCACCGAGCTGACCAGCCTGTTCATCGACAAGGGCCCGACCGTGCTGGTGCGTAATGCCGACGGCAAGGTCGACGTCCTGGAAGACGAAGCCAAGGGCGCGTTCTACAAAGGCCCGATGGCATTGCTGGTCAACCGCCTGTCTGCGTCGGCGTCGGAGATTTTCGCCGGGGCGATGCAGGATTATCACCGCGCGCTGGTGATCGGTGGCCAGACCTTCGGTAAAGGCACCGTGCAGACCATTCAGCCGCTCAATCACGGCGAACTGAAACTGACACTGGCCAAGTTCTATCGGGTTTCCGGTCAGAGCACCCAGCATCAGGGCGTGGTACCGGACATCACGTACCCATCGCTGATCGACACCAAGGAGATCGGCGAGAGCGCGCTGCCCGAAGCCATGCCGTGGGACAGCATCAAACCGGCGATCAAGCCGGCAATCGACCCGTTCAAGCCGTTCCTGGCTCAATTGCAGGCGCGTCATGAAGCACGTTCGGCAAAAGACGCCGAGTTCGTGTTCATTGAGGATCGCCTGGCGCTGGCCAAGAAGCTGATGAACGAGAAGACCGTCAGCCTCAATGAAGCCGACCGTCGTGCCGAGCATGCGTCTATCGAAAGCAAGCAACTTGCGCTGGAAAACACCCGCCGCAAGGCCAAGGGTGAAGAGCCGCTCAAAGAGCTGAAGAAGGAAGATGAAGACGCGCTGCCGGTAGAAGACGAGAAAACCAAACCCGAGGACGATGCCTACCTGGCAGAGACCGGGCGCATTCTCATCGACTATCTGGGTCTGAGTGCGGCTGTCGCGAAAAAGTAACGCAGGCTCATTGATGGCCAGTTAGCCGCAACGTCATCAAACAGTCATGAAGCTGTCGTGAAATACGGGGCTGAACGCGAAAGCGCTCAGCCCTTTTTCATTCTCTCCGAGACGACCATGACCATAACAGAGCAGCTGAGCGCACTGAGTTCCATTCTGGCTCGTGGTGATTTGCACAGCTTGTTCCAACCCATCGTCTCGCTGTCGGAGCACCGGATTCTGGGCTATGAAGCCTTGACCCGCGGCCCGTCCAACAGCGCCCTGCACTCGCCCCTGAATCTGTTCGCCATCGCCCGCCAGGCCGGGCGTCTGAGCGAGCTGGAGTTGAGTTGCCGAGACAGCGCCTGCCGACGTTTCAGTCAGCAGAAGTTGCCGGGCAAGCTGTTTCTCAACGTCTCCCCCGAATCGCTGCTCGAAAGCTCTCATCCTCCGGGTCGGACGCTGGAAATGCTGCGCCGATACCACATCGCGCCGAAGGACGTGGTCATCGAACTGACCGAGCAGATGCCTACCGACGATTTCGACCTGCTGTACAACGCCTTGCATCACTATCGCGACATGGGCTTCTCCATTGCGTTGGACGATCTCGGTGCCGGTTATTCGAGCTTGCGACTGTGGTCGGAGCTGCGCCCGGACTATGTGAAAATCGATCGGCACTTCATCGACGGCATTCATCAGGATGCGGTGAAGCGCGAGTTCGTCGGCTCCATGCTACAGATGGCCAAGGCTTCCAGAGCGACGGTGATTGCCGAAGGCATCGAATTGCCCGAAGAGCTGGCGACGCTGAAAGACATGGGCGTGAACCTGGTTCAAGGCTATCTGCTGGCGCGCCCTCAGGAGCGCCCGCCGCGCGACACTCGCGCCATGCTGCCCAGGACAGAGATCGCAGTGACGCCGCTCAACGAAGAAGCGGCCGACCTGTCTGCCCTGCTCAACCCGCAGCCATCGGTCAGCCAGTCAACTCCCACTGCTGAAGTGCTGGAAGCGTTTCGCAGGCAGGCCAACCTCAACTCTTTGGCGGTGCTGGATGACGACGCCCGACCGTGTGGCATCGTCCACCGGCACTCATTGTCCGAGGCCCTGCTCAAGCCCTTCGGCACCGAGCTGTTTGCCCGCAAACCGATCAGCCGTCTGATGAGCAGTGACTTTCTGGCCGTGGAAGTCAGCCAGTCGCTGCAACAGGTCAGCCGGCTGTTGACCAGCCGTGCCCGGCAACGCATCGAGGAGGATTTCATCATCACCTCGAACGGTACCTATCTTGGGCTGGGCCGGGTGATCGACGTGCTCAAGCTGATTACCGAAATGAAGATCCAGCAGGCACGTTACGCCAACCCGCTGACCCTGCTGCCCGGCAACGTCCCGATTCAGCAGTGCCTGACTCGACTGCTGCAGCAAGGCCGCGCATCGATGATCTGCTACGTGGACATCGACAGTTTCAAGCCCTTCAACGACATCTACGGTTATGCCCGTGGCGACGAGGTGCTGCTGTGTCTGGCGCAATGCCTCAACGACCGCATCGATCCGGCCAGGGACTTTGTCGGGCACATCGGCGGAGATGATTTTCTGATGGTGCTGGGCTTTGATGACTGGGAACGACGCCTGAAAAGCCTGCTGGATGATTTTCAGAATCAATGCCGTCGTTTCTACCGCGCAGAACACCTGGAAGCCGGGTGCTTCATCGCCCTCAACCGGCAGGGCCAACGCCAGGAATTCCCACTGCTGTCGCTGTCGATCGGCGTGGTGCACTTGCATGAAGAAAGCTGCACGTTGGTCGATGCCAGCCAACTGGCCGACCTCGCTTCACAGGCCAAGCACTTCGCCAAGGATGTCGCCGGCGCAAGCATTCACGTCATAGATTCGACGCGGCTGGATTTGTTGATGCAGGCGTGAGGGCCGGTGCCACTCCCCTACTGCGCTTCAACTTCCGGATAACTGTATTCGAACACCCGAACCACTTCCGAGGCATGCCATGAGGCTGCCGCGACGCCGTCCGAAGGTCCGGAGAAACGGCCCAGGCGTTCGGCACACTCGAAAAAACCAGGACGCGGCAGGCGGCTTGCGCCCTGACTGATGACCAGCGAACTGCGCAAGGGTTGTTCAGCGCGGGCATCCATGGCGGCGAGGTGCTCAAGAGCCGCCGTCAGGGTCTGCATGGCCGGACTGGGCAGTTGCAGGCGTTCCACCAGCGCGCGATAGGTCAGCAGATGCCGTTGGCGACGGGCCAGATCGAGCTCATTGAGCAGCCCGTCCCAATGCTGACGACTGATGCGCACGCTCACGACTCACCTCGCCAGCCCGGCACCCCAAGCTCCCACGCCAGGCTGCGCTTGATCGCGCCGTCCGGCTCACGAGTACCGTTCTCGATCAATTCCAGATAGGACGGGCTGATCCCGACGGTACGCGCCAGGCTCGCCGCTTCAAGGCCCTTGGCCTCGCGCAGTGCACGCAACTCATCGAACCCTGGAAGCTCACCGGCGGTAGTGCCGGAAGTCGATACAGCTGGCTCGCTGGACGGTTTGCCGGCCAGTCCGGCAGCCTTGAGCAGCGCTTGATACTGCGCCCAGGGCAGCACTGCATATTCAGGCTCCCCGTCACGGGATATCACTTGAAGATCCATAGAGTCACCTTGTACTACACGACCGCATACTGATCAGGCCTGATCCATAGGCAGGCATCTTAACAGCGGAACGCCAGGGCTGGTGTTCAATCCGTGAGACTTACACCTTACCCCGCTCTTGCTCCAGCAGTGCCTGAGTCTTCGGCAGTTGCTCGACCACGATGAGTTTCTCGGGCGATTGCTGCGCCCGCCATGCACGAAAGGCATCCAGTTCATTGCTCAAGTGCTTGGTAACCCATGCAAGCACGGCGATGTCATCGAGCATGCCGAGGCCGGGTATCCAGTCGGGGATCGCATCCAGCGGGCTGAGGAAGTACATCAGACCGGCGACGATGGACAGAATCGCTTTGGGGCTGATGCTGCGGTATTCGCCCCGCCAGTAAGCCAGGCACAAGGCCTGCAGCAAACGCAGGTCTTCCTTGAGCTTGCCGAGACGATTACCTTCACTGTTGCCCTTGCGCGCGACAGCGAACAATAGCCCTGGCAATCGCCCGGCTGCCAGCAGACGCCGGGCTCCGGGCAGATAACGGATAAAATTCCACGGTGCTTTCATACCCACTCCCGCTCAGCAAAATGTCGTTCGATAAAAGCAGGTCCGCTGGACCTGCCTGGCCAAAGCCACAAGGTTATCCACAATAATTGTGGATAACCTTGTGAACAGTGGCTTTTTTCCAGCCTCAACCCCCCGTTTTCGGGGGGCCACAGTCAAATCGGGCGTTTTTTACTCACAAAAAAACTACAAACGTGTGAACCCGACACCCTCTATGAGACGAGTGCCTTGATCCTGCCGGACTGTCGGACAATGCTTTTGCATGCATCCATGGTAGTGGGACTGCCCGAATGGCCAAGCGTTCGGGAAATAAGCCGGACACAAAAACGCCCTGTCGAGACAGGGCGTTTTCTGTAGCCAGGTAGAGCGTTACTTCTTGGCCGGAGCCGAAGCGGCAGGGGCTGCCTCTTCTTCTTCGTCGGCATCAGCACCTGCAGTCGGTGCCGCTGCAGGGTCTTTGATACCCAGCAGTTCGAGATCGAACACCAGTACCGAGTTGGCCGGGATCGCCGGGCTCGGGCTCTGTGCGCCGTAAGCCAGATCACTCGGGATGAAGAGTTTGATCTTCTCGCCGACGTGCATCAGTTGCAGGCCTTCGACCCAACCCGGAATCACACCGCCAACAGGCAGGTCGATCGGGCTGCCGCGCTCAACGGAACTGTCGAAGACCTTGCCGTCGATCAGCTTGCCTTCGTAGTGAACAGTCACAACATCGGTAGGCTTGGGCTGAGGGCCGTCGGCTTTCTTGATGATCTGATACTGCAGGCCGGAAGCGGTGGTGACCACGCCGTCCTTCTTACCGTTCTCTTCGAGGAATTTCTTGCCAGCGGCAGAAGCCTCTTCGCTCATCTTCGCCAGACGCTCTTCGGAACGCTTTTGCAGCGCGGAGAAGGCTTCAACCAGCTCTTCGTCCTTGAGTTTCTGATCTTTCTTGCCGACAGCGTCTTCGATACCCAGGGCTACAGCCTTGGAATCCAGATCATCCATACCTTCCTGAGCCAGGCTTTTGCCCATGTTCAGACCGATGCCATAAGACGCTTTTTGTGCTGGGGTTTTCAGCTCAACGGTGCTGGCTTGCTTGTCACAACCTGCGAGTACCAGACCGACCAGGGCAATCGCCGCTGCCAACCGATGCTGTTTCATGCTAATTCCTTGTTCATGCGCCAAAAGGGCAAACGAGTAAAGCCGCGAGCTTATCAGGCCGCCGCGATCAATGGCTACCGGCATGAGAGGGAGAAAACGCCGATAAGTTCAGGTATCCAAAGGTTTTCCCGGACCTGTACCGCATTGTTCAGTTGCAGTTCAGTTTGTGATTCGCGACGGCAAGGCGCCGGCACGCTGCACAGGGCTCAGCCCACGGGACTGATCACACCGGCATCGGGCCAGCGCTCACTGGTCTGCAGCACGCGCAGATGCCCGGCCCGCGCTACCCGAAGGACGAAATCCTGCACGCTGAGGGTACCGGCCGCGAGTTGCGCCTGAATGGACCCGCCCCCCGAATAGACACGCGATACGCTTTGCAACAGTTGAAACTCCTCGTCGGACTGGCTGGGTGTGTAACAAAGCAGTGCGCCGTCGGCTGCCGAGAAATAAACGGCGGACATTTCGAAACCATAGCGAATCGGCATGCCTTTGCGGCGCTGGGCCGGTTTGTGCCGATAGCTGAACATCCGATGCAGGTCATCCGGCTCGAAGAAATCGTTCATCACTTCACGCCCACCCTCGACGGCCAGATTGGCTGAACAAAAATACATACCGTCCACACGATAGCCGTCAGGCAATGCAGGCCGGTAATACGCATCGGGATGGAACGCCGAACACGGCGCATACACTGGCATGCCGTCATCGAGCGTCGGCTCGGCAATCCGATAGGCTCGGGTGACCGGATTGAACAGAAGAAAACCGATGATCTGTGAATGAATACGACTGCCGATACGGCCATGTGCGTAGCGTGCAGCCTCGTCGGCGCTGTCGAACGGCGCGCTGAGGCTCAAAGATCGGGGCGGCCATTGCACGTCGCAGCTTGCGGGCGATTTGACCGGCGCCGCGCGAACAGCGGTTGCGTCAGGATATGGGTGCCAGTCGGCCAACACTTTGCCCGCCCGCCCCCACAGGAGGCTGGGCACTATCACGCGCAGATCCCCGGCACCGGCCAGCAGACGAACCACATCACTGGGCATCATGCTGAGGTTCTGCAACGCCTGGTGGATCTGGCTGAGTTCACACAGGTGCGGCATGCTCGGCGGACCGGAGACGCGCGCAAACAAGGCGTCTTCGGCGGCAGAGCGAGACAGTGTGTATTTGATCAGGGAACCGTCAGGCCCGGAAAGATAGGTCGCCGAACACACCTTCTGATCATCGATCACTGCGTAAATGTCGCCGACTGAAAGGCTGTTCGGGTAAGTAACCTTTTCACTCTCCGGCCACTCGTCGAGCCCGGCCTGCAGTGACGGGTGAGAATGGTAGACCGCATAGTCGTCATGCCCATGCGGGTAGAGCACATAACCTTCCTGCTCGTTGCGCGGGAAGACTTCATTGGGATCGAAGCTGAACTGGCTGCCATTCATGGGTTCGGTCGCGATGTATTTGCCATCCCTGCGAACCAGAATGAAACCGCCGTATTCGCGATCACGCCGGTCGCCGATCCGCTCATGAGCATAACGCGCCGCATCATCAGGATGATCGAACGGCGCGCTGAGCGTCGGCATATCGGGGTGGTGATCGATGGATCGCTTGAAGAGTCTTTTTCTGGGGTGCATGCACGGTTCCTTGAAAGCCTGACTGATTGAGCCATGAGCGTAAGGAAACCCGAGACAGCGAGTGACATAGATGAATATGACGTTATGTAGATCGGCCAGCGCCGAACAACATGAAATTAAAGATAATTTTTAAGCGTTCCGGGATGTGCTTCGATCCGCGGCGTGGGTGAATCGGCCCAGACCCTGCGTCGACCATCGCGACTGGCGACCAGGGCTTACGCAGTTTGTCGTGCTCAGGAACATTTTTATGCAACCGACCACTCGTTTTCGCTCAACGCGCTCGACAGCTCGCCAATTGGCAAGCCTGGCCTTGATCGCCACAGCAGCCCTGTTGCCGGTCAGCGCAGCCTATGCCGCCAAGAAGCCGCCGTTGGTTGTCACTGAGGGCATCAAGGCCTACCGCCTGTGCACAGGCCCCGACAATCTGTCACACGTCATCGAGGGTTCGATCGATCAAAAAGCCATGACCGATGTCAGCACCCTGCACTTCAAGGAAACCCCGGCGCACTCCACCTATGACTGGCATCCGGCACCCGAAGAGCAGTACGTGATCACCCTGTCCGGCACTCTGGAATTTTCCACCACCGGCGGCGAGAACTTTGTCCTGCACCCCGGAGAAGTGTTGCTGGCGCAGGACACCACCGGCCCTGGCCATCGCTGGAAACTGATCGACGACCAGCCGTGGCGACGCGCGTACATCATCACCAAGCCAGGTGACAAAGGCGCGTTCGTGCCGAAAGACGGAGCGCCTGCGAAGGGCTGCTGATGCAGTGATGCAGCCGCCCTCATAGAGTGCGATTAAATCGACACATCCGCCGCTGGCTCGGAAATTTCGATCAGGTTCAGATCCGGATCACGCACATACACCGACCAGATCGGCCCGGTAGCACCGGTGCGCTCGACCGGGCCTTCGACGATCGGCCAGTCCTGCTCCTGCAGGTGCACAATCACCTGCTCCAGCGGGATGGTGGCGATGAAACACAGATCCAGCGCACCCGGAACCGGCAAATGGGCCTTGGGCTCGAACTCCTTGCCGCGTTCATGGACATTGATTTTCTGATTGCCGAAGCGGAATGCCAGACGCCCCTGACGAAAGCGTTCAGGGGTCATCCCCAGAACGCGTACGTAAAAGTCCTTGCAGGCGTCGATATCGGCAGTGGTCAGTACTAGGTGGTCCAGATGATCAATCACGGGATCAGCTCCGTTTGAAATAGAGTTCTTTTTTACGACAACGGCCACGTTTCGGATCAGATAATGCCAAGCCGACGCCATTCGGCACGTGTAGCAGCGTCTATACCATGCGCTTCAAGCACGGCATCGGTGTGTTGACCGAGTGTTGGCGCGGACGATGTTACCTGACCCGGCGTGGCTTGAAGTTTAGGCACAATCCCCGGAAGGGTGACGGGTGTTCCGTCGTCCAGCGTGCCCTGCAACAGCATGTCCCGCGCCTGATAATGCGGGTCACTGGCAATGTCGGCAGCGTCGTAGATCTTGCCTGCCGGAATGCGTGCTTCGTTGAGCGACGCAAGGACTTCGTCCATCGGGCGTTCGGCGGTCCAGGTCGAAATGGCCGCATCGATGCGCGCAACGTGCCTGACCCGCCCGTCGTTATGCTGAAGTTCGGGGTCGCTGGCCAGGTCCATGCGGCCGATCTTTTCCATCAGGCGCCGGAAGATGCTGTCGCCATTACCCGCGATCAGCGCGTACTTGCCGTCATTGCAGCGGTAGGCATTGCTCGGAACGATGCCAGGCAGACTGCTGCCAGCCGGCTCGCGGACAGTATCGAATACCGAATACTCGGGAATCAGACTTTCCATCATGTTGAACACTGACTCGTACAACGCGACATCTATCTGCTGCCCCTCGCCACCGTTCTGCTCGCGGTGACGAAGCGCCAGCAGAACGCCGATCACACCGTGCAGCGCAGACAGCGAATCGCCAATCGATACGCCGACACGTACTGGTGTGCGCCCTGCCTCACCGGACAGATGACGCAAACCGCCCATCGCCTCGCCGATCACGCCAAAACCCGGCCGGTCGCGATACGGGCCGGTCTGCCCGTAGCCAGAGACACGCAACATGATCAGTTTCGGATTGAGGGCGTGCAGCGCTTCCCAGCTCAACCCCCAGCCCTCAAGTGTGCCGGGGCGGAAGTTCTCGACCAGTACATCGGCATCCCGGATCAGCCGCCGTACCATTTCCTGCGCCTGAGGCTGGCGCAGATCGAGGGTCACGGACTGTTTGTTGCGGGACTGCACCGCCCACCAGACGGACGTGCCGTTATGCAGCAAACGCCATTTGCGCAGGGGGTCCCCGGTCAGCGGCGGCTCGACCTTGATGACCTCGGCACCGAACTCGGCGAGAATCTTCGCCGCGAACGGCCCGGCAATGAGCTGACCCAGCTCCACCACCTTGATGCCCTGAAGAGGCAGGCTCATGACACGTCCTTTCTTGTTGGGAGGTAGAGGAATGATCTGCGCAAATGCGCTGGATGGAAAGCCGGACGGTGCGCTGCCAGATCGGACCGCCGTAAAAAACCCCGCACCAGGCGGGGTTCATTGAATCAATTACTGCAGGCCAACTGGAAACTCATCGAGGCATCACCCGAGGCTCCCCGTTTGCCGACCATAAGCCCCAATACATTGACCTGCTCTGTTGTTGCAGCGCCGCCCAACTTGGCGTGCCCGTAGAACAACCGCTCATGATCACTGGTATCGATGGAAGATACCGAGCAAAAACCTGGAGACTTTTCAAACTGCCCTTCCTTGAAGAGCACTTTATAAGTCGCGAAGTAGTCTTTCTGACTGCTGTAACTTACAGACTTGATCCACGGCGACGACTGAGCAACGACATTGCCGTGCTGGTCGATGGTTGCGGTGTGCAGTCCTGGCGTGGCCAGCGCGCCCGCAGAGAGGATCAAGGCTGTGGTGCCTGCAAGCAGTTTAAAACGATTTTTCATAGTTATCCCTTAACTCACTACCGTATCAGACCGCCTCGATTCGGCGGTCGGCTTGGATTAATTATTCTGGGTAATCAAGAGCACTCCTGATGCCTGAATACCCGATCAACCCATGCAGCTAATACCAGCAAAGAGGATAAATCAAGCGTTCACCGGAGCTAACTAACAAGCCTGGTTTTAACTTCAATATTTAAGGAAATTACTTACATTCGCGAAGAGTAATTCTTACAGAACTTCAATAGAACTGCCGCAGGGGCATTGCACGAGGAGGGTTGGGATTTCCAGACGACAAAAAGCAAAAAGCCCGCACTAGGCGGGCTTTCTGTTTGCTTCAAGGAGTTCAAGGGCCTTGAAGCGGAATATGGCGCAGCGGACGGGATCATAACTCACCCTCTAAATCGTTGAAAGCTTTAGGTTTCCATAGTCTAGCGTGTCGCTGATGGACTTGATTATGTACTTCTAATGAGCGGCTGGCAATCTGAGGACCGTACCGTTTTTATGCAATGCCGAGTGTATCGAGAACCTCAAACCTCTATGGCGAGCACAATTCTGAATGAGCACGGCTGGGACCCGGAGTTGGTTGAGGTCGCGTTAGCGCATGTCGATAGTGACGAAGTTCGAAGCGCTTACAACCGAGCGGATTAAATCGAACGCCGGCGGCCGATGATGGCGTGGTGGAGCGAGTACATCCAGAAGGCGGCGAACGGCAGCCTGTCAGCGTCTGCCATCAACCGAACCAAGGAACGAAACGTCCTTTCAATACTCTAGGCGTGGATAGCTTGGCGACAGCGGGACAATCCGCGTAATCAGCGTGCTGTACCGCGACAGAGGTGGCGACTTTCGCCAAATCGCGCCCATGCGCACGCGGCACTCCACCCGGCAAGCCCTGATCCTGGGAACACCCATTGCTGGCTGAGCTACTGCGAAGCTAAGGGTATGAGGCCAAACATCGAGGACCTTCCGGCATCACAGGATAGCGTTAGCTTACCGCCACGCGACAGTCCGGCAACGCACGACCTTCTCCTTTATTATGACGCTCGAGGTGTTGAAGATGCCCGAGTGAGTCGTTCTGCGGAACGGTATCATTTCCCGCATAATCTTTCCGCAGGCAAAGGCCATCAATCAATTCTGCCGAGTTATCGCTTAAGGCCATGCTGACTGCTGTTACGAAGCGATTTAGCCCAGATTCAGACCGATTTCGACAATTGGATATTTTACATCCCGTTCCGGCCGCTAGTACTCACTGGAAAGAAATAGAATAAACCGGCTTTGCCCAAGGCGCGCGAGCCAACTCAAACAATTAAATGAAGAGTCATACGACGAATTTATTTACCATATTTTGCAGTTGAACGCCCAATCGGGCCAATTCCACACTCGACGATGCAGTTTCATTACTGGCGAAAGCGTTCTGTTCGGAAATATCCCTAACACTCAAAATACTGCGATTTATTCCTTCTGCGACCGCACTTTGCTCTTCGGCAGCCGCCGCAATCTGGACATTCATCGATTCGATGGTCGAGATCGAGTGGCTGATACTCATGATGGACGCTCCGGCATCGCGTGTCAGTTCTACGCTGTTGTCACTCAACGCTCGGCTGTTATCCAGGATTGCTGCAACCTGTTCCGTCCTGCTATGCAAACCACTGATCAGTAATGCGATTTCCTCTGTAGATAATTGGGTGCGTTGGGCGAGGCTTCTCACCTCGTCCGCCACCACCGCGAATCCTCGTCCGGCTTCACCAGCCCGAGCAGCCTCGATGGCGGCATTGAGAGCCAATAAGTTGGTTTGCTCTGCCACCGCCTTGATCACATCCAGCACCCCACCGATCTTGTTGCTCTGGGCTTTGAGATCGTCCATGGCGGTTTTGGAGTGACCAACCTCGATCGCTAGCCTTTCGATTCGTAGGATCGCTTTTGAAACAACGTCGCCACCCTCCCGAGCCTCCAGTGAAGCGCTGATCGCCGCCCGGGAAGCTTGCTCAGCGTTCCTTGCGACTTCCTGCACAGTGGCAGCCATTTCGTGCATGGCCGTGGCGACCTGGTCTGTTTCGCTCTTCTGGCTGTTGACGCCATGGTTAGTCTGCTCTGTCACCGTCTGAAGTTGTTCAGCAGCGCTAGATATCTGAACCACACCGTCACGCAGACCGCCAATCAACACGCGCAAGTTAGCCGTCATCTTATGCATGCTGGTCTGCAATCGCCCCAGTTCATCCTGACGAGTAGTGGTCTGTGTGTCTGTCAGGTCACCATTCGCTACCTGCTCCGCGACCTCTAAAGCATCGAGTAGCGGTGTAACGATCAAGCGGGTAATGATCCAAGCGATCAAGATGCTCATGACGAGAACGACGATCAGCCATAGGACAAGGTATTTTTCCGCCTGCCGGATATCACTGACCCGCAAGGCTTCCTGGTTCTCAGTCAATAGTGCAGTGGACGAAAGCAGGCTGGCAATATTCTGGCCGATACCGGTCTGGGCATCCTCGACAGCCACCTGCGCATCGCCAAACTGGGAAATTGCATCCTGATACGCATTTAACGACGTTTGGAGAGTTTTCACCGTATTCGCTTGTAATTCGAACCCCTCCAGATTGTTGATATACCCGATAGTCGTGGCGACGGAAGAACTCGCCACTTTTTTGGTCTCGGCATTCAGAGAGTAGGTATAACCGCGCACATCGAAACGCATTTTTTGAAACAGGCTGAGCGCCTGTGCCGTTGCAGCACGCTGAGCAATATTCCCTTCCGAGGAGTTCGCGAAATCGTCCAGGTCATTCAACGCATCGGTCGCTATTTCAGCCTGGCGCCCCGCCGCTGCACGATTGGCGACCATCGCGGCAGTGCCACGAATGATGTCGTTGTAGTAGTCCCGCGATTGTTTCAGGGCGGTGGTTGCTGCCTCCAGATGAGGAGCATCGGACTCGGAAACAAGTACTGAACGTACATAAACCAAATGGCTCTCCAGATTTTCTAGGCTGACCAGCCAACTGGCGGCATGATCAGCATCGTAGTTGATCGCGTAGGATAAGCGGCCAATCAACATGTCCCTCGTCAACACACCGAGCGTTCCAATGTCTGCAATTTTTTCGCTTCTCTGGCTTAACGTTTGAATACCGCTCCAACCGGTAAAGGCGACCAGAACGGTCAGGACGATAACCATCGTAAAGCCGAGTATCAGTTTCGACCTTACGGCGATATTCAGCAGCGCATTGGTCAACATAGCGCGTCCTTGCAGGGCGAACCCACGTTGACCCGGCTGAGTAGGCCCTGAACAGTTTCAGTTGAAAGACCCAGAGCCTCGATCAGGTCATTGGCCGTGAGCAACGCTTCGCCGACAATCAGCCCGGCTGTGGCAACAATGGCCTCTGTGGCTGGCATCGCGACGTTAGCGATGCGCCCAAGCGCCAGCGTAAATAACAGGCCGTAGGGAACGTCCTCCCAGACATAACGCGTCTCTATGCGGGTGGGGCCGGCGGGGCCGCCTCGTTTTCGGTGAAGTTCCTCGGCCACGTCAGCTAACTCGACCGATTCAATGTTGAAGGACTGGCGCAGCTTCTGGGCAAAGCTGGGGAGACTCCAACCAAAGACACTGGCGAGCGAACGGCGCTCGGCATCCAGCGCGTTGATCACCTCTGCTGTGCTGGACGTCATGTAGTAGTACTGCGGCCAATCTTCACCGCGTTCGATTCGTGTCCAATTGAACAAGGCCAGCGGTACATGGCCGACAGCACTGGTGTTGGAAAGCATCGAACTCAGAGGGTTTTCTTCAGTTTTAAAGTCACTCCCGAACAGTGATTTACAGACGTCCAACGCAAGCCCCCGTTGCGAAACGGGTAAACAGGAAACCCCTAAACTCGGGCGCTTCGTCATGATGTGGACATTTACCGGCCCCTTGCGTCGGGCCGTCAATGCAGTTGTACCAAAGCTCGCAACAGTGATCTCAATGCCACGCTTAAGCGCCCCCTCGTACAAATAAAGTGAGGAGAGAGAAGCCATGGAACTAACAATTACAATCTGCCCCGTTCGTAGATGCGGTAACAGCGCGTCCATGACTACGCGGTGCCCATTGAGTGGCAAGGCAATGATTATCACGTCAACGCCAGTGGCGAGTTCTTCTGCACTTAATGCGTAACTGACTTGAAACGCCTCCTCGAGCAATCCTGTTGCTCGCAACGGCTCACTTTGTAGCAATTGTGCACTGCCTGTCTGAGGCGACCAGACGGCAACATCATGTTGGCTATGTGAAATCCAGGCCGCATAGGCGAGACCTATCGCACCAGAGCCAGCTATTCCAGTTTTCAAGCGAAGCATTTATAGACCCCACAGTTCTGTGTCTACGATGCGTAGTACCGCGCTCGCACGGCACTACTTGCATCGCATCGTTTTAGATATGATTCGTTACTTCAGCTCAACTTGTCCTTGCGACTAAGTTTCATACACCGAACATCAATTCACTTCCACTCGTCTCCCGGCTCCATGTAAAAGTGATTGGGCCCGGCCTGATGGTAGGTCCTGACCGCAGGCTCGAAGTCATGTGACTTGTAGGGGGTATGCAGTTCGCGTGGAACCAGGTGTCGAGTCTGACGGCGCGCCGGATCAGGGACCGGGACCGCTTCGAGCAGACGACGGGTGTAAGGGTGTCGCGGATTGCTGAAGACCTCGGCGCGGGGGCCTATTTCGACGATCTCACCCATGTACATGACGGCAACGCGATGGCTGATGCGTTCCACCACGGCCATATCATGGCTGATGAAAACGAACCCCAGTCCCATCTCTTGCTGCAATTCCAACAGCAGATTGACGATCTGAACCTTCACCGATACATCGAGTGCTGAAACCGCTTCATCCGCTACGATCGTTCCAGGCCGCAACGCCAGTGCGCGGGCAATACAAACGCGCTGGCGCTGCCCGCCTGAAAACTCATGGGGCAGGCGCAACACTGCATCGGCCGGCAACCCCACCCTTGCCAGCAAATCCACTGCCGCCTGTTCGCAGTCGCGCGAACTGGCCAGCCCATGCACCCGCAACGGTTCGATGAGTGCCTGCGCAACACTCTGACGTGGATTGAGGCTTGAGTAGGGATCCTGGAAAACCATCTGGATTTTCCTGGCGCGCTCCATCGGGGCGATGCTCCCAATGTCTTGACCCTCGACCTTGATCTGGCCGCCCGTTGCGGATAACAGGCCTGTAATCAGTCGCCCTGTGGTCGACTTACCGCAACCGGACTCGCCGACGATAGCCAGCGTCTCACCACGTCGGAGATTGAAGTTAACGTTCTCTACCGCATGAACACGCCCGGTCACGCGCTTGAAGAAAGACGAACGAACGTCGAAACGCGCGACCAGGTTCGATACTTCCAGCAAGTACGGAGCGTCATGTTGAACGCTGTCGCTGACCTGTGGAACGGGGGCGGTCGCGCCGGTTTTGATGTCATAGATCGGGAACGGCTGGGGAAGATTGTGCGCATTCATGGAGCCCAATTCCGGAACAGCCGCAATCAGCGCCTTGGTATAAGCCTTCTGCGGGCGCGCAAAAATGTCAGCGGTGGCTCCGGTCTCAATCTTGTCACCGCGGTACATCACCAAAGTGCGGTCCGCGATCTCCGCTACAACTCCCATGTCGTGTGTGATGAACACCACTGCCATATGCTCTTGGGTTTGCAGTTCTTTGATCAGTTCCAGTATCTGTGCCTGGATGGTCACATCAAGCGCCGTGGTCGGTTCATCGGCGATGAGTACCGATGGGTTACACGCCAACGCCATCGCGATCATGACGCGTTGACGCATGCCACCCGAAAACTGATGAGGGTAATCGCTGAAACGCTGGTTACTTGCCGGAATTCGGACTCGATCCATCAGGCGCAACACTTCGGCGCGTGCCTCGGCGTGATTCAGTCGGCGATGAAGGAGCAGGGGTTCCGCAATCTGTTCCCCAATGCTCATGACCGGGTTGAGCGAGGTCATCGGTTCCTGAAAAATCATGGCAATCCGATTACCGCGCAGGGTCGCCATTTCAGGTTCTGAAAGGGTCAACAACTCGCTCCCATCCAGACATATACTTCCTTGGACGCGGCTGCTTTTAGGCGACAGAAGTCCCATGACCGCCATCGCTGAAACGCTCTTGCCGGAACCTGACTCGCCGACGATCGCAAGGGTCTCGCCCCGCGCAACGCTGAAATCCAGGCCATTGACGACTGAGGTCCATGCTTCGCCCCGGCGAAACGCTACATTGAGCCCGCTGACCTGCAGAACCGCTTTCTGGCGCCCGGCCGATGCAGTGGCGCTGATAAGAGTGTCATTCATAGGGGGCCGAATGCTCCGAGGGCTGGAGGTGATGATGCTGTGCGTATTCATGAGCGCTCCGATCGTGTTTTGGGATCTATGGCGTCACGTAGCGCATCGCCCAGCAGACTGAGCGCCAGGACCGTCAGTAGAATCGCGATGCTCGGGCAGACCGTCAGCCACCACGCATCCATAATATTTTCAAAGCCTTCACGGATCATGCTGCCCCATGTCGGCGTGGGTGGCGGCGCACCCAGACCAATGAAGCTCAGCGACGCCTCTGTGCGAATCGCGGTCGCCATCCACAGGGCGCCCAGCACGACGACTTCTGAAATCATGTTGGGCAGAATGTGGATACCCATCAGGCGCATCGGCCCGTATCCCAATGAGCGGCCCGCTTCAACAAAATCCCGTTGTTTCAATACAATGGTCGGTGCGCGGGCGACGCGTACGAAAGGCGCAATTTCGGTGATGGCGATCGCGATGATCAGGTTTTCCAGACTAGCCCCTAACATGGCAGCCACCATCAGGCCGAGGAGCAAGGTCGGAAATGAAAGCAACACGTCAACCAGCCCCATAATGAACCGGTCCAGTACCCCGCCTATATAGCCTGCGAGAACACCCAGTGCAGAGCCGATGATCATGGCAATCATGACCGCCACGAAACCGACAAGCAGTGACACACGTGCGCCATAAATCAGTCGTGACAGGACATCCCGTCCATAACTGTCTGTGCCCAACCAGAACTCTGCGGACGGAGGCTCAAGTCGATAAGCAATGTTCTGCTGCAAAGGATCGTAGGGCGCCAACAGCGGCGCAAACACGGCAATCAATATGATCAGTAACAGCAATCCGATACCGATCCATGCCATTCGATTGGTAGCCAAGGCCTGCCAAAGCCCATTCGGCCTGGCGGCTAATGGTACGGCTAAAGAGGTCATTTGAATTTCACTCGAGGATCAACCAACCCATAGACAAGGTCGGTCAAGATGTTGACGACAATGACACAGCAGGCAAACACCACCATCAAACCCTGGAGCAAGCTGTAATCACGAGTATTTAATGCGCCAAGAATCAACTTACCCAGCCCTGGTCGGTTAAACACAATCTCAGTCAGTACAGAGTTACCAATCAACGTACCGAAATATAATCCGACCACTGTCACGATGGGGATCAGTGCATTGCGCAAGCCGTGCCGCAAGACCAGGCGCATCGCGGGGACACCTTTGGCTTTGGCCGTTCGTATGTAGTCTTCACCCATGACACCCAACATAGATGAACGGGTAACGCGCATCACATAAGCCGTCATGATCAGGCCAAGGTTGAACGCCGGCAGTGCCAACGCATGCGACTGCGCCAGCCATCCCCCATCTACGGCACTGCCTATCACCGGGAACCACCGAAGATGAATGGCAAACACCAGCAACATCAGAATCGCTGATACAAACGCTGGAAATGACAATCCCACCAGCGACAGCACTCGGCCTAGGTAATCCGGCCAAGCGTTACGCCGCAGTGCCGCCCAGACGCCCAAAGGCAAGCCCAGGATCAGCCCAATCACAATCGACGCCAACGTCAGTTGCAGCGTCCAGGGAAGCACCAGGGCCACTTCTTGCGCCACGGTCCGGCCGCTGGACATGGATACACCGAAGTTGCCAGACAACATATCGCCAAGAAAATGCACGTATTGAATGTAAATCGGTTGATCCAGGCCGAGTTGAGTGCGCATAGCACTCAGTGACTCGGCGCTGGCCTGATCGCCGAGCATCACCGTTGCCGGATCGCCCGGGACCAAGCGCACCAATACAAACACCGCCGTCAACATGGCAATCAACGTAGGTATGGCTAGTAGGAGTCGTTTGATCGCAAATTGCATCATGACTTATCCTCATCGATATTAAGCGACGCCAACTCACCGAGCGTCAGCGGCTTCAACGGTGGGCGAATACGAAAATACCCCACTGTCGCAACAGACTGTTTTTGTTCCGCTGCAATGATGTTCGCGACCGTGTATCCGCACTGGCGGCCCTGACAGGGCCCCATGCCCGCCCGGGTAAACGCCTTGAGTTGATTGGGGCCAGGCAAAGCGATCGCAGCGGCCTTGCGAATATCGCCTGCGGTCAGCTCCTCACAGCGACACACAATGGTGTCGTTGGATGGCGCGAGAATGCTTGCCCGAGGTGGATACAACGCATCAAGCATTGGCCGCAAACGCAGTAACGAATCCAGCTTGTCGAGAAGTTTTGTTTTCCTGGCGTTCGCTGCGTCTGCAGTGATACGTCCGGCACGCATGCCAATGCCCAGCGCAACAATTTCACCCCGTACACACGCCGCTTTCGCACCGCCTATTCCCGCGCCATCACCGGCCACATAAATACCGGATTCGGTCGTTTGGCCCCACTCGTCAAGGTCAGGCGAGAGGCACGACTGTTGCTCGCTCCAACTATGTTTACAGCCCGACGCCTGCGTAATGTGGATGGAGGGCACAATGCCCTCGTGGGACAGCAGCACACTCGCCTCGACACGAACCGACTTACCGTCGGACTGGACGTATTCCAATGCCTCAAGGCGTCCTTCACCCAGCGCTCGCAGGGCAGTCGCTCCGCGCACCCGGCGAACGCCGGCGCTTCTGATTTCATATAACCATTTAAGGCCCTTGCCGATTTCCTTCAGGTCGGCCAGCGCTGCACCCGCCCAAGGTAATGCGCGGCGCCATCCACCCGGGGGCGAAGTATCAATCCACCCGGCGATACTCCCTCCTGCACGCAATAGCTGCGCCATATACAAGAGTGGCAGCGGACCGCAGCCGACCACCCACACAGGTTGTGAAGGCACCTGGCTTGAGGTCTTCAACAGGATCTGGGCTGCGCCGACGGTCAACACGCCCGGCAGCGTCCAACCAGGAAACGGCGCCGGTCGCTCTTGAGCGCCGGTGGCCAATACAACCTGTTCAGCACGCACCGCCTCGACCTGCCCGTCGCGCTTAAGGAACACCCTCCACGTTGGCTCAATCTTCCAGACCTGCGTCTGTGGTTCATAAACCGCGCCGCATCCTCGAAATCGCGCGACGAGCTCGGTACCGGCGCGGTACTCATTACCAAGAATCGCACCTGTCGGGGTGGGCGCAACGGCTTCGACTGCGCGCCAGATTTGTCCTCCCGGTGCAGGTTGCTCATCGACCACCAAAACGCCAAGGCCAAGCTCGCGCATGCCGATCGCCGCGCTCATGCCGGCGGGACCGGCACCGATCACGACCACATCAAATTTACGCGTCATGCCGTCACGCTCCGCCGACCATATTGGCGTTCCACCTGCATGCCCTCTTGCACTGTCACCAGACAGGATTGCGTGGAGGCGACACCATCGATGACCGCGAGGCAATCGAAGCAAACGCCCATCATGCAATAGGGTGCCCGTGGGGTGCCCTGCACCGGAGTTGTGCGGCTAGCCAGCGCTTCCTGCCGCAACAGCACAGCGGCGACCGACTCGCCTTCAGCCGCTGCAACGGGTTTGCCGTCAATAAACAGCGTCAACGTAGCGGCTGGCGACTCAGGCAGTCTTTTGAACATTGAAACGCCCATGATGAAAGATCTCCAAAGAGGCAGGCAGTACCCCGTCAACCAGCGCCTTGGCGTAGGCGCCCGCATGAAAGGGAGCCAAGGTCACGCCGGAATGGCATAGCGCGATATCCGCGCCTGGATGGCTGATAGATTTCGCATAGACAGGATTGCCGTCCGGTGTCATGACCCGCAGGCAGGACCATTGGCGGACCAACTTCGCTTTCGCCAGATCCGGAACAATCCTCAGGGCTTTGCGCACCATGCGCGCGGCACCCTCAGCAGTCGTGGCCAGGTCGAACCCAACGTCTTCCTGGGTGACACCGATCATGACCGTCCCTTCGCCTGTTTGACGCAGGCCGCTTGCGGGAACGGGCAGCAATGGGGCGATTCGCTCGGTCACCAGGATTTGCCCCCGCTGGGGACGCAATGGCACATCTAGCCCCACCATCGGCCCAAGCGCTGACGATCCGAGACCCGCCGCAATCACCACACGCTCAGCGCGCGCGCGGAGCGTCCCGGCCACCACTTCGAATCCGCCACCCGGCAGTTTGTGAATGGCCTTCACGGCCTGATTGCTGCGCAGTGTCCCTCCCCTTTGCAGGAATGCCTTGTGCATCGCCGCCATCACCCGAAGAGGGTTCGCTTGTCCATCCAGTTCACCAAAACTAGCGCCTGCCACCTCCTTTCCCAAACGCAGCGAGGGGAAGCGCCGGTTGAGCTCGGCCCGATCCAGCATTTGAGTTGTGGGGGCAAGCTCCGGGGTCTGGGCGTGCCATCTGGCAATGTGATGCGTGCGGGCGTAGAACTCATCCTCGCTCAGGCAGAAGTTCAATCCTCCGTTACACTCATACGCCAACTCCATGCCACTTTCCGCCTCAAGCTGCATGACGAACTGTGGCCAATCTCTTGCCGCCTGAAGTGACATGCGCTGGTAAGCAGGGTGACCGAAGCCTTTACCATGGGCCCATACCAAACCAAAGTTGGCCTTCGCTGCACGAAAATCCGTATCCGCCCCATCCAGCATGAGCACCCGGCGACTCATTCCGGCTAACCCATACCCAATGGCGGCACCGACCATTCCGCCGCCAGCGACGATCACGTCATATTCGAAGGACATTTAGCGCCCACTCCCGGTAACCGTCGTGAGTTCAGTAATCGGCGGTTGCAGGTTCAGCGCACCCTTCAAGTCGTAGCCGTAGTTCACGCGATCACTGTGCGCCCAAACTTGCTTCAGGCCAAACAGGGGGATGGCGCAAACATCGTCGTGAATCTGCGACTGGGCCTGCTTCCACAGGGCTAGTTGCTCCTGCGGATTGGCTTCAACGCGAGCTTTACGAATGGCCTCGTCAGCCACCGAACAGTGACCGAAGTTGGACATCGCTCCAGGAGCGCCAATCGAAGCCGAGGAGTCATAGAACTCGGTCAGCCAGTAATCGGCATTTGGAAACCGCGCAGCGCCGTAAAAGACAATCGCACTCTGATCCTGGCGACTCTTGGCTTGATAGGTCGCATGGTCGACGACTTCCATGTCCAGCTTGATTCCGACCTTGGCCAACTGCGCCTGGACGACTTCCATGATGGGTTGCTGGGCAGGCGCGTTGGATACCACCACTTTAAGAACAATGCCGCTCGCAAAGCCCGCCTCCGCCAACAGTTTTTTTGCGCGTTCCATATCGTATTTATAGCCATCCGAAGCGCAGTCCACACCGAGGTAGCCATTGGGTATGACCGAGCAGCCTTTGTCCGCTACATCCTTGCCCACATAGCGCACGATTTCGTCCAGGTTGACGGCGGCGGCAATTGCCTGGCGCACTTTCAGGTTGTCCAACGGCTTGATCGCTCGATTTAGGAACAGCGTTCGAAATTCGCCGGGTTCAAATACATCGACCTTCATGCCACGACTTCTTGCGCGCTCAACCCAACGTTGCTCACGTTTACCAGCGGTAAGGTCCAACTCGTTCGACGTAAACGCGAGATCCCGAGCACTATCTGAAGGAATCATCCGATAAGTGATCCCGCCGATTTTGGGCTTGCCCAGGAAATAGGCGTCGTTGGCTACCAGCTTTACGTATTGCTGAGTGACATGCTCACCGAATACGAACGGTCCGGTGCCAATGGGCGATTGGCCAAACTTGTCGCCCAATTTTTCCGCTGCGGCTTTGCTGATGATATTGCCGCCGTGATAGTTAGATACGCGACCAAGGAATGCTGCATCTGGGTACTTCAGGGTGATTTGCACCGTGTAGTCGTCCAACGATTCAACCTTGTCGATGATGGCGAAGTTAGCTGCGAAGCTTGAACGGCTAGGATCTCCGGCGCGCTGGATCGAATACACGACATCGGCCGCTTTTAGTTCGCCGTAGCCGCCATGAAACTGAACGCCTTTGCGCAGGTGAAACGTCCAGATCCGGTTATCCGCTGACGCCTCCCACTTCTCAGCCAGGTCGGCCTGCAATTCCTTGGGGTCGGCGCTTCCTGGCGGGAAACGAACCAAACCATTGAACAGTTCGGACACGACCCCTTTATCCCCCAACAATGTCGCACGGTGTGGATCGAGCGTAGTGATGTCAGAAGCGCCCGAGCTGACGGCGATAAGAGAACGGGCATCGTCCTGGGCGAACACCGCAGGACTTGAACCATACAACGCAAGCAGGACTGCTAATGCACTCGAACGAATCGTCAAACGATGAGATGTCATCGAAAGGCTCCTTGAATATTGATAAGACCACATCAGGACTTTCCGATGACTGCGTGGATAGCTTAGATAGCGATCAACTATTCCACGTACCGCAGCATCGTTAGCCTTACACCATGTTATTTTGCAATGCCCGGGCCATAGATATTTAACCTACTGATTAATAAGCATTTTTAATTTAGTATTACCGAAATATAAAGCCTAATGATATGAAAGCATGCTTAAATGCTATGTAGTTGCAATCCTATGGCTGAAAGCTTGCCCGACGGCGGTGCGCTTGCTACCCAATGTAGTGCAAAGCCTCTGCTACCGACCTTGATTCGCTACCTGAGGTAACACTCCGAAGCAGGTTGCGATGGATCAGATTCCGCCCCGCTGATACAGATGACCATGTGTCGAAATGCCGCCTTGCAGTAGTCGAACAGCGAATTTAATGGTGTGAAAACACAACAGCCCCGGACAATGACACACAGTGATGTGCCAATGTCCGAGGCTGGAGCCCTGCATTGCGAAGTTAGTTAAATTAAAAAATCAGCGTTACACTAGATGGATATCTTTTGCGCACTACCAAAGTGCATAGGTGTAATTTATATAGAACCGGGTTTGATCCTGATCCTTCACGATGGTCTCTGGAAGGTCAGTCCTGAAGTTTGCGCGACGCAGCGAGAAGTTCAAGTTCTTGAAAGGCCCACTCTGCAGGGTATAGTCCAACCGGACGCCCCGCTCCCACTCATCATAACGTCCAGTGGTTGCGTTACCCGTGCCGCGCACGTCTCGACCGCTCGCATAGTAGATGGACGGCTTTAAACCGGGCACTCCAAGTCCGGCAAAGTCATAGCTGTACATGCCGAACGTAGTGTTTTCGCCTGCCCTGGCAAAGCTGTTGATTGTCAGGTCGGTGTACAAATAAATACTGGCGCCCCCCTCACCCTCGTTACGCCCGCGGCCATCCACAACGTTGGCATTGTTAACGTACGCCATACCACCACTGTCGCTGACTCGCTGATGTCCCAACGTGAAAACGTTCCCGCCCAGAGTATAGATGAAGGCAGCAGACCACGTGTCATTGTCCACCTTACCTAAGCCGCCGGCGTTGTAGCCATTCTTGTATTGGTAGTTTACGTCGCTACCGTTTTTTCCATCTGATTTGCTACTGAAGTACCGTAAGTCTGTCTTGAAGGTTTGATTGGGTGCTATTTGGAAAACATGAAGCAAGCCAAAGAAATTCTGGCGATAGTAGTCTTCGAGTTGTGAATGGTAGTACTGCAGCGTGAGGTCCTTCGTCACCTTCCAGTCGGCGCCTGCGAACCGGAAGCTGTCAGAGCCCTTCCGACCACCCGCAGCGATGCCAGACCAGTTAGAGGATGCTCGCCCGATGACTCGATTCAGTTCACCGACTGTCAGAGTAACGTTATCAATCTCATCCGAGGTCAGAATGGCACCCTGAAAAGCGGTTGGTACAAGACGACTATCGTTCGCCACCAGAATCGGCAAATTAGGCGACAGCGCGTTACCTACGTTCAACTGGGTCCTAGAGTATTTGACCTTGGCGTTAGCGCCCACACGACCCCACGCACCAACGGGTGTGCCATCCGTATCAAGGGGAGAAACTGTGTTAGTCGTCGTAGTCCCGTGCGGTGAAGTGCCACCGCCCAGGGTAAAGCCCTGAACCCCTTGCAGATCTAAACCAAAGCCTACTGCTCCTTGAGTGAAGCCGGACAGAAAATCAAACTTGAGACCGGTGACCGTTTGGCGCTGATCAATACCGCCAGGGTCACGCTGATCGCTATCAAAATACAGAGTACGGGAACTGATGGAGGCTTTACTGTCTTCAATGAAGCCGGCGGCACTGACGTGTTGGGCAAGAATGCCCGTGGCAACAGCTAATGCCAGGGTGCTCTTTTTCAATTGTTATCGCTCCTATGTAAATTATTTTTTTAACGTGCTCCAGAGCAAGGCCTCAATGTGTCGCTACGCCACCATATCGAACCCTTGAGCCGAAACACCCGTATTGCTATGGCATCCACACCTCTATCAGTGTTAAATCTAATGAGGTTTGGTCCATACGATGCTTTTTAGCAATAGGGGTGCCATAGGTATTTATGCCATTGATTTATAAGCATTAATTATTTACAAAAACAGATTTAAATGTCGATATACTATTAGCCTATGTTGCAATGCTATTTACAAGGGAGAGATTTGTGGAAAATCGAATCACACTGCGTCACCTTGAGGCGTTTCGAGCCATCATGGTGCGAAAAACTGTTACGGGCGCAGCAGAGATGCTTGAAGTCACACAACCCGTCGTGACGCGCCTTATCGCCGACCTGGAAGACCGAATTTCTATTTCTCTCTTTACCCGTATCAAAGGGCGTTTGTTGCCTACGCCAGAGGCGGCAATTCTATTCAAGGATGTCGAGCAATCCCTGATTGGCATTGAGCGCATTGCGAATGCCGCATCCAACATCAAAACGTTGAAACTCGGTCGCCTTGAGATTGCTGCGGCACCTAGCATGGCGCTGTCTTTTTTGCCCAAGGCCATTGCGAGCTTCACGCTTGAGCATTCAGATGCTGTCGTTTCCATGCATATGCACAGTTCGGCAACAGTGCTGAATATGGTTCAGCAGGACCGATGTGATTTAGGTTTCGCAATGTTCCCTATGAGGGCCACACGACTCGGGAACAGTGAGACGCTGGTGACAGCGAAAATGGTAGGAGTGGTTCCCGTAAATCACCCGCTAGCGCGTAAGCGTGTATTGCACCCGGAAGATTTCGAAGGCGAGCGCTATATTTCGCTTCTCCCCCTAATGGAGATACGAATGAAAATTGACTCTCTTATGCTATCATATGGAGTGAAACGAAGGATAAGTGCCGAAACGCAAACAACCATAGCAATACTAAAATTAGCCGAGGCAGGATTAGGAGTATCGATTGTCGACCCATTGACAGCCAGTGGCTACACGGGAAACTTGCTAAAGTTTATTCCATTTGAGCCTGCAATCATAAATGACTACTCAATAGTAATCTCGCAGCGAAACTCATCCACGCTTATTTTAAAACCCTTCATAGATCATGCTCGACGAGAAATACGAAACATGGTTCCTGCCAATCTGATTGTCCGAGCCTAGTTCAAACTCTTAACTCCCAGAGCGAATCAATTTTTCGCATGCGCAAATCAAACACGAAGCTAGCTGCTACCTTCTCACTAGAGAGAACTACAACTCTGCTTTCCACAGACCGTCAAGGCTTTGGCATCGGAGATAGGCGTACAGCATGTTGCCCTATAATGAACCAGGTGATGATACTCGGAAAAAACCATCGTACCCCATCGAAAAATGGAGACATAGCTAAACCAATTTTCCAAATCATACTCGGCTTTTGAGTTGGCAAACAAATGTAGACACTGCAATTATGCTCCATCACAGATCGTGTCCCCGGAAGTGGTGTAACTGAACCAACCAAAGGCGCCCCGATGGCGAAAGAGGATGGTCATCGTGGTTCTTGGCTACTGTTGAGTTTGCGAAGAACAAACACTCACCAGAGAAACCACGATGACCAAGCCCACTATGGCATTGACCGAGTTGGTTGAGAAAGGGACAGACGCTGATCTGCTCAAGCAAATGATCCAGTTCGTCGCCCAGCGGATGATGGAATTCGACGTCGAAAGCCTGTGTGGCGCCGGCTTCGACGTCAAAAGTCTTGACCGTACAAACAGTCACAACGGTTACCGCGACCGCCTGTGGCAAACCCGTGCCGGCGACGTTGATCTGAAGATCCCCAAACTGCGCCAAGGCAGTTAACTTCCCAGGGTTCCTAGAGCCGCACAGAACCGCCGAGAAGGCAATGGCGGCAGTGATTCAGGAAGCCTATATACAGGGCGTTTCCACGCGCTCAGTCGACGAGCTGGTCAAGGCCATGGGCATGACCGGCATCTCGAAAAGCCAAGTATCCAGGCTCGCGGGCGAGATCGATGAACGCGTCAATGCGTTCCTGGATCGACCCCTTGAGGGCGACTGGCCGTACCTCTGGATCGACGCCACCTACGTTAAAGTGCGTGAGGCAGGCCGTATCGTTTCGATCGCGGTAATAATCGCCGTGGCTGTGAGCACCAATGGCGGTCGGGAAGTTCTGGGCATGCGGGTAGGACCTTCGGAGGCTGAACCGTTCTGGACGGACTTCCTGCGCAGTCTGATGCGTCGCGGTTTGCGCGGGTAAAGCTGGTGATCTATGACGATCACGAAGGCTTCAAGACGGCTGTCGCCAAGGTCTTCCACACGACCTGGCAGCACTGCCGGGTGCATTTCATGCGCATCGCGATGGCCCACGTCGGCAAGGGTCAGCGCAGCATGGTGGCGGCGTTGTTGCGCACAGTCTTCGCTCAGGACAGTCACGTTGAATGCCACCAACAATGGCGTCTGGTGGCCGTCAGTTGCGTGAAAAATATCCGAAAATCGCCGTGCTAATGGACGGCTGCGAGGATGAAGTACTGGCTCACATGGCCTTCCCGAAGGCGCACCGCCAGCAGCTACACAGCACCAACCCGCTGGAGCGGCTGAACGCCGAGATCAAGCGCCGCACCGATGTCGTGGGCATCTTTCCCAACGATCCGGCAATTACGAGGCTGGTCAGGGCGATGCTGCTGGGGCAGAACGACGAATGGTGCCTGCAAAGGCGCTACATGCGGTTGGAGGCCTTCGAGGCGGTCAGCGATAATCCGCAGGCCAAGCTGTCGGCCGTGATCAACTAAACGGCAAACTCAGTGGCCAGAGCCGTGATGAGTTACACCACTTCCTGGGACACGATCCCATCACAACAGATGGGCTATTAATCAGTCACATATTAAAATAACATCAAGTTATTGGAAAATGGCATAGATTGTCGAATCCAGATCTGAAACCAGTTATCAACCATTAGACAAACCCTTAATAATAATTTTCTTGTTACTTTGAACCCACTCAAAAATAAACTGTCTGCAAAAAATGCTCTGTAGGCTGCCGTCATATGAATTCTTGAACAACACAGGCTACAAGGGCCCATTTCCAAATTCAAAATAGGCTCTCGATAAGAAATATACGAAAACAACATCGAGCAATAGGTAAATGGAATGACCTCGCAACGCTAAAAACCCGAGTAAACAGCCACTGCCATCAGCTAGGTTGGTATACAGGTATTCGGCGAGAGGCCTATCCAATAGGAATGGAGGTCCATCGCTATCATGTCCTTTTATGCTTTTAATCCGCATTCCAAAACCTTCTATCGCCCAATCGACGCAGCATTGCGTTGGTGCAATCTCATCCATTACGAAGCACAGATAGTCCAAGCAACATGGTCACGTCCCGAAGAGCTTACCTCCCTATTTCCGCAATGGCCCTTTCAAACTTTGCGTTGAAGCAATTTCAGCAGTTACGTGACGAAACGGGATATACCGATTTTTGCTTTCCCGGCAACGCCGGTAATAATCATGTCGACACGAAAACGGTTAGCAAGCTTATTGGTGACCGTCAATGTCGTTTCAAAAAGCGTAAAAAGCCTCCTGTGGGGCGGCACCACGACGATTCATTAGTGCTCTCCGGTGGCGCGAAGGGCGAATGGACTCCCCATGACCTGCGTCGTACTGGTGCTACTACAATGCAAATGCTCGGTGTGCATCTTGAGATCATCGACCGCTGCCAAAACCATGTGCTCAGTGGGTCAAAAGTACGGCGACATTGTCTCCACCATGATTATGAGCACGAAAAGACACATGGTTGGAGGCTACTTGGCGACTATCTGGATTCGGTGTTGCAAACTGGTGGAACAACCAGTAACTCCAACCAATGATGGGTGCGCCAATACCATCCTAAGCGGCTGATTTCAATCAAATAATCTTAGGCTACGATAATCCACTAGCTTTTTTTCCGATCCTTGCCGAGGTCGTCCCTCAGTTCTTCATGCGCGGCTGGTTGCGGTCGTGGATTCGACCGATAGACAGACTGGGCTTATCGTATTCGGGGGATGGAACCGCAGACCATGTCCATCATCCTCCTAGTCTAGAACATTGGCTTCCCTGCCGGTTGCGGGCCACCTGGGCAATATCTTAAGCTATCGCGGTCAGTATCTGCGCCGCTTGGATGGCGTTCACGGTGATCGTCGCACCGGGCGCGAGAAATTCCTCGCGATCGAGCGTGTAGCCGAGCAGATACTCGTCCGGCTCGACCTGGCCACCGGTGTACTGGGCTACACCAATCCTGCCAATGGCCGCTGCGTTCTCAATACCCAATGCAACCTGGCGGCTGATGCCGGCATCTCGGCGCCGGTGCTGTGCCGTCTGCTCAAGACGCTGGATGAAGCCGGCTACGTTTACCATCGCATCGAGCGCGTGCGCCCGGATGAAAAAGACGAAAACGGTTTGCACTTGCTGCATAGCCGTACCCTGGTGCGGTTCACCAAACTGTCCTGGAAGGACCTAGGCCTGGCCTACGTATATGAACGCGTACAGAAGTCGGCCAAGAAGCGTCGCGAGGCGCAGCTGCGCGACATTGGTCAGATGCGCCTGGCTGAAATGGAGAAGCACTCCCTGGAGCTCAAGCATCGCGAGATGTCTCGCCAGCGCTGGCAGGCAAAGGAAGCGCGTGAAGCAGCCGAAGCCCAGGGCATGAAACCTGACGATCGATCGTCGCCGCCTGAACGCAGTGGCGCACCCAAGGCCGCTGGAGCCGTGCTCGGCGCGTTGGATCGCTTGGCCAGCTCGATGAAGGCCCGCAAGGCCAAGTAATACCTACCTTTAGCCTTTCTGCCTGTAAAAAATGCATCCACCTGCCCGGAGGCCTCGTCACGCCTGGGATTTATGGGGCATTTGGGCCTGAGCCCCGCTCGCGTGAAAGCGGGGCTGAGCGTTCAGAAGCCGTCAATTTCCAGCCACGGGCCCGCCGTTCGATACGCGCGCGCCGGCGGCGCCAAGAGCTTTTGGATTAGGTAGAATTTTATACCCCATTCAGTTACCCCTCCGGGTAATAACAGGGCTTTACGAGGTGAAACACCTCATACAACAGTAATACCCACGCATTTCGTGCCTACGGCACGGCGTGGAAGCGGCGCACACCCGAGCGAGCAAAAGCCCGTCTAAGCAGCGCAGGGCGATGAAGCCGCCCTGCGGGCCTACGGCCACCCTACGGGCGCTAAGACCCGGATAAATCGCCCAAGGGGCTCAACCGGGCGCGTGCGCGCGGGCTTGCATTATCGATGGCGACTGAACAACCGTCTTGTGCCTTCGGTGAAGGCATGCGTTTTGGCCACTTCCGCGTTGTGCCTATCCACCCTGCGAATAAGCGGCCTGCTTATACTGATCACTCCACTATCTGAGGTGCTGTATGTCCCGTCTTGCCGAATTTCGTCACCTGGAACTAGAACTGTCCCCGGCAAATGGCTGAGCTCGAGAAGCTGAAAAGCGATGAGGGCCTCAAGCGCGAAATCGAGTTCGAAACCAAACTGCGCGACCTGCTGGCCGAGTACAACTTCAGCCTGAAAAACATCATCACGCTGCTTGATCCACAGTCCGCCTCCCGTGGGATACAGAAGCAGCCTGAGCAGAAACCAAAACAGACGCGCCGACTGCGCAGCATGAAAGTCTATAAAAATCCGCACAGCGGTGAGTTCGTGCAGACCAAGGGCGGGAACCACAAGACCTTGAAAAGCTGGGAGGCTGAGTACGGGGCCCAGAAAGTTGATTCCTGGTTGCAGTGAATGCTCGAACAGGATCGCCAGGGGTTCAGGGCAACATTGGAAGAACCACGCAGCATCGGTGAATGTAATGAATGTCCCCTACCTTCCCCTGGCGCACTGGAACCGCTTATGGGAATTCGAGGACTTCGCGGTCGGTGCAGGACCTGCGGCAATCTCCAGCCGGCCTCCAAACTCCGCAGCCCTTTCATGCATCATTTGGACTGCAAGGCCCGCAGACCTGTGCAGCAGTATTTGCTGCGCGAGCAGCATCAGATATTTCAAGAAAAGGCACGGCTGGGATTCTATGAGGGAGGCCCCGCAGAATGAGCGACTATGAGTACGTCATGTGCCTTCAGTGAAGCCATGTGTTTTAGCGGCTTGGGTGCGATCAGGTCAAGCTCTGGAGCTACGGCTGTTGATAGATAGATGATTGCGCATAGCGTTTTGCCGCGATTCAAGCTCGACTAACCGTCGATGGGGATGTTGTCCCTCGGGATTCAACTCCAAGCTAGGTCTGCCGTTCGCCTTGTCGTGCAAGGTGACGTATTTGCACGCAATAAGCACCTTCAGTTCGTGAATCTCCGCGCCGCCGATTGCCGCCCACTGTTGGCTCCGTATCAGATTCATCAACCGCAAATGCTTCGAGTCGTAACTGTTCATTCTGATCGCTCGGGCCTGGAAAGTGGCATAGTGCCACTTTATCCCCCGCATCACCTTAGCAGCGACGAACAGCATCTACCGCCTATCTGGTGAGCCACCGAAAGCTGCATGGAGAACGACAGGGACGCATGGTCGAGCAGCCCAACCATTCACACCAGCCAACGTTGCGTGATCGCGTTCAGGTTTGATAAGTCACATAGAGCTCTGGTAGCATTGTCTACAGACATTGCTGCCTCGGCGCTCTGCGTAAGCGTTAACGTCAACCAACGCACACATGGGACTTCTTCGTTCCTTTGCTGTGCGTGGTATCCATGACTACTCCCTCAGCGGCCACTCGTGCCGGACATTCTGTTTTTAACGTTTCCTTGCTGATCGGTATTTTGCTCATTGCCGCTAACCTGCGCGCGCCTATTACATCCTTGGGCCCGGTGCTCACTGAGGTTCAGCAGTTCTTCGGACTGACCACGGCCGCAGCGGGGCTGCTTAACGCATTGCCGCTGTTGATATTCGCGTGTGCCTCGCCATTGGCGCCGTGGCTGACCCGGTCTTTGGGTCTTGAACGCGCCTTGTTCGGCGCCCTGTGCCTGATTGCGGCGGGATGCCTGATTCGTTCTTCTGGCAGTTACAGCGGACTCTGGTTGGGGACGCTATTGATCGGTACGGGCATCGCGGTGGCCAACGTGCTGGTGGTGCCGTTGGTGAAGCGTGATTTTGCGCATCACACCTCACTGTGCGTTGGACTATATGCGGCAACGATGGCACTGATTGCAGCTCTGGGAAGCGGGCTGGCAGCGCCGCTCTCCAAGATCGGCGGCTATGCCTGGAAGCTCTCGCTGGGTGTGTGGTTCGTGCTCGCGATGGCGGCCATGCTCTGCTGGTGGCCGCAGCTCAAGAGCAGCAGTGCACTGGCGGTCTCCCAGCCTGAAAGGAAGGGGCGAAGCGTATGGTTGAGCCCGATCGCCTGGCAGGTCTCGATGTTCATGGCGCTGCAGACGGTGGTGTTCTACACACTCATCGATTGGTTTCCAGCCATGGCTGCGTCGGCGGGCATCGGCGCCGCGCAGGCAGGTGCTTATCTGTTTGCTTATCAGGCCATTGCGGTCGTCGCCAACTTGTCTACGTCGGTTGCCATCAAGCGCCTGAGCGACCAGCGCCTGCTGGGGTTCATCTGTTCGCTGGCCATTGTGGTTGGGGTGTCCGGGTTGCTCTATGCGCCATCGCAGTCGCTGGTCTGGCTGCTCTTCGCTGGGACAGGGGCCGGAATGTCGATGGTCACCTGCTTGACCTTGTTTGGCTTGCGCGCCCGTGATCATCACCAGGCCAGTGCCTTGTCGGGGATGGGTCAATGCATTGGGTACGGCCTTGGGGCGAGCGGGCCTTTTTTCGCAGGATGGCTGCACGAAACATGGGGTAGTTGGAAAGCGCCTCTGGCGGTGCTCCTCGTTGCAGCATGCCTGCAGGGGTTCTTTGCAGTCCTGGCAGGTCGTGATCGATTTGCCAACTAGCGCACCCGCCAAGGCCTAGTGATCCTTCTGCGCTGATGTGGGTGCCCCCGATGATGCAAGCCAGGCCCGCCATGGGCTGGGTCACCCATCGCTATTTCACTCTCAAGTAAGCCACCGGCACGCCGATGCCCTTTGATGAAGGTCTACCGCTAAATCACTAACGAGTACAGCTCATGTCCTGGCTTACCGCCCTAAAATTGAAATCCAAACTGCTGATTTCTTTTGGTTTATGTGCACTGATCACCGTAGCCGTGGCGATTCTGGGACAGTTTGGCGTTGCCAGGCTCTATGGCCAAATGCAGGACTTGACCAGTAACAGCTTAGTCTCGATTCAGAAAACGGATGCTGTAAAACTCAATACCTTAGCTACCAACCGTGACTTGTTCAAGCTTATCGTGTTGACTGCGGCAAACGCCAATGCTGACGATATCAATGCTGCTATCCAGTCATACCGTGATAATCAAGCTGACGCCATGTCTTCATTCAAGGCGTATCGCGCGACCCCGCTGGAGAATGATGAACGAGCTGCCGGTGATGATTTTGAGCGTGACTGGCCACTCTACATTGCGGCGGCTGACTCAAGCCTTGCTGCTTTGAAAAACGGGGATGTGGGGCTAGCGCGAAAAATCGCGCTCGACACCGTGACGCCGGCGTACAAGAAGATTGGCAGTGAGTGGAAATCATCCTTGAGTCGAATTCCCGCCAAGCCAATGAGATGACCCGAAAGGCGGCGAGTACGAATTCGCAGGTTACCTGGATGTTAATTATCGGATGCCTGATTGCCATTGCTGGTGCCATCACACTCGGATTGATCGTCACAGGCATGATCACTCGCCCGATCTACCGATCGGTGGAAGGTGCGGGCAGGGTCGCCGGAGGTGATTTGACGCACTCCATCGAGGTGCGTGGGACCGACGAAACCGGCCAGCTGCTGCAGTCCCTTTTCGACATGCAAGGAAACCTCAAAGGCACGGTTAGGAAGATTGCTGATGCTTCAGACCAACTGGCCTCTGCTGCGGAGGAACTGACCACCGTTACTGAGAACAGTCAGCGCGGCCTGGTGACACAGAATGACGAAATCCAGCAAGCGGCAACAGCGGTCAATGAGATGACTGCCGCCGTGGAAGAAGTGGCCCGTAATGCAGCCAGCACCTCGCAGATATCCAGCCAAACCGCCGAGGATGCTTCCAAAGGTCAAAAACAGGTGCAGCAGGCAGTAACTGCCATCAATGCTGTGACTTTGGAGATCACTGATTCTACACAACGAGTGGAGGCGTTGGCCGGACAGATCCATGACATCACCAAGGTCCTGGAGGTCATCCGAGGCATTGCCGAACAGACCAACCTGCTCGCCCTTAACGCAGCGATCGAGGCGGCAAGAGCAGGTGAGCAAGGTCGAGGATTCGCCGTGGTAGCCGACGAGGTCCGTGCGCTGGCCCACCGCACATAGTCATCAACTGGTGAAATCGAAGCGATGATCAACCGAGTGCGGAACGGTGCCGACGAAGCCGTGCAAGCCATGGGTAAAAGCCGAACGCTTGTGCAGAGCACGCAGTCACTGGCCACTGAAGCCGGCTTGGCCTTGGAGCGAATCAGCGACGGCGTCAGTCAGATCAACGAGCGCAATCTGGTAATTGCCAGCGCTGCCGAAGAACAGGCCCAGGTAGCTCGAGAGGTAGACCGTAACCTGGTGAACATACAGGATCTGTCGACGCAGACGGCTGCGGGTGCGAAGCAGACGAGCGCTTCAAGCCAAGAGCTATCGCGGCTAGCCCTGTCCTTCAATACCTTGGTCGGGCATTTCAAACTTTAAAATGGGAGTTGAGCTGCACCCTGTCGTGCAGCTCTAAAATTCGCAGGCATTGCGCCGTCTGCTGGAGGTAGGCAACGGCGTCATGCCAGCCATTGATCGTACAAGGCCAATCACTCCCTTCATTGCATTCGTTCTAAAATCCTATTCCTTGCCCGTTGTAGCTTCGGAAATCGTGGATGTTTACGCTGACGAAAATATCCAGATCCAGTGATTGGACACTGCTGCAGCACACCACGTCAAAACCTTGGTCCAATGTAAAGTAGTGTTTCAGCCATGCCAAACGCGCGGTCAGGTGGTCAGGTGGTCAGGTGGTCAGGTGGTCAGGTGGTCAGGAGCAGACATCACCCCTGTGCTGATGACAACTATCTGAAACGCCTTGGCAAGCTCATGGAGAGCTTCGCGACTCCCGGATCGTGGGGCAGCGTGGGAAAAAGACAACGCTTGCCCGAACCGGGCCTCTTCCGTTTTGAGATAGCTGTCCGTTTGTGTCAGAGCACCATCCATGAACGAGCCCCATGAAAGACAGGACACCGTTCCCCCCTTAAGATAAGGGATAGGCAAACGGGTATGTATATGACTAACAGCAACGATAAGGGTGGCGAGTTGCTCGGCCAGGAACGCCGGCGCCGCTGGAGTACCGAGCAGAAGTTGGCCATGGTTCGCGAGAGCCTTGAACCCGGACAAAGTGTGTCCGTGGTGGCTCGACGCAACGGCATCAACGCCAACCAGCTGTTCCTGTGGCGCAAGCTGTATCAGGACGGAAGCTTGTCGGCGGTCAGTGCTGGCGAGGCCGTTGTACCTGCGTCGGAACTGACCGACGCGCTCAAGCAGATCCGCGAATTACAACGGATGCTGGGCAAGAAGACGATGGAAGCCGAAGTCCTCAAAGAGGCCGTGGAGATCGCCCGGTCGCGAAAATGGATTGCGCACTCACCCTTGTTGCCGGGGGACGACCAGTGAAACTGGTCAGCGAATGTCTCGGTGTGTCGCGCTCGCAATTAACGGTTCGGATCAAGCAATCGGTATCGCCCAAAGTACGGCGACGTCGGCTCGTGAACGATACGGAGTTGGTCGCTGAGATTAAGCGGCAAGTCAGCGAGTTGCCGAGCTATGGCTACCGTCGTGTTTGGGGCTTGTTGCGCCGCGAGCGTGAAGTCCAGTTATTGGCCCCGATCAATGTGAAACGGGTTTACCGTGTCATGCGCGACCACAATCTATTGCTGGAACGACGCATCAAGCAACCTGGCGTGCAACGCCGGCATGAAGGCCGAATTGCCGTTACTACCAGCGATACGCGCTGGTGCTCGGACGGCTTCGAGTTTCGCTGCGACGACGGTGCGAAGTTGAGCGTGACTTTTGCCCTGGACTGCTGTGACCGCGAAGCCATCAGCTGGGTCGCCAGCCCGACGGGCTACAGCGGTGACGACATCCGAGACTTGATGCTGGAAAGCGTGGAGAAGCGATTTGGCGATCAACTACCGAGCACGCCCGTCCAATGGTTGAGCGATAACGGTTCGGCCTATATCGCCGAGCAGACGCGTCTGTTTGCTCGCCATATCGGCTTGCAGCCGGTGACCACACCGGTACGCAGCCCGCAAAGTAACGGCATGGCAGAGAGCTTCGTGAAGACGATCAAGCGTGATTACGTGGCGCACATGCCTAAACCGGATCGAGAAACCGCGCTGCGCAATTTGACGATTGCCTTCGAGCATTACAACGAGCAGCATCCTCACAGCGCCTTGAAATATCGGTCGCCGCGAGAATTTAGGCGTTTGGCAGCAGCATCAATTTAACGGGGAGTTGGTGTCTGGTTTGGTAGGGGCAAGTCCAATCCATTTCTATGCCTAGCCGATATTTTCGCATCTGACACCCTTGCTATAAGGATTCAACACTACCTCTTGGGACTCTCAGCTAATCGTCCAAGAAGTTCTGATACTTGTATCAGGGCTTGGCGCTCATAGGGGGTCAGGACATCTTCCATGGCTTGAGTGAGCCATTGGTCTCGATCATGTCGGCTCTTGGCGAGAAGCTGATGGCCAGCAGGCGTTAGTACCAACCGAGTAACTCGACCGTCCTGCAGATCCGGGGTCCGACTTATCAAAGTGGCTGTTTCCAACGTGCGCAGGACTGCCGCCAGATTTGACGATCGCAACCCCTCCTGAGTAGCAATTGCAGTTGGGGTGGCTTCAAACCCAAGTCGGTCGATAGCGCTGATGACGAGCATTCGCGTCCAGGATTCAGGGTCGTTGTGCCCTTTTTGTCTCAACCGCCTCGATAGCCGCGTCAGATTGGTACGAAAACCTGTGACGTCATTCATCATTTACCTACTACCAAATAGCTATATTCTGATAGCCTAATCTCATAGAAGGCCGCCGTCCAGAGGGTTGCCACTGAGAGGTCAAGATGCCAAGCAAAAACCCCCTGTTCGATTGTGTTCTGCTCACGAACGATGATGGTATCCATGCGCCCGGTCTGAGCGTTTTGGAAAAAATCGCTACCGAGTTATCTCGAGAGGTCTGGGTAGTGGCGCCGGCTCATGATCAGAGCGGCGTTTCTCACGCCACTAGCATCCACGAGCCTCTAAGGGTGGAAGAGCTGGGTGAGCGCCGTTTCGCTGTCCGCGGCACACCAGGCGACTGTGTGATCCTCGCGGTGAAACACCTGATGAGTCGGCGACCGTCCTTGATTCTTTCCGGCATCAATAGGGGGGCAAACATCGGCATTGAAACCATTTTCTCCGGCACTGTCGGAGCAGCCATGTCTGGCATGCTACTTGAGGTCCCCTCCATCGCAATCAGCCAAGCCATCTCACCGCAAACGCCAGTTATGTGGGACACGGCCTTGAGCACCGGTCCCTCTGTTCTCATGGAGGCATGCGAGGCTCCTTGGGCTCGAAATTGTTGCCTGAATATCAACCTGCCGGCGTGTTCGCCCGGTAAGTTCAGAGGAATATCGTTCACTGCGCAAGGGCGTGGCAGACTCAACGACGGCGAAGTCCATGCTCGACGCGACCCGCGGAATCAGGAGTATTTTTGGCTCAATCTCGCTCGGACGGATAATCAGGACGACGCGGGGACTGAGACGTTCGGTGTTTTGAATGGGTACGCTACAGTTACGCCCTTGTCCTTTGAGCGCACCCACTCTGCTGCTCTTATAGCTATGACAGACCGTCAAAACGATTGATAGCTTTGAGCTTCACAGCTTGTGTCGGATGTTCGCCACGCTCGAGCGCGATCAGTGGATGCTGCATTTTTAAAAATGCTGCTGACGGTCATTCCCGGCCAATAACGTTTGCACAAGGCTCAGAAAAAATTGAGCATTCGTGTTCCATGTGGGTCAGTACATTACCGTTGCAGTCGACACGCAGCGGTATCTGCTCCAAATCTTCAGCGCCCCCGCCTACCCCCAGGTTTTTTTTTGGCCCGGTTTTTCCACCCGTCGCGCCGATTGCTCGAAAGTCATTCAATCCCTGTCCATTCAAGGAGATATGGCTGCAATCCGTCGTATTACATACTTACTCAAAAGGGCCAGGTTATGAGTTTGATCATCCTTGTTGAGGAAGAGCAGGATCTTCCCATGCTCATAGAAGAGATTTTGGTCATGGCTGGGTATGACGTGCGAACGTTCGACAAGGCCGGATCCGTTTGGGATTAAATCTGTCAGCGCGGCTTCTATGCCTACCTGCTGATCACGGATGTGGAACTGGCAGGGGAGCCGACCGGCCTGCAGCTGATTCACAAGCTACACCTGTTGCTCCCTGAGATCCCGGTGTTACTGACTTCTGGGTATGGCCGCGAATTAACGAACCTGGATCACCGGGTGTTTCGGTTACCCAAGCCCTATTCAATAGACCAGCTTGAGGCGATATGCCAAGAGCTGACGTCCAATGACTGAGCCCTGCAAGCGTTGGGCTTACCAGATTTCGCTGTGTCCTGATGCTCAAGGTAGCCTGCAGGCTAAGGGGTTCGGGGGGCCTGACGTGTATCGAGTTCGATCAGCGCAATCAGAGCATTTTGCTGACGTTGGGTCAGCAGGCGAAACTGCATCAGCAGCTCGCGTTCGTTGAGGGACAACTCGGCTTCGTTCAGCTTCATGAAGGCGTTATTCAGCATCCCGTCCTGAACCAGACTGGTCCAAGCGGATGACGATCTCGGAGTTCATGCTGCGGTGATTTCCCTGTGCCACCTGCGAGACGAGCTCACGCATTTCTTCAGGAAACCGCACCACGAATTTTTCTGATTCTCGAGTCATAACCGTGCCAGCCCTCGGCATATTTGCCTCCAATATTCGTATTCAAAGCCTTGTACTTAAGACGACGTTCGTCGGGAAATCCAGTGTGGTCTTTTTCAAAATGAAATCATCAGTCTTCTGAATGTCACAATTTTGTGAGGCAAATCAGGGGGCTAAGATCGAACGTACAAAAAATTTGTACGCTCATCAAACACATGACCGATGGGCAAATGAATTGAAAGAGGCCGTGGAAGCCTGGAGTGTGGCGCGCGATGCATTCGATGCCATGCCCAAGGATGCAGCGCTGAGTGAGCGGATGAGCGCGCTCAAGCGTGTCGAACGTATGCAGCTGCAGATTGCGCATCAGGCCAAGGTCCTGATACGCGGGCTTTCTTCAGATTAAACCTGCAGGCGGAGAAGAGGGTTATGGATTCGATTATCGTTGTCGAGGACGAGCAGCAGATTCTCGAGTTAATGGTCGATATTTTGGAAATGTACGGCTACAAGGTCAGAGCATTCTCAAACGCCGATGCGGCCTGGCGCTACATCGATGCTCACAGTGGGGAGCTCAAGCTGTTGATTACTGATTTACGCATGCCTGGCGACATCGATGGTGTGGACCTGGTGCAGCGGGTCCATGGAAAATTTCCAAACACTCCCGTCGTGGTCGCCTCCGGCTTCCACAGTGAGTCAGATTCACTGTACGGGGATCGGGTGTTCTGGTTACCTAAACCGTTCACGATCGACGAGCTGCACGTCACATGCTAGCAGCTGGCTCCTTTGAAATGAATCCTTGATCAATATCACTCGGTGAGCCTTCGGACAGGCATCGCTACTACTATCGCAGGCCTTTTCTATGGCGACTCACCCCAACAATGTCGGTAACCAGTTCACCGGCGACATCAGTGGCTCGGACCACAACATTTTCTTCGCCGCGGTCGAGACCACCCGCATGCCCATGATCGTGACCGATCCGAATCTGCCGGACAATCCGATCATCTTTGCCAACAACGCCTTCGTCAACATGACAGGTTATGAAAGCGAGGAGATCGTGGGAAGCAATTGCCGCTTCCTACAGGGACCGGAGACAGACCGTTCGATCATTGCCCAGGTACGCGCGGCCATTGCTGCGCGCCAGGAAATTTCGGTGGAGGTCGTCAACTACAAGAAAGACGGCAGCACCTTCTGGAACGCCCTCTTCATCTCGCCGGTGTACAACGATTCCGGCGAGCTCATCTATTTCTTCGCGTCACAACTGGACGTCAGCCGCCGGCGCGACGCTGAAGACAAACTGCGCCAGGCGCAAAAAATGGAGGCTCTGGGGCAGCTCACGGGCGGTATCGCGCACGACTTCAATAATTTGCTGCAGGTCATGATCGGCTACCTGGACATGATTCAGCGCAACGCCGAAAAGACCGAACCGGATCTGCAGCGCATCGAGCGCAACGCTACCAGCGCCCGTCAGGCCGCGGAGCGGGCGGCCACGTTGACCCAGCAGCTGCTTGCCTTTTCACGGAGGCAAACCTTGCAGGGTCGGGTGATCAATCTCAACAGTTTGATCAAAACCTGCGAGGAGATGGCTCAGCGGACATTGGTGGATACCGAGCTGAACTACCACTTGGAACAGGATCTGTGGAACTGTCGAGTAGACCCGACCCAAGCCGAGGTCGCGTTGCTGAATATCTTCATCAACGCGCGTGACGCGATGAAGGGCAAAGCCAAGCGTGTTTTGACGATCGAGACCCGAAACATCCATGTGCAGGAGGCCATGGTGTATGACGATTTGATGCCCGGACGGTATGTCAGCGTCGCCATTACCGACAATGGTTGTGGCATCCCACCTGCCATTATCAACCGGGTCATGGACCCTTTCTTCACGACCAAAGAGGAAGGCCAAGGTACGGGACTGGGTCTGTCGATGGTCTATGGGTTCTTGAAACAATCAGGCGGTACGGTTCGCATCTATTCGGAAGAAGGTCTTGGAACCACGCTGCGCATGTATTTTCCGGTTGATGATGGCCAGCTTAATTCTGCCATCAGTCCGCAGCTCGACCATGCGCGTTCGGGCAACGAGCGCATTCTAATTGTCGAGGATCGTCCGGACGTGGCCGAGCTCGCCAAGGTCGTGCTGGAAGAGTATGGCTACGACTGCAAGCTCGCGCTGGGCGCCGAAGAGGCACTGGCAAAGCTGGAAAAATATAAGTTCGACCTGCTGTTTACAGACCTGATCATGCCTGGTGGGCTGAACGGTATTATGTTGGCTCGGGAAGCGATGCGCCGCAAGCCTGGGATCAAGGTGCTGCTGACCACGGGGTACTCGGAAAACTCGCTTGAGCGTACGGATGCCGGCGGAAATGATTTCGAGGTGATTTCCAAACCGTACGTGCCGACGGAGCTGGCCAAAAGGATCCGCCGGATCCTGGACGGTCCCAACGGTATCAGCTAGACGTTAAAAAGCCACCCTGACAGGTGCTCACTTTTGACTATCAGAGCTTCTTTCAAGCCCTCATTCTGAGGGCTTTTTTGTCGGAACCAGGCAGGGAGCAAATCTTCAGCGTTGAGACATGTGTCAAATGGTACGGTGAAGCCACTCTATCAATGGGTCAATAGGAACAGTTGTGCCGGATATCTATGCAGCCCTAAACCGTCTTCAGCCGCCCATCAGCTACCAACTCGACCAAGAGGGGGAACTGTTCACGCTCATGTTGAGCGATACGAAGTTGGGGGTTCAGGCGATTCGGTCCATGAGCCCTCAGGAATACCAGAATCCTGATCAGCTACGCATCATCGTGCTGTATGCCATCAACGAGATGCGGGTGAAAGGCTCGGTAGTCCTGTTCGCGGCTCTTCCTTTTTGGGACTGAGCCCGGTAGAACTTTAGGCGCTCGGCAATCCCCTCAAGTATCTGCGGCGGAATCACCGCTCGAGAGTAGTTCCGCCTGCAGCGCATCGGCTTGGGCCATCGCTTTCTGATTGAGTTCGTGGCACGTCTGCTCCTGGATCAAACCGCAGTTGAGCAGGCTCTGGAAGTATCCCAATGCACCCAGCAAGGCCTGGTCGAGGGTATCACGGCTGGTGGCAGATCTAATCAGATCGCGGTATTCCTGCGCGTGCCGACGGGCCTCGGCTTCATCGGCAGAAGGTGAGTGACTTTCAGGTTTCATCGGTTCGGTCCCCGTCCGGCCTGGCGGCCGCGGCTAATGGATCGTTGCGAGTGGTTCGGGTATCAAGAGCGGCGTAGCGTGCGACGAGGGTTAGTCATCATTACCTGGAATGGTGGCATGCTTAGACATGGCGAGCTTCGATGGCAAGGCCACGCATGCAGATCAGATGCGGAGAGGTCATATGGCCTAGCCCTTAATGGAACTGTCTGAATAACCAGTATGAAGTAACATGGATCGCAAGTCGATTATGTCCAATTTGGTATTGCAGGCTTCAGTGCCTGGCTTTGTTCTGGCACTTTCTTGATGTGATCTGGGTGGCTATCTACGCGGTGGTTTACTTACAAGGATTGACCTTATGAACGACGAACATGGCTATTGACAGGCGTCGGGGCGCTGCTCGCCACAGTTCTGACCGCCGGACCCGCCGCCTTGGTGCTCTGGGCAAAGCTGTCGCCACGAGTGCTGCTGGCGCCAGTGCTGCTATTGGCGCTGCTGCAGGTCGCCGTGCATCTGCGCTGCTTTTTGAATCTGAGCCGAAAAAAGCCGCGAGCAAACCGTGCTGCTCGCCATCACGGCCTTGATCATCGTGCTGATGATCAAGGCACACTGGCGGTGCTTTTCGATCAGATGCAGCGCATGTAGCTCGGTCTTCCGAACGCATCGTGGCTGATCGCTTGCATCTAGGGGGCAAAACCGATCAAACCAACACCTTTCGCGACGGCTCAACTGCCAACTCTAAACAAGTCAATGGAGGCCTAAGATGAAGGTAGTGGTTTTTCACAACGTCGATGACACCCGGCTCGATAACGTTCCGCACCTGAGTCTCCAAGCGCCCACCGACGCCATCGTCCGCATCATCACTTCGGTCGTCTGCGGCACCGACCTGCATTTTATCTGCGCAAGCTTACTCGATATCCAGGTTTCGACAACGTCCCCATCGTAGGCACAAGTGAGCAGGCGACATGCCTTTGGATTTTCCATAATAGGTAAACGATACTTTCAGGTCTTGAAGCGCGCGACCATCTGATTCAAGTTCACCGCCAACTGCGACAGTTCATTGCTGGCGACCAGGGTTTGCTGAGTGCCTTCGCTGCTCTGCAGGGCCAGATTGCGGATGCTCACCAGCGCGCGGTCCACTTCGCGGGCCACATGGGCCTGCTCTTCCGAGGCGGCGGCGATCTGCTGGTTGCGGTCATTGATCAGTTGCACCGAGTCGGCGATGACTTTCAGCGACATCCCGGCTTCGTCGGCGGTGCGCTGCGTGTTGTGCACCTCGATCGTGCTGCTGCTCATCGAATCCACCACCTGTGACGTGCCCGCCTGGATGCTTGAAATCATCTGTTCGATCTCTAGCGTTGAGGTTTGCGTGCGGTGAGCCAGGGCCCGAACCTCATCGGCCACCACGGCGAAGCCTCGGCCTTGCTCACCCGCCCGGGCCGCTTCGATGGCGGCGTTCAAGGCCAGCAGGTTGGTCTGCTCAGCGATGGCGCGGATCACGCTCAGCACCTTGCTGATGTCCTGCGCCTGGCCGGCGAGGCCTTGCACCTGTTCGGAGGTCATTTCCACGCGGTCGGTGAGGCTGCGCATGGCATGCAGGGTTTCGCCGACTTTCTCGTTGCCGGTGGCGGCCGCGCGGGTGGAGTCCTTGGCAGCTTCGGAGGTGGAGTTGGCGTTGCGCGCGACCTCGTCGACGGCGGCGCTCATCTGGTTGACAGCGGTGGCGGCCTGCTCGATCTCACTGTTCTGCTGCTCCAGGGTGCGGCTGGCGCTCTCGGTGATGGACGTCATCTCTACCGCAGCGGAACTGAGCTGTGCTGACGCATCGGAGATCTGCCCGATGGTGCTGCGCAGGTTGCCTTGCATGGTGTTGAGGGCGCGCATTAGCCGCGCCGATTCGTCATTACCCTTGACCTCCAGAACAAGACGCAGGTCGCCGTCGGCGATTTCCTCGGCCATCTTCAGCGAGGCGCTCATAGGCTGGACGATGCTGCGGGTCAGCAGGGTGGCGAGCACCAGCGTCAGCACCAGCGCGGCGAGTACCACGCCGTCGACGATGGTGATGCTGTGGGCATACACCTCAGTGGCGGTCACGCCTGCTGCGGCGGCGCCGTCGGTATTGTGCTGGCGCAACTCATTGAGTTTGGCCTGATAAGCCCCGGCACGGTCGCGTTGCTCAGTGTTGGCGAAGGTTACGGCCTGGTCATGCTGGGTGGCCTCAAGGTCGACGATGCGCTGCAGGCCGTCGAGATAGGTCTTCATCTGCGCCGCCGCGGCCTCGAATTTGGCCCCTTCTTCAGGGTCGGAAATAAGGTTCTTGCGGTAGAAATCGGTGCGTTCGTTGAGCATGCGCTTGGCGTCTTCAAGGTGCTGCACGGCGGCCGCCTGCTCCTGGGGATTCGAAGTTGCCAGTAGACGGATGCTCTCCAGGCGCGCGCCGAGCAGCGCGATCTGGATGTCGTCGGCGGTCTGCACGCTGGCCAGCCAGTTCTTTTCGATGTCCTGTTCGGTCCCACGCAGCTTCCCTAGCTGCACGTAGGCGAAGCCGCCGAGGGCAATGACCAGCAGTGTGATCAAGCCGAAACACAAGGCCGCGCGGGGCGCGATGTTCAGGGAACGTAGATTCACGGTGCAACTCCGAAGGACAAACGCAAAGACTTTCTGCGTCCTGTACGGAGGCCATCGGCAACAAGACTCATATATTTAGCAAAAGATTCGATCAATAAGCCTGCGTATCTGGGATTAGGTGACCGCCGGTGCTGGCTGAGGGCATGTGCTTTTCCAAATACCTTGCCAAGGCTTCGAAGGTGTGGATCCCGAGCTTCTGACCGGGATCCACAAGCTCATGCTGGACATGCAGCAGAAAGGTCGCGAGAAGAATTATCTGAGCTGCTGGTACCTCGGAGCGGAAGAAAGCGAGGGCATATGGGAAGAGTTTGGCAAGGATGGCGTCATCCTGATCGGCCAGGAGTGGGCGCTGATGAGCGCGTTTGCCGAGCCCCTGGAACACGCCATCAATGGCGATGCAGTGACCTACAGTGACGAGCTCAAAGCTGGTGCGTTGGATGAACCCCTGCGTATGAAGCATGCAAAGTTTCATGCAGAGAAAGAGTTCCGCGTCGTCTTCAATCTCACCAAATACTCGATGCTCAGACGATCGTGCAAGCTGATCTCGAGCTCGATCTTTGGATAGGCCCTCATGAAGTCTGCCCACACAGGCGCAAGGTGCAAGATTTTAAGGCTCACAGGTGCATTCACTCTAAGCAGTCCGCTTGGCTCTGGCGCCGCTGACGACACAGCGTCCTCAGCCTCATCCAACATCGCCAGGACTTTTGTGGCCTGGTGATAGAACTGTCTGCCCTCGTTAGTCAGAGAAAGGGGGCGAGTTGTCCGGTGAAGCAACCGCGCGCCTACGCCCGCCGCTCATCGCAGGCTTAGGTATCGCCGCGTTCGCGCAACTGAGCGGCATCGAGATAATGATCTATTACGCCCCCACCTTCGTGAAGAACGCCGGCTTCGGCGCATCGGCGGCGCTGTGGTCTGCCCTTGGCGTGGCCGTGACCTATCTGGTGATGACTTTCGTGGGCAAGATAGTCATCGACCGCACCGGGCGTCGAACCCTGAGCCTGGAAATGATCCCAAGCGTCGTGGTGAGCCTGCTGGTGCTGGGTGCCGTGCTGCACTTCAATCTGGCAGGTGACAATCAGGCGTGGTGGATCATTGGTTGCCTGATCGTGTTCATAATTTTCAAATCCGCCGGCATTCAGGTCATTGGCTGGCTGACAGGTGCTGAGATTGCTATCCGAGACCAAGCCATCGGCCTGCACGCTGCGACGCTCTGGGGATCGAATCTGTTGCTCATCGGAACCGCGTTGACCATAACTACTGGCTGGGCGTCGGCGGCGCCATGTGGATATATGCAGGCCTGAACGCGTTGGCATGGGTGTTCATGTTCTTCCTGGTTCCCGAGACCGGCGGGCGCAGCCTAGAAGACATCGAGCGTAGCTTGCGCAATGGCACTTTTCTGCCCAAGCGCTCATGAAAGCCGAGGTGTGCTCCCCCGGCGACAACCGGTTACGCGAATAGCCCGCTCATCTGAGGTTGATAGCAAGGAGCTTGGCTTGGGCTCTTTGCATCAACCTACGCGTCGCCAGGGTGTTTACGTTAGTCGCCTGCCTTCAGATCCCCGACCAGTTGCAGAGAGTCATTAAGCCTTGCAGCGCTCAATTTGAAGTCAGCCGTGTCGGCCCACACGATTGGCGCAGTGGTATCCAGCACCATGTCCGTAATAGCCGGCGCCTCCCCTCCCTTGACCATCTCCAGAACCGCCGTGGTGATCAGCATCGCACCACCGGCCACCCCGGAAACCATGCCAATGACCAAGGCGGCTGCGGCTATTGCAGTGCCTCCGGACACGACCGCAAGCACCACCATCGCGACCAGCGCGATTACACCCAAGACCTCCTCGGCGATCGTGATTCCCTCGGAGGTGGTATTCCATTTGTTTTGAATCGATGGCCTGGCCTCAAAGAACGTGAGGGTCTGCTCGCCGTCAGGACGGTCAACCAGCTTAACGCCCAGGAAGTTCTGAGTTTGACAATAGGCCTCGATGCCCGGTGACACATCGCTTTTGGTGACCGCTGACATCTGCAGCTCAGTCGCCTCCACGGTTATCGTCAACGATTGCAGATGTGAGGACGTCTTGTCCTGCGAGCCATCTGACTTTGTCGTAGTCACAGTAAAGGGGATGCCCGCATCGCTGAGCGTCGAAATAGATTCACCATCGGCAGCCAATGAGAAATCTGCCAGATTGCTGCCCCCGAACACCTGAGGCATCGTCGGCAACACAAGATTGCTCAATAACCGCTCTTTGGATATCAAGAATGCGGCGGTCAAGTTCGCTGGAATGACCTGGGTCGACAGTTGCTGGATAAGCCCTGTCGCACTCCGTCCTTGGGTCATGCAGAGGACACCCAGAACGCCGTCACCAGGTGTTGTAGCATCGGAGTAGGCATATGCCACAGAAGTCGGTTGCAGCCACTGAAATTGCTTCTTGTCCGCCGTGCGATTGAGATCAACAGTCGCGAAGACGTGTTCAAAATCTCCAAGATTGGCGTTCAGCCACGTATCCAGCAAAGCGGACAGCGCCGCCAGGCCAGTAAACTCAGGAGGTGCCTGGCTGTATGAGACCGACAGTACTGAAACGACGGGGAACTGCTGTGAGACCGCGTCGGTTCTAACGCGCAGCTCGTGTACCGCCGTATCGATGGTCTGACGAGGCAGGAAATTCAACCTCACCTCGACCAGTGCAGTTGCGGCTCCTGAATAAGGGGCCGCCATCGGCACAGTCAGGTTCATCGAGCTGATCGGAATCGACAGTCGAATGAGATCTCCATCCCCGCCGGTCGTCACCTGCCACGGGTCGAACGTGCCTGTCACGTGGACGTCGTCCTGAACATCATCCACCTTAAATGCGCTTGGTGAGCTTCCTGCCTTGATGATCGCGCGATTCACCTCCCGGATGTGGATACCGAAAACGGTATCCCATCCGAAGGTGCTGGCGATATCTGTCGAAGAGAGATCGGCCATATGATCAGGCTCCCGAGTAGGTCAACCCAAACTGGCAGGAACCGTTCAGTTGAGCGGACGCGAGCTTGAACGAAGGCGTGCCGGCAGGCCAAACCACCGCCTTACCAATGGCATTATTGGTCAAGTCAGAGATCTTCGGCATTTCGTCGTACTTAAGATTGGCCACCGCATCGACGATCCCCATGATGGCGGCGGGCGTTCCCGTCAAGAACGACCCCAGCATCGCGCACTTGGCAATCATCGCGAATCGACCGCCCAGCTGAGACATTTCTTGGGGTGTACCAGAAATGATGCCTTTGAGAATCGACACGGTCGCGGTCGCTGCCTCCCCCTCCGCTTCGGCAGTGGTCACTGCAGCTTCGGTAGCACTGGTGACTGCAGACGTGGCCGCCTTGGAAATGGCGCCCCCGACACCACCGACGATGGCGGTGACAATCGCAACAACACCCAAGACGATATTGGCAATCTGAAAGCCTTCACTGACGACCACCGACCCCGACCCACTTTGGGTGGACACGGTCAACCCAAGGATGTCGTGCTCGGCGTCGTAGTTGAGAGTCTGTCGTCCCTCATAGTTGAGATGCACGTTGATGCCAGGGCTGAACTCGAACTGCATATCGCTGATGTTGATCACTAGTTCCGTGGTGTCAATCTGCAACGTGAAGTTAGAGGCTGACACTGTTGGGGTCACGACCTTTCCGTTTTCCAGCTTCGTAGGAACAAGGGTCAGATCGTTGGTGTTGATGATACGAGTGCCCGACGCGTCGATTTTGAAATTCTGCGATGGCGGGGTATCGGTAATACCCTTGAACATCAGCGGCGTACTCGCAAGAATCATGTGGGTCAGACACACCTGAGGGGATAGCAGAAACCCTGCGTCTGATTTATCCGGGATGGAGAAGGGAGAGACCTGCAAGGACAGCCCGCTCGTATCCGTCGAGCCATCTATTAACGTAAGCACCCCGAAGACGGAGTTCTCCAGAGTAGGGTTCAACTCAGGCTCTGCAACCGCGTATCCCAGGAGTGACGGCGTCAGCCATTCAAGCCCGGTGTCGAGCTGAGCATTGAAGTCAGCCACGGCAAATACGTGGTTGAATTCTTGAAGGTTCGCGTTGAACCAGGCGCCCAGCAATTGGCTCAATACCGCATTGGCCAAGTAATCGGTCTGGGCCGGCAACACGCTGCTCACGGTGACCGCTGGTGATGAAGCGCTGTCAGTCACGAGCACCAGATTCTTTTTCGCCGTATCAGTAGGTTGAGGTAAAAACTGTGCATGTACCTCGATGGTCGCGGTGCAGGGGTTCAAAGCAATCTCCTCCGTCCCCATCTTGAATGTGCCCGACTTGATCGGGACACTCATGTAGATGTTTTTCCCGGCGCCTCCCAGCGTCAGCAACCAGTCTCCAAAAGTGCCGGAAACTGCCGCCTGACCGTCTGGAGCTGCCTGACTGAAAGTTGTAGGCGAGGACTTCTGATTGATGATTGCCTTGTTGACATCGGAGTACTTTATTGCGGACACACAGTCCCACCCATTTGTATCGACATATGTATTTCCCATAACAACCTCCTGTTGAAATAGATATCAACGCATACAAGATGCAAACACATACAAGGTTTATCAAGGATGCAAACAACAAACAAGACGAAACTGATCTTATTTAACAGGCCCTTTCAACCACAAGGCACCCGACAACCCTGCCGTATTGGGGGAAAAGCCTCCACGACCACCCCAGCTGACAATATTTGACGATGCGCTCGATATATTCGAAGCACCTGTCATCTGGGATATACCGTTACCCAATTCATTTCCGATCACATTAGTAGTGACCTGAAGAACAATTTCAGCAACCCCTACCGATATGATGTCCAGAAGATGATCGTACCAAGGAATATCGACGTTTTTTGAAAACGTCGGAGTACCCAACACCGTCATCGAGATTTTCTGTGATATAGGGTCAAACTGAATTCCAATATTCGAACTACCGTTGAACGTCATTGAGATATTCATCCCCATGTCGCAGCTGCCCGACACACTCAGAGCCACATGATCAGCCTGCACCGACGCTGTCAGAGAATTGATCTTGGGATAGTAGGTTTCACCTGCTTTGCTGACCGAGGGAAGTCCAATGGTACCGTTATTGGAAAGATGGCCAACGTTGTCTACGGAAAACAACGATGCTGCGACCCCCCATGCGTTTGCGAGACCTGGCACGAACACATTGCGCAGGAAAATCCAAGGTGCGATGGCCAATCCCGCATCGCCGGGTTGGCAAAGGAGAGAATGGTCGACCTTGAGAGGAGCGTTACTGGGGCCGTCCGACGTCATGCTCAGGATAGCGAGCGAGGCACCCTCGCCTGTCGCCGGCGCATAGCAATAGGAGGACTGATGTGGCATCAGCCAAGGAGTAGCATTCGCACCGGAAGGCGTAATGTTAGCGAATACATAGGAAACTTTGGAAGCATTGTTCACTAGACAGGTGGCAACGGCAATGGCCACCACTCTTTCTTGCAGGGGCGTGAGCCTGTGATCAGGATCAATCACGCCGTTAGGACTAACAACACCGTTATCCGGGCTCGGACTGCCGCCAACAGATTTAAAATTGAAAGTTAGTGTTTGCCCTCCAGGTGAAGATGGGGAGGGCAACAACTGAAGTGCCACGCCAAGCTGGACAATTAACCCTGAAATATCGATCGATGATTGCCCAGGTGGCGTTAAGAGACTCGACTTCAATTCGATATTCAGCGCAAGGTTTTTCCCCGAGCCTCCAGCCGCAATAGACCAGGTGCCGAAGGTGCCTTTAGCGTCATAACCTTGCTCGTTGAAATCGAAATTTTCGATTAACGATGCTGTGTTGCTTTGCAGTGACTTATTGATAACTCCAATATCTGCTGCAAATACAATATCCCAGCCGTTGGTATCCATTCCACTGCTTCCTTTCGTGGGTAAATTGGCATGACAACTAAAAGATATGAGGTTTCAAGTGTATCGAGGATCAAAGGATTAGCACGACCATTAAACGGTGTCAAATTTCCCGAGGTAAATTTTTAGCTGACTCCTTAGACACGACATGGCTTTGTGCTATTAAATTTCTGATTATATTGAACATTCGGTGCAGCGACGTACGCATGGTTTTTTGTATCCGCAGGTCAGTGGGATACGCCGCCGAGCGTCCCAATCCCTCGGATCACTTCTGCCCGTCCACTCCGCAGAGTTTGTGCTTCTGGCTATCAGCTCATAGTGGCCACGCAATCAAGGCGTATCAAAGAGTGAGCTCCCTGTGGAAATCCGACGAATGAGCCTAGCCGCAACAACCGTTCGGGTTCTCCGCAAGGTTAGGTTGCGAAGCTTCGAAAAAGCTGTGCTGTATATAACAACAGTACTATTTTTGGATGCTTTTATGGATGCGGGCCGGATCGCCAAAGCGCTGGCGCAATGGAGGCGAGTCTGGATTCTTGCTCCGCCTAGCAAAACCTAGGAGCCCAGTATCGCTATCTGGTGCGCTACGCCGACAAGCTGGAGGCATGCAACGGCATTGACCCGCTGGAGCGATTCGACATGGTGGAAATGGCACAGGCCGCATTTAGCCATTTCGTCGGGGAGGAGCCTCAGGAGCGGAGGCATCCGGCATCCGAGTATGATGTTTACAACGATGCGGGCGCTCGGGTCGGAAGCCTGCGTGGGAGCAGGTACTTTTTGCATGGTCAAAGCGGCAGACCTGATCCAATGGAAACCTTTGCACAGATTTAGGAGAAGGACGGCGAGTACCTCTCATGACTCGAACGTATGCGCCTTATGGTGTACTGCGCGATCGCTACATCCACACTCACGTGGGTCAACGCCTGACGCTGGTGGAAACGGCTCGCATGATCAACGGCAAGTGGAGTGTCCGTATTGATGATCCGGACGTCTATCGAGGTGTGCTGGACGCGTCTCAGGTGGCATTGGAGCAGGAGAACATGGCGGTTTACGTTGACCTTTGGCAGAAGGAACACTTCTCGATCTTCACTCTATATGTTTGCCGTGCTGCGACCGCTTCTATTTTCGGGAAGATTGAACGTGTTGCGAGGGGCGCGGCTTCATCGAAGATCCGCAATGTCCGAGTAGGCCTCCGCCATCCGTGATCGCCCGCAAGAGCCCAGCAACCCATCGTCCAGCGCCGATAAACGATGAACCTGCTCCACACTGATCGCTCCAAAATCAGCACAGGACAAATCTCAGGTGAGCCATGAGGCTGGCCAAAAAGATGCATGAAACACAGGGGGAACGGATGAGCCTGAAACTGATTTTGTTCACCATGATTGCCGCCTGGATGAGCGCGGCAATGTAGTGGTCTACTAACCCCGGGCACCTTTTTAGGCAAAAATGATCGCCACATAGAGGTGTTTGATGAGCAGACAAAGACGTACCATCACCCCTGAATTCAAGCGCGAAGCTGCCGGCCTGGTGCTTGACCAGGGCTACAGCCACACTAATGCAGCCCAGTCGCTCGGGTTGGTAGAATCGGCCCTGCGACGTTGGGTCAACCATCTCTAGCAGGAACGAGGCGGTGCCACACCGACCAGCAAAGCGCTGACACCCAAACAGCAGAAAATTCAGAGCTGGACGCCCGGATCAGCCGTCTTAAACGGGAAAATCCATCTTAAAAACAGGCTACTACGCTCTTGATGTCCGAGGAGGACGAGCGCTTTCGTTAGTCGATCAATTGAGCTCGGAGGAGCAGGTATGTGTTGTGCTCAATCTTTGATGTCACTCGATACTGCTGTTATGCGTACTGCCGCAATTGGCGACCCTCAGATGCCGAGAGGGTAATTTGTCCAGCCTTGTAAACGACTGGTTACGCACAGCCACGGCGGTGAGGGAGCCACTGCATCATGTAGCGTAATGGATCACTTGACAATAATACGGAGATATACCAGCGCTCAGGTAGCTCCCGATCACATTGACGATCAAGCTCATTACAGTCACGTCTATTTAAATCTTAAAATATCATTCTATTATTATTGGGTGTACACGGCCAGCCACCAAAGACCGATATCGCGAAAGCGATCGGCTAATCACTGAAGCCCACCCTCGATGGGCAAGCTAAGCTGGGTTACCAGCAAAGTCACTTCAGCGAATTGAATAATGCCTCAATCTCGCCGTCCAAGTCGACTGACATCTCCGAATGGATGCTCACCCCGTGCAGCACCTCGCCAGAAGTTGAGGCAGCCGTAGAACTTCTCTTCAAGGAAGGCCGTCGGTTGCCGACAATGGCAATACAGTCGCCTTCCTCTACGACCTCTATGAATATAGAGAGTGGTGGGCCCGCAATATCTATGATTTTCATACGAAAGCCTTTCATGCTTAGTCTTGAAATGATCGAAAATTTCAAGGTTGCCAATAGAGCTCGGTGGTGTGCACCGTTGGCCAAGCATCAGCCGGGCGCAGGAGTTTGAGCGATCAACGATGTCCCACCCTGACAGCGGTTGGAGGCAATGCAAGCAATATAGCTAAGCCGCCTGCGAGCATGAGCAGTGCGATAGTGTATATGCCGTTATCCAAGCTGCCTGTCAGATCCTTAATAAAGCCGAGCAAAGCAGGGCTGACGAAGCCACCGATAACGCCAATCGAACTGACTAGACTGATCCCTACCGCCGCAGTCGCATTGTTCAAATACGTAGAGGGTATCGCCCAATAGGCGATGCCGGCACCGAACTGAAAAAAGCCAACAATACTCAAGACCGCGAGGGTTGCCACCAGCGAGTTATTCAAAAAAGGCGTAATGGCGAGGCCGATTGCGCCAAGTATCAATGAGCCGCCAACATGCCATCGACGCTCCCTCCGCCGATCCGAACTGGCCGAGATGAACAACACACCTAAGGCAGCAAAGATGTAGGGGATTGCTGACAGAACCCCGATGTGGGAAACCTCTGTTACACCCAGCCCTTTGATGATCGTAGGCATCCAAAACGTGAAGGTGTAATTCGCGCATGCGGTTGTAAAGTAAATGAACGCGAGCAGCCAGACCTTGATATCACTCAGGGCCAGACGCAGCTTGGTCAACACTCCGACATGACCATTAGCACTAGATGGATCGGTATCTCTTGCCATCGCTTTGATGACAATCTGCTTTTCGTCGGCGCTCAGCCATTTTGCATCTGCTGGACGATTGGCTAACAACAAGTAGCAGAGACATCCGATCACTATGGTCGGCAGCCCTTCGATCAGGAACATCCATTGCCAGCCCTCCAGTTCGTGCACCCCATTCATCGATGACATGATCCAACCCGAAATCGGGCCGCCGATGATACCTGCTACCGGGATGGCAAACATGAATTGGCCTGTAACCTTCCCGCGTCGAGTGCTTGGAAACCAGTAGGTGAGGTACAGAATGATGCCTGGAAAGAAACCGGCTTCGCAGATACCCAGCAAGAGCCTGACAAGATAAAACTGCTCAGGCGTCTTTACCAGCATCGTAGATGCTGACACCAATCCCCAGAGCACCATGATCCGGAGCATGGTGATTCGAACTCCGATGCGCTCAAGCCACAGGTTACTAGGCACCTCGAACAGCAGGTAGCTGATGAAGAAAATTCCTGCGCCGAGCCCATAGACGGCTTCGGAAAAGCCAAGGTCAGTACTCATTTGCAGCTTGGCGTAACCGACATTGATTCGGTCAAGGAAGGCCAGTAGATAAGCCAAGAACAGCAGTGGAACGAGACGGTAGGTGATTTTTCGGTAAACAGAGTTTTCGGCCTTGAGGCTTTCATCCAACGAATGAAGGTCTGGGGAAACTCCCAAAAGTGATCCGAGATTTGCCATGGTCAATCCTCGCGATAATTATTATTGTTTTAGGTAGTTGGAAACACTCAAGGACTCTAACCATAGTCCCCAATGCTTCCAGCGTGGAACGTACACAGTCGCGACCGCAGGCTTAGAAACCCACGTTGCTGGCCCCTTTCAAGCCCAGAATCTGACGTGCTTCATCAGGGGTTGCGATCTCGTACGACAGCTCTTCGAGGATCCGACGGATTTTCCTGACTTGCTCAGCGTTGGTCTTGGCCTTCACGCCTTTTTCCAGATAAATACTGTCTTCCAAGCCAACACGAACATGACCGCCCATAATCGCGCCGACGGTCAACAGTGACATCTGATGGCGACCTGCTCCCAAGATCGAGAACTCATAGCTGCTACGACCAAACAGGCGGTCAGCAACACCCCGGATCATGGCCAGGTTTTCTGGGTCGGGGCCGAGGCCGCCCAGAATGCCGTATATGGACTGAATAAAGAATGGCGGTTTGATCAGCCCTTCTTCGACGAAATACGCAAGGTTGTACAGGTGGCCAACGTCATAGCACTCCAGCTCGAACCGGGTTCCGGACTCACCCAAGTCCTGCATAATGTGCTTGATGTCCTTAAAGGTGTTTCGAAAAATCAAATCCTCCATGCCTTCGACATAAGGCTTTTCCCATTCATGCTGCCAATGGTCGATTTTGCGTGCGATGGGATGAATGGAGAAATTCATGGAGCCCATATTCAGCGAGCACATCTCGGGTCGTGCACGCAGTGGGTAGGCCAGTCGCTCCTGCAACGACATACGGGTACTGCCACCGGTAGTAATGTTGATCACCGCGCCGGTCTGACGCGCGATTTCGGGAACAAATTGATCGAACAATGCAGGGTCTGGCGAGGGCCGGCCATCAATCGGGTCGCGAGCATGCAGATGCACAATGGAGGCCCCGGCCTCAACGGCCTCAATCGCCTGCTGAGCAATCTGCTCCGGCGTGATTGGCAGATATTCCGACAGGGTCGGAGTGTGCATAGCACCTGTTACAGCACAGGTGATGATGATCTTGCGATTCTTATTGGTCATCATACGGACTCAACCACTAGCGTTTTAAGGGCAGGCGTATTGATGGACTCAATGAGTCGCAACGCCAACTGCATACGAACCTGGTCGGCTTGCTCCGGAGTCCAGGAACGAAGTCCTTGGCCCGTGCGCATCCCCTCACGACCTTGGGAAAGGAGCGTTTCCAGTAGGGGATTAGGTGCTTGGTCGTTGCACAAATCAGGAAAGATTACATGGTGTACTAGCTGGGTGAGCTGAAGCCCTACCAGATCAGCGTTTTCCATTGGGCCGAGGAATGGCATGCGCATACCGAAGCTTTGCTTAACTACGGTATCGATGGTTTGCGCATCGCAGACGCCTTGAGAAACTAGCGAGATTGCCTCTCTCCACATCGCGTGCTGAAGCCGATTGCCGATAAAGCCTGCGACATCGCGGTTTACTTTTACGGGGGACTTGCCCAGGCTCTGAAGAAGCTCAAAAGTAGAGTCAAATACCTGTGCGGAGGTGTACTCGGTGCGTACGACTTCGACAAGAGGGACAAGATGGGGGGGATTCCACCAGTGCGTTCCAACCAGGCGAGCCCGTGCATCCATTTCGAGCAGTTCGCCAATTGCAGTGATCGGGATGACAGATGTATTGCTCGCTAAGATCGCATGGCTGGGCGCGAATTCAGCCACCTCAGCAAACAGCTTTTGCTTCAGTTCAAGCCGTTCAGGCGCGGCTTCGATAATGATATCGGCGCCTGCAACAGCAGCCTTCAAGTCGCTAACTAGAGAGATATTGGCAAGAACAGATGCGGAGGCGAGCCCCATCTGATCAAGGTTGTGGGCAATGCGTTGGGGAGCAACGTCGAGGATCGCCCGATCAGGGTCATGGAGGATGACCTTGTGACCAGCCAGGGCAAAGACTTGTGCAATGCCATGCCCCATCAGCCCCGCACCGATGACACAGGCGTTAAGGATTTTTTGCATGATGACTCCGTTTTTATCGAGCCCGTTGGGCTTTCTTGTTGGAGTCATACTACGAGCGAGTCCATAAACTGGTAAGGTTTTGAAAGGACAGCTGCCAGTCTTAATCGGACACCTACAAAAATGGACTCGCCCATGCCTGCACCGAATCAGGTTTTCCTAAATCAGAAAATCTTTGCTCCTTACAAGATCGCCACGCTGGTCGAAACGGTGGCAGATCAAGGCATAACCCCCGACGTGGTTTTAATGGGCACACAGCTCGACGCAAATCAGATCAACGATCCCAACACACTCACATCGATTCATCAGTACATCGAGGCCTGTGACAATGTCATCAGGGCTTCAGCCGACGCCTCCACGGCTTTCCAAGTGGGGTCACGAATGCATCTCTCGGCGTATGGGATGTATGGCTACGCACTGATGTGTAGTTTGACCTTGCGCGACTTTTTCGACTTTGGCGTGAAATATCACGTTCTGGCTACGCCCACCGTGCTCATCAGTTGGCGTGAGGAAGAAGACGCAGCCATCTGGGAGTTCACAGAACTCTATCACCACCTGATGAGTGCAGAGACCCGAGAGTTCCTTATCCGCCAGCAGATGGCCCAGCACGTCACTCACCTCAGGGACGCTGCTGGCAATGAGTGCACACCGGTCAGGGCGCTATTCACATTCCCCACTCCGGCTGACAAAGCCAGGTATGAGCGATTCCTGGGCTGTGAGTGTGTGTTCGACGCTCAGGCAACCGAACTTCACTACCCGCGAGCCATTTTGTCCCAGGCGCCCCAGCTCGCAAATCGATTGACCCGCACTATGCTCCAGGAAACGTGTGACCGATTGATCGGGAGGGCGAAGACCTCCAGGGGAGTGGCCGGAGAGGTCTACCAACTGATGATGTTGACCCCTAGCCAGTTTCCGACCATGGGACAAATAGCTGTGCATATGCAGCTGACTACCCGGACGCTGCGGCGAAAGTTGCTGGCGGAAGATACGGACTACGGAGCGATCCTGGATGACGTCCGCAGTAGCCTGGCCATCGAGTATCTACAAACGACGAAAATGAGCACAGAGGATATTGCAGCAAAGTTGGGTTTCAGCGACAGCACCAATTTCCGTCGCGCCTTCAAACGCTGGACGGGCAAAACCCCCCGCCAATTGCGAGATGAAACGAGGTAAAAACACGTGTCCACTTCAGACCCCTTTGGTGTCACTGGAGACCTCGTATTTACCGGATGGGATTCGTAGTATGACGCAAGGCAGATCCCAAGAGGTCTACAAACCAAATGGCCCAGTCAAAAAATAAGAGTGCCTTCCCATGCTCATACCGGTTCGACGCATTATCACCTTTGATGACGCAAACGGTCGTTCCTCCGTCTTTATCGACGGCCCTGCCACTCATGTCATCGGTGGGTTGACCGAACTGTGGACTACTGGCAAAACACCCCACGACCATGACCTCAGGATTGATCGCGGTGAGCAGTCCAATTCACTGGAGCCCCCCGTCTTCGGGACTGTTTTTCGTTTCTTTCAGATCCCCCCTGAATCCAGCACGGCGCATCTAAGCCCCGATGAAATAGCGAAGGCATGGAGCGACTTGTTTGCCAGAATGAACGCCTCGCATGTTCAGCCAGACACGCGTCGGGGCCCTGGCATGCACAGAAGCGCCACCACGGACTACATCATCCTTCTCCAGGGTTCTATCACACTCATACTCGATGATGCAGAAGTGGACATGAATCCATTCGACGTCGTCATCCAACGAGGCACCAACCACGGTTGGGTCAACAGAGGCGAAGTGGATGCGCTTTTGATGGCCGTGCTGGTTGATGCGAAAGGCGACTAATCGGCATTAGTTCAGGAGACTGAACCATCTTCCCGGGAGTACACCCACCTTGAAATCAAAAGCTATAGGCGTGATCGGCGCCGGAACCATGGGAAACGGTATCGCTCAGGTGTGTGCCGTCGCAGGGTACGATGTTTTCCTGTTGGATATCAGCCAGGCCGCTGTGGATCGGGGCTTGAGCACACTGCGTAAGAATCTTGATCGGCAAGTAGCGAAGCAGGCACTAACCCAGCAAATTGCTGACGACGCCTATGCGCGAATCCAGCCGAGCACCGATTATGAGATTTTGTCTCAAGTAGCCATGGCTATTGAAGCTGCGACAGAAAGTTTAGAGCTGAAAGTTCGAGTGCTCAACCAGATCGCGACATATATTGATTGTGAGTGCGTTATTGCCACGAATACCTCCTCACTTTCGGTAACGCAGTTGGCTGCTGCTATTGATCATCCGGAGCGATTCATAGGCCTGCACTTTTTCAATCCGGTACCGATGATGAGGCTGGTAGAGGTCATTCGGGGGCTCCGGACTTCGGACGCCTGCCATGAGCGTGTGATGGAGGTTGGCAGAGAAGCTTGAGAAGACAGCGATTAACGCAAGCAACCGACCCGGATTCGTTGTGAATCGAATACTAATTCCAATGATCAACGAAGCGATTTTCGTATTAGAGGAAGGCCTGTCCTCGGCACAGGAAATCGATGCCGGCATGCAGCTCGGATGCAACCAACCGATAGGCCCGCTCGCACTCGCAGACCTCATTGGACTGGATACGATGCTCGCGATTATGGAGTCGTTTCAAGAGGGGTTCGGGCACGACAAATACCGGGCCGCACCGCTCCTGAGGGAAATGGTTGCAGCCGAGCTGCTAGGCAGGAAAACCGGTAAAGGGTTCTACGATTACTGCTCCTGCCAAACATTCGAAAAGTCGTAATGATTCAATCTGCCCTCAGCCGCGAAATGAGCATCCTGTCTCTCCAGGCGACCCAATCAGCGAGGCTTCGCGATCCTGCCTCTTTCCTGACGCCCGCAGACAAAACGGCTCTGGTTTCCTGATCAAGCACTGGAGTACCTAGATCAGCCCACCAACTATTGATAGAGGGTGCAAATTTATCCAAAAACTTATCCAGCCCCTGGTCTCCGGCGCCGAGATGGTAAAGAAGACACTGGCCCATTACGCTCCACCGCAGACCTGGGCCAAAACGCACAGCGGCATCCGCATCTTCCACTGAAACCACGCCCTCTTTGACCAAATGGGTGACCTCGCGAAAGAGTGCTGCCTGGAGTCTGTTTGCTACGTGGCCGACGATTTGCTTACGAAGCACAATGTTTTTCTTACCCATGGCCTCGTAAAAATCCCGTGCGGCGTTGATGGTTGCCTCGGACGTCTTGGGGCCACCGACCAGCTCGACCAACGGGAGTAGATGAGGGGGGTTGAACGGGTGACCAATCAGTGTACGTTCGGGGTGGCGCTGATAAGTTGCCTGGATGTCTTGAACGAGCCCCATGAAAGACAGGACACCGTTCCCCCCTTAAGATAAGGGATAGGCAAACGGGTATGTATATGACTAACAGCAACGATAAGGGTGGCGAGCTGCTCGGCCAGGAACGCCGACGCCGTTGGAGCACCGACCAGAAGCTGGCCATGGTTCGCGAGAGCCTCGAACCCGGACAAAGTGTGTCCGTAGTGGCCCGGCGCAACGGCATCAATGCCAACCAGCTGTTCCTGTGGCGCAAGCTTTACCAGGACGGGAGCTTGTCGGCGGTCAGTGCTGGCGAGGCCGTGGTACCGGCGTCGGAACTGAGCGATGCGCTCAAGCAGATCCGAGAGTTGCAGCGGATGCTGGGCAAGAAAACGATGGAGGCCGAAGTCCTCAAAGAGGCCGTGGAGATCGCCCGGTCGCGAAAATGGATTGCGCACTCACCCTTGTTGCCGGGGGACGACCAGTGAAACTGGTCAGCGAATGTCTCGGTGTGTCGCGCTCGCAATTAACGGTTCGAATCAAGCAATCGGTATCGCCCAAAGTACGGCGACGTCGGCTGGTGAACGATACGGAGTTGGTCGCTGAGGTTAAGCGGCAAGTCAGCGAGTTGCCGAGCTATGGCTACCGTCGTGTTTGGGGCTTGTTGCGCCGCGAGCGTGAAGTCCAGTCATTGGCCCCGATCAATGTGAAACGGGTTTACCGTGTCATGCGCGACCACAATCTATTGCTGGAACGCCGCATCAAGCAACCTGGCGTGCAACGCCGGCATGAAGGCCGAATTGCCGTTACGACCAGCGATACGCGCTGGTGCTCGGACGGCTTCGAGTTTCGCTGCGACGACGGTGCGAAGTTGAGCGTGACTTTTGCCCTGGACTGCTGTGACCGCGAAGCCATCAGCTGGGTCGCCAGCCCGACGGGCTACAGCGGTGACGACATCCGAGACTTGATGCTGGAAAGCGTGGAGAAGCGATTTGGCGATCAACTACCGAGCACGCCCGTCCAATGGTTGAGCGATAACGGTTCGGCCTATATCGCCGAGCAGACGCGTCTGTTTGCTCGCCAGATCGGCTTGCAGCCGGTGACCACACCGGTACGCAGCCCGCAAAGTAACGGCATGGCAGAGAGCTTCGTGAAGACGATCAAGCGTGATTACGTGGCGCACATGCCTAAACCGGATCGAGAAACCGCGCTGTGCAATTTGACGATTGCCTTCGAGCATTACAACGAGCAGCATCCTCACAGCGCCTTGAAATATCGGTCGCCGAGAGAGTTTAGGCGTTTGGCAGCAGCATCAATTTAACGGGGAGTTGGTGTCTGGTTTGGTAGGGGCAAGTCCATGTCTCCTATACGCAACCCCGAGGAGCTTGAGGAAATGATGGTATGTGCAGGGGCCAGCTCATCCAGTTCAGCGTACAAATCCAGTTTCCAATCAAGATTCTCGGGGCCGTTTTCTTGAATGAAGTCCGCTTTATTCACTGCCTCCGAAAGGTTCAAAGTGAAGGCAATATTAGCCATGGTACAATCGCTGGGAGCGCCCGCTAACTCGATCAGTGACGGCCATGCGTGCGCGATCGCCGAATGCAAGGCCTTCTCTGCGCCTGGCGCAGGATCCGTAACAATGACCTTATAGCCGTGTGCCAAAAACAGTGCAGCCCAGCTCGCACCGATGACACCGGCACCGACGACGCTGACCGTTTCAATTTTGCGAGTCATGTCTTTATGCCCTCAGGACGCCAGATCATTGTGGACGACTTCACCATTCTCAATGCTGAGATCTGCTACGAAATGCACTGCGGAAAGCACTTCCATTACCGGCAGCTCGTGCATGTCCGAGAAGCAGTGAGGATTCAATAGAAGCGAGGCGCGCCCCGACCATGCTTCCCGTACTTTTACTCGGCCAATCTTGCAGTTGACCAGTTCCAGCACGCGCTGAGTGCCATCCACGTGGGGAATCACTTTCACTAGAAACACCGGTTGGCGCAGTGACTGCTCAATGTCCGCAGGATCCAGTGCTGATGTTTGTAGGCCATGGTGCAGGTCGCTATGCGCTCGCCTTCGTAGTCCAGCGTCCCGACCAACGTGTCGCTGCGCATCTCAAACGTAAGCGTCCGAGCTACACCGCCTTGCAACTCAAACCTTGATCCGTTTAAACCACTGATTCACGCGCTCGCACTCAAATGCTGCTGGATCAAAAGCATCGCCATGCCATTCAACCATTGCGTCATGCTCCGGATGATCGGGGTTGGCCATCGCCTCCAGGAAATCCTCGTAACCAGGCCCGCCACCCACGTCTTCCGGGGGGCACGCATTGGCGCCGTCGATGCAATACGGAACCTGAGGACAGGCAATAGCGGGTAACGTTTTTTCGACCTTGATACTGTGATGCCAGCTGTCACCAAAGTCATAGAGATAATTAAATGTCCGCTTACCACTCAGCGCCCTGATCAGCGTTTTACGAGCTTCCGGGTTAACCGTCGGCCCCCAGCCATCGGGATCGGGCATACCATAACGCTCGCCGGCAATTTCAAACTCATGCAGATGGCTATCACTCCAGCCCATCACGACCTGGATGACATGATGCAGCTTGCCCAAGGTAATATTTTCAGGCACCGCGAACCGACGCCAGATCGTCGGAGTGATCCACTTCAGCTCAATGTGCAGCAGCAACAGGTCGGGGGCGGGTTTGGGTAAACGGACAGTTTTAACCATGAATCAGGCGGCCTCGCAGTGTTCGGTGTGGTTCAAGGACATGTTCCAAGGCAGCAACTCGCTCACCCGATTGATCGGGTGCTCGGCAATGTGCTCAAGCACATAGGTTAGATACGCCTGTGGGTTCAACCCGTTTAGCTTGGCCGAACCGACCAGGCTGTAAATCGCAGCCGCTCGTTCTCCGCCAGCATCGGAACCGGCAAACAGGTAGTTTTTGCGGCCCAGCGCGACGGCGCGTAGCGCCCGTTCGGCGGCGTTGTTGTCGATTTCGATTCGGCCGTCATCGCAGTAACGCGTCAACGCCTGCCACCGGTTGAGGGCATAGAGGATTGCACCGGCCAATGTCGATTTTTTCGACAGTTGAGTCAGCGTCTGGTTAAGCCATGCGTGTAGTTGTTCCAGCAGCGGACTTGCTCGGCTTTGCCGAACCGCTTTTCTTTGATCTGGCGGCTGTCCTCTGATCTCGCTCTCGATGGCATACAGGGCCGCAATCCTTTGCAGCGCCTCGCTGGCAAGTGGTGAGGCCTGGTCTTTGTAGACATCGTAAAATTTGCGGCGGGCGTGAGCCCAACAGGCGGCTTCCTGAATGGTGCCTGTCGCATACAGCTGAGCAAAGCCGGCGTAGCCGTCAGCTTGCAAAATCCCGCTGAAGCCCTTGAGATGAGCGCGGGGATGTTGCCCCTTGCGATCCGGCGAGTAGGCAAACCATACAGCCGCCGGCGTCGCGTAACCGGCAGGTCGGTCGTCCCGAACGTACGTCCATAGGCGAGCCGTTTTGGTTTTGCCGTTGCCTGGCGCGAGCACGCCAATCGGCGTGTCGTCGGCATGGATTTTATGACCGCTCATCACATGATGCTCAAGGGCGTTGATCAGCGGCCTGAGCAATTGGCTGCTCTGGCCGACCCAGTCGGCCAGAGTTGAGCGCTCCAGCTCCACGCCCTCACGGGCGTAAATCTCGGATTGCCGATACAGCGGCAAATGGTCAACAAATTTGGAGACCAGCACGTGGGCCAATAGCCCAGGGCCTGCAAGGCCTCGGGCTATCGGCCGACTCGGTGCCGGTACCTGAGCGATGTGTTCGCAGCAGCGGCAAACCCACTTGGGGCGAACATGGCGGATCACTTTGAAACGTGCCGGAACGTACTCCAGCACTTCGGACACATCCTCACCCAAATGGCGAACCTTCCCACCGCAGCCAGTGCATTGCGACTCGGGCTGATAGACGTGAGTTTCGCGAGGTAGGTGTTCAGGTAACGGCTTGCGCCGAGAGACAGGGCGAGGTGGCGGTTCGGGTGGCGGCGTCAGTTCAGTCTGACTGACTTGCAACTCTTCAAGACTCAGTTGGAGCTGATCGATCATCGCGTCCAGTTGCTCGGAGCTGCGACCGAACTGCATACGACGCAGCTTGGCGATCATCATTTTCAAACGCTCAATCTCTGCCCGCTGGGCAGAGACCAGAGCCTTCAATGCTTGAAGATCGTTAGGCAGGGAGTCGGTCGCGAGAGTCATGACCGAATGTTACTTGGGATTTTTTCAGCGTGGCAAGTCAGACCGCGAGGACGGGTGCTGAACGAATTGGCCTGCGCCAATCAATGCCTTCCAAAAGCATCGACAACTGCGCAGCCGTCAGCGACACGCTGCCGCTGGTTGCTTGCGGCCAGATGAAGCGCCCTTGTTCCAGCCGTTTGCAAAACAGGCACAACCCGTCGCCGTCCCACCATAGCAATTTGATCCGGTCACCGCGCCGTCCGCGAAACGCGAAAATCTGACCGGAGAACGGATCGGCTTCAAGCTGAGTCTGCACCAATGCTGCTAAACCGTCGAAGCCACGGCGCATGTCCGTGACGCCAGCAGCGATCCAGATGCGGGTTCCAGCGGGAGGAGCAATCATCGCAGTAACTTCTGCAGGATGATTTGCAGGGTATGTGGGTCAGGCGTGCCAGTGATGCGCAGCTTGGCTTTTCCCGCCTCAACAACGATCACGGAATGACACTCTGGCGGTGGCTGAATGACTTGCGGTAAATCCATTGGCGCCTCGATCACCTGGACGGGCAAAAGCGTTGTGCTCTGGCTGACGGCGCCGAATGCTCCTTCCTGATATTGATGCCGCCAGCGAAAGACCAAGTTGGCATTGACGTCATGCTCACGAGCGATCAACGATACGGAGGCGCCAGGCTGGAAGGTGGCCTCGACGACTTGGCGTTTGAACGCCAGCGAGAAGTTAGGGCGGCGGCCGGTTCGACGAACGGGGGCAACTGTATCCAAGATAGTGTCCACTAAAAAATGGTGTCCACTATCTTGGCCAATTTTGGAGGCCCTCAGCAGAGGGTGCTGGCCGGACGGTTACTCTCAAACTTCGGCTGCGCCAGTGTTTCAGGGAACCCGTACAGTTCGCGCCCCGAAAATACAGCTGGGGTGTTATTGAGAAACATCCGGTGGGTGTAGCTACCTGGCTTACCTTCGAATGTCACCGGAATCACCTGCCCTGACTCAACGTAATCACCCAGCCCGCTGGAATCGGGCATTTTAATGAACTCGTATTTCACGATAGGCTCGGCTGGCATGAGCGGGGCCGGTATTACCCTGGCCAGCGCCTCGGGATCCGTCCGATAGGTCACGATGAGGTATTCACGGTCTACAAACCTGAACGGGGCACGTGGGTAGACGTTCCCACCCAATGGGCTGCAATAAGCGATATCGCGAACTTGGTCTTCAGTCATTTCGGCAGATCTCATGTCGATGGAATTGGCCGATCAAAAGGATTCATTCGCAGCCCTTTGGATCGGTAAAAAAGTCATCAACATGTTCTGCCGCGAGCAGGGCTGAGTCAAAATCACAGCGCTTATACAGGTATCACTGGCAATTATGGCCACACGCCCTAAGGTCGATTTAAACCTGCTCGAATCCCTCCATGTGCTCCTGAGCGAGCGCAACATCACCTATGCAGCTGTCAAGCTTGGAATCACTCAGCCTGCACTTTCTGCACAGCTCAAAAGGCTGAGAGTTGCTTTTTGATGATCCACTGCTGGTCAAGGCTGAATCCGGGCGGGGAATGGTGCTTACGCCGCGTGCTACTCAAATGACTCGTTCACTGCAAAGCATCATCGAGATGCTGAATCAGGTCGCAGGCGACCAAGGTCAGCTTGAGACCGCGAAGGCTGCGAGGACTTTTAGAATCGCGGCAAATGATTACGCGCTTGATCGACTCGCTCGTGACGTCATCATCAAGGGGGCCGGAGGATCCGAGGCATCGAGAATAGTGTTTGTAGCCCCGAGGTATCCTTCATCCGTAGAGGCGCTGGAAAATGGGGACTTGGATCTCCTGCTGGACACCGATAGAAATATTCCTCAGGGGTTGAAGGCGCGGATATTGATACAGGATGCGTTTGTCGCTGCACACCGGCAAAACCATCCTAGAGGCACCGCCCCTCTGACCATCGACAGCTACTGTCAGATGAAGCACTTAGTGGTTTCAAGCATTCGAGAAAATCTACGTGGGCATATGGACGAAATTTTGATAGATATCGGACGGAGGCGCGAGGTGGTTGGTGTGATGGAAAGCTTCGCCACTATCCCGAAGATCCTAAGCCAGAGTGACTTCATCGCAACGCTCCCCGGTAGGATTTTCGAATCTCATGACCATGATCTCAACACATTCGAATTACCTTTCAAGTGCCCGCCCTACACATTGAGCATGGCTTGGCACCCACGTTCCGATAAAGACGAAGGGTTGAAGCATTTGCGCGAGATCCTCATCGTTGCGAGTGGTCACGCCCTCGGCGGCCTCGGCCAGCACTGAAACTGGACGATAGTGCCAGTTAAGAACCCGCACGCTGCGTTTACAGCACCACGACCGAGCAAGCGAGGAGCGACTGAGGCATCGAGGTGAGTAAGCTATCGACACCGGTAGCATTAGTTGGGGTATTTTACTGGGGCGATTCATGCCTTCTACCGCAATGGTGCACGCAGCGCTAAAGTGTTCGAGTAGCGTCACGCCTAAGACGTCAGCTCAATGGCTATTGGACTTGCCCCTACCAGACCGGACACCAACTCCCCGTTAAATTGATGCTGCTGCCAGACGCCTAAATTCTCGCGGCGACCGATATTTCAAAGCGCTGTGCGGATGCTGCTCGTTGTAATGCTCGAAGGCAATCGTCAGATTGCGCAGCGCTGTTTCTCGATCCGGCTTGGGCATGTGCGCCACGTAATCTTGCTTGATCGTCTTCACAAAGCTCTCTGCCATGCCGTTGCTTTGCGGGCTGCGTACTGGTGTGGTCACCGGCTGCAAGCCGATCTGACGGGCAAACAGACGCGTCTGTTCGGCGATATAGGCCGAACCGTTATCGCTCAACCATTGCACTGGAGTGCTCGGTAATTGATCCCCAAATCGCTTCTCCACGCTTTCCAACATCAAGTCTCGTATGTCATCGCCGCTGTAGCCTGTCGGGCTGGCGACCCAGCCGATGGCTTCGCGATCACAGCAGTCCAGGGCGAAGGTCACGCTCAACTTTGCACCGTCGTCGCAACGGAACTCGAAGCCGTCTGAGCACCAGCGGGTATCGCTGGTACTAACGGCAATTCGGCCTTCATGCCGACGCTGCACGCCAGGCTGCTTGATGCGTCGTTCCAGCAACAGATTGTGATCGCGCATGACGCGATAAACCCGCTTCACATTGATCGGGGCCAGTAACTGGACTTCACGCTCGCGGCGCAGCAACCCCCAAACCCGGCGGTGGCCATAACTTGGCAACTCGCTGACTTGCTGCTTAATCTCGGCGACCAACTCCGTATCGTTCACGAGCCGACGTCGCCGTACTTTGGGCGATGCCGATTGCTTGATTCGAACCGTTAATTGCGAGCGCGACACACCGAGACATTCGCTGACCAGTTTCACTGGTCGTCCCCCGGCAACAAGGGTGAGTGCGCAATCCATTTTCGCGACCGGGCGATCTCCACGGCCTCTTTGAGGACTTCGGCCTCCATCGTTTTCTTGCCCAGCATCCGCTGCAACTCTCGGATCTGCTTGAGCGCATCGCTCAGTTCCGACGCCGGTACCACGGCCTCGCCAGCACTGACCGCCGACAAGCTCCCGTCCTGGTAAAGCTTGCGCCACAGGAACAGCTGGTTGGCATTGATGCCGTTGCGCCGGGCCACTACGGACACACTTTGTCCGGGTTCGAGGCTCTCGCGAACCATGGCCAGCTTCTGGTCGGTGCTCCAACGGCGTCGGCGTTCCTGGCCGAGCAGCTCGCCACCCTTATCGTTGCTGTTAGTCATATACATACCCGTTTGCCTATCCCTTATCTTAAGGGGGGAACGGTGTCCTGTCTTTCATGGGGCTCGTTCAGCTATGATCATTGAGATCTCTAGTAGGGCCAACCTCATATTGCTCATCAGTAACCTTTTCAAGCCATTCAACGTTTTTGCCGTCCAAAGCTTCCTGAACTGCTATGTGGGTCATTGAGGTGGTCGGTGAAGCGCCATGCCAATGCTTGTGTCCAGGCGGGCACCAAATAACATCGCCTGCGCGAATCTCCACGATTGGCTCCCCTTCACATTGCGTCCAACCACAGCCAGCCGTGACGATCAGGGTCTGGCCAAGCGGGTGGGTATGCCAAGCAGTGCGCGCGCCAGGCTCAAACGTGACACTGGCCACAGAAACCCTGGCCGGTTCAGGCGGGAAATTTAATGGATCAATCCGGACGGTACCGGTGAACCATTCTTCAGGGCCTTTCATGGATGGCTGAGATCCTGGGCGTTTGAATTCCATATTGGTTTCCTTGAAAAGAGCAGAATATTGAAGCTAGCTCAACCTTGAGGCTGAGCTAGGGGCAGGATTTGGGGTTTGGGGTTACGCATGCCCCAGTGGGTGATCAGAACCTTTGCCAACCAAAGCCCCGAGGGCTTGAGCTGATGAGTCCACAGATCTTGCGCGCTGGCCGACGCCAAACGCACCATAGGGATACCCACCTGAAACAGGTACGCTCACCTCGTCCAATGCAGACGTTGCGTCCGAGCTCAGCACCAGTTCAACAGCGCCAAGGTTATCGGTAAGGTGCTTAAGCGTACGTGCGCCAACAATCGGCGCCGTTACACCCGGTCGATGGGAGAGCCAACTCAAAGCGACTTGCGAAGCCGGCACGCCCATTTCTTCTGCGATCTCTACGAGCTTGTCAATAGTCGCCCAGTTGCGATCTGAGTCTGCGTACTCGGCGGACGTCCATTGGTATAGCTTGTTGTCCGAACCCGCACGTGTATCAGAGTCCGGCCTGCCGCCGCGATTGTACTTGCCGGTCAGGAAGCCACCAGCCAGAGGTGACCAAGGCAACACGCCAATGCCGTTGTGCAATGCTGCCGGAATGACTTCCCACTCGATCTCACGAGAGAGCAGGCTGTACTGCTCCTGAAGCGTCACAGGGAGGTATACGCCCATAGCCTTAGCAGTAGATATCATCAACTGCAACTGCCAACCCGTGAAGTTGGAAAGCCCGATATAGCTGACTTTTCCCAACCGGACAGCGTCATTCAAAAACGCGAGCGTCTCCTCAACAGGGGTCAAAGGATCCCAGCCATGCATTTGGTAAAGATCGATCCGGTCGACGTTCAGTTGCTTTAGGGACTTGTCCAACGCACGCTGAAGATGGCGACGAGACAAGCCCACATCGTTAACATCCGGGCCTGTACCAAATCGTGCTTTGGTAGCGAGCACAACACGGCCTGTGACCTCGTCCGGCCGGTTGGCAAACCATCGCCCTACGACCTGTTCAGCAGCACCTCCGGCGTAAACGTTGGCGGTATCAATCAGGTTTCCACCTGCCTCGACATACGCATCGAGAATATCGAAAGCATCCTTCTCTGAAGTTTGGTCACCGAAATACATGGTGCCCAGACCGAGCGTAGATACTACCATGCCCGTATTACCTAACCTGCGGTACTTCATGGAAGCCTCCTAGTTGGTAGTTTGAATTTCGGAAAATGCCGCGAGCACAGATGCCCCTGGCTCCTCGGAAAAATTGGGTGACCATTTCGCCGCCAAGCTGATGATCGATGTGGGCAACGCCCCCGCCAGCTCCATTTGGCGTAGTGCCGCTGACTCCGTCCGAGAAGACGCGCTGCCGATAACATCGACAGGGACGTGCACGGTATAACCTGAATTGATAGCCCCCAATGCCGACTCCAATACAGCTACCTCCGTCGCAAATCCACAGATGATCAATGTCTGGCGGCGGTTGTTCGCCAGGCTCGCAACCATCGCCTCGTCAGTGAAGCTTGGAGCCAATAAGCGCTGAGAAGTGTTATGCGCATTCGAGTACGGCCGGAGTTCCGAAATGAGCTCACCAGGTTTTCCTTTGACAGGGACGAGGGAGAAAGTCATCGGTATCCCCAGGAGTCGGGCAATCTTTGCGAGCACTCCGGCATTGTTCCGAAGCGCAGCCGGGGTTATTGAACGGCTACCATGCGTCAACGAATCCTGCAGATCCACAAAGAGAATCTGCACATCTTGAGGCCGGGCCTCGAACCGGCCCATCGACGAGCTGGATCGGCCCGCTGAAGCCGATACGGGCTTGTTTTCAGAGTCTGTAGGCTCCGCCATGACTCGACTTGAAATGCCCGGTATCAAGGTTGCACCAAGCAATGCAGCAGTCACTTTGAGCAGCGATCGTCTCCCGGCTTGTCCACCGTCGGGCCTACCCTTAAGTTGATCAACTTGGTTACCGTGAAAATCTCTCATCAGCCTGAGCTCCTACCTGACGGACTGAGCCTCAGCCCGGTTTTAGATCAAGGTGCTTGCCTACTTCCGTAACCGGATACCAAGGCGGAGTATTCGTCGATCAGGTACCTCCATCACTGAGGCAGTGCGTATGCCACAACGTAGTCTCCCTTCTTCGTCGTAGCGGAGTTCCCGCCCGCGCTGATGACCAGAAATTGCCTGCCGGTTTTCGGCGAGATGTACGTCATCGGCGTTGCTTCTGCACCCACTGGCAAGCGTCCCTTCCACAACTCCTTACCCGTGCGCACATCGAATGCCCTGATGTAGAAATCCTGCGACGCCGCGATAAACACCAGGCCGGTCGACGTGGTGACTGGCCCACCCCGCGTCGGCATGCCGATAGGCATAGGCAGGTGGGTGGCTATACCCAGTGGGCCAGTGTCCTGCGTCGTGCCAAGCGGCATAGACCATGCGACCTTGCGTGTGGCCAGGTCGATAGCGCTTATGGTTCCGTACGGCGGTTCTTGGCAGGGGATCCCCAATGGCGACAGGAAACGCCCCATCTCGATCCCCCATGGTGTACCTGCCTGCGGAGCATTGCCCTCATGGCCGCCCCCTTTGACACCGGCCTCGTCGTAAGCTTTGCGAGGAATCATGCGATTCCAGATGGCGACACGGGTGTCGTTCACGATCAGGTAGCCGAGATTTTCCGCGACGGAGACCGAGCCCCAATTCATGCCGCCCAACCAGCTTGGGTATTGGATCGTCAGGCGCTCGCTGGGAGGTGTGAACTCACCCTCATAGCGAGCCTTGCGAAAATCGATACGGCAGATCAACTGATCGATCGGTGTCAGCCCCCACATGCGCTTCTCGCTGAGGGGCTCAGTGCCGATAGCGGGCATGCCTACGGAATACGGTTGGGTCGGCGAACTGCGGTCGTCCACCACGCCACCCTGGGGAACCTGACGCTCTTCGACCTTGGCGATCGGCGTGCCCGTTCGGCGATCGAGCATGAAGATCTGACCACGTTTGGTCGTCTGGATTAGGGCCGGCAAGGTACCACCGTGGCCATCCGGAACATCGTAAAGGGCCGGTTGCGACGGCACGTCGTAATCCCACCGGTCGTGATGAACAGTCTGGAAGTGCCAGCGCTCGCGCCCCGTGGCGATATCCAGCGCGACAATGGAGGAGGAATAGCGATCGTCAGCAGCAGATCTCTCGCCGCCCCAGAAGTCGGGTGTCGCATTGCCCGTGGGCAGATAGATCAGGCCCAGCGCGTCGTCAAACGCCGGTGTCGACCAGACGTTGGGCGTACCCGGCGTATAGCTCTGCCCTTCTGGGGGCTCGCGGGTAATCGCGGGATTTCCCAAGTCCCACGCCCAGACTAGCGCGCCGGTGCGGACATTGAATGCGCGTACCACTCCGGACGGCTCCCCGGTTTTCTGGTTATCCCAGACCAGTCCGCCGACGACGACCAAATCGCGAACTACAGTCGGCGCCGCAGTCGGAAAATAGAGCTCTTTGTCAGGGCTTCCCAAGCCGATACGCAAGCTTACGCTGCCATGGTCGCCAAAGTCGGTACATGCCTCCCCTGTTTGCGCATCCACGGCTATCAGGCGCGCATCGACAGTGGTGGCAATAATCCGCCGACTGCAAGCAGCAGGCGCTGAGCTATCCGAATCCGAATCCGATGTTTGCACGGTCGAATCGTGATAACCCACCCCGCGACAGCGCGGGTAGACATTGTTGGTCTGCACCTTCGGATCGTGGTGCCAGATCTCTTTCCCGGTTTCATCGTCCAGGGCAAACAGCTGGCTCGACTGAGTGCAACCGTAGAGCACGCCGTTGACGTGCAGCGGCGTCACCACATGGCCTTCGTTGCTACCTTTGGGTATTTCTCCAGTGCGATACGTCCAGGTGACCTTGAGGCCAGAGACGTTCTGCGCAGTGATCTTGTCCAGGACGGCGTGGCGAGTACCCGATGGGGTATGCCCGAAGTAGCGCCAATCGGAAGCAGGCTCAACGGTGCCAACGGCTTTGCCCGGCACTGGAGTCGGTGCTCCGTCGGCTGTTTGGATTGGCTGTGGCTGCAGCGCTGCGTAGAACGTGGCGGCGATGCCCACGGCCACCACCAATGCGCCCACATTGGAAAGCCTGGCTTGTAATGGCTTGACGCCAGAAAGCAGCGCAGGTATTGCCAGCAGTACCAGTAGAGCGAGAACGGCCAACGCTACCAAGCGAGAAAACAGTGGCCAGAATGTCAGGCCTACGTCCCACACAGACCAGGCTATCGACGCAACGAACACTGCCAGATACAACAAGGCCCCAGGCAGACGTCGGCGCGCCAAAAGTATCCCGGCAGCGGTCATGCCCAGTCCCGCCAATGCAAAGTACCAAGAGCCACCCAACGTGATGAGGTAAGCACCCGCAACGAGCATGAAAACCCCGGGAAGCAAGGTGATAATGCCTAGTGCGATCAGCAGCGTACGGGCTGTCCGTGATAGGTTTGTGTCCGACATAAATGACTTCCTTGATACTGTATTGGGCATTGATACTCTTGGGCGTGCCTGGGCATAGACGAGGAAAACTCAGCGTTCCAGATGGGTCAGCGCATGATGAAACCGCCATCGACGGAAATGGATTGCCCAGTCACGTAGCTAGAGAACTTGCTGCTCAGCCACAGCACTGCGTCAGCAATTTCTTCAGGCTGCCCATGACGACCCATCGGCACGGCTTTGGTCATGCCTTCGAGCGCCTCGCCCTGACCCGATGCGACCATCTGATCAACCATTGGTGTCCAGATCAGCCCGGGGCATACTGCGTTGACACGGATATCGCGGGCGGCATATTCAAGCGCGGCGCTCTTGGTCAAGCCGATCACCCCGTGCTTGGCGGCGTGATAGTTGGCGCGCTCTGCACCACCCACCAAACCACCCAACGAAGAGCAGTTGACGATGGTGCCGCTACCCTGCCGACGCATGTGCTCCAGCTCGAACTTCATGCAGGCCCAGACGCCACGAAGGTTGATGGACATGACGCGGTCATAGTCGTCGACGGTGGCGTCGGCGATTTCGGCCAAGATGTTCTGGATGCCTGCGTTGTTGAACGCCGCGTCGAGTTGTCCGAATGTAGCGATGGTCTCTTTGACCATGGACTCGACCTGATCAATGTCGGCGACGTCGCAGCGAAGGCCGATCGCCTTATGGCCGGCAGCGACCAGTGCCTGCGCCTGAGCCTGTGCAGCCTCGCCATTGACGTCTACAAGCGCTACCGATGCCCCTGCCTGGGCGAACGCCTTGGCGGTTGCCAGACCAATACCAGAGGCTGCACCGGTGACCAATGCAACTTTGTTTTCAAACGAAAAGCTCATCGAATATTCCTCGATTTTCAAATGTGATCAGATTTATGAGTTGCCAGCACACAGGCCGCACTAAGGAAGCAGCCAAGTCCGCAGATACCCACCACCAAGCCCATGGGCCAGGGAGTGCCATCTGCAAATGTGGCGACTAGAGCCGAGCCCAAAATGCCTGCGCCGTACTGCAGTGCACCGGCGAGAGCCGATGCCGTGCCGGAAAACTGGGGAAGGCACCCCAAGGCGCCCGTGATGGCGTTGGCGAGGACAAAACCTGTGGCAGCAACGAATACAAAACATCCACAGATCAGAAGTGGTAGCCCGCCCCAATCCGCCCATGTGGTGAATGCGATGACGCCTCCAGCAACGGCCGAAATGACGCCTCCAACTAGCAAAAGAGAGTCGATCTCATGGCGGTTTAGAAATCGCGCGTTGAGCTGGTTTGTCACCATCAGACCGACGATGCCGGCACCAAAAAGCGCGCCATACCACTGCGGATTGACGTGGTGATACGCGATGTAAGCAAAGGGCGATCCGGCGATGTAGGCAAAGGTGCCTGCATAGAAAAAACCACCCGTGGCGATGTACGCCATGAACTTGGGTGTGCGCAGTAGGACGCGATAGCGCTGCATGATCGTGTGCAGTGAAGTCGGGCTTCGCTGTTCAGGTGGTAGCGTTTCGGGCAACATCACCAGACTGGCCAGCGTGGCCAAGCCCATTACAACCAATGTCCAGAAGATCGCTTGCCATGAGAGCAGGTGTAAGATCTGTCCACCTACAGTGGGCCCGGCCAGCGGCGCAACGGCCATGATGGTCATCAATGTCGACATCATCTGTCCGGCACGACGGCCCTCATAAAGATCGCGCACCATTGCCCGAGCGAGAACAACGTTGGCGCACGCGCCCAACGCTTGCACAACCCTACAGCCGATTAACGCTGTTCCATCGGCGGCAAGCGCGCAGCCGGCTGAGCCCGCGATGAACAGGATGCACCCAAGCGCTACAGGCAGCCGGCGACCAAATCGATCACTGAACGGGCCCCAGAACAACTGCCCGGCACTGAACCCCGCTAGATAACCACTCACGGTCAATGCCATCGCGCCGTCGTCCGCATGCAGCGATGAAGCCATGATGGGCATCGCTGGCAAATAGAGGTCGGTGGAAATGGACGCGAACGCCAGCAAAGCGCTCAGGATCAACAGGATACGGATACCACGCTGCCGCTCACGCCCCGATCGTTGAACATCTTGCGAACGGTGCTCTGCCGTTGCTACGCCGATCTCACTCACTGCGAGCTGCCTTTGGGCAATATCCGAACAGTAGCTGCCCGTGAGCGCTCGCTGATCATAGGAACTAGGTAGCTGCTGGTGCTGTATTTCGCCCGGTAGGCATCGTCGATGCGGTCATTGAGGGCCCCGCCAACTGGCTCAAAGCTCACGTCCAGCTTCTTGCCAGCTGCGATGATCCTGCCCGCCTTTTGCTTCAACGCCGCTTGGTACCAGCGAGACTGGACGCCGTTGTAAGCCCGGACGTAAAGGTCACCCCCCACCTCGACACACCATATAAAGGTTGGCGTCCCGTAATTCACCATGTCCTCTCTGAACACGGAGATATGCAAATCGTCGGCCTTAACGATGGCGCTCAGTTCAGCTTGCTCCCACTTCATTGATGCCCCCTTTTGCGCTCGCGCATTCACCGTCTCTGCACAAACAGCACTGGGGCTCAGGCCGCTGTAGATAAGCAAGGCAGCGAACGCCGTGCCCGGAAGAAGTCGTGTGTTCATCTTCAAGTCCTCTTCGGTTGGGAGATCAGTGAACGCTGGCACTGAATGTTTTAAGTCCGCCCACGCTAATCAACCGGAACGGCCCTGAATACCGGGCAAACTTGGGATGTTCTACTGAGCAGCACTCATCAATTGGTGAGCGCGTCGATTTAAAGCGGATGTACGCATCAAAACGTGCGCGGACTGACATTACTGAGCAGGGCTCATCGGATCATGTTGGTTTTGGCTGGTAGTGCCAGCGCAGATCCTCATTTAGCGTGTCAGCTCCGCCCATTGAGCAGGAGCTTGTCCATGAGAGCACTCTTCAAAACGTCTTCGCTGGTAGCGATGATGTGCGCCGCTATATCTGCCCATGGCGCTGACATTCCAAAAGACCAGGCCATGGCCATCAGCCGCAATGGTGATCAAGCATCGACCATGGGAGCACCTGCCAACTTTGTCGGAAATGTCCGGATTGACCCGCTCTTCGCTGCTCGCGCGCCATCGACCGTTTCAGCAGGCGCCGTGACGTTTCAGCCGGGCGCACGGTCGGCCTGGCACACTCATCCAAGAGGCCAGACGCTGATCGTCACTGCGGGTACGGGTTGGGTACAGCAGGTAGGCGGCGAGAAGATAGTGATAAAGCCAGGGGACGTCATCTGGACACCGCCAGGCGTTAAGCACTGGCATGGCGCTACGGCCACCACCGGCATGACTCACATGGCGATTCAAGAAGCTGTTGATGGCAAAAATGTCGAGTGGATGGAGCCTGTGACTGAAGCCCAATACGAGGCTTCCCGGTGAAGTTCGCGAAAGCAGGTATTGCCTGCTCCACCCTGCTGCTGGCTGCCTGCTCGCCTACGAGTCACATGACCACAGATAGCTTGACGCCCGTTCCCACGCTGGATGACATGCGCGCTGTTTCTCCGGCGCTGGCCTATAACACTGAGTCCACGCTATTAGGTGAGGTATGGAAGCGCCCGGGGTTGTCACCGCGTGATCGAAGTCTTGTCACGCTGGCAGTTCTCATCTCCAAACAGCAAACGGTGGAGCTCGCCTACCACCTCAATTTGGCTTTGGACAACGGCGTCAAGCCTGCGGAAATTTCTGAAGCCATCAACCATCTTGCGTTCTACAGCGGCTGGGGCAACGCCACCGCGACGATCCTTATCACCAAAGATGTCTTTGCCAAGCGCGGTATCACCCCAGATCAATTGCCCCCTGTATCACCTTCCCTGCTGCCTATCGACCAGGCCTCCGAGAAGGTGCGCACGGCGTACGTCGACAAGAACGTCGGCCCCGTTTCGCCAGGACTCGTTCACTACACCAGCGCTTCGCTGTTCCACGACCTGTGGCTGCGGCCGGGATTGGCGCCACGAGACCGAAGCATGATCACCGTTAGTGCGCTGATCGCTACAGGGCAGGTCGCACAACTGGCGGCCCACCTCAATCGCGCCATGGACAACGGACTGACCCAGGGGCAAGCCTCGGAAATGTTGACCCAGCTGGCGTTCTACACCGGGTGGCCCAACGTGTTTACCGCCGTGCCGGTAGTCAACGACGTATTCACCAGCCGACAGAAATCTTGAGGAGAATGCGAGGATGATTGACGACAGCAGAATGGGTGAAGGGCCCGCGACCATGAGCCGCCGCAAGATCATGCTGGCAGGGGCCAGTCTCGCGGCTGCACCCTTGCTCGCTGGCGCCGGCAGCGCAGCGGCAGCATCGACTGAGCCGGCACCTCTCAAGGGCCCATTTGCAGTACGAGCCTACGCCACCAAAGGCGCCAAGTCGGGCTTTGCTCCGATGCAGATTCAGCGCAGAGCGGTAGGGCCCAAAGACGTATTGATCGACGTCGAGTATGCAGGGGTATGCCATTCGGACATTCACACTGCGCGTAGCGAGTGGTCTGAGACACCCTATCCCTGCGTGCCTGGGCACGAAATCGTTGGCAAGGTTGCAGCGATTGGCAATCAGGTGACCAAATTCAAAATTGGCGACTATGCCGGTGTGGGCTGCATGGTCGACTCCTGCGGTGAATGCGAGAACTGTTTGGCTGATCGGGAGCAGAACTGCCTGAAAGGTACCACCTTCACCTATGCCTCACCCGACAAGGTAATGGGCGGCATGACCTACGGCGGCTATTCCGAGCGCATCGTGGTCAAGGAGCACTTTGTCATTCGAATGCCGGCGGGTGCGAACCTCGCGGCCATGACACCGCTACTCTGTGCAGGTGTCACGACTTTCTCGCCAATGCAGCACTGGCAGCTTAAGCCTGGACAACGAGTGGGGATCATTGGCATGGGCGGGCTGGGCCATGTGGCAGTGAAGCTGGGCGTGGCTCGGCGCGCGGAAGTTACCGTCTTTACGACGACATCCAGCAAGCTCGAAGACGCTAAGCGGATGGGCGCCCATGACGCCGTACTGTGGAGCGACAAAGCGGCTTTCGCACGTTTGGCTAACCACTTCGATCTGATCATTTCGACTGTGCCAGAATCCTACCCGATGCAGCAGTTCGTAGATCTGCTGAGGCTCGATGCAACCTTCGTCAACGTAGGGGCACTCGGAAAGCTCGAAGGGCTCGACGGCATGCTCATGGCATTTGGGCGCAAGTCCTTTGCTGGCTCGTTGATTGGCGGAATTGCTGAAACCCAAGAAGTCATCGACTACTGCGCCGCCCGAAATATCACCGCCGATATCGAGATGATCAAGCCGGAGCAGATCGATAAAGCGTATGAGCGGGTCATCGGCAAGGACGTACGGTACCGCTTCGTGATCGACTTCGCTTCTGCCCGCAAAGCATGACAAATACTGGTACCTGCTGAGTTCTGATATAGGGCATTTTTCGCATCACCGACCACTGCGCCCATCACCTGGCTAATGGGCGCAGTGGTAAATCACGATAGTCCTTGCGAGCAGCCGAGGTCTGGTCTCAGATCAACTAAGCCGCTTATTACCATGCATAGGCCTGAGGTGCTTCACCTTGAGTGGGCCAGATCTCGTTCAGGCGTTCAAGGGTGCTGGACGAGAGATTTACGTTAAGGGCCTGCAGGTTTTCCTTCAGCTGTGCCACCGTCCTAGGCCCAATGATAGGCGCGGTGACCGCCGGTTGGTGAAGCAGCCAAGCCAGTGCAACATCGGCAGGTGACTCGCCAAGCTCAGCGCACAATGCTTCGTATTTTTCCAATTGCGGACGCAAGCGCTCGACCTGATTGGCGACCTTTGGCTTTGCACGCCGGCCCTCGGTGATCTTTTGCAAAGCACCACCCAAAAGGCCTCCTCCCAGAGGGCTCCACGGCACTACGCCCAGCCCAAGATGCCGACAAGCTGGGATGACCTCTTGCTCGATTGCACGATTTGAGAGGTTATAGATGCTCTGCTCTGAAACCAGGCCCATGAAGGAACGGCTGGCCGCTGCTGCCTGCGCGGTGGCGATGTCCCAGCCGGCAAAATTACTGCTGCCAACATAGATGATCTTGCCCTGTTGAACGAGCAACTCCATGGCCTGCCAAATCTCCTCCCAGGGGGTGTTACGGTCGATGTGGTGCATCTGGTAGAGATCAATATGGTCAGTCTTCAGACGGCGCAGGCTTTCCTCACACGCCTTCCGGATACGGTAAGCCGAGAGACGCCGATCATTCGGGCCAAGCTCCATCGGCTGATAGACCTTGGTGGCCAGCACAATCCGGTCACGACGACCACCTTGGGCAAGCCAGCGTCCGATGTACTCTTCCGAAATCCCATACCCTTTGGCCATATCCGGGGAATTAGGGCCCCCATAAACGTCTGCAGTATCGAAGTAATTGATGCCCGCATCGAGTGCTTCATCCATGATGTTGAAGCTAGTGGTTTCGTCCGTGAGCTCACCAAAATTCATGGTGCCTAGGCACAGCCTGCTGACTTTAAGTCCCGACCGACCAAGATGCTTGTATTCCATATCTACCTCGTGACTAAAGAGTTTTCTCCCGCACACGCCAAATCGGCTGTACCGGGCCCATTAGTTAGTACCTACGAGGGTTGCCAGGGATTCATGAGATCCGCTCACTGCGGCTCGCGCTTTAGGGGAAGAATAGATTTTGATGGCCACACCGTCATACAGGGGGCGACCCGTGGCTATTCGCCGAGAGGATGGATTTCTCGAATGAGATCTATCAGCAACCGCAGCCCCGTGGGCACCTGCCGGTGGCTGGAAAAATACATATGGTAGCCAGGCGCGACGCTAGCCCAGTCATCCAGAACGGTGACGACCTCACCGCAATCGATCAGAGGTTGCATGGCGGGCTCAGGGGCATACATCAGACCTGCGCCATAACGCACCAAAGCCAGCCCCACACGCGTTTCATCGATCGTGATCGCTCCAGGCACGGCAATCGCGAGCCGCTGCTTACCTTTTTCAAATTCCCAGTCGTACATCGCGCCGCTGCCCAGGCGAATACGCAGGCAGCGATGGTTATTCAAATCATTGGGGTGCCTGGGGATACCGAAACGCTTGAGGTAATCGGGCGTCGCGGCAACGACCCATCGAATGTCCGGCGATAAACGCTGGGCAACCATGTCTTCAGGGACTGTCCCTCCGTAACGTATACCGGCGTCGTGGCCTCCACCGATCACGTCGACGATCAGGTTCGTGACGGTCAGGTCTATCTCAATCTCCGGATAGCGCTCTGTGAATATCGGGAGCACAGGGCCAAGCAAGAGCTCAGCGGCGTCACTCAGAATATTCAATCGGATGCGACCTGTCGGCTCGTCGCGAAACTTGTTCAGGATCTCCATGGCATCGTCGATTTCCTGCATCGGCGCGCTGATTACCTGATGCAACCTCTCGCCGGCGTCGGTCAACGTCACACTCCTGGTGGTGCGATTGAGTAACCGTACGCCAATCCTGGTCTCAAGGCCTTTGATCGCATGGCTCAGTGCAGACGCACTGATGCCGACTTCCTGGCCTGCTCGGCTGAAACTCTGGTGCCGCGCGATGGCGAGGAAATAAACAAAATCAGCGAGATTCGCGCGGCTTACGCTCATGGAATATCCTTGGCGACCAGGTTGTCGGCGACCCGGGCAGGCCGCTTCGTGAGTGAATTTTACCTACCCAAGGTCGGGATATTGATGAGTCTTGCTCATTGCGTGATTGCATAATTCTCAACAATGCCTATCCGGTTCCCCACACTGGACAATAGGGCGCCTTGATGTAGGCTTCAGCTGGCTACCCTTTGAATCGCACAGCCTCCAAAAATGCACGAAACGCCGGAGATGCCTGTCTCCTGTTCGGATAATACAAGTGATATCCCTCGAAATGCGGGCACCAATCTGACAGCACCTCAATCAAGCCGCCACTCTGTAGGTGAGGCTTGGCAAGGTGGTCTGGGACGTAAGCTAGCCCGATTCCGTCCAAGGCTGCATTGAGCAAATGGATACTGCTGTTCGCAGTGAACTGACCTGTGACCCGGATATTGATTGCCTGCCCATCCTTTTCGAACTCCCATGCGTAGCAGGGCCCGTTGGACGAATGCCGGATATTGATGCACGCGTGCTCGGTCAAATCCCGAGGCTGGAGCGGCTGGCCATGCCGATTCAGGTATTCAGGAGAGCCTACAACTGATAACCGCCAATCCGGCCCCACCCTGGCAGCGATCATATCCTTGCTGATCGACTCGCCGAGCCGTATCCCGGCGTCGAATCGCTCGCTGACAATGTTGGTGAACCCATAATCGATACTGATTTCTACGTGTATGTCGGGGTATTGCTCAAGAAAAGCCGGCAGCATTGGCCGCAACGTGCTTTCCGCCGCATCGTCAGAGCAAGTGATTCGGATGACGCCTGACGGCTTGTCCCGAAGCACTCCAAGCGCATCGACCTCTGCCACTATCTGATCGAACAGCGGGCCAATGGAGTTTAGAAGCCGCTCGCCTGCGTCAGTCGGCGCTACGTTGCGTGTGGTGCGCGTTAACAAGCGCACACCCAGCCTTTCTTCCAGCCCTCTCACTGTGTGGCTGAGCGCTGATGCCGATACCCCCAACTTCACCGAGGCCTTCGTAAAGCTCTGGTCTCTTGCGACTGCCACGAAACACTGGAGGTCGTTAAGTTTGGGAGCGCTCATTACTGAATTTTCCTCAGCTCAATACTTAGATTATCGACGCTTATAATACTAATCGCATTCGCCTAGGCTGTGCTCAGTTTTCAAATGATGTGGCCATATCCGCCACGCCTGAACCACAGCAAAGGAATTCAACATGTCTTATCCGACCTACGATTTCAGCGGCCAGGTGGCTTTGGTCACTGGCGCAAGCCAAGGCCTCGGCTTTGCCACGGCAAAAGCGTTCGCTCAGAGCGGCGCATCGGTCGTGCTGTCCGACAGCAACACCGAATCTCTGAAGCTGGCTACCGAGCAACTGAAAGACCTGGGATTTGCCGTGCTCGCCGTCCCGTGTGATGTCACGCAGGAAGCTCAGGTGAAAGCACTGGTTGAAAAGACGGTCGCTGCCTTCGGCCGATTGGACATGGCGTTCAACAACGCGGGTGTCAGTGGCCCTACGGGCGCGATTACCGAAGAGAGCGAGGAAGGCTTCGATCAGGTGAATGCCGTTAATCTCAAAGGTGTTTGGGCGTGCATGAAGCATGAACTGATTCAAATGGAGAAACAGGGGTTCGGCGCTATCGTGAATTGTTCTTCGCTAGGCGGTTTGGTCGGCTTACCAGGTCGCACTGCCTACCACGGAACCAAGCACGGGGTGCTCGGAATCACCAAATGCGCAGCCCTGGAGTTTGCAACCAAGAACATCCGGGTAAACGCCGTTTGCCCCGGCACGTTCGATACACCCATGGTTGAGGGGATTGATCAGGATTCTATTGTTGAGTTTATGCGCAGCCAGCCTATTGGCAGGATGGGACGCCCCGAAGAACTGGCAGCGGCCGTACTGTGGCTATCCAGTTCCGCCGCCAGTTTCGTGATTGGAGCGGCGCTCTGCGTAGACGGTGGGTTCACCACTCATTAAGCCGTGGCGTCATCGCTGACAAGTTCGCGTACGCGCTTTTAAGCAGCTTACGCCGGCGCTACCCTCGGCAGCATCAAGGAGCTGTGCGCGTGCCTCTTCATGGGAGTTGATGAGGCCAGCTGACAAGGGCATCAAGGGGCGAATAGAGAAAACGGGAAAAATCGTACGTTAAGGCTTTCCGTGCAGCTGTAACGGCCACTAACGGCTTGGCGTTTGAAGTCTGCTCATTCGCCAGGCGTCCGGGTCTGAAGGATCCCCTCGTCCTCGCCCGCCTGAAACCCTGAACGACCAACATGCTGACCTTCGAGCCAGTCGTAGGCCTTCTGCAGCTGACGCAGCTGCAGCGCCGCGCTCTCGACCTGGGCCCGTAGCCCGGCGCTTTCCTCGCGGGCGTTCGAGCGCTGCACGCGCAGCTGGTCAACGAGCTAGCGGCTGTGGCCCAGTTCCCGGGTCAGCCGCTCGGTGTCCTGCTTGGCCGCATCGCGCACCCGGCTGGGTTCCATCATCAGGTGGTTGGTGGTGCTTTCGAAGATATCGGCTTGGCGGCTGACCTCGGCGCGCAGTGCGCCGTTCTCTTCCTGGTGCAGCGCCTGCAGCCTGGCCAGCTCGGCCGCATGCGTCTGCGCGAAGCGCGCCTGCTCGGCTTGGTGCGAAGCCAGCAGACGCTCGAGCTCAGTGGCATGCCGCTGTCCCTGCTGATGCTGCGTCATCACCTCGCGCAGCTCGCCGCGGACCTCTTCGTTCTGCGCCTGCACTCGCAGCGCAGTTGCTGTCGAAGGTCGATACCATGGGCCGAGAGAGCCGCCGCGACAAGACCATCATCGAGCAGCTCTCTCACGAGATCGCCATCCTCAAACGCCACAAGTTTGCCGAGCGCAGTGAGCAGATCGGACCGGCGCAAGGCAGCTTGCTGGATGACTTGCTCAACACCGACCTCGAAGCCATCGACCCCGAGTTGAAATCACTTCGTCCCGCCCCGGCACCGGACGAGGCACGCCAACAACCCAAGCGCGCCGTTACCAACGCAGTTTGCACGTACCGTCATTCATCACGAGCCGGAGTACACCGAGTGTGCCTGCGGCTGACAGCTTCAACGCATCGGCGAAGATGTCAGCGAGAAACTGGATTACACGCCGGGTTTGTTCCCTGTTGAACAGTATGTGCCTGGCGAGTGGGTCTGCCTTGAGTGCGAAACACTGACTCAAGCACCAGTGCCGGCCCAGGTGATGGTGATGGTGATGGTGATGGTGATGGTGATGGTGATGGTGGCGAAGTTCGCAGACCATTTGCCGCTGTACCAGCAGGAAAAGATCTTCGGCCGTGTCGGTCTGGCGATCCCGCGTTCGACACTGGCTCAGTGGGCCGGCCAAACTGGCGTACAACTGCAACCGTCGGTAAATGCACTGCGCGAAGCCGTGCTGGCACAGCGGTCGTCCATGCAGATAAAACACCGGTGCAGATGTTGGCACCGGGCGAAAAGAAAACACATCGAGCGTGCGTCCGGGCCTACTGCACGACACCATTCTCGGCACTGAGAGCAGTGGTCTACGACTTCAGTCCCAGCCATGCAGGCGAACATGCGCGCAACTTCCTGGGTACCTGGAACGGCAAGCTGATGTGCGATGACTTCGCAGGCTACAAGGCCAGCTTCAAGCGAGGCATCATCGAAATCGGTAGCATGGCCCATGCCCGGCGCAAGTTTTTTCGACCTGCATGTGGCGAACAAAACCCAGTTGGCAGAGCAAGCGCTGCACTCCATCAGCGGCTTATAAGAAGTCGAACGGCGGGCCGAAGAAATGGGCGATGAAGACAGCAGGCAATTACGTCAGAAAAATAGCGGTGCCTATCGCTGAAAAACTGTATGAGTGGATGCCGGCTCAGCGCGCTTGTGCCCGAGGGATCGGCCACGTCCAAAGCACTGGATTACAGCTTGAAACGCTGGGTAGCACTGAGGCGCTACCTGGATGATGGTGCTGTGCCCATCGACAAGAATGCCGTGGAGAACCAGATCAGGCCGTGGGCGCTTGGTGGGTCGAGCTGGCTCTTCGCTGGATCGCTGCACAGTGGTAAACGGGCTGCGGCGATCATGATTCCGATCCAGTCGGCGCGCATGAACGGGCATGATCCGTATGCGTATCTATACGCGCCCACACGCCTGAGCTACAGGGTGTTAAGCAGGTGAGCTCAACCCAGATTCAAACCATGCAACCATGGCTCATATCGGGCTTGTAGTGGTCTAATGAAACCGGACACCCATTTAGGCGAGAATGCTCGCCACAGAGAGGTGTCTGATGACCAAGCAACGTCGTACCTTTACCCCAGAGTTCAAGCGCGAGGCTGCGTGCCTGGTGCTCGACCAAGGCTACAGCCATACCGAAGCAGCCCGTTCGCTTGGGCTGGTTGAGTCGGCCTTGCGTCGTTGGGTGAACCAGCTCCAGCAAGAACGTGGCGGTGTTACTCCGACCAGCAAAGCCCTGACGCCTGAGCAGCAAAAAATCCAGGAACTCGAAGCTCGTATCAATCGGCTGGAACGGGAAAAATCCATCTTAAAAAAGGCCACCGCGCTCTTGATGGCCGAGGAACACGAGCGTTCGCGTTAATCGATCAACTTCGGGCTCACGAGCCGATTGATCTGTTGTGCTCGGTATTTGAAGTAACCCGATCGTGCTACTACGCGTACTGCCGGAAACGTCGGTATCCAGATGCCGAACGGGTGGTTTTGCGCAGCCGCGTGAACGAGCTGTTTACGCAAAGCCGAAGCGCTGCGGGCAGTCGAAGCATCATGCTGATGATGAAAGAGGACGGCATGCAAATCGGGCGATTCAAGGTACGTAAGTTGATGCGCGAGCTGAACTTGATCAGCAAACAACCGGGCTCCCATGCCTACAAGAAGGCCACCGTGGAGCGACCTGATATCCCGAACGTACTTGATCGTGAGTTCAGCGTGGAATCCCCGAACAAGGTCTGGTGCAGTGACATCACGTACGTTTGGGCCGAAGGTCGATGGCACTATCTAGCGGCCGTAATCGATCTTTATGCGCGCCGGGTTGTGGGCTGGGCGTTCTCAGCCAAGCCCGACGCCGACCTGGTGATCAAAGCGCTGGACATGGCCTATGAGCAGCGTGGCCGGCCTCAAAATGTGCTGTTTCACAGTGATCAAGGCAGTCAATACGGCAGCCGGAGTTTCCGCCAGAGACTATGGCGATACCGCTTCACACAGAGCATGAGTCGGCGCGGCAACTGCCATGACAACGCGCCGATGGAGCGGCTATTTCGCAGCCTGAAAACTGAATGGATACCGACGGTGGGCTACATGAGCGCTTCGCTAGCGCAACAGGATATTGGCCGGTTCCTGATGGAGCGCTACAACTGGCGGCGACCGCATCAGTTCAACGAAGGGCTAGCGCCTGCGGTCGCTGAGGAAAAACTCAATTCAGTGTCCGGGATCAGTTGACCACTACATAGTGGACATAGAACCGACCAGTCCATGCTGAGGATTGATCAGGAAGGTCACGACCCCGAGCTGGCTAAGATAGGAAAGCAGCTCATGAATCTGCAAAATCAGTTGTTGTTTCTGTGGCATTGCCGCCATGTAGCCATTGAGGCTATCAACGACAATCATAGAACTGCCGCGCTGCTCGACCTCGGCCGTGGGCAACGATGATGCCGAGGGTGGTCGGCTCCAGGCGCAAGCCATGGTCGACAAACTCAAGGGCAAGGGCGACGTCGTAATCATTCAAGAGCCGATCGGCCAGTCGGCGCAGATCGACCGCGAAAAGGGCGAAATGGAAGTCCTCAAAAAACACCCCGACATCAAGATCATCGAAATGAAGACTGCCAACTGGTCCCGTGCAGAAGCCCTCGCGCTGACCGAGGACTGGCTCAATGCGCACCCCAACGGGGGTATCTCCGGAATCATCGCGCAAAACGACGACATGGCCCTTGGCGCGTTGCAAGCCGTCAAATCCTGCGGCCTGACGCCTGCCGGCGTGCCGGTCACGTCCATCGACGGGATGCCCGACGCGATCCAGGCCGCGAAGAAAAACGAAGTCACGACCTTCCTCCAAGATGCTCAGGCGCAGTCTCAAGGCGCATTGGATGTGACCCTGCGCGCCTTGGCGGGCAAGGATTACAAACCGCAGTCGGTCATCTGGGAGCGCTACACCAAAGACGTGAAGTGGGGCGACGGCACTGACAAAAACTACATCCTGCCGTGGGTGCCAGTGACCGACAGCAATGCCGATGCGCTCTATCAGCAGGTCAGCGGCGGCAAATAGCGATCGCCCCCCTATCGTTGCCGCCGAGCGCGAGCAACGATCGATCTACCGGGCGCGACACAGGAGTCATCTTCATGTCTGAATTCTGGAACAGGGCCTTCGACCTGGACGGCCGCTGCGCGGTGATCACTGGCGGGGCGGCCGGCATAGGCTTGGCCTGTGCCGGCCTGCTGGTTGAGCGAGGGGCACGGGTTGTGTTGCTGGACCGTGATCCTGCATTCGTCGAAATCGCCGCCGGCCTGGGCACAGCGCACATCGGCCTCAGAGTGGATTTGTGCCAGATCGACCAGATCACCCGCACCATCGATACCGTCGCCGATCACTTCAAGCGTATCGATTATCTGGTCAACAGCGCTGGGGTCGCGGTGCTCGACATAGCGCTCGACGTCACCGAAAACGCTTGGGACACGACACTGGAGATCAATCTCAAGGCCAGTTTTTTCGTCGCTCAGGAAGCAGGGCTGCAGGTGCCCACGGATATATCCGTGGCAGGCTTCGACGATATTTCCATGGCCGCCTACTGCGATCCGCCGTTGACGACCGTAGAGCAACCGGCCGAAGACTTTGGACGCCACGCCGTACACAGGCTGGTCGCCCTGATCGAAAACAAGCCGTTGGCCGAACGCCACGTACAGCTGCCATTCACGCTGAAGATTCGTGCAAGTGCCTGCGCGCCAGCAGGGGCCGGTCGATAGCAGGGCAGCATGGCGTATGATTGGCGCTGCACTTTCAGCCACAGGACCTCCATGGCCACTCCCAATTCCGGGCTGCGCAGCCAACAAGCTGAAGAAACCCGCGCACGCATCCTCAAGGCCGCCACCAAAGTGTTCAGCCAGGACGGCTATTCGGGCGGCCGCATCGAAAAGATCTCGCGGCTGGCCAAGTCCAACGACCGCATGATCTATTACTACTTCAAGAGCAAGGAGCAGTTGTTCATCCGTGTCCTGGAGGGCATCTACGCCGACTTCAACGAAGCCGAAAGCCGCCAGCGCTTCGACCTCGCCCAGCCGGTCGCGGCCCTTGAGCAACTGGTGGGGTTCGTCTGGGACTACTACGGGCGCCACCCCGAATTCATCAGCATCCTGAACAGCGAAAACCTGCACAAAGGCAAGCACTCGCGCAAGTCGCCCCATCTGTTGGCGCTGTCGGGCGCGGCGCTGGATACCCTCGCGCCAATCATCCAGGCGGGGCAGGCGCAGGGACTGTTTCGCATGGATGTGGATGTGATCCACACTTACCTGATGATTTCCTCGCTGTGCTACTTCTATAACTCCAACCTGCATACCTTGGGCGCCTTCCTGGGCACCGATCTGAACAGCAAGGGCGCGCGCGAGCACTGGCTGGATTACGCTCGCGATCAGGTACTGCGCGGGCTGGCGGCAGGCTGACCGGATTCAGTGGCTGCCGGGATTGATGCGCAGCCAGGCCACTTGCTTGCCCAGAGGTGGCCAAGTGGCCTTGTCTGCCGCAAAGGTGCTGCGCAGATTTGATGGCGATCGGAACGTTAACCTAACCGGTCCATCCTTGAACGGCCTGCGACCATTGACATCCACGGCGAGGAAAGAAATGGCTCCATGGCACAAAGCGTCGCTGTCGCGAATCGCGCCGAAGATCACCAGCCCTCCCAACCGTCGCTGCACGGCATGAGCTACCATCAGTCGCCACCGATCGCGTTTTTAGATCCCCACCAGCATCCACCACGACGATGTCGCCGGGCTGCGACATGTCCATCGCCTTGTGCCTCATCAAGTTGAGGGTTGGGCCGACAGGCCGTTCCCGCCTGAAAAACGGGCGCTGGTTGCACCCCAGTTGGGGGCTTTCCACTTTCTGTAGTAACTAACTCCTACAAAAAAGCCAGCGCTGGGAGTGCCGAGTTTGTTACTTTTTGTTTCAGACCAAGCGCTGTCAAGAAAGTTACGCTACTAGGCCGCCCCCCTGAATTAAGGACAATCTAGGAATACGCATCTTACCTGTCCAATTTTTTGACACCTATCGCTGAGAGCATTGATCTTGAGCACTTGCTCCAGGCTCCTCCTTTTCCTACGCTTGCCCCTCCTGAATGGAGTTTATTACGGACGCCTGAGTCTGATATGGATTCGCTCATCGCCTGGGAGCAGTTCAGCAAGGGCCTTACAGCTGTTCAAGCTGCAACGAACGCCTTTTCGCTGAACGCGTACCAAGATCGATAGTAGCCACATTACTTTGCTTGGATTAGTTCACCAACGCGAAAGGCCATCCTTAGAAATAGGAGGTCCCATGTGCCGACAATGCTCGGATCCGCATTTCAAATTGCTTTACACCCCTATCGAAGCAGCACTCCGGTGGTGTGGGCTTCAGGCGTTCGAGACACAGATCACCCAAGCAAACTGGTTGTACCCCGAACAGCTGCTCAAGATCTTTCCCCGATGGCGCTGCCTGGCGACGCATGTCGGCATGATCCTGGATGCCGTGCAGCACCAGGAGCTACCGAATCACCCGCAGGCGTTGTTTACCGGGCTTGATGCCAATCTCGGGCCGAGCTCGCTGCGCATCCGCCACGGCGAACTGAAAGCGTGGATGAGCCTTTACCACCCAGACCAGAAACCGCCCTTCCTGTTTGCCTACGCAGCGGACGCGGAGGGCTCGGTTAAATGGGGGCACTATCTGGTACTGAAAGCTGACAGGGACATGCTTCAGGTTCTCTGCAACCGGCTGACAAAAGCTCACGCTGAAGTAGTGGAGCAACTCGCCACGCTTGGGGTCGAGGTGGAGCAGCTTCGCGCCACCGCCGAGGAGGAAAAGCCCGCGGATGCACGTACCGAAGCGGGCTTGCTGAATGTCATTGGCGCCCTGCTGAGGCTTTTGCTCAACGGAAGTCCTGGAGAAAAAAATAATCCTTTTTTTCCTAGCCAGGACGCGATCGTTGCCGCAATTCAGCAGCAGTTCCCCGACCATCCGGGCTTCAAAAAACGTACGTTGGATCAACGGTTTGCGGACGCAAACAAGCGCTTCAAATAGCGCGCCTGTACCAAATTGCAATGCAATCGTCGGCGATTGCATTGCAATGACAAGCTCGATTTACTGGTGTTGACTCATGTCACTTCCCATCGCAAGCCATCTGGCGCCAAGGAGTGACACGTATGCAAACCCAAACTGACGCGACCGTTAGCCCCGCCCAAACCGACCGCTACATCATGCGCCGTGATGAGGTCGAGAAACGTACTGGATTCAAGCGGGCGCACATCTACAACCTGATGAAGGAAGGCAAGTTCCCCCTGGCCCGACGCATTGGTATGCGCGCTGTGGGGTGGGACTCAGCCGAGATCGACCGCTGGATCGCCGAACGCCTCGGCGCGCAGGCGTGACGGTGAAGGTGCTCTCCGTAGTGTCGACCAAAGGCGGCGTTGGCAAAACAACCGTCACGGCCAATCTGGGCGGCCTGTTGGCCGACGCCGGTTTGAGGGTGTTGATGATCGATCTGGACAGCCAACCGACGCTGTCCAGCTACTACCCTCTCACCTGCGCCGGCACCGCGGGCAGTGTTGAGCTGATCGGCCATCGCGTAGTCGATCTCGATCAGATCGTTTCACGGACCTGTGTCGAAGGCTTGCACGTGGTCCTGTCCAATGATCCGCTTGGCCAGTTGAATACCCTGTTGTTGCACGCCCCAGATGGCCGATTGCGCCTGAAAAATCTGCTCCATGTCTTCGAGCCTATCTACGATGTGGTGCTGATCGACACCCAGGGCGCGCGCAGCGTCATCGTCGAGATGTCCGTGCTGGCCTCGGACATGATGCTCAGCCCCATCCCACCCGAAATGCTCGCGGCCCGGGAGCTGCACCGCGGCACGCTTGCGCTGCTGCAAAGCTTGGCGCCCTATGAACAGTTGGGCGTCCGCCCTCCCCCGGCACGGCTGCTGCTGAACCAGGTCAATCTGAGCCGCCGCGATACGCGCTTGATCATTCAGAGCCTGTCTGCAGACTTTGTCGCACATGACCAGGTCACCCTGTGTTCCGCGGTGGTGCTGGATCGCGTGGCCTATTTGAACGCGGCCTCGCTGGGCCTGCCCGTGCACCGGATCGACTATCGCCCTTCTCCCTCTGGCGGGTCGAGCGCGGCGCAGTCGATGCGGCAACTGGCGCTTGAGCTGTTTCCCGAATGGCACCGACTCATCGACCCGGCGTCAGCACCGGGTGTCTATGCCCGCTACTGAAATCTTCTAACCAACTTATTGGAGCTCGCCATGCATGAGCCACGCTGCGTGATCCCATCGCCATCAGTTTCTTGCCATCGCGAGGTAACAGAACCCTGTTATTGCACCGTGGTGTTCGACCTCCCGGGCGGTCACCCCGCTATCACCAAGCTGTTGCATGAGCTCAGCCAGCACTTCGAATTGCCGGGCACAGCCTTCGTGGTCAAGTTTGAAGTCGGCGACAAGCTACCGCAGGCGTAATTGAGGCCCATCATGATCAAACCCACCCAGGAACAGATCAGCGCCAGACTGCGCCCACAGATGTTGCTGCGCAGTCCAGGCGAACGCGTGGCGCCGGAGTTCGACCAGGAGTCAGAGATCGTGGTTACCCTGGAGCAATTACGGCCCTACGAGCGCAACCCCCGGTTCATCCGCAACCCTCTGTATGACGACATCAAGTTGTCGATTCGTGAACGCGGGCTGGACCAGGCGCCTTCCATCACCCGACGACCCAGCGAGACCTATTTCATCATCTTGAATGGGGGTAACACGCGCCTGTCCATTCTGAACGAACTGTGGAAGGAGACGCGCGACGAGCGTTACTTCCGGATCGCTTGCCGCTACCGGCCCTGGACCAGCGAGACCCATGCCCTGCTCGGGCATCTGGCTGAAAGCGATCTGCACGGACAGCTGGCGTTTATTGAACGCGCGCTGGCGGTGGTCAACGTGAAGGCATTGTTGGAAGATGAAGGCACGTCCCTTTCGCAACGCGAACTCGCCCAGGCGTTGGCATCGGGCGGGTATCCGGTCTCGCAATCGCAGATCAGCCGCATGTTCGACACCGTCGAATACCTGCTGCCGAGTCTCCCCAATGCCCTGTGTTCCGGGTTACCGAAGCCACAGATCGAGCGGCTCATTCTGCTGCGCAAACGGGCTGAGCAAGTCTGGAACCGCCTGCTGGCCCCGCTCGATCAACTGCTTGTGCTGTGGCAGCAGACGCTGTCCAATTTCGACACGACGTCCGACGAATTCGACTGGGACGAAGTACGCGGCGCCTTGTTGGCGCAGATGGCCAAGGTGCTGGACATCACGCCGCGGCTGATGGAGTTAGAACTGATGCAGAGCGGCTCTCACGTTATGCCGTCGAGTGACCCCTCCATCAAGGAGCGGCCCACTGCGACGGTAAACGAATTGCGAAATGCCGGCGCCAAACGCGCAAGCGCGCCCCCGCTGATTCACAGTCAGACACCGCCTCCTCCCTTCCCAACCAATCAGGTCCGGGACGATGACGACCCCGCCGACGAGGACCCGCTACGGTTGGACGATATTTTCGGTGGTCTGCGCCCAGGTAGCACAGAGGTGATCGAAGCACAGACGACCAGTACCGCATCGCTCCCTTCTCTGTCACAGCTGATGGATTCCATCGCGCCACTGGCCATCGCCGAACTGCGCAGCCTCGCCGCCGAATTGGCGCAGTCATTGGCCCAATACGCGGCACTGCCAGACTTTGTCGTGGGCGCAGAGCAGGGTCTTGGATTCACGCTCAACTGGCAGGCCGCAGAGGCCACCGCCCCCCAGGGCGTGGCCGTGCAGCTGCTGCTCACCTCCATTCTGCGCGCCCAGGACGGGGTCGAATGGGAACTCAAGCAGCAGCTTCCGCCGACACTGGTGGGCCAATTGCTGGTCGGTGACTATCTGACCCCGCTCGGTGGCAACTCCAGACTCACGTTCGAACTTCAGCGCCTGCCCGACGCGCAACTGAATCAGTGGATCCAGTTGGTGGTGCTGGCAAGACGTATCGTGGACCTGAGCCAGGCCACATCTCAGGACGATTCGGAGACACTCTCATGAACGCGATCTTCGCCCTGCTGAATAACACCATGCTTAACCAAGTGTTGCACGAGTTGCGCCAAGGCCACCTTCAGCGCTGTCGCGCGTTGGGCTTGGCCGAAGAGGACCTGGAGATCTTGCAATCCCTGCCACCCACCACGCTCTCTCGTTTAGCCCATGCCGCAGTCCCCTGGGTAGAAATCAAGGTCGATACCGCGGTGATGCGCCGGCTGATTGAGCAGGCCGACCGTGACGAGCAAAACGAACGCCTGATCAATCGCGCCCTCAAGCTCGGCGCGAGCTCGCTGATCATGAACAAGTGCTTTGGGCTGGACCACTCTGAAACCGCCATGCGCCGCCGGCTGCTGAAGATCGAAGTCAGCCGCGGGCGCCCGCAAAGTCTGACCGAAGCCCAGGAACATGCGCTTTGGCAGCGCTGGCGTCAGTTGAGACAGCAGGACGGCACCGCCGACAAGCTCGACACCATGATGATGCTCGCCGAGGAACAGGGCGTCACTCTGACCATGGTCTGGCAACAGTTGCACCTGTACGGAGAGCAGCTATGAGGCACGGTCTCAGCTTGGAGGATCTAAAACGGGCCATGCGCCAGTGCGCCCAATACATGCAGGACAACCCTCACCTGTTTCCACTCCCCTCACCGCCCAAACCCAAGCCACCGCCCGACACCTCGATCCAGTTTCGCTACATCGGCAAACCCCAGAACATCATGCCCCGCTCTCTGCTGCTTGATACCCGGCTCACACCGCTGGAGCGTAACGCCTGGCAGGCCCTGCACTTCATGATCGTAGAGCGCGGGCTCAAATACCCCCGCTACGAGGACTTGCAGCCGTATCTGTCCGCGGTCCCCTGCGGCGAGAAAGCTTCACGCGAGACAGTAGCGCGTGTACTGCAGAATCTACGACTGACCCGTTGGCTCAGCCTGGTCACGCATCTTCGCGACGATCAAGGTCGGTTGCGGCCACCCATCTATGTCCTGCACGACGAGCCGCTGACGCCGGCCGAAGCACTGCAGTTGGACGAGGGTTATGGTGATCTGATCAAGCGCAGCCTTAAGCACGCCGCCAAGGGCGTACGCATCACCGCCGGACATGTGCTGGGGGAATTGCGGCGTGACCAAACGGTACCGGCGGCCTATGTACCCAAGGTGCTCGCCCTGGTGCCGTCGGCGCCTGAGCAACACTCACTCGAACTCGAGGCGCCCTCTCCTGCTCACGAATCCGAACAGCCTTCGCTGGATGTCGCTTCCTTGCCCTACCCGGTACAACATCAATCCGAACGGCCGGCGAAAGCCTCGGATTTAGCGGTGGTTCGGATTCCGAATCCCCCTAGTACTGTACAAGAGCGTATAGAGCAAGAGAGTACGGTACGAGGGGCTGGGGGAACATCCGAACTCGAGTGGCCAGCGAACCTGCCCATCAGCGCAAGTGATCGGCAGATCGCCTTACAGGCCATGACCCCATTGCCCGACGCGGCCAGGGTGGCCGTCCTGCAGGAGGCCGTGGCCCGGTGCACAACGGGGGCCGTGCGGCGCCCAGCCGCTTACCTGATGGGGTTGATCAGGAAAGCGATCGAGGGAGACTTTCGATTGTGGGCCGCCAGAGACATCGCGACCAAGGTGCCGCCCCCCAAAGCGATGCGGGTCCAGCAGGCGGTGCCAGAGCCGAACAGCGCTGAACGCAGCGGCGCGCCGCGATCGGCGTCCCCCGTGGCACGGGCCTGCCTGGATCAGCTGCGTCGACAGTGTGGGGTGATGAGTAGCGCTTAATGGATTTGATGCCTGGGGCATCAAATCCATGGACGTCCAGTCGCCCTGTCCTGTCGCAGGCGTTGATCCGAACCTGAAGCTCGGCTTCGCGCGTGTGCGGTAATGAGCACCAGCCTTCAGTGGATTTGATGCCTCAGGCATCAAATCCATACTGTTCCAGTCGCCATGGCTTATCCGAACACAGGTCCTTCAGGTTTTCAGCAGTCACGCTGGTATTTGCCCGACACCGTGTCCTCACCCGCCGACTTGAGGACCTGCCCATGGCCGACCATTTCCAGCTCAACCTGGGCTCACTGCGTAGCACCATCACCCTGACCTTGCACACCCATCACGCCGCTCGGCTGTGGCAGGGCCGCCTGGCCCGCGAGGGCAGCCATCCGATCATGAGCATGGCGGCCTACATCAACATCACCAACATCCTCAAGCAAGCAGCAGCGCAGGACGACCCTTTCGCTGACTGGTTCATGCTGATGCTCGAGGACAAGGTGCTGCGCGCCAAGGCGCAGATGGGCCAGTTGATGGAGCAGGTCAGCCATCTGGAAAAACTCCTGCCCTCGCAGATCGACGTGGGTGACAACCTCAACATCCACCCCGTGACCCTGCCGCTGTTCATCGCCAGCCAGCTGGGATTTCTGGCGGTGTACCTGCTCACCGACTACGACACACTGGTCAGGCGCGTGCTGCTGGCCCATCACACGGCGCTTATCGGCCGGCCGGACATGGAGGGATGGATCGACCAGGGCGCCCACCAGGTACGCAGCTTGTTTGGTATCGCCCATCGATGCCGCGTGTCTGGGGTGACCCGCAGCGATGTAGCCGCCGACAATGCTCGCTTTCGGGAAGCGGTCGATAAGTACGGTCGCCCGCCTCAGGACGTGCTCAACGGCGAGCGGCGCTCGCAATTCGCGCCGCCCATTATTGCGGTGGCGGAGTCGATGGCGAGTACGCCGGCCAGTACAAGTGATGACGTTCCGGCGGACGACGAGACGGCCGCTGCGGATAAGCCGTCATGACCCCACAGGACTTCCCCGCCGATCTGACCCTCGCACCCACTGCCTATCGGGACATCGAACACGCTGCCTCCCTAAAAGGCCTTTTAAAGCCTTTTAAGGGTAAGGGGGAGATGGTCCAGTTGACGAACGTCACGAGGGAGCTTGAACAGCGTGTGGCGCAGCTCATGGGCACCCAGGTGGCGATCATGGCGCTGCCGCCCTTGTCGTTGCTGGGCATTCGCCTGGTGCTGCAGAACACCGGCGCCGGCACCACCTTTCTGCGCTGGCGCACTCAGGACTTTTCCCGCATGGGCGCCCAGGTCTGGGAGCGGCTGATGCGCAATCCGCGCCTGCACCCAGACCTGCGCACTGCCCTGTTCCAGCTCGAATGCAACCGCATCGCGCTGAACCTGCAGATGAGCGTGCTGCATTCCCTGCAGCGCCAGGCGCTCGACTGCAGCCACAAGATGGCCAACGCCGAGAGCGTGCTGCGCCAATCCCCATCCGGAACGGAGACATCATCATGAGCACTTTTTTTGTCGGCGAAGGCAACATCGGCAGCGCGCCGGACTTTCAGGAATTCACTTCGGGCAATGATGAGCCGCGGCGTCTGCTGCGCCTGAACGTATACTTCGACAACCCGGTACCGCGTGAGGGCGGCTACGAAGACCGAGGTGGATACTGGGCCCCGGTGGAACTGTGGCACCGGGATGCCGAGCATTGGAGCACGTTGTTTCAAAAAGGCATGCGCGTGCTGGTCGAGGGGCGCACGGTGCGCGATGAATGGGAGGACAGCGAGGACAACGCACGGGTGACCTTCAAGGTCGAGGCGCGGCGCATCGGTATCCTGCCCCATCGGCTGGCCAGCGTGAGCATGCGTGAGAAGCCCTCCGACGCCGCACCGTCGGGCCCGGCCGACAAAGCGAGCACCGGCAATAGCCGCAAAGGCGGTCGAGCCAAGAGCTGACCAGTGGACCTTACTGGAATGAGCGCCTCACTGCGCGGCGCTCATCCAAACCCCACGCCATCGACGCGCGTCACTTCAATGCCGTGTCGAACCCGCACTGTATTGCAACAACATCGCCTCCAGTGCCGTCTCCAGCACGTCCGGATCCTCAGCGACTTTCGCCAGCGCCTGCCCCAGTTCCCGAAACGCCTGCCGGTGCGTAGGGCATTGTTCCAACCACTGCGCCAAGGCGCTGAGCTTGTCCTTGTCTTCGGGTGATCGATGAATCTCCAGAAAGCGTCGAAGCGCCTGCAACCGCACCTGGCCTTTCAGCCCATCGTCCGCTGTATCCACGTAAGTTTCCTTGTACGTCAATACGCGCCTCGCGCGCGCAGCGACCGCCACTGATTCTTGCCCATTTTCAGCATTCCACACACTCAATTGAACAAATACAACCCATATCGCCCAGAGTCAACCCGATGGGTTGTTCATCTTGCGAGGTCTTTGTTCGACCATTCAGGTTGAATGGGAGACCCGCACAGTTGCCGAAAATCATCGCCGCCGCCGATAAGCAGATTGGCCAAATGATCGCCAAGCGTCGCCGCGCCCTGGGTCTGACTCAGGACCAGTTGGCCGAACGCCTGTCGATGGGTCGTGAGGCCTATTCCCGGCTCGAACTGGGCAAGACGTCGCTGTCGGTCCCCAAGCTGATCCAGCTGTCGGGCGCGCTGGATTGCGGGTTGGCCGAGTTGGTGACCGACTTCAGCCCACGCCCCAGTGACCAAGGTCATAAGATCGGCCTGCTGCTAGCGCCCCTGTCCGATGCCGATCGCCAGTTCATCCTGTCTTCGACCGAGCACCTGATTGCCCACCTGAAGCAGCGTTAGTCTGCCGCCACCGTCCAATTGGACCCCGCATCTTCAGTTTTAAGCTGGCTCTCTTCCCCCTGAGCGTCACCCTGCTTCAGTCATCCGACTGGAGCGAAGACATGCAATTGTTCATCTGCGAAAAGCCCTCCCAGGCGCGCGACATCGCTCGCGTGCTGCAGGCCGGCCGCCGTGCCGAAGGCTGCCTGGTGGGGGAGCGGGTCACCGTCACCTGGTGTGTCGGGCACCTCCTGGAGACTGCGCCACCTGAAACCTACGGCAGCCACCTCAAACGCTGGGCCCTGGAAGACCTGCCGATCCTGCCCCAGCAGTGGAAGGTGCTGCCAAAGCCCAAGGTCGCTTCCCAACTCAAGGTCATTCGCGGCTTGCTGAGCCGGTGCGACGAGGTGGTCATCGCCACCGACGCCGATCGCGAAGGCGAGATGATCGCGCGCGAAATCCTGGAACTGGAAGGCTACCGCGGGCCGGTGCAGCGCCTGTGGTTGTCGGCGCTCAACGATGCCTCGATCCGACAGGCGCTTGCGGCGCTCAAGCCCGGTGCGGAAACCTTGCCGTTGTATCACTCGGCCTTGGCCCGTTCGCGGGCCGACTGGCTGGTGGGCATCAACCTCAGTCGATTGTTCACCCTGCTTGGGCGCCGCGCGGGTTATGACGGAGTTCTGCCGGTGGGGCGCGTGCAGACGCCGACACTGAAGCTGGTGGTATCCCGCGATCGGGCCATCGCGAGCTTCGTGGCGCAGCCGTACTGGACGCTGGATATTCGCCTTGCTGCGGGGGCCGCAGATTTTCAGGCTCGCTGGCAACCGCCCCCTACGGTCTGCGATGACCAAGGCCGTTGTACCCGCCAAAGTGTCGCACGGCAGGTGCTGAAGGGGGTGCTCGAGGCCGCACAGGTGCACATCGACAGTGTCGAAACCGAGCGGGTACGGGAGTCCGCCCCGCTACCGTTCGACCTGGGCACGCTGCAGGAAATCTGCTCGGCCCGGCTCGGCCTGGGTGCTCAGGAAACACTGGAATGCGCCCAGGCCTTGTACGAGACCCACAAGGTCACCAGCTATCCTCGAAGCGACTGCGGCTACCTGCCTGAGAGCATGATCGACGACGCGCCAGCCGTGCTCGAGGCGCTCACTCAAGCCGATCCGGCGCTTCGGGATCGGCTTCAGGACCTGAACCTGTCCGTGCGCTCGCGCGCCTGGAACACTGCCAAGATCTCCGCCCACCACGGCATCATCCCGACGGCCGTGGCGTTCCGGATCGACAGCCTGCCCCCGCGTGAACGTGCGGTGTACGCGTTGATCCGGGCCCGGTACCTGGCGCAGTTCTGCGCGCTGCACGAGTACCTGAAGACCGAAGCGTTGTTCATCGGGGCCGGTGAAACCTTCAAGGCCGCGGGCAAGCAGATTCTGGTACCTGGCTGGAAGCCCTGGATCAACGAAGCCGACCCCACCGGCCAGGCCGAAGCCTCGCAGGCGCTACCCGCGTTGCACGTAGGCCATGCCGTGACCGTGTGCTCGGCCAAAGTCGATGCCCGCACCACACAACCACCCAAGCCCTACACCGAAGGCACGCTGATCCGGGCCATGAAATCCATCGCCAATCAGATCGAGGATCCGCGCCTGCGCCAACGCCTCAAGGACAGCATCGGTATCGGTACCGAAGCCACCCGGGCCTCGATCCTACAGGGGCTGATCGACCATGGTTACCTGGTGAAAAAGAAGCGCAGCCTGTCGGCCTCGGCGGCCGGCCACACGCTCATCGAGGCCGTGCCGCCCGAGGTGGCTGATCCGGTGATGACGGCATTGTGGGAACAGGCGCTGGAGCATATCGAAACCGGCCGGCTGACCGTGGACGCCTTTCTCTTCAAGCAGGGCGAATGGCTCAACCAACTCATCAAGCACCACGCGACACTCAAGCTCAATGTGCCGGCGGCGCGCGGACCGGGCTGTCCGATCTGCAAGACGGTGATGCGCAAACGCACCGGGCGGACCGGCACCTTCTGGTCGTGCTCGCGTTATCCCGACTGCAAGGGCACCAAGCCCTTGGCCAAGCCCAAGACGTCGAAGCCCAAATCCACGGGACCGTGACCCTCACCGTGCACTTGACGGGTCTGGTCGGGGCTGTTGTAGTGAGGACGCCCTTCGCCATTGGCGAGCCAAGACCGATTCGCTCCGGGCAGTTCGGTCGGACTCCATGAGTTCGGAGCCGCTTTTTCCTGCAACCTGGTTGCCCTTCACTGCCCTGCAAGTCGTTGCAGCGAATGACCCGTGCCGCTTTTCACCAGGCCGCAGGGGTCATTCGCTTCGGCGATGACGATCAGCTCCGGTGCCCGCCGGCGAAACACTGGGCGCCTTTTGTGCGCGGATGCGTGCCAGAAAATTCCGACCCAGGCCACGACAAGGGTCGGTTGGTCAGGTCCTGCCAACGTGTGCTTGTCACGAGGAGCGACGTTGTCGCGATTGGCCAAGGGTGGTCCCTTTTTATCCCCAGCCCGATGACCGTCGGGCTATTTTTCGCCCGCGACGTTTCCACTGTGTGCCACTCGAATCTGGGCTAACAGCCTCTGTTCGATTGGCTGTTGACGTCCCATTGATCGCGTTTTATAGATGGGCTGCACTTGCTGTCGATGACAGCGCCCAGGCAGCTCGAACCTTCAAGGCTGCGCCATTTCGATGGTGGTTCTCCCAAGTGCGATTCGCGTTCGGCAGCTCGCACGGTCATCGATTCGTCGGTGATGAGCGCTGATTGTTTTCTCAGCCCTTCTGGGCCTACTTGTCATCCCCCTGCGGAATTCACCTCCCGCCGGGACGGTGGGTTTCCGCGTTTCTTGCAAACAGGAGATTCACCATGACTCAGTCCACTGCCCCAAACCAAACCCAAGCTACCAGCTACTTCAACCTGCACACCCAAGGCATCGGCTATCTAAACCGCGTGCGTGAAGTCACGGTTCGTCGTGGTCAGCCGTTCATGGCCTGTGATATCGCCGCTCTGCACGGCGCCAGCGATGACGTGGAATACACCCGCTTCGACTGCAAGGTCGCCGGTGGCGAAGCCGAAAGGCTGATCCGCCAATACATGGCCGACCTCCAGGCCGAACGCAAAGTCCTCTTGGGCTTTCGTATCGGTGATCTGTGGATCGACGCTTTCATCTACGAAAAAGGCGAACGTCAGGGTCAACCCGGCGCCAGTCTCAAAGGCCGCTTGATCTTCATCGAGTGGATCAAGGTCGACGGTACCCTGGTGTACAAGGCCCCGGCCCGCACACCCGTTGCCGCCGATGCTGAGCAACCCACCGCTGATGCAGATCACGCACTCCATCAGGACGAATCGCAGGCACGGCAAACCGCCTGATCCGTCCGCTATCCCGCAACAGGCGCTCACCCGAGCGCCTTTTCTTCTACCGCAGGAGGCTCCCATGGAATCCTTCTGGCTCTGCCAAACCTGCCTGTTTGCCGTCGCCTATGACGACTTCAGCGCGCTGTCTTTGTATTACACCGATGAGGAACTCGCGCAGCGCATGGCCGCAATCCATGAGGGTGTTCGAGAACTGATGCCCTTGAGCGCCGATTTCGACTCGGAGACCGGCCTAGGCATCGACGACTTTTCCACGTCACCCTGTGATGCGTGTCACTGCTCACTCCCCGGCGCCCGCCACCGTTTCACCCGATTGTGATTACTGAAATCCAAAGCTCTTTCACCCAACCCATCAGGGGCCATCACGCCCTTGGGGTGTGCCCCTTTGCTACTGGAGGATCACACCATGCACGCTCCCCTCACCTTGATCGACGGTACCGATGTCTTCCGCCGCGGTGCAGAAGACCAGATGATTGCCGAAGCGCTTGACCTACTGGATCGGCGTTACTTCACCCGTGGTGAATGCCTGTTCAGTCCGACTGCGGTGGCCAACTACCTGAAGCTGCAACTGGCCGGGCATCACCAGGAGGTCTTCGCCATGGTCTGTCTAGACGCACGCCACCGGACCCTGAGTTTTGAAAAAGTGTTCTTCGGCAGCATCGACAGTGCCAGCGTGTACCCGCGAGAGATCGTGATTCGCGCCTTGGCCTGCAATGCCGCCGCGGTCATTTTTGCCCACAACCATCCTTCAGGGTGCGCCGAACCTAGCCAGGCAGATCGCAACCTCACCGCACAGCTCAAGAACGTCCTGGCCTTGGTGGAAGTTCGCGTTCTGGATCACTTCGTGGTGGGTGAGGGAAAACCCGTGTCGCTCGCTGAGATGGGTTGGCTCTGACTTCAATCGCAAACGCTTCACCCTGCCGGGGAAAATCTCTTCCCCGCTGGGGAGGCGGTAACTCCGGTTTCACTCAACCGAAACAGGAGAATCACCATGGAACTGTCCATCAATGATCTGGCGGGTCTCTAGTTTGTGGAAAACCTGTACGCACCCGACACCCTGCTGCGACGCGACGTGTTCGAGCGTCAATTCGTGGTGATGGGTCACGGCGAGATGATCTTTTCCAAAAGCAGCTTTTGCTCCCAGGCCTTTCAGGAACGAGCGCTGGTGGTGCTGGGCTACTGCGGTCAGATCACCGAGGACATGGGCGACTGTTCACGATTGCCTGTTTAGCGAGACCTCTGGGCTGCGTGCTTTAGAGCAGGCGTGCGCGGTAGATTTCAGAATCCACCAGGTCAACATTGTCGACCTGCACCAGCGCACCGTGCTGTCGGGCGTTGTCCGTGAAGCAAGCATCGAGTGGCTGTCGCCCTGTGTGACTCGAACCGAACGGATGTACGCCAGACTGACCGCTCAGGATCTGTTGAATCGGGCACAAGTGCATACCCACGACGGTCTGCACGATGCCGCGCAGCAACTTCGCACCGAGGCCGAAGAGTGGCAAGGCCGGATGATCGCCGAACACTGGATACCTCACGCGCTGCAAGCCCTCTCGCACTGACCCAAACCCGACCGGGGAGTAACTCCCCATCGGGCGGACTCTCCCGGTTTTTCGATCAACTTGGAGAGACAGCATGAACCTTCATGTACAGCACTTCGATGGCGTCGCTTTCGTTCACAACCCCTATCTCGCTGGTACAGCTCTGCGCCAGGACATCTTCGAACGTCAGTTCCGGGTGCTCGCCCACGGCCAGGCAGAACTCGCCGATGATGATGGCTTTGCTCACACCTTCTGGATGCCGCTGACAATCGAGCTCGCACAGTGCGGCTTGCTCGAGCAGTGCCTGCTCAAGGCCCTGCATTATCTGGTCTCGGGCAACGCTGGCTTCATCGGCGATGCAGTGCTGGACTTTCGGCCGGAGCGCATCTCGATTCAAGATCGCGATGGTCGAACCGTAATGTCCGGCGTCGTCAGGCAATCCACGCTGACCTGGTTGCCACCCTACCGCACCGGTGACGAGTTGCTCTTAGCCGAAGGGCAAATAAGGCGCCTGCTGGCAGAAGCCATCGACGAAGATCGTTGGGACAACCACAGCACCGCAAACAACCTGCGGCGTCAGGCAGACCATCTCCAGGCCCGCATCATCCCCACTCGCTGGCTACCGCACGTGCTGAAGCTGCTGAACATCTGACTATCAACTCACATCCCTTGGGGGCCTTTTCCCCCTTGGGGCTGGGTCCTCCTCACCTTGTGGAGAACCCGAGCATGAACACCACACCTGAAAACCCTTTCGCCCGTGGCTACCTGGCCATGGTCAGCGAACGCGTGTTGGTGATCATCTACGACGACAAGCAGCCGCCCTGCTACCGCACACTGCACCCGTCACAGCTTCATCTGAGCGATGAGCACATCGAGCACCTTGCCTGCCGTTTCAACGACGACATGGTATGGGTCGGTACTGATCCAAAGCCAGACCCTGATCTGGAAGCGCAATGCATGTCCGAAGGCACCGTCGCGGCAGTGATCTACCAGGTAACGGCTGACCATTTCGGTAGCGCTGTGCACCTTGGGGATTTCCCCACCGAGGCTGCTGCGCAATCGGCGATCCTGCAGATGGCGTTTGAGACCGGCCACTACAGCCGCAGTTGGGAAATCAGCAGTGCCCACGTGCCTCAGCCGGACCTATGGACTTTTTGCTTTCCGGCCAGCAGCGGGCGATCGATGGGCTACTTCGAGTGCTTCAGCCTGCCGGGCAGTACCGCGGTCGGGTTCAAGCTCTACTCGACTCCGTGGTCGGCAAATCCTTCTCGACGTTCGTTCGATACCAACAGTAGCGATGTCGAAGCGCGCCTGCGCAGCGAAGGTGTGCCCGAGGCGCTGATCAGAATTCTGATGCTGGCAGGTGAGGCCGATGTGCGTTTTTTGTTCCTTGATCCTGACGCTGCAGCAGTGCCTGGATTACCTATTTTTCCTGATGATTGAACCAAAGGCGCCCATGATACGGGCGCTTTTTTTCTGCGTGGCGCACCCGCAACCACTTGAGGCTAACGCATCCTGTAGTTCAGAAAAGTGGCCAGGTTGAATTCGGGTTTCTGGTAAGTGCAGTGTCATCCTGACTGCCATGGTTAGCCCTCGCAAATGCCGGGAGTTCATCATGAACCTGAATCTTCCCATCAGTCTCGCGTTGGCCATTGCACTGACGGGGTGTACCTCCGCCCGCACTGACGCTACACCTGTGCCCAAGACGGCAGCGCCTGGCGTATCCAGCGCGATCAATCCCAGGCTCAAGCCGAAGTCAGCTCCGGAAATCGCCCAAGGGCGCTACGGCCTGGTGAGCACCCAGCCAACCGTGGAACAACGTGATCCATTGCTTCAGATCATCGACGTCCATATCACGCCGACGCTCAACGCCACGGTCGCCGATGCCTTGCACTTCGTCCTGCAACGATCCGGGTACTCCCTGTGCGCCGCTACCCTTAGGGTCCAGACGCTGTTCAGTCGTCCACTGCCGTCGGTCCATTACCAACTCGGCCCCATCTCGCTGATGGACGCCTTGGACGTATTGGGGGGCGAGGCCTGGCAATTACAGACGGATCCGGTGCTGCGCACCGTGTGTTTTACCCAGCGGCAGGTCGTTACCAACGACCCAGCGCTACCAGCCGAGGGCCAGCCATGAAATCGACTTCCTTTCAGGCGCTGGTTGTCGGCGCCTTGTGCCTGTGCACGTCGGGACTCGCGGCGGTGGCCGTTAATCAGCATCGGCAGCTACAAGCGTTGCAGGCCAAACCGCAAAACGAAATGACGGTCTCCGAGTACCAACGCCAATGGCGTGAGCTGAACGACAAGCAAGGCTTGGCTGATACCGCCATCGCGCAACTGCGTAGCACGTTATCCAAGCTGGCCTCGACACAAACCGAGCACGGTGAACAGACGGTGCAACTGGCCAGCGACATCGAATCCCTTAGGGTCGCCAAGCAAGCACCAACTGCCAATCTTGACCTGCAGCCTTTGGAGCTACGGCTCTCGCTCATCGAGGAGCAACTGGCTCAAGTCCGTCTGCAAGCGGCGCCTCAGCCGAAGGCGAGACCCGCCAGCGTTTCAAGCAGGTCGCCGGCCGTCCCATGCCCACAACCGCCAACGCCCCCCTTCTCGATCATGGGCAGCGAACGTCGCGGACCCGAACGATTCCTGTCTCTCCTGCCACTAGGCGACCGAATGCTTAGCTCGGTACGCCTGATTCAAACTGGCGAGACCTTTGGCGGATGGCGACTGGACAACTTGAACACGAGCACTGCCGTGTTCTCGATCACCGGCCAGGCTCAAACCCTGCCAATTCCATAGAGAGGTGCCATGAAAACCTTCGTGTCGTTATCCGCCTGGTCGATGGGCTGTTTCTGCCACCTGGCCCTGGCCACCCCTGACATCTCGACCACAGACCACACTGCACCTGAGCGGCAAGCATTGCGGGCTTCAGCCCAGCACTCCCAGGAGATATGGGGGCTCACCGAACAGGAATGGGCCAAATTCGAATCCCTGCAAGCGGGTCCGCGCCGCTACTGGAGCCCGCAACTCGATCCTCTGACCACCCTCGGCGTCGAGGCCGAGACGGACCAGGAACGCCAGCGTTATGCTGAGCTGCAGGTTCGCCTTGAGGCCAAGCGTGCCGAACGCGAGCTAGCCTATCAGAAGGCCTACACGCAGGCGTGGGCCAAGCTGTACCCCGATTTGATGCCAATCCAGGGCATGGCGACCACTGCCAGTACCGCCTCGCAAACCGCAGCACGCAGCGCGCTCTTCGTCAAAGACGATTGCGACAGCTGCATGAGCGCGGCGAAGCGCCTGCAGGACCAGGGTACGGCGTTTGATCTGTATCTGGTAGGTAGCGACGGCGATGACGATTCGGTCCGTCGCTGGGCCAAGGCAGCTAGGATTGGCCCAGCCAATGTTCAACGTCGGCAGATCACCCTCAATCATGACCGCGGTCGCTGGTTCAGCCTCGGTGCCTATGGCTCGCTCCCCGCCCGCTTCGAACAGGTCGATGGCCAATGGCAGCGCATCGAATAGCCTGGCTGGCCGTGCTGCTGCCGGTGCGGCTGGTGCTTGCTGAGAGCATCCCGCCGCCGGCTTACCAACTCGCCGCAGCGCGCTCCGGCGTCCCGGCGACCGTGCTGTTCGCGGTGGCGCTGCAGGAGAGCGGGACGCTGCTTCGCGGTCAGCGCATCCCCTGGCCCTGGACACTGAACATTGCCGGTCAGGGGCAACGCTATCCTACGCGTGATGCAGCCTGCCAAGGGATACACAAGGCTGCGAGGCAACACGATCTCAAACGTATTGATGTCGGCCTGGGGCAAACCAACCTGGGCCATAACGGCGCACGCTATTCATCCCCATGTGCCGCCCTGGATCCGCAGCAAAACCTCATCGTGACCGCCACGCTACTGCGCGAACACTACGAGCTGACCGGCGATTGGGTCCTAGCGGCCGGCCGCTACCACCGTCCAGCGGGTGGTGCGATCGCCGCGCGCTACCGCGCCCAGTTTCAACAGCAGTTGCAGCAGTTACAGGCCTCGACTTCTTCCACCTTGGAATCCTCACCATGATTGGACATGACCTCAATCGCCTTTTGCGGTCTCTGGGTATCGCTGCGCTGTGCGCTGCACCCGCGGGGGCGCAGGACAACACCGGAAAGCTCAACCTGGTATCGCCGTCGATCATCCATACCGACCTGCCCCTGCCTTCGGGACTGCATTGGATCCTGCCGGTACGCAGCCCCAAGCTAAGCCCAGGCAATGTTGAAGCGAGAACGCTGCATATGCCGGGCCTTAAACCTTTCTTCCTGGTCGGGGAGGATGCGACCTCACTGGAGTGGCTGAGCAGCAATGCCACCCGCCTAATAGAGCTTGGCGCCGCCGGACTCGTGGTCGACGTGACCGATGCCGGGTCGCTGCGACGCATCCAGTCGTTGGTACCCGAGCTGACCGTCATGCCGGTGAGTGGCGATGATATTGCGGAGCGATTACAGCTCTCCCATTACCCGGTACTGATCACCGCCACTGCCCTGGAACAGTAAGGTACCCGTCATGGTCGATCACGTGATGGAGTCGTTGCTGCGCCCCGCCGTCGAGCTGTACACCGTGGCGGTCTGCGGAGGGGCCGCTGCACTGTGCCTGCACTCCCCTTGGGCTGTCGCTCTCTCCCCGGAGATCGGCGCCGGGATGGCTATGGCCTACACAGCCTTCGGGCTCAAGCGGCTTAATGAGGCACGCATGGTGCTGCGCTACCGGCGCAATATCCGGCGCCTGCCCCGCTACGAGCTGACCAGCCGCCAGATACCGGTGAGCCGTAAACGGCTGTTCATGGGCAGAGGCTTTCGCTGGACCCGCCTGCACACGCAGCGCCTGGTTGAAGCCCAGGATCCGGATGTCGCCCGTTACGTGAACCAATCGTTGCCCCATCGGATCGCCAGGCACCTCGAAAAGCGCCTGGAATCGGCGCCCTACCCGCTCACCCTGCTGGGCCGCGCCACTGCCTGGGACAGCGCCTTCAACCCCATCAGGCCGCTGCCGCCGGTGGGCGGCTCGCCGCTGCTGCATGGGGTCGAACCCAACGAAACCGAAGTCAGCCTACCGCTGGGTGAACGCGTGGGACACACCCTGGTCCTGGGCACTACCCGGGTCGGCAAGACGCGATTAGCAGAGGTGTACATCACCCAGGATATCCACCGGAAAGCGCCCGAAGTGGTGATCGTGTTCGATCCCAAGGGCGATGCCGATCTGCTCAAGCGTATGTACGTCGAGTCGCGCAGGGCCGGTCGTGAAAAGGAATTCTATGTCTTTCACCTGGGCTGGCCTGACATCTCTGCGCGCTACAACGCAGTGGGTCGTTTCGGCCGCATCTCTGAAGTGGCCACCCGCATTGCCGGGCAACTGAGCGGCGAAGGCAACTCCGCAGCGTTTCGCGAGTTTGCCTGGCGCTTCGTCAACATCATCGCCCGCGCGCTGGTCGAGCTAGGTCGCCGGCCTGACTATCTGCAGATCCAGCGACACGTGGTGAACATCGACGCCTTGTTCATCGAATACGCCCAGCAGTTCTTTGCCCGGCATGATGCCAGCGCCTGGGAAGCCATCGTGCAGATCGAGGGCAAGCTCAACGAGAAGAACATCCCGCGGCACATGGTCGGGCGCGAAAAGCGTGTGGTAGCGATCGAGCAATACCTGGCCGCCAAGCGCATCTTTGATCCGGTCATGGATGGTCTGCGCTCGGCGGTACGCTATGACCGCACCTACTTCGACAAGATCGTGGCTTCCCTACTGCCATTGCTGGAAAAGCTCACCAGCGGCAAGACCGCGCAGTTGCTAGCCCCCAACTACACCGACCTCGAGGATCCGCGGCCGATCTTCGATTGGATGCAGATCATCCGCAAACGCGGCATTGTTTACGTCGGCCTGGATGCCCTCACCGACGCAGAAGTGGCCGCGGCAGTCGGCAACTCCATGTTCGCGGACCTGGTGTCGGTCGCGGGTCATATCTACAAACATGGCGTTGACCATGGCCTGCCGGGCGCCGATGCCTCCGGGCAAAAACTCCCGATCAATCTGCACGCCGATGAGTTCAACGAGCTGATGGGCGATGAGTTCATTCCGCTGATCAACAAGGGCGCTGGCGCCGGTATCCAGGTGACAGCCTATACCCAGACCTTGAGCGATATCGAAGCCAGGATCGGCAATCGCGCCAAGGCCGGTCAGGTCATCGGCAACTTCAACACGCTGCAAATGCTTCGTGTGCGCGAGACCGCGACCGCCGAGCTGCTCACGCACCAACTGCCCCGGGTCAATGTGCAGACACGCACCCTGGTCTCGGGCGCCACTGATACCGCGGATCCCGATGCCCATACCGACTTCACCTCGTCCTCCCAGGATCGCGTCAGCACCACTGCCGTGCCGCTGATCGATCCCGCGCACATCGTCAGTCTGCCCAAGGGCCAAATGTTTTCCTTCCAGGAAGGCGGACAGCTCTGGAAGGTGCGGATGCCCCTGCCTAAACCGGCGGATGACGATGCCATGCCCAAGGACCTGCAGGAACTTGCCACCCGCATGCGTGCGGCGTACAACGCCCACGCGAACAAGTGGTGGACCGCCAGCGGCGGTGGTCCGACCGTGGACTATGACCCAGAGCAACCCCCGCCTGGAAGCCGCCGTGGATAGCGGTATTGCACAGTCCCTATGCAAGCGGCTAGTACCGTGAGCGCCGATCCGCCGCGGCAGGCCCCACCGCAGCAACGTCCTGGCCTGATCATGTCGTTCATTGCCGGCGTGCTAAAAATCATCGGACTGCTCTTCATGTCCTTGCTGGCGTCGATCATCATGGAATACATAGGGCTGATCTGGTTCTGGCCGGAGCAAGGCTGGCACCACAGTTATGCGATGCTCGACAGCGAGCTCGCGTGGCTCAGCAGCCACTTCAAGAACTCGCTCATTGTTGAGCAACCGGGAGCAGCGACGTTGAAGGTTTTAACCCTTCTGGAGGAGTGGCTCATCGAGCGAACCGGGCTAGCACACCTGGATGCTCGCGCCGGCGAGATCGGTCAATCCGATAGCTTCTGGGCGTGGGTCGGTAGTATGTATGTGCTCACCAAGGACTATATCCTCGCTGCGGTCTACACGACGATGACTTTTGCGGTGCGCCTGGCGGTGCTGACCTTGGCGACACCGCTGTTTTTGCTCGCGACGCTGACGGGGCTGGTCGACGGACTGATGCGCCGGGACTTGCGAAAGTTCGGCGCCGGACGCGAAAGCAGCTTCATCTACCACCGGGCCAAGCGATCTCTCGTTCCGCTGATGTTCATGCCCTGGATTGTCTATCTGTCTCTGCCAATCAGCGTGAACCCGCTATGGGTATTGGCCCCCTGTGCAAGCATGCTAGGCGTCATGGTGGCAATTACTGCCTCCACGTTTAAAAAGTATTTGTGACTTCAAACTTGGCCACGTACGGGTTATAAATTGGCATCCGCGAAGTGCGACTGTCTCTGGTTACTTATAGCGAGCATCGACGTCAGGGCGGCAGCTTTTTCAGTCGTGGATGCCATGGAGCTGTAGAGTTATGCTAAGGAGCCTTGAATGTTTTGGAAGCGAAACGACCCCATCCGAGTGGAGCTGATCAATGCTCCTACCATCATCGCTGAATCCAAGCCAGCAGCGAATGAGCGAGCCCGTGCTCCCGAGAAGAATCCATCGATAAAATTCCTGACCTGGGACCAGTTCTTCAAACTCCGGGCGCGAAAGCAGTTTTGTCTATCACCGCGCCAAGCGAGCAGTGGTACCATTACTGATCGTGCCTTGGATAATGTATCTGTCCCTGCCCTTTTCAATCAGCCCAATGGCGGTATTCCTGCCTTGCTCCGTATTGCTTGGGGTGATCATCGCAATCACGGCGGCGACGTTCAAAAAACATATCTAAGTGCAACACAAGTGCTAATTTTTTTTCAGTCGATATGACAACGCGCGTGTTTGGTGGCCGCAGCCTTACTGCCGGTTGCCTATCCTCCAATACTCTTCTACCGCCCAGAGCGAGCACCCTCCTTGCAGGACTTTGATAGCCCCGATGTATGCGTCATAGGTGGGCTTATCAAAGTCAGTCCAACGCGTTCTCATAGCGCAAGCTACATCCCATTTTTCGCGAAAATCCTCATGCAAAACTTCGCACATTTGCTTCCTGCTCGCAATGCTCAGCGATGCCCCGCCTCGCGGTCTTCCTGGGGCTATTATCGCCGAGGTCACTAAATATTCAGAAGACAGCAAAGCAGTGGGAGAATTTGTGAGCCTTGCAATGACCATCTTCAGCATGACTATTTTTTCATCTACTACTGACAGCGTCTCTGATGCCATTACTTCGAGGGTCTGTTTGGCCATAGAGATCTGAGGATTACGGAAGGGTTGTTGTAATCTTGTAAGACTTTCGCGCTTACAACTTTTGACCTTCAGCTTCCCCCTTCTTATTGCTCGGCCGGTCTGAACCAAGGGTTAATTTTAGTAATTATAACGCCATCTTGTGAGGTACAAGATCACCACCGGCCGAGTTTTCTGGGTACTATCGATTAATGAGTCTTGAAGCGATTTACGAGTGAGATGAGGCGATTATTAGAGTCTTGCAGCATGTCAGTGCTGCGATTAGCGCTCTCACCGTTTGCGACCAATTTTTCGACTATCTGCCGTATTGAAACCATATTGTGGTTTATCTCTTCGGACACCGCGCTCTGTTCCTCGGCTGCGGTAGCGATGTGATTGCTGAGATCGCTGATATCAGTAACTGAACTTGCCATCTTATCTAGGTCGGAGTGGACTTTGGTCGTCTTGTCGGCGGTGATCTGGCAACTGATTTTAGTTTTATCCATAGCGTTGACAGCCGCGCTTACACCCTGTTGAAGGCGCAAGAGCATCTCATTGATTTCAGAAGTGCTCTTTTGAGTACGTCCTGCCAAGGCTCGTACTTCATCTGCCACAACGGCGAACCCCCGCCCTTGCTCGCCAGCACGAGCCGCCTCGATCGCCGCGTTCAACGCAAGGAGGTTGGTCTGGCCTGCGATTTCGCCAATCACGCTCAGCACATCATTGATGCGGTTCGTGTCTTGCTCCATCAACTGGACTTTTGCCGTGGCACTTTCGACTTCACCGATAAGGGCGAGGACACTGGAAGAGGCCTCCTGCACCACGAGCTTGGATGTCCTGGCGTGCTCGTTGACCTGCTGTGTAAAACTCGCCGTGTCGCTAGCATTCTTGGCAACAGATTCGGCAGTTGTACTCATCTCGGTGACCGCTGTTACTGCTTGGTCTGTTTGCGAAGCGTGTTGCGCGAGAATTTCGTTGGAGTGTTGCGATTGTTGCTTGAGTAGAGCGATCTCATCGGAAATCTGCTCTGTGGCGCTGGATACGTCGCTGATCATATCGCTCAAGTAAGCAATAAAGCGATTGACGGATTTCCCCACGTCGTCCACTTCATCCTGTCCCTTGACTGGAATTCGCCGAGTCAAATCAGCATTACCAGCTGATAAAGAGTCAATGTTGGACTTCAAAATCGCTAGGCGATTAATCAGTTTCTTTAAAGCGAATACCATCAGCAGTAACAACAAGAGCACTACTGGTACCTGGAGCATGGTCAAGGTCCTAAGTAAGGCATCTCCATGCACGGTCAAAAGACGAGTTGGCTGCGAAGCGGCCAGTAACCAGGGCGTGCCGGATATTCTGGTCAGAAGGAATGTGTGGTCCTCCCCCTCTGTTCCTATGTAGTGGTTCTGGACCAGCTCTGAGCCCTTTGGTGGGGCTTTCAGGGCAGACTGAATCGTTGCGATGAACGGCGATTTACCAGCCAGGTCGGAAACGTTCTTCAGTACAACATTACTGTTTCCACTCGACTCATTGCTAAGGATCGTGCCATCGGATTCAACCACCATTACATGACCGCTGATCTCTTTTTCTTTATCTGCGACCAGTTGATTGAAGAAGTTCAAAGTGACATTTATTGTTGAAACACCATATACCTCATTATTTTTGAAGATGGTCATGGCGCAGGCAGTGCGCGGTTCTGGGCTGGCGGCATCATTAAAGGCTGCTGACCATCCGCACTGCCCTCGCAGAGCCTGCACACCACCTTGGTACCACGGTTGGTTAAAGTATAGCGGGGACTCAGGGGTATTCCAAAAGTGGTTGGCGATCATCTCTCCCGAAGCATCGCGTACGTAAAACGTACTGTGCTTTTCTCGGCCAGGAGTGCGCTTCTGGGGAAGCGGCCAAATGCCTCCACCAACAACTTTTATATCGCCGTACTGATCAAGTAAGGCCGGTAGTACCTTATCTATGGTGTCGCTGTCTAACACCGTTGTGGCTTGGGTGATACTGCGCGACTGTGCTTGTACCTTAGACAATTCCATGGTGATTTTATTGCTGATTTCCTCAACCTTGGCGATCAATACTTCCTGGTCAGTCGTCATCAATTGCGGTGTTATGAAAAGCTTTATTCCGACGATAGTTAGTGCAACGATAGAAATGATGAAAAAAATCAATGTAAAAGTATAGCGAGTCTGAATTGTTCTAAATGCACTCATAATATCGCCTTCTATGTTGTTGGTTTGATCGGCCTTATTTGTAAAAGGCTTATTTTTAGCAGTAAGAAAGTTTATTGCTGTTGGCTGAGGTATCACTCCAATATTGTTCAAGCTTGTCAAAGTTTGGAAGGCATTCGCCAGCAACGACTGTATCTGATTAGACGAGTGATCTTTATGTCTTGTCTTCAGTTAGACTTGGCGCGTTAAGCAGGCTCTAAGTTTAAAATCAATCTTAGTTGACGCGCTCTCCAAAACGTCAGCGAGGCCGGTCCGCGAGAGTGAACCGGCTGTTTCACTTTTTATGGGCTGCCCCAAGGAGTTAGAGGGGAGCTGCCGAGGTGTTTCGTGTTATGAAACACTTGCCAGCGGTGGCGAGGCGGTTGTGTATTCATCGTTCCTATGACAGTGAAATTTCTAGGGCGAGTTCAGGCCTCAATCTTCAAGCATTCGCATTTTCACGGAAGTAGATTTGGATGGGTTGTCTAACAGAGCCCGCCAAGCCACGGACGTCATTAACCAGATTGAGCGCAGCAAGTCCTGCGGCATGCACCACCCCGCGGGCGTCCTGATCAAGTACTACGTCCATCCCGCCAGCCGTCAGTAATGCACGTGTCGAGTCAGAAATGCCGTGCCCGATGAATACGATCGGTGGTTCTGCGGGCAAGTCTTTCAACGCCTTTGCTACACCTGCTGCGCCATCTCGTGTTACATAGACCCCGGTAACGTTGGAGTAGCGGGGAAGCGCGTCTCTTAACGCTACATAGGCTTCTTCGTCGTCCGTGGGGAAGTCGGGTTCCACCGCCCAGCGCAAATGTTTGAAATCCTCTTCCAGAATTTGTTCGAAACCGGTCCTGCGTTCGCTCTGGTCCGGAAGACGTGATGAATCAGACAGAATGATGACGGTGCCAGATCTGCCTGCAGTGAACTTGCCCATCAGCAATCCAGCGGTTCTCCCCATCATCCGGTTGTCAGCGCCTAGAAACAGTGCGCGTCGGCTCGCCGGTCGATCCGAAAAAACCGTTATCACCGGTATTCCTACCTCGCAACACGTGTCGATGAACTGATCCACCCACGGATAATCCAGTGGTAAAAGCACGACCGAGTCATATCCGCGCAAGGACTCTGAGAGTTGTGCGGTCTTCAAATTATCGGAGAAATCACAACGGTAGAAGGATGGCGTAATCCGGTGCTCTCTAAAGAAGCTGGCTGAGAGGGCAATATCACGTTCAACCTTGTCGACAAATTTTGACCTGATTACAGGCACAACGAACGCTACTTTTATGGACGTGTGTTTGGCGGGTCGTCCTCGGCTGGCTCGGGTATTACGCAAACTGTCCAAAGCAGCTTGGACACGCTCGACAGTTTCTGGACGGACCGCAGAGTCGTTGCGAATGACCCGATCGACTGTTGCCACGCTCACGCCAGCAAGCCGGGCAATGCTCACTCGAGTGGCTGCCATCAGTCCCCCTGCTTTGTCGGGGTTGAGAGGGATTTGTCGATTGGTTGCATTTTCATTAAAAGGCTTCGGTTATTCGGCCTGAAAGTGATCGAAACGCTAGCTGTCTTCGTTCGGACTTTCGTGGGCTGATGTGGAAATGATGAATCTTCAAATATAACACCATCGTGTGGCGCGACAGCATCGCAGCCCCCCATCAGGAACTGATCAAGTGGGGAGCGCAACGATGCATGGAAATGCCACCATTTACCAATTTCTAAATGTGCACTTCGTACAGCAGGGCCGCCAGCGCACCACCTACGAGCGGACCCACCACCGGGACCCAGGCATAACTCCAGTTGCTTCCTTGCTTACCCTGGATCGGTAACAGCGCATGCAAGATGCGAGGCCCGAGGTCGCGGGCTGGATTAATGGCAAAACCTGTTGCCCCACCGAGAGATGCGCCTATTCCCATCACCAGTAACGCAACAGGCAAGGCATCCAGTGCGCCAAGCCCGATACTGGCACTCGCCAGTTGCAGAATGCCGAAGACAAGAACGAACGAGGCTACCGCTTCCGATATGATGTTTGCAGGGAGGTTACGCACTGCGGGGCCGGTAGAAAATGCAGCGAGCTTTATACCTGCATCCTCGGTCTCGCCAAACTGTTTGTAGTACGCGGCCCAGACAAGCAATGCGCCAAACGCCGCGCCAACTGTTTGTACACCGATATAGGGAAGAACTTCGGCCCAAGGGAACCTGCCAGTCATGGCGAGTGCGACAGTTACCGCTGGATTGAGATGCGCGCCGCTGTTGTAAGGTGCAACGCAGAATACCGCGATAAATACAGCCATTGCCCAGCCAACCGTGATAAGGAGCCAGCCACCGCCTAGCGCCTTCGAGCGAGCCAATATCACGCTAGCAACGACGCCGTTACCGAGAAGCACGAGCAGTGCGGTTCCGATGAATTCTCCAAGCAAGGATGTCATGTCGATATCTCCAATATTGTTGTTGTTTTACGGGTTTAAAGATCTCCAGCGCTAATGAGTTTTTACTCGAAGGCGCCATATACTTTTACGGAGAGGAGCTGGGTTAAAAGCCTAAGCACCCCATCGCAACGCAGCGGTGTGCACAGGACTGTCCCAGTGTTCCTTGGTCATCTCATCCAATATGCAAAGCGTGAACGATGCGCCAGCCATCTCGAGAGCAGTCGTATAGTTACCAACAAGCGAGCGGCTCACTGACAGCCCTTTTTTGTCGAGCCACTTCTGTGCGCAGTTGAAGAGCAGATAGAGTTCGCTGAGGGGGGTAGCGCCGAGTCCGTTGACAATCAGCAACACTTCAGAACCCTGAGCGGGTTGTAGATCATTGCAAATGGCTTCCAGTAGCTCGGCAGTAATGGCGTCTGCAGACATCAGTTTGTCGCGACGACGCCCAGGTTCGCCATGTATGCCCACACCGATTTCGACTTCATCGTCACCGATTTCGAATGTGGTGGTTCCTGCTTCCGGGACGATGCAACTTGTCAGAGCAACACCCAATGATGCCGTATTCTTGTTGACTCGGTCCCCAAACGCTTTGCAGTGCTCCAGATCCGCTCCAGTTTCGGCTAGGCTTCCGACTAGTTTCTGCACGATGACGGTACCGGCCAAACCACGCCGACCGGTCGTGTAGCTTGAGTTTTCTACAGCAACGTCGTCATTGATCAGTACCGTGGCCGTTGCCAAATCGGACATATCGGATGCCATTTCAAAATTGACCAAGTCGCCGGAGTAATTCTTCACAATGAATAGAACGCCCGCGCCGGTATCGACAGCTTGAGCAGCTGCCATCATCTGGTCAGGAGTGGGCGAGGTGAACACTTCGCCAGGGCACGCAGCATCCAGCATGCCGCGGCCGATAAAGCCGATATGAAGGGGTTCATGACCGGATCCTCCACCCGAAACAAGGGCGACTTTGCCAGGGGTCAGGACCTTGCGTTCAAGGTATGTCGGATGTAAGTTCAGGGAGATAAGGTCCGAGTGTGCAGACGCGAAGCCAGATAGGGTTTCGACGAGGAAATCGTCGACGTTGTTGATAAATTTTTTCATTATTTTTTTTATCCTTGGAGTGACTTCGTCATCTGTTGACGCACGACTGAAAGGCAGCCAAGCGACCGCTCACCGAGAAATTATGCAATCCCTTTCTTAACAAGCATGTCTCGCATTGACCACATGCCGTGTTTCACTTCCATAGCCTGCTCAGCAAGGCCTCACATAAGAAAATCGCCGTTGGTCGCTACCTCATCCCAGTTCCCAGTCGTTCTAAAGACGAGGAGGCAATGCGCTCATTATCCTGGTGATGCCTTTACTACTTTCCTGCGCCTCCATCAGCCCCACAGTGCATGCTGCGACTGCTAGGGCTTTCAAGCCGCTACCTTTCACGTGAAATGATGGCTTAGTTTTTTTGATATTACATCATTCGTCATCAAATACAATCGCGCGGATCTGATTTTTTGGAGGGCGCTTGTTTGGCTGATATAGATCAGATACCGGTCAAGTCGAGAGTCGTCGGGTGGATTGGGTGAAGCGGCTGTCTGAGTAGCTCGCGCTCGGGCGCCACTGCGGCCTAGCCGATCAGCCCACGATTGGCGGCGCGTCCTGCCTCACAGCAAAGCTCACCCTCGTTTCGCAGGTGGCACATCCACGTCGATGACCCGCCCTGTAACGATCCGGTTGCCCAGGAGTTTACGTAGGTAGACAGTAGGTCCGAAGGAGATGATGACTGAATGATGGTGTTTGCACCTAAAATGATTTGTTTTTCTAAATTAAATGCGTCATTGTTGTGTTCGGCGATACGTTGATTGGCTGTGGAGATCTCCTTTAGATCTCTTGGCGATGGCAAGTTCGAACATGATCCTGTCTCAATTCGAACGCTGCACGAACCTCGAGTCGAGTAGTAGGCGTTTTTTCCAGTCCTCATCGCGCGCTGTGGCTAGCTTTGCAGCGGATGTCGTTGGTCGATGCAGCTTGCCATGCTCAAGCTTGCATCGCTTTAAGGTATCTGCAGGATCAGCAGTGGTTTGTTGAGCCCGCCGACTAATAAAAAATTGGTCACCTCTGGTGATTGCTCTGCCCGGCGACTGCCTACGTAGTTCCCCGGATCGGCATAACCAGGTGAGTGACAGTCAACCGGATAACCTCCATGAAAAAACTCATCAATGACCCTAATTCCGTCGTCGAGGACATGCTGGAAGGCGCTGTGTTGGCCAACCAGAATCTAATGCTCCTGGAAGGTGAAAACATCGTAGTCCGTAGAGACTTTCAGGCGCTTGCAGCTGCCAATAAGGTAAGTATTGTTTCGGGTGGCGGAGCGGGTCACGAGCCTGCTCATGCCGGTTACGTGGGGCATGGCATGCTCACCGCGGCGGTCGCCGGGCCCGTATTTACCTCGCCGAGCGTGGACGCAGTTCTAAGCGCAATTATGGCTGTCGCTGGCTCTGCTGGCGTGTTGTTAATCATCAAAAACTATACTGGCGATCGACTCAACTTCGGCCTGGCCGCGGAGATTGCTCGTACCGCGGGCGTCCAGGTTGAGATGGTCGTGGTGGGTGATGACGTCGCCTTGGACAATGATGGCGGTTTGGTTGGTCGTCGAGGCATCGCAGGCACTGTATTTATTCATAAAGTGGCGGGGGCCGCCGCCGAAGCCGGGCTTTGCCTCTCTCAGGTGAAGAGTGAAGTTGAAAAAGCCGCCGCCGGGCTGTTCAGCATGGGCTTGGGCTTAAGCGCCTGTACCGTACCGGCCGCCGGTAAACCTGGCTTCAAAATCGAAGACGACGAAGTTGAGTATGGTCTTGGTATCCACGGCGAAAGCGGCGTACGCCGAGGTCCTATCCAGCGTGCCGATGAAATGGTTAAGACGCTGTTGGACAGAATTATTGACCAAGGGCGTTTGCAGGCGGATGAGCGCGTGGTGCTAATGGTCAATAACCTGGGTGCCACGCCTGCACAGGAGTTGGACATTGTCGCCCGTCGAGCACTCTTGGGATGCATTAAGCACGGTATCAAGGTAGAAGGGGTCATGGTCGGCACCTTTCTCACCGCACTGGAAATGGCGGGCTGCTCGATTTCCCTTATGCGTGTCGATGACCCCCTTATGTTGCGTCTGCAAGCGCCTACTGAAGCGACGGCTTGGCACGGAATGACAGAACCGGTCCGGACCATTTCGCGTCAGCCTTGTAGAGGTCCCGTTGCAGAATCCGCTTCGATCGGAGGCACCTGGTCCTGCGACAATGCCAGGCAATTCAAGACCATTCTGCAGTCGGTCACCCTAGCCTTACGCCAACAGGAAGAAGTCTTGACGGAGCTGGACTCCGTGGTCGGTGATGGCGACATAGGTATCAGCCTGGCCCGCGGCGCACGCGCAATTGAAGATTCACTCGGCACCTTGGACCTTGAACGGCCCGCAATTGCTCTCCAACAAATTTCGGCCATTCTGCGCCGTGCATTGGGTGGTACGTCCGGCCCCTTGTATGCGGTCTTTGTTTTGCGGGCCGGAGTTGCGTTATCCGGGGCCGGTAATCTGAACGCTGCGTCAAGCTGGGCCAACGCCTTCCAGGCGGGCTGCGACGGAATTGTCAACCTCGGAAATGCCAGTGTTGGCGACAGGACGATGTTGGATGCGCTATTGCCAACAGCCTTGGCTTTGCATGCATGCGCCGATGAGCTTGAGGCTGTGGACGTTGCAAAAAAGGCGGACGCCGCCGCCTCGAAAGGTGCAGAAGAAACACGGAATATGATGCCCCTAAAAGGTCGCTCTTCGTATATCGGTCAACGAGCTCTGGGGCACGTGGATCCCGGTGCCTACGCCGTGACCGTCTGGACTAAAGCCATCGTATCGGCCCTGGAAAGCTTCGGTCGTTGATCATTTAGGGAGAAAACCATAGCGCCCCTTAAATCGTTTAGGGGCCCTTCGCACCTTCAATGGGTTAGCGAAGCAGGGCTTCGGATTTTTACGGGGCGCTATTCATACGAACGTTTTTGAAGTGGTGGCGTATGCATGCGGCCAAGTCGGGGTCGCTTCAGAAAACGGAAAATAAAGCACGTTAAGCCGATCGCAGTGGCCGCAGTGGCCTGAACTTGCTCGATCCGACCCTTGCAGTGCTGCGCCATAGATAATCCCCAGTCAGGTTGATATGTTCCCAGCCCAACGGCGACAGATACCTTAACAGCGTGTCATCAACACCTTGGCCGTGGTCACGCACAGCGTTTGCGGCGCGCTCTAAATAAACGGTATTCCAAAGGACGATGGCTGCCGTCACCAGGTTGAGGCCACTGGCTCGGTAACGTTGCTGCTCAAAACTACGGTCGCGGATTTCTCCCAGACGATTGAAAAACACCGCCCTGGCCAGCGCGTTGCGGGCCTCGCCCTTGTTCAGTCCAGCATGCACTCGGCGACGCAGCTCGACATTTTGCAGCCAGTCCAGGATAAACAGCGTGCGTTCGATACGTCCCAGCTCTCGCAGGGCTACGGCCAGGCCGTTCTGGCGTGGATAGCTGCCAAGCTTCCTGAGCATCAGCGACGCGGTGACAGTGCCCTGTTTGATCGAGGTAGCCAATCGCAAGATTTCGTCCCAATGGGTGCGAATGACCTTGATGTTCAACCTCTGACTGCTAATCATCGCCTTGAGCGCACCGTATGTGGCCTGATCCTTCGGGATATACAGTTTGGTGTCACTCAGGTCACGGATGCGTGGGGCAAAGCGAAAGCCCAGCAGGTGCATCAAGGCAAAGACATGATCGGTGAACCCCGCCGTGTCAGTGTAGTGCTCACTCATCAATACGCAGGTCAGATTCGTGATACAGCAGACCATCAAGTACATAAGTTGAATCACGCACGCCGACATTGACGACCTTGATATGGTATGGCGCGTACTGATCGGAAATGTGGGTGTAAAAAGTCCGTCCGGGACTACTGCCATATTTTGGATTGATATGCCCCGTGCTTTCAGCCTTGCTTCTAGTACGAAAGTTCTGACCGTCGGACGATGACGTACTGCCATCCCCCCCCAATGTCCTGCAAAGACGTGCTGAAATTGCGTATTGACCAGCTCGGCCAGCGCAGCAGAGTAGGTTTCGTCGCGGATATGCCAGGCTTGCAGCCAAGCCAACTTGGCGTAGGTCATGCCGGGACAGGACTCGGACATTTTGGATAAGCCCAAATTGATCGCATCAGCCAGAATTGTGGTCAGCAACCGATGTTTGTCTTTGGGCCCGTCGCCCGACTTGAGGTGGGTGAAATGACGGGTGAAACCTGTCCATTCATCCACCTCCAACAGCAGTTCGGTGATTTTGACGTGTGGCAGGCTCATTGCCGTCTGATTGATCAACGCCTGCACGGTGTCGGGAACCGCTGCATCCAGTGGTGTGATCTTTAAGCCTGATGCGGTGATGATGGCATCTGGCAAGTCGTTAGCCGCCGCGAGTTGATCGACCCTAGCGAGCTGTGTTTCCAGGAGCGTTAATCGCTCGTGTAGGTACTGATCACAATCAGTGTCCACAGCCAGCGGCAACTGGCCGATTTGCTTGAGGCTAGCGAACTTCTCGGGCGGGACTAGGTAGCCTTCGAAGTCCTTGAACTGGCGTGAACCCTGTACCCAAATATCACCTGAACGCAGTGAATTCTTGAGTTCCGACAGCACGCCCAGTTCGTAGTAACGCCGGTCAATGCCAGCCTCAGTCATCACCAACCTCTGCCAGCGCTTTTTGATAAAGGCAGTCGGTGCACCAACTGGTACTTTGCGGCTGTTATCGGCATTCAGGGTACGCAATAGGTCGATGGCCTCAAGCACATCCATAGCGGCAGGTGCCGCTCTCAGCTTGAGTATATTGAGAAGCTGCGGCGTGTAACGACGCAGCGTGGCGTAGTTCTCACCAATGAGGTGCAGAAAATCAAAATTTTCAGGCTGGGCGAGCTTCTGCGCCTCGGTGAGGTTTTCGGCGAAGGCGTCCCACGATATGACGGCCTCGATGGCCGTAAACGGGTCTAGCCCCGATACCTTCGCATCGAGCAGCGCTTGGCCGATACGTCCGAACAAACGCACTTTGGCGTTGATGGCCTTACCGGACGCCTGGAACTGCTGCAGGTGCTTTTTCTTGGCAGTGTTGAACACTTTGCCGATGATGCGATCATGAAGGTCGATAACTTCGTCGGTGACGGTAGCCATGCCCTCGATGGCAAGTGCCACCAAAGTGGCGTAGCGGCGATGCGGCTCGAACTTGGCCAAGTCGGTAGGTGTCATTTGGCCACCTTCACGGGCGATCTTGAGCAGTCGATTCTGATGCGCTAACTTCTCGACGCCAGAGGGTAGGTCGAGTGCCTGCCAAACCTTGAGTCGCTCAATGTGTTCAAGCATATGTCGCGAGTTCGGTTTGGCGGGAGATTGCCGAAGCCAGGCCAGCCAAGTCGTGTTTCCGCTGTCTCGGCGCTTCAACAGATCATCAAGGCGACGCCGGTGCACGTTCGATAACGGCTCGGACAGCGCTTCGTGGATACGGCGCGGTTAGCGCGGGTAACCGCATCGGCGCCGGCCCGTTCAACGGCGTTGAGAGCAGGCAGAATGATCAATTGCTGCCGCAGACGCTCAATCAAGGCATTGACCAAGACGATATCTTTGTCGGTTTGCATGGCCAACTCAGTCAGCCATTGAGCGGCTTGCCGGTAATGGCTCATGGTGAAGGGCTCAAAACCGTATACCGTTTTCAGCTCGACCAGATGCTCGCGCCGAGTCTGCTCTCTCTGTCCATAGGCGTCCCAACTATCGACGCTTACCTTGAGCTGATCAGCGACCAGTCTTAATAAGGATGGGGGCGGCGCTCATCGGCACCCAGGACGATGCCCGGGAAGCGTAGGTAGCAAAGCTGAACCGCGAAACCCAAGCGATTCGCCGCGCCACGACGTTGTCGAATAATCGAGAGGTCAGCGTCGCTGGATGTGTAGTGGCGGATCAACTCGTCTTGGGTGTCTGGCAAGGCGAACAGACCTTCGCGCTCGGCGGCAGATAGGATCGAACGACGCGGCATGTATGTAGCCCACTTCTCTTGTGATCTGTGATATGTCGAAGCAGATTGCATATCGAAATCACGACCACGCAAATAACAATCAACGCCATTCGTCGGCAAAATATGCATTTGTGCATTTTTAGGGTTGCTCATGAAGTTTGTATAAATATACAGTATTCGAAGGTGTTCAGATCTATCTCAGCAAGACCCGAAGATACAAACAGTTAGGCAAAGATATATGAACATAACGACGGCGGCTATAAGCCCTTGGTTCAAATAGAAATTTGAAGATGCAAATTAGATAAGGACATGAATTATGAGCGATGTAATACAACTTCCAGCAACTAGTATAACTGCTATACAATTTGGATATCCAGAAACGCGGTCAAATGGGGGCGGTCAAATTCAGAGCCCAGCGGTCATTTTTTAGCTCAGCAGCAGTCTCGTAATCCTTACTATGCTCAAGGTCTTTGGCGCGAGATGTTAATCAAACTTGCCAATGACCAGATTGGTGGCGTTGCTCCAGGATTCACATATGACTTACAAGTGGTACCATTTGCTGAAAATTATATTTATATGAATCCAGGGTTTGACGTAAATAGTTCACTGTTTTACGCCAGTTTGCATTATGTTGCAGGTGGCGTACCCTTGTCCCCTGGTTTGACAGGTAATCAACTAAAACCCGTTTCTGCTTTAGGGCATTTTGTATATGGAAAAGGTGCTGCAACAGAAACTGCTATCGCAAGCTTCGGCTTGAACTCTTCAAACTTTTCCAGCCAGCTTCTTGATGCAGCCATAGCAGCCGCACCAATGGGTGTGGTCACTCCAATTCTTGTAGAGAATATTCCTGCACTAGGCTCAGTTAAAGACTGGCAGTTACTGACCTGGATAGAAAACGCTTCCTTCAAGGTCGAAGGGAGTATTAATAAAGACGCCGTAGAAAACTACTAGTTCGATGGTAAAATTTCTGCTGGCAACATTACCTACAACGCTATCCCAGACAACCTCAAAACTGCGGTAGGCGAACAGACGGCAGCTCAGCTTCAATACGTCGCGCAAAATCTGAACGCTACACCGTTTGAGATCGTAGTCAAAGGCGAAGGCGCACTTGCAATTACTAAACAGCTGACGCCAGAAGAAGTCGCTGCTGTTGAGCAAGCACGCCTTGCAGCGGAAGCAGAAGCTAAACGCATTGCCGATGAAGCCGCAGCCGCTGAGGCGGCGAGACTTGCGGCTGAGGCAGAAGCTAAGCGTATCGCTGATGAGGCCGCAGCAGCAGAAGCTGCCAGGTTAGCCGCCGAAGCTGAAGCCAAGCGCATTGCTGATGAAGCGGCCGCTGCAGAGGCAGCAAAAATCGCTTCTGAAGCTTAGGCATCCGAGCAACCGCCCGTCACGCCGCTTGCTCAACAACGACCGTTCTCAAAATCCGAGATCAGCTTGAACAAGCTAAATAACCAATTTATATGGGTTATCTGGCGCAGCGCCGTCCGACTTGATGAGTGCTAGATCAGGCCTTTGCGGCCGCTAAAATCGGCTTAACGTGCTTTATTTTCCGTTTCCTGAAGCGACCCCCACTGGGCCTTCTTAAGTCGGTTTTCAACAGTCACAGACACAACGGAAACTACGATGCCCACCAAAGCCTCCGTAACGCCACTGGCTGAACGAGTATTGGATGCCGAGACGAGGGTGAGCCAGCGGCTTGCCGATGGCAATGAACTCTGTGTAGAGTGGCGCGGCGATTTTGAAAACAACGAGATTAACGCTCTTCATGCGGTATGCTTTGAGCATCCAATAAGTGACTACGATTGGGCGGCAAAGCTAGACCGTTTCAGCCTCGGTTGGACATGTGCCCGTCAATCGGAAAAATTGGTCGGCTTCGTGAACGTGGCTTGGGATGGTGGAGTACACGCTTTCATCCTGGACACGATGGTGGACCCATCACTTCAACGTCATGGTGTTGCCAGAAGATTGATTACGCTCGCTATCGATGGATCAAGGCAAGCTGGCTGTGACTGGCTTCATGTCGATTTCGAAGCCAGCTTGAGACCATTCTATCTCGAAAGTTGCGGTTTCAGGCCGACAGATGCGGGCGTTTTGCCACTAAAGTAAGATCGCACTACAATGTCCGCTCCGGGTGTTCGGTCCATACTTGTAATGAAGCTGTGCGCGGGCGATCCGGCGCGGCTTGGCGATATAGCGAGAGGGCTCTACCGTTGCCGCAACAGAAGGATACGATGGGTTCTCTGGTACAGCGGCGCCGCCGGCCTCGAACTTGGTCTCGTAGCCATAGAAATAGGGGTCGGTTCCGGCTGGGGGCGAAATGACACTCTAAGGGCTTACGGCTTGGGCCAGAGATATTCGCCTGTCAATAATATGTGCGCCCAACCTAGCGGAGAGATGTGCGCCAGAAGTTCGGGCGGCATATCTAGCCCTTCCCTTTGTCGTTCGGCGACCGCGTTACCGATGTGGATGGTGTTCCAGTAGATGATGATTGAGGTGAGCAGGTTGAGACCAGCAATCCGGTAATGCTGCCCTTCGGTGGTGCGGTCACGTATTTCGCCCTGGCGGCCGATGCGCAACGCATTCTTGAGAGCATGGTGACCCTCACCCTTGTTGAGGCCGATCTGGGCGCGCCGCTGCATGTCCGTGTCGAGGATCCACTCTATAATAAAGAGTGTTCGCTCCACACGACCCACCTCACGCAGCGCAACCGCCAGATCGTTCTGGCGTGGGTAGGAGGCGAGCTTGCGGAGCAACTGACTCGGCTTGATCTTTCCGACGGCCATGGTAGCCGCGCAGCGGAATAGGTCAGGCTAGTTAGCAACAATCAGCTCCTCTCGTATTTTGCCGCCGAATAGCTTGCGCAAATCCTTCGGCGTCCCTGCCGGATTGAACATGTAAAGGCGCTTGGGGGGCAAATCGCGGATGCGTAGTAAGCGTACGGGGAATACGCCTTGCGTAGGTCAGCCCAGCATCCACTGATGTGGCAGGAGCTGCTCGATCTCACTAGCCTTCTGCGTTGGCAACCGCATCAGCACATCCTTGAGATAAGCATACGGATCATGCCCGTTCATGCGCGCCGACTGGATCAAGCTCATGATCGCCGCTGCTCGCTTACCGCTGCGCAGCGACCCGGCGAATAGCCAGTTGGAACGGCCAAGTGCCCACGGCCTGATCGTGTTTTCGCAGGCGTTGTTATCGATGGGCACAGCACCATCGTCCAGGTAGCGCGTCAGCGCTACCCAGCGTTTCAGGCTGTAATCCAGTGCCTTGGCCGTGGCCGAGCCTTCGGGCACAAGCGCGCGTGGAGCCAATCAAAGCGCGGTGGCGGCGCAGGCTTTACTACGGATCGCTCAATTGTACGAAATCGAATCACGGGGAAAAATGTTGACCTGTGATGCACGCAAGCATCTGCGCACCAGCGAGGCGCTGGCCAAGCTGCAAGACATGCATGAGTGGATGCTATCGACCCGCCAAGGGGTAGCGAACGGCAGCAGCTTGGCCAAGGCGATGGACTACAGCCTCAAGCGCTGGGTGGCGTTGTCACGCTATGCCCGCAGCGGTGATTTACCTATCGATAAAAACGCAGTTGAAAATGTGATCAGGCCCATAGCGGTGGGTAAGAAGAACTGGTTATTTACTGGCTCTGAGCGAGCGGGATGCCGCGCAGCTGCGATCCAGAGCTTGCTGGCGACGGCGAAACTTAATGGGCTTGCCCCGCATGGCTGCGCGATACGTTGGAAAAGCTCCCGACATGGCCCAACAGCAGGATTGATGAGTTGTTGCCGTTGCGATGAGCGGCTGTTTGCAAGGAGGCTGGGCTGGACGCTTACGATCAAGGAGCTCGTCGAGCGAGATCTTCTGCTCAAGATGGTCGGCTGCTGGGGACGGGAAGCCAGCCGGCACGCGGTACGAGTAGAGTCGAAGCTGGGCATCGGAAGTAGAAAGCGGGCCAAGGATGGTGACCATGATGCTGAATTCGCAAATACTGTGCATACATACAGTTGACTTTGATCCCGGTTACCGGTCAACCGTTTGCGTACAATTGCGACGAAGAGAGGCGACAGCAATTTCGTCCAAGTTGATGGCCTAGCAGCCCACCTGCTCAATCTGCGCCCCAAGTCAGCTATCCACCACCGTCAACATCAGGCTGGATGGGCGAGACTATCCGGAATGCCGCTTCAATCGCTATTGGATGTGAATGGTTATCCAAGCGGCTTGGATCGGGCCGCTCAAATCAAGCTTCGGGCCGCACCCTGACCAAGCCTGGGCTACTGCGGTAGAAGTGCAGGAACTGTGCTGAGAACTCCTCAGTGAGCATTTGCTGTGAGGATTTATTGGAGCGGATGACGAGAAAACCAGTATCGATCTTGACTGAGAGAGGACGCATTTCCAGCCCCTTCCCAATGAAGTCCAAGGCGGTGGGTGGGTCTACGATGCTGACGCCAAGACCTTGAGAAACCAATGCACACGCCGTATAGGTCAGACTTGTTTCGAGGCGGGTAAGGCGCGGAACCTGGGCAAGGGCTAATTGCACGCCTGAAGAAAAAATAGACCCTGGCCTTAGCCCAATGAACCTTTGCCCTTGAAAATCGATTGGCACCACAACCTTCAATGCACTCATTGGATGATCAGATGGCATTACCGCCACAGCATCCATATCGATGGCCTGCATTTCAACGCCATGTGGGTTCAGGGGGCCCTCGGCATAACCGATATCGACCTGTCCGGCGGATACCATTTCAACGACCTGATGCGAAGGCACCCCAAGAATGCTGATTTGCAAATCAGGGCGTACTTGCAGGAACTCAGCGAGAAAGCGGGGCAACAGGGTGTTTGCCACGGCGGGCATCGCGGCGATTCGTATCGACCCAGCGGTATGCTCCCGTATCCCAGCAGCAAGACGCCCAATACGTTCCAGCCCAATGAATGACCGCTCTACTTCAGGGATCAGCGCCGCCGCCTGAGGCGTGGGGATGAGCTGATTCCCCCTGCGTTCGAACAGGGGCAAACCGATTGCGTCTTCAAAGTCACGGATAAGCCGGGTCACCGCCGGCTGGGTTATGGACATAAGGTTCGCAGCCCCCGTCATGCTGCCTGTGCGCATAACCGCATGGAACGCCTCGACCTGACGCGGATTGATACGCATGTCACCACCTATCATATTTGCACATACTGAACACAGTGATTCTTGATTTTGAATTATGGCGAATTCATGCGAAATTGCAAAAAAAGCGTAACCAATAAGAAAAACGAACCGATCTTAGCACTCTTGGCTTCACCTACCTGCCGAAAATTAACCACTGTTTAGCGCTAGTCGCCCGTGGAGTTAATCCGTGAATTTCTTCCAGATAATGAGCTTCGGCGACCAAGGGTGGGCATCCGACATGCTGCTCGCAGCGTTGATGACCTGCGCAATATCAGTGTGTGGATTTTCCTCAGGTCTGGTCATTGGCTGCCTGGGTTGCTGGGCGAAATTATCCCGATTTGTATTGCTGCGCGTAGTTGCAGATCTTTATACGACCATCCTGCGTGGTGTTCCCGATCTATTGGTTATTTACCTTTTTTATTTCGGCAGCACCATGGTTCTTACCCAAGTCGCCCAATCCATAGGCATTCAAGGGTTCACAGGGATTCCAGGTTTTCTTGTAGGTGTAATTGCCATCTCGGTTATAAGTGGAGCCTATCAGCTTGAGGTCTTGCGAGGAGCAGTCCATAGCGTCCCTTTAGGCACGATAGAGGCAGGCCGATCCTTGGGCCTTGGGAATTTCAAGCTTTTTGCATTGATCGTCGCCCCCCAAGCGCTACGAATTGCTCTGCCAGGGCTTGGCAATGTTTGGTTGCTCGTACTGAAAGACTCCGCCTTGATAAGCGTTGTGGGCTTGGTTGAGCTTATGCGGCAGTCAGGAATAGGTGCTGGGGCCACTCACCAACCTTTCATATTCTATGGCACCGCCGCCGCCCTCTATTACGCCATAAGCACTTTTAGCAGCCACCTCATTGGCCGGCTGGAACACAAGCTAAACCAGCCGATGAGGAGATCGTAATGGACTTCGGATTCATGCTTGATTGTTTCAAGCGCTTACTGACTGGCGTCCCGCTTACTCTTGGGCTCTCGATGTTCTCCTGTGCGGTTGGCTTTGTCTTGGCGTCTTGTCTCTGCGCCATGCGGTTATCAAAAAAAGCGTGGCTTGATTATCCAGCGCGGATCTTCGTCTCCATCTTTCGGGGTACGCCACTGCTAGTTCAGCTCTATGTTATTTATTACGGGCTTGGGCAGTTCCCATGGCTCAGAGAAAGCTTTATGTGGCCGTACCTACGAGAGGCTTACTGGTGCGTGCTGGCGGCTCTTGCGCTCAATACAGCGGCCTACACAAGCGAAATCCTTCGAGGCGGCATCAACTCGGTTGATCGCGGCCAAATTGAATCGGCTGTATCGATTGGGTTGCGGCGAGACCAGATTTGGCGGTGTGTGATATTGCCCCAAGCTTGGCGCCAAATGCTCCCGGCTTATGGAAACGAAATAATTCTTCAAATCAAATCTACTTCTCTCGCTTCGATTGTGACTCTGATGGAAGTGACCGGGATAGCGGCAAAATTGGTCTCCCAAACCTATAGACCCATTGAAGTGTTTGTCTGTGCTGGAGCCCTGTACCTATTTTTCAATTTTGTGGTAACGCGCGTCGTGAATCTAATAGAAGCCCGACTCACACGGGGCATGCGGCGCGCTCGTAGTTGATTGCATAAACCTGCCCAATCCAAAATGAGGAAGCTCACTATGCGGTTTAAAAGTCTGATGTTGAGCGCAGTAATGCTCTCAGGTGTATGCGCAGCTACGGCCAATGCAGATGAAACGCCATTGGTAAGAATTTCTACTGAAGGTGCTTACGCCCCTTGGAACTTCATCAAGCCAGGTGGACAGCTGGATGGTTTTGAAATCGATTTGGCTCACGATCTCTGTGAGCGAATGAAGGTTCGCTGCGAGATCACCGCGCATGATTGGGATGGACTGATTCCCTCGCTCAACGCGGGTCAGACCGACGCGATCATCGCGGGCATGAGTATCACCCCCAAGCGGCAAGAAGTGATCGGCTTCAGCCGTGCCTACGCTGCCCCAGTTAATGGCTTCCTGGTCGCCGACGGCAGCAGCCTCGCGAGCCTTCCAGGTGCTGGAACCAGCATCAATCTCGACAAGGATGAGGCAGGCGCTGAAACCTTGGTGGCAAAGATGACTCCTCTGTTGAAAGGCAAGGTGATGGGCGTTCAGGGCTCTACAACCGCCTCGGCATTCGCTGAAAAGTACCTATCGAAGATTGTGGAGGTGCGTGAATACAAAACCGTCGATGCCCACAACATGGATTTGATCAGTGGTCGTATCGACGCAGTCTTGGCTAACGCTGTGCTTCTGAATTTGGCAAAACAAGAGCCGTCCATGCAGGGCGCCAAGATGGCTGGGCCATTGTTCTCCGGTGGCGTTTTCGGCCCCGGTATCGGTGTGGGTTTGCGTAAATCTGACACTGAATTGAAAGCGAAATTTGACGCCGCGATCACCAGTGCCGTGAAGGACGGGACAGTCAAGAAGCTTTCTGAGAAGTGGCTGAAGTCTGACGTCACGCCATTGGAATAAGCGATTAAAACTTCCAGGTTGAGCGGAGCGGCATGTGATGAGTGGTGAAACTATCGTCGTAGGGGGTGGCCTAGTCGGTTTGGCAACAGCCTACGGTCTAGCCTGCAAGGGAGTGTCTGTGCGGCTGCTGGATCAGGGCGACATCGCCTGGCGAGCTGCACGGGGAAACTTCGGTCTGGTATGGGTTCAGGGTAAAGGATATGGAAGGCCCGCCTATGCTCGATTGACACTTCGCTCAGCTGCCGCTTGGCCCCGACTGGCTCAAGACCTTCTGGTCGAGACTGGCGTTGATGTTCATTTGCGCCAACCTGGCGGATTTACCCTTTGCCTAAATCAGGAAGATTTAGCCGAAGAGACACGGCAGCTCCGTTGGCTGAAAGAGGCTCTCGAAGGGAATTATCGCTTCGAGGAGTTGAGCCCAACCGAGCTGCGTCAGCGATTGCCCAGTGTCGGGCCGGACGTAGTTGGCGCTTGTTTCTCGCCTGATGATGGTCACGTGAACCCACTGCTACTGCTTCGCGCGCTAACCATGGCCGTGCAGCGGCGGGGAGTGAAAATCGAGTCAGGTTGTGAAGTCCACTCGATTGAACACACTACCGCCGGCTACAGGCTGTCAGGCAATGGTCGAAGCTGGAATTGCGAGCGGGTGGCTCTGACTGCCGGATTGGGCAATCGAGCGTTAGCTGACCAGGTTGGGATATCGCTTCAACTGGAGCCTAACCGAGGCCAGATTTTGATTACCGAGCGATTGCCTCCGTTCCTCGACTACCCAACGAACTACGTTCGCCAGACGGGGGAAGGGAGTGTCCAGCTTGGATATTCAAACGAAGCGACAGGCCTCAACGATGCCGTCAGCGCTAACGTGATGTCGAAGATCGCCCAGCAAGCCGTTTCCTGCTTCCCAGTGCTCGCCAACGTCCAGCTTGTAAGGGCATGGGGTGCACTTCGCGTTTTAACTCCGGATGGGTTTCCGATCTATCAGGAATCGACAAGCTTTCCTGGAGTATTTGCGTTGACTTGTCACAGTGGCGTGACACTCGCTGCAGTGCATGCCTATGAAGTTGCTCCATGGATTTGTGGCGGAGCTGCGCCAGATGAGCTTGAGACGTTCAGCGATCAGCGGTTCAAGAAAGTCGCACATGAGGTAGCCCAAAATGTCCACTAAACCGCTATTTCGAAGCGTAGATGATCAGGGATCTGGAGTCGTCATCGAATTTGACGGGCAGAAAATCCAGGTTCCTAACAATGCAAATCTCGCAGCAGCACTTCTTGATGCCGGTATTTCTACTACCCGAAAAACTCCCGTCAGCGGGGCCCCTCGCGGTGCCTATTGCATGATGGGCGTTTGCTTCGAATGCCTAGTGGAGATCAACGGTATTTCTCGTCAGGCCTGTCAGGTGCGGACGGAGCCAGGGATGAGAATCAAGACTCACTTTCCAGTAAAGATCGAAGGTAGCGGAAATGTCTGATCACGTTCAGGTCATCATTTTAGGTGCGGGCCCCGCGGGCATTGCAGCCGCTCTGCATTTGCATGCAAAGGGTGTCAGCGTCCGTGTACTTGATGAACAAGCTACCCCTGGTGGTCAGATCTACAGGGAAGTAAGCCTCGCCTCTGAGACGCGTAAGAGTCTTCTGGGTAAAGATTACGCTGCCGGCAGCAGTGCAGTCGCAAGATTTCTGGACAGCGGAATCGACTATGTCCCCAATGCTTCGGTCTGGCTGCTGAACGCTGAGCGAGAGGTGCATTACCGAGTCGGCGGAAAGAGCTATATGGCCACCGCCGACCGGATCCTTCTCTGCAGCGGTGCCTATGAGCGCCCAATGCCAGTACCGGGTTGGACGCTTCCAGGCGTCATGACCGCTGGCGCCGGGCAGATTCTTCTCAAAACCGGCGGGCGTATTCCAAATGGTGCGGTGGTACTGGCAGGAACCGGCCCTCTGCTTTATTTGCTCGCTACCCAGTATTTGCAAGCAGGCGTGAAGATCAAAGCGTTGGTCGATACCAGCACGCGGCCCGATCTGTGGGCATCCCTCCGTTACCTGCCAGCGGCGATTCCAGCATGGCGGCAACTTTGGAAAGGTATCGGCCTGATGGCGCGCTTACGCCGCGCTGGCATCGACTGGTATCAGGGCGTGACCGATATCCGGATCGAGGGAGAGAGCGGAGCAAAGGCCATCAATTTCAGCCATAACGGTTCGAAGCGCCAAATTGCTTGTGACCTTGTTCTGCTGCATCAAGGTGTTATTCCAAATACACATCCAACGCTGGCAATTGGCGCAACCCACCGCTGGGATGAAGGCCAGGTCTGCTGGGTAGCAGATCAAGACCGGTGGGGAGAGCTGAGCGTTCCGGGCTTTTTTATCGCTGGCGATGGCGCCGGTGTAAACGGCGCTGAAGCTGCCGCCCTCCAAGGACGTCTGGCTGGTATTGGGATCGCCATGTCGCTCAAGGTTGTCTCCGAAACGGATGCCGAGGCAGAGGCGCAACCGGTGCGCAGCGAATGGAATAAATACCGCTGCATCCGACCAATGCTGGAAAGACTCTATCGACCCACCGCTGATCTGCAACTCCCTGCAGATGACACGATCATCTGTCGCTGTGAGGAAGTCACTGCCGGGGCGGTTCGTCAGTACGCTGCTCTTGGCTGCTTGGGCCCGAATCAAACCAAAGCATTTGGCCGCTGCGGTATGGGGCCTTGCCAAGGTAGACAGTGTGGCTTGGCTGTAACACAGATCCTAGCATCCGCCCGGCAGGTGAGTCCGGGAGAGGTTGGGTATTACCGAATTCGCCCTCCATTGAAGCCCATAACACTTCTGGAACTGGCGACCGAAAAATAGATATGGAGCGCACAAAATGACTTCCATCGTTCGACAAGAAAGTAATGCACGCCTGAGCCGTGCGGTGATTCATAACGGAGTAGTTTGGCTCGCTGGCATCACGGCTGCCGACTGCTCGCAGGATGTCCGAGGCCAGACTCGCGAAGTGCTTGCCAAGATCGAGGAACGCCTGATCCAGGCGGGCAGCGACAAGGATCACATTCTCTCGGCTCAAATCTGGTTGGCTGACATCGTCAGGGATTTCGATCCTATGAACGAAGAGTGGGCCAACTGGCTGGGATCAGATGGTCGTCCTGCCCGAGCAACCTGCCAAGTAGCTTTTGACGACCCGCAACTCTTGATTGAGATCATCGTGGTTGCCGCAGTTCGCTGAAGCTAACTCATCAAATAGCGATCTCATCGAAACACTTTAGCAAAGTACCAATCACCATCGAGCGCCTTGCAGGACGTGTTGAGCGCTGAGATAACGAACAAGGTGTCTAATGTCCATATCCTCAGAAGCCACATCCCGTCTTTTGGCCGACGAAATCTCAGTTACTGGCCCTAGTGTCACTTCACCGATACTGAGTATCTCGGATCTTCATAAACACTATGGAGATCACAAGGTACTTCGCGGGATCTCGCTGGATGCTGAGAAAGGCGATGTAATCAGCCTGATTGGCGCCAGTGGTTCGGGGAAAAGTACCCTTCTGCGTTGTGTGAATTTTCTGGAGCAGCCGGATGCTGGGAGAATCCAGCTTGGTGATTATCGACTAGAAATAGGTGGCTCGGACGGCGCACACCGTCTGCCGAAAGCGAAGGAGCTCCAGAAACTCCGGTCTCGTTTGGCGATGGTTTTTCAGCACTTTAACCTGTGGAATCACATGACTGTGCTGGATAACGTCTGTCTGGGCCCGCAGAAGGTGCTCGGTGTCTCAAGACACGAAGCTGTCGAACGCGCGGAGCACTATCTCGCCAAAGTGGGGCTACCTCCGCGTTCGTCTGCTCAGTACCCCTCGTTCCTCTCTGGAGGCCAGCAACAACGGGTTGCCATCGCTAGGGCCCTCGCCATGGAGCCTGAGGTATTACTTTTCGACGAGCCGACTTCAGCGCTTGACCCTGAGTTGGTCGGAGAGGTTTTGAAGGTAATCAGGTCTTTAGCCGAGGAAGGCAGGACTATGTTGATGGTGACTCATGAAATGGCGTTTGCGAAGCAGGTCTCCAGCAAAATCGTTTTCCTCCATCAAGGGCTGGTGGAGGAGGAAGGTGGAGCACAGATTCTTGAAACTCCCCAGAGTGAACGGTTGCAAAAGTTTTTGTCGAACTGTCTCAAATAATCCAGAGTTTAACAGCGGGATCGTAATTTCATACCTGGTTATTTCCCCAAAGCGGGTCTTGGCCATTTGAGCCTTGTGAGTTAAACATTCATTTTCAGATACTTGCTGATTAATCACGAGCATAGTTTCGCTACTTTGCTTCATGGCCGGTCGCCGATTATTTGTGGAAAAAAGACATGTCAGATATATACGAATACATAACCCGCGCTGATTTCGATCAAGTAATGACACCTAATTACTCTCCTGCCGGTTTTATTCCAGTACGAGGGCTGGGCTCGCGAGTATGGGATCAAAGTGGACGAGAGTTGGTAGATTTCGCAGGTGGTATTGCCGTGAACTCGCTTGGACATGCTCATCCGGTGCTAGTCCATGCGCTCACCGAGCAGGCGCAAAAGCTGTGGCATGTCTCCAACGTTTTCACGAATGAGCCAGCACTTCGGTTGGCCAAGAAACTGACCGATGCTACCTTCGCCGACAAGGTCTTCTTTGCCAACTCAGGCGCGGAGGCCAACGAAGCGGCTCTCAAGCTGGCCCGCCGATATGCTCATGACCTTTGTGGTGCAGAGAAATACGAAATTATTTCGATGACCAACAGCTTTCATGGTCGAACTCTTTTCACCGTGAACGTCGGAGGCCAAGCCAAATACTCTGATGGCTTTGGCCCAAAAATCGAAGGGATCACACATATCCCATTCAATGACCTAACCGCACTGAGTGAAGTCATTTCGGCTAAGACATGCGCTGTGATCATCGAACCAATTCAGGGTGAGAGCGGCGTTCAACTGGCTGACAAAGCATACTTGGAAGGCGTTCGCCAGCTTTGTGATGAGAATAGCGCGCTGTTGATTTTCGATGAAATCCAAAGTGGTTTCGGGCGCACCGGTCATCTCTATGCCTATCAGCACTATGGCGTGACGCCCGATATCCTTACCAGCGCTAAAAGCCTGGGGGGCGGATTTCCAATCGGTGCAATGCTCACCACTTCCCAGATCGCCAAGCATCTAGGTGTCGGCACCCACGGCACTACTTATGGCGGTAACCCCTTGGCATGTGCCGTATCTGGCGCAGCGCTGGACTTGATCAACACACCCGAAATCCTCGCGGGGGTGACCGCGAAGCACCTGAAATTCAAGTCCCGTCTTGAACAGATAGGTCGGCAGTACGGCGTTTTCTCTCACATCCGGGGCATAGGTCTGCTGATCGGTGCAGTTCTTTCGGAATCATGGCGGGGTCGGGCTAAGGACGTATTCAACGCAGCTGGAAGTGAAGGCCTGATGGTCTTGCAAGCAGGGCCGGACGTGGTTCGATTCGCGCCAAGCCTCGTTATCGCCGACGCCGATATCAAGGAAGGTCTCAATCGCCTGGAGCGCGCCATTTCCCGACTGACCCAAAGCTAACCACCTAGTCACACAGCAGGCTACCCCCTCTCGCCGAGTTCGGTAGCGCTCAACTGTGTTGTGAAATCCCAAGAGCATCGCCGCCAGCGCTGTCTCTTGGGCCTGAGGACATTGTCGTGTACCTAAAACTGATCAAAGGAGTAACACCATGTTGGTGATGCGCCCAGTTCGACTGGCTGACCTGCCTAATGTGCAACAGTTGGCTGTTGACAGCCCCGTAGGTGTTACCTCCCTGCCAGATAACACCGACCGCCTCCGTGAAAGGATCTTGGCCTCGGAAGCATCCTTCGCCGGTGAAGTACGCTTTCACGGCGAAGAAAGCTATCTGTTCGTCCTTGAGGATACGGACAGCGGATCGTTGGTCGGTTGTTCAGGCATCGTAGCCTCTGCTGGATTCTCCGAACCGTTCTACAGCTTCCGTAATGAAACGTTCGTTCATGCTTCACGTGAGCTCAGCGTTCACAACAAAGTGCATGTGCTTTCCCTTTGCCACGACCTGACTGGGCACAGCCTTCTCACCGGCTTTTACATCAAGCCTGAATTGGTGGCGGGTCGTTTTGCCGAGCTGAATTCGCGGGGGCGGCTGCTCTTTATTGCCAGCCACCCAGACCGATTTGCTGATGTCCTGGTAACCGAGATTGTGGGATACAGCGATGACGCCAATGAATCGCCATTCTGGAATGGGGTCGGCCGTAATTTTTTCAACATTTCCTATCCCGAGGCAGAGGAGTTATCCAGCCGCAAGAGTCGGACTTTTCTCGCTGAAGTGATGCCCCATTACCCTCTGTACGTACCGCTTCTGTCAGGCGGCGCTCAAGAGGCAATGGCATCTGTGCATCCCCGCGCACAAGCCAGTTTCGACATCTTCATGCGAGAGGGATTTGAGTCTGACCGTTACATCGACATCTTCGATGGCGGCCCAACCCTACAAGCCCGTACTGCGGGTATCCGATCCATTGCCCGCAGTAGCGAAGCGAACGTTCTGGTCGGCAATACGATTCACTCCACCCGCTCCTTTCTAGTTATCAATGGTGAGGTCAGCGACTTCCGAGCGGTGGTTGCAGAGCTTGATTGGGAGCCTGGCGCGCCTGCCACGCTGACCCCAGAAATCGCTGACGCCTTGGCGGTTGGTGAAGGTGCCAGCGTCCGCTTGGTGGCGCTTTAACTAGGCAGGCATGCGCCTGAACGGAGTAAATATGATTGTTCGTCCTGTCACCAGCGCAGATTTGCCCAAGCTTCTTGAGCTTGCACGCAGCACCGGCCCTGGACTGACTACATTGCCCGCTAATGAGCAACGTCTGGCACACCGCGTAAGTTGGGCAGAAAAATCTTTCAACGGCAAAGTCGAACGGGCTGATGCAGACTACCTGTTCGTTTTCGAGGATGACGACGCCAACGTTGTTGGGGTCAGTGCAATTGCAGGTGCGGTGGGTCTACGTGAGCCTTGGTACAACTACCGGGTTGGCCTGACGGTGAGTGCTTCGCAAGACCTCGGCATTCACTCCGAAACCCCTACTTTATTCCTGGCTAATGACCTCACGGGTCACTCTGAGCTTTGCTCGTTATTCCTTCATGCCAATCACCGCAGCGGGATCAGTGGTCGCCTGCTTTCTAAAGCACGCTTTCTTTTCATCGCCGAATTTCGTGAGTTATTCGGGCCAAAAGTCATTGCCGAGATGCGCGGAATGTCTGATTCCCAAGGGCGTTCGCCATTCTGGGAAAGCCTTGGCAGGCACTTTTTCAAGATGGAGTTTGATCAAGCCGACTATCTGACGGGCGTGGGCAACAAGTCGTTCATCGCTGAGCTGATGCCGAAATTCCCCCTCTATACCTGCTTTCTGTCAGAAGAAGCCCGGAGCGTTATCGGTCGGGTGCATCCACACACTGAACCCGCACTGGCCATGCTCAAGGGGGAAGGTTTCAGCTATCAGGGCTACATCGACATATTTGATGGAGGGGCTACCATCGAAGCGTCGACCGACAATATTCGCGCGATTGCAGATAGCCAAGTGCTCGTGCTCGCGATAGGTGTACCTGGCGAGGATGCCACGCCCTATCTCATTCACAACCGCAAACGCGAAAGCAGCCGGATCACAGCTGCTCCAGCCAGAGTTGCCGCAGGCTCTTTGGTGGTCGATGCCCTCACAGCCAAGCGTCTGTACTTGCAGCCAGGCGCCTCAGTTCGTGCAGTCACTTTGTCCGCCAGAAAACAAGCCTGATCCTTTGCGGATCCTAGGAGAAAAAATGACAACTCACTACATCGCAGGGCAATGGGTGGACGGGCAAGGCATGTACCTGGAATCTCTTGATCCGGTTAGCCAGGAGGTGGTCTGGAAGGGGAATGTTGCAAGTGATGTGCAAGTTGCCGCTGCAGTCAATGCCGCGCGCGGTGCATTCCCAGCATGGGCGCGTCAGTCCCTGGAAGACCGCGTCGCCATCGCCGAATCTTTTGCCTCAATCTTGAAAACACGAAGCGCGGAGATCGCACACGCCATTGGTGAAGAGACGGGCAAGCCGCTGTGGGAAGCGGCAACCGAAGTAGCCAGCATGATCAACAAGGTTGCCATTTCGCTACAGGCATATCATGAGCGCACCGGTACCAAACGCAGTGTATTGACCGATGCCTCTGCAGTGTTGCGGCACAAACCTCACGGTGTAGTGGCAGTGTTTGGGCCCTATAACTTCCCAGGCCATCTTCCCAATGGACACATCGTTCCTGCGCTACTGGCCGGCAACGCGGTGGTATTCAAACCGAGCGAGCTGACACCTAAGGTGGCCGAACTCACCATTCGTGCATGGACGGATGCGGGCTTGCCAGCGGGTGTAATGAACCTTGTCCAAGGGGCTCGTGAAACCGGCGTCGCCCTGGCCGCCAATACGAGGCTTGACGGTCTTTTCTTCACGGGCTCAAGCAGGACTGGAAATCTGCTACACGCTCAGTTTGCAGGCCAACCTCAGAAGATTCTGGCGCTGGAGATGGGTGGTAACAACCCACTGATCGTGGACGAGATCAATGATGTCGACGCTGCGGTATATACGATCATCCAATCCGCCTTCATCTCGGCAGGCCAGCGATGCACATGTGCACGCCGACTACTTGTTCCTAAAGGAGCTTGGGGGGATGCGCTGCTTAGCCGACTTGTAGAGATTACCTCGAACCTCAAAGTGGGGAGCTTTGATGAGCAGCCTTCACCATTCATGGGGTCGGTAATTTCACTGGAGGCCGCGACACACTTGTTAGGCGCTCAGCAGATATTGCTGTCAAAGGGGGCGGTAGCATTGCTGGCCATGACTCAGTTGCGCAAGGGGACGGCATTGCTGAGCCCAGGCATCCTCGATGTCACTGCAGTCAGCGAACGCATCGATGAGGAGTTTTTTGGCCCACTGCTGCAGGTCATTCGATACAGCAACTTTGAAGAGGCTGTAGCCGAAGCCAATGCCACACAATTTGGTTTGGCAGCGGGCTTGCTATCAGACTCGCGCGAGCGTTTCGAGAGTTTTCTGTTGGAAAGTCGGGCCGGGATCGTCAACTGGAATAAGCAGCTCACGGGGGCCGCCAGCAGTGCGCCCTTTGGGGGTATCAGTGCCTCAGGCAACCACCGCGCCAGTGCGTACTACGCCGCCGATTACTGCGCCTATCCAGTGGCCTCGCTTGAAAGCGAGTCGCTGAGCTTACCTGAAACCCTAACACCCGGAGTGACGCTGTAATGACTGCCCATGAGATGAATTTTGATGGCTTGGTAGGGCCAACACATAACTATGGCGGTCTGTCCTACGGCAACGTAGCATCCCATAGCAATAGCCAGGCAGTGTCCAATCCGCGAGAGGCCGCAAAACAGGGTCTGGCGAAAATGAAGGCTATGATGGAAATGGGTTTCAAGCAAGGCGTACTCGCACCGCACGAGCGACCCGCAGTGGCCTCGTTAAGGTCTCTGGGGTTCACTGGCTCAGATTCCGAGGTCATCGCCAAGGCCGCCAAAGATGCTATGCCGCTACTGTCTGCCGTTAGTTCGGCATCGAGTATGTGGACGGCGAATGCCGCGACCGTCAGCCCAAGCGCTGATACATCAGATGGTCGCGTCCACTTCACTGCAGCCAATTTGAACTGCAAGTTTCACCGCGCCATTGAGCACCCTGTCACCAGTCGCATTTTGGGCGCGATGTTTCGCGACGACGCTCACTTTGCTCACCATGCGGCCTTACCCGCAGTGGCCCAATTTGGCGACGAAGGGGCCGCTAATCACACCCGTTTTTGCCGTCAGTATGACGACCCCGGAGTGGAGTTCTTCGTATATGGACGGAGTGCTTTCGACAGCCGCTATCCGATGCCGGAAAAATACCCGGCGCGCCAGACGCTTGAAGCATCACAAGCCGTAGCACGGCTGCATGGCTTGAGCGAAAGCGGCGTGGTGTTTGCGCAGCAAAATCCGGCAGTGATCGATCAAGGCGTGTTCCATAATGATGTGATTTCGGTCGGTAATGCAGAGGTTCTGTTCTATCATCAGGACGCATTCCTGAACACGGAGTCGATGCTCTCAGAGTTGGATAGCAACTTGGAGCGCCTCGGTGGTCGGTTCCAGGGAATCTGTGTGCCCCGGGATCAGGTCTCAGTTTCTGATGCTGTTCGCTCCTATCTGTTCAACAGCCAACTCCTGACGAAGTCCGATGGCTCGATGCTCATCATCGTCCCCGATGAATGCCGCCAGAACCAACGAGTGTGGAGCTACCTTACGCAGCTAACTTGCACTGGAAGCCCGATCCAAGAAGTCAAAGTATTCGACCTCAAGCAAAGCATGCAGAACGGGGGAGGCCCTGCTTGCCTGCGGTTACGTGTGGCGCTTAACCATGCTGAGTTGGCGGCGGTAAACCCTGGTGTAGCCATGACACCTGCTCTGTACGAACGCCTCGTGGCGTGGATAGAGACCCACTACCGAGACCGTCTCTGCGACCTCGATTTGGCCGATCCACTATTACTGGTTGAGAGCCGGACAGCCTTGGACGAATTGACCCAGATTTTGGCGCTAGGGTCTGTTTACCCCTTCCAGATTGACTGACGACGTATTTATGGCCTGCGCTGGAAGTTACGTAGCTTAGCCCACCGTACGTCCACCATCCTGCGGCCTACTAGGAGACATAAGCATGCTATCTCTGGGTAACCTCCTTGCCATGACCCTTGATGGCCATGAGCCGGTGGAAAAGATTCAGCACACATGCGACGGCACTCGACTACGCTGGCTAACGGAGGGGGCCCTGGAGGTTTCGCCAGCTCCAGGGGTAGACAGCGGCGTTGATCTGCTAGTCTCGACTGGATTGCACGGCAACGAGACAGCTCCTATTGAGCTGGTCGACTTGTTCGTCCGGCGAATAGCGTCTAGCGACCTCAAACCGGCAGCGCGAATCCTCTTTCTGCTGGGTAACACCGAGTCCATGCGGGCCGGCGTTCGATATCTGCAAAACGACATCAATCGTTTATTTTTTGGCCGGCACAATGGCGTAGATGGACGCGAGGCAACTCGCGCGGGCGAGCTGGAAAGGTTGGCCTGCGAGTTTTTCTCTAACACTGACCGTTATCAGCTTCACTACGATCTTCACACTGCTATCCGAGGCTCGAAGATTGAGAAATTTGCTCTCTACCCATGGGCCGAAGGCCGCAAACGTTCCAGGGTCGAGCTAGCCCGTTTGCATGGCGCGTCCATCAATACCGTGCTGCTACAAAATAAACCTGGGATCACGTTCAGTGCCTACACTTATGGGCACTTGGGCGTCGAGGCGTTCACTCTGGAGCTGGGTAGCGCTCGACCATTCGGCAATAACACCGATGTTGATTTGAGCGGGATTCAAGCAGTGCTGGAGCAATTAATCGAGGGGCAGGAGCAGTTGTGGTCAGATGGCGCCGTCGAGCAAATGCAACTGTTCACGGTGTCTCGAGAAGTGGTCAAACGCAGTGATGAATTCCGGCTGAACCTGGCTGATGACGTTCAGAACTTTACTGAGCTTGAGGAGGGGCTATTGCTGGCAGAGGATGTTGGTGGAGCACTCTGGATCGTTGAGGAGCGTCAGGCTCGCATCATTTTCCCAAACCCTCATGTCAATGTCGGGCTTCGTGCTGGGCTCATTATCGTCCCGCTGAACGGAGAGCTAGTATAGCCGGTTTGCTGATGCCTTTATCCCGGATTCAGATCGTATCTCATATACTGAAATTAGATGTTCAACAGACGTCCGCTACCATCAAACGACCACGTAGGAAGCACAATGTCCAAGCTTGCAGAATTCCGTCAACTTGAACGCCACCTCGCTGAACAGCTTGCAGCTCTCGAAGCTATGAAGGTCGACAAAGGCCTCGAGCAAGAAATCGAATTTGAGAGCAAATTGCGCACTCTGCTGGGCGAGTACAACAAGAGCCTGAAAGACATCGTCTCGATCCTGGATCCTCAGGGTGGTTTTAAGCCAGGCAAAGCTGCCGCCACCGCGCCGGTGAAGGGTACTCGTAAGCCTCGTGCTATGAAGCTGTACAAGAACCCTCATTCGGGCGAGGTGCCCTAATGCCCCAACCACTATCCAAAGGTTGAAGTGCCACATAGCTGTAAGCTCTGTAAGCGTCCGGCCAAGTCATCTTCCGAACCTCCACGGCGCTCTCGCATCCAAGCTAATCAAGTGATAAACACCATATATATCCAATGCCACGGCAAGCAATAGGCGATCAGATGGCGCGATTTTCGATTTATAGCGGATTGATTTTGGTTGGCTATTCGTCGCTGGAGAGTGGAGATCCTCCCATGGGCGTTGCTTTCGGCCAGTTCGAGCCAACCACTGGGTATCCTGCTATTCAAAACGAGTGCTGCACAAATCACTTCGACCAGTCCGGTTTGGCCCTTTCAGTTAAAACCGAAGCAGGCTTGGTTATTCCATCTATGGGAGTCACCATTCTGGATTACGCTGAAGAGCTTCTGCCCGATTGCATCGAGATAAGTATCCTCGGCATTCCCACTGCTTTTTATGAAGAGTTTTTTCCTGCCCATGTGATCAAGTACACGCACCAATTCGCTAGGTGAGCCGCTCTATGGCGAGCAAGATGGGCCGTCTTTAGCAGGGAGGTGTGATCCTTGAGTTATCGGAGACCGCAAAAGCTACTGACTGGAGCAATTGGCAGAGCCTCAAGAGCAGGGTCAGGAACTCAGCATTGGTTGCCTCAGACCAGGCTCGCCCGTATCTGAGAGTAAGGTGTATGGTGGTCACTGGGTCTCCATTCTGAGCAGACTCGAGCGAGTAGCGTTCACCATCCGAAAATGCACCTTGGGCACATCCAGGGTACACCAACTCCAGAAATGTGATTACGGCCTCAGGGCATCCAATATCTAGCACGTCCTCGACGTTGGACAGATCGTTTTCACTGAGGTCAGTAGGCTTCAAAATAATAATGTCAAAGCTCATTGCTGCGGGCTCCCATCTTGTAATCCATTTGGCATCGGCATTCCCTTTTATATGTCCGGCTATCACTCCTCGCGTAATTAAATCGGCGACCATTTATGTGGCAGCAATTGATCGATTTCACTCGCCCGCTGCGTCGGCAGGCGTGTGAGAACGTCTTTCAGATATGCATACGGATCATGACCATTGACCCGCGCAGACTGGATCAAGCTCATGATCGCCGCCGCCCGTTTGCCGCTGCGCAGTGATCCAGCAAACAACCAGTTCGACCGCCCAAGCGCCCATGGCCGGATCAAGTTTTCGATCTGGTTGTTGTCGATGGGCACAGCACCGTCCTCCAGATAGCGGGTCAGCGCTACCCAGCGTTTGAGGCTGTAATCCAGGGCCTTGGCCGTAGCCGAGCCCTCGGGCACAAGTTCGCGTTGGGCCAGCATCCACTCATGCAGTTTTTCAGCAATGGGCATCGCTGTTTCCTGGCGCAGTCGCCAGCGATCTTCATCGCTCATTTCCTTGGCGTGTCGTTCGACTTCGTACAGCCCGCCGATTGAGTGCAACGCCTGCTCTGCCAATTGGCTGTTATTCGCTACGTGCAGGTCGAAGAACTTGCGCCGCGCATGGGCCATGCAGCCGATTTCGGTGATGCCCAACTCGAAGCTGGCCTTATAGCCGGCGAAGTCATCGCAGACCAGCTTGCCGTTCCACGTGCCCAGGAAGTTACGCGCATGTTCGCCAGCACGGCTGGGGCTGAAATCGTAGACCACTGCCTTGAGTGCCGAGAATGGCGTGCTGCTGTAGGCCCAGACGTAAGCGCGGTGGGTTTTCTTCTCACCTGGCGCCAGCATTTGTACCGGCGTTTCATCGGCGTGGACTACTCGCTGTGCCAGCACTGTTTCGCGCAGCGCATCGACCAGCGGCTGAAGCTGTACGCCGGTTTGGCCCACCCACTGCGCCAGTGTCGAGCGCGGGATAGCCAGACCGGCACGGCCGAAGATCTTTTCCTGTCGATACAGCGGCAGGTGGTCGGCGAACTTCGCCACCATCACATGCGCCAGCAGCCCGGCAGTGGGGATGCCCTTGTCGATCACCTGCGGCGGCACCGGGGCCTGGATCAGTGTTTCGCACTGCCGACAGGCCCATTTCCCACGAACGTGCTGCTCAACCGTGAACACGCCCGGCGTGTAATCCAGTTTCTCGCTGACGTCTTCACCGATGCGCTGAAGCTGGCAGCCGCACGCGCACTGAGTGTTGTCCGGCTCGTGATGGATCACAGTGCGTGGGAACTGCGGTGGCAACGGCGCACGCTTGGGTTGCTGGCGTGGCTCTGCCTGCGCGGATGCGGGATGAAGTGCTTTTAACTCGGCCTCAATGGCTTCGAGGTCGGTATTGAGCAGGTCATCGAGAAAGCTGCCTTGCGCCGGGCTGATCTGCTCACTGCGCTTAGCGAACTTGTGCCGCTTGAGAATGGCGATTTCGTGAGTGAGTTGCTCTATGATCGTCTCATCACGATGGATCTTTCTGCCCATGGTGTCGACCTTGGACATCAACTGCGCAGCCAGCGCGCGCAGTTGTTCAGGGGGCATTTGGTCGAGATCGGGCAAGGAAGTCATGCCGTGGATTTTACCAAAGCAGTCCTCCGGTCACAGCTAAAAGCCAGGTATTAGAGCAATGTAATTGCGCCGCCTGCACCTACTCGCTGCCAAGGCAATCCAAGTACCAGCGCCTGAAGTTGTTCGGGGTCGAGTTCGACCTCCGCGCCACGATGGATGCCCGGCCAATGAAACTTGCCCTGATTCAAGCGTCGCGCCGCTAGCTAAATACCAACGCCGTCATGCACCAGCACCTTCATGCGGTTTGCCCGGCGGTTGGCAAAGAGGTAAGCGCAGTGCGGCTTAGCCGCACCGAACACGGCAACCACCCGGGCCAGTGCAGTGTCAGTGCCGGCCCGCATGTCCATGGGCTGGGTGGCGAGCCAGATGGAGTCGATACGAATCATTGGGCCAGGCCACGAATAAAACACGCGCAGCCGTCCGGATCTGAGGCTGGCCATTTTACGGTGACGGATTTATCGCCCAGAGCCAGTGAGATGATCACCCTCTCTTCTGTTGCGCGCTTGGGTGCAGCTTGTACGGGGATGAAGGCCGGCAGAGTTGCGGGTGATTGATCCCGGTAAATCGGTAGTGTAGTGGTCTAATGAAACCGGACACCCATTTAGGCGAGAATGCTCGCCATAGAGAGGTGTCTGATGACCAAGCAACGTCGTACCTTTACCCCTGAGTTCAAGCGCGAGGCGGCGTGCCTGGTGCTCGACCAAGGCTACAGTCATACCGAGGCAGCCCGTTCGCTTGGGCTGGTTGAGTCGGCTTTGCGTCGTTGGGTGAACCAGCTCCAGCAAGAACGTGGCGGTGTTACTCCGACCAGCAAAGCCCTGACGCCTGAGCAGCAAAAAATCCAGGAACTCGAAGCCCGCATCAATCGGCTGGAACGGGAAAAATCCATCTTAAAAAAGGCCACCGCGCTCTTGATGGCCGAGGAACACGAGCGTTCGCGTTAATCGATCAACTGCGGGCTCAAGAGCCGATTGATCTGTTGTGCTCGGTATTTGAAGTAACCCGATCGTGCTACTACGCGTACTGCCGGAAACGTCGGTATCCAGATGCCGAACGGGTGGTTTTGCGCAGCCGCGTGAACGAGCTGTTTACGCAAAGCCGGAGCGCTGCGGGCAGCAGGAGCATCATGCTGATGATGAGAGAGGACGGCATGCAGATCGGACGATTCAAGGTACGCAAGTTGATGCGCGAGATGAACTTGATCAGCAAACAGCCGGGCTCCCACGCCTATAAAAAGGCGACCGTGGAGCGGCCTGATATCCCGAACGTGCTTGATCGAGGGTTCAGCGTGGCGTCCCCCGACAAGGTTTGGTGCGGTGACATAACGTACGTTTGGGCCGAAGGTCGGTGGCACTATCTAGCGGCGGTAATCGATCTTTATGCGCGCCGGGTTGTGGGCTGGGAGTTCTCGGCCAAGCCCGACGCCGACCTGGTGATCAAAGCGCTGGACATGGCCTATGAGCAGCGTGGCAGGCCTCAAAATGTGCTGTTTCACAGCGATCAAGGCAGTCAATACGGCAGCCGGAGTTTCCGTCAGAGACTGTGGCGATACCGCTTCACACAGAGCATGAGTCGTCGCGGCAACTGCCACGATAACGCGCCAATGGAGCGGCTATTTCGCAGCCTGAAAACTGAATGGATACCGACGGTGGGCTACATGAGCGCCGCGTTGGCTAAACAAGATCTCGGTCGTTTCCTGATGGAACGGTACAACTGGCGGCGACCGCATCAGTTCAACGAAGGGCTAGCGCCTGCGGTCGCTGAGGAAAAACTCAATTCAGTGTCCGGGATCAGTTGACCACTACAGTAGCCACTTGCGGATCACGTTGGCGTTGATGCCGTGATGGATGGCTACGCTGGAAATCGTCGCTCCAGGTTGCAGGCATTCCTGGACGACCTGGGCTTTGAATAGTTTGGGGTAAGAGCTGCGTTGGCGCATGGAAATCCTGGCGATAAGGGTGATCGCGTCCGCTTAAAAATACGCGGACACCATCGCCCTAAATACTGGAGTTCGGTAGGTGTGTTCGCCATCCGCTTACTAAGCTCTCATCTCCAGTATCTCCCCAGAAAAAGCGATTTATCCGACCTCAGGTTTCTTACTGAAGAATTCGACCTTTGACTTGACTCTGCTCCCATATCCATATGGGCCCGCATCATGCCAACTACCGTCTTTCGTTGCTTGTTACTACTCTCGCTGGCTGTCGTCGATGGCATCTGCTATGCCGCATCTGCTCATGAGGAGGATCAGCTCAGCCTAGTCCAGCAGCAGCTCGACGTTATCGAACGCCTTGCAACTCAAACTGCGGCAACCAGCTCGACTGAACACTACGAACGCTATCTCTTCGACTACCCCCGGCTAACTCAGGACATCCAGCGCATCCGTCGAGGTGTGAAGGATTACTTGTCTCCGCCCCGCGCCCAGCCTCGTGACTCCAGTGAAATAACTGGCGATTACCGCCTCGACACTCTTTCCCCAGAGCCGTCGCCATGAGCATGACTGACGCCCAAACCTCAGCGTTCCAAAACGCCTCCGGTTTCTCACCGCAGAGCAGTTCGACGCTCTGGCTATCCCTGGTTCTCGTTCTGGCTTTGCTTTGGTGCGCCTGGGTGATGTGGACGGCCTACCGGGGTTGGGCCACCGGCAGTGTGCGTTTTGGAGCCTTCGGCGGCAGCGCCGCGCGTGTACTGCTCACCTTGCTGATTTTGATGTTCTTCACCCTGTCCTAACACCGGAGATCACCGTCATGCTCAAGTGCCTTATCCCTCTAAAAAACAACCTGCGTGATCGTACGAACCAGCGCGTGATCGGTCTGCTGCTGGTGCTCGGTCCAAGCCTGGCTTTTGCTGAGCTTCCGACCATGGAAGCCCCTTCGCGCGGAGAAGGCTCCGGGTTGATCGAAACGATCAAAAACTACGCCTACGACGGCGGCATCCTACTCGGTCTGCTAATCGCCCTGCTCGCTTTCTTGGGTGTGGCCTGGCACTCGCTGACGGTGTATGCCGATGTACAGAACCAGCGCAAGACCTGGAAAGACCTCGGCGCGGTGGTTGGCATCGGCGCCCTGCTGGTAGTGATCATCATCTGGTTCCTGACCAAGGCTGCCGCGATTCTGTGAGGTCGACATGAACGACACTATCGAACGCCTTGCCGATGGCACCTTGGTTTTTCTGCCCGAGCGACTCAATCGAGATCCCGCCGTTTTACGCGGTTTGACCAATGATGAGATGTGGATGGCACTCGGTGCCGGCGCCGTCATTGGTCTGCTGCAGGGCGTTCCTCTGGCGATCGCCACCGCCTCCATTGCCGTGGCGCCGACCAGCATGATCGCAAGCATGGCCGTGGTGTTATTGGCCGGTGGCACAGTACTGCGTCGGGCCAAACGAGCCCGCCCCGAGACCTGGCTGTACCGCAAGCTTGAATGGGTACTGGCCAGCCGTTGGCGCTTGGGTCGCGGCAGTCTGATCCTCCACTCCGGCGCCTGGACGGTTCGCCGTTCGCGTCGACTGCGTCCTGCCCTGTCCCGGTGGCAGCCATGAGCCGATTTCGGAACAAGGTGGATGCCCAACAGGCCCATATCTTCAGTCTGCGTCTGGCCGTAATGATCCTTGCCCTGGTCTGCGCCGGACTCTGGTACGGCTGGCGCTCAGCACCGACCGATCTGACCGTGCATGTCCCCCCGGATCTGCGCTCGGGCAGCACGCGCAAGTGGTGGGATATCCCCTCGGAGAATGTCTATGCCTTTGCCCTGTACATCTTTGGCCAACTCAACCGTTGGCCCTCGGATGGCGAGCAGGATTATCGCCGCGCCATCTATGGCTTGCAGTCTTACCTGACACCCGCCTGCAAAGCCTTCCTCGACGGCGACTACGAGTACCGCAAGGCCGCCGGCGAACTGCGCCAGCGGGTGCGTGGTGTCTACGAAATTCTGGGTCGAGGTTACAGCGAGGATCCAGAACTCAGGGTTAAGCAACTCGATCGCGACAGCTGGCTGGTCAAGCTCGACCTTAATGCCGATGAATATTACGCCGCCGAACCGGTGAAACGAGTGGTGGTGCGTTATCCATTGCGCGTGGTGCGTTTCGACCTGGACCCCGAACGCAACAAGTGGGGGCTGGCACTGGACTGTTATCAGGGCACTCCGCAAAAAATCTCCCTGCCTGGAGGTGAGCCATGAAGCGGATTTTTACTCTGGGACTCATCGTCGCACTGATGTTATGGGGAGCTGCAGCGCAGGCCGTCGAGCTGATGCACTGGGAACGCCTCCCCCTCGCGGTCCCACTGGTGATCAATCAGGAACGAGTGATCTTTGTCGATGAGGCTGTTCGAGTCGGCGTGCCCTCAACCCTGACGGGCAAGCTGCGCGTGCAATCAACCGGAGGCACGCTGTACCTGCGCGCGTCGGAAGTCATTGCACCGACCCGCCTGCAGCTGCAATCGGTCGTAACGGGCGAGATCATCCTGCTGGATATCGCGGCCACGCCTGGCGATCAACCGCTGGAGCCCGTACGTATCCTCAAGAATGCTCAGGAGCAAGCTGCCGAGACGGAATCTAGCACCGTCCCTGTTCCAGAACGTACACCGATCCCGGTCGCTTTGACGCGCTACGCCGCGCAAAGCCTGTACGCTCCGCTGCGCACCGTGGAGTCCCTGCCCGGCGTACGCCGCGTGCCGCTAAAGCTGCGCACCGAATTGCCGGCCCTGCTGCCGACCAAAAACGTGTCCAGCACGCCCATCGCCGCCTGGCGACTCGGTGATTACTGGGTGACGGCGGTGAAGTTGCGCAATCGTGGCTTAGAGACGGTGCAACTCGATCCGCGCCGGCTTCAGGCCAAGCTATTTGCCGCGGCCTTCCAGCATGCTTTCCTCGGGCCTGTCGGCAGCGCTGAAGACACCACGATCGCCTACCTTGTCACCCGCGGTGCCGGCCTCGAACACGCTGTGCTGCTTCCGCCCGTTGCGCGAGGTGCTGGCGATGAAGGCTAACGCACTGCTCAAATGGCTGGTACCGGCTGCGCTGCTGGCCGTGGTTTTGATCATCCTGAAAAGCTGGGTCGCGGGTAGTACTCCCTCTCCAGAGCACCCTGTTAATCAGGGCAACATTCAGTTATCCGCCGAACAAGCCAAGTCGCTCGGCATTGCTGGCGATACCCCACGCGACACGGTCGCCACCCTGGTCGGGCAGGTGAAGGCCATGCGCAGCGACATGCTCGGTTTGAAGAAACACAACGATTCACTGCAGTCGGAGAACAACCGCCTGCGCGAACGAGAAAACAGCGTCGATTCGCGTATCCAGACGGCGCTTGGCAGCGTGACTCAGCAAGTCGACGAAGGCCGCCGACAAGCCAATGAGGCCCGACTCAAAGCGGAACAAGACAGTCGTCAGGCTCGCGGTCTGCTGACGCAATTGCAGGAACAGTTGTCAGGGCTGACCGGCAAAGGCAAGGACATGCCGATCGGATTGGGGCTTGAGTCCGGCGACGGTGCTCAGTTTGAAGGGCAGCACTCTGCCAATGATGCGCTGCAGTGGATTGAACCTTCGGATGCCCCGTCCACCGACGCCCGAGGCAAAACCAAGACTTCCACCGCACTGAGTCTGCCTACCGCTTTCAACTCACTGGAGGGCTTGAACGATAACGCTATTGATCGCAGCCAGAAACAGCTGCGTGCAGTTACCCAGGGTGGGCGCGACCTGACGCAATCCGTTGATCGTACCGAAGGCGCGAAGCCGGTCTACACGATCCCCGAAAACGCCACGCTGATGGGCTCGGTCGCCATGACCGCGCTGATCGGCCGAGTCCCGGTGGACGGCACCGTGAATGATCCCTATCCCTTCAAGGTGCGGGTCGGTCCGGAGAATCTGACGGCCAACGGCATTGACCTGCCGGACGTCGCGGGTGCCGTGATGTCCGGCACGGCGTCCGGTGACTGGACCCTGTCCTGCGTGCGTGGGCAGGTCGAGTCAATCACCTTTGTGTTTACCGATGGCACCATCCGTACGGTGCCACAGCCGAAGGCGGTCGCCAGCCGCAATGCCTCCACCACCCAGAGTTCGAACACCGACAAGATTCGTGGTGGACTCGGTTACCTTTCCGATCCGTATGGCATTCCTTGCATTGCCGGCGAACGTCGCTCGAACGCCCAACAATACCTCGGCAGCCAGAGCCTCATCACGGCGGCCGGCGCCGGTGTCGCCGCCTTGCTCGGGGATGAGCAGAACAACAGCAGTGTGATCAGTTCGGGCGGCAGTACGCTCGGGGTTACCAACAGCACAGGCAACAGCGCACTGAATTCAATCCTCAGTGGTGGGGTCAGCGACATCCGCGAGTGGGTCAAAAAACTGTATGGCGAAGCCTTTGCTGCCGTGTACGTGCCACCGGCCGCACAGGTCGCACTGCACCTTGACCATGAGATTACCATCGACTACGAGCCCAAGGGCCGGAGCGTTCGCCATGAAAAAGACCATGCCTCTCTGCCTGACCTGGATTAGCGTGTTGTGTTGGGTCCTGGCGGGGTGTTCCACGGACAAGGAGATGCTGCTGCCCCATGGCGAGCAAACCATGCTGGACATCTGGAACGGCGCCGGTTCGCAAGGCACTCAGCAGCAACTGCTGGAGGCTCGGCAGCAGTTACGCCGCCCGCTGGCTCAGGCGGATTTCTCCTCTTCTCTCCAAGAACCGTACACGCGCACGGCGGCGAACGAGAACCGTAACCTGTTCCCTCGCCTGCCCAATCCCGATCTGGTGCTGTACGTGTATCCGCATTTGAGTGGTACCGAGCAGGCGCCGGTCCCGGGTTACTCGACCGTCTTTCCGTTCTACCAACGGGTGCAGTACGCATTGCCGGGTGAACGTCAGGAAGACTTGTAGTGCGTGCCGGCGATTCGGGTAACCGCACTGCCGCGTGGAAAGCCTGGCGCCACCGATTGCGCCCTCGCGCCACCTTGGCCGATGAAGCCGCACTCTATGCGCATAACCCCAGCTTCACCGATCATCTGCCTTGGGTCGAATACCTCGACACCGAGCAGTGTTTTCTGCTCGATGACAATCGCTCGGTGGGTGCGGTGTTCGAGTTGCTGCCCATCGGCACTGAAGGGCGCGAGCCCGATTGGTTGATGGCGGCCCGCGATGCCCTTGAGGATGCCCTGCAAGACAGTTTTGATGAACTGGATCAGGCGCCTTGGGTGGCGCAGTTTTTCTGCCAGGACGACAACGACTTCACCCCCTACCTGAAACGGCTGACTGGCTATATTCGAGATAGTGCGCAAGGTACTGTCTTCACCGAGGCGTATTTGGAGCTCAGCCGCCGTCATCTGAAGGCCATCGCCAAGCCCAGTGGGCTATTTGAGGATAAGGTGGTGACACGCCTGCCCTGGCGCGGCAACAACCGACGAGTGCGCTTGGTGGTCTATCGCTGGCTTGAGTCTGACGCAGAGGAGACGGGACTCACCCCGGTGCACTCTTTGCAACAGGTTTGTGAACGTATCGCGGCTTCATTGCAAGCGTGCGGGGTGCAATCGGCGCGAGTCGATGGGCGAGGTTTGTATGCCTGGTTATTGCCCTGGTTCAATCCAGCGCCCAGGCTCACCGATGAATCGCCCGAAGATTTCTATCACCGCGTGGCCTATCCAGAGTTGGGCAACGGCGAGTCGCTGGAACTACCTTTCGATCACGACTTCGCCGAACGGTTGTTTTTCAATGAACCGCGTTCGAATGTGCAGCGCGGACTCTGGTACTTCGATGGTCAACCCCATCGGGTCATGGTGGTGGACAAGCTGCGGCGGGCACCTTTGATTGGCCAACTCACTGGCGAAACCCGTAAGGGTGACGCGGTGAACGCCCTGTTCGACCAGTTGCCTGAAGGCACGGTGATGAGTCTGACCCTGGTGGTCAAACCCCAGGATGTGCTCGAGGATCAGTTGAACCGCCTGGCGCGCAAAGCTATCGGTGAAAACCTGGCCTCGACCCAAACCCGCCAAGATGTTGAAGAGGCTCGTGCGATCATCGGTCGCCAGCACAAGCTGTACCGCGGCACCCTGGCGTTCTACGTGCGCGGTCACGATGAACAGCAACTGCACCAGCGCTCGGTCAGCCTGGCCAACGCGCTGCTGGGTGCGGGGCTGCAGCCGGTGCGGGAAGGCGACGAGGTCGCCGCCTGCAACAGTTACCTGCGTTGGTTACCGATGACTTACAAACCGGCCCGCGACACGCGCAACTGGTACACCCGCCTAATGTTCGCCCAGCACTTAGCGAACCTGGTTCCGGTCTGGGGCCGCAGCACCGGCACCGGCCACCCGGGTATCACCCTGTTCAATCGTGGTGGCTCGCCGTTGAGTTTTGATCCATTGTCACGTCTGGACCGGGCCATGAATGGTCATCTGTTGTTGTTTGGCCCCACCGGCGCCGGCAAATCAGCGACCCTGGTCACCTTACTGATGCAGATCATGGCCGTATACCGCCCTCGCCTATTTATCGTCGAGGCCGGCAACTCATTCGGCTTGCAGGGCGACTACTTCGCCACACAAGGCCTGTCGGTCAACAAGGTCCAATTGAAACCTGGCGCCTCGGTCAGCCTTGCGCCCTTTGCCGATGCCTGGCGCCTGGTCGAGCAACCGGATCAAGTGGCGAGTCTGTCGATCGATGAGTGGGACGAGGATGCGGTAGCCAGCCGCGAGGACCAGCGCGATGTTCTCGGTGAACTGGAAATCACCGCCCGGCTGATGATCACCGGCGGCGAGGCCAAAGAAGAAGCCCGCCTGAGCCGGGCCGATCGCAGCTTGATCCGCGAGTGCATTCTGGATGCGGCGCAGACCTGTGTCGCGGCGGGTCGCCAGGTCCTGACCCACGACGTGCGCGACGCGTTGCTGCGCGTCGCCGCCGACCCGCACTTGCCGGAGAAGCGTCGCGAGCGTGCCCAGGAAATGGGCGAGTCCATCGACCTGTTTTGCCAGGGTTTCGAGGGTGAACTGTTCGATCGCGAGGGCACGCCTTGGTCCGAGAGCGATGTGACCATTGTCGATCTCGCCACTTACGCGCGCGAAGGCTACGAGGCACAGATGTCCATCAGCTACATCAGCCTGATGAACACCGTGAACAACCTTGCCGAGCGCGACCAGTATCTAGGCCGACCGATCATCATGGTCACCGACGAGGGCCATATCATCACCAAGAACCCGCTGCTGGCGCCATTCGTGGTCAAGGGGACCAAGATGTGGCGCAAGCTCGGCGCTTGGTTCTGGCTCGCCACGCAAAACCTTGCCGATTTTCCCACGGCTGCGCAGACCATGCTCAACATGATCGAATGGTGGATTTGTTTGAACATGCCACCGGCCGAAATCGAAGAGATTGCTCGTTTCAAGAAACTCACGCCGGCGCAGAAAGCATTGTTGCTCTCCGCCAGTAAGGAGCTGGGTAAATACACTGAGGGAGTCGTGCTATCGAAGAAGCTCGAAACGCTGTTTCGGGCTGTGCCGCCTAGTCTTTATCTCGCCCTGGCCATGACGGAACCCGAGGAAAAAGCCGAGCGCTGGACGCTGATGCAGGACAACGGCTGCTCAGAGCTGGACGCGGCTTACCGGGTAGCTGAACGGATCGATAGAGCGCGAGGAATAGAACCCACATAGGGGAATCTATTGAGGCTTTCGCTCTAAAGCGAGTGACCAGTTATTGCGGTACGCACCGGAGCCGCTGCTGAATCCTCAACAGGAACCCAGCCTCAAAAGCATCCTGGCAGTCACCGACAGGAAAGGTCTTGCGGGTTTGCGCCAGCGCCCACCACAGTGGAGTCTCCCCGGGCGTATCAAGCCAAGCCTGAGCACATTGCACGCCACGTTCGATCATCGAGGCAAACTCGCTGCCCCAAGGCGTCAGAAGACTAGAGCATCCATCCGCCGCCGGAATTGAAATGTAGTTTTCGTCCATATACACCCTAGATGTCTGAATTATTGTTAGATGTGGAATCCAACCTCGGAAAGCTTAACGACACCAAATGAACGCTCGATAACAGGCATGAACATCAAATGGCCTAGTTGGATGCTAATGTAGACTATATCCCGTGGATTGAGAGTCCCTCAAGGCGCAGTTTGCGCGCATGACTCAAAACTACGAACAGCTTCGTCTGCATCTGTCGGAAAACATCCGCTTGATGAGACGCGTGAAAAATCTGACCCAAGAGCAACTGGCGCTCATGGCCGAGGTGGATCGCACCTACGTCAGTCAAATCGAACGATGCACGGGCAATCCATCGCTGTTGGTCCTGTGCAAACTCGCCAATATTCTCGAAATCACCACAGATCAACTGCTTGCAGAACCCTACACCCTGCGCAGCGCCCTTCACGTCAAATAATAGTCTCACAGCTCACAAATCCGATAGATCCGCCTTCATAATTTCCACTGACAGTCTTCCGCCCGAAACCGAACCTGACCTGGCCATTTACCTTATTGAGCCTGGATCATGCTTGCTGCCTGCTCGTCAATCACGCCCACAAAGCTACGGCCCTTGGCGCTGAGCATCCTGCTGGCGTGCGGCCCAAGCATGGCGCTGGATACCGGCAGAATCACCGCCTCTGTGCTTTCGCCAAATTGCCTCGCATACAAGGTCGTCGGTATTTGTTTCTGGCTCCTCTGCACGCCCTTCGGCTGCACAGTCAAAACCTCAACCAAGGTTCGTCATTTCATTCCTGAACTCGTGGTCTCGAGCTACGCCACCACCGGCAATAACCCCTGGACCGAAATGACCACCCTCTCTTCCCCCATCAGCGGCGCGGAGGGCGGCGGCAACCTGATCACGCCGAACACCCACCGCGACAACCTGCCCCGCTTCAAGAACGTCGATGGTATCGGCCACCCCGGTGGCTGGGCCGCAACGCAACTGGCGTCGCAGTCCGGCTACGCCTGCACCAGCGGCGCTACTGCGTTCATGCCCTACTACCTGAGCACCCTGGACTCACTGGCCTGGCGCCAGGGCATACCGGAAAGTTTTTACCCCGAGTCGCTCGTGCCGGGGATCCGTGAAATTGGTCGTCAGGCTTTGGGAAACATGTGGGGCAACGTCTATCCCCGGCAGGGCTTTATCGTACAACCCGACGACTTCAAGGCGGCCGTAGTCATGGCGCAACGGGCTGGCGATGTGATTACCCGCAACGGGCAGCCGCATGTGTACTTACCCCTCACGCCCGCCAAACGCGACGGCTACTGGCCGCCTGGCCCGATCATTGAAAACGACGCTTCGACCCACAAATGGCAATTGCTCTACCCCCAGGTGCAGCCCACATGCGCCATCTTCCCCAGCGATCCGGTACAGAGCGCGGATGGCGGCTACGCCTGGTCGCTGTGGCGTCCCTATAGCTGCTGCAAACGTGAGGGGCAGACCTTCCTGTTCAGCATCGACTTCGAAGGCGGTGCTTCATGAGCCGGCTTCACGCGCGACCCTGGTTGGGCACGATGAGTCTGTTGCTCTATGGACTACTCGCCATGGCCACGTATGCCGACGCCGCCGAAGGCGATTACCGCCTGGGTACTCAGGGCGAAGTACTCGACGACCGAGTGATGTACACCGTCGGCGGCGGCTCGGCAGTCGGCTCACCGAGTTCGCTCTACCGACCCAGTGGTATCGGTGTCGGCGGGTCATGGCGAGCGAACATGATGTGCGGAAACATGAGCCTCACCAACACCCTGCAAAACCAACTGAATGGCGCCACCGAAGGTTTCCAGCAGATCATGGGCAGCATCGTGCAGAACGCGACCCAAGCGGTGATGTCGCTGCCGGCGTTGATCATCCAGCGCGCCAACCCCGGTCTCTATGAGTTGCTCAGTAACGGGGTGATGCAGGGGCGCATCGACTTCGACCGCTCCAAGCTGACCTGCCAGGCCATGGCCGAAAAGATGGCGGACAAGGTCGGTCAAGCCGGTTGGGGCGCGCTGGCCAAGGACCAAGAAATGCAAGGCAATCTGGAGCAAACCGGCGGTGATGCGGTGGCTGCGGTGAAAAACACCGAGGCCCGAAACGGCAACAATGGGGTGTCCTGGGTCGGCGGCTCAAAGGCCGGAGGGAACGGACAGACGCCCATTCACGTGACTGCCGACGTGGTGCGCGCGGGCTATAACCTGCTGCATAACCGGTCGGTGGATGACAGCACCTCGATCAGTAGCAGCGACTGCTTAGGCGGGGCTATTTGCCAGACCTGGGCTTCGCCCCAAGAGGAATCCGAATGGGCTGTTCGGGTGTTGGGCGAGACCGAAGTCTCGACCTGCGACACCTGCGAAACCCTGCGTGCTACCGCTGGCAGCGGATTGACGCCGCTGATCCAGGAGGCCTACAGCGAACGTCTCAAGACCCTGCAAGGGCTGCTGTCCGGCTCTCTGCCGCCTACCCCTGACAATCTGACTAAAGCCTCGAGCCCAATGCTGCCGGTGACCCGTGGTGTGATTGAAGCCCTGCGCGACGATCCCGACCAGGTTCTGTTGGCACGGCGCCTGGCCAGTGAGACGGCCTTGTCCAGCGTACTCGACAAGGCACTGCTGCTACTGCGCACCCTGCTGGCGGGCAGTCACGAACCGAACATTGCCTCCGCCGAACCGGCCCAGATCGCCTTGACGAAAAACATCGACGCCTTGGAGCGCGAAATTCGCCTGCTGCAGACCGAGCTGCAGGTCAGGCAGATGCTGACGACCAATACCGCCAGCCTGGTGCTCGACCGGCATGCCGGTGGCGCTGATGCTTCGCGCACCGTCGAGCAAGGCGACCCCGAGCCCGGTCGACTTAATGACGCTGACGCCAGGCGCAAGTGAGCCATGAAACGCTCACCGCTATTCACTCTGCTTTCAGGTCTAGGGATTGCCGCGGTGATGATCCTCACCGCCGCACTGGTCGCCTGGATCGGCCGCACTGCGCTGGGTAGTTTCGAGGTCTGGCAGCAGGCATTCGAATCTGTACGGCCCTATCTGCTGTGGTGGCGTGCCCTGCTCTACGGGGCCCTCTTTGCGCTCTGGCGGGATCTGCTTCGACGCTACCGACATCGACCACAGGATCGACTGCGCGTGAAACGCCTCGGGACATTAGGGCTCGTGCTCTTTATCTGCGTCGAACTCACCCGACTGTGAGGTCACCACCATGCTCATGAGCACCAACAGCTACCTGGAATTTTACCTCTCCCTGCTGGCCTGGATCATCAACAACGGCCTCTGGAGCGTCCTGTCCGATACTGGGCTGTTTGCCGCGCCCTTCGGTGCAATCATCTTGCAGGAATGGTTGTCTGCTCGTCAGCAAGGCGCGGATGAAGGCAACAAGGGACTGCTCTCGGTGCCACGGATCGAGAACCGGTTGTGGCTGGCCTACATCGTCGTCTTGTTCGGTTGCGCCCCCGTCTTTCCGTTGAGTCTTGCATCAATGGCGTTCGACGATGCGGCGAGCCAGCGCTGCGGCGTGAGTGTGGCCAAGCCTGCGGAAACCGCCTGGGGGACGACCTTCAATACCATCGGCGAACGCTCTGCCAACGTGCCGATCTGGTGGTTTCTGGTGCATGCCTTGAGCAAAGGTGTGACTGCGGCGGCCACCGCCTCCATCCCTTGCGCACCGGATATCCGGCAAATGCGCATGGAGATCGACAGCTCGCGCATCGACAGTCAGGTGCTGCTGCAGGAAGTCGCCGACTTCACTCGCGACTGCTACGGCTATTCCCGTTCTCGGTTGTTTACCAATCGCCCGCAACTGGACAAGTCACAAAGTCACGACGCATCCTGGATCGGCTCAAGCTATTTTCTCGACACACCCGGCTACTACGACACCGATCGCTCACGAACGCCGCGAGTCAGTTGGCCGTATGACGACAACCGCGATGTTTCCCTGCCGCGGCTGGAGAATGGCGCGGGCTACCCCACTTGCAAACAGTGGTGGAGCGACAGCGGTGTCGGGTTGCGCGAGCGCTTGATCGAGCAAGTCGATCCTTCGCTGCTAACTCAGCTAAAAGGTTGGTTGACTGGCCGATCGAGCAACGAGATCGAGGATGCCACCCTGCGTGAGCTGGTCAGTCCGCGCCAGCAATCGATGACCATGTCGCCCGGACAGGTGTACCAGGACTATGGCTCCAGCGCCCGTGGCGGCTCGATCAATCAGGGGCTCAATAATCTGGCCACCAATACCGGGTTAGCACTGGGCTCCTTCAGCAACTTCCCGGCGCTGAATGCGCTACGCGCCGCCCTACCGATGGTGCAGGCGTTCCTGATCATGGGCATCATCATCAGCTTGCCGCTGATTCTATTGGTCAGTACCTACCAATTGAAGACCGTCATGACGGTGACGTTCGCACTGTTCACACTGCATATGCTGAGCTTCTGGTGGGAACTGGCCCGCTGGGTCGACTCCAGCATGCTCGATACCTTGTACAACCAGGTTTCGGCGTCCAATCAGATGCTGTTGTCGCTGCCCACATCCGGACTTATGGATGGGACGGTCACCGCGCAGGTGATCGAGTACGTGATGGGGGCTATGTTCGTCGTGCTTCCGATGTTGTTTTTGGCTGCAATGAGCTGGGCAGGATATAGCGTTGGCTCAATTGCCGACGGCATGCTTAGCAAAGGAGCAGCTCAAGCGCAGGACGCTGGTGCAAGGGGCGCTGGAGCTCTGATGTCTGCTGGAAAGGCCTTAAGGAAGGGGTGAAGAACTCGACTACAGGTCTTTTAAATCAGGCTGACCGGGCGCGCGGCCATACTCATACTCACCATATGGGTCGCCATATGCCTTGTACCGGAGAGCATCCTTAGGTTTGATAGGCGTTCCATTGGCGATGGCCCAACACAAGACAATAAGGATCATCACCGACACTGTGAACCATAAGCTAACTAGAAGGAGTCCGGCGGCTATTGCCAACTTGATAACTAGAAAACCCCCGCGAACAAGTAATTTACCTGCGGGCATTCCTGCCGTCTCCGCACCCTCAACCACGCGGGACTCAAGCGCTTTCAACTTACGGTAACCACGCTTCACCGACAGACCACAGGCGTACGCCCAGTGGTGGGCACGTGAACTTTGAACAGGTTGCTGAGTCGGCATGGTCTCGCCCTCTTCTGAGCGTTTTCATGGTTGAGGCAAGAGTATTAGCCTACTACTGAAAGCGGTCCATATCTGACCGTTTATCAGTTTGATCAGACGGCGCCGCGAGCGTTGATATGGGCTGCGCGTTGAAAACAGCCCCCATATCCTAATCCGCCAAGAATAGGACCCGTAAACGGCTAGTAACCTTTCGGTATGCGATAGGTCTTGCCCTTTTTTGTGCGGTCTTCGAAAAAGTCCGCATGCTCCGATTCGTCCGTGCGTATGCAATCGCGCGTCTGACCATTCCCAACATTGCATTTCGACCACTCAACCCGACTGCCTAATTCGTCCAGCCTCGCCACCTCGCCTCGCCGCGCTTTTATTTCGTCTAACGACGGCACCCACAGATAGAGAGACACTACTACCAATGTAAGGATCGTAGCCTGCGCCGACAGGAAGTAGAGCCAACGCCTGCTATTCAATTTCTTTGCTGCCATGTTGTACAGTTCAGCAGCCCGCTGAGCGGCAGCATCTGCCTCCGTGAATCTCTTGCTCAACAGCTCAGCGGCTTGATTCGCAGTTGACTGTGCAGAACTCTCGATGCTCTGTTTGACGCCCGCCTCCAGTCGAACCAGCTTCTTTTCGACGCTATCCTGCAGCTCACGCAACGCATCAGTAGCCCGTCGAGACTTGCTCTCATCGATCTCTACAGCTTCGAGAACTTTGCGAGCCGCGCCAAAGAGGGCCTGAAAATTTCGATCGTGCGCTTGCTCTTGACTTGTTCCGGCCATCAATATCTTCCTAAAGTTGGACGTTTTAGATCGGGCATCTCGTGATCTGGTTGCTTCATCTCTCTCTGAAGGGAAAGATATCGCTCCTGGCTGTACTCGATCCATTGTTTGTGGGACAGGTTCAAATCCATCAAATCCTGTAAGGCGGCGAAATGCAGACCTCCACCGCTGCCGGCCACCAGCACCAATCCGCCTGTTCCGGTCTCCTCTGGCCCTTGAGCAAGCCGCACCAGATCGATGTAGTCGCGCTCAGCCCTTGTGATCTCAGCCGATCTGCGTTGCAGAATGCCAGCAGCCAGCTCCTCGATAAAATTTTGGAACCTCTCGCTTGACTTAGGCCGTTGCCTGGCGCCTTCGCCAAACGCATCGAGATAGGGCTCAATGCGTGCCGACAGTGCAGCGCTGGGAAGAGGCGCCGTTTCGATGTACCAATGCACCCGCCGCGAGGTACCTGGCAGGTCAGGCAATTCGTCCAATTTTTCGGAAAAAATTCTAGATAGAAACTGGTGACGACCAGCCTCTTTTTTTGACTTGTTAGCCTCAGTCTTAAACTCGATCAAACGTACTGTGCCAGGGAATGCCATCAGCAAATCCCCCAATCGTTTATCGTCTGGCGTCTGTTGAAGCAAGTTCACCATGCTTGGTAACTGACCGGATCTCAGCTGTGAACCAAGAGCGAACCCCAGCCCGTAGAGAAAATTTCCGATAACCACATTTTCATACAACTTCATTGAACATCATCACCCTAGTATTACGCCCTTTAGAAGCTTGCCGGTAGCGCTCCAAGCCTAACCGTTTGTCAGTCAATCCGGTCGAAAAAACAAGGCTGGCTTTCAGTAGACTCAGTTCGTCTAACGCGTTGGTTTATCTCGTTGCTATTCACGAACAGCTCGGCTAAACCCGAGGTACGGATCGCTGTTATCGACAGCACTTTCCCAGGTAGCCAGAACCTTCAAGGCTACGTTACTTCGATGATGGTTCTCCCCAAGTGCGATTAGCGTTCGGTGGCTCGCACGGTGACCGTTGCTACGGTGATGAACGCCTACTGCTCTCATGAGCGCCTTTCGAGCTCTGTTCGTCAGGCAAACCTTCTTGTTTTTCTTCAACCCACCGCGGGGAAGTTCTTTCCCCCACGGGACAGGTTTCTTCGCGCTTTCAACGGAGGCACACCATGTCCGACTCACTTACACCGGAAGCACTGAACACCCTTCGGTTGCCCATCGTGTTCACTCCTGGCGCTTGGCAACGCGCAGTTCTGCTCGAACTCTCAGGTCCTCCTGAGAAGCTGCAGATCGATCGGCTGAGCCACGTATTGCGCGCAGCCTTCGAGGCTCACCTCGCCTCTCCACACGAGCCCTATGTACTGTTCAAGGTAGTAAACATTCAACCAACAGATCACTTACACCACGATCCGTTGCTGCAATTGAGTCTCAGCCTGCTCCAAGGGCCGGACCAGCCTGACGCCTTACTGATAGCGCTTGCAGGAGAGGCCAACGCTAAACGCACATAACCGTACTCGGCACTCAAAATCCACATTCGGACAGTATGCAAGTCCTGCATCAATCCAACCCATCACTTACCGGGGAACCCTCCCCGACGGGCAAGGCGTTCCCCCGTTTTCTCTCGAGGAAAATGCCATGCGCGATATCTACCAAGACGTGACTGACAAGATCGTTACCGCTTTGGAACAAGGCGTAGCCCCCTGGATCAAACCCTGGTCCTCAAGTGGCTCAGCTCACGTCGGTCATCATCACCCCTACCCCATTAACGCCATTATGCGGCGTCCCTATTCGGGCATCAATTTACCGCTGCTCTGGGCCGAGGCCAGGTTGCAGGGGTTCACTCAAGATCGTTGGCTGACCTTCAACCAGGCCAAAAAAGCCGGTGGGCACATCCGCAAGGGTGAGCACAGCACTCTGGCGGTGCTCTACAAGCCGATGGAGCGCGAGGAACAGACCGAGTCAGGCCAACCCGTACTCGATGAAAACGGTCAGCCCAAGGTCGCTCACTTTGGCATCCTCCGGACGCATTTTCTATTCAACCTCGAGCAAACGGAGGGGCTCGAAGCGCTCAATGAAACCCTGTTCGAGACGGAACCGAGTGATCCCTTCCAGGCCAACAGCTCTGCGGAAAGTCTACTGTTAAGTTCAGGTGCACGCATCGTTCATCGGCCTGCCGACGAAGCCTTTTACCACCCGATCAGGGATCTCATCCAACTGCCGACAAAAGCGCAATTTCACGATGAAGGTGGGTACTACGCCACCGCACTGCACGAGCTGACGCACTGGACCGGGCATCACACTCGGTTGCAGCGCGAAGGCGTGACGTCAGCCTGTCCGTTCGGCTCGCCAGGCTACGCGTTTGAGGAGTTGATCGCCGAAATGGGTGCTGCGTTTTTATGTGCCTACGCCGGTATACAGGGGGAGCTGCGGCACGAGGGCTACATCGACTCCTGGCTCGGCCTGCTCAAGGCTGACAAACGCGCGATCTTTCGCGCCAGTGGTCACGCCCGAAGCGCCTCGGAGTATGTACTCAACCTGGAGCAGCAACTGAAACAGACGGTAATGGATGACTCACGATGCATGAACGATGGAGTTTGATCGTTACCTCACCGCTGCAATCGCATCACAGGGCCCAACGCGAGTTGGGCCCTTTTTTCTGCGCCCAGAAACCCCCATGCCGCGGGGCTCTGATGCAAAGAGTCAGGGATGGGCACACACCCGCAGCCTGTCATTCCGCATCCAGGTTCTGCGCCAGAAAATCCACCAACTCGAGCGGACTTCGGCTATCGATCACCTTGTAGATCAGATCACGCTTACTGCGCGGCAACTTCTTGACCACGCTCTTCGCCGAGGCCCGGACGGCTTCGTCGGTCCCATGGATACGTGCCGCGAGCAGCAGCACAAGCGTGGCGTCAGTGAGGTTCATGGCAAGACCTAAAAAATATGCACCGCAGTGTATCGATTCTTTTCTTTTCCGTACTAGCCCCAAAAAATGATGCCTAGGAGAATCCATATTCCGATTGCCGCACAAAGGGACACGAGCCAAAAAGGACGGGTAAGGGTTGGAAGGGAATGGGCACTCAAGGGTAAGAGCGCTATCCGAAAAGGCTAAAAGGCCACTGACCCAGCCACTTCCCGGAGGTCACGATGCTCAGTCTGTTTCGCCACAAAAGGCAGAAGCCCCCTCCGCCACCGACACACAGCGCCACCGAAGGTTACCTGCCCATCGAGTCGGCCCACAGCTTGTTAGCCGCGGAGCACCGCCGCCAGTTGCTCGATCGCATCTGGCAGTACACCGCCCTCTCCCACTCGCAGTTCATCCAGCTTTATTTAAATCCGATTCATCGCTACGCCGAGCAGGTTCAGCAACTCCCGGCCAGCGAGACGCACCACCATGCGTATCTCGGTGGCATGCTTGACCATGGCTTGGAGCTGGTAGCTTGCAGTTTGAAACTGCGTCAGTCGTATCTACTTCCCACCGGCGCCGCGCCCGAAGACCAAGCCGCCCAGACCGATGCCTGGTCGGCTGGCATCGCCTATGGCGCCCTGCTGCATGACATCGGCAAGATCGCCGTGGACCTGCAGGTCGAACGCCAGGATGGCCGTGTGTGGCATCCTTGGCAGGGTGCCCTGGATCAGCCCTACCGTTTTCGCTACCTCGAAGGCCGCGATTACCACCTGCACGGTGCCGCCGCAGGCTTGCTCTACACCCAGATTCTTGACCGACCTATCCTGGATTGGCTCAGTGGTTTTCCGCCGCTGTGGGCGAGTCTGCTGTATGTCCTGGCGGGTCAGTACGGACGTGCCGGCGTGCTCGGTGAGTTGGTGATGCAGGCCGACCGCGTTTCCGTCGCACAGAACATCGGTGGTAACCCGAGCAAGGCGCTGCAAGCGCCGGTTCATTCGCTGCAACACCAGTTGATCAGCGGACTGCGTCACCTGGTTCAGCACGAGCTGAAACTCAACCAGCCCGGTGCCGCGGGATGGCTGACCCAGGACGCGCTCTGGCTGGTCAGCAAGACGGTCACGGACAAGCTACGAGCCTATCTGCTGTCGCAATCGATTGAAGGTATTCCTTCATCCAACATCGCCGTGTTCGACGAACTGCAATCGCATGGACTGGTCGAATCTACCCCGGAAGGCAAAGCCATCTGGAGCGCCCTTGTCATGCAGGGCGACTGGCAGCAGAGTTTCACTTTTCTGCGCCTTCAGCCGGCTTTGATATGGGGAAGCGAAGATCGACCTGAGGCTTTCAGCGGAACGGTGAGCGTTTCCCTTGATGACAATCAGTCCAATGCTCCCGTATCACCACTCTCCCCTAAGGTAGTCAGTTCAAGGCCAACTCAAGGCCGATCGCAGCCCGACCAAATCACTATTGAAGATGCAGACTACTTAGGATCGTTGCTGGATATGTTCGAGGTAGAGAAGCCGGAGGCCAGCGATGAACCGTCCGAAGTCGCTCTAAAAATATCAAACCCTCCTGTGAAGAACGCTGGTCAGGTTTTCCTGAATTGGGTTAGGGATGGCATCCAGAGCCACAAGCTGATCATCAATGATAGCAAAGCGAAAATCCACACGGTGGGTGGCAGCGTATTTCTGGTGACACCTGGCCTCTTTCAACGCTATGTGAGGGAGTTTCCTGGAGCCTCCCAGAGGACCGATCACGAAAGTGAAGAATGGCGATGGGTGCAGAAGGAGTTCGAAAGTTTAAAACTACATAAAAAAAGAGATAACGGACTAAATATTTGGAGCTGTAAGATTGAAGGACCCAGAAAATCCTCGAAACTTAAAGGATACTTGATTGAAGACACACAAATAATCTTTGACGAGTGCCCAAGTGACAATTTTTACCTGTCACTCGAAAAAGACTAGCTCCTCACACCACCATCACACCAGGCAGTAAAAAGATGTACCTTCCCTACACCGCTAGATCTGCCATGAGAACGACGTGGATAATCGTATCGAACGGAGACACCACGATGTTCAGCTGCAAATAAAGCAGCCGCGATCGCTGCAGGCTTAGTGCCAAGCGGAGCAACTTCGAATGAAGAGCTACAATCCCTCGACCTATAAAGCATCGACAAGACCTCATAGCATGAATATGGATTATTAGCACCAGCATAAAGAATTTCTTCAACCTGCTGATCTAACAGAATTGATGCATTTTCCATCAAAGAATGAGTTTCCCATTCTGTTTTAAATGGAGGGATACCGAAAACAACATTAAACCTCTTTAAAACCTCAGGTTCCGAATCAGCGATTAAATTACGTAAGCGTGCACCTTCGAAACCGACAAAAACAGTAACACTTCCAACGCTATTAGGGTTTATTTGCAAATTTATAAAACCCGGAATAGGATAGTAATCAGACGCATAGCTGTCACTCAACTGGAACTCATGCCTAGTTTTAGAACCACTAGCGCCATTATAAGAGTTCGGCTCAGCATAAAGAAAATAAAAAGTAACTTCTTCTCCAAGCAACAGATATCCTCGAATTATCAGTAACAAGTCAGGAAAATCTAAAGTAGTCGCATCAAAAAGAATATTTTTAGCCGGAAACTCGAGTGCAATATTTTCGACCTCATTCGCCCTCCAGCTTTTTCCACCAATGTGAATTTTATACTCCGAAGCGGCATAGTTTACATTTAGCGTTCTAATTGCAGCTCTAGTCGCTATCGATAGGCAATGGTCGCCTCGTTCATCCACGACCGCGCCGACAAATGCCACATCGTATGATGCACTTTTAAAAGCATCATCCGCACACACTGACACCCAACTAAAATTCATCATACTCAAAACAACTTATAATTTATTCCGACTTCTGTCTCAGTCGGTTCTTCCCATTTATCCACGTAATCCTTGAGAAGAGCTTTAAACTGCTCCCCAGAGCCGACATATAAAGTATTAACCTCGCTAGCAGAGAGTGAAAGCTTGCGCTTCTTTCTATAACTTATTCCAAAATACGGAGCAAAAATCGGGTTCGGAACATAGTCGTTTTGCATGATATCATAATCACTCTTATTTTTAGTATCAGAAGTTTCATACAAAACAGACCACATAAGCCCATCCTTAATTAAAGAAACCACCTCACTATCTAATGCAACTCGTTGGCTATCGTTGATAGAAAAGTGATTTATCTCGGGCTCGCTCTGACTAGGTCGCCGCTGAGCAGACTCGAATATACTACCCAAACGCATAATCATGCTGTGTAGCTTTTTCCCGCTTGTCCCTGCTCGCTCTACCTCATCAAGCAATTTGCTACTTACCGCAAACGCAGCCGATGCCTGAGTTTTTGAGGTTATTACCAGCGCCGACGAATCTGACATCTCGCCATTAGCATTTGCCTCAAGTAAGGTTTTATGACAAAGCTCCTGAAAATACCGCAAGTTAGGTTTCGAAAGCCCACAGAATCTGCCAAATCCGGCATATAATAGACAGTCTTTCTGGGGGAGGCCTTTATACAGATACAGTAAAGATCCGAACAATGTATTCTCAACCCAACCACCCTCTTTACAAAATAGACTTAACGCCCTTGTTTTATCATTTTTTGTTTTTTTCAATTCTTCCAAAATTACCGCAGTCGAGGTTGAGTTCCGACTTAGGATACTAGCGGATACGACGGAAACATCAGGAGTTATCCCTTCAAAAAATTGCTCTATAGGAATACCTTCGTCCCCTCGCTTTACTAGCGCTTTTTTAATAGTAGTAACAATCCTATTTTTCAATGCTTTATCTGAAACAGAAAGATTAGCTACATCTCGAGCAGACATTTGGGGAAAAATTTGTCTGGCTTTTCCCAAGACCGCTGCCTTGTAAACGGCTGTATTTCTGGCTTCAATATGGCCGGGATCAAACAGAGACTCTTTATTAAAATCGCCCAGTGCCAGTTCATATCCTTCGTTCTGTAGCCGTAACAGCATCACCTCTGCGGCTAGCAGATCAAAACCTTGATCACTACGACCCAGCTCTAGTTCAATATTAATAGTTCTGTAGTCATGCGGTTCAATTAACTGTTCCTGTGTACTAGTCAAAAATTCGGAAATTGCATGAGAGCGAACCGAAAAATTAATGCAATATTGGTCATCCGGCTGCTTGACGTAATCGTTAATAATTACCTGTTGCGCAACCTGTAGATTCTCAAACTCATCAACAAAGACCCTAAAGAAGCATCCTTCAAGGCGAGGATCACTTGAGGAGATAGAAGCTATCAAGCTCTTAAATACGCTTTTAAAACTAAACATTATCGGCCGACTAAGAGACGGATTTTGAACCCACAACTCGAACTCGGCGAGCTTCTCCTCTACAAAATCTCGGATATCATAAAAAGTTTCAACACCTTCGCCTAAGTATCGTTTTGCTGCAGCTGGAATACTCGCGCCTCTAATTTCCAACACACCAGACTCCAGTGAAGCATGAGAAATGCTCACCAGACTTTTCTCAAGTTCCCCCAAAACACAAAGGGCAAAATAATAAGAAAAAACAGTGTCCGCATCATCATCTAACCACGCACTTGTTAACAACTTACAAAATCTAATATCAGGCTTCCAGTACAGACCTATAAACTTTAGAGACTGATCAGGAACGCTAGCCCTATTTGCACTAAACACACTGGGATGACACAAATAACGCATTAGCATAGTTTTTCCGCAGCCACGCCCACCTTCAATTTTTACTGCTTTTTTTTCTTTAAAAATACTTAAGGATGAAAAAAAATGTGGAACAATGAATTGACCCCAAACATCATCTGGTAACAGCTCAGCTCTATTGCGCAAAAAAGCATCAACAATATTTTTGTCCATTACTTAGCCCCGATTAATCAGCGGACACCATTGTCCTTTGGATGTCCAGTAGGCAGCGAGCGTGTTGTTCGGTATAGTTCTATTGAAAGCAATCGTCAAGTCCAGATCAAACTCGGATCGCTTTAAAACTACTCCCTTTGACAACAACACATCATTATAATAAAAATCTTTGACATCCTTAATACTATTATATTCATCTCTTCCCCACATTACGCCATTCGGTATTGATGCGAAAAACCCATGGGATCCGGATAAAACTTCTGCACAGTCAAAATTCACAAAAGAATAATCTTTTGTGATTTTATCCACACCCACCGAATGTGCCATAAATGAAAGCAGAATTACGTTACGACTTACAGCCCATTGTTCTACGCCATAGTACTTAAAAAATTTTTCCGCTTGTTTTCCAGTGCCCACAAAATCATCAACCAGCACCAACCACTCAATGTACTTCGGTAATTTGGCCACATCCTCTGGTCGAACCGTTATTCCCTTGTTCACCAATCCATCTTCCCTGAAATTTCTAAGTAACGCTGCACCACTTTTGCCAGGAGTTTTATCAAACCCGCCGTCTACAGAGACAAACCTAATCGGCAAATCAAAGTTACCTTTCTTTAATCCGTTTAAAAAATCATCTACGGTTATCGGCACCTTATATCCCGAGCGCTGTAAAGCAGTTGCCAGCTGCATTTCTAGCATATGCCGCCTCATACTCTTTAGCATGTCAGGAGATCGATATATGAACGCATCAAGAAGATGCGCCGCAAGATAAAGAGCTCGTGGACTTGAGAAGTTGTTCAGCCAGCCCTGCAACTCATAGTGTTTTATTCCAGAGAGAATATTTTTACGGATGAGTAGCTCAACTTTTTGCTTAGTATCACTGAAAAACCGCTCTTTCCCTGGGGGAATTTCAAATGACATTACCTTTCCCTCACTCGCTGTTCCTTTAGACAAACTAGATCTGCACCAGACCCATATAGCCAAAACAATGGATTTCTTATCTATGGAGAAAGTTTGACAATCGCTACGAAACAGCTCTTGCTTTATACATTATTAGCATCCTGTGAAGTATTTCTTTTTTGCCCTTTTGGCTTACGTTCGGGTAAATTCGCAATTTCAGGCTTCAATGCAGAATAAAATTTTTCATAGGCGGCGCGTAGCGTCATTGACTTATAAACATCCTCTTTAGAGCTGAATATTTTATAATACTTACTGAATCTCTTCTTATCCTTTGCATATACCCAAAGCCATTCAGCCTCATAACATACGCCACCTGAGTCATCTCTATTTTTTACGGACCGCTCAAGCAAAAACTTAAACACATAGTTGTTAATTGATCGCACAAAGTTATCAACTATGAATGCAATCTTATCCACATCCTCTGCCAACAACAAGATTGGTTTCTCTAGCGACTTAGTATGTGCTGCCAACCCAAGCCGTATTGCATTTTTTGACCCCAACTTGCCAAATCGATGCACGCAGCAGTGACGAAGCTCACAGACCTTCTTGAACTCTTGAGATGGAAGAATCAATGGGTTTGGGCGATTACCCTTCATCCCTATGAGCTCTTTGAGCGTTTCAAAAACGTTATAAGGACTAGCAAGAGAAAAATCCTCTAGAAGAGCCTCTGGCAGAATTTCTTTTTTATGGTGTAAAGCTGCCGCATACGATACGCTTTTCTCAGAGACTAGTGCCGATATATATTCATCACAATGAATTAATTTTCGTATCAGCGCCCGGATATAACTTTCAGCTGCAGAGACATAACCAAGCAATATCAAATTACCTAGGACTGGACTATAGTCACTAGTAACCAATTTATTTAACTGTTTAGTATTGGTTATGAATAGATCGATTGGTGATAGATTATTATCACTATGGCCAACATCAAACTTACTACTCGTCTCAAATGGTGAGGTTATGGCTTCTAGTTTACATAGCTCAAAAAATTCTTTTGAAGCTATTTCTGTTGCACTTTCCGACGTGGTTGCTCCTTCTGGCAACACACCTCCTAGTTTTCTTCGCAAACTCATCGCTCATCCCTTTGGAAGCTAATCCATAACCATCACAACAACTAGCCTAAGGCTCTCACAGTCACGACAAAAACTCATCAACGTAAAGAAGTACATTACTAATTATTTTATCTGCAGTTTTACGCCCGACCCTGCGCAGTTTCCTTAGCTCAGTCCCAGGATCTTGCATAGAAAGAATATCCCCTACAGTTTTCGCCCCATCTAAACCAGTGATAACTTTACTTTGCCACGATGTCAGCCTTGGAAGATTTGACAACTCTAACGCCATGCATTTATTAAATGTTGATTCGTCAACAAGCAAGCTACCACACTGATGGCAAAAGCGTTGCGTGTCAGTCAATCGGATAGCACTGCACTTTCGACATGGGGGTAAAGTAAGCTGTAATTTCTGAAGTAACTCTTCTCCCAGAAGAGTTTTAGAGGTCCGTCGAACAGGGTGCTTAACGTTTTTACGCCCTATGAAGTCAATGATATGCTGAGGGGAGAACCCATGTGAGCCTTGGCTGAAGACGCGATTTCTTATCAATAAAGCCAAATGTGGAATGTAACGCTCATATGACCTATCCTCTCCGTGAGAGACATTTGGGAGTTTCAAGAGCAAACCGACTTCAACAAGCAGGCTAATCATTCTATTGAATAGAGGATTTTCTTCCTCCTCTATCCCAACAATAATTTGTTTTTGCGTCGTTTTCTTAACGGGAGAGTTAGCGTCTTTTATTAACTCAACGATCCTGTTTAACGTTGCTTCGCCTGTATCGATTATACTTTCCAATCGAGGCAACTTACTTACTAGTGATCTATACTCACTCAGTCGAACGCTTGTATATTTCTCAATGAGCTTATTAAATTTCTGCTGTGAACTTCGAGAACTATCAGAGTGATATTCTCGAAGCATCATCAAGTAGGCTCGAGGTATTCCAAAAGCCGCATATTTTAGAAGTTGAGAGATATCCTCCGGTATTTTCTCATACTCATTGAATCGCTTTTGTGCGATCGCACCCAACACTAAAGCGTAGTTGTCCGCCTCAATAGAAAGCCAAGCATCAACACTTTCAGCCTCATGTGCTACGTGAAACTTCGGGCCATACTCTGTAGTTCCCGGATACACCGATGCCTTTGGGGATATACGGGACGTTTTCAGTGTTCTAACAATATCAAAAAATTCGTAAAGATATTCAGGCGTTAGGGTTATTGCAGCATCATCAAGTAAAACAACTACTCGTTTTCTTTCTAACCATTCAGTCAAAGAATGAAGCGCGCTTGTCACGCCGGAAACACTTATTTTCTCTACCAGAAATTCCAAATCAGATGTAGGTGATAAGCTTTGCTCTAGCCGCTCAACGATGCTTTCTAGGTCTTGTTTTGTAGCAATCAGGATTGAGCTCAAATCGAGTTCTTGATCATCCTCGATATCACACGTCACTTCATGAGCGGCAATAAGTATTTTGGCTAGCACCCAAATATTAAAAAGTGCAATTGCGTTAGGCTTCGACTTTAGCAAGGGCTCGAGCCGAAAATACTTATTGAACGAGACATAAATAGCTAAGGGTAATGACTCATCCCCTTTACATTTAGTCCAAGCATAACGCATTAAATGCGTTTTCCCACAACCGCGGGGACCTACAATCAACTTGGTTCCCCGAGAAATCAGAGCAGTATAAATACTCTTGTAAAAATCGCCATCCTGCACCGTACACGCTAGAAGTTCACTTTCTTCTAGATAATCCGCACGTTCTTCTAAAAAAGACGTAAGCTCTTCAACTTCCAATTGTTGTTTTGCCATTATTTCAAATCCATTTTAAGATGAGCAAGCTGTTTCATGGACATTTGAGCCGCTGCGACACCATAGCTCAACTCAGATATTTTTAACTGTCCGTCTTTCGAACTCACATATTTAAATATTTTTTTTGAGTACTTTTTATCGGAACGAATTATAAATAGGCAATCACTGACAACTGCATATCCTGAAACTACACTAGCTATTTTTTTAAAAAAATTCCGACCAACACGCGCGATCAATATATCCCCAGGACGCGCCACTAGAAACTTAGTAGGATCCAAACTCAGAAGCTCAATGCAACCCGACAACTCATAATTCGAATGTACGCCGCTTAAATCTGTGGTGTGAACAGTCGCGCAGTCCAACTCTCTGACTTGAACGGAGGAGTGCTTTCCTCTTTTGATCTCCGCAATATCTTGCAACTCATGGTGAAAATATGAAGGTCTCGCTCCATGTCGTTGCATCCGTGAGTGATAGCTATAGTCCAATCGATGAACGCCGTCATCCGAGGAAATCGATATTGCCGGAGATAGCTTTCCAGTTTCCAAAATAGTCCGAAGTTCTATTTTTTCACCGATTCTTTCGCAAGAAGCTTTATTGAATATCAATATATGTGTCTGGGCCTCTGTACGCTTGAAAATCTTCCGAGGTAGCTGTATTATTTTTTTTACACAATGCTCTTTTAAAAGAAACTCTCTAAAACTCGAAAATTTTTCCGCAGTAAAAATTCCATCTGGCAATATAACACCCGCCTCACCACCACTTTTTAACATTCTTATCATTTGCGCTAAAAACAATACTTCGGACGAACAAATTTTTGTAATTGAGGAGTATTTGCATATTCCAATCTGCTCAGAAACCTGTTGAAACTCATCCCGCCAATCAGGTTTTATATATGGAGGATTACATACCGCAAGATCTATTGACCCCTCTGTCATCCCGAGAGTACTTGGGAGGTCAAATAGTAATGCATCCCCAACTACATGATACCTATTCTCATTTTCAGAATCAGGAATCTGATGTCTACTTTCAATATCAAGAGAGAATATTTTTGCGTTATTCCAACGTTGAGAAGCAGCGAATGATAGACTGCCCAAACCGCAGCCCAAATCCAATATATTTGTGGCCTTAGCAGTATCCATCAAAGACACTAGCAAACTACTTATGTCGTTTTCTGTATAATATCTACCCAGACTATCTCTAGAAGTAAATGGAACTATATTCATACTTTTTAACATCTCTAGAGTATTTAACGATTTCCGCTATTCGCAATATTGGTTCGACACTGCCTAGGTCGCCTCGCATGCATTGCCTCATTGCAGGGGACCGCCCTCTTAGGCCCGGACACTCAATATTCAGCGCCATAGGGCATCCTGAACGTTACACTCATCGTCCAGCTGGAGGATTCTCCCCCTTTAGGCTAATCATCCCACATCCGTCGCTAACAAAATATCTCCAATCCGAGCCTACTGCTCGTCTGCCCAATGATCCCCATAAGATCAAACACATACACATATCCGGCAGACTCGGATCCCCAAACCTCAAGCCGTCTCCTGACCCACAGCAGGCAAGAGATAGAGAGCAGATTAAGCCAGCCATACTCCTCAACATGCTGAGGAAATTTGACACATTTTTCCCGCACCTCGCACGTAAAACTGGCAGGGACTGAAACGCGGGCGGGTACGGGTAGCGGACATGTGGCGCTATTCGTTAAGGAGGGCCGTGCTTCATGCGACGCGCTGGCCCTGGAAATTCCGGCGGCCGGGGCGCCCCCGTCGATGTGTACATGGTTGGCAACCGGAAAGATGACGCGCGCCTCCAGAGTTGGGCTTCGCATATCGACATCGATTCAGAGAATGGGCTTTGACGATTATGGCCGTCTTACCCTACTGCGCCGCCTCATCAGCTTCCTGCTCGTCAGGCCAGCATTTTGCCTCGGGCTTCCTTCAGATTCGCAGTCACCCGCGACACCCTTGCCTCTGGCTAACACTTCCTCTTGCCAGGTGTGTAGACGACTTGCACCTCCAAGTCACCAGCCTGGCCACGACAGCCAAGCTGGTTGCCCTTGCGCGCAACGCGCCATGGCTGGCGCACCATGAAAAAGCCCATTCTTTTCAGGTTGGGCTAAGTCATTGAAAAATATCTCGGGACGGAGGGATGCGAACTTGCCCCGTAGCACCCCATATTAATCAGCCGACTCACACTGTGCACTACCCGTTGAAATTCGCCCGGTATGCGGCATGTATGTTTCGGGCGTAGGCGGCGGAACGCCAACCTCTAGCGCATCTAATAAGTCCGCCCAATACTGCATCATCCTACGTCTCGGCTCGACGTATTCTGCATGATTGTATGCAGCCCGAATTTGGTTGGTATCAGCGTGTGAGAGCTGCGCCTCAATCCACTCTTCTACAAAGCCAACCTCGTTGAGCGCCGTTGAGATGGTGGCCCTGATGCCATGCCCGGTGAGCCTTCCTTTGTAACCCATCCGGCTGATTGCGGTGTTAAGGGTATTTTCACTGATCATTTCCTGCGGTTCGTACCGGTGAACCAGCAGATACCGCGCACCACGCGCTCTTAACTGCATTAGCCGCTGCACAATTGCAATTGCTTGAATAGACAGAGGAATCACATAAGGTGGGATCTCATTCCCCTGTGTTCGAACACGACTCCGGAGCTGCTTCACACCCTCCGGCGGCACCAGCCAAATCCCCTTGTCGAGATCGAATTGGCCTGGGGTCGCAGCCCGCAGCTCTCCTGTACGCACCCCTGTCAGCAGCAATAGCCGAATACCAAGCCGTGTCGCTTCTGCACACCCATAGTGGGTAACGGTCCTGAGCAGTCCTGGAAGTTCATTTACCTGGAGGAAGGGATTATGGCGAACTGGCCGCGGCGTCTCGGCGACGATATCAAGATCTGCTGCTGGGTTCACATCAACTAACCCTTCCGCCATGGCAAAACGAAAGATCTGGTTGAGCCAGGTGCGCACCTTTCGCGCAGAGACCAGCGCCCCTCTGCGCTCAATTCGCCTAATGAGCTCCAGCACGTCACCACGAGAAATATCTGAGATCGGAAGATCGCCCAAACACGGCAGCATGTCCTTCTTGAGGTATTTGCTCGCTTGCCCTGCACTGCCCTTCTTACTTTTCGTCAGCTTTTTACTTCGGAACTCATGCCAGCGACCAGCAACCGCTTCAAACGTGTTTTTGGCGGCGTGAGAGGCTTTTTGGCGCTCGGCGCGACGATGTGAGCGGGGATCGATATTGTTGGCCACCAGCGCACGTGCAGCCTCTCTCCGCTGGCGAGCCTCCTTGAGACTGACGTCGGGATAGATGCCAAGGGAAATACGCAATTGCTTGTCATTCCAATAGAAACGGAAATGCCAGCGCTTCGAACCCGTCGTGGGCACTTGCAGAGATAAGCCATCCCCATCAGTTAACGTATAAGGCTTGCTGGCGGGCTTGGCTTGCTTTATCGCTGTATCTGTCAGAGCCATCAGACACCTCCTTTTGCATCAAGGAGAGGAATACAACCCAGCGGTAGACGGACCAATACGAAAATTGATGCGCAAGGAATCGTAAAAGGCTGTGCCAGCGGTGTACTTAAATGTGTACTTAAAAACCGTGGCTGGAGATGGATTCCAGTGGAATTCAGGAAACGAAAAAAGCGGCTCAAGGCTGCTATCTCCGTGGCTTCCAGGCGTTCAGTGGGCCTTAGTGGAAGCAAATATGGCGCAGCGGACGGGACTCGAACCCGCGACCCCCGGCGTGACAGGCCGGTATTCTAACCGACTGAACTACCGCTGCGCGTAACACTAAAAGCGAGTTTGGTGGGTGATGACGGGATCGAACCGCCGACCCGCTGCTTGTAAGGCAGCTGCTCTCCCAGCTGAGCTAATCACCCTTCACTCTCGGTGTGGCGCGCATTCTACGGAGCGACCTGTACTCTGGCAAGCACTTTTTCAAATAATTTTTATAATCCTTCCAAAGGCTTACAAACGCTCTGTACAGGGTTGGCCCCAGCGGCTGAGGAGCGAATAATGCCCGCCTTTGTATAGAAAGAGAGATTCACCTCATGTGGTTCAAAAACCTGCTTGTCTATCGCCTGACCCAGGACGTGCCTTTTGATGCCGAAGCGCTGGAGACAGCACTGGCGACCAAGCCGGCGCGCGCCTGCGCCAGCCAGGAGGTAGCCACCTATGGTTTCGTCGCTCCTTTCGGCAAGGGCGAAGACGCTCCATTGGTACACATCAGTCAGGACTTCATGCTGATCGCCGCACGCAAGGAAGAACGCATTCTGCCGGGCAGCGTCGTGCGTGACGCGCTCAAGGAAAAGGTCGACGAGATCGAAGCCGAGCAGATGCGCAAGGTCTACAAGAAGGAACGTGATCAGCTCAAGGATGAAATCATCCAGGCGTTCCTGCCGCGCGCCTTTATCCGCCGCTCCGCCACCTTCGCCGCCATCGCGCCGAAACAGGGCCTGATCCTGGTCAATGCCTCCAGCCCGAAACGCGCCGAAGACCTGTTGTCCACTCTGCGCGAAGTCATCGGCTCGCTGCCGGTACGTCCGCTGACGGTCAAGGTTTCACCGAGTGCGACCATGACCGACTGGGTCAAGACCCAGAAAGCAGCCGACAACTTCTTCGTGCTGGACGAGTGCGAGCTGCGCGACACCCATGAAGATGGCGGTATCGTGCGCTGCAAGCGTCAGGACCTGACCGGCGACGAAATCCAGCTGCACCTGAGCACAGGCAAGGTCGTGACCCAGCTGTCGCTGGCCTGGCAGGACAAATTGTCGTTCGTGCTGGACGATAAACTGGTGGTCAAGCGTCTGAAGTTCGAGGACCTGCTGCAGGATCAGGCCGAACAGGACGGTGGTGACGAAGCGTTGGGGCAACTGGACGCCAGCTTCACGCTGATGATGCTGACCTTCGGCGAGTTCCTGCCGGAGCTGTTCGAGGCACTGGGCGGCGAAGAGATTCCGCAAGGCATCTGATACGCGCTTTTGCAACATTGCCGCTCGAAACACCGCGCCGTCTCGTCAGACGGCGCATTCATTTCATCCCGGTTATTCAACAAGAAGGAGCAGGCCATGCGTGCGTTGGCAGCCTTGAGTCGTTTTGTCGGCAACACGTTTGCCTACTGGGTTTTGTTGTTTGCCATTCTGGCATTTCTGTTTCCGCAGGTTTTCATCGGCCTGAAAAGCTGGATCGTGCCGCTGCTGGGGCTGGTCATGTTCGGCATGGGCCTGACCCTGAAACTTGACGACTTCTCCGAAGTGGCGCGTAACCCGTGGCGAGTGGCGCTGGGTGTGATCGCGCACTTTGTAATCATGCCCGGTGTAGCCTGGTTGCTGTGCCAGGTGTTTCAACTGCCGCCGGAGATCGCCGTGGGCGTGATTCTGGTCGGTTGCTGCCCGAGCGGCACTTCATCCAACGTCATGGCCTGGCTGGCAAAGGGTGATCTGGCGCTGGCGGTGGCAATCGCTGCGGTCACTACCCTGCTCGCCCCGCTGCTGACCCCGACCCTGATCTGGTTCCTCGCTTCGGCGTGGCTGCCGGTGTCTTTCCTCGATATGTTCTGGTCGATCCTGCAACTGGTCATGCTGCCGATTGTGCTCGGTGTGGTTGCACAGCGCCTGTTGGGTGCGCGGGTCAGCTATGCCGTGGACGTGCTGCCGCTGGTCTCGGTGGTCAGTATTGTGATGATCGTCTGCGCTGTAGTCGCCGCCAGTCAGGCAAAAATCGCTGAATCCGGCCTGCTGATCATGGCAGTGGTGATTTTGCACAACACGTTCGGTTTTCTGTTGGGTTATTTCACTGGCAAGGTTTTCAAGCTGCCATTGGCGCAACGCAAGTCGCTGGCGTTGGAGGTCGGTATGCAGAACTCGGGGCTGGGCGCTGCGCTGGCGAGTGCTCATTTCTCGCCGCTGGCGGCGGTGCCAAGTGCGCTGTTCAGTATCTGGCACAATATTTCCGGGGCGTTGCTGTCGACGTATTTCAGGAAGATGCCGGAGGAAGAGAATACGTCCAGGCCGCAGTGACGCTTTGCTTCATACAGCGGTTCTGTGACATCAGGCGGATTGGGGTTCAGGCTCGACTATCGTTCCCACGCTCCGCGTGGGAATGCCGTTCGTGACGCTCCGCGTCACACGGCGGTTCTGTGACATCAGGTGGATGTGGGTTCCGGCTCAGGTCACCTTTGGCTATCGTGCCAACGCGAAGTGGTTGGCACGTCAGTCGTACGGAGCGCCGACGCTACTGCACTTTCCCTCTCAGTGCTTTCACTTCTTCGCGCACGTCCACGGGGGTTGCCACGTCTGCTGCAATGGGCGAGCCGGCAACCAGCACGACGCGAGACCACAGGCGGCGAAACAGGGTCTTGCTCGGGTCGCGGCTGAAGAAGCTGCCCCACAGGCCTTGCAGTGCCAGTGGAATGACCGGTACCGGGGTTTCCTGAATGATGCGGCTCATGCCGTTCTTGAAGCCGTTGATTTCGCCGTCGGTGGTCAGTTTGCCTTCCGGGAAGATGCACACCAGTTCGCCTTCTGCGAGGTACTGGGCGATGCGTTTGAACGATTTCTCGTAGATGTCCATGTCTTCGTTACGCCCGGCAATGGGGATGGTCCCTGCAGTGCGAAAGATGAAGTTAAGCACGGGCAGTTGGTAGATCTTGTAGTACATGACAAAGCGGATCGGGCGCCTCACTGCGCCGGCAATCAGCAATGCATCGACAAAGGACACATGGTTGCAGACCAGCAGCGCCGCGCCTTCGTCAGGGATACGGTCCAGATTGCGGTGTTCGACGCGGTACATGGAATGGCCAAGCAGCCAGATCATGAAGCGCATGGTGAACTCGGGGACGATCTTGAAGATGTAGATATTGACCGCGATGTTCATCACCGACACGGCCAGAAACAGCTGCGGGATCGACAGTTTGGCAACGCTCAGCAGCAGGATCGAGACAATCGCCGAGACCACCATGAACAGCGCGTTGAGAATGTTGTTGGCGGCTATGACGCGCGAGCGCTCTTTTACCGGCGTGCGCGACTGGATCAAGGCGTACAGCGGCACGATGTAAAAGCCGCCGAAGATGCCGATACCGAGAATGTCGAACAGCACCAGCCAGCCCTGCCCGGAAGACAGCACCGCCAGCCAGTCGTTGGCCTGCACGTTCTGCGGGAAACCGCCAGAATGCCACCACAGCAGCAGGCCGAAAATCGTCAGGCCCATCGAGCCGAACGGCACCAGCCCGATCTCGACCTTATGCCCGGACAAGCGCTCGCAGAGCAGCGAGCCCAGCGCGATGCCGATGGAGAACACGGTCAGAATCAGGGTAACGACCGTTTCGTCGCCGTACATCCATTCCTTGGCATAGGCCGGGATCTGCGTCAGGTAGATCGCCCCCACGAACCAGAACCACGAGTTGCCGACAATCGAGCGCGAAACCGCAGGCGTTTGCCCCAGCCCCATGCGCAAGGTCGCCCATGACTGGGTGAAGATGTTCCAGTTGAGCTTCATCTCCGGCGAGGCGGCATCGGCGCGCGGGATACCGAAGCTGGCCAGGAACCCCAGGCAGGCGACCAGCACGATGGCAGCCGCCACCACCCAGGCATAGTGCGAAGAAGACATCATCACACCCGCGCTGATGGTGCCGGCCAGAATCGCCAGAAAGGTGCCCATCTCGACCAGCGCGTTGCCGCCGACCAGTTCGCTCTCGCGCAGGTGCTGGGGCAGAATCGAATACTTGACCGGTCCGAACAGCGCCGAATGCGTGCCCATGGCGAACAGCGCGGCGAGCATCAACTCCAGATGATTGAACAGAAAACCTGCGGCACCGACCGCCATGATGACGATCTCTCCGAACTTGATGATCCGGATCAACTTGTCCTTGGGGTACTTCTCGCCGAACTGCCCTGCCAGCGCCGAGAACAGAAAGAACGGCAGGATGAACAGCAAAGCGCACAGATTGACGTAGATCGAACGATCCCCGTCGATGCTCAACTTGTAAAGGATGGCAAGGATCAATGACTGCTTGAAGATATTGTCATTGAACGCCCCAAGGGACTGCGTAATGAAAAACGGCAGGAAACGGCGTTTCCCGAGCAGGCTGAATTGTGACTGTTGGCTCATCGTCCGTGGTCCTGAGAGGCTGGGGTGAACTGACGCAGCGGCCAATCCGAGGCACATTGAAGACGTAACGCTGACGAATGTCGATAGGACATTTCTTTTTACAAAACCTGTGTCGCTATTTTTATCACTTCGGGCTTGGTCGGGGCAGCTGCGACACCGCGCCACGCTCGACCTTGGTCGACAAAGACGAAGCGCAGCCATCGTGCGAGACTGCGCGTTATCGATACGGTGTGGAATTTGATATGTCGCTGTCCAGCGGGCTGATTGCGGCCGTTGCCTTGTCCTATATGGCCATCATGTTTGCTATCGCCTTTTACGGCGACCGCTACAGCGCGTCGCTGCGCCCGACCATGCGCGCCTGGGTCTACAGCCTGTCGCTGGCGGTCTACTGCACCAGCTGGACGTTTTTCGGCGCAGTGGGTCAGGCCGCCGAGCAGTTGTGGTCGTTCCTGCCGATCTACCTGGGGCCCATCGTGCTGATGGTACTGGCACCCTGGGTGCTGCAAAAAATGGTGCTGATCAGCAAACAGGAAAACATCACCTCGATCGCCGACTTCATCGCGGCGCGCTATGGCAAATCCCAATCCCTCGCAGTCATGGTGGCGCTGATCTGCCTGATCGGCATGCTGCCGTACATCGCGCTGCAGCTCAAAGGCATCGTGCTGGGGGTGAATATCCTGATCGGTGCCGTGGCCGATTCCACCGGTATTCGTGCTCAGGACACCGCGCTGGTGGTGTCGCTGATTCTCGCGCTGTTCACCATCGTCTTCGGTGCGCGCAATCTGGATGTCACCGAACACCATCGCGGCATGGTGCTGGCCATTGCTTTCGAGGCGCTGGTCAAGCTGTTCGCCTTCATGGCAGTCGGTGTGTTCGTCACGTTCGGCCTGTACGACGGATTCGACGACCTGTTCAATCAGGCCAAACTGGCGCCACGCCTCGAGGAATACTGGAAAGACACGATCAACTGGCCGTCGATGTTCGTGCAGACCGGCGTGGCGATGATGGCGATTGTCTGCCTGCCCCGTCAGTTCCACGTGACGGTGGTCGAGAACATCGAGCCTCAGGACCTGAATCTCGCCAAATGGGTGTTCCCGGCCTATCTGGCGCTGGCTGCGCTGTTCGTGGTGCCGATTGCGCTGGCCGGACAAATGCTCCTCCCCGGCTCCATGCTGCCCGACTCGTTCGTGATCAGCCTGCCGCTGGCGCACGCTCACCCGTCGCTGGCGCTGCTGGCCTTCATCGGCGGAGCATCGGCAGCAACCGGCATGGTGATCGTCGCCTGCGTGGCGCTGTCGACGATGATTTCCAACGACATGCTGCTGCCGTGGCTGTTGAGACGCAAAAACACCGAACGGCCGTTCGAGGCGTTTCGTCACTGGATGCTTTCTGTCAGACGCATCAGCATCGTGATGATTCTCCTGCTGGCCTACGTCAGCTACCGGATGCTGGGGTCGACGGCCAGTCTGGCAACCATCGGCCAGATCGCCTTTGCCGCGATCACCCAGCTGGCTCCCGCCATGTTCGGTGCCTTGTACTGGAAGCAGGCCAATCGGCGTGGCGTATTTGCAGGCCTGGCGGCGGGCATCTTCATCTGGTTCTACACCCTTGTGCTACCGGTAGCGGCGCATGGCATGGGCTGGTCGCTGAGCACTTTCCCGCTGCTTTCCTGGCTGCACAGCAACCCGTTCGACCTGCCTATCTCGCCGATGACCCAGGGCGTGGTGCTGTCGATGGCCGGCAACTGTACGTTGTTCGCCTGGGTGTCGATGTTGTCGCGCACGCGAGTAGCCGAGCACTGGCAGGCGGGTCGTTTCATCGGCCAGGAAACCCAGGGACGCGACTTCAGCCGCCCCCTGCTCGCGGTGCAGATCGAGGACCTGCTGAGCCTGTCGGCACGCTTCGTTGGTGAGGACCGCGCGCGACAGAGTTTCATCCGCTTCGCCCACAGGCAGGGCAAGGGTTTCAACCCCGGCCTGAATGCCGATGGTGAATGGATCGCGCATACCGAGCGGCTGCTGGCCGGCGTGCTCGGCACCTCTTCGACCCGCGCCGTGGTCAAGGCCGCTATCGAAGGTCGCGACATGCAGTTGGAAGACGTTGTACGCATCGCCGACGAAGCCTCCGAAGTTCTGCAGTTCAACCGCGCGCTGCTGCAGGGTGCCATCGAAAACATTACCCAGGGCATCAGTGTGGTGGACCAGTCCTTGCGGCTGGTGGCCTGGAATCGTCGTTACCTGGAGCTGTTCAACTACCCCGAAGGCCTGATCGGCGTTGGCCGGCCGATTGCCGATATCATCCGTTACAACGCCGAGCGCGGACTCTGCGGACCGGGCGAGGCAGAGGTTCACGTTGCGCGGCGTCTGCACTGGATGCGCCAGGGCCGCGCTCACACCTCGGAGCGGTTGTTTCCCAATGGCCAGGTGATCGAACTGATTGGCAACCCGATGCCGGGCGGCGGATTCGTCATGAGTTTCACCGACATCACCGAGTTCCGCGCCGCCGAACACGCCCTCAAAGGCGTCAATGAAAGCCTTGAGCAGCGGGTAGCCGCACGTACCCACGAATTGTCCCAGCTCAACCAGGCGCTGACCGACGCCAAGGGCACCGCTGAAGCCGCCAACGAATCGAAAACCCGCTTCCTGGCCGCGGTGAGTCATGACCTGATGCAGCCGTTGAACGCTGCACGGCTGTTCTCCGCTGCGCTGTCACATCAGCAGGAGGGGATTTCCAGCGAAGCCCAGCAATTGGTTCGGCACCTGGACAGCTCGTTGCGCTCTGCCGAAGACCTGATCAGCGACCTGCTGGATATTTCCCGAATCGAAAACGGCAAGATCACCCCGGATCGTCAGCCGTTTCCGCTCAGCGCGCTGTTTGACACCCTGGGTGCCGAATTCAAGGCGCTGGCCCAGGAACAGGGTCTGAGCTTTCGTGTAAGGGGCAGTTCACTGCGCGTCGACAGTGATATCAAACTGTTGCGCCGGGTGCTGCAGAACTTTTTGACCAACGCTTTCCGCTATGCCAAAGGCCCTATTCTGCTGGGTGTCAGGCGCTACGGTGACAACCTGAGCCTGGAGGTCTGGGACCGGGGGCCGGGCATTCCCGAAGACAAACGCAAGGTAATCTTCGAAGAATTCAAACGCCTCGACAGCCACAAGACTCACGCGGCCAAGGGGCTGGGTCTTGGGCTGGCGATTGCCGATGGTTTGTGCCGCATTCTCGAGCATCCTTTGCAGGTGCGCTCATGGACCGGCAAAGGCAGCGTGTTCAGCGTCCGGGTGCCGCTGGCCGCGCCTCAGGCGGCAGTCCCCGCAACACTGCCCGATGTCAGCCGCCCCGCGCTGAACGGCACACAGGTGCTGTGTGTCGACAACGAGGACAGCATCCTGATCGGTATGCACAGTCTGCTGTCACGCTGGGGCTGTCAGGTCTGGACCGCGCGCAATCGCCAGGAATGCGAAGCGCTGTTGAACAATGGCATCCGGCCGCAGATTGCTCTGGTGGATTACCACCTGGATGAGGGCGAAACCGGTACTGAACTCATGGCCTGGCTGCGCACCCGACTGGGTCAACCGGTACCGGGCGTGCTTATCAGTGCCGATGGGCGTGCGGAGTTGATCGCTCAGGTGCACGCGGCGGGGCTCGATTACCTGCCCAAGCCGGTCAAGCCTGCAGCGCTGCGCGCGCTGTTGAGCCGTCATGTGAGCCTGGACGGGTAACGGAATGCCGGTTGTTCGCAGAGGCTGCGAACAACCGGATCAGAGGGGGAATAACCGGAAAGACTGTCGCTTAACCGAACAACCAGTAGCCCAGCAGCGTCAGTACCACGACGGCCAGAACAGGGCGCAGTACGCGGTAAGCCTTGGGGTTGGCGCGCTTGAACTGCTTGACCTTGCCACTGAAACCATCGCTGAAACGCTTGCTGAATGCATACGCCTGATTGATTCCGCCGACGCGCTCGTCGTCAAGGTTCTGCGGAGCGGTGGCGCGGCCCAGAAACGCGCTGACGCTGCGGTTCACACGGGTCATGAAGCGGTTGGTCAACGGACGCTCGACATCACAGAACAGAATTACACGGGTCTGGTCGGTCTCGTTCTTGACCCAGTGAACGTAGGTCTCATCGAACATGACGTCCTGACCGTCACGCCAGGCGTATTCCTTGCCATCGACGAAGATCCGGCAGTCATCGGAGTTGGGTGTCGACAGGCCCAGGTGATAACGCAGCGAGCCGGCGAACGGATCGCGGTGCGGATTGAGGTGACTGCCACCCGGCAGCAGCGCGAACATCGCGCCCTTGACGTTGGGAATGCTGTTGACCAGTTCAACGGTTTTCGGGCACAGCGCCTCGGCAGACGGCAGGGCCTTGTCATACCACTTCAGGTAAAAGCGCTTCCAGCCCTTCTTGAAGAACGAGCCAAAACCGGCGTCGTTGTTTTTCTCCGCTGCACGAATATAGCCTTCGTCGAACAGGTGCATGGCTTCGTCGCGAATGGTTTCCCAGTTGTCCTTGAGGATGTCCAGCTCAGGGAATTTGCTGCGGTCCAGATAGGGCTCGGACGGGACGCGGGAAAACAGGTACATCAGTGCGTTGTACGGTGCGAACAATGCCGAATGGTTGACGAACTGCCGCAACAGAGGCAGTCGGGCCCGACCGCGCAAATGAACGTACAGCGTGCTGCCCAGAAACAGCATCAGGATCGATGCCTTGGCAACAAATGAAAGGGTCATGAAGCTCTCCTTGAAGCGGGCAGATAACGCCAAACGTCACGCGGGCAGTGCTGATGCATGATTCTGAATAATGACTGGAGCGCCGGGCCGACAGCGCTGATCGTCCGGCGAGTCGTAAGCTGGCCATCATAAACCCTTGCGTTGCCCGCATGAAGTGCGCACTTGCGAAGATGTGTTACTGGGAAAGCTCCTGATCGGTAAACAGATCGCTGAACAGCATGCTCGACAGGTAACGTTCGCCGGAGTCCGGCAGGACCACCACGATCGTCTTGCCCTGCATCTCCGGTTTTTCAGCCAGACGAACGGCGGCCGCCATCGCCGCGCCGCAGGAGATACCACAGAGGATGCCCTCCTCCTGCATCAGACGCCGGGCCATGGCCTTGGACTCTTCATCGGTGACACGCTCTACCCGGTCGACAATCGACAGGTCGAGGTTTTTCGGGATGAAGCCGGCGCCAATGCCCTGAATCTTGTGTGAGCTGGGGGTGATCGTTTCACCGGCCATCGCCTGGGTGATGATCGGCGAACCGTCCGGCTCGACTGCGACCGACAGGATCGGTTTGCCTTCGGTGTGCTTGATGTACCGGGAGATACCGGTGATAGTCCCGCCAGTCCCTACCCCTGCTACCAGGACGTCGATGGCACCGTCGGTGTCTGCCCAGATTTCCGGGCCAGTGGTCTTTTCATGGATGGCCGGGTTGGCCGGGTTCTCGAATTGCGCCGGCATGAAATATTTCTCGGGGTTGTCTGCCAGCAGTTCTTCGGCCTTGGCAATCGCACCTTTCATCCCCTTGGCCGCTTCGGTCAGCACCAGTTCTGCGCCCAGTGCCTTGAGTACCTTGCGACGTTCTATGCTCATGGAAGCGGGCATGGTGAGCATCAGTTTGTAGCCACGGGCAGCGGCAACGAAGGCCAGACCTATGCCGGTGTTGCCCGAGGTCGGTTCGACGATGGTCATGCCCGGCTTGAGCCTGCCGCTGCTTTCGGCGTCCCAGATCATATTGGCGCCGATACGGCATTTAACGGAATAACCCAGATTACGCCCTTCGATCTTGGCCAGAATGGTGACACCGCGCGGCGCGATACGGTTGATCTGCACCAACGGCGTATTACCGATGGAATGGGCGTTATCAGCGTAGATACGGCTCATGAGGGTGTCCTTGTGCACATCGGTTAAAGACCCAAAGCCTATGCCGCCAACTGTGGGGCGTCCAGTCTGACCGAACGGATGACGGCGCGAGCAGTCAATCCTTCATTGAAACAGGAGACTCATGTCATGAAACGTCGCTACAGCTGGCCGCTATGGACCCTGGCCGCTCTGGTAGTCCTGCTGATCGCTGTCAATATCGCCCTGCCGTATCTGGTGCGTGACTATCTGAACGACAAACTGGCCGACATGGGTGACTACCGGGGCGAGATCACCGATGTGGACCTGGCACTGTGGCGAGGGGCGTACCGGATCAAGGGGCTGAAGATCGTCAAGACCGACGGCAAGGTCCCGGTGCCCTTTTTCGACGCACCGATGATCGAACTGGCTGTCAGCTGGCATTCACTCTGGTATGACCATGCAGTGGTCGCGAAAGCCCTCTTCACCGGCCCGCAGATCAACTTCGTGGACGGCGGCAGCAAGCAGGACTCGCAGACCGGTCAGGGCACCGACTGGCGTACCCAGATGGACAAGCTGCTGCCCATCACCCTCAACGAATTGCGCATCGATAACGGGCGCATCACCTTCAATAACTTCAACTCCACGCCCAAAGTAAAAATCGAGGCGGATCAGGTCAATGCCAGCATCTATAACCTGACCAACGTGGTCGACGTGGAAGGCAATCGCGATGCCGAGTTCAAGGGCAAGGCACGTCTGCTGGGCCATGCCGACCTGGAGAGCTCAGCCAGATTCGATCCGTTCAGCAACTTTGAAGACTTCGACTTCAAACTGCGCGCCACCGGCATCCAGCTCAAGAAACTCAACGATTTCTCGTCGGCCTACGGCAAGTTCGATTTCAACGCCGGCGATGGAGATGTGGTGATTGAAGCGCAGGCCGACAAAGGCCAGCTCAAGGGCTATATAAAGCCGCTGCTGCGCAACGTGGACGTGTTCAACTGGCAGCAGGATGTCGAAAACAAGGACAAGGGTGTTTTCCGCTCGATCTGGGAAGCGCTGGTCGGAACCAGCGAAACCGTATTGAAAAACCAGCGGGAAAACCAATTCGCCACACGCGTCGACCTCAGCGGCAGCGTTCATCAGCAGGACATCAGCGGCTTCCAGGCGTTTCTGCAGATCCTGCGCAATGCTTTCGTGCAGGCATTCAATGCGCGCTATGAGAGCAGCAAGGGGTCTTAGCAGTTTTTTCAGGCGCGCCAACGATGAAAAATCGTACGTTTTCATCAGGGACAGCGTTGACTTAACTGTCGGAAAACAAAGTATCCGCGCTTGTCTGGATGTCCAGTTCAGGCCATTCGACGCTCCAGCCATGGTCGCCCAACTGTGCCTGGGCGAACGCGTCATCGGCTATCAGTGGACGCAGGCCGGGGAAGGTCTGCACATCGGAGCTCATGTCGAAGGTGTGTTGCTGATCATCTATCAACGTCAACGCCAGCCGGTGGCAGGCCAATACTTGAACATCCTTAAAGCAGCGTTACAATTTCGACCCGGTCACTGCGTGACGCCCCATTCAAGAACTGAATGAGGCGTCTTCGTTCACAGCCATCGGGCCGCCACGTTATAGTCAGGGCATTGCTTGCCCTATTACGGCGCGCGTGCCGACCGGTTACGCGCACCCACGCGAAAAGGATGGATCAATGAAGTTCGAAGGTACGCCGGCCTACGTTGCCACTGACGATCTCAAGCTGGCGGTCAACGCGGCCATCACGCTGGAGCGTCCACTGTTGGTCAAGGGCGAGCCCGGCACCGGCAAGACCATGCTCGCCGAACAACTGGCCGAGTCCTTCGGCGCGAAACTGATTACCTGGCATATCAAGTCCACGACCAAGGCCCATCAAGGCCTGTACGAGTACGATGCGGTGAGCCGTCTGCGCGACTCGCAACTGGGCGTCGACAAGGTCCACGACGTACGCAATTACCTGAAGAAGGGCAAGCTCTGGGAGGCCTTCGAGTCTGACGAGCGGGCGATTTTACTGATCGACGAGATCGACAAGGCCGATATCGAATTCCCCAACGACCTGTTGCAGGAACTCGACAAGATGGAGTTCTACGTTTACGAGACGAATGAAACCATCAAAGCCAGGCATCGACCGATCATCATCATTACCTCCAACAACGAGAAGGAGTTGCCGGATGCCTTTCTGCGTCGCTGCTTCTTCCACTACATCGCCTTCCCGGATCGGGCCACGCTGCAACGCATCGTCGATGTGCATTACCCGGACATCAAGAAAGACCTGGTGAGCGAAGCGCTGGACGTATTCTTTGACGTGCGCAAGGTGCCGGGGCTGAAGAAGAAGCCCTCCACCTCCGAGCTGGTCGACTGGCTGAAGCTGCTGATGGCCGACAACATCGGTGAAGCCGTGCTGCGCGAACGCGACCCGACCAAGGCGATTCCGCCATTGGCCGGCGCGCTGGTCAAGAACGAGCAGGACGTGCATCTGCTGGAACGTCTGGCGTTCATGAGCCGTCGCGGCAATCGCTGATCGTGTCTATCCAACCTGCCATGTAAAAGGGCGACAGCCATGCTGCTCAACCTGTTCAACGAAATGCGCGCGGCCAAGGTGCCGGTGTCTCTGCGTGAACTGCTGGACCTGATCAATGCGCTTAAACAGCGGGTCGTGTTCGCCGACATCGATGAGTTCTACTTTCTGGCGCGCACGATTCTGGTCAAGGACGAGCGCCATTTCGACAAGTTCGACCGGGCCTTCGGTGCGTATTTCAACGGCCTGGAAAACCTCGACGAGCATTTGCAGGCGCTGATCCCGGAAGACTGGCTGCGCAAAGAGTTCGAGCGTTCGCTGACGGACGAGGAACGCGCGCAGATTCAATCGCTGGGCGGCCTCGACAAGCTGATCGAAGAGTTCAAGAAACGCCTGGAAGAACAGAAGGAACGCCATGCCGGTGGCAACAAATGGATCGGCACCGGTGGCACCAGCCCGTTCGGCTCGGGCGGCTACAACCCGGAAGGCATCCGCGTCGGCGATGCAGGCGAGCGCAAAGGCAAGGCCGTCAAAGTCTGGGACCAGCGCGAATATAAAAACCTGGACGATCAGGTTGAGCTGGGGACGCGCAATATCAAGGTGGCCCTGCGTCGCCTGCGCAAGTTCGCTCGTCAGGGCGCTGCGGATGAACTGGACATCGACAGCACCATCGATCACACCGCACGCGATGCGGGCCTGCTGAACATTCAGATGCGTCCGGAGCGGCGCAACACCATCAAGTTATTGCTGCTGTTCGACATCGGCGGCTCGATGGATTCACACATCAAGGTCTGTGAAGAGCTGTTCTCCGCATGCAAGACCGAGTTCAAGCACATGGAGTATTTCTACTTCCATAACTTCATTTACGAATCGGTGTGGAAGAACAACCAGCGCAGAAACTCGGAGCGGACCGCCACCCAGGACCTGCTGCACAAGTATGGCGAGGACTACAAAGTGATTTTCATCGGCGACGCCTCGATGGCGCCCTATGAAATCACCCAGCCCGGCGGCAGCGTCGAACACTGGAATGAAGAGCCAGGCTATGTGTGGATGCAGCGCTTCATGGCCAAATTCAAGAAGATCATCTGGATCAATCCCTATCCGAAAGATGCCTGGGACTACACCACCTCGACGCATGTTGTGCGTGATTTGATCGAGGGTCAGATGTATCCGCTGACCCTTAGCGGTCTGGAAGAAGGCATGCGCTACCTGGCGAAGTGAAGGCGGCGGGCGCGCGACCATAGCGACGCCCGCTCTGCTTGTCACAACGGCCTGCAGTCAACTCCTGTGGCGTTCGAACTGCGGCTTGCGTCGTCCGCCGTGGATCACCCAGCCGAGCAACAGCACGAAGCTTTCGATCACCAGCGCCAGCAGCAATGCACTGATAATGCCCCAGGCAATGACCTCGGGGGCCAGCAGAACCTGCCACGTATAACCGTTGAAGGTTTCGCGACGGATATCCGGATCGGAAGAAGTGGCCACGAACAAGGCTTTGGAATACCAAGGCCCCTGAAGCCCGAGCCACTGACGCTCAAGGATGTGGGTGCGGTTCATCAGGGTGTCGATAGTGTCCGCATCGCTGCGAAAAACCGGGTCCTCACTGCTGCGATAATGCTGGATCAGCGCCTGAATATCGCCCTTGAAGAACTGCTGCGCAGTGGCGGTATAGCCCTTGACGGATTGCTGCGCCTCGATCAGATGCGCTTCGACACGCTTGCTGTAGTCACTGATGAAACCGGGAATCTGTACCCCGAACAGCAGGCCCATGGTGAACAGGACCAATCGCAGATAACTTCGCAGCATCAATATCCCTCTTCTTTTTTATCCAGTAAGCCGATGGGTCGGTGTCTCAGGGCCTGGTCGTTTCAGTGACGGTGTCGACCGAGCCCTGCGCCACGCACTCGCCCTTGCGCCACAGGCTCCACTGGCCCGGCTCATAGCGGTTCCAGTTTTCGTTCTCGGTCAAGGGTTCGGTCGCGATGACCGTGACCACGTCGTGCGGCGTCGTTTCAGCCTGAAAATCGACAATCACGTCGACATCTTTCAACCTCGCCGGACCGAATGGGGCACGGCGAGTGATCTGAACCAGTTTGGTACTGCAAAAGCAAAACAGCCAGTCACCGTCGCTCAACAGGCAGTTGAACACGCCTTTGCTGCGATATTCGGCACACGCCTGGACCAGAGAAGGCAGCAATTCCTCGACTTCGACCGGTTCGGGAAAGGCTTCGCGGACGCGATTGAGCAGGTCGCAGAATGCCGCTTCGCTGTCGGTATCGCCCACCGGCCGATAAAAGGTAACGCCCGGGGTGAAATCCGCCAACTGACCATTATGGGCAAAGCACCAGTTACGGCCCCAGAGTTCACGCACGAAAGGATGGGTATTGGACAGGCAGACCTTGCCGACGTTGGCCTGACGAATATGGCCAATCACGACTTCGCTTTTGATGGGATAGCGCTGCACCAGTTGTGCGACTTCCGATTCGCTGCTGGCTGCCGGGTCCTGAAACAGGCGCAGGCCGCGGCCCTCGTAGAAGGCAATGCCCCAGCCATCGCGATGCGGACCGGTGCGGCCGCCCCGCTGCATCAGCCCGGTAAAGCTGAAGACTATGTCGGTCGGGACATTGGCGCTCATGCCCAGTAGTTCACACATGCTCAGGTTCTCGCTTCAAGACGTTTTGCAGCAGGTCACGCGCCGCTGCTAACGGCGCTTGCCAACGAAGCGGGAGCTACAGCCGCGGCTCGACCCGTGCAGCCCTGGTCGGCGGAAGGGGCGCAGCGTTTCTGCGAGCGTAGTGATCGTCTTCGGCAAACGGTTCGTCAGCAGGGTCGGTATCCACAGGCTGGGCCGCAGCCTTGGGTTGGCGAGCCTTGCGGCTGCGCTCGATCGGCCAGCGGATCAGCACGAACAGCAGGTACGCGGCGAAGGCGAACATGCCGTACATGGCAAGGTCCGACACGGCGGTCCAGACATTGCTGCCGACCTTGAACATCAGGTCGAGCGCGGTGATCGCCACGGCTGGTGCCATCGCGTCCTTGGCAGGGTCGACCATGGTCGGCGTAAACAGCAGCACCGCGACCGCCACCAGCAACGGCTCCTTGAGATACCGCCACATCCAGCGGGTCATCAGAAACCATACCAGCAGGCAACCCAACGCGGCGAAGGCGTAGACGCTCCAGGCGATCAGATAGTCGTTTTCGGTCATGACGTCCGTGGTAAGCCAGGTAAAGAGGCGCTTATGATAACGGCTTTTGCCTGACGCGGCTTGCCTCGCTGCAGTATTCGGTTCAGCGTGTACCGATATTTTCCTGATTGATGCCTTAACAGAGAGCCCAGCATGTCCTTCTCGAATGCAACCTCCAGCGCCCCGAGCGCTCGCAAGGCCGACGGTTCCGACCCCTACGCCTGGCTGCAGAACCGCGACACTGACGAAGTGCTCGACTACCTCAATGCCGAAAACGCCTGGCAGGAGCAGCAACTGGCAGAGCAGGCCGGACTGCGCGATAGCCTGTTTGAAGAGATCAAGGGCCGTATCCTCGAAACCGACCTGTCGCTGCCCTCCCCCTGGGGGCCGTACCTTTATTACACCCGCACCACACAAGGCGACGAATACGCCCGGCACTACCGCTGCCCGCGCCCGGCCGACGACAGCAACACGGTGGATGAAAACGCTGAGGAGCTGTTGCTCGACCCCAACGAGATGGCCGATGGCGGCTTTTTCTCACTGGGCGCGTTCAGCATCAGCCCGGATCACCAGCGTCTGGCCTACAGCCTGGACACCAGTGGCGACGAGATATACGAGCTGTACGTCAAAGAGCTGAGCACCGGTCAGATCAGCAGCCTGCCTTTCGAAAACTGCGACGGCAGCATGACTTGGGCCAACGACAGTCAGACCCTGTTTTTCGGCGAGCTGGACGAAACCCATCGTCCGGGCAAGCTGCATCGCCATACCCTGGGCACGTCATCAGCCGAGCTGGTGTTCGACGAGCCGGACGGCAGATTCTTCCTGCATTGCTTCCGCAGCAGCTCAGAGCGCCAACTGATCATTCTGCTCAACAGCAAAACCACCAGCGAAGCCTGGGTGCTGGACGCCGATCATCCGCAACAGGCCTTCACCTGCCTCGCGCCACGCAGCGAAGGCCACGAATACTATCCGGACCACGGGCTGCTCAATGGCGTCTGGACCTGGTTCATCCGCAGCAATCAGAGCGGCATCAACTTCGCGCTGTATCACGCTGCGCAACAAGCCAGTGATGTACCGGGGCGCGAGGACTGGCAGACACTGGTCGCGCACGACGACCAGGTCATGCTCGAAGGCGTCAGCCTCAACGCCAAAGGCATCAGTCTGAGCCTGCGCGAGGGCGGCCTGCCGATCATCGAAGTGCGTCCGCAGGCGCTGCCGACTTATCGCGTGCAGCTGCCTGACGCCGCTTACAGCCTGTACGTGCAGGACACGCTGGAATTCGACAGCGACAAGATTCGCTTGCGCTACCAGTCGCTGAACCGTCCGGCCCAGGTCCGCCAATTGACCCTGGCCAGCGGCGAGCAGGCAGTGCTCAAGGAAACCCCGGTACTGGGCACCTTCGACGCCGATGCCTACGTCAGCCAGCGTTTGTGGGCCACGGCCAGCGATGGCACCCAGGTGCCGATCAGCCTGGTGGTCAAGCGCGAACTGGCCGGACAGGCCACCCCGCTGTATCTGTACGGCTACGGCGCCTATGGCGAGAGCCTCGACCCGTGGTTTTCCCACGCCCGTCTGAGCCTGCTCGACCGTGGCGTGGCGTTCGCCATTGCTCATGTGCGCGGCGGCGGCGAGCTGGGCGAGGCCTGGTATCGCAACGGCAAGCAGGAGCACAAACAGAACACCTTCGGCGATTTCATTGCCTGCGCCGAACACCTTGTTGCCCAGGGGCTGACCAGCGCTGAACAACTGGTGATCAGCGGTGGCAGCGCCGGTGGCCTGCTGATCGGTGCGGTGCTCAACCAGCGGCCAGAGCTGTTCAAGGCAGCGATTGCCGAAGTGCCGTTCGTCGATGTGCTGAACACCATGCTCGACCCGGACCTGCCGCTGACCGTCACCGAATACGACGAATGGGGCAACCCGCAGGAGCCCGAGGTCTACGCGCGTATCAAGGCTTACGCGCCCTACGAAAACGTCACGGCCCAGGCATACCCGGCCATGCTGGTCATCGCCGGTTATAACGACAGCCGCGTGCAGTATTGGGAAGCCGCCAAATGGGTCGCGAAGTTGCGCGCCACCAAGACCGACGACAATCCGCTGCTGCTCAAGACCGAACTGGGTGCCGGACACGGAGGCATGAGCGGTCGCTATCAGGGCTTGCGTGACGTGGCGCTGGAATACGCGTTTATCTTCAAGGTATTGCAGATCGCTGAATGAACTTGGTGTGAAACACCTGTCTTACTAGGATCGGGGGCAGCGGAGTTGCCCCTTTGTCAGGATTACCAGACCTCACATGTCAGAACCACTGTCCAACCTGAACAACGCCATACGCGACATGCTGCTGGATTGCGGCCTGTTCGACACGCTGCTGCCGGGCGATTTCTTTACCGTAGCGGGCTATTTCAGCATTACCGATATCGATAAAGGCGAGACCATCTTCGCCGAGGGCGATGCCGGAACCTTCATGTGCATCATCCATCAGGGCACCGTGTCTGTGCAGAAGCTTGCTGCAGACGGTCAACAGGTGGAAATCGCCGTTCTGCGGCGCGGACGCGCCTTCGGAGAAATGGCGGTGCTGGATGGCGAGCGCCGCTCGGCCAGTTGTATCGCAGCCACCAGTTGCCAGCTATTGAACCTGGGCCGTGATTCGCTGGACAAGATGCTCGAGGACGCGCCGAAAATCGCCGCCAAGATCATTCGCGCCCTGGCCATCTCGTTGTCCAAGCGCCTGCGCATGGTCGATGGTCAATTACTCTCCCAGCAGGTGTGAGTTTGCCCATCTGGCGCTAAACTTGCCGACATTCCGCTTTCAATGCGCACACGCACAGGTGACACCATGAGCACGGCCAATCCTCCTTCCCATACTGCCAAGCTGGACCGCATCCTGGCCGACGCCCAGCGCGACCGCGAGATGGGCTACCGCGACAAGGCGCTGCGCATGTACCCGCACGTTTGCGGCCGCTGCGCGCGCGAGTTCGCAGGTAAACGCCTCAGCGAACTGACCGTACACCACCGCGACCACAACCATGACAACAACCCGCAGGACGGCTCCAACTGGGAGCTACTGTGCCTGTATTGCCACGACAACGAGCACTCGCGCTACACCGATCAGCAGTACTTCGCCGATGGCTCCCTGGGCAGTCCGAAAACCGCCAAGGCGACCCACAACCCGTTCGCTGCACTGGCCGGACTGATGAAAAAGGACGAGTGACCTCGGTACCTTCAACGCCCCGCGCTCCCCCGCCCTACCTGCACTTCTCCTGGCCTGCGGCCACCCGACCGACCGGATATTTCGCCATGCCCACCCGAACCTCAAGACGAACCTTTGTGAAAGGGCTGGCCGCCAGTGGCCTGCTCGGCGGCCTCGGGCTATGGCGCAGTCCGGCGTGGGCGGTGCCCAATCCGGGTCAGCCCAACGGGTTGTCCGGCACTGAGTTCGATCTGTATATCGGCGAAACCCAAGTCAACATCACCGGCAGCGCCAGGACCGCGCAGACCATCAACGGCGGCATTCCTGGCCCGCTGCTGCGCTGGCGCGAAGGCGACACCGTGACCCTGAGGGTCAAGAACCGGCTCGACGAAGCCACATCCATCCATTGGCACGGCATCATCCTGCCGGCCAACATGGACGGCGTGCCAGGGTTGAGCTTTGACGGCATCGCGCCGGATGGCCTGTATGTCTACCGCTTCAAGGTCAGGCAGAACGGCACCTACTGGTATCACAGCCACTCCGGCTTCCAGGAACAGTCGGGGGTCTACGGGCCACTGGTGATCGACGCGAAAGAGCCGGAGCCGTTCGAATATGATCGCGAACACGTGATCATGCTCAGCGACTGGACCGACGAAAAGCCGGTCCAGCTGATGAAAACGCTCAAGAAACAGTCCGATTACTACAACAATAACCAGCGCACCGTCGGCGACTTCATCAACGATGTGGGTGAAAAGGGCTGGAGCGAGACCACCAGGGATCGCTGGATGTGGGCGAAGATGAGAATGGACCCGACCGATCTCGCGGATGTCAGCGGCGCAACCTACACCTACCTGATGAACGGTCAGGCGCCGAACATGAACTGGACCGGGCTGTTCAAGCCTGGCGAGCGGATCCGACTGCGGCTGATCAACGGCTCGGCAATGACGTACTTCGACGTGCGTATTCCGGGCCTGAAGATGACCGTGGTGGCCAGCGACGGCCAGCACGTCAAGCCGGTGACTGTCGATGAGTTGCGCATCGCAGTGGCGGAGACTTTCGACGTGATTGTCGAACCGGCGGAAGGTGCCTATACCCTGTTCGCCCAGTCGATGGACCGCACCGGTTATGCCCGCGGCACCCTGGCCAGCAGGCCCGGCCTGCAGGCTGTCGTTCCGCCCCTCGATCCACGCCCGCTGTTGAGCATGGATGATATGGGCATGGCGGGCATGGATCATGGCAGCATGAACCACGCCGCAGCCCCGACAACGCACGACATGTCAGGCATGGACCACAGCAAGATGGGGCACGACGCGATGCCCGCAATGGACCACACGCAGATGCCGGCCCCGAAAACGCCGAACCCGCAATCGCACCCCGCGAGCGAAAACAATAACCCGCTGGTCGACATGCAAGCCATGAGCACCTCGCCCAAGCTCGACGATCCGGGCATCGGCCTGAGGGGCAATGGCCGTAGAGTCCTGACCTACGCTGATCTGCACAGCACCTTCGAAGACCCGGACGGTCGTGAGCCAAGCCGCACGATCGAGCTGCACCTGACCGGGCATATGGAAAAATACGCCTGGTCGTTCGACGGTGTGAAGTTCTCGGACGCCAAACCGCTGATGCTCAAATACGGTGAGCGGGTGCGTGTCGTGCTGGTCAACGACACGATGATGACCCACCCCATCCATCTGCATGGCATGTGGAGCGACCTCGAAGACGAAAACGGCCGGTTCATGGTGCGTAAACACACCATCGACATGCCACCGGGATCACGCCGCAGCTATCGGGTGACCGCCGATGCGCTGGGCCGTTGGGCTTATCACTGTCACATGCTGTACCACATGGAAATGGGCATGTTCCGCGAAGTGCGGGTTGAAGAATGAGGACCTTGATGTTGAGCAGAACGCTGAATTCGCCCCGCCTGCCGATGCTGTTGCTGGCTGCCGGGCTGACCGCTGCACCGTGGACCTTGAGCATGGCCGCGGGGATGGAAGGCATGGACCACGGCAGCCATGCGATGCATATGGATGCCAGCGACAGCGAGGACGCGTCCTCGACGCAGTCTGCGCCCGCCCAGAGCCGAACCCCGATCCCGCCGATCACCGATGCGGACCGGGCTGCGGTGTACACCAGCCACGCCGGCCATCAGGTCCATGACAGCGCCATTAACAGTTACTTTCTGGCCGACAAGCTGGAATGGCAGGACGCCAATGACGGCAGCGCGCTGGCCTGGGACCTGTCCGGCTGGATCGGCGGTGATATCGACCGCCTGCTGTTGCGCTCCGAAGGCGAGCGAACCAACGGCAAGACCGAAGAAGCGGAAATCCAGGCGTTGTGGGGCCACTCGATCAGCCCATGGTGGGACGTGGTCGCCGGTGCACGTCAGGATTTCAAACCGGGCGCGCCGCAAACCTGGGCCGCCTTCGGCCTGCAGGGCCAAGCCATTTCGGATCTGGATATCGAGGCCACCGCGTTCATCGGTGAAGCCGGGCAGACCGCCGCTCGCCTGGAGGCCGACTACGACCTCCAACTGACCAACAATCTGGTGCTGCAGCCCACCGCGGAGCTGAACTTCTACGGCAAGAACGACCCGCAACGCGGCAATGGTTCGGGCCTGTCGACCAGCGAGTTCGGCCTCAGGCTGCGCTACGAAATCACCCCGCAATTCGCACCTTATGTCGGCGTGAGCTGGGACCGCTCCTACGGCAAGACCGCCGATTACGCGCGCGAGGACGACGAGGACACCCAGGACGCGCGACTGGTGGTCGGCGTGCGCATGTGGTTCTGAACACAGTCAATGGCATTGCTCTGAGGCTGCCGTATAATCCCCGGTTTTCTTCAGAGCACCCTCCCCGTGGCCAACAAACGGTACGCCTGCATCGGTCTTTACAACCCCAAGTCCCCGGAAAACGTCGGCTCCGTGATGCGTGCGGCCGGCTGTTACGGCGTGGCGTCGGTGTTCTATACCGGTAAACGCTATGAGCGCGCGCGGGACTTCATCACCGACACCAAGAAAATCCATCAGGACATCCCGCTGATCGGCATCGAAGACCTCAAAAGCATTCTGCCGCTGGGTTGCATCCCGGTGGCCGTCGAACTGGTCGACGGCGCCCGCGCACTGCCCGAATACACGCACCCTGATCGCGCGCTGTATATCTTCGGCCCGGAAGATGGCTCGCTGGATCAGGAGATTCGCGACTGGTGTGAAGACGTGGTCTATATCCCGACCGAGGGCTGCATGAATCTGGCGGCGACCGTCAACGTCGTCCTCTACGACCGCATGGCCAAAGGTATCAATACCCGTTCGGGCCCGCAGTTCGGTCGCGAGAAAATTGATCCGGCCAGTGACCGCTGACGGAAAAGCATTGAACCTGTGTCGCGCGCGGGCAGTCAGTTTCTCTGAATCGAGCAACTGCTTCCAATTTGCCAACTCCGACCTACTACCTCTTTGCCAACTCCGACCTACTACCTCATGGAGAGCCATCATGCGCGACACCCCGATCATCGAACGCATCGACACACCTGAACTGCTTCAACGCAACCCCGAGCAGAATGTACAGGGCTGGGAGCGCATCGGCTCACTGGCTGGCGGCGTACTGCTGATGGGTAAAGGCGTCCGTCGTGGCGGCTTTCTGGGCCTGATTCAACTGGCCATCGGCGGCGCGGCACTGGCTCGCGGTATCAGTGGTCACTGCTCGGCGAAAAGCCTGATGGAAAAAGGCCGCAGCGATCTGCAAAGCGCACGCTCGACCATCGAACGTGCAGGCGCAGAACTGAACACCCTCAAGGACGACGCTGAAAATGCCGTGAAGACGGCGGCTGTCAAAGGCGTGGAAGCGTTGACCGAGCCAAAGCCGGTCATTTAAGCATTCAACCTGCGCGAAAAATCAGGTAATCCTCCCAGTCGTCTTCGGCCACATTGTTCTCGCTGAGCATGCGGCCTGACTGGGAGATGCGTTCGTGATGCACGGCCGTGCGATCACCACACACCAGATGGTGCCAGAGCGGCAAATCCTTGCCCTCGCTGACCAGACGATAGCCGCAGGTCGGCGGCAGCCACTTGAACTCATCTGCCTGACCAGGCGTTAGCTGAATGCAATCGGGCACCGAGGCACGACGGTTTGCGTAGTCGGAGCACTGGCAGGTTTTCAGATCCAGCAGCTTGCAGGCAATTCGCGTGTAATAAACCGCGTTGTCTTCCTCGTCCTCAAGCTTCTGCAGGCAGCACAGGCCACAGCCGTCGCACAACGACTCCCACTCCTGGGTATCGAGCTGGTCAAGGGTCTTGCGAATCCAAAAGGGTTCAACTTTAGCGGCCATGGTTCGGACAACGGTATCGATAATGAAAAGGCCGCCAGTCTAGAGGTACGCGCGGTGCGGGCCAAGCACTTGCGACTGCCGGTAGCCGGGACTTGTCAGCGACGGGGCAAAACAGTAGCGTTAACGGGTTTTCAGTGCGTTCAAGCGATGCCTGCCGACCACGGCCCATCAAGCCACGCTCGTTTTCAACCTTCGCTATCAAGGACTTTCATGAGCACGAACCCTCGCATCGCCGATCACCCTATCGACCCGCAATTCACCGAGCGCTGGTCGCCACGTGCCTTCAGTGGCGAGAGCATCGACCAGGAAACCCTGCTGAGCTTTTTCGAAGCCGCACGCTGGGCACCCTCGGCGTATAACTCGCAGCCCTGGCGCTTTCTCTATGCACGTCGCGATACGCCAAACTGGGAGCGTTATCTGGGCCTGCTGAACGAGTTCAACCGCAGCTGGGCGCAACACGCGGCGGCCTTGGTGATCGTCATTTCCAAGACCACCTTCGTCGCCCCCGGCGCAAGCGAAGAGAGCCCGGCGCTATGGCACACCTTCGACACGGGTTCGGCATGGGGTTACCTGGCACTGCAGGCCAGCCTGAGCGGCTGGCACACCCACGGCATGGCCGGTTTCGATCAGGATCTGACCCGCAAGGAACTGAATATTCCCGAGGGCTACGCTGTGCACGCGGCCATCGCGATCGGCAAGCTGGGTGACAAGTCGACCCTGCCGGACTACCTGCAAGGCCGCGAAGTGCCAAGCCCGCGCAAGCCGCTGGCAGAACTGGCCGCCGAAGGTGATTTTTCGCTGTAACTGACTGGTTGCAGTAATCGATGCCTGCGAGCCGGCGCCTGAAACGTCGGCTCGTTGGCAAGGGCGTCAGTAACCTCGCGAAAAATCGACCTCGCCGCGCAGCGCTTCTCCTGCCTGGAAAGCTTGCAGGTTATGGACGAAAAGCTCGGTCATGGCCACGGGCGAGGTAGGCGCCGAGCTGTGACCGGTCAACAGCAGACCGTAGGCAGTCCAGAACGGATGCCGCTGCGGCAAAGGCTCCTGACGGCAGACGTCAATCACCGCGCCAGCCAGATGCCCTTCCTTCAACGCCTCGACCAGATCCGCATCGACAACCGCCACGCCGCGCCCGACGTTGATGAACAGCGCCGTGGGCTTGAAGCTGGCGAACAGCTTGGCATCGTACAGGTCGTGCGTCTCGGGCGTGTTGGGCAGCAGGTTGATGACGTAATCCATCTCGCCGAGCAGACGCGTCATGTCTGACAACGCCGTCACTTCGATGAACGGTTCCTGTGCGCGCGCACTGGAAGCCACACCGTACACCTGCACACCGAACGGCAAGAGGAACTCGGCAACCCGCTGACCGATATCACCGGCACCGACGATCAATGCCTTGCGGCCCGACAGACTCTGCCCGGTCCGGTTGTCCCACTTGCGTTCGACCTGGCTCATCAGGCGCGCCAGCACCTCGCGCTCATGGCCAAGCATGTAGGTCAAAACGAATTCGGCCATGACCTGACCGAAAATCCCGACTGCACGGGTCAGGCGATATTCCCGCGACAGGCTGTCAGCCAGCAGCGGTGTGATGCCCGCCCAGGTGGATTGCAGCCACTGCGGCTTGTGCCCCTGCCGCAACAGGTTGGCCATCAGGTCCGGCTGTCCCAGCCAGACCGGGCAGTCGCTGGCCATGCGCGACAGCTCGGCAGAATCGCCAGTGCTGAAAACTTCCAGATCAGGCGCAGCCTTGCGCAACAATTGGGTGTAAACGTGGTAATCGTGCTCGGCAATCAGAACGCGCATGTTTCAAAAACCTTAAAAACAGGACAGGCAACCCACGTCGATGTGGGCTGCTTTACAACGTGGGCAACGATTACATGGGATCGTTGCGGCGCAGCAGCTCTTCGGGCAGGTGCTCGATGTAATCGTCTTCAGCCGGCGGCATCTGCAAGTGATAGCCCTGGCTGTCAAGGTTCTCAAGCACCACATTGATATCTTCACGCGACAGCGCCCGCTCGGGGCTCAGCACCAGATCGAATGCATGAACCGGCTTGCCGAACGCCACCATCAGCTCTGGAGGCACACGCTTGAGAACGTCGCTCTTCAGGACGTAAAGGTACATCTCGTTTCTTTTCGGGCTGCGATAAATCGAGCAGATGCGCTTCAAGACGGTTCTCCGGGGGTGGCCAGGCTGTCCAGCAGCGCCTGACCCATCAACTCGCGACGCCAGCCACGCAGCGAGTCGGGTAATTGGTAAGGACCATCGGGGTAGCCGCTCTTGAGCAGGGCTTCGAGGGTCTTCTTGCGCAGCATCAGTTCCGGGGCCATGTCCAGTTGCTCGGCATACTGCTGACCGATTGCACGCAGACGCTTGATCGACCCGGCGGCATCGATGGGCAATGGCTCGGGCAACGCAGGTGGCCACTCTTCTGGAGGCAGCACGCTCGCGGTCTTGATCAGCTCGAGCAGAAACTCGCCGTCATGGCGGACCGTACGCGGGTGCATGTCTTCGATCCGCGCCAGCGCGCCGAGGTTGTCCGGCTGGGTCTTGGCCAATGGCCAGAGCGAGTGTTCGCGCACGATACGGTTGCGCGGCAGGTTGCGGGCACGCGCCTCGCGCTCACGCCAGGCACACAGCTCGCGCAGCACCGCCAGCTGGGCACGGGACAACTTCCAGGCCAGCTTGGCGTCGCGATACACCTCGTACGGGTCCACCTCACGGCGCAGGTTGGCGACCAGTTCAGCGCCGTCGTCCAGCAGCCAGGCGTATTTGTCGTCGGACAAGCGCGGGCGCAGGATGGTGAACAGCTCGGCCAGGTGCACGGCATCTTCGGCCGCGTAGCTGATCTGCGTTTCCGACAGCGGACGCTGCAGCCAGTCGGAGCGGGTTTCGCCCTTGGGCAGGTCGATGTCGAGGACCTCCTGCACCAGACGCGAGTAGCCCATGGAAAAACCGAGGTTCAGGTAGGCAGCTGCCAATTGGGTATCGAACAGCGGAACCGGCAGGCTGCCGGTCAGGCGCAGCAATACCTCGAGGTCTTCGCTGCACGCATGCACCACTTTGATGACGTCGGGGTTTTCGAGCAACGCAGACAGCGGCCGCCAGTCGTTGATCAGCAATGGATCAATCAGCCAGGCGCTCTGCCCGTCGCCGATCTGCAGCAGCGCAGCGATCGGATAAAAAGTTTCGACCCGCATGAACTCGGTGTCGAGCGCCACGAAAGGCAGTGACTGCCATTGTGCGCAATGCCGGGCGAGGCTGTCGTCGTCGCGAATCCAGTGAATATCGATGGCCACACGGCTCTCCCTTCAACAATGGCGCGCAGTATATATCGTCATGGGAGATTATCGCGCGTCTGTCGTCCGGGTCTGGCGCATCTTCATGCAAATGAAGGACAGGAGGAGCTATTGCCTCACAGACACGCTGCCAATGATCGCCCCCACGGCTTGAGAGGACGATCAATACCCGGCACGCCGCGCATGTCGTTACTTGTCGGTGGTCGCCAACTCGCTGCGGCATGCGGCAAACATATCGAGACTGGGGTCATAGACCTTGGTATCGACTTTCAGCAGACCGAGCATGGAATGGAAAAGATTGTCCTGGCTCAACGGTGCATTGCGCTGTTTGGCCAGACACTCCGGCGTAACGGCAAAGGACTTCTGATAGGTATCGGACAACCAGACCATCATCGGCACATGCTTTTGCTGATCAGGCGCCAGCACATAAGGCGTGCCATGCAGGAACAGATTATATTCGCCCAGAGATTCGCCATGATCCGACAGGTACACCATGGCGGTATCGACCTTGTTTTGATTGGTGCGCAGAAGATCAATCAGCGTGGACAATACATGGTCGGTGTACAGCAACGTATTGTCGTACCCATTGACGATGCTGTCCCGGCTGCAATTGTTCAGCGCATTGCTTTCACACACCGGGGTAAACGTTTCAAAGTCTTTCGGGTAACGTTTGTAGTATTCAGGACCGTGGCTGCCCATCTGATGCAGAACAAGCACCGTGTCCTTGTCGAGGCCGTCGATAAAGGCCTGCAGGTTTTGCAAGAGTATCTCGTCCCGGCATTCATGGTTGTTGCACAACAGCGGGTCCTTGAGATTGCTCACGTCCTGGAAGGTCACTCGATCACAGGTGCCCTTGCAGCCCGCTTGATTGTCACGCCATATCACGTCTATACCCGCGCGCTTCAGTACGTCCAGCAAGCCTTCCTGATTACGCGCCTGGGTAGCGTTGTAGTTCTTGCGTCCCATATTGGAAAACATGCAAGGCACCGATACTGCGGTTTCGGTACCGCAGGAATACACATCGGTAAACGCCACCAGTCCGCTTTCCTTGTTCAGGTTGGGCGTGGTGTTACGACCGTAGCCAAGGATTCCGAAGTTCTCGGCCCGGGCACTTTCGCCGACCACCAGCACGGTCAATGATTTGCGGGCGTGCGTGGCCCAGTCCGCAGAACGCTTGGCGTCCTCGCCGATCTTGACGAAGGGACGCCTGGCGGAGATCACCTGCTCACTCAGGTAGCCCAGCGACGCACCAATGTAATTGCTTGGCACTACCATCAGGCGCAATTCATGGTGGTTGCGGAACAACGACGACAAGCCCTGGTAATTGGCCAGTGCAATGGCGCCGATTGCCACGCAGCACGCCACCGTCACCAACAGTTTGCTGAACAATTCGAGGTGCCAGCGACGGTAGCTGATCGGCAGTTTCCAGAGTATCAGCGAAGGCACTATGCCCAGCAGAAGGATATACAAAGCCAGTTTTAAAGACAGCAGCCCCTGCACTTCCGTGACGTTGGTTTCGGCGAAGTTTCGAAACATGCCCGCGTCGATCATGACCCCGTATTCGGTCATGAAATAAACCACCCCCGCGCTGATCATAAACAGACTGATCAACACCGGTTTAAGCACACGACGAAATGCCAACAGCGTCAACACGATATTGAACACGCAGAAAATCATCAAGCCAAACGCAAAGCGCATGGCCAACCCTTTGCTATCGGCGCTGGTAATCGAGAAAAGATGCTGCCAAAGATTGATATTGAAACCCAGTAACAGAAACGCACTGGCAAGTAGGGTTACAACCTCTGGACGAACAGTTCTGGGTGTCGGCATCGTGGTCTGCTTATCGAATTAATATGCATCGGGCATTCAGGAGCCAGTGAACACTCCGATGGCGCGCACTGTAGGCAGCGCATCATCAATTTTATGTGAAAAAGGTGAGAGGATTGGGTTGAATGAAGCTTATTTCACTGTAAAGAAACTCATTGCAGCGTTACTGCATTTGCAGAGCAGCGTGTCTCCGCAAGCAAGCTTGCGGAGACGTCATCCTCGCAGATACGCCCGATCAGACCGAGCGGCGGCGATAGGCCCGGTAGCCCGGCAACCAGAAATTACGCTCGATGGCCTCAAGCAGCGCCTCTTCGGTGGTTTCCAGCGCCAGCCCTTCGGCTTGCGCTTCCTTGGCCACAGCCAGGGCGATCTTGCGGCTGACCTGCTGGATTTCCTTGAGCGGCGGCAACACCGCATCGCCCTTCCCTGTCACCATCGGCGAGCACTCGGCCAGCGCATTGGACGCCGCCATGAGCATCCGGTCGGTGATGCGCGATGCCTTGCAGGCCACCACGCCGAGGCCGATGCCCGGAAAGATGTAGGAGTTGTTGCACTGCGCGATGTGTACCGTGCGGCCGTTGATCTCCACTGGCGCAAACGGACTGCCGGTGGCCACCAGCGCATTACCGTCGGTCCAGCGCAGGATTTCTTCCGGAGTGGCTTCTACCTTGGAAGTCGGATTGGACAGCGGCATTACCAAGGGTTTGGCGCAATGCTTGTGTAATTCGCGAATCACCTGCTCGGTGAACAGACCCCGTTGCCCGGACACACCGATCATTACGGTGGCCCCGGCGTGGGTGACCACGTCGAGCAACTGCGGGAAGGCTTCGGCGCCGGCAGTCCAGCCAGATACGTCGGCAGTCTTTTGCGCCAGTCGCTTCTGGAAGTCGAGCAGGTTATCCATGCCTTCGGTCAACAGGCCGAAACGATCGACCATGAAGATACGTTTGCGCGCCTCGCTTTCGCTCAGGCCTTCGATGCGCATCGCTGCGATGATGTGCTCGGCGATCCCGCAGCCTGCCGAACCGGCACCGACAAACACCACCTTCTGCTGGCCGAGGGTTTCATTCTTGGCCTTGCAGGCCGCCAGCAACGTACCCACGGCAACCGACGCGGTGCCCTGGATGTCATCGTTGAAGCAGCACAGCTCGTCCCGATACTTTTCGAGCAGCGGCATGGCGTTGGACTGGGCGAAATCTTCGAACTGCAACAGCACGTCCGGCCAGCGACGCTGCACCGCGTCGATGAACAGCGCGATGAAGTCTTCGTATTCCTTGCCCGATACCCGCTCGTGACGCCAGCCCATGTACATCGGGTCGTCCAGCAGCTCACGGTTGTTGGTGCCGACATCCAGCACGATCGGCAGCGTGTACGCCGGGCTGATCCCGCCACAAGCGGTGTACAGCGACAGTTTGCCGATCGGAATGCCCATGCCGCCGATGCCTTGATCACCCAGACCGAGAATTCGCTCGCTGTCGGTCACGACGATGATTTTGATCCGGTCCTTGGTCGCGCTGCGCAAAATATCATCGATGCGGTCGCGCTCAGGGTAGGAAATGAACAGGCCGCGATGCGTGCGGTAGATCTTGGAAAACTCCTGACAGGCCTGCCCCACCGTCGGCGTGTAGATGATCGGCAGCATCTCGTCCAGGTGGGAGTCGAGCAGACGGAAAAACAGGGTTTCGTTGTTGTCCTGGATCGAGCGCAGGTAGATATGCTTGTCCAGGTCGCTCGCACACTGTTTGTACTGGCTGTAGACCCGGGTGACTTGCTCTTCGATCGTCTCCACGTTCTGCGGCAGGAGCCCGATCAGATTGAATTCGACCCGCTCTTGCGGGGTAAAGGCACTGCCTTTGTTCAGCAGGGGCATTTCCAGCAGTGAAGGTCCTGCGTAGGAAATGTACAAAGGTCGCGAAGTTTTGGTCATTTTCTCTAATCGCCTTTTTCGTCTACTCATTAATTCTTTACGTCGACCGGGGCGGGCAGCCTGGCTCAGTTCTTGTTGTTTTTTCTTGTCGCCAGCTCTCTATCAGGCCATGCCGAAAACCATTCGGCAGATAAGGTCAGGGCGAACATATTACTCGCCTGACAGCGGCTTGCGACATTTTGTCGCGCAAAGAATGGCTAAGTGACGCTACTGCAGGTGCAGCATTCCGTGACCAACCAGTGCATTCTGCACGCTGGAAGCCATCATGGTCTCGGGTTGAAAAAGCCCCGACGGACGTCGAGGCTCCATGGGGTCAGGCTGCGTCAGGCTTTTCGGCGATAAGCCCGATGGTGAACCCATCGACGGCCGAGATTCGGCCCCGCCACAGCACACCGGCATCACAAATCGGGTTGCCGTCAGTGGAATAGGTGCGGCAGTCCTTCAAGTGAATGAAATGGAAGGCCGGGGTGTCTTCAGATGACTCACCGGGCTTGAAGGACAGGATCATCTCTTTCATGGTCGCGTCAGTGCCGTTGGCGAACGAGCTGAACGGTGCCGAGATATCGTCGGCCAACTGCTCGAAATACGCATCGTGAGAAATCAGATGCCCGGAAACCAGATTCCCGCCCACCGACAGCGTCACGCCCATCTCAACCTTGGTGTTGGCAACAAACTTGACCAGCCATTGCAGCAACCAGTCGATCTGCTTGCCCTGCCATTTGAACTGAGCAATCACGTCATCGTGGCTCTGGCTGGGAGAAGGTTGCGACTTTTGTACCTGATCTACGTCTGACATCTGAAAGCTCCTCGCCTCACAAAACGTTGAACCCAAGGTATAGATCAGAAAGGGCGAAAGCGAAACCGGGAGGCAGGATTAGTTTGCGAATGGCCGAATGGGACGAGTGAGACCAGGCGATTTCGCAGGAGGATGATGACAGTGTTTCTACCCTGCACGGGATGCCAGTGGTTCGGTTAGGTGCTGCAGACCGACTATTCGTGATTTTTTTTCACCATGACTGATCCAAAAGGTCTGAGATCAGCCTGAAGGTCATCTATAGAATCAAATGATCGATTTCCGAAACGGAGTAAAACGATGACTCAGAACAATCAATCGCTCGGCCTGGAGAACCATACGGCGTTCAGCGGTACATTCCAGCGTGATCAGTTGACCATCGGGTTCATCTCGCCCGCGCGAGGCTATCCTGACAGCCCTTTTCCCAGCCTGGAGGACCAGGCCGAGATCGTGCAGCGCCTTGATCAGAGCGATGCTGCGGCGCTGTGGCTGCGCGATGTGCCGTTTTACGATCCGTCATTTGGTGATACCGGCCAGGTCCTTGATCCGATGGTGTACGCGGGCTGGCTGGCAGCGCTTACGAGCAGAATCGCCATCGGCACCGCAGGCATCGTCAGCCCGTTGCGGGAGCCGGTTATCACCGCCAAGCAGATTGCGACGGCGGACCAACTCCTCGGAGGCCGCTTTCTCGCGGGCATGGCTTCGGGTGACCGGGCAACAGAATATCCGGCTTTCGGAGTCGACTTTGCCAGCCGGGCTGAACGCTATCGGGAAGCGGTAACGCTGATCAAAACGCTGCTTTCAGAGTCGTTTCCGCGGCTGAAGACACAGCATTTCGGCCAGTTGCGGGGCGACATCGATCTGGTACCCAAACCCGTTGCTCAACCGGTCCCTGTCATCGCCATCGGTCGTGCTGGACAGAGCCTGGAGTGGCTTGCGGCCAATGTCGATGCCTGGATCTGGCATGGCGATGCGCTGCGCATGCCGGAGGCTGTACCGCATTGGCGTGAGGCAACCGCTTCCAGGGGATTCATCCCTTTCGGCTACGGCGCGATGTTCGACCTCGATGCCAATCCTGACGCGCCGCTACAAACGGGGCGGATGCTACGGGGTGGTCGAAAGGCGCTGAAGGACTTCTTCTCCCGGCAACGCGAAGCCGGGATCAATCATGTCGCATTGAACCTCAAGCCGACGCGGCGTCCCTCTCTGGAGGTGATCGATGAACTTCAGGAGCACATTCTCCCCGAGTTTTCCATCACGTCCCAACACGCCCGGCAGGCGTGAGGTTAGCTCCCAGGCAGGCACTTAACGCGCTGACTTTTGGCAGCGCCTCGCGACTTCGCAGCCAGACAAGACTCATCGGCAGGCCTTCGGTAGCAAGATCCAGTAGCACCGCCACCAGCCTGCCGCTATTCAGATGCCGCTGGCCAATCAATACGCGCCTTGCCCTGTGCTCGGTCTGGGTTGAAGTCAGCGCAATCTCGACTTCCTGCAGATCTGAAACGACCGTCGTGCAGGTACGGTAGAAGGTTTCCCCCGCCTCGGTGAGCGACAACCGACGCGTGGTGCACTGAAACAACCGGGTGCGCACACGCCCTTCCAATCACGCTACTGGTGAGGCACAGCGTTCGAGCGGTGGCTCGGCTGGTCTCACGGTAAAAGTAGCCTTTCAGGATAGAAGTGAGGGGCTGGGCTGAGGATCATCAAATCCCGGAAACCAAAAAGCCCCGCATTGCGGGGCTTTTTGGATAAATAATGGCGGAGAGATAGGGATTCGAACCCTAGGTACCGGTGAAGGTACAACGGATTTCGAATCCGTCCCATTCGGCCACTCTGGCATCTCTCCAACGGCGCGCATCATAACAGCATCAACGCAGAAGGCGAAGCCCTTCTGCTGTTTTTTTTCGTGCTATCAAGCGCTTGCGTGCTTTTTCCGCTTACAGCGGCACGCCCAGACGGTTTGCGACTTCTTCATAAGCTTCGATAACGTCGCCCAGACCCTGACGGAAGCGGTCCTTGTCCATTTTCTTGCGGGTGTCCTTGTCCCAGAGACGGCAGCCGTCAGGGCTGAATTCGTCGCCAAGGACGATTTCACCGTGGAATACGCCGAACTCGAGTTTGAAGTCGACCAGCAGCAGGCCAGCGTCGTCAAACAGCTTGGTCAACACGTCGTTGACCTTGATCGACAGCTCTTTCATGCGAACCAGTTGCTCGGCGGTACCCCAGCCGAACGCCACAACGTGGGATTCGTTGATGAACGGGTCGCCCTTGGCGTCGTCCTTGAGGAACAGTTCGAAGGTGTACGGATTGAGCCTGGTGCCCTCTTCGATGCCCAGGCGCTTGACCAGGCTGCCAGCGGCGTAGTTACGCACGACGCATTCGACCGGGATCATGTCGAGCTTCTTGACCAGGCACTCGTTGTCGCCCAACAGCTTGTCGAATTGGGTGGGGATACCCGCCTCTTCAAGCTTCTGCATGATGAAGGCGTTGAACTTGTTGTTCACCATGCCTTTACGGTCCAGCTGTTCGATGCGCTTGCCGTCGAACGCCGAGGTGTCGTTGCGGAACAGCAGGATCAAGCGGTCAGCGTCGTCGGTCTTGTAAACCGATTTGGCTTTGCCGCGGTAGAGTTCTTCACGTTTTTCCATGATGGGCTCCGCTTGCTAAGTAGTTGGGCTAGGCGATATGTCGCCAGTCGAGCCCTGAATCTTGATCGGCCAGTTGCAGCCAGTCCGGGTCGCACCCGAGGGTGTCGACGAAACATTGCCGGGCCAGATGCGGCAGGTTGTTCTTGCTGCTGAGATGCGCCAGCACCAGGTGCTGAAGGTCCTGCCATCCCAGCTCGCTCACCAGGCTGGCGGCCTGATGGTTGTTCAAATGACCTGTTTCACAGCCCACGCGCTGCTTGAGAAAGACCGGATACTGGCCTCGGGCAAGCATGTCGCGACAGTGATTGGCCTCGATCATCAAAGCATCCAGGCCTTGATAACGCTGTAATACGTTGGAGCAGTAAGACCCAAGGTCGGTCAGCAGGCCGAAGCGGCGCTTGCCGTCACTGAAGACGAACTGCGTCGGCTCGAGCGCATCGTGAGCGACCGACACCACGTCGATGTCCAGTGCGCCGATCCGCAAACTCTCCCCGCCTGCCAGGAGGCCGGCAATTTCCACCGGCTTGCGCATTCCGCGCAAGGTCCCGTTGCTGAGGTAGACCGGCACATTGTAGCGCCGCGACAGCAAACCCACGCCATGCACGTGATCGGCATGTTCGTGGGTTACCAGAATAGCGCTCAGCTGGCTTGCCGAGACGCCCAGACGAGCCAGGCGCCGCTCGGTTTCCCGCAAGGAGAAACCGCAATCGACCAGTACGTACGTATCGTTGCTTGCGACCAGCGTGCCGTTGCCACGACTACCGCTGCCGAGAACCGCGAAACGCACTTAACCCAGGTTGTCTTGAATAACGCTCAACACCCGGCGCGCGATATCCGCTGGCGCAACGGTGTTGATGTTCTTCTCGACGGTCACTTGAACGTTGTCACCGACCTTGCTCAGGCGGACCTGATAGCGCTCGGCACGGGCATCGATCTCTTCCTTGGTCGACTTGCTGCCAAACATCCTGCCGAAGAAACCAGGCTCGTTTTCAGGCGTTTTGGCCTTTTCAGCCAGGTTGATGTAGTACAGACCCAGGCTGCGGTTGATGTCCTCGACACGCCAGTCGCCCTGATCCAGGGCGCGGCCAACACTCGACCATGCGCGGTCCAGGTCGGCACCGAGGTTCAATACCGGGTTGCCGCTGCCGTCTTCGCTCAAGGCAACACGGCTCGGGGTGTCGTAGTCACGTGCCGCCAACAGGGAAATAGAGCCGCCCTTCTCGGCGTTGCGGCCCATGCTGGCCAGCAGATCGTCGGTCAGTGCGGCATCGAGGCCCAGGTTGGTGGTGCGCGTCGGGAAGGCCACGTCGGCAGTGCTGCCGGCAGGACGCTCGACGCTGACCACGTAGACTTCACTGGTATTGCGCTGCACGCCCGGCTCGATACGCACCCGCACGCGGGTTTCTGCATTGGCGGCGACGCCAGCGGCGCTCAGACGCTTGGCCACCGAAGCGGACAACTCATCGAGGCGCTGCCACGAGGAGCTGAACTCGCCTGTCTGCGGACGCTCTTCGGCGATACGGAAACCGTTGTCTTCGAAATACTGATGAGCCACCGGCCAGACTTCGGCAGGCTGGCGCTGAGCCAGGATCCAGCGCGCATCGCCACTCTTCTGCAGGCTGAAGTCGCTCGACTCGGAAGTCGTGCCCAGCGGCTGAGGACGCGGCACGATGTACTCGCCGTCTTTCTGGGTGCTGTCAGCCACGTTACGCGGGATCGGCAGCAAAGGATCCAGGCGTTTGACGCCGCTAACATCGGCGGGCAACTGCATGGGCGGGGTCTGGGTCGCCTGGAGGTAATCGCTGCCGCGATCACGGAAGTAACCATCTTCGCCCCAGAGCCAACCGCAACCGCTGGTGCTGGAGATAATAAGAGCAAGTGCGGAAAGTCCGGCCAATCGCTTCATTGCGTGATACTTCCTCAATTAAACCAGGACGCCGGACTGGCGCATGGCCTGACGCAGCGGTTCATGACAGGCTTCGCTGAGCCAGGTAAGCGGCAGACGGATACCGTCTGGCATCAAACCCATTTCATGCAAGGCCCACTTCACGGGGATAGGGTTGGATTCGATGAACAGGGTGTTGTTGAGCGGCATGAGCTTTTCGTGAATCGCCCGGGCCGTTTGCGCATCGCCACGCATGGCCGCTGCGCACAGATCGCTCATGGCGCGCGGTGCAACGTTGGCGGTGACGGAAATATTGCCCTTGCCACCCAGCAGCATCAACTCGACTGCTGTAGCGTCGTCGCCGGAGTACACCAGAAAATCGCTGCTGACGCTGGCCAGGATGTCCTTGGCGCGTTGCAGGTTGCCGGTGGCTTCCTTGATGCCGACGATGTTTTTTACCGTCGACAGACGCGCAACGGTCTCTGGCAGCATGTCGCAGGCCGTACGGCCCGGCACGTTGTAGAGGATCTGCGGGATGTCGACGGCATTGGCGATGTGGCTGAAATGCTGGAACAGGCCTTCCTGAGTCGGCTTGTTGTAGTAAGGCGTCACCAGCAGGCACGCGTCGGCACCCGCATTTTTGGCGTTGGTGGTCAGTTCGACGGCTTCACGCGTCGAATTGGCGCCTGTACCGGCGATGACCGGAATGCGACCTGCAACCTGAGTGACCACCCGGCGGATGACTTCGATGTGTTCGTTCACATCCAGCGTCGCCGATTCACCGGTGGTGCCTACGGCAACAATGGCGTTGGTGCCCTCTTGCAAGTGGAAGTCAACCAGTTTGCTCAGGCTGTCCCAGTCCAGACGACCTTGTGCATCCATTGGTGTGACCAGTGCCACCATACTGCCCGCAATCATGCAACCGCTCCTGCCGGAAAAAGAGAGCCGTAATGGTACTGGCGCTATCAGCCTTGTACAAGCGAAGTACCGCGCTCTGAGCATTCCCCTGAGCGATGGTTTTCGCTACCCTTCGTCCTTTGATCGGTACTGGTCACCTGCGCACCTCGCTCAATCGGTCGAATTTGTCGCCAGAAGCCCTGCCCCAGCGCACTCCAGCCCAGTCATGGTATATCCATGCAGGCCGGGCGCCGAGGGACCCGGCAAGTTATCTTGCGCCATCGATTGTCGAAACAGCCCCGCAAGTCCGAAAAAGTACCGACCGCTCATCGTCTAGGAATGCTGCATGTCGTCCACCCCCACAGTTCGCGAACAATTCCTTGTCATCAGTGCCCTTGGCGCAAACCCCATGGAGCTGACCAACGTCCTGTGCCGCGCCAGCCATGAAAACCGCTGCTCGGTCGTCACCTCGCGCCTCACCCGCCACGGCGAGTGCAGTGCGCTGATTCTTCAGGTGTCGGGCAGCTGGGACGCTCTGGCGCGCCTTGAAACCGGCCTGGCGAGTCTCTCCAAGAAGCATGCGTTCACGACCAGCGTCGTGCGCAGCGCCACGCTGGAGAACCGTCCGGAAGCCCTGCCCTACGTGGCCTACGTCAGCTCGGCGTACCGCCCGGACATCATCAATGAGCTGTGCCAGTTCTTTATTGACCACAACGTCGAGCTGGAGAACCTGATCTGCGACACCTATCAGGCTCCGCAGACCGGCGGCACCATGCTCAACGCCACGTTCACGGTGACACTGCCTGCCGGGACGCAGATCAGCTGGCTGCGCGATCAATTCCTCGATTTCGCCGACGCGTTGAATCTGGACGCACTGATCGAACCCTGGCGCCCACAAGCCCCAATGTAAGGAGTCCTCATGACTGTCACAGTAGATCATCCGGTTCCCGATTTTCAGGCACCCGCTACCAGCGGACAGACTGTCGAGCTGTCTGCGCTCAAGGGTCAGCAGGTCGTGATTTATTTTTACCCGAAAGACAACACGCCCGGCTGCACCACGCAGGGCCAGGACTTTCGTGACCATATCGCGCAGTTTCAGGCAGCCAACACGGTTGTGCTCGGTGTTTCCCGGGACAGCCTGAAGACCCACGAAAACTTCAAGGCCAAGCAGTCTTTCCCGTTCGAGCTGATTTCGGACAAGGACGAAGCCGTCTGCCAACTGTTCGACGTCATCAAGCTCAAGAAGCTCTACGGCAAGGAATACCTGGGCGTCGACCGCAGCACATTCCTGATCGACAAGGAAGGCGTACTGCGTCAGGAATGGCGCGGTGTGAAAGTGCCGGGCCATGTGGCTGAAGTATTGGCGCAGGCAGAAGCCCTGAACAAAGGCTGATCAGCATGCCCCGCTGCGGCGCGCAAGGTGCCGCAGCGATTCAGTCCTTCTGTCGCAATGATCGCGTCAAAGCAACGGGGCTACCGTCGGCTCATTGCGTGGCCAGGCGTCGAGCACGGCCTTGAACAGCGTGGCCAGCGGAATCGCAAAGAAGATCCCCCAGAACCCCCACAGCCCACCGAACAACAGCACGGCGCATATGATTGCGACCGGGTGCAGATTGACGGCCTCGGAAAACAACAGAGGCACCAGCACGTTGCCATCCAGCGCCTGAATGATCCCGTGAGCGATCATCAGGTAGATGAACTGATCACCCCAACCCCACTGAAACAGACCGATCAACGCCACCGGCACGGTGACCACCACTGCGCCGACATAAGGCACGACCACCGATATGCCGACCAGCATTGCCAGCAGCGCCGCGTAATTGAGCCCGAGCGCGGCGAAAGCGATGTAGGTCACGCCACCACAGATGAAAATCTCGATGACCTTGCCGCGAATGTAATTGGCAATCTGGCGCTTCATCTCATCCGCCACCCGGTTGATCAAGGCACGCTCACGGGGCAGATAACCACGCGCCCAGCGGCCGATCATGTGCCGATCCTTGAGGAAGAAGAACACCAGAATCGGTACCAGCACCAGATAGATCATCAGGTTGACCAGCAGAGGCAGACTGGAGATCGAGAACGTCAGCGCCAACTGACCGATCTTGCCCACTTCACCACGGGCGACTTCAATGGCCAGCAGCACTTGCTCGTCGGACACCAGATGCGGATAACGCTCGGGCAGCAACAGCAGTACCGACTGCCACTTGGCAAGCATGCCCGGTGCTTCGTTGAACAAGGTGATCAACTGATGCCAGAGCAGAGGCACCAACACCAGCAGGAACACCAGCAATACGCCGATGAACAGGGTGAATACCAGACCGACGGCGGCCATTTCAGGCATGCGCAGGCGTTCCAGAGCGCTGACCAGACCATGCATCAGAAACGCCAGCACCAGACCGGCGAGAACCGGCGCCAGCATGCCGCCCAGCGTCAGGACAAGGGTGAACGCCAGAAACAGCAAAACTGCCAGGACCACCGCTTCCTCGTCAGAGAAATAGCGTTGCACCCAATTGCGAAGCACATTGAACATCAAACATCCTTTTCGAAAAAAACCGCAGCAATGGATCAGGCCTTGCGCAGCCAGTAACGATAAATGCCAGCATCGACCTCTTCATACAGCAACTCATGCCCGGCAAGCCTGGCAAAGGTTCGAAAATCGCGCTGCGAACCGGCATCGGTGGCAATGACTTTAAGCACCGCACCGCTGGCCAGGCGGTTGAGCTCCATCTTGGCTTTCAGCAGGGGCAGCGGACAGTTGAGACCACTGGCATCCAGTTCGGCATCACAGGCCTCGGGGCGCACTACAGCGTCAGACATCGTTTCTCTCCAGGCGGACACATCGAATTACAAAGCGGGGCCGAAAAGGCAGCACGAACAAGGCGGCAAGAATACCTCACTCTGGTCAGCACGCCATTGAGCCAGCTACAGTACAGGTTCTTCTGACCAGAGCTTCATGCATGAATTTTTTGCGTCCTACACTGCTCACTCTCGCCTGCCTGTTCGCTACACACGGCATGGCGGATGACCTCCCCTCACTGGGTGACGCCAGCTCCTCGATTGTCTCTCCCGAACAGGAGCACCGTCTGGGCCGTGCGTGGCTGGGGTTGCTGCGCGGCCAGGTGGCGCAGCTGTCGGACCCGCAACTCAAGGACTACGTCGAAACCTCGGTCTACAGCCTTGCCGAGACCAGTCAGGTTCAGGACCGGCGGCTTGAATTCATCCTGATCAACAGCCCGCAACTCAACGCCTTTGCCGCACCCGGCGGGATCATCGGCGTCAACGGCGGTCTGTTTCTCAATGCTCAGACCGAGGGCGAGTACGCTTCGGTATTGGCTCACGAGCTGGCTCACTTGTCGCAGCGCCACTTCGCCAGAGGCATAGAAGCCCAGCAACGCATGCAGGTGCCAGTCATGGCCGCGATGCTGGCAGGTATCGTCATGGCAGCCGCAGGCGCCGGTGATGCGGGTATCGCCACCATCGCCGGCTCACAGGCCGCCGCGATCCAGGAGCAACGGCGCTTTTCACGCCAGAACGAGCAGGAGGCCGACCGCATCGGCATTCTCAACCTGGAGAAGGCCGGTTATGACCCGCGTAACATGCCGACCATGTTCGAGCGCCTCATGCGCCAATATCGATTCGACGCCAGACCTCCGGAGTTTCTGCTGACTCACCCGGTCAGCGAATCGCGGATCGCCGACACACGCAACCGTGCCGAACAGGCCAAACCGGGCGGTAAGGAAGACAGCGTGCTGTATCAACTGATGCGCGCCCGCGTGGCACTGATCTATGAAGAAACGCCTGGCATCGCCGCCAAGCGCTTCCGTGCGCAACTGGTTGAAAACCCGAAATCCGATCCGGCGCGCTATGGCCTGGCCATCGCACAGATCAAGGGCGGACAGTTGAACGAGGCCAGGGAAACCCTCAAGCCATTGCTCGAAAAAGCGCCGAACGACATTACCTACAACCTGACGCAGATCGATCTGGACATCACCAATAACCGGCTGGCCGATGCGCAGCAGCGTGTCGATCGCATGCTGACGCTGTACCCCGGCAATTATCCGCTCAACGACGTGCGTATCGACGTGCTGCTCAAGCAGAACCGCACGGCCGAGGCAGAGAAAAGCCTTGAAGCGCTGCTCAAGACCCGCCCGGACGATCCGGACATATGGTACGTCGTGGCGGAAACCCGTGGCCTGAACGGCAACACCATCGGCCTGCATCAGGCGCGCGCCGAGTACTTTGCGCTGGTCGGTGATTTCCGTCAGGCGATCCAGCAGCTGGACTTCGCCAAACGCCGTGCGGCCAATAATTTTCAGCTGGCATCACGGATCGATGCGCGGCAAAAGGATCTGATCGAGCAGGAGCGGATGGTCAAGGACATGATGAACTGATCGTCCGGCGCAAGGCGCCCGATACGACCACAAATAAAAAGCCCGACGCTTCAGTCGGGCTTTTCATCACAGCGGTCAGGCGTTGCCTGCCTGTCGCAAGCGCGCTGCCTGCGTGAAGTCCAGCATGCGTTGCAATGGGCGCACGGCATTGGGGATCAGCGCCGGGTCGACGAATATCTCGTTACCGCCCTCACGCAGGCATTGCAAGGTGCGCTCAAGCGTATTCATCGCCATCCACGGGCAATGTGCGCAACTCCGGCACGCCGCGCCGTTACCGGCCGTAGGCGCCTCGATAAAGATCTTGTCCGGACACAGCTGCTGCATCTTGTAGAAGATGCCGCGGTCAGTGGCGACGATGAACGTCTTGTTGGGCAAGCGTTGCGCTGCAGCAATCATCTGGCTGGTGGAGCCGACCACGTCAGCCAGCTCGATGACCGCTTCCGGCGACTCCGGGTGAACCAGAATCGCAGCCTCGGGGTACAAGGCTTTCATGTCTTCGAGCTGCTTGGATTTGAACTCTTCGTGGACGATGCAGGCACCGTCCCACAACAGCATGTCGGCACCGGTTTCACGCTGAATGTAGCGGCCCAGGTGCTTGTCTGGCGCCCAGATGATTTTCTCATCGTTGTCCATCAGGCTCTCGACGATCTCCAGCGCACAGCCTGAGGTCACTACCCAGTCCGCACGGGCTTTGACCGCTGCCGAGGTGTTGGCATACACCACCACCGTACGCTCCGGATGCTGGTCGCAAAAAGCGGAAAACTCGTCGACCGGGCACCCCACATCGAGCGAGCAGGTGGCCTCGAGCGTCGGCATGAAGACGCGTTTTTCCGGGTTGAGGATCTTCGCGGTTTCGCCCATGAAACGTACACCCGCCACCAGCACAGTACTGGCCGCGTGGTTATTGCTGAAGCGCGCCATTTCCAGAGAGTCGGCCACGCAGCCACCGGTTTCCTCGGCCAGCGCCTGGATAACCGGATCACAGTAATAGTGAGCGACCAGCACGGCGTCCTGCTTCTTGAGTTCCTCAGCAATGTCGGCACGGTAACGCGCCTGCTCTGCCGGGCTCAACGTCCTGGGCTGTTTGGCATCAAGATGCGCCTGCACCAGGAAACGTTCGGAGATCTGTGTCATGTTCACGGGACCTGAAAGCGCCAGTGCGCGAAAGGCAAGTTTACACCCGAAATACAGGCAATAAAAAAAGCCTGACAGAGGTTGTGCCATCTGTACAAAGGCTTATGGCTGATACCCGGTGGATATCGGCCAGACTTCTTGAGGCGCGCCGATTCTAGCGCCAAAAAACTGATTTAACAGCTGTTTCTGGCTCATCAGGCAGCGATGAGAAGCGTTCCTGAAGACCCGCTTGCCGAGGCGTGATTCCGACCGGCGACTCAATGAAACGACGCACGCTATGCCCTGTCACAACCATCAGACCCCTTGTGACGGAGAAAATGACATGGCAGGCGAATCGACCAATACCCCGGTGTGGTTCATCACCGGCTGTTCCACCGGCTTCGGCCGCGAACTGGCCAAACTTGTCATCGCTCGCGGCTGGCGCCTCGTGGCAACGGCCAGGGACAAGTCGCGAGTCGCAGACCTGGCCGAGGGTGCAAAAGGCCAGGTACTGGTGGTCGACCTCGACGTCGGCAAGGCAGACCAGATAGAAGCCGCCGTGGCTGCCGCAAAGGAGCAGTTCGGCAGAATCGACGTACTGGTCAACAATGCGGGTTACGGTTATCAGAGCTCGATCGAAGAAGGCGAAGACGCTGAAATCCGTGCCCAGTTCGATGCCAACGTGTTTGGTCTGTTCGCCGTCACCCGCGCCGTGCTGCCGATCATGCGCGAACAACGCAGCGGCCACATCATCAATATCACTTCGGTTGCCGGCCTTATCGGCTTTCCGGGATCGGGCTACTACGCAGCCTCCAAGCACGCCGTCGAAGGTTTTTCCGACGCGCTGCTCGCGGAGGTCAAGCCATTGGGGATTTCCGTCACGTGCGTAGAGCCGGGGCCGTTTCGCACCGACTGGGCAGGACGCTCATTGCGCCAGACGCCATCGCGCATCGACGACTACAAGGACACTGCCAGCAAGCGTCTGGAGTCGACCAGACAATCGAGTGGCAATCAGGCCGGGGACCCGGTACGTGCCGCAGAGGCGATGGTCGCCCTGACCCAAAAACCCGATGCGCCGCGTCATCTTGTATTGGGTAGCTGGGGGTATGACGCCGTGGTGGCTGATCGTCAGACACGCTTGAAGCATATCGAGCAGGTTCGCGACATCAGCATCGGCGCGGACTTTCCGAAAGAGTGAGGTGCTGAGCACTGCACAGCTGCCAGGCAGGGACGATGAATGCTGTCAGGCACGCATCGCCCGCCCGTTCTCAAACGTTGGTCCAGTCACTTAAATCGCCAGCCCGCAGTCGAGAATTGATCTCCTGCAACTGATGCAAAGGGAGTGCTCCCAGAGGCTTCCCCTTTGCCTGCTCGGCCACTTGAGCTGCCAGGTTTTGCCGAAATGCCTGTATTTGTTGCGCGTCCAGATACTGAGCTTTTTCGCTTTTTTGGCCTTTAACACGCACGACTATATCGGCAGGCAATTCAAAGCCCTTGACCGCGCACCCCAGGCACAATGTGGCGAAATCACCCAGGCTACGCACCTCCACTTCTTTCAGCTTCCCACCATTCTCCGGACTTCCGGCAAGTGGGTGCTCGGTATCCTGATAAGAGTGCTGTGTGGTTTTCGAGCGTAATTTGATTTCATGCGTAGACAGGTTGTTGATTTTCTCGAAACCGAACACCAGTGGAACAATGGCTCCCTTGTTCAACAAACCCAGGTAAGGGGCCTTGCCATTTTCCAGAGAACGCTGCAGTTCACTCGCCGCCTGATGATAAAAGCGATTCAGCTCTTCACCCTGTAACTTCTTTACCTGCCCATCGACTCTCAACTCAATCGAGCCAGGTAACTTCAGTGAGTCCAGATGCTCGCCCAGTGGGGCATTGATGAATGGGAGCCCGCCTAATTTATTGATGTACCCGCCATGCAGTAAACGTTGCAGCCACGCAGCACCTTCGATATGCAGCGTCTCTGGGCTGCTCACTTCGATCGATGGCGCGAGTTCATTGGTGGAGAGCGATCTGCCGTTGTCCAGCGCATGCAGGATCACTTGCGCCATTCGGTGTTGCTGAGCGCGCGAGTAAGCATTGCTGGGATGCATCCCCTCACCTTTCGCATAGATTCTGGGCTTGCTGCGCAAGTCTGCACGAGTGGTTTCAGCGCTCGCACTTTCGCGCGTTCGATCAGAGAAAAACACCTTGCCTTCAAGAGACTGGGTTCCACCCTTTGCATCATTGACACCGCCCCTGAGCGCTCCCGACTGCAGGATTTCCAGCCCCCAGGGCGTTCCGTGCAGAGCCTCGGGCTTGGTATAGCCCAGTGGCGCAGTCGGGTTGAGTGACTGCAGTAATGCCATGCGCAGACTGGAACGGCTGCGCTCGTCGATATCACGCATAGTGTCGAGGACGTCCAGAGGCGAGTGCCCTTGTGCATCCAGTTTATTGGCGCGCGCGCCCTCATTGCGCAGCTGCGCTACGGCCTTGCTGTCGCGACTGACCACTGCAGCATGCAGCGCAGTGCCAGGCGATGGCGCTTGAGTTGCAGGCGAATGAGCGGGCGGGATGAAAGACGGAGAATTACGAATGGGGTTCATGGCGGGTCTCATGGCCTAAAACCCCTTGGTGGACCCGACGCAGACAGCGGTTCCAATACAGACAGGTCTCTGTCCGTCACTGAAGGGCGTCTTGCCGTTACGCCGACTCCACCGCCACCTCAATCATGCGTTGCCTTGGATCGGCGACGCATATACCGCACCAACGCCGCGAGAGTCACCAGTGCTACCACCGAAAGGAAGATTGGCAGGCGATACGGCTTCAGGTCACCAAGTAAATGCTGTAACGCCTCTCCGGCCCAATAGCCGGCGCAGACGAACAGGGTTGCCCAGACTGCCGCACTCAGCACATTGATAAGCGCGAAACGCCAAGGCGACAGGCCACTTGCACCTATTACCATGGGCCCTACCAGGCGCATGCCGTAGAGAAAGCGAACAGCGAATACCGAGGTCGTGGGGTAGCGCTGGATGAGCCCCTCGACCCGCCTAATGGCAGACTGGTGACGCTTGAGTCTGGGCAGCAGGCGCTCCCCGGAATAACGTCCGGTCCAGAATAACAACTGATCGCCGAGCATACCGCCCAACGTGGCCAAGCCGATTACTTGCAGCAATTGCAAAGTGCCCTGATGCGCAGCGATACCGCCAAGGATCAACACTGTTTCACCTTCCAACAGGCAGCCCAGGAAGATGACCCAATAGCCGTAGGCGGCGATCAGCGCGTTGAGGTCGAGATGTTCGAACATGGTCTTTCCTGTACGTCTGACATCACTTGAATCCAGGCTGAAAGGCCAGCGTCGTCACTTTCTTCCCACGAGGTACCGTACGCCATGCTCACCAAACACTTCCGAATGGGGCTCGTTACATTCCAGGTGAAAAATATCTCCTGAGTTGTAGGTGAAATCACTATCAGATTTATGGATGACGAGGCTACCGTGCAGAACCAGCGCCATCGCCTCAAAGTTGTGGGCATGCGAGTTCAGCGTTCCAAACGCTTCGCGCTCAACTTCAACAACGGTTCCAAACCCTTCGGCAGCCAGCAGTTGCAAAAAAGCCTCTTTTTCCATTTTTCACTTTTCCTGAATCTTTTGGATGGAGTAGCGAACCTGATCGACGGCTGGAATGGCGGCGCCGGGACAATTAATCACAGCGTTATAGATCACCTTGAGGGAGCAACATTCAATAAGTTTGCCAGCGCTTCCGGCCCTGCCTGCCGAGCACATTGGAGACCATCGCCTGGTGGCAGGGAGTTCCCGAAAAGCGCACACGCAAGCCTCGACTTCCAGCTGGTGAAAGGCCGGTGGTCTGACAATCAAGGGGGCGTGTGACCGCTTACCGACTCAGTTGCCTAGGCTCGCTTCGTATCCGGCTCGTTGAGGCACTGACTAATGACATCTCTTACGACGATGAATCTGAGGTCGAGGATCGGCTAACCGATGCCTTCGGCCAGGATGTGTTCGTACTGCGCAGATCAAATGCGCAGGTGCGTCAGTTCGACCAGTTGGGATTTCCGGAAGACACCTGCAACACGCCAACTGCCGTAAAGCGCGCTTTCTCCAAGCTGATCGCGCTTTGGAGGATCCATACTGGCTGCGCATCCTGTCAGCGACAACATAATCAGAAAGGATGAGCTGAAAGAAAATCGAGATCTCATAAATGGGATCCGTGATTTTGGTGAATGCGAATATCGAATCCTCGTGCTGAGCAACCCTTGGATCGACATCAGGCCGTGGCGGGCATTAGAACGACTTTTATGAGTTCGTGAAGTGGCTGTTGTCCAGAATAGCGTCGTCCTGGATAACGGCAGCCAGCAAGCCCAAAGGCGCGCCAGCCACCCTCACCACTGCTCAGAACCCCATCAATGTTCTGCCCAGCTACACCATATCTGGTGATTGGGTGAACGCGCTAGCCACACCCACCAGCGACACCTGCGCGGTTGGCGCAAAGATCATATCGTTGTTGCCCAGATCCTGGGTCCAGTCGTCGGTGAGGGCAATCTCAAACCGATGGCCCTGAGCGTCAGGTTCCACATCCTTGAGGTAGGTGCGGTCCAGATCCGCATTATAGGCCATCTTCAGTGTAGTGCCGGTACCGTCACCGAACCCTGTGTAACCCAGCGCCGACACATCTATCTTGTCGTTGTTGTTTGCGAACCGGACAATCAGGTCCACGAAACTCTGGCTGTCCGTGCGGTAGCTGTCAGTGGCTGCCGTGTAGCGGAATACGTCAGCGTCATTGATGCCATTACGGCCAGAGACCGAAAGGTTCGGGTCGTCGCCGCCGATCAGCAAGTCGGCGCCCGCGCCTCCGATGATCACATCCGAGCCTCTGCCGCCGTCGATACGGTCGTTGCCGGCCAGGCCATAGATGACTTCCGACATTGCGCTTCCCGTGATTACGTCCTTGCCAGCCGTTCCTTCGACGGTGGGGGCCGTGAACACCAGGTTGGTGCTGTTAAACTGCCCCGTCAGGTTGCCTTCGAACGCCAGTTCGAAGCGCTGTCCGTTGGCGTCGGCATCGAAGCTTTTCAGGTATGTGCGCGTGCCCTCAGCGTTGGCCTGGATGGCCAGCGTGCCGTTATGGCCATCGCCAATGCCGGTAAAGCCCAACGAAATCAGATCGACACGGTCCTGAGAGGCGTCGAAGTCCAGAATCCGGTCGCTGCCTGTTTCGGTAGCGGTACGGTAGCTGTCGCTGATCTGGGTGAAGCGGAAAATATCTGAGCCCGTCCCGCCTGCCAGCACGTCACGGCCACCCGCGCCTTGCAGCACATCGTCTCCGCCCAGGCCACGGATAATCTCGGCTGTGTCGTTGCCAATCAGGTGGTTGGCCTGGCTGGATCCGTCCACGTGGTATTGGCCGTCCTGGCTGCCGAAGGTGGTGTCCAAGCTGCCATCGGCGTTCAGTCGGGTGATCACGTCGCCGGCGATAAGGATTTTGCCATCCGGCTGAACGATTGCCGAGTGGGCATAGTTCTTCGCGCCTTGGGGCACCTGGATCGTCAGCTTGCCATCGTCACTAAAGGAGGTGTCGAACGAGCCATCCGCATTCAGCCGCAGTACGTTGAAGGCGTTATTGTCGTTACTCTCGCCGGCCACGATGATCTTGCCATCGGCTTGCACGGTTATCGCAGCCCGGTAGTCCAGCCCCAGCGCAGTATCAAAATACACCACACCGTCCACACCGAACGCGGTATCCAGGTTGCCGTCGGTTGCAAGTCGCTGAACGGCATAAACCGGATCGCCCGGGTCGTGGGGGCCGTCGGCGCCCACATACAGCCAACTGCCGAGCAATAAGCTGCCGTCGGTCTGCACAACGGTGGCGATATTACCGGTGCCGTAATGCCCCGTCGGGTTGAGGAGAAGTGCGCCGTTGGCACCGAAATCCTCGACCGGCGCCCCGGTGCTGTCCAGCTTGAACACGATCGCTTGGGACGTGCCGCGAAGGCTGACGTACACCGAGCCATCTGCTGTGGCGTAAATAGCCATTCCATCAGCGCCGATCGGTACATCAAGGCCAGCCGCGCCGCCTTTGCCGAAAGTGGTGTCCAGAGTGCCATCTACGTTGAAGCGTTCTACCTTCAAACCGCCCAGCCCTGGCTGTGCTGATAGCACTTTACCGTCGGCCTGCACCGCCATTACGTAGTAAGCATAATCTTCCGGGTCCAGGTTGCCGGGCACGAGGGCAATTCCCTCTTGGCCGAAGCTGTTGTCCAGGCTGCCGTCAGCGTTGAGGCGCACCGCCGTGTAGCTGCCGCGCGTACCATAGCTTTCATCGCCCGGCGAGCCAGGATAGCCAATGGCAGTCTGGAAGCTTTCGCCACCGACAAGGATTTTGCCGTCAGGCTGAAGGATGATGCTCCAGTTTGAATCGCCACCCGAGGATGGGTCGACCTGCACTGTTCCCGGGCCTGTTCGCACGGTGTAGTTGATGGTGGCCTTGCTATCGATTGACGCCATGACATTGTCCTTTAGGCATGGAACCCGAACGGATTGGGAAGGGGCTTGCACGGATCCTGTGGATCTGACCTTGGCAAGATGAATAAATGCGAACGGTTTAAGCTTTGCCGACAATCGCAGTGCGAGCATCGCTCAGTGCATATTTTAGAGAAGATTTGTCCATCTGATTGTTCCGAGCTATACGGCGGCCCACGATAAACCCTTGAGCCTGCGAACCGCTTTTTAGAAACAGTGCGTAAATCTGTAAATACCCCAGACTCTAAACAACTTGATCCGGCAGCCGTTATGTAGTGGTCTAATGATTCCGGACACTCATTTAGGCGAGAATATCGCCAGATAGAGGTGTCTGATGACCAAGCAACGCCGTACCTTTTCCGCTGAATTCAAACGCGAGGCCGCAGGCCTCGTGCTCGACCAAGGCTATAGCCATATCGAAGCCGCCCGTTCGCTTGGGGTGGTGGAATCTGCGCTGCGTCGCTGGGCGAGCCAGCTCCAGCAGGAGCGCAATGGCGTAATGCCTCAGAGCAAAGCCCTGACGCCCGAGCAGCAGAAAATTCAGAAGCTGGAAGCCAGGATCGCTCGTCTTGAGCGGGAGAAATCCATTTTAAAATCTATGGTCACCCCTTTTTTTGCAATGTCAGGTCATTTTGCTAGGCGCGGCGTGTGCGTGGGTTGTCGAGGTTAGCAAACCATTCGACCGCTGAGGGTACAGCCGCCAATTGCTGAAATTCGACGACGGTCAGCCTGCGTGGATCACCTGAGCTAATCTTCGTCACGTCCTGCATGTATAGCCCTATCATGCCTAATAAGTGATCGAAATCGAAATCATGGTCACAATGGCAACGCCATGAACGATGCCGCACACCATTTCTAAAAGTCGGTAGAAAGTGGTGATAACCTATTTTATCAACCTTTTTGTTACTGGTAACAAGTCTCACTCCGCAGTCAGGCACGAACCCAAAACGTCAAAAACAGATCGCTACGACAATCCACATGTTCTGTGCAATCCCAGAAATACGAAGTTATTGGGTTAAATTTCTATAAGATTCAGTAGCTTATAAGCACCTCAGGGAGAGTTTAGCTCAAGACCGTACGTGTCTAAAGCGGGATGACTTAATCAGAGAGCCTCCGCAAACAACTGTTCAGGGTGGCGTATTGCCACAAGCATTGATCTCAGGCTATGATTCAGACTTGAAAACATATCTGCGATTGAAGTGAAACGTCCTGCCGACGCAGAGTAGCAGTCTATGAATGCACGGCTTTTAATTCCGGCGGTATGTTTGTTTACGTTTTAGCATGCCTAAGGCCAGATATAAATGTAGTCGCCTTTTTTATAATAAAATTCAAGCATATAACCACAGGGAAGAACATGACAACTGCAGTTAAGGTTTTTGTTAGCTACAGCCACCTTGACAAGTCTTACTTAGATAGTTTCGAAAGATGCTTATCAAACATGAGGCGCCACAACGAAATATCTACCTGGACAGACAAAGATGTAACCGCAGGTGAAGAATGGAGAAACAAGATTGAAAGGAACCTTGAAGAAGCTGAGATCATTATATTACTAATCAGCCCTGACTTTATGCATTCTGGATATTGCTATGACGTAGAAATGGGCAAAGCGCTACAGCACCATAGAGAAAAGAAAGCCAAAGTTATACCTGTGTACATAAGAGCAACTGACGTGAAAGGCTCAATAATTGCTGAGCTTCAAGGTTTGCCTGAAGACAGGCGGCCTATTAACCAGTGGGACGACAAAGATGGCGCTTGGAAAAATGTGGTCGAAGGTTTACGCTTGTCGATAGCCGAATACCTGCAGGCCAAGCCAATGCACGTAGAGACAACTCCAAAGCGCTTCGAAAGTTCTTTTAGCGAAACGCATACGCTGTGGCTCGATGACACCGAAATAACGCTCACACACAGAGTCGCTGATATAGTAAGGCTGCGTGATATATTTATAGCCCCAGACCTAATTGTATCTAACAAAACCCTGAACAACAAAGTCAGGAAGAGCATAAACTCTGTCAACTTGCTCAAAGAGTCCAAACTTTCTTTAGTGATCGGCGAGGAACAAGCAGGGAAAACTTCGCTAGCAAAAGCAATTAGCTGGCAAACCCTAGAATTGGGATTGACGCCAATTTACATATGTGGCAGCGAGATAAGATCCGCCAATATCGAGGCACTAATTGAAAAGCGAAGCAGCGAACAACTTCAGCAAAAGACAAAATTAGAAACTGAAGACCTGAAAAGCTGCATACTGATAATTGACAACTTCCATCTGAACGGCCTGAACAAAAAGCATATTGAACAATTGCTCAAGAGCTTGAAATCGTCTTTTCATACAGTAGTTCTTTTTGCAACTGAAACATTCAGATATGTCATGCCGGATTTTGAAGAGCTCGAAGACTTCGATGTTTTTCAGATCAACGAGTTCGGCAACGTAAAGCGTTCTCAACTTATTGAAAAATGGGTCTTACTTGGAGTAGAAGAGTCTCTAAGTGAAAAGGACATGTACAGAGAATGTGATGAAATTGAAACAAAAATCAATTCCATTATACGAAAAAAGCTCCTACCCTCTAAACCGATATTCATCCTTTCCATCTTACAGATGCTCGAGGCATCTACCTCTCAGCGCTTGGACATGACATCGCACGGGCATTGCTATCAAAGCCTAGTTTATCAAGCTTTAGAGCGAATAGAGGTAAAACCTAAAGAAATTGATAAGTACATGAACGTTATGACCGAGCTGGCTTGGGCTCAATATTCTAACTCCGGCAAAGCTTTGTCGGTAGAAGAGCTTTCCAAATTTTACGATAATTATGCCCTCGAATACCTAAGCGTTGATAAAACAAAAATAACGGAAGACCTTCACAAAGCCAGCATTCTAGCCACACATGAAAACTGTGTATCCTTTAAATACCCATACATTTACTACTTTTTCGCCGCAAAGAAACTAGCAGACTCATTCACCAAAACTGATAGCATCAAGAAAGAAATAACGAAACTTCTGGAGGGGCTACATCGCGAAGACTACGCGAATATCATAATATTCATTACTCATCACACCAAGGAGAGGTGGATTTTAGACGAGATAGAAGTATGCCTAATGGAACTGTTCAGCGAGAATGACCCTGCGACGTTAAAAGCTCAAGACACCGCTTTTCTCGAAGAATTTTTGAGAGACATACCAGGCCTAGTAATCAAACAAAGAATAGTTCATCGAGAAAGAGAAAAACATCAACAGCTGCTTGACAGCTCAGAGGAAGACTTCAGCAATGAAGAACAGCATCATGAAGGGATCGATGCGAATGGCTTATTTGCAAAAATCAATAAGGTGTTCAAAGGTTCTGAGTTGATTGGTCAAATTGTTCGAAACCGGCATGCATCTCTGAGCAAAGCAGAACTGACTAGCCTACTGACCGAGGCATATTCGTGCGGACTAAGGTTTTTACAGTTTTTTATTGACATTTCGGACTTGGCAAAAGAAGGTGTAATTCTCACTATAGCTCAACAGATCCGGGAAAATCCGCAACAGACTGATCAGGATATTATAAAAGAAGCACGGGGGACATTCCTCCTTTACACCTATTCAGCTATTTACGCGATGATACGTAAAATCGCTAGTTCAACCGGATGCATCGAAGCTGAAGAAATCTATAAAGTGATCGAGAAACTATCTCCAACACCGGCGGTAAAACTAATCAACCAAGCTATTGAATTGAGCTTTCACAAGAGACTGAATTACGAGGTACTTGATACCTTAGCAAATGAATTCAAAGGAAATGTTGTCTGCGATCGAATACTAAAGGAAATCGTTATTCAGCACATTTACATGTTTCCGGTAGATTACAGAGACAAGCAGAAAATTTCGGCATGCTTAGACCTCCCCATGGACAAGCTCCAACTGCAGGACTTGGACAAAAATACAAAAATGCTGGGGGCAAAGAAATGATGTCGTCGGACACAGTTAACTATCCTCCTACACAGACTGAAGCTGGACGATACTCCAAATTATATCAAAATTCGCATTATGGATTGGTTGCTGTAAACTTGAGCTTGCTGGTTGCAAGTGCTGGCATCGACCTGCTCAATCTTGAAGCCATTGAATATCCTAAAACCTTGCTACTAATTCTGAGCTTAATAATATCTTTCACGATTAAAAAACTGAGACTAGATCAAAAATGGTACGCTTCGAGATCCTTATCTGAGTCAATTAAAACTTTAACATGGCGTTACACAATGGCCGTTCATCCATTTGAAGCGCCAAACTCTCATGTTCAGGAATTATTTGTCGCACGCATCCAAGAAGCTTGTGAACAAACCAACAAAATAATTGGCTTTCAGAAGTTCACTTTTGATACATCACAGCTCCCCCCACAGACTAGCAGTCTAAGTTCAAACTTGCAGAATAGAATCTCTCTCTATGCCAGACTTCGGCTTGGAAACCAGTCAAAGTGGTATAAAATCAAAGCCAGAAAACTGAAAAATATATCTGTCGCTTTTTTTTCCATTTTAGCGTTCAGCAACGTAGCTGCCATAACGCTTTCGATTCTCGATGAGTCAGGTATCTTTATCGGGAGCATTGCCACTGGTCTATTCGCGTCCCTAACAACTGCATTAATCGGCTGGATTGAAGCTAGAAGATATGGCGAGTTATCCGCTGCATACTCATTAACTTATAATGAAATAGAGCTATTGACACACTATCTCCATAGCATAAGTAAAACTTCCGAACTTAATGATTTCGTAGGGGAGGCAGAGTCTCTGTTTTCGAGGGAGCATACTCAATGGGCTGCGAAGCGTGGTTTGATCGAATTCGCAAAAATTTAGTCAATCGAGATCGGCTTGCCCGCTGGTTTCGCTTAAGCTTTTGATCGCTATAGAGCGATGTCCCGGTCTCCTCAGTCACGCTCCATTTCCTACGGAGTTTTCATCCTTCCACAACCCACTGCTACTCAGATAGGGTTTGATAAGGCGCATGACTTCTCAAGCAGGCAATGTTTCCCCTTTGAGTAAAACGACCTCATCGGAGTCCTTATGCGTTTGTATCTGTGCGAGAAGCCCAGCCAGGGTAAAGACATCGCCGCCGTACTCGGGGCCAAGACACGAGGTGACGGCTGCATCAAAGGCAATGGTGTGGCCGTGACCTGGGGAATTGGACACTTGCTGGAAACAGCTCCTCCCGATGCCTATGGAGAGCACCTGAAAAACTGGAGCCTGGACACACTTCCAATCCTGCCTGCGGAATGGAAAGTGCTAGTCAAGCCGAAAACCGCCAGCCAGTTCAAGATCGTCAAGCAGCTACTCAAGCAGGCCACCGAGCTCGTCATTGCGACAGACGCTGACCGCGAGGGCGAGATGATCGCGCGCGAACTGATCGAGTATTGTGGGTACTGGGGACCGATTCAAAGGCTATGGCTGTCTGCGCTCAATGAAGCATCCATCCGCCAGGCGCTCAACACCGTCAAACAAGGCTCTGAAACCTACCCGTTGTATCTCTCGGCGCTCGCTCCAGAGCGGACTGGCTCATCGGTATGAATTTTTCGCGGCTATTCACCCTGCTCGGCCGACAGGCCGGGTACACCGGTGTGCTCTCCGTGGGCCGTGTCCAAACACCGACCCTTCGCCTGGTGGTCGACCGCGACCGGGAGATCTCGAACTTCATACCCAAACCGTTCTGGAGTGTCGAGGTTCAGCTCTGTACGGCAGGACAATCGTTCTTGGCGAAATGGGTCGCCGATGAGTACGTGGTAGATGAGGAAGGCAGTTGCCTTGATCAAGCTGCTGCAACTGCTGCACTGGCCGCGCTGAAATGTAGTCAGGCTGCCTCAACAGTTTCTGTTGATACAAAGCGTGGCAAGGATCCAGCTCCGCTCCCGTTCGATCTGAGCACCCTGCAGGAGGTGTGCTCTGCAAAGCTTGGGATGGGTGTGCAAGAGACGCTGGACGTAGCACAGTCACTTTATGAAACTCACAAGGCGACGACCTACCCAAGGACCGATTGCGGGTACCTGCCGGAGAGCATGTTTGATGAAGTCCCCATGGTCCTCGATGCTCTAAACCGAACTGATCCATCTATCGGTAAGACGCTGCAACTGATCGACCCGGAGCAACGTTTGAGTTCGGCGAATTGGAGGATATTGCTCGCTGGATCAGGGAAAATGCTGCTGGCGAGATGGTTGTTCAGACTGCAGCCGAAGAAGACATAGGCACAATCAGCGAAGGCAAGGCATCTTTTCAATCGCCCAACGGCTGTTACAAGATCCCTTGGAGCAGTGGATCTGTAAAGTGAGTCGACGGTGCGGCGGATCCCTAAATGCCATCATCATGAGCGCTCGCCAGAGCATGTATTCAGTTTCAGTAGACGTGCAAGATAGCCGATAACAGCCACGCACTGCGTCAGGATGAAAAAATATGCGTGGCCTCCAGTAGCTCTGAAGCTGCACTCCGCCTTGCAATTTGACATCACGGCTTGCCGGCGCTATGTCTCGCGACAGACGGCTGCTTGTCTGGGTGGCATCGCGTTCAAACGGTATCGCCTGCCTTCAGCTTCGAAAGACTAGCCAGCTGCCTTACAGATCGTTGCCTCAATGCCGTGACGGAAGCCCAATCAGCTACCCACCTTAGGCCGGATATCTGCAAGGCAAAAAAAAACCTGGAAATCCGCATTTTCATGGGCCTTCCAGATTTTCGAAATGGTGGGTCGTGTGGGATTCGAACCTACGACCAATTGGTTAAAAGCCAACTGCTCTACCAACTGAGCTAACGACCCTCTGTTGTGTGGCGCGTATATTACTGATTTTTATGAGTAATTCAACACCTTTTTTTAAAAAACTTTAAAAATAGCGAGTCGGGTCTGCGATACCGGCGGCGGTAAAGCCCTCTGCGCGCAAACGGCAGCTGTCGCATTTGCCACAGGCACGACCCTGGTCGTCAGCCTGGTAGCAGGAAACCGTCAGCGAGTAATCGACTCCCAACGCAGTGCCAGCCTTGACGATGTCCGACTTGCTCAGATTCTGCAGCGGCGCCCTGATGGTGAAGCCCTGCCCTTCCACACCGGCCTTGGTAGCCAGATTGGCCATGCGCTCGAATGACTCGACAAACTCGGGACGGCAATCCGGATAACCCGAGTAATCCACGGCATTGACGCCAATGAAGATATCCCGCGCGCCCAGGACCTCTGCCCAGCCCAGGGCGAGCGACAGGAAGACGGTGTTGCGTGCCGGTACGTAGGTGACCGGAATGCCTTCAGAAGGCGACTCAGGCACGGCAATCGAGCTGTCGGTCAATGCCGAGCCACCTATACCGTTGAGGTTCAGGCCGATGACCTTGTGCTCCACGGCACCGAGATCACCGGCAACGCGTGCAGCGGCATCCAGCTCGGCGCGATGACGCTGGCCGTAATCGAAGCTCATGGTGTAACAGGTGTAACCCTCGGCGCGTGCCATGGCTACGACGGTCGCAGAGTCCAAACCACCAGACAGGAGGATCACGGCTCTTTTTTCAGTCTTGGTCAATTCACTCATATCAGCGCCCCGGCTCGTCATCCCAAAGAATTTTATGCAACTGCATCTGCAGGCGTACCGGCAGGTTATCAGCCACGATCCAGTCCGCCAGATCACGGCCCTTGAGCTCGTGGTGGCTGGCCGAGAACAGAACTTCGCCCGCACGACGATCAAGACCGTACTGAATCAGCTTGGAAACGGCCCAGTCATAATCCTCGCGCGAACAGATCACGAATTTAACTTGATCATTGGCCGTCAGCAGTTCCATGTTCTCGTAGCGATTACGCGAGACTTCTTTTGACCCTGGGGTCTTGAGGTCTACTACGCGACTGACACGAGGGTCCACCGCCGAGATATCCAGAGCACCACTGGTCTCCAGAGACACTTCATAGCCTGCATCGCAAAGACGCTTCAGCAACGGAATGGCATTGGGCTGGGCGAGAGGTTCGCCACCGGTGACGCAGACATAACGAGGGCGATAGGAGGCCACTTGTCCAAGGATGTCGTCCAGCTTCTGAATGGTGCCGCCACTGAACGCGTAGGCACTGTCGCAGTACTGACAGCGCAACGGGCAGCCGGTAAGGCGTACGAATACGGTGGGCAGGCCAGCCGTACGGGTTTCACCCTGCAACGAGTGAAAGATTTCGGTGATGCGTAATGTGTCTTGCATATCAGCCACGGGCGTAACAGCTAAACAGGCCGTCCGCCTCCGTCAGGCACTTCAAGGGACTCGACAATCGCGGAATCCAGAAAAGCGTAAGGTGTACCGGAATTTCGGGTGCGAGATTCTAACGAAAAAAGCCGCGACTAGCGCGGCTTTCTTGATCAGCGGGTCAGGACATCAAAGGCGCTGGAGATCCCGTTGCGCCAATTGTGCAGCTGAAGTGCCCGGATACTGGGCAACGACCTGCTGCAATATGCCTTTTACCTTATCGGTGTGACCCAGACGGCGTTCGACATCAGCCAGCTTGTAGAGCGAATCAGGCACCTTGGCATGCTTCGGATACTGCTGACTGACTTTGGCGAACGCCTGACCAGCGCCCTGAAGGTCGCCTTTGGCCAGATTTACTTCACCCAGCCAGTATTGGGCGTTGCCCGCATACGAGCTGTTGGGGTATTTGCGCAGGAAAGCGGTGAAGGCCTGACTGGCCTTGTCGAAATCCTTTGCCTTGATCAAATCGAATGCCGCTTCGTAATAAAGCTTTTCCTTCGCCGGATCAGGAGGCTCGGTGCCTGCTGCCGGTGCCTGCTGAGCCGCTGAGGCCGAAGGCGTCCCGCCGGCGTCGATAGCGCCACCAGCAGGTTGGGAATTATTGGTAGCCGGAGCGGCTGCGCCACTGGCTATACGTTGATCGAGTTCCTGATAACGCTCCAGAGCTTCCTGCTTCATGCGCTGGATATCATTTTGCTGGACCTCGACAACACCGCGCAAACGCGCGATTTCGTCCTGCATTTGCTGCAGCTGCATGAACAGCTGACCTTGTGCCGAGGCAGGGGCCGTAACCCCTCCCCCGGCATAGGCGCCGGACGTGCCATAACCCGCTGGCGGATAACTGCTGCTGCCAGAGCCAGAATTGTTATCGACCACAGGTGCCGCACCCAACGCTGAAAGCGGAAGGGCGAGGGCCAAAACGGTTAGAGCACGTCGGCACGTTCGCATGTCAAATTACTTACGCAGTTCGACGCGACGGTTTTGGGCCCAGGACTGCTCGTCGTTGCCGGTAGCAACTGGACGCTCTTCGCCGTAGGAAACCAGTTCCAGCTGAGCTGGGGAAACACCTTGCAGTACCAGGTAGCGCTGAACGGCTTTCGCACGACGCTCGCCCAGTGCCATGTTGTACTCGCGAGTACCACGTTCGTCGGTGTTGCCTTCCAGAACAACGCGAGCGCCGTTAGCTTTCAGGTCTTTGGCGTGCACGTCCAGGGAGCGCATGGCTTCTGGCTTCAGGTCCGAACTGTCGTATTCGAAGTAGAAGGTGGTGATTGCGCGCAGAGCAGCTTCTTCGCTCAGAGAGCCGTCAACAGCACCCGAGTTGGCGCCGTAACCAGCGTTAGGATCAACAGCAGCACCGCCTGCACCGGCATTGTCGCCGCCTTTGGACGAGCAACCTACAGCTACGGCCATGGCCAGAGCCAGCGCAGCAAATTTACCAAACTTCAGCATTTCCATCTTGAAACTCCTAATGAACCCCAGTGTGTTAAGCAAATCGTGTAGCGCCGCGTCAGTTCAGGTAAGGGGACCAGGAAGGTTCTCTGACTTCGCCTTGAGCGGTAGGAAGCGGGAGCCTTACGCGTCCATTAATGGACACGAGCATCAAGACTCCCCGGCCCTGCTGGCGGGTGGCGTAGATTACCATGGTGCCGTTGGGCGCAACAGTAGGCGACTCATCAAGGTTGCTATCTGTGAGGATTTTTACGCTACCGCGGGCCAAATCCTGCACTGCCACCTTGAAATTAGTGAAGCCGTCCTGCCGGTGAATCATTACCAGCGTCTTTTCATCGGCTGACAATTTCGGGTTGGCGTTGTAGTTACCCACGAACGTCACGCGTTCGGCACCGCCGCCATTGATATTGGTCTTGTAGATCTGTGGCTTGCCGCCACGGTCCGACGTGAAGTATAGCGTAGACCCGTCCTTACCGAAGAAAGGTTCAGTATCAATCGAAGAATCGTTGGTGACGCGGCTCAATTGACGCGACGCCAGATTGATTACATAGATCTCCGGGTTGCCGTCCTTGGACAGCACGAACGCCAGCTTGCTGCCATCCGGCGACCAGGCAGGCGCACCGTTCAGGCCTTCGAAGTTGGTGATCTGTTCGCGACGACCGGTATCGATGTGCTGAACAAAGATGCGTGGACGCTTCTGTTCGAACGAGACATAGGCAATACGCTTGCCATCCGGCGCGAAACGCGGCGACAGGATTGGCTCACGGGATTGCAACAGGGTTACCGCACGAGCACCGTCGTAATCCGAACGCTGCAGGGTGTAACGCGTGTTATTTTCAGAGAAGCGTTCGGCCGTCACGTAGAGCATACGAGTGGAAAACGCACCCTTGATACCGGTGAGTTTCTCGAACGACTGGTCGGCAATGTAATGCGCCATGTCACGCAGCTGGTCATTGGTACCCGATACGTTGCCGGTCAGTACCTGCTGCTCGGTAGCGACGTTGAACAGTGCGTACTGGATCTGCAGACGTCCGCCGGCAGGCGTGATGTTGCCGACCATGACGTACTGGGCACCCAGCGCTTTCCAGTCACGGAAAATGACTTCGCTGGCCTGGGTCGGCAAGCTGATCATGTTCTGCTTCGGGATCGGCGCGTAGTAGCCGGAGTTGCGCAGATCGTTGCTTATGATTTCGGCCATGTCTTCAGGCAGAACGTTACCGCCCTGCCATCCGAAAGGCACAACAGCGATGGGCGCTGCACGGTCACTGCCGCTGGTGACCAGAATGTTCTTTTCTTCTGCCGACACCATTGCGGATGCGAAACAGAGAACGACCAGCAGTCCTCGAAAAAGGTTGATCACAAGGCTAGATCTCCAGGTGTGAATGTCATCTTGAATGAACGATAGGGCGCGAAGTCAGCCGGCTTCAGACCCTGCATTTCTGTCAAACGTCCAATGTTCTTCACCGCAGCAACCGCAGAGCTGTCAAACGGTCCGTCACCACTGGATTTGGCAATCGATACAGAGGCAATCGTACCGTCGGGCAACATCCCGATCTGCAACGTTACCGACATGTTGTTACGTGCCGATGGTGGACGACTCCAGCCTTCGGAAGCCCTGACACGAATCAGGTCATCGAAACTGCCAGCCGTTTCATCGCCCCGCTCGTCAGCCAAAGCCTGTTGCCGCTCCGGTTTGTCGGAGAGCAAATCGGCCAATGCCTGCGCCTTCTTGTCTTCAGCGGATTTACGGGCTGCTTCCTGCGCCTTCTTGGCGGAATCGGCAGCGGCTTTTTTCTTCGCGTCCTCGGCAGCCTTTTTCTTGGCGTCTTCTGCGGCCTTTTTCTTGGCCTCATCAGCAGCCTGTTTCTTGGCTTCCTCGGCAGCAGCTTTCTTGGCGTCTTCTTCGGCTTTTTTCTTCGCCTCTTCTTCGGCCTTTTTCTTGGCTATATCAGCCTGCTGCTTCTCTTCAAGCTTTTTGGCGTCGGCAACCTTCTTGGCTTCATCGGCTTTCTTGGCATCGTCAGCCTTTTTGGCCTCCTCTGCTTTCTGTTCGGCCTTTTTGGCTTCGTCGGCAGCTTTCTGCTCTTCGGCTTTTTGAGCAGCCTCTTCTTTCTTTTGTTCCGCAGCTTTTACAGCTTCCTGTTTTTGCTGCTCGATCTTTTTCTGCTCCAGCTGTTCGACTTCGGTTTGTCGCGCAGCGGTTTTCTTCGCCTCACCGGCAATCTTCTGGTTGGTCTGGGTAGTGGCCTGGCTCTTGGACTTGAGCTGATAGAGCGTTGCCTGAACGATAGGCTTGGCTTCGGGCAGATCCGGAGTCATGGCAAAGCTGACGAACAGCATGCCAAAGATCAGAATATGCAATGCCACGGCCCAGACACTGGGCCAGAAGTAGCTTTCCGAGGCGGACGGCTCTCGAATCGGCTGCATCAGGGTGCCTCGGTAATCAAGCCAACATTCCCGACCCCAGCCTTCTGCAGCCCGCCCATCGTGCCCATGACCGAGCCGTAATCGACGGTCTTGTCACCACGAATGAAAACCTGCGTCTGCTTGCCTGCATCACGACCGGCAGCGACGATCTTGGTCACTGCGGCAGTCAGCTGTGGCAGGGTCATTGCCTTGTCCATCTGCTTGTCGGTATCGACTTCGCTGCCAAGGTTCCAGTAATAGGTCTTGTCAGCCTTGATCGAAATGGTCAGGACCTGATTGTTGTTGTCTTGCGGCAAAGCCTCGCTGGAGACCTTGGGCAAGTCGACTTTCACGCCCTGGTTGATCATGGGAGCCGTCACCATGAAAATCACGAGCAACACCAGCATCACGTCGATGTAGGGCACTACGTTCATTTCGGCGACCGGCTTGCGTTTTCTGCGACGATCTCGAGCGATTAAAGCCATGGGGAATTACCTGCTCACTCTTCGCTGGTGTGCACTTTACGGTGCAGGATGGCCTGGAACTCGTCAGCGAACGTGTAGTAACGGCTGATCAAGGTCTCACTGCGCGCGGCGAAACGGTTATAGGCAATAACGGCCGGAATGGCTGCAAACAGGCCGATGGCCGTTGCAATCAGTGCTTCGGCAATGCCCGGTGCCACGGTCGCCAGCGTTGCCTGCTGCGCCGTCGCCAGACCGCGGAAGGAGTTCATGATCCCCCAGACAGTACCGAACAGACCGACATAAGGGCTGGTAGAACCCACGGTCGCCAGATATGGCAGACCCGCTTCGAGCTTCTCTTCCTCGCGGGAGATGGCAACACGCATGGCGCGCGCCACACCTTCCATGACCGCATCAGGATCGACGCCGGACTGCTGACGCAGGCGCGAAAACTCCTTGAAACCGGCACGGAAGATCTGCTCGACGCCCGAGTCCGGATCGGGATTGCTGCCCGCCTGACGGTACAGTTTGGACAGATCGATACCCGACCAGAAACGCTCTTCAAAGCTGTCCAGTGCACGTCGGCCTGCGCGCAGCATGTTGCTGCGCTGAAAAATCACGATCCACGAAGTGACCGAAGCAGCTACCAGAATCAGCATTACCAACTGAACAACAATGCTGGCATTGCTGACCAAACTCCACATGGAGGAATGGTCGACGACGTTAGCTTCCACGCTTTATCTCCTGCTCTGAATGTATGCCCGCGCCGCCCTGGTCGGCAAAGGCCGCTCGCAGAGCTTCGGGAATGGCCCGGGGTTTAAAACTATCGGCGCGTACACACGCCACCAGGAACTGCCCTTCACAGAGCAGCGTTGCATCCGACGCCCGCCTGATCTGCTGTTTAAAGCGCAGGCTGACGCGATTCAATTCGGTTACTTCCGCACTGACGAGCAACTCGTCATCCAGCCGCGCCGGCTTGTGATAACGAGCCTCACTGGAGTGCACGACAAATAAAAGGTTTTCCTGCGCCAGTTCGGATTGGGCAAAGCCCAATTCCCGTAGCCGCTCGGTACGAGCCCGCTCCATGAATTTCAGATAATTGACGTAGTAGACGATGCCGCCGGCATCGGTGTCCTCGTAATAAACGCGACAGCGATGTGCGAACGACTGAACCCCGTTTTGCGCGCGCATACTCTAGAGCTTACTCCTCAGGTTGCCAATCGGGTCAGGCAACTGTTTTTCAACCTTTTGCCACTTAGTTACAGGTATCGGCGGCAGGACTGGCAATGTGACCACAGAGACCGCAAATAAATTGCAAGCCATCGCTATAAATCCACAGGCTCGTCGCCAAAATCGTCCGGCACTGGTATCTCCCCCATCCTCGACGGGATGTTCAGGCCGAAATGCAGATACGCATGCCGGGTGACCACACGCCCGCGAGGTGTGCGCATGATATAGCCTTGCTGGATCAAATAGGGCTCGAGTACGTCCTCGATGGTATGACGCTCCTCGCTGATAGCCGCTGCCAGGCTGTCGATACCCACCGGACCACCGTCGAACTTCTCGATCATGGTCAGTAGCAAACGCCGGTCCTGATGATCGAAGCCGTGCTCGTCGACGTCCAGCAGGTTGAGGGCCTTGTCGGCTGTCTGCCGGGTAATCTGCCCGTTGCCACGAACTTCGGCAAAATCCCGCACCCGACGCAACAGGCGGTTGGCGATACGCGGCGTGCCACGGGCGCGCCTGGCGATCTCGAAAGCGCCCTGCGGTTCGATGACCAGCCCCAGAATGCCTGCCGAGCGCGAGACAATCGTCGAAAGATCGGCGATGTTGTAAAACTCGAGTCGCTGCACAATGCCGAAGCGATCGCGCAACGGGTTGGTCAACATGCCGGCGCGAGTGGTCGCGCCGACCAGCGTGAACGGCGGCAGATCAAGTTTGATCGAACGCGCTGCCGGGCCTTCACCGATCATGATGTCGAGCTGGAAGTCTTCCATTGCCGGGTACAGCACTTCCTCGACGATCGGCGACAGACGATGGATCTCGTCGATGAACAGTACGTCATTGGGTTCGAGATTGGTCAGGATCGCTGCCAGATCGCCAGGCCGTTCGAGGACCGGGCCGGACGTGCTCTTGATCGACACGCCCATTTCCTGAGCGATGATGTTGGCGAGCGTGGTCTTGCCCAGGCCGGGCGGACCGAAGATCAGCGTGTGATCCAGCGCTTCGCTGCGACCACGGGCAGCCTGGATGAACAACTCCATCTGCTCGCGTACGGTCGGCTGGCCGATGTAGTCCGCGAGGCTCAGTGGCCGAATCGCGCGGTCCATCTGTTCATCACGATCACGGCCACCAGTGGCGGTTATCAGGCGGTCGGCGTCTATCACTTAACCCATCCCCTTCAACGCACGGCGAATCAGATCCGCACTGCTCAAATCTTTTTCCTTGATGGCGGAGACGGCCTTGCTCGCCTCCTGAGGTTTGTAGCCCAGCGAAATCAGTGCGCTGACCGCATCGGACTCTGCCGACGCGACAGGCTCGGCCTGATTGGGGCCATTGGAAACCAGCGTAAAGGTGCCTGGCAAGGACTCCCAGGCCTTGAAACGGTCCTTGAGCTCGACCAGCAGCCGCTCGGCGGTCTTCTTGCCCACGCCGGGGATACGCGTCAGCGCTGATGTGTCCTGCGCCTGCACGCAACGCACCAGCTCATCGACTTCCAGACCGGACATCAGCGCCAGTGCCAGCTTGGGGCCGACGCCATTGAGCCGGATCAGCTCACGAAACAGCTCGCGTTCGCGCTTTTCGTAGAAGCCGTACAAAAGGTGCGCGTCCTCGCGGACCACCAGGTGGGTGTGCAAAGTCACCGTTTCGCCAACATGCGGCAGCCGGTACAGGGTGGTCATCGGCACTTCCACCTCATAGCCGACACCGTTGACATCCAGCACCAGATGCGGAGGCTGCTTTTCGGCGAGAGAGCCGCGTAAACGTCCAATCACGTTTCAGATCCTTTCGTGTTGCCTGTCGCTCGCGCGAAGAAGTTGAACACCGTCATCATAGAAAATAGGCGGACACATAATGCCAGTCAGAGCCGCAAGCGGCCGCCGCGACTGCGCGCAGTGCCCAACCCGTGAGGAATCAGACTGGAGCGCGTATGCGCGTGGCACAGGGCGATGGCAAGGGCATCGGACGCATCGATTTGCGGTTTCTGGGTCAGCTTGAGCAGGTGCATGACCATCATCATCACCTGTTCTTTATTGGCACCGCCGGTTCCTGCAACGGCCTGCTTGACCTGGGTTGCGGTGTATTCGGCAATTTCCAGCGCTTCTTCGGCACCCGCCACGATGGCCGCGCCCCTGGCCTGCCCCAGCTTCAATGCCGAATCGGCGTTACGCGCCATGAACACCTTTTCGATACCCATCGTCACAGGTCCGTAGGTCTTGATGACCTCCCGCACACCGCGATAAACGATCTGCAAACGCTCGTGCAGCTCGCCGCTGCCAGTGCGGATACAGCCCGACGCGACATAGACACAGCCGCGCCCGGTGTCGCGTACCACACCATAGCCGGTAATTCGCGAACCGGGATCGATACCAAGAATAAGAGTCATAACGCCTGCAGCTTGAGGAGGTCACGCAAAACAATAGGTGCAGCATAAAGGCAGAAGCCGGGGGCCGATAGCTGCGTGTTGCTCACAGCTTCGTTCCCCCGGCTTCCGACCTGGTGTTACCGGTGAGCGATCAGCCCAGCTGCTCCATCACTTCATCCGGGATTTCCGCGTTTGAATAGACGTTCTGCACGTCATCCAGGTCTTCGAGCATATCAATCAGCTTGAGTACCTTTTCAGCGGTTTCCAGATCAAGCACGGCGCTGGTGGTCGGCAGCATGACGATTTCTGCATCTGCCGCCTTGAAGCCCGTAGCCTCCAATGCGTTACGCACCGCGTAAAACCCGGAGAACGATGTGAACACATCGATCGAGCCGTCTTCGTTGGTCACGACATCGTCTGCATCGGCCTCCATGGCAGCCTCGATCAGCGAATCCTCATCGACACCGGCAGCGAAGGATATCTGGCCCTTGCGATCGAACAGGTAGGCAACAGAGCCGTCGGTGCCGAGATTGCCGCCGCATTTGGTAAATGCGTGGCGCACAGCCGCCGCGGTACGGTTGCGGTTGTCGGTCATGGTTTCGACCATGATCGCCACGCCGCCCGGACCGTAGCCCTCGTAACCCAGCTCCTCGACATCATCACCGTCGGATGCCCCTACCCCTCGCGCCACCGCACGATCAATGGTGTCACGGGTCATGTTCGCACCAAGCGCCTTGTCCAGCGCCAGACGCAGACGCGGGTTGGAACCAGGGTCACCGCCGCCCTGACGTGCAGCAACGGTCAGCTCACGGATCCACTTGGTGAAAATCTTGCCTTTTTTGGCATCCTGACGCTCTTTGCGGTGCTTGATGTTCGCCCACTTAGAATGACCTGCCATTTTTCGCTCCAGATTCTTTTTGAAACACCTTCACCTTCCGCCCCGAACAGCCCGGGCAAAAAGCTTCACTCAATAAGGGCAGATACAGGGCGTATCGACGATACGCCCTGCCCGGCATCACTCGGCCTTCGGCTGCTCACGCAGACGGATGTGCAGCTCGCGCAACGCTTTGGCATCGACAACGCCAGGCGCCTGGGTCATGACATCGGCCGCGCTCTGGGTTTTCGGGAACGCGATCACTTCGCGAATCGATTGCGCGCCGGTCATCAGCATCACCAGACGGTCCAGACCGAAAGCCAGACCACCGTGCGGTGGCGCGCCGTATTTCAAGGCATCGAGCAGGAAGCCGAACTTCTCCTGCTGCTCGTCTTCGGCAATGCCCAGCAGACGGAAGACCGCCTGTTGCATTTCCTTGCGATGGATACGGATCGAACCGCCGCCCAGCTCGGTGCCGTTGAGCACCATGTCATAGGCACGGGACAGCGCGGTCGCCGGGTTGGCTTCCAGCTCTTCAGGCGTGCACTTGGGTGCGGTGAAGGGGTGGTGCAACGCGGTGAAGCTGCCGTCGTCGTTTTCTTCGAACATCGGGAAGTCAACGACCCACATCGGTGCCCACTCGCAAGTATGCAGCTTGAGGTCATTACCGATCTTGATACGCAGCGCGCCAAGGGCCTCGCTGACGATCTTGAACTTGTCCGCACCGAAGAAAACGATGTCGCCATCAACCGCACCAACGCGATCGAGGATGACGTTCAGATTGTCTTCCGGGATGAACTTGACGATCGGCGACTGCAAGCCTTCCGGCCCCTTCGCGCGCTCGTTGACCTTGATGTAGGCCAGCCCCTTGGCACCATAGATGCTGACGAACTTGGTGTAGTCGTCGATCTGGCTGCGCGCCATGCTGGCGGCGCCCGGTACACGCAGTGCGGCAACGCGCCCCTTGGGGTCGTTGGCCGGGCCGCTGAACACCTTGAATTCCACGCCGGTGAGCTGATCGGCAACATCCACCAGTTCCAGCGGGTTACGCAGGTCCGGCTTGTCGGAACCGTAGCGGCGCATGGCCTCTTCGAAAGTCATGTGCGGGAAATCACCGAACTCCAGGTCCAGGACTTCCTTGAACAGCTGACGAACCATCTTCTCGGTCAGACCGATGATGTCCTCTTCATTGAGGAAGCTGGTTTCGATGTCGATCTGGGTGAATTCCGGCTGACGGTCGGCACGCAGGTCCTCGTCGCGGAAGCACTTGGCGATCTGGTAGTAACGGTCGAAGCCGGCCACCATCAGCAGTTGCTTGAACAGCTGAGGCGATTGCGGCAGAGCGAAGAAGCTGCCCGGGTGTGTACGGCTTGGAACCAGATAGTCGCGAGCGCCTTCCGGGGTAGCGCGGGTCAGGATCGGCGTCTCGACGTCGAGGAAACCGTTGTCATCCAGGTAGCGACGGATACTGGTCGTGATGCGCGAACGCAGACGCAGCTTCTCGGCCATCTCCGGACGGCGCAGGTCGATGAAGCGATAACGCAGGCGTGTTTCCTCGCCGACGTCGGAGTACTCATTCAGCGGGAACGGCGGCGTTTCGGACTCGTTCAACACCTCGAGCTCGTAACCCAGAACCTCGATGGCGCCAGACGCCATATTCGCGTTCACGGCACCTGCCGGACGAGCACGAACCTTGCCCACGACCTTGACCACGTACTCGCTGCGCACACGGTCGGCGGCTGCGAAACTGTCGGCACGATCAGGGTCGAACACGACTTGAGCCATGCCTTCACGGTCGCGGATATCGAGGAAGATAACGCCCCCGTGGTCACGACGACGGTGGACCCATCCGCAAAGGGTAATTTCCTGGCCTTCCAGACTCTCGTTCAGTTGGCCGCAATAATGGCTGCGCATCATGATGGTGTTTTCACTTCTCGTAATTCGAATTCGGTGGCGATTTCGCTCCTGGCTTGCGCTCAGTGGTACAAGGCACCGGCACAAGGCTAAAGCCAGCCCTGGCCCACGCAGAGTCACGCCCGCTAGCAAGACGGAGGATTATATAGAGTTAATTGGCACCGTGCAGCCGAACGAACCCATTAACGACCGGATAAGGTTGTGACCACCCCGCGCAGCCGCGCTGTTCACTCGCGCTGCGGGGGACAGCGCAGGCACGCCTGAGCGAGCCCGCAGAAATAAGGATAAAACCAAGCTAGACGTGGGAATTTTCCAGGCAGTCGCCCTTCAAAAGATGCGCCACACAGACAACACGAATCAGGCCACTGAAATTCTTTACCCCCCCGTACCGTAAGTGAACCTCCCGATCAATGTAGGACAATACCGCATTAACGGAGCATTCATTGGAACTGGCGATACCTGAAAGAATGTTCCAGTACACGTTCTCAAGACGCAGGCACGTCGCCAGACCGTTAAGCCGAACGGATTTGGAATGTGGCTGCGCCAGCGTCATATTGAAATCCTCGACAAAAGGATCATGGCGTATTTCCACCTCTCGATGTAACAACTTAAGTTCTCGCTCAGCACTTCGCAACACCATAACCGCCACCTTCGAATCATTGAGTTTTAAACACCAAAAGAAATATTCAAAAACAAATAAATGTCCCGATGTATAAAACATGATTGGCGATTTTATAGCCAGAAGCCCCTACACCTTATCACTGTAGGAGATGGCAACAGGAAATAGCGGAATATCGTTTAAACTTGAAGGGACTATGAAGAAAGCGAGGAGAACTGCAGCGCAGCGCAGGGCATTCGGGCCTTGAGCTGCCCGAGTGATTGCGCAATGAAGGCAGGTGACGAGAGGGAAGAACAGTTGAAGAGCGGGACGAGTGGCACTTGAAGCCACCCGCCCCTGGCCGTTACTTCGATTCAAGCATCGAGCGCAACATCCAGGCCGTTTTCTCATGAACCTGCATGCGTTGTGTCAGCAGGTCAGCTGTCGGCTCATCGCTAACCTTATCCAGAAGAGGAAAGATACTACGAGCAGTACGGACAACAGCCTCTTGACCCTGCACCAGACTTTTGATCATATCTTCAGCACTTGGCACGCCTTCTTCTTCCTTGATGGAAGACAGGCGCGCATAGGTCGAATAAGTGCCAGGAGCAGGGAAGCCCAACGCACGAATACGCTCGGCAATAGAGTCAACCGCCAGTGCCAGTTCGTTATACTGTTCTTCAAACATTAAATGCAGCGTGCGAAACATCGGCCCGCTGACATTCCAGTGAAAGTTGTGAGTCTTGAGGTAAAGCACATAAGTATCCGACAGCAGATGCGACAGACCGTCCACGATCGACTTGCGATCCTCTTCACTGATACCAATATCGATTGCCATGTTTCATGCCCTTTTAGTGAGGATTGAAAAGCAGTAAAGACCACTACTCTATCAAGAGAACCCGAACGGCGCAGCTTTCCGTTGGTGCGATGCTGCCAGCTGACAGCGACTCGCACCAATGCCACGGCTGTTCCAACGGGGCCGCAGCGGCCACCCGGCGCGGAAAATCCCCGCCAGCCTGTAAGAATCATCAGCAAAATCCGCCAGAGCCCTCTGTTTCGGCCTCTGCAGAGGCACTAAAGGACAGCGTGATGCCAAGGCAGGACAGGCGCCTGCACCATTATCGATTGCTGATTTGAGTAGGATCAGGCTTTGCTGTTAAATACACGGCGTGTCGCCAACGAGTTGTCATCCAGCGCTGGCACATAGGCCGGCCCAGCGTCCGTGCATCACGCCTCATCTTGTTCAGAAGCGTACCGGGCGTTACCAGCTATTTCTTGTAATCCTTCTTGCATGTGAGCTTTTTAAAATGTTGAAAATCGTCCACCTGGTAACGGGAGCAGCAGCCCTGTTGCTCTCTTTCATACCCAGCCTGCGTAGTGAAGCGGCATCTCTCTACCTGCAAAATCCTGACGCGATCTGCCTGGCTTTTCTAGGGCTGCTTAACCTGATACTCGCTCCGGTCATTCCTTACTGGAATCGAGGCCCGCGTCATAATCTGCAAAATCTGGTCAGTGCACTGCTTGTCATTGCGGTAATCGTACAAACGCTAACCTTGCTTGTTCCTCTACCAGGCATCGCAGGCCAACCCGCCATTCTGGTGAGCCTGGCTATCGCCATCTTAGCCGTCGCCCTGCACCTGGGTGTCAGCTTTTACAGGTCTTACACCCCTTCGTCCGCGCCGCAAAGCCACGACATGGGAAATCGTGATACCGGCACCGTAAAGTGGTTCAACACGTCCAAGGGTTTCGGCTTCATCTCCCGGGATTCCGGCGACGATATTTTTGTGCATTTTCGCGCCATTCGCGGTGAGGGTCATCGCGTACTGGTCGAAGGGCAACGCGTCGAATTTTCCGTGATGAACCGCGACAAAGGCCTGCAGGCCGAAGATGTCATTGCAGCCCTGCCCCGCCGCTAATTGTTTCAAGCAATAAAAAACCGCGACCTCCTGGCGGAAGTCGCGGTTTTTTTATGCCAGCCGATCAATAGTGAGGTGGCGGGGCATCTTCCTCGAAGGTCTCGAACTGGCTGCCCATTTCCTCCTGACGCTTAAGCATCGCCGCCATCTGCAGTTGCAGATGATCCAATTCGCGCCGCTGCTTTACCAGCACGTCATTGAGTGCCTGGATCGTATCGTCCTGAAAGGCCATACGGCTTTCAAGCTCCATGACTCGCTCTTCAAGGCTCATGATTACTCCTCCTCAAATCGGAAATCATTTGTCAGTACCGGCTTCAACTGCCGACGGATTGCCGAGAGCTGTTCGTCGGTATAAGCGATGGCAGCATGCTTGCCCCACACGGGCGCAGGCCAGGCGGCATCGTCACGTTTGCGCACGATGACGTGCATATGCAGCTGGCTCACTACGTTGCCCAAGGCGGCAACATTGATTTTATCCGCATCGAAGAGCTCGTTCAGCACCTTGGCCAGCGCACTCGTCTCCTGCCACAACTGCATCTGGTCTGCTGCACTCAGCTGAAAGACTTCGGTGATGTCTGCGCGGCGCGGCACCAGAATGAACCAGGGGTAGTGGCTGTCGTTGGAGAGCAGTAACCGGCATAGCGGAAAGTCGCCAATCGGCAAGGTGTCTTGTTGAAGACGGGAATCCAGAACGAACACGATAAAAAGCTCCTGATTGCCAGGTGAATGCACCTGCCCTGTCGGTAACAGGGTGCTGCGATAGGCAGTCAGGATACTAGGCTTCGCGTAAGGCTTCACCTGCGCACCAGAATGCATCCACTGCAACGGTCGCCGCACCGATTTGACGCCACTGACTGACGGCGGATCCCGCTGAAAACAGCCTCACCCTGAACCACCCCCTTACAATTGCCTACCTCGCGTACATGAAAATGAAACATCCATTGCCTCACCATGACCGCCACCCATAGCAATGCTCCAGGTTCAGGCGAACCCGATGGGGAATGCACCAAAATCACACACTGCTGTTGCGTCAGCAACACGGTGGATTCGTTTTCTACTCAATGTAAGCGTATACCGGTAACGTTTTTGGGCGAGAGGGGCAGAAGCCAGCCTTGGCGGAGAAAAGCCAGAGGTATTTTCAAAAAATAAAAATAGTCATTTAAAACAGCTAGATAGAGCAAAAAGGCGATCTTGATTCTGATTTTTCACAAAATTTTTTCATTTTCGGAAACTTTGTGCACGCTTGTTGCTTTATCACCCATATGATCACGACACCCCTGGCGGAAAACAGGGGTGACAGCATCAAGGGAAACAAGGCTTGCGACCCTGAGGGACGCCGTGACGGACCGCACTTTGATCGATCCGACAATGTGCAGAATGCCACTACAGGCTAGCTCGGCTGCGCGTCGTAAAGATTCTGAAAGGATAAGGCTGTAGCTATAGCAACCCAAGTCAGCGTGATATAGATTCCGCCGACAAAAATAGAAAGAGCCGCCCAGATAAAAAAACAGGTGGGACGGCAGACAAATCTTCTAAAAACCAAAGGAGCAATCACGATGAGAGTGATGAAGTGGAGCGCAATCGCACTGGCCGTTACGGCAGCCAGCGCCCAAATGGCAACAGCCGCACCTTTCGTCAGCGATCAGGCTGATGCCAAGGGCTTTGTGGAAGGCAGCACGCTTGACCTGAAGTTGCGCAACTATTATTTCAACCGCGACAAGAAAAACAACCCTGCTCCAGGCGGCCGCAGCGACAAAGACTGGACCCAGGGCATCTGGGCCAACTTCAGCACCGGCTACACTCAAGGCACCATCGGTGTAGGCGTTGAGGCATTCGGCTACGGGGGCCTCAGGCTTTGGGGTCTCGACAAATACTCAGGCTCTGGAAACTTGGTCACTGACGCCAATGGTGATAACGAGGCTACGCAGGGCAAGCTGGGCGGCGCTGTAAAATTCCGCGTATCGAAGACTGAATTGAAAATCGGTGATATGCAGCCTACCAGTCCAGTATTTGCGGTTGGCGGATCACGCCTGCTACCTCAAACCGCTAGTGGTCTAAGCCTGCAAAGCAGTGAGATTGCAGGTCTTGATCTTGAAGCAGGACACTTCTACTCGGGCACAAGCCAGGATGACACCAGTCACGACGGCAGCATCTGGGCAACTTACGCAAACGGCTTCAACGGCCTGAAAGCCAGCAGCGCAGATTTTGTTGGCGGCAAGTACGCAGTGACCGACGGTTTGGGCGTAGCTTTCTATGCAGCCAAACTCGAAGACATCTGGGATCAGTACTACGGTAACGTGAACTACGCATTGCCTTTGGGGAATGATCAGTCACTGGCTTTCGACGTCAACCTGTACCGCACCCTTGACGAAGGCAGCGCTAAAGCCGGGTCGATTAACAACACCACTTACTCGGCATCGGCAGCCTATTCATTCCTGGCAGCGCATACCATTACCGTTGCGTACCAGAAAGTCGACGGCGATACACCGTTCGACTACATCGGTATAGGCGACAACAATCGTGGCGGCGACTCGATTTTCCTGGCCAACTCCGTTCAGTACTCCGACTTCAACGGTCCAGGCGAGAAATCGTGGCAAGTGCGCTACGACCTGAACATGACGCCTTACGGCGTTCCTGGCCTGAGCTTCATGACCCGCTACCTCAACGGTGACAACATTGATGGCACCAAAGTAGACGCGTCCAGTGCCTATGCCAACATGTATGGAGCCGACGGCAAGCACCACGAAACCAACCTTGAAGCCAAATATGTTGTACAGACTGGCCCAGCCAAAGATCTGTCCTTCCGTATGCGTCAGGCATGGCACCGTGGTAACGATGCCCAGGCAGATGGCGACGTCAACGAGTTCCGCCTGATTGTCGATTACCCGATCTCGATCCTGTAATCACCGCTCAGCACTCGTTAATAGAAGAAGCCCGGCACATGCCGGGCTTTTTCATGCTCCCATCAAAGCGCTCTGACGCCACCTGCAAGCCAGCCCCGCCCTGTACGCGACCGGCACACCGCCGTACAATGCCAGGTCATTTCCTGTCTCAGCAACCGACAACGGCCAACCATGCGCACCAGTCAATTTTTGCTCGCCACACAGAAAGAAACCCCTTCCGATGCGGTCGTGGTCAGCCATCAGCTGATGCTGCGCGCTGGCATGATTCGTAAATTGGCATCCGGTCTTTACACCTGGCTGCCTATGGGCCTGCGCGTGCTGCGCAAGGTCGAAGCCATTGTTCGTGAAGAAATGGACGCCGCTGGCGCACTTGAAATTCTGATGCCCGGCATTCAGCCTGCAGAACTCTGGCAGGAATCCGGTCGCTGGGAACAATACGGCCCGGAGCTGATGCGTCTGGTCGACCGCCACAATCGCGAGTTCTGCCTGGGCCCGACCCACGAAGAAGTCATCACCGATCTGGCACGCAATGAGCTCAACAGCTATAAACAGCTGCCAATCAATCTGTACCAGATCCAGACCAAATTCCGTGACGAGATCCGCCCACGCTTCGGCCTGATGCGTGGACGCGAGTTCGTCATGAAAGACGCTTACTCGTTCCACGCCGATCACGAATCGCTGCAGGTCACCTACGATCGCATGCACCTGGCATACAGCAACATCTTCACCCGCCTGGGCCTGAAGTTCCGCCCGGTCGAAGCGGATAACGGCTCGATTGGTGGCGCAGGCTCGCACGAATTCCACGTACTGGCCGAATCCGGCGAAGACGATATCGTGTTCAGCGATGGCTCCGATTACGCAGCCAACATCGAAAAAGCCGAAGCGGTGCCTCGCGAAAAGACTCGTCCGGCCGCTACTGAAGAATTGCGTCTGATCGACACTCCAAACGCCAAAACCATCGCCCAACTGGTCGAGGGTTTCGGTCTGCCCATCGAGAAAACCGTCAAGACTCTGGTGGTCCATGCGGCCGAAGAAGGCAAGCTGATCGCCCTGATCATCCGCGGCGATCACGAGCTCAATGAAATCAAGGCCAGCCAGCTGGAACAGGTCGCCAGCCCGCTGGTCATGGCGTCCGAAGCCGAACTGCGCGACGCCATCGGCGCAGGCGCGGGCTCGCTGGGCCCATTGAACCTGCCACTGCCGTGCATCATCGACCGCTCTGTCGAGCTGATGAGCGACTTCAGCGTGGGTGCCAACATCGACGACAAGCACTACTTCGGCGTCAACTGGGAGCGCGATCTGCCGGTGCCGACCGTCGCCGACCTGCGTAACGTGGTTGCGGGCGATCCAAGCCCGGATGGCAAAGGCACGCTGGAAATCAAGCGCGGCATCGAAGTGGGTCACATCTTTCAGCTGGGCACCAAGTACAGCGAAGCGATGAAGTGCCAGGTGCTGGGTGAGAACGGCAAGCCGGTCAATCTGGCGATGGGTTGCTACGGCATCGGTGTTTCCCGGGTGGTGGCGGCTGCCATCGAACAGAACAGCGACGAAAACGGCATCATCTGGAACGACACCCTCGCACCGTTCCAGATTGCGCTGGTTCCGCTGCGCTACGAGACAGACGCCGTTCGTGAAGCGACGGACAAACTGTACGCCGACCTGACGGCTGCCGGTTTTGAAGTATTGCTCGACGACCGCGACAAGAAGACCAGCCCAGGCATCAAGTTCGCCGACATGGAACTGATCGGTATCCCGCACCGCATCGTGGTGAGCGACCGAGGCCTGGCCGAAGGCAATCTGGAATACAAGAGCCGTACCGAATCGCAACCGCAAGCCATTGCAGTCGCGGACGTGCTGTCGTTCATCCAAGGCAAAGTGAACCGCTGAGTCAAAAGGCGCACCTGTTAGCAGGTGCGCCGCTCTTCACTCGCCCAATCCGCATCAGAGATCCCATGCTCAAACGAAGCACCCTAAGCCTCGGCAGCGCCGTTCTGTGCGGCTCATTTCTCGTCGGCGGCTGTGCCAACCAGCTCTCTCAGCGCAGCGAGCACGAGGAGCGAGTTGAACGCAAACTGCTCGAACATACCCTGCAAGTCGATATCGGCGAACCCAAGACACTGGAGTTGCCGCAACGCCGCGTGCGGATTCACGAGCACAAATCGTTCGAGGTCACCGACTTTGAAGTCACTCGACACTATGACCGCTACACGCCTTACCAACCGTGGCGGGAGGTCTACGAGATCCCGCTCGGCGCGATAGCGGTTGTCGCAGGTGTCGGGGCCAACGTGGTCAACGTGTTTGCGCTGGGCAATTTGCCGGAAAGCATGACCAAGGACTGGATTCACTATGGCGTGGCAGGTCTGAACCCGTTCATGAATGCCCCGTCCCACGGTCGCGCCGAGCAGAATCTGGCGAGCATCGACGAGGTTCAGAAGGACAAGCGGATCGAGAACTCCACCCTGCCCTGGAATGAACGCCCGGTGATGGTCAAGGCTGGCAATGAAACTCACGAAATGAGCACTGACCGCAACGGCATCCTGCGCCTGAACCTGCTGGACAGCCCGTTTGCGGAACAGGACCTGAGCCGCATCACGCGCATCTATATCAATGTCGAAGACGATCAGGACAGCGCGCACGCGAACGCCAGTTTGCCAATCAGCCATTCGCTACGCGGCAAGTTGCTGGAGGCGCACGCCCTGATCTACGACGACCTGGAAGATGACGAGGTCAGCCAATGGGTGCATCGCGTCAAACGTCTTTCTGACATGGGGCTGGAAGAAGAAGCCAGCGAGCTGGAACAGAGCCTGATCGAACTGACGCGCAACGATCCGCAGTTGCAGGGCGAGTTTCTCAAGTCTCTCGCCAGAGACGCTGGCCGTCTGGTCGCCGTTCCTGCCCAGAGTCAGTAGCAAGAGCCCGTAACATGAAAGGCCGCGGCGTATAACCGCGGCCAGTCATTATCGAGAGAACAATTCCAGTTGCTCATGGGCTGCACGCAGATCGTGCAAACGTACGCCTATGCCCAGCAAGCGGACCGGCTTGCCACCACGGGCGAACGCCTGAGCCAGCAACTGTTCATAGCTGCCCAGATCCCTGCCGGCTCCGGACTGCTCCAGAGTCGTCTGCGTAAAGTCGTGAAACTTCACTTTGACGAACGGCTTGCCGGGCCGGTACTGCCCTTCCATTCTGGCCATGCGGCCACTCAACGTTTCCAGCAGGTCCGGCAGCTTTTCCAGGCAGGCCGCCAGATCGGGCAGATCCGTGTCGTAGGTATTTTCAACGCTGACTGACTGACGTCGGCTGTCATTCTGCACGGGGCGGTCATCGATCCCGTGCGCCAGACTCCAGAGGCGCTCGCCAAAGCTGCCGAATTCCCGGACCAGCGCGAGCTTGCTGCGGCTTCGCAGGTCGGCGCAGTCGACGATACCCAGCCGGCCGAGCTTGTCTGCGGTGACTTTTCCGACGCCGTGAAGCTTGGTGACCGGCAAGGAAGCAACGAAATCCTCGACCTGATCCGGTGTGATGACGAACAACCCGTTGGGCTTTTTCCAGTCGCTGGCGATCTTGGCGAGAAACTTGTTGGGCGCAACGCCCGCCGACACGGTGATGTGCAACTGATTCGAGACCCTGCGACGGATGTCCTGCGCGATGCGTGTGGCACTGCCGGAAAAATGCCCGGCCTCGGACACATCCAGAAAGGCCTCATCCAGAGACAACGGCTCTATAAGGTCGGTGTAATCGCGAAAGATCGTGTGGATTTCCCGCGATGCTTCTTTATAAGCATCCATGCGCGGCTTGACGATGGTCAGGTCCGGGCAGAGTTTGAGCGCATGCCGGGACGACATGGCCGAACGCACCCCATAGGCGCGCGCCTCGTAATTACAGGTCGCAATCACCCCGCGCCGCTCCGCAGAGCCGCCTACCGCCAGCGGCTTGCCAGCGAGGTCGGGCTCGTCACGCATTTCAATGGCTGCATAAAAGCAGTCACAGTCGATGTGGATGATTTTGCGCTGCGTCATGACCTGATGGGATTTTGCAATCAATGGCCGCGCAGTATCTCATTCGTACCGCCAAGTAACATCCAATGATGCGAAAGGCCGCCATGAAAAGTAGTCAAAAGCCCATCACGCATGACCGAAAAAGCCGCAAAGCCCCGTCATGCAAGCGCCGATGCCGTGCAGACCGATCATTTGGATCCGCTAAGCATTTGAAGAAAAAGCACTTTTTTAAAACTAACCATTGACACCTCGCCATCTCTCTGTAGAATGCCGCCACACAGACGCGGGATGGAGCAGTCTGGTAGCTCGTCGGGCTCATAACCCGAAGGTCGTCGGTTCAAATCCGGCTCCCGCAACCAAACATCAAGAAAGGCTACTCGAAAGAGTGGCCTTTTTTGTGCGCGCCTGAAAAGCACCCTTCCAAGGCCTGGACATGGACCATGCCTCGCGCAGATATAGATCGCTCCCGGCGACCTGCGTCAAATCCTGACCAAAGGCCTTACGCTTTCCTGATAATGCCCCACGCAAGCGCGCAGCCCTGAAAACTGCGCATCCGAACCCAATCGTGCAAAATCTGCACAATCTGCTACTCATTTGCAGGCTTTCCGGATTAAGGGTTGACACGTCGGCGTTCGGCTGTAGAATGCCGCCACACAGACGCGGGATGGAGCAGTCTGGTAGCTCGTCGGGCTCATAACCCGAAGGTCGTCGGTTCAAATCCGGCTCCCGCAACCAAACATCAACAAAGGCTACTCGAAAGAGTGGCCTTTTTTGTTTCCGGCAAAAAAGCAGTGCGGGCAACGGCTAACTGTCTGACAAAAAAGACTATTTCCAAAGCCCTTTGAAACCCTATCATCACATCTGTAACGTAATGCGTGCATTTACGACAGTTTTTGCGTGCGCTGCCGATAGGTGTTACTAAGCTGAATCACGACTGAACCGCAGCTGAACAGCATCACCCGGCTCGATTCGCTATTCGCTCGTTAGACGTTGACGCGCTAACATCCTGAAATATTTTCTGCGTAGGGATTGGTAACTTGGCTGCATACCTCCATCCTGTCGCGCACGATCCAAGGAGTGATTGATGCGCGACAACATGTCCGATTCCAATGAAACCATTGATGCAGAGCAACCCATCAGCCCACCGCGCCATAACTGGCGGGAGCTGCTGAGCAAATACCGACAGCCCATCGGGCTGGCAGTGATGCTGCTGTTGTTCAGCCTGGCCCTTATAGCCTGCCGCCACATGCTGGTCGAAATGGACTGGTATGCGCTGCACGACTCGCTGTTCGCAGTCCCCCTGCCCGCCTTGGGCGGTGCGCTGCTCGCGGCAATCGTCGGCTATATCATCCTGATGGGCTATGAACTGTCGGCCAGTCGCTATGCCAATGTCGACCTGCCCATCAAGACGCTGCTTCTCGGCGGCTTCACCTCATTTGCCATCGGCAATGCGGTCGGCCTGTCGATGCTGTCCGGTGGCTCGGTGCGCTACAGGCTTTATTCACGCCACGGCGTAGGCGCAATCGAAATTGCCCGCATGACCGTGTTCGCCAGCCTGTCACTGGGTTGTGCGCTGCCGCCGCTGGCTGCACTGGCCACGTTGAGCAACCTGTCAGGCGCGTCACTGGCACTCAAGCTTCCCGTCGACGTGCTGGCTGTCGTCGCCACAGCAGTTTTGATCGGCAGCTTGCTGCTGGCGGTGTTTGTCTACCGTCGCCGCCTGCCGGAACAGGACATCCCGCACAATATTCTGGTTCGTCTCGGTCGTCGTACCTTGCGCCTGCCGGATTTGAAGCTGACGCTGATCCAGCTGGTGATCACCGCGCTGGATGTCGCCGCCGCAGCGATGGTCCTGTACCTCCTGCTGCCGCACGCGCCGCCGCTGGGTGCATTCATCCTTATCTATCTGCTGGCCCTCGCTGCTGGCGTACTCAGCCATGTGCCTGGCGGCGTCGGTGTGTTCGAAGCGATTCTGCTCGCAGCCTTTGCCAACGAACTGGGTGCCGCCCCGCTCGCCGCTGCGCTGCTGCTGTACCGCCTGATCTACGTGATCCTTCCGCTGCTGCTGGCCTGTCTTACCCTGCTGTTTACCGAAGCCCAACGTCTGCTGCCGACCCGGCAAGCCATGCGCGTCGCCTCAGGGCTGGCGGCACCGATTCTGGCACTACTGGTTTTCTTGTCGGGGGTGGTGCTGCTCTTCTCTGGTGCCACCCCTGAAATCGATACCCGTCTGGAAAACGTCGGCTTCATGATCCCGCATCGACTGATCGATGCATCGCACTTCGGGGCCAGTCTTGTCGGCGTACTGTGCCTGCTGCTTGCCCAGGGCCTGCGTCGGCGACTGTCGGCCGCATGGATGCTGACTTCTATTTTGCTGCTGGTCGGTGCAGTGCTGTCGATACTCAAAGGCTTCGACTGGGAAGAAGCCAGCATGCTGCTGCTGACCGCCTGCCTGCTGCTGACCTTCCGCCGTTCGTTCTACCGTCCAAGCCGCCTGCTGGAGCTGCCGTTCTCGCCGGTCTACCTGATTGCCAGCATTTGTGTGGTCGGTGCCTCGATCTGGCTGCTGCTGTTCGCCTATCAGGACGTGCCTTACAGTCACCAGTTGTGGTGGCAGTTCACCCTCGATGCAGACGCCCCGCGCGGTCTGCGTTCGGCGCTGGGCAGCGCAGTACTGCTGGTGGTGGTTTCGCTGACCTGGTTGCTGCGTACTGCCAGACCGGTCATCAAACTGCCCGACGCGGCAGATCTGGACAAGGCAGCCGAGATCCTCAAGGCATCCAAACAGCCGGATGGCGGCCTGGTGCTGACCGGCGACAAGGCGATCCTGTTTCATCCGGCCGGCAATGCATTCCTGATGTACTCGCATCGCGGCCGCAGTCTGGTGGCGCTTTACGATCCGATCGGCCCTACACAGCAGCGTGCCGAGCTGATCTGGCAATTCCGCGATCTGTGCGACGTGCACCATGCACGTCCGGTGTTCTACCAGGTACGTGCAGAAAACCTGCCGTTCTACATGGACATCGGTCTCACCGCCATCAAGCTGGGTGAAGAAGCGCGCGTCGACCTGCGGCGCTTCGACATCGACGCCAAGGGCAAGGAGATGAAGGACCTGCGTTACACCTGGAACCGGGGTGGCCGCGATGGTCTTTCGCTGGAAATCTACGAACCGGGCCAGGCGCCGATCGACGAGCTGAAAGTGATTTCCGACGCCTGGCTGACGGGCAAGAATGTCCGTGAAAAAGGCTTCTCCCTGGGCCGCTTCAGCACCGAGTACCTAAAGTACTTCCGCATTGCCATCGTGCACTTTCAGGGCAAGCCGGTCGCGTTCTCCAACCTGCTGGAAACCACCAGCCCGGAACTGGCCAGCCTTGACCTGATGCGCTCTCACCCGGATGCGCCCAAGCTGACCATGGAGTTCATGATGGTCGGCCTGATTCTGCATTACAAAGCCCAGGGCTATGCGCGCTTCAGCCTGGGCATGGTGCCTTTGTCGGGTCTGCAGCCACGACGCGGTGCACCCATCACCCAGCGTCTGGGTTCGATGATCTTCCGCCGTGGCGAACAGCTGTACAACTTCCAGGGGCTGCGTCGCTTCAAGGACAAGTTCCAGCCTGACTGGGAACCTCGTTATATGGCCGTGCCTGCCGGACTTGATCCGCTCGTGGCACTGGCTGACACCGCCGCCCTGATTGCGGGCGGCCTGACTGGATTGGTGAAACGCTGATGATTCGACGCTCCTGGCGCCTTTTGCTCGCAGCTCTGGTAATTGTTCTTTTAATCGTAGCGCTGGGAGTCTGGGTCTGGACCCGCCCCGCCCCGCCCGCATCACTGGAACACTCGAACCTTGACGGTGGCGCGCCGCTGACCAGCGTAACACCGGCCACCAGCATCAAGACCCGTATCGCACTGGCCGTTACCGCTGAAGACATGTTGACCGACAAACAATTGCTGGCGATCAGCAAGGATGCGTCAGCACGCATCATTCAGGTGGTGTTGCCCAAGGACGACTGCGTCCTGCAGCAGAAGACCTTCCAGGACGCTCTGGCGAAGCTCGACGGCCCGGCAAAGGTCGTCGGTGGCATAGGCCCTGGTGCAACGCTGGCCTGGCGCTGGCTGGCCGCACAGACTGATGACAAGGCGCAGGCCATTTCCGTAGGTTTTGCGCTTGAACATGCCTCGAACCCGCCGCCTGTTGTGGAAGAGGACGAAAAGCCACCACAGATCTGTGACGTGCCACTGCCACAAAAGGCTGAGCACGGGCACTGGCTGGCCGCCTGGAATGACGCGCCGGATGATCCGAGCGCAGCGTTCGTGCGCGACCAGACCAACGCCGACACCAGCATCAGCGACTACGACATTCCGCTGCCTCAGGTGCTCAATACCGAACTTCGTCATCTGCTGCTCGGCGAGAATGACAGCGGCGGACTGGGCATACCAACGGTCGAAGTCCCGGCCAGCCAGCCTTCTGACACGGTGACGCTGTTCATGTCCGGTGACGGCGGATGGCGCGACTTGGACAAGGTCGTGGCTGGCGACATGGCCAAGATGGGCTACCCGGTGGTCGGCATCGATGTGCTGCGCTACTACTGGGAACACAAGACGCCGGAACAGACCGCCGTCGACCTCACCGACCTGATGAACCACTACCGTCAGAAATGGGGCACCAAGCGCTTCATTCTGGCTGGCTACTCGTTCGGTGCGGACGTTATGCCAGCCATCTACAATCGCCTGGCCGCAGACGATCAGAACCGGGTTGACGCAATCATTCTGCTGGCCTTCGCGCGCACTGGCAGCTTCGAGATTCACGTTGACGGCTGGCTCGGTAACGCAGGCAAGGAAGCCACCACCGGACAGGAAATGGCCAAGCTGCCAGCCGCCAAGGTGTTCTGCGTTTACGGCGTAGAAGAGAAGAAAGACAGCGGTTGCACCGACACCACCGCCGTTGGCGAAGCGGTTCAGTTACCAGGCGGTCATCACTTCGATGAAGACTACCCGGCACTGGCCAAACGTCTGATCGACGCGATCAACAAGCGTCAGGGCAAGACTACCGCTCAGTAACGCTGCAGTCTGCGACCCAAAAAAATCCCGGCACCGTGAGGTTGCCGGGATTTTTTTATCTGCGCTGCCGGACAACCCGGCCAACGTTTACATCTCCACTTGCGTACCCAGCTCGATCACCCGGTTGAACGGCAGCTTGAAGAAGCGCAGGTTGCCGTTGGCGTTCTTGAGCATGAAGGCGAACAGCGCTTCACGCCAGCGCGCCATGCCATCCATCTTGGACGGGATCACCGTCTCGCGGCTGAGGAAGTACGTGGTGCGCATCGGACTGAAGTCCAGCTCCGGCAAGTGACACAGGGCCAGTGCAGCCGGTACATCGGGCTCATCGATAAAGCCGAAGTGCAGGATCACCCGATAGAAGCCTTCGCCATAGGATTCCACTTCGAAGCGCTGAGCGGACGGTACACGCGGCGAATCTTCATACACCACCGTCAACAGCACCACTTGCTCGTGCAACACCTGGTTGTGCAGCATATTGTGCAACAGCGCATGGGGCACGGCATCCGAACGCGCCGTCAGGAACACTGCCGTGCCCTGCACCCGATGCGGGGGCTGGACGCGAATACTGCCGATGAAGATCGGCAATGGCAGGCCGCCCTCGTCGATTCGCTCCGCGAGCAATTGCTTGCCGCGCTTCCAGGTGGTCATGAGAATAAACAGCACCGCACCCGCCAGCACCGGGAAGGCCCCGCCCTGGAAGATCTTCGGCACGTTGGCCGCGAAGAACAGACCATCCACCAGCAGCAGGCAGATCAGCAATGGAACGGCCAGCAATGGCGGCCATTTCCAGAGCATCAGCATGACGGTCGACACCAGAATGGTAGTGCAGAGCATGGTCCCGGTCACCGCCACGCCGTAGGCAGACGCCAGCGCGCCAGACGATTCGAAGCCGATCACCAGCAGAATCACGCCCGCCATCAGCGCCCAGTTGACGGCACCAATGTAGATCTGGCCTTGCGCGTCGCTGGAGGTGTGCTGGATGTGCATGCGTGGAATGTAGCCCAGCTGGATCGCCTGCAGCGTCATCGAGAACGCGCCGGAGATCACCGCTTGCGAGGCAATGATGGTCGCCATCGTCGACAGGCCGATCAGCGGCAGCAGCGCCCAGCCCGGCGCCAGCAGGTAGAACGGGTTACGAACCGTTTCAGGATTGCCCAGCACCAGCGCACCCTGACCGAAATAGTTGAGCAGCAACGCAGGCAGCACGAGGATAAACCAGGCACGTGAAATCGGCTTGCGGCCAAAGTGACCCATGTCGGCATACAGCGCCTCGGCCCCCGTCAGGGCGAGCACTACAGCACCCAGAATGGCCACACCAATGCCCGGATGGATGATGAAGAAATTCACACCCCATGCCGGATTGACCGCTTTCAGCACTTCCGGCGACTGCATGATGCCATAGACACCCAGCGCACCGAGCACCAGAAACCAGGTCACCATCACCGGGCCGAACAGCACGCCGATGCGCGCGGTGCCATGACGCTGAATCAGAAACAGGCCCACCAGCACCACCAGCGCCATGGGCACGATCCAGTGATCGAGGCCATCGAACGCCAGTTCAAGCCCTTCCATTGCCGACAACACCGAAACTGCCGGGGTGATCATGCTGTCACCGTAGAACAATGCGGCGCCGAACAGTCCGAACACCACCATCATCATTTGCAGGCGGGGATGCTTGGCAGACGCACGCCGCGCCAGGGCCATCAGCGCCATGATGCCGCCCTCGCCCTGGTTATCAGCACGCAGGACGAACGCCATGTATTTGAAGGAAACCACCCAGATCAGCGACCAGAAGATCAGCGACAGTACCCCGAGAATCGCATCATGGGTCACTTCCACGCCGTACCCCCCCTGAAACACCTCCTTGAGGGTGTACAGCGGACTGGTGCCGATGTCACCGTAAACCACCCCGACTGCGGCGATCAGCAGTCCGATGGGCTTGGCAGCGCCTCCGGCCTCCGCATGACTGTTTGCTTGACTCATCCACTACTCCCGGAAACCAGACATGAGGTTCAACACTGAGAACATCACAAGGCGTAACAATTCAGATTCAGCCAGACATTGACATGCCTCGGCGCGATGGCGCGAAGCATAACGCAGCACTCGTCGTAATTCTTGGTGAAACGCAGATGGTTATATCGATCCGGCCTGCCACCACGCCTTGATCACGGCCCCTTGAAGCAGTTTTTCGAAGCAACATTTCTCATGGAACGACAAAAATATTGACCGGTCATTACTTAAGCCTGCCGCATCAGGGGTCTTCAAGAACCGCATCGACGCCAGGGCACCCTGATCCCCTCCCACCGAGATGCTCTGATGACCACACAAAACCTGACTGTCCAGCCGTTACCCTTCCAGCCCTCATTTGAAGTCGTTCCGGACGATGAAGCGCAGACCAGCAAAGAGCTGGTCGAAGCCATGCATTCCATCCTCGAGACCACGTATCAAGACACAGGGCACGCCATTCGCAGTGTGCACGCCAAGGCTCACGGCTTGCTTCACGGTCAGATTCAGGTCTACGGCGACCTGCCCGAGCCGTTGGCCCAGGGTGCCTTTGCCAGGCCCGGCAACTTCCCGGTCGTCATGCGCTTCTCGACCAACCCGGGCGACATTCTCGACGACAAGGTATCCACGCCCAGAGGCCTGGCCATCAAACTGGTTGGCGTCGAAGGCGCGCGCTTGCCTGGCAGTGCAGAGGCAACCACTCAGGATTTCGTCATGCAAAACGCCAAGGCCTTTACCGCCAAGGACCCCAAGGCCTTCCTGAAGACCTTGAAGTTGCTGGCCAAAACGACCGACAAGGCTCCGGGCATGAAACGTGCGTTGTCTGCCGTCCTGCGCGGCATAGAGTCGGTGATCGAGTCTGCAGGGGGCGAAAGTGGCACACTGAGAAGTCTCGGCGGGCACCCGATGACCCACATCCTCGGCGAGACGTTCTACACCGTCGTGCCTTTTCTGTATGGCCCCTACTATGCCAAGCTCAGCGTCGTGCCCGTCTCCGCCGAGCTGATTGCGCTGACCGACAAGGCACTGGACCTCAAAGACAATCCGGACGGTCTGCGCGAAGCGGTCAAAGCGTTTTTTCTTGAACACGACGCCAGCTGGGAAGTCCGCGTTCAGCTGGCCACGGACCTGGAAAAAATGCCGATCGAGGACGCCTCGGCGATCTGGCCGGAAGACCTCAGCCCCTACGTCACCGTCGCTCGCATCGATGTGCCCCGCCAGTCGTCGTGGTCCGAGCAAAACGTCCAGGAAATTGACGAAGCCATGGCATTCAGCCCCTGGCACGGCCTTGAGGCACATCGTCCATTGGGCGGCGTCATGCGCGTACGCAAGCCGGCCTATGAACACTCAGCGGGCTTTCGCAGTCAGCACAACGGCTGCCCGATGCATGAACCGCGGCGCTGAGAACATGTGAAAGTCAGTCCAGGCCCGTTCATGCGGGCCTGGACTGCATTCAGAATGTCTCAGTCGCACGCTGCAACCTCGGCCATGTCCCTCAATACACTGCGTGTACCGAAGCTACTGTCGATCATGATGCGATCGAATGGGTGGGCGCTGACCCCGTCTGCGTCTCGCGTACGTCGTAATTCTCATGCAAACGCTGGTCATCCTGTCCACTCACCGCTAGAATCGCGCACTTTTTGATCAGAGGCGCAGCAAGCGCCCAGTCAGCGCCTGCGCTTCGCGTCCGGGTGCCCTTCACGCCGAGGTTTGCCATGTCCACCGTCACCACGCCGTCCGCCCCCAAGGTTGGATTCGTTTCACTGGGTTGCCCAAAGGCACTCGTTGACTCTGAACGCATCCTGACCCAGCTGCGCATGGAAGGTTACGAAGTCGTTGCGACCTACGAGGACGCCGACGTGGTGGTGGTCAACACCTGTGGCTTCATCGATACGGCCAAGGCCGAGTCGCTGGAAGTGATCGGCGAAGCCATCAAGGAAAACGGCAAGGTCATCGTTACCGGCTGCATGGGCGTCGACGCCAATGTCATCCGCGACGTACACCCCAGCGTGCTGTCGGTGACCGGCCCGCAGCAATATGAACAGGTGGTCAACGCCGTGCACGACGTAGTGCCGCCCCGTCAGGACCACAATCCGCTGATCGATCTGGTGCCGCCACAAGGTGTCAAACTGACCCCGCGTCACTACGCGTATCTGAAAATTTCCGAAGGCTGCAACCACAGTTGCAGCTTCTGCATCATCCCGTCGATGCGCGGCAAGCTGGTCAGCCGCCCGGTGGGCGATGTGCTGGACGAGGCCAAGCGCCTGGTAAAATCCGGCGTGAAGGAACTGCTGGTCATTTCCCAGGACACCAGCGCCTATGGCGTTGACGTCAAATACCGTACCGGTTTCTGGGACGGTCAGCCGGTCAAGACCCGCATGACCGAGCTGTGCCAGGCGCTGGGCTCGATGGGCGTCTGGGTGCGCTTGCACTATGTCTACCCGTACCCGCACGTCGACGAACTGATCCCGTTGATGGCCGCTGGCAAGATCCTGCCGTACCTGGACATCCCGTTCCAGCACGCCAGCCCGAAAATCCTCAAGCTGATGAAGCGTCCGGCCTTCGAAGACAAGACGCTGGCGCGCATCAAGAACTGGCGTGAGCAGTGTCCTGACCTGATCATCCGTTCGACCTTCATCGTCGGCTTTCCGGGCGAAACCGAAGAAGACTTCCAGTACCTGCTGGACTGGCTGACCGAAGCGCAGCTGGACCGGGTTGGCTGCTTCCAGTACTCGCCGGTTGAAGGCGCGCCCGCCAATCTGCTGGACGCGGCCATCGTGCCGGACGACGTCAAGCAGGATCGCTGGGATCGTTTCATGGCTCATCAGCAGGCAATCAGCGCTGCGCGCCTGCAGATGAAGATTGGCAAGGAAATCGAAGTGCTGATCGACGAAGTCGACGATCGTGGTGCCGTGGGCCGCTGCTTCTTCGACGCCCCGGAAATCGACGGCAACGTGTTCATCGGCCTGGAAGACGGCAGTACCGTTCAGCCCGGCGACAAGATCATGTGCCGGGTGACCGATGCCGACGAATACGACCTGTGGGCCGAGATGCTCTAAGCGCTCGCCCTGGTTGCAAACGAAAGCCCTGCCCTTTAACCGGCAGGGCTTTTTTGTCTCCGGCTGTTGTCTATCCAGGACCAGCTGAAAGGAGGACGCGAGATGCCGCTGTATACACCGGATACCCACGATTACCCGGAATTGACCGAGGTATGGGAACGCTCGGTGCGCGCGACCCATGACTTTCTGCCAGACGCCTACATCACCCGGCTCAAGGGGCTGCTGCCGCAGTATCTGGGCAGTGTGACCCTGTTCTGTACCCGGGATGAACAGCTCAACATCACCGGCTTTGCGGGCACGCGCAAGACCAGTCTGGATATTCTGTTCATCGAGCCGGACCATCGCGGCCAGACGCTGGGCACGCAGTTGCTGGCTCATGCAATCGAGCAGTTCAATATCCGTGAACTGGACGTCAACGAGCAGAATACGCAGGCGTTGGGGTTTTACCGCAGGTATGGTTTCGAGGTTGTCAGCCGCTCTGAAGTCGATGGCCTGGGCCAGCCTTACCCCATGCTCAGAATGCGCCTGATCGATCGTCAATGACATCGATTGCAACGCAGATGCAATGTTGCCGCGATTAACCGTCGCCAGACGGTTACAATGGCGACTTTATTTTAGCAAACGGCTTTTTTGTCATGACAGACCCCATTCGCCTTTCCAAACGCCTAATCGAGCTGGTCGGTTGCTCCCGCCGGGAGGCCGAGCTGTTTATCGAGGGCGGCTGGGTCACGGTGGACGGCGAGGTCATCGAAGAACCGCACTTCAAGGTCAGCACCCAGAAAATCGAACTCAGCCCGGACGCCAAGGCCGACGCCCCGGAGCCGGTGACGATCATCCTGCACAAACCCGCCTCGGCAAGCGCCGAAGAGGCTTTGCAGATGATCACTCCGGGCACGCTTTCCGTAGAGCACAGCTACAGCAAGCGTCCGCTCAAGGGCCACTTCATGCGCCTTGAGGCGATTTCAAGCCTGCAGGCCAACGCCAGCGGCTTGATGGTGTTCAGCCAGGACTGGAAGATCCTGCGCAAGCTCACCGATGACCGCAGCAAGATCGAGCAGGAATACGTGGTGGAGATCTCGGGCGAGATGGTTGCTCATGGCCTCAACCGGCTGAACCACGGCCTGACTTACAAAGGCAAGGAGCTGCCGGCCGTGAAAGCCAGCTGGCAGAACGAGAACCGCCTGCGCTTTGCGATGAAAAATCCGCAGCCCGGCATCATCGCCCTGCTGTGCGAGGCCGTCGGCCTGAAGATCGTCGCCATCCGCCGTATCCGTATTGGCGGCGTGTCCATGGGCAAACTGCCCGAGGGCCAGTGGCGCTACATGACGGCCAAGGAAAAGTTCTGACCCTCGCGCCACCCACCTTATTACAGCGCGCATGACCACCGTCATGCGCTGCCCTACGACTTATCAGGAACCACGCCTCATGATGAACAACGACGTACTGCGCAGCGTGCGCTACATGCTCGATATCAGCGACAGCAAGATTGTCGAGATCACCGCACTGACCGGTTTTGAAGTGTCGAAAAGCGATGTCATCGCGTTCATGAAAAAAGAGGAAGAAGAAGGCTACCTGGATTGCAGCGATGAAATCATGGCGCACTTCCTTGATGGCCTGGTCTACTTCAAGCGTGGCAAGGACGAAAGCCGTCCGCCACAGCCGATCGATTTGCCGATCACCAACAATATCGTCCTGAAAAAACTGCGCGTGGCGTTCGAACTGAAAGAAGATGACATGCACGCCATCCTCAAATCGGTCGACTTCCCGGTTTCCAAACCAGAACTGAGCGCCCTGTTCCGCAAGGTCGGACACACCAACTACCGCGCCTGTGGCGATCAACTGCTGCGCAATTTCCTCAAGGGCCTGACCCTGCGCGTGCGCGGCTGAACCTGCCACGATGAGCTACAAGGTCTCCCCTGTCGGCTTCGTGCGCTCCTGCTTCAAGGAGAAATTCGCCATCCCTCGCCAGCCACAACTGGCCCCGGCGGCCCGCGGGGTGCTGGAGTTGGTGGCACCGTTTGATCAGGGTGAAGCGGTTCAGGGGCTGGAACAGGTCAGTCACGTCTGGCTGCTGTTTCTGTTCCACCTGGCGCTGGAAGACAAGCCACGCCTGAAGGTGCGCCCGCCGCGCCTGGGTGGCAACCAGTCGATGGGCGTGTTCGCTACCCGCGCAACCCATCGTCCCAATGGCATCGGCCAGTCGGTGGTCAAGCTGGACAAGGTCGAGCCTGGGCGACTCTGGCTGTCCGGCATCGACCTGCTGGATGGCACGCCGGTGCTGGACATCAAGCCCTACGTACCCTACGCCGATGCAATTGGCGGTGCGACCAACTACATCGCCAGTGCTGCGCCAGCCCTGATACCGGTGCACTGGCAAGACGCCGCGCTGCAACAGGCTCGCGAACACGCGCTGCGCCTGAATGAGCCGCTGGTCGAACTGATCGAGCAGTGTCTGGCCCAGGACCCGCGCCCGGCCTATCAGCTGCCCACGCCGGAACGTCGCTATGGTGCTCAGTTCTGGGATCTGGACGTGCGTTGGCACTACCCGCAAGCGGGTGTGATTTGCGTGCTGGAAGTGCTGCTCGCCTGAAGCTGCTGCTTGCCTAAACTGATCGAGGCGACAAATCCCGCGCGACAAAAACCCGCCTGATCCAGTCAAGGACGAGGCGGGTCTTGTGCAGCCGGTTTACTTCTCGACGAAAGCACGCTCGATCAGATAGTCGCCCGGCTCGCGCATACGCGGCGATACGGTCAGGCCGAAGCTGTTGAGCACTTCACTGGTCTCGTCGAGCATGCTTGGGCTGCCGCACAACATGGCACGGTCGTCCTGCGGGTTGATCGGCGGCAGGCCGATGTCGCTGAACAGCTTGCCGCTGCGCATCAGGTCGGTCAGACGACCTTCGTTCTCGAAGGGCTCGCGGGTGACCGTCGGGTAGTAGATCAGCTTGTCACGCAGCGCTTCACCGAAGAATTCATTCTGCGGCAAATGCTCGGTGATGAATTCGCGATAGGCGACTTCATTCACGTAACGCACGCCGTGGCAGAGGATGACCTTCTCGAAACGCTCGTAGGTTTCGGGATCCTGGATGACACTCATGAACGGCGCAAGGCCGGTGCCAGTGCTCAGCAGGTAAAGATGCTTGCCCGGCTTGAGGTCGTCCAGCACCAGCGTGCCCGTAGGCTTCTTGCTGATGATGATTTCGTCACCTTCCTTGAGGTGCTGCAACTGGGAGGTCAGCGGGCCGTCCGGCACCTTGATGCTGAAGAATTCCAGATGCTCTTCCCAGTTCGGGCTGGCAATCGAATAAGCACGCATGAGCGGACGACCGTTTGGCTGCTGCAGACCGATCATCACGAACTGACCGTTCTCGAAACGCAAACCAGGGTCGCGGGTGCACTTGAAACTGAAGAGGGTGTCGTTCCAGTGGTGGACGCTGAGGACACGCTCGTGGTTCATGTTGCTCATGTACGTGAGGACTCCTGAAAAAATAGTGCGCGCAGAAGCACTGCGCTATTGCGCGACATTCTAGTGGCAGACACAATATCTGTTAAATGAATTATCAAGATATAGGTTATCGGTTATATAGATATGCGATTTACTCTCCGTCAGCTCCAGGTATTTGTGGCCGTCGCCCGGCAGGAAAGCGTCTCCAAAGCCGCGGTACTGCTTTCGCTTTCGCAGTCGGCTGCCAGCACCTCCATCACCGAGCTGGAGCGCCAGTCGAGCTGCCAGCTATTTGACCGCGCCGGCAAGCGCCTCAGCCTCAACGCCACCGGCAGGCAATTGCTGCCGCAAGCCGTCGCGCTGCTCGATCAGGCCAAGGAAATCGAAGACCTGCTCAATGGCAAATCAGGCTTCGGCTCACTGGCGGTCGGAGCCACGCTGACGATCGGCAATTACCTCGCAACCCTGCTGATCGGCGGCTACATGCAGCGCCACCCGGAAAGCCAGGTCAAGCTGCATGTCCAGAACACAGCGCATATCGTGCAACAGGTCGCTCACTACGAGATCGATCTGGGCCTCATCGAAGGCGATTGCAGCCACCCGGACATCGAAGTGCAATCCTGGGTCGAAGACGAACTTGTGGTGTTCTGTGCCCCGCAGCATCCGCTGGCCAAACGCGCTCAGGTAACGCTGGAAGAGTTGACCCACGAAGCCTGGATCCTTCGGGAACAAGGCTCGGGCACGCGCTTGACGTTCGATCAGGCGATGCGTCATCACCGTAACGGGCTGAATGTCCGGCTGGAGCTTGAGCACACCGAAGCGATCAAACGTGCAGTCGAATCCGGGCTGGGCATTGGCTGCATCTCCAGACTGGCGCTGCGCGATGCCTTTCGTCGCGGCAATCTGGTGGAGCTGGCCACGCCCGAGCTGGACCTGGCCAGGCAGTTCTATTTCATCTGGCACAAACAGAAATACCAGACCTCAGCCATGCGCGAGTTTCTTGAGCTGTGCCGCGCATTCACCGCCGGAGTTCAGCGCAGCGACGAAATCGTGCTGCCAAGCCTGTATTGACGCGTCTGTATCGAAAGGCATCAGCCCAGCAGAATGATCGCCCACACCAGACCGATCATGCTCAGAGCGATGAACTGGGCAGCGCTGCCCATGTCCTTGGCGTTCTTGGACAGCGGGTGCAGGTCCAGCGAGATGCGGTCAATGGCCGCCTCTACGGCCGAGTTGAGCAGCTCGACGATCAGCGCCAGCAGGCACACGGCAACCAGCAGGGCATGCTCACCCTTGCTGACGTGCAGAAAAAACGACAGCGGGACCAGGACCACGTTGAGCAGTACCAACTGACGGAAAGCCGCTTCACCTTTGAAGGCAGCGCATAAACCGTCCAGTGAATAACCTGCGGCATTAAGAATACGTTTCAGACCGGTTTGGCCTTTGAAGGGCGACATAGAGAGGCTGCTGTGTAAAAAGATGAGGAAAGCTAAGGCAATAAAGGTCAAAAAAGCGTGAATACTGGAACCTGAAAGCCGTCAGCTGGACGAAATGGACTCAAGCTGCTGTAACAACAATGCTGCCTGGGTGCGCGTGCGTACGCCAAGCTTGCGGAAAATCGCCGTGACATGTGCCTTGATGGTGGCTTCGGACACGCTGAGTTCGGAAGCAATCTGCTTGTTCAGCAAGCCTTCACAAACCATCGTCAACACTCGAAACTGCTGCGGCGTCAGGCTGGCAAGGCCTGCGCTGGCGGCCTTTGCCTCGTCTGAAACACTGATCACTTCATTGACCTGCGGCGGCCACCAGACGTCACCATCAAGCACCGTGCGTACCGCCTGCTGAATGACTTCCAGCGAGCTGGATTTGGGAATGAAGCCACTGGCACCAAACTCTCTGGAGCGCACCACGATGGAGGCTTCTTCCTGCGCCGAGACCATCACCACCGGTATCTGCGGATACTGGCCACGCAACAGGACCAGCCCGGAGAAGCCATAGGCCCCTGGCATGTTCAGGTCCAGCAGAACCAGATCCCAATCAGCCTTCTCCGCCAGGCGCGACTCAAGCTGGGCAATGCTTTCTGCCTCGACCAGCCGTGCGTCAGGCCCCAGACCGATGCTCAGCGCCTGATGCAGCGCACTGCGAAACAGGGGATGATCATCGGCGATCAGGATGTCGTAGGTCATGTAATGATCCTGTTTTTATAGTGAGGGACCGACGAATCGGCCACCCAGCGAGGCTGGCGAACGCGCAGTGCGCAACCCAAAACGGGCGCCGGCGCAATGCCAGACCAGATGAATCGGCTTCCAGGCGGCGCCAAGCATGCCCAGCATGGCCATGACGGTCAAGCGCGAAGCGTCGATACCCGAGAACATAGATGGCAATTAGCCAAACCAGTGGACTTCGGCAGCCCCTTGTTATGAACAGCCTTCAAATGAACGCTTTCAAATGGGTATGCGCCACGTCGTCGGAATCAATCGGATTCTGATACTTGGCGCCCAGATAATGAGCGCTGAACACGTCCAGATAAGCATCCAGCACTCCGCTGGCGCTGGCATCACCGGCCAGCTCCAGACACAGGGCGGCCACTTCCGCCGTGCAGAAGTGATCGTCGCGCCTTGATCGACGCAAACGGTAGCGCGAGATCTGCTCGGGCTCCAGACTCAATACTGGAAAACGCTCCAGATAAGGGCTCTTGCGAAACATCTTGCGTGCTTCGGTCCAGGTGGCATCCAGCAGAATGAACAGCGGGCGCTTGCCATCCAGGCGCGAAACCGTATTCACCACGCGGTCCTCGGCAACAAACTCACCGGGAAAAACGATGTAAGGCTGCCACTGCGGGTCATCCAGCAAGGCGAGCAATTGCTCATCGACCTCTATCCGCGACCAGAGAAAGGCATGAGTGTCCTTGATGACGTCGGCGATCAGCCAGCCGGTGTTGGTCGGTTTCAAGGGCTCGGTGTCATACATCAGCAGGCAGATGCCTGACTCGGCAGCGACGCTGGGTCGCCATTCGCACAGGCAATAGCTGAAAATCACCCGGCAATCCGGGCAGCGCGGCGCGCGCGAGCCTCGGGCAATGAAAGGCCTGGTACTGCGGGCCAGACGCTCATCGCGCAGGCGGGAAACGGCATGGCTCATTACAGGACACGCCTGCGGGGGAAAGACATCGACACCACAAAGACTCGGCAGGATTAAAGTCCGCGCAGTTTATCAGAGCCCCGGCACTTCAACGCGCTTTCGGTCCGCAGGCCTGTTTTCGTACAGAGCCTAGGCCCGATGAAGGCTCCTGCTCTATACTGCTGCGCCATCGCACCCCGCGCTATCGGTGGGCTGCCCGGAACGCACTTTGAAGTCGCTGGTCCAACGGCCAGTTACTTAACCAGGAGAGTTTAATGCTGCGCCTTATCGTACCCACCCTTACGCTTTTGCTCGTTGCTCCACTGTGCGCCCAGGCGGCGTCGAAACAGGAGTTCGAACTCAGCAAGATGCTGGAAAAAGTCGCTAAGGAAAGCAGTGTCGGCACGCCGAGAGCGATCAACGAAGACATCCTCGATCAGGGCTACACCGTCACCGGCAACCAGTTGATCAACCACTTGAGCGTTCGTGAAGGCCAGGCTCAGCAGATGCGCGCCAATCCGGACGTGATGCGCAACCAGTTAGGCAACAGCGTTTGCCACAACAATGGTTTCCGCCAGTTGATGACCAAGGGTGCCGTCCTCAAGTATCAGTTCACTGAGTACAAGACCAACCGCCCGGTTGCGACGCAAACCTTTCAGGCTTCCGACTGCACTGTAAAACCCAAGCAATAAGCCATATCCGACATGTAACCTCCCCCGCGCGCCTGTCCCTCAGGCGCGTCAGTCGAGCAACTCTCAAGACATCCTGCAACTAATCCACCCTGGCAATGAACAGGGAATGGGTAGCCTTTCGCTGCAAACCGGGACATCATCGATTCAACACGCCCCATCGGGCCATTGATCCAGCAGGAGGAAAAATCCCGAATGCCGTATGTACCTGACGATCTTCTATCCCGACACTTCCAACGCGACGGTCTCGACCTGACCAGCCAGATTGAAGAGCACATCAATGAGGTGGCTCCGGGCACGAAAAACCTGCCGCTGTACCGCGACATGATGCTCACGGTGTTGCGCATGGCCCAGGATGACCGCAACCGCTGGGACGTCAAGATAACGCTGCAAACCCTGCGCGAACTGGACAAGGCCTTTCGGGTGCTCGAGCGTTTCAAGGGCCGCCGCAAAGTCACTGTATTCGGCTCCGCTCGCACACCGGCGGAACATCCGCTGTACGCACAGGCCAGAGAGCTGGGTGAAAAGCTGGCCCGCTCCGACATGATGGTCATCACCGGCGCGGGCGGCGGCATCATGGCGGCAGCCCATGCCGGCGCAGGCTTGAAACACAGCCTTGGGTTCAACATTACCCTGCCCTTCGAACAGCACGCCAATCCGACAGTGGAGGGCAGCGAAAACCTGCTGCCCTTCCACTTCTTCTTCACACGCAAGCTGTTCTTCGTCAAGGAAGCCGACGCGCTGGTGCTATGCCCCGGCGGCTTCGGAACTCTGGATGAAGCCCTGGAAGTGCTGACATTGATACAAACCGGCAAAAGCCCGTTGGTGCCTGTTGTATTGCTGGATACGCCTGGCGGAAGTTTCTGGCAAGGTGCACTGGACTTCATCAAGCATCAGTTGCAGGACAATCACTACATTCTGCCAGCCGACATGAAACTGATGAGGCTGGTCTACAGCGCCGATGAAGCGGTGGAAGAGATCAACCGGTTTTATGCCAACTTCCATTCCAGCCGCTGGCTGAAAAACAAGTTCGTGATCCGTATGCATCATGCGCTGAACGAACAGGCCCTGGAGCACATGCAGGAAGCGTTCGCTGACCTGTGCATCAATGAAAACTTTCATCAGCACAGTTATCAGGGCGAAGAGCACGATGAAGCGCAATTCAGTCACCTGACACGACTGGCGTTCACCTTCACAGGACGCAATCAGGGCAGGCTTCGGGAACTGGTGGATTACATCAATCAACAGGAAAACTGGGAAGACGCTTCAGTGACAAGGGACGCAGCTCGGAATCGGGCGCCACAGTAAGCGCCCTGATAGATCAGTCATCCCCGCCACGGCCGCTTAACAAGCGGCCGATCATTTCCAGCGGATAGCCGCGATAACTCAGAAAACGCCCCTGCCTGGCCCGCTCGCGCGCATCGACAGGCAGGGCACCGGCAAACTTGCGCTGCCAGAGCTCGTGAAGCTTCTCCTGCCAATCAACGCCGCACTCCCTGAGCGCCTGCTCAATGTCGGCACGTTGCAAGCCTCGCTGACCCAGCTCTTCGCGAATACGAACAGGACCGTAGCCCGAACGTGCCCGGTAAGAAACGAAGCTTTCGAGGTAACGGGATTCAGAGAGCAGACCTTCCTCGACCAGACGATCAAGGGCTGCATCGATAAGCTCGGGGGGAGCGCCGCGCTGACGCAGTTTACGCGTCAGCTCGACTCGACCGTGCTCGCGACGTGCGAGCAGGTCCATTGCAGTGCGCCGGACGGCGACGGGTGTATCGAGTACGGCAGGCATGGCTATCAGATATCGACATCTGCTTCAGACATGTCATCGGCAGCCACTGCTTCACGTGAGCCGACAGCCTTGGTATCGACCCCAGGGGTCAGCAACTTGTCGCGGATCTGCTTCTCGAGCGCCTTGCAGATTTCCGGGTTATCTGCCAGGAACTTGGCCGAGTTGGCCTTGCCCTGACCAATCTTGCTGCCCTGGTAGCTGTACCAGGCGCCGGACTTCTCGACAAAACCATGCAGAACGGCCAGATCGACGATTTCACCGTTCAGGTAGATACCCTTGCCGTAAAGAATCTGGAACTCGGCCTGACGGAACGGCGGAGCTACCTTGTTCTTCACGACCTTGACGCGGGTTTCGCTGCCGACAACTTCATCGCCTTCCTTGACCGCGCCTGTACGGCGGATGTCCAGACGTACCGAAGCGTAGAACTTCAGCGCGTTACCACCGGTGGTGGTTTCCGGGCTGCCGAACATCACGCCGATCTTCATGCGGATCTGGTTGATGAAGATCACCAGGCAATTGGCGTTCTTGATGTTACCGGTGATCTTGCGCAGCGCCTGCGACATCAGACGCGCCTGCAGACCCACGTGCATATCACCCATTTCGCCTTCGATCTCTGCCTTGGGTACCAGCGCAGCAACGGAGTCGACCACGATCACGTCGATGGCATTGGAGCGCACCAGCATGTCGGTGATTTCCAGCGCCTGCTCACCGGTGTCCGGCTGCGAAACCAGCAGGTCGTCGACGTTGACGCCCAGCTTGCCGGCGTATTCCGGATCCAGTGCGTGCTCGGCGTCGACAAAGGCACAGGTAGCACCCATTTTCTGGGCCTGAGCGATGACCGACAGCGTCAGTGTGGTTTTACCGGAAGACTCAGGACCGTAGATTTCCACGATCCGGCCTTTCGGCAGACCGCCAATACCGAGTGCGATATCCAGACCCAGCGAACCGGTGGAGATGGCAGGGATCGCCTGGCGATCATGATCGCCCATGCGCATCACGGCGCCTTTACCGAACTGACGCTCGATCTGACCCAAGGCCGCAGCCAAGGCTTTCTTCTTGTTGTCGTCCATTGAAGTCCTCACGTAATCAAATTCAATTAGGGCCTTGATGGCCACAACACCTGTATAAGTAGACAGTATTATTCCACAGCAGTGAGCGCGCGCCTACCCCTGTTTTGGCATTTCTCCGCGTGCAAGCTGTATCAGCCCGTGCAGCGCGGCTTCGACCGTCTGTCGACGGACCTGATCACGGTCGCCATCGAAGTGGCAACGCCGGGCGATCAGCGCATCATCCTTGCCCCAGCACAGCCACACAGTACCGACCGGTTTGTCCGGCGAACCGCCGCCAGGCCCCGCGACACCGCTGACCGCGACGGCGAATCGTGCACCGCTTTCACGCTGTGCGCCTCGCACCATGGCCTCGACAACCGGCTGACTGACCGCCCCGACCTGTGCGAACAACACCTCGGGCACCCCTAACTGGCGGGTCTTCTGGGCATTCGAATAGGTCACGTAGCCCGCTTCGAACCACGCCGAGCTGCCGGCAATGCGCGTGATCGCTTCGGCTATTCCGCCCCCCGTACAGGATTCGGCAGTGGTCACTTGCGCGCCCATTGCACCCAGAAGCCTGCCAAGCGTATCGGCAAGCCCGGTTATCTCATCCTCGGTGTAATCGTTCATGCTAAAAAGCCTGTAAAGGTGAATCCTGAGGCAGCGCACCTGCCGCGCAACGGGGCTGAGCATGCTGCTTTACTGGTCATTTTTCCTGCGCCCGGGCTTTTTGACCGTTTCCACCGTGGTTTCTCTCGGCCTTTTTCTGGCTTCTTCCAAAGGAATGAAGCGCCCGCTGACAGAGTCCCTTGCTCGTTTGTTCTTCATATAAAAGTCCTTTTTTATAAGTTACCGTCCGGTTATCGGGTGGCAGCGATGAAAGTCTATACGCCAAATCGGGATGCATGGCTGTCTGGAAACGCCCGGTCACCAATACGCGGGAAGCCACGCGGTCACTGCACCACCCGGTCGAGCGTGATAACCTTGCCGCCATCGCACATACCCGGCAGACGCCCCTTGATTCAGACAAGGGCCACCCGTCGCGTCTCAAGGTTGCCTCACTCCTCTCAAGAACTTGCCTAAGCCACTGATGAATAAAGCAATTTCCGACCTCTCCGCACACACTCCGATGATGCAGCAGTACTGGAAACTGAAAAACCAGCACCTGGATCAGCTGATGTTTTATCGCATGGGCGATTTCTACGAGATCTTCTACGAAGACGCGAAGAAAGCCGCCAAGCTGCTGGATATAACCCTGACCGCACGCGGCCAGTCGGCAGGTCAGAGCATTCCCATGTGCGGGATTCCCTACCACGCAGCCGAGGGTTATCTGGCCAAGCTGGTGAAACTGGGCGAATCAGTGGTGATCTGCGAGCAGATCGGCGACCCCGCCACCAGCAAGGGGCCGGTGGATCGTCAGGTGGTGCGGATCATCACGCCAGGGACCATCAGCGATGAGGCCCTGCTCGACGAGCGCCGCGATAACCTGATCGCCGCCGTGCTGGGTGACGAACGTCTGTTCGGCCTCGCGGTACTGGATATCACCAGCGGTAACTTCAGTGTGCTGGAGATCAAGGGCTGGGAGAACCTGCTGGCCGAGCTCGAGCGCATCAACCCGGTCGAGCTGTTGATCCCGGACGACTGGCCACAAGGTCTGCCTGCCGAGAAGCGCCGTGGTTCTCGACGTCGCGCGCCTTGGGATTTCGAGCGCGACTCAGCGCATAAAAGTTTGTGTCAGCAGTTTGCAACCCAGGACCTGAAGGGTTTCGGTTGCGAAAACCTGACGCTGGCCATCGGTGCTGCCGGCTGCCTGCTGAGCTATGCCAAGGAAACCCAGCGTACCGCCCTGCCCCATCTGCGCAGCCTGCGTCACGAACGTCTCGACGATACCGTGATCCTCGATGCCGCCAGTCGCCGTAATCTGGAACTGGACACCAACCTGTCCGGAGGCCGTGACAACACCCTGCAATCGGTCATGGACCGCTGCCAGACCGCAATGGGGACACGGTTACTGACCCGCTGGCTGAACCGGCCATTGCGCGACCTGACCATCCTTCAGGCACGCCAGACGTCGATCACCTGTTTTCTGGAACGCTATCGCTTTGAAAACCTGCAGCCACAGCTCAAGGAAATCGGCGACATTGAGCGGATTCTGGCGCGCATCGGCCTGCGTAACGCGCGGCCACGTGACCTCGCTCGCCTGCGCGACGCCCTGAGCGCCCTGCCCGAGTTGCAACAGGCGATGACCGATCTGGAAGCGCCGCATCTGCAGCAACTTGCGCAGACCGCCAGCACCTATCCCGAGCTGGCCGATCTGCTGCAGCGCGCGATCATCGACAACCCGCCAGCCGTCATTCGTGACGGTGGCGTTTTGAAGACTGGCTACGACGCTGAGCTGGATGATCTGCAGTCTCTGAGCGAAAACGCCGGCCAGTTCCTGATCGACCTGGAAGCCCGCGAAAAAGCCCGCACCGGTCTCGGCAACCTGAAAGTCGGCTACAACCGCGTACATGGCTACTTTATCGAGCTGCCAAGCAAGCAGGCCGAGCAGGCGCCGGCTGATTACATACGCCGCCAGACCCTGAAGGGCGCCGAGCGCTTTATCACGCCCGAGCTCAAGGAGTTCGAAGACAAGGCGTTGTCGGCCAAGAGCCGCGCCTTGGCTCGGGAAAAGATGCTCTACGAAACGCTCCTCGAAGACCTGATCGGTCATCTTGCGCCGCTTCAGGATACGGCGGCGGCGCTGGCCGAACTGGACGTGTTGAGCAACCTTGCGGAGCGCGCGCTGAATCTGGACCTCAATTGCCCACGCTTTGTCGCCGAACCCTGCATGCGCATCGAGCAAGGCCGTCATCCGGTGGTGGAACAGGTTCTGAGCACGCCTTTCGTTGCCAACGACCTGGCGCTGGACGACAGCACTCGCATGCTGGTCATCACCGGCCCGAACATGGGCGGTAAATCGACCTATATGCGTCAGACGGCGCTGATCGTGCTGCTGGCCCATATCGGCAGCTTCGTGCCCGCTGCCAGCTGCGAACTGTCGCTGGTCGACCGGATCTTCACGCGCATCGGCTCCAGCGACGACCTGGCGGGAGGACGCTCGACGTTCATGGTCGAAATGAGCGAAACGGCAAACATCCTGCACAACGCTACCGATAAAAGTCTGGTGCTGATGGACGAAGTGGGGCGCGGCACCAGTACTTTCGACGGCCTTTCGCTGGCCTGGGCGGCAGCCGAGTGCCTCGCGCAGCTGCGCGCCTATACACTGTTCGCCACGCACTATTTCGAACTGACGGTGTTGCCGGAAAGCGAACCGCTGGTGACCAATGTGCACCTCAACGCCACCGAGCATAATGAGCGCATCGTGTTCCTGCACCGCGTCCTGCCAGGGCCTGCGAGCCAGAGCTACGGTCTGGCCGTGGCGCAACTGGCCGGGGTGCCGGGCAAGGTCATCAGCCGCGCCAAGGAACACTTGCAGCGTCTGGAAACCACCAGCCTGCCGCACGAGCAGCCGCGCGCCAAACCCGGCAAGCCCGCAGTCCCGCAGCAGAGCGATATGTTCGCAAGTCTGCCGCACCCGGTGCTCGACGAGCTGTCGAAGGTCAAGGTCGACGATATGACCCCGCGGCAGGCGCTGGATTTGCTATACACATTGCAAACTCGCCTGTGACGCGAAGCGTTACATACTGTTAGAATCCCGCGCGGTTTGGGACGCTCTCGGCTTTTAGCCTGGTCGAGGCGTTTTTCGAGCCGCGTGAAAATGCAGCGAACCATCGGTAGGTAGCAGGGACAGGTAGCAGACGCCGCAGTCTTACCGCTTCAAGGCCACCCACCAAAAGCACGTGTTTTCATAGGGCCGGGAAACCTCCCGAACCTGGCACCCCTGTCTGGAAGGGCTCTGCCGCAGCCGCCTGAGGAGAAAATTAGAAATGACCTTCGTCGTCACCGACAACTGCATCAAGTGCAAGTACACCGACTGCGTAGAAGTCTGTCCGGTGGACTGCTTTTACGAAGGCCCGAATTTCCTGGTGATCCACCCGGACGAGTGCATCGACTGCGCGCTCTGCGAGCCAGAGTGCCCTGCCGTAGCCATTTACTCGGAAGACGAGATCCCTGCCGGCATGGAAAACTTCATCGAGCTCAACGCCGAGCTTGCCGAAGTCTGGCCCAATATCACCGAAAAGAAAGACGCTATGCCGGAAGCGGCAGAGTGGGATGGCAAAACCGGCAAGATCGCTGATCTGGAACGCTAGATTCCAGACAGACAAAAGGCCCTCAAGAGGGCCTTTTTTATTGAATGCGCTTTTCTGCAGACAAAAAAAGGGGCGGTATAACCCGCCCACGTTTTTCCCTGATCCCTGTATTCCCTTGTCATCATCCTGATGAATCGCATCCCGCGATGTCCTTGACCGTCATCCTTGATGGCCCGTGCCTGTCCGTTGGCACAGCTTCGATATTAGAGATTTAACCCTGGAGAGCAACACCCGAAACGCTCCAGAATATTTCCCGGTCGATTGTTTTACAGGATTAAAACCTTTTCTAAAACAAAGCCTTGCAACGAAAAAACCGTGAAATTGGCGACTAGCCTTACTCCGATTACCTGAATGACTTACAGCAAGCGTGCGCAATGACTTACAGGCTTTGAACCTTCCAAGTACACCGACCGCGAGATTGAACAGGCAAAACCGTATTGGCGGGTCCCGTGAGCAGCAATATTGAAATGACGAAAGACATATAAAAAGGCCGATATACACACACTGTGTTATATCGGCCCTGGATGGATGCTGCAGAGGGGGGATTACTGGAAGAGGGATTCGCTGGACAGACCATTTTTCTCGAGGATCTCACGCAGACGCTTGAGTCCTTCAACCTGAATCTGCCTTACACGCTCACGCGTCAGGCCGATCTCAAGCCCTACATCTTCAAGCGTGCTGCTTTCATGCCCGCGCAAACCGAAGCGGCGAATCACCACCTCGCGCTGCTTCTCGGTCAGTTCAGACAGCCATTGATCGATACTCTGTGAGAGATCGTCGTCCTGCAGCAACTCGCAGGGGTCTGTCGGACGGTCGTCGGTCAAGGTATCGAGCAGCGTCTTGTCCGAATCCGGGCCCAGCGAAACGTCCACTGACGAAACACGCTCGTTCAAGCCCAGCATGCGCTTGACCTCGCCTACCGGTCTTTCCAGCAGGTTGGCGATCTCTTCAGGAGAAGGTTCGTGATCCAGCTTCTGGGTCAGCTCTCTGGCCGCACGCAGATAAACGTTCAGCTCCTTGACCACATGAATCGGCAGTCGGATGGTCCGCGTCTGATTCATGATCGCGCGTTCAATGGTCTGACGAATCCACCAGGTGGCGTAGGTAGAGAAACGAAAACCGCGCTCCGGGTCGAACTTCTCAACCGCCCTGATCAACCCCAGGTTGCCCTCCTCGATCAGATCAAGCAATGACAGCCCACGATTGACATAGCGTCTGGCAATTTTCACTACCAGCCGCAGATTGCTTTCAATCATGCGTTTGCGCCCGGCCGGATCTCCACTTTGCGACAGACGCGCAAAATGCACTTCTTCTTCCGGGGACAATAGAGGAGAAAAACCGATTTCATTGAGGTACAGCTGGGTAGCATCAAGCGCCCGCGTGTAGTCAATGTACTTGTGTTGTTTGAGCGATGTTGATTGCTTGACCTTGGTACGTCCCGAGACAGCGGCTGGCTGCTTCTCGTTTGACGCTTCCTTCAGGACAATGCCGGCTTCCATAAGGAGCACTTCATCATCGATGTCAAACTCCGGCGCTTCGTTGCCAAGAGCCATTGTTTTAGTCCTTTGGTGAGTTCGACCTCAAGCTCCAGCATCGCCTGGTTCCATGGCAACGCTTGAGCCTGTTCCTATTACGCCTGGAACAGGCTGGCAACTATCAACGACGTGGCAAGAATCCTAACGGATCTACAGGTTTCCCTTGGCGGCGAATCTCAAAATGCAGTTTCACCCGGTCAGTTCCTGTTGACCCCATTTCGGCAATCGTCTGCCCTGCCTTGACCTGTTGTCCTTCCCGTACCAAAAGCCTGCGGTTATGACCGTAGGCACTGACGTAGGTATCGCTGTGTTTGATGATGATCAATTCGCCGTAGCCCCGTAATCCACTTCCGGCGTAAACAACTGAACCATCAGACGCTGCCAAAACAGGCTGTCCCAAATCACCAGCGATATCAATTCCTTTATTCAAACTGCCGTTTGAGGAAAATTTTCCTATCAAAATGCCACTCGAAGGCCAGGTCCAACCTGTCGGGGACTTGCCGGCCGGGCCTGTCCCGGTGGTCGCCGAGGGAGGTATAACCACAGGTACAACCGCAACAGGTTTGGACATAACCGTGGTTTTGACGGATCCGGAACTGCTGGTAGTGGTTGACGTGGACGTCACTGGACGCCCGGCGCCCGACGTTGAAACCACGCTCGGTGTTGAAGAGGAGCGTCCGTCAAAGCGAATTGTCTGACCAGGCTTGATGGTAAACGGCTCCGGGATCTGGTTACGGGCAGCCAGCGCCTTCCAGTCCCAGCCGTAACGAAATGCAATGGAAAAAAGTGTGTCACCGCGCCTGACCACGTATTGGCCAGTGGTCACCGTCGGACGCTGGGCCACGGCATTGCCGTTGCGATCAACGACGCGAACGCCGCCTGAGGGCGAGCTGGAGCAGCCGACCAAAAGGACACTGAGAGCAATGCCAATCACCAGACGCTGATAACTTCTTGAAGACCTGAGCTGCTGAATGACTGTGAGACTCACCCGCCACTCCCTTTACTGGTGACTGAATTCAAAAAAGATGCCTATTGTGCCGTAATAGCGACGGGCAGCCAGTGATATCCGCTGAAAAACGCTGTTAAGTATCAATCAGCTGCATGGAAATGATGCCATCAGGCCATTCAACATTCCGGGCCGCGCGCTGTAGACAGATGACTGACGCCAGAATTCATTGTTTACCGCAGACAATCTTCAAGCGATGGGTCCATTGAGCAATGGCACGAAGCGCACAGCCCCCAGCACGTGCCGGGAAAAACCGTGTTCCTCACGGATGATCAGCATCAACTGCTGAACCTCCCCCGAGCCCACGGGAATGACCAGACGGCCTCCCGGTGCCAGCTGATCGAGCAATGCCTGCGGTACATCGGTTGCCACCGCCGTGACGATGATGCCGTTATAGGGCGCCAGGGCTGGCCAGCCTTCCCAGCCGTCACCCCAGCGGAACACCACGTTGCGCAGATTGAGCTCGACCAGACGTTCCTTGGCGCGATCCTGAAGCACCTTGATGCGCTCGACCGAGAACACTCGTTCTACCAGCTGCGCCAGCACAGCAGTCTGATAGCCTGACCCCGTACCGATCTCCATGACCTTGTCCAGCGGCCCGGCTGCCAACAGCAGCTCGCTCATCCGCGCGACCATGTAAGGCTGGGAAATGGTCTGGTTGTGACCGATGGGCAATGCGGTGTCTTCGTAGGCGCGATGCGCCAGCGCTTCATCGACAAACAGATGCCGTGGCGTCTTGCGAATGACGTCCAGTACCCGCTGGTTGGAAATGCCCTCTTCACAGAGGCGCTGAATCAGACGCTCGCGGGTACGCTGCGATGTCATTCCGATCCCTCGACGCAATAAATCATCCTGCTCGCGTGACATCAACGAAGTCCCTCCAGCCAGGTGTTCAGGCTGCTGAATCCGTCCTGATAGGTTCTATCCAGCTGCAACGGCGTGATCGATACATAGCCTTGTACGACCGCATGAAAGTCGGTCCCGGCGCCGCCGTCCTCGACATCACCGGCAGCAGCGATCCAGTAGCCAGCGCGGCCACGCGGGTCGACGACCTTGATCGGCGCCGCAGCGCGGGCACGATGCCCCAATCGGGTCAGTTGAATGCCGCGGATGTGCTCGAGCGGCAGGTTGGGAATATTCACGTTCAATACCGTGCGGGGTGGCAGGTCGAGTTGCTCATGGGCCTCGACCAGCAAGCGCGCGTAATGCGCCGCCGTCGCCAGATTATCCGGCTGACGTGACAGAAACGAAAAGGCAAACGACGGGCGCTGCAGAAAACGCCCTTCAAGCGCTGCGGCGACCGTTCCGGAATACAGTACATCGTCGCCCAGATTAGCCCCCAGGTTAATGCCTGAAACCACCATGTCCGGTTGCCGCTCCAGTAGCCCGTGAATGCCCAGATGCACACAATCGGTGGGCGTACCGTTGACACTGATGAAGCCGTTTTCCAGGGTGTGCGGATGCAAGGGCCGGTCGAGTGTCAGAGAACTGCTGGCACCACTTTTGTCCTGATCAGGCGCAATCACCACGCAGTCGGCGTAGTTCGCCAACGCCGCATGGAGCGCGACAAGACCGGGCGCATTCACCCCGTCATCATTTGATATCAGAATACGCATGAGCTGTCCGTCTGCCCAACCGGCACCAGATCGATGAGTTCGCGTACCAAGACGGTCGCAAAGCATCCGGGCGGAAGGACGAATTCCAGTTGCAGAATGTCAGACTCGGGATAATGCCACGTCAGCCGCCCAATGGGCAGTCGCAGGATGCGACGTTCGTGCTCCATGCCCGCTCTGACCAGCCAGTCACGCAACACGGATTCGTCATCGGCAACGGTATTTTCCAGCGCTGCCGTCGCACCGCCAGCTGGCGAAGGGCCTTCACCCCACTGAGGACCGGTGGGGTGCAGATCGAGGATCGCCAGACGAGGATCGCTGCATTCATCCAATCCGGCCGGGAAAAAACTGCGACTGTCGGTGAACGCAAGCAAATCCCCGACCTGAGCCTTCTGCCAGCTGCCATCGGCAACCCGGGCGGCCAACACCCGGTTGAACAGGTAACTGCGCGCCGTGGACAACAGTCGCGAACGCACGGCGCGCTGCTCAGGCAGCGCCTTGCGGGCGGCGTAATCGCGTGCCTCGCCAAGATTTCCGCCCTGATAGCCAAAACGCTGCGTGCCGAAATAATTGGGGATGCCCTGCCGGGCAATGGTTTCAAGGCGCTGATTCAACGCGCCCTGATCTGCATCCAGCTGAGTCAGACGCAGGGTGAAGCCATTGGCCGCATGGGCGCCACGTTGCAGCTTGCGTTTGTGACGACCGCTTTTGAGAATCTTCAGCGTGTCGTCCTGCGCAGCAGACAGATCAGGATCGGCCTTGCCCGGCAGTTGAATACTGAACCACTGACGGGTCAATGCCTGGCGATCCTTGAGACCGGCGTAGCTGACTGTGCGCAACTGAACGCCCGCAGCCCGGGCCAGCCGGCGCGCCGCCTCTTCCGTGTTCAGGCCGCGTTTCTCGACCCATAGCCACAAGTGCTCGCCATCCCCGGAAAGCGGAATGTCCAGCACTTCATCGACCTGAAAGTCTTCGGCAGTCGCCTTGAGCACTGCACGCCCCAGTGCATCGCCGTAAGCTCGCGGGCCCAGCAGTTCAAGTTCATTCATGCGCGCAGCAACAACGCAACGGCATGCACCGCGATGCCTTCTTCACGCCCGGTAAAGCCAAGCTTTTCGGTCGTTGTGGCCTTGACGTTGACCTGATCCAGCTCAACCTGAAGGTCTTCGGCGATCAATGCACGCATGGCATCGATGTGCGGTGCCATTTTCGGTGCCTGAGCGACGATGGTCGCGTCGACATTACCGACCTTCCAGCCTTTGCCATGGATCAGCGTGAGGACATGACGCAGCAGCACGCGGCTGTCGGCGCCCTTGAACCGCGGGTCGGTGTCAGGAAAGTGCTTGCCGATATCGCCCAGCGCTGCGGCGCCCAGAAGCGCGTCGCTCAAGGCATGCAGCAGGACATCGCCATCGGAATGGGCCAGCAGGCCGAACCCGTGTGCAATCCGCACGCCGCCCAAGGTAATGAAGTCGCCTTCAGCGAAACGGTGCACATCATAGCCATGGCCAATACGCATAAAAAAAACGCCCTGAAAAAAGTCAGGGCGTGATTCTACCTGCTTTGGCGCGCGTTAGCTGTTCAAGGCTGCAGCGTGATGCCTGAGATGGTCTTCGATGAAGCTGGCGATGAAGAAATAGCTGTGGTCGTAACCTGGCTGCATGCGCAGGGTCAGCGGGTAATCCGCAGCCTTGGCCGCCTGAACCAGCACCTCGGGTTTGAGCTGGTTGACCAGAAAATCATCACGATCGCCCTGATCGACCAGGGTCGGCAGCTTTTCGGACGCCTGCGCAATCAGCACGCTGGCATCCCACTCGCGCCAGCGAGAACGGTCTTCGCCCAGATAACGGGAGAATGCCTTTTGCCCCCAGGGGCAATCGATCGGATTACTGATCGGCGAAAACGCCGACACCGAGCGATAGCGGCCAGGATTGCGCAATGCGCAGACCAGCGCGCCGTGACCGCCCATCGAGTGGCCGCTGATACTGCGCACCTGCGACGCCGGGAAATGCCCCTCGATCAACGCCGGCAGTTCCTTGACCACGTAATCATGCATTTGGTAATGCCGCGCGTAAGGCTGCTCGATAGCGTTAAGGTAGAAGCCCGCGCCCTGACCGAAGTCCCAGGCGCCGTCAGGGTCATCTGCCACGTCGGCACCGCGCGGACTGGTATCAGGCGCCACGATGATGATGCCCAGCTCGGCCGCCAGTCGATGGGCCGCTGCTTTCTGCATGAAGTTCTCATCCGTGCAGGTCAGGCCGGACAGCCAGTACAACACCGGCAGCTTGCCGCCCTGCTCCGCCTGTGGCGGCAGGTAGACGGCAAACACCATGTCGCAACCGAGCACTTGAGAATGATGCTTGTAGCGCTTGTGCCAGCCGCCGAAACTCTTTTGGCAGGAAATATTTTCCAAAGGCATAGGGTTTCCTCCAGTTGCAGGCGTCAAGCCTCAGGCTGCAGGCATGGACCAGAGCATCCTGCTTGCTGCTTGAAGCCGAGCGCCTGCCGCTGCTCCTTAAAAATGAATGACCGTGCGGATGCTTTTGCCTTCATGCATCAGGTCGAATGCCTTGTTGATGTCTTCCAGGCCCATGGTGTGGGTGATGAACGTATCCAGCGGGATTTCACCGGTCTGCGCCATGTCCACGTAGCTTGGCAATTCGGTACGACCACGCACGCCACCAAATGCCGAACCGCGCCAGACGCGCCCGGTCACCAGCTGGAACGGACGAGTAGCGATTTCCTGACCGGCACCGGCCACGCCGATGATGACCGACTCGCCCCAGCCCTTGTGGCAGGATTCCAGCGCTGCACGCATCAGTTGCACATTACCGATGCACTCAAACGAGAAGTCGACGCCGCCATCGGTCATGTCGACAATGACTTCCTGGATCGGACGGTCGAAATCCTTCGGGTTGACGCAATCAGTCGCGCCCAGCTGTTTGGCGATTTCGAACTTGGCCGGGTTGATGTCGATGGCAATGATTCGAGCTGCCTTGGCTTTGACCGCACCGATCAATGCCGAAAGGCCAATACCGCCCAGGCCGAAGATGGCCACGGTATCGCCAGGCTTGACCTTGGCGGTGTTGAGCACCGCACCGATACCGGTGGTGACACCGCAACCCAGCAGGCAGACCTTTTCCAGCGGTGCCTGCTTGTCGATTTTGGCCACCGAGATTTCCGGCAGTACGGTGTACTCGGAGAAGGTCGATGTGCCCATGTAGTGGAAAATCGGCTCGCCCTTGTAGGAAAAGCGCGTGGTGCCATCCGGCATCAGGCCCTTACCCTGAGTGGCACGAATCGCCTGACACAGGTTGGTCTTGCCCGAGCGGCAGAACTTGCACTGACGGCATTCCGGGGTGTACAGCGGAATCACGTGGTCGCCGACCATCACCGAGGTCACGCCCTCTCCCACCGCTTCGACAATCGCACCGCCTTCGTGACCGAGGATCGACGGGAAAATCCCTTCAGGGTCAGCCCCGGACAGGGTGTAGGCATCGGTGTGGCAGACGCCGGAGGCTACTACTCTGAGCAGCACTTCTCCCGCCTTGGGCATGGCGACATCGACTTCAACGATCTCCAATGGCTTTTTGGCTTCAAAAGCGACAGCAGCGCGCGACTTGATCATCAATCTTCTCCGACGGGTAAAAACAAGGATTGCAGTGTAGTACAGTGCCAATTGACGAGTAATGCGGCTAAAAGCAAAACATTAATGCTGTACAGGGATAATCGATGTACACCAATCGCTGGGAAGGTCTGGATGAGTTCGTTGCCGTTGCAGAATGCGGGCAGTTCACGGCGGCAGCTCAGCGGCTCGGGGTCTCCTCGTCGCATGTGAGCCGTCAAATCGTTCGTCTTGAAGAGCGCCTGCAGACCCGTCTGCTCTACCGCAGCACACGCAAGGTCGCGCTGACGGAAGCCGGGCAAACCTTTCTGCACCACTGCCAGCGCCTGCAGGACGGCCGCGAAGAAGCTCTGCGCGCCGTGGGCGATCTGGCCAGCGAACCGAAGGGTTTGTTGCGCATGACCTGCGCGGTGGCCTATGGCGAGCGCTTCATCACGCCGCTGGTCACGCGTTTCATGGACGTTTACCCGCACCTGCGGGTCGATATCGAGCTGAGCAACGACACGCTGGACCTGGTTCATGAAGGCATGGACCTGGCGATTCGGCTTGGCCGGTTACAGGACTCGCGTCTGGTCGCGACCCGCCTCGCGCCACGGCAGATGTACCTGTGCGCTTCGCCGTCCTACATCGAGCGTTACGGCAGACCGCACAGCCTTTCGGAACTGAATCGCCATAATTGCCTGATAGGAGGCAGCGATACCTGGCAGCTTCAGCAGAACGGGCGTGAGTTTTCCCAGCGTGTACAAGGCAACTGGCGCTGTAACAGCGGCCAGGCCGTGCTGGATGCCGCGCTGCACGGAGTCGGTTTGTGTCAGTTGCCGGATTACTACGTGCAGAAACATCTCAACGACGGCACGCTGGTTTCATTGCTGGAGGCGCATCAACCGCCTAACACTGCAGTATGGGCGCTCTATCCGCAGCAAAGGCACCTGTCACCCAAGGTGCGCAAGCTGGTGGATTATCTTAAGGAGGGGTTGGCGATGAGGGATGAGTATCGCCAGTAGCGGAAACCTGGCGCCCGAACTTGCTGCGGCGCTGGCGCAGCCACTCCAGGTCTTCGGGACGCGTGACCTTGATGTTGTCGGAACGTCCCTCGATCAGGCGTGGCGACTGCCCCGCCCACTCGATGGCCGATGCCTCATCGGTGATGCTGACGTTAGAGACCAGGCTGTCCGCCAGGGCGCGATGCAGGGCACCAAGACGAAACATCTGCGGCGTGAAGGCTTGCCAGATCAGGCTGCGATCCACTGTTTCCAGCACGCGACCGCTGCTGTCGGCACGTTTGAGCGTGTCGCGGGCCGGCACGGCCAGCAGGCCGCCGACAGGGTCATCGGCCAGTTCGCCGAGCAGATTGTCCAGATCGCTGCGCGCCAGGTTCGGACGCGCAGCGTCATGAACCAGCACCCAGTCATTGTCACTGGCGCCCTGCGCATGCAGGTGCAGCAGCGCATTGAGTACCGAGCCTGAGCGCTCGCTGCCGCCGTCCACGCGCTGAATGCGAGTGTCATGCGCGCAGGGCAATGCAGCCCAGTAAGGGTCGTCCACAGCCAGACTGATCACCAACCCCTTGAGCCGGGGATGATCGAGAAAGCAAAGCAGGCTGTGTTCCAGAATTGTCAGGCCGCCCAGTGGCAGGTACTGCTTGGGACGGTCGGCTGCCATGCGAGCACCAATGCCCGCTGCAGGTATCACTGCCCAGAAGGCAGGAAGAAAGTCTTTCATCGCACCAACTTGATTATTGCGCGAGCTGGTAAAGGGTTTCGCCGTCCTTGACCATGCCCAATTCATGTCGGGCACGCTCTTCGACGGTTTCCAGACCTTTTTTCAATTCCATGACCTCGGCATCAAGCACGCGGTTGCGCTCCAGCAGCACCTGATTTTCAGCATGCTGGTCGGCAATCTGCTGAGTCAGGCTGGCCACTTGCGCAAGGCTTCCGTTACCGACCCAAAGGCGGTACTGCAAGCCAGCCAGCAACAGGAGCAGGACGAGGAACAACCAGTTAGGACTGCGCATTGAAATATCAGGTACCCAGTAAAAAAGACAGCAGAGCCAACGTGAACAACAAACGACTGAGGGCATTGAGCCTGACATAAGCCAGGCTCAATCACTCCAGATTACCGCGGAGCGTCAGCATCGGAGCTGCACGGGCAAGTCAGGGGACTCGAATCCGTGCAGCACTCTGCGTCTTTTTACCATCTATGGCTCAGCCGCGAAACTCGGCACGACCACGATACACAGCCTTGGAGCCCAATTGCTCCTCGATGCGCAGCAATTGGTTGTACTTGGACACGCGGTCGGAGCGGCACAGCGAACCGGTTTTGATCTGACCGGCAGAGGTGCCCACAGCCAGGTCGGCAATGGTCGAATCTTCGGTCTCGCCGGAACGGTGAGAGATGATCGCCGTGTAACCGGCAGCCTTGGCCATCTGAATGGCTTCCAGGGTTTCGGTCAGCGTGCCGATCTGGTTGAACTTGATCAGGATCGAGTTGGCGATCTTCTTGTCGATGCCTTCCTTGAGGATCTTGGTGTTGGTCACGAACAGGTCGTCACCCACCAGCTGGGTTTTCTCGCCGATCTTGTCGGTGAGGATTTTCCAGCCATCCCAGTCGGACTCGTCCAGACCGTCTTCGATGGAAATGATCGGGTGCTTGCGAGTCAGCTCGGCAAGGTATTCGGCGAACTCGGCAGAGCTGTATTCGCCCTCTTCGCTCAGTTTGTACTTGCCGTTCTTGTAGAACTCGCTCGCTGCGCAGTCCAGCGCCAGGGTCACGTCGGTGCCCAGCGTATAACCCGCATTGGCAACAGCCTCGGCGATAGCGTCGAGCGCTTCCTTGTTGGATGCCAGGTTAGGCGCGAAGCCACCTTCGTCACCCACTGCGGTGTTCAGGCCACGCGCCTTGAGGACCGCCTTGAGGTGATGGAAAATCTCGGTGCCCCAGCGCAGGCCTTCAGCGAAGGACTTGGCGCCGACAGGCTGGATCATGAATTCCTGGATGTCGATGTTGTTATCGGCATGCTCGCCACCGTTGATGATGTTCATCATCGGCACCGGCATGGAGTACACACCCGGGGTGCCATTGAGGTTGGCGATATGCGCGTACAGCGGCAGGTCCTGATCCTGTGCCGCCGCCTTGGCAGCTGCCAGGGAGACCGCGAGGATGGCGTTTGCGCCCAGGCTTGCCTTGTTTTCGGTGCCGTCCAGCTCGATCATCGCGTGATCCAGCGCCTTCTGGTCGACCGGATCCTTGCCCAGAAGCAGGTCACGGATAGGGCCATTGATGTTGGCCACAGCTTTCAGAACGCCCTTGCCCATGTAACGGCTCTTGTCGCCATCACGCAGCTCCAGCGCTTCGCGCGAGCCGGTTGAAGCACCGGACGGCGCGCAGGCGCTGCCGATGATGCCGTTATCGAGGAGCACATCTGCTTCCACGGTGGGATTGCCACGGGAGTCGAGAACTTCACGACCTTTGATGTCGACGATTTTTGCCATTGTTGTAAACACTCCAAGATTGACGAAAACGACGCAGCTGGGAAAACAATGCTCGCAATCAGACGCAGGAAAAGGCAGGTCTGAATGCGACAACCCCGTCACGGATGACGGGGAACGGCACTTTACCGGAGAACCCTGTTCAAGCGGTCTCTACGATCGGAAAACTCTTTACAAGTTCATCCAGGGACTTGAGTTGGGCCAGAAACGGCTCGAGCTTGTCCAGACGCAGGGCACATGGCCCGTCGCATTTGGCGTTGTCAGGATCCGGATGGGCTTCAAGGAACAGACCGGCCAGATTCTGACTGATACCGGCCTTGGCAAGATCCAGCACCTGGGCGCGGCGCCCGCCCGCAGAATCGGAACGACCGCCCGGCATCTGCAGGGCATGGGTCACGTCGAACAGGATCGGGTACTCGAACTGCTTCATGATGCCAAAGCCAAGCATGTCCACGACCAGATTGTTGTAACCGAAGCTGGAGCCCCGCTCACAGAGAATCAACTGATCGTTCCCCGCCTCTTCGCACTTGGTCAGGATGTGTTTCATTTCCTGGGGTGCAAGGAACTGGGCTTTCTTGATGTTGATGACTGCACCGGTTTTCGCCATCGCGACGACCAGATCGGTCTGCCGCGACAGGAAAGCCGGCAGTTGAATGATGTCGCAGACTTCGGCCACCACGGCGGCCTGATGAGGCTCGTGAACATCGGTGATCAGCGGCACGTTGAAGGTGCGCTTGATCTCTTCGAAAATACGCATGCCTTCTTCAAGGCCCGGCCCACGGTAGGAGTTCACCGAAGAGCGGTTGGCCTTGTCGAAGCTGGCCTTGAACACGTAAGGGATACCGAGCTTTTCGGTGACCTTTACGTATTCTTCACAGACCTGCATGGCCATATCCCGGGATTCGAGTACGTTCATGCCGCCGAACAGCACCATTGGCTTGTCGTTGGCGATCTCGATCGAACCTACGCGGATGATTTTCTGAGCCATGTCTGCAGTCCCTGTCAGGAATTTTTCTGATGTTGAGCCAATGCCGCCTTGACGAAGCCGCTGAACAGCGGATGACCGTCACGGGGCGTTGAGGTGAATTCCGGGTGGAACTGGCAAGCGACGAACCATGGATGATCCGGTGCTTCGACCACTTCAACCAGTGCGCCATCGCCCGAGCGGCCGGAGATCTTCAGGCCCGCCTCGATCAGTTGCGGCAACAGGTTGTTGTTCACTTCATAGCGATGACGATGACGTTCGACGATCACGTCCTTGGTGTAGCAATCGTGGACCAGCGAACCGGCTTCAAGCTGGCACTCTTGCGCGCCCAGACGCATGGTGCCGCCCAGATCGGAGCTTTCGGTACGGGTTTCGACTGCACCGGTGGCGTCTTCCCATTCGGTGATCAGACCCACTACAGCGTGTGCGCTGGTACGGTCGAACTCGGTGGAGTTGGCGTCTTTCCAGCCCAGCACGTTACGCGCGAACTCGATGACCGCGACCTGCATGCCCAGGCAGATGCCGAGGTACGGAACCTTGTTCTCACGGGCGAACTGAACGGCAGTGATCTTGCCTTCGACGCCGCGCAGACCGAAGCCACCCGGAACCAGGATCGCGTCCACGCCTTCCAGCAGGCCGGTGCCCTGGTTTTCAATGTCTTCAGAGTCGATGTAGCGCAGGTTGACCTTGGTGCGATTGGTGATACCGGCGTGGCTCATGGCTTCGATCAACGACTTGTAGGCGTCGAGCAGCTCCATGTACTTGCCGACCATCGCGATGGTCACTTCGTGTTCCGGGTTGAGCTTGGCGTCGACGACCTTGTCCCATTCGGACAGGTCGGCACCACCACATTGCAGACCGAAGCGCTCGACCACAAAATCGTCCAGGCCTTGCGAATGCAGAATGCCCGGGATCTTGTAGATGGTGTCCGCGTCTTCGAGGGCGATGACCGCACGCTCTTCGACGTTGGTGAACTGAGCGATCTTGCGACGCGAGGAAACGTCGATCGGGTGATCGGAGCGGCAGACCAGCACATCAGGCTGCAGGCCGATGGAGCGCAGTTCCTTCACCGAATGCTGGGTCGGCTTGGTCTTGGTCTCGCCGGCAGTAGCGATGTACGGCACCAGCGTCAGGTGCATCAGCATTGCGCGGCGTGCGCCGACTTCGAAACGCAACTGGCGGATGGCTTCAAGGAACGGTTGGGACTCGATGTCGCCTACGGTACCGCCGATCTCGACCAGCGCCACATCGGCATCGCCTGCACCCTTGATGATACGGCGCTTGATTTCATCGGTGATGTGCGGGATGACCTGAATGGTCGCGCCCAGGTAATCACCACGGCGCTCTTTGCGCAGGACGTGCTCGTACACACGGCCGGTGGTGAAGTTGTTGTTCTGGGTCATGGTGGTGCGGATGAACCGCTCGTAGTGACCAAGGTCCAGGTCGGTCTCGGCGCCGTCGTGAGTGACGAACACCTCACCGTGCTGGAACGGGCTCATGGTGCCTGGGTCCACGTTGATGTAGGGATCCAGTTTGAGCATGGTGACCTTGAGTCCCCGCGCCTCCAGGATGGCCGCCAATGAAGCCGAGGCAATGCCTTTCCCCAATGAAGAAACAACACCGCCCGTGACGAAGATGTAGCGCGTCATGAAAAACCCTAGAAGTCTGCGTTAAAGCGGTCAGAGCCGCCGGGGATAGCGAAGGAAGGCCGAAGCCCCCGATTACCGACAAAATTCACGGTGCACTCCCGAAACTGCTGCGTTGAAACCGACCGGCCGAAGCCAGTGTGGTGTGCGCTACATTTTAAGAATTACCCAGTAAATACTGGTTGGTAACCGGCAACTCATGTCGTTTCAAAAGAACCGACAGAAGCTGTATCAAGAAGGGAGCGTAGTCTACCTGAAAGGGCCTTTCAGCTCAAACTTTGGTCGCCGGTCGGCGCAACCCAGCGCAAACGCCAGTTTTCATTGGGCGAACCGTCCAGTCCAGGCAGGTTGGCGACGGCCAGCAGCACGTTATCGAGGTAGAGCAGCGGCAATCTGCCGCGCAGAAACGCCGGTACTGACTGCTCGTTGAGCAGGCGCTTGAGATCACGGCTGCCACGCCCGTCCAGGCGTAACACTTCACCGCCCTGCCGATAGCGGACTTGCAGACACCCCGACGGCGCCTCGCCTTCCAGAACCACGCGGCCATTGCCGGGCAAGTCCAGCGCCACACCAGGGTCCGTCCAGTCCATTGCCTGATGACAGAGCCGCTCCCAGGCAGCCGGCACCCACCAGATGCAGCCCTGCGCCCTGTGCAACGTTCCATCGGCGAGCCGCCACAGCGGACCCGTGTCCTGCGCCGCATCGCGCAACGCCTCCCAGCCAGCCCAGTGATCGGTGTCCGGCAGACGCGTCAGTGGCGCAAGCCAATGACGCACTGCATTGCGCTGCCGGGCTGCGGACAAAGCGGCAATCGGCCCGAGACTCAACACCGGCAGGCCAACCCAGCCGAACGACGTAGCCGCCTGAGCATTGGCAATATCCTGCAGCGCAAGCTCATCGAGCAATTGCTGCGCTTCGCCGAGGTGGTGTGCGGTACGTGCCAGGCTGGCGGCTGCCTGCGGCCATCTGGAGGTCAGCAACGGCAGTACCTGATTGCGCAGAAAATTGCGCGAAAACTGCTGATCGTCATTGCTGGGATCTTCGATCCAGTTCAGTCCATGTCGACGCGCGTAATCTTCCAGTTGCATACGCGATACATCCAGCAGCGGCCTCAGCAGATGCCCACGGCCCAGCACCCGCTGATCGGGCATGGCAGCCAGACCACGCACGCCTGCGCCGCGCAGCAGACGGAACAGCAGGGTCTCGGCCTGATCATCGCGATGCTGCCCGGTCAGCAGCACCTCACCCTCACCCAGCCGCTCAGTGAAGGCGCCGTAACGCGCCTGACGGGCAGCCTGCTCGAGACTTGCAGCGGGCTCGACCTGAACGCGAACAGACTCGAATGCCACGCCGAGCGCCTTGCAGACCTGCTGACAATGCTCTGGCCAGGCATCGGCAGCGGTCTGCAGACCGTGGTGCACATGGATTGCGTTGAGCGCAGGCAGGGTTTCGCGGCCGGCGAGTTCAGCCAGAAGATGCAAAAGCACGGTTGAGTCGAGGCCGCCGGAGAAACCGACATGCCAGACAGGCGCATTGCGCCAGGGGGCCAGAACTTGAAGAAGCCTGACAGAAAGATCATGACCGGCGCGTGATGGAGTGGTCATGGGTGTTTTTCACCGGTCTGGCGGGTTCGCACACTAAACGCTTCAGTGCTCAAGCCAGTCCTTTCGCGAACAGGTTCGCTCCCACGCCTTCCGGGCAGAAGCCCGCAAGACGTGGAAGCAATCGGGCGACGCAGCTTACAGACCGTAGCTCATCAAGCGGTCATAACGGCGGGCCAGCAGCTCATCGTTATCGAACTCCTTGAGCATCGCCAACTGACTGCTCAACTCTTCGCGAATCAAGGCAGCGGCGGCGACCGGATCACGATGCGCGCCACCCAGTGGCTCGGCGATGACCTTGTCGACGATACCCAGGCCTTTCAGGCGGTCAGCGGTGATGCCCATGGCTTCAGCAGCATCCGGTGCCTTCTCGGCGGTTTTCCACAGAATCGACGCGCAGCCTTCCGGAGAGATTACCGCGTAGGTCGAATACTGCAGCATGTTCAACTGGTCGCATACGCCAATCGCCAGCGCACCACCGGAACCGCCTTCACCGATAACAGTAGCGATGATCGGGGTCTTGAGACGGGCCATCACACGCAGGTTCCAGGCAATTGCCTCGCTCTGGTTGCGCTCTTCCGCGTCGATACCAGGATAAGCGCCCGGCGTATCGATAAAGGTCAGGATCGGCATCTTGAAGCGCTCGGCCATTTCCATCAGGCGGCAGGCCTTGCGATAGCCTTCGGGGCGCGGCATGCCGAAGTTGCGACGAACCTTCTCGCGCACTTCCCGGCCTTTCTGATGACCGATAACCATGACTGGCTGGTTGTCGAGACGGGCAATACCGCCGACGATCGCCGCATCATCGGAGAAATGACGATCACCGTGCAGCTCATCGAACTCGGTAAAGATGTTTTCGATGTAGTCCAGCGTGTAGGGACGACGCGGATGGCGCGCCATGCGCGCGATCTGCCAGCTGGTCAGGTTGCCGAAGATGCTTTCAGTGAGCGTCTTGCTCTTGTCTTGCAGCCGGGAGATCTCGTCGCCGATGTTCAGCGAGTTGTCATTACCCACCAAGCGCAGTTCTTCGATTTTGGCCTGCAAGTCAGCGATAGGCTGTTCGAAATCAAGAAAATTCGGGTTCATAGGCATCCGTCTTGGGTCGACGGCCAAGAGGCCGGCCGGTTGATCCGTCTGCGCCGTTCCTGTTCGGAACCGGCGCGTTCAGGTCGAAATTAAAATTCAGGGTTGAGCGCAAGTCGAGCCTGCGACGTTCAACGATACTGGAGAAAGACGTTCTCACGTCCGAACTGGTCACGCAGAGCTTGAATCAAGCTGTCCGCAGGATCAATCCGCCATGCTTCTCCCAATTGCAGCAATGCGCGGGCGTCCTGCCCCGTGTAGTCCACCGTGATCGGACAGGCACCGCGATGGCGCTTGCACAGATCGCCCAGCCAGCGCAGCCGGTCGCCCTTGAGCGCTTCGGCACGCACCGTCACACGCAGGCTCTCGGCCAGATTGGTGCGGGCATCCTCGATACTCATGACACGCTTGGCCCGCAGGCGCAGCCCGCCGGAGAAGTCATCATTACTGACTTCGCCCTCGACCACCACCATAGCATCGGTCTGCAACAGTGACTGAGCCGAGTGAAACGCTTCGGCAAACAGCGACGCCTCGATGCGCGCCGAGCGATCGTCCAGGGTAATGAACCCCATCTTGTCGCCCTTCTTGTTCTTCATGACGCGCAGGGCAATGATCAGGCCTGCGACCGTCTGGGTGTCTCTTGCGGGCTTGAGATCGATGATCCGTTGCCGGGCGAAACGGCGGATCTCGCCTTCATATTCATCGATCGGGTGCCCGGTCAGGTACAGCCCCAGGGTTTCCTTTTCACCACGCAGACGATCCTTGAGGCTCAGCTCACGGGTCTTGCGATGATTCGCATAAACATCGGCGTCCGCTTCGACGAACAGGCCGCCGAACAGGTCCGAGTGACCACTGTCGCGACTGCGCGCTGTCTGCTCGGCAGCCTGAATGGCCTCTTCCAGCGCCGCAAGCAACACCGAACGGTTACGATCGATATTGGCCTGATAAGCTTTGGGCTCGAGTTCGAAGTACGGCCCGAGACGATCCAGCGCACCGCTGCGAATCAGGCCATCCAGCGTTCGCTTGTTGACGCGCTTGAGGTCGACGCGGGCGCAGAAGTCGAACAAGTCCTTGAACGGCCCGTTCTGGCGCGCATCGGTAATCGCCTCGACCGGCCCCTCGCCTACGCCCTTGATCGCGCCAAGGCCATAAAGAATGCGGCCATCGTCACTCACCGTGAACTTGAACTCCGAGGTGTTCACGTCCGGCGCGTCGAGGCGCAGCTTCATCGTGCGCACTTCTTCGATCAAGGTCACGACCTTGTCGGTGTTGTGCATATCCGCCGATAACACCGCCGCCATGAACGGCGCCGGGTAGTGAGTCTTCAACCAGGCAGTCTGGTACGACACCAGCCCGTAGGCCGCGGAGTGGGACTTGTTGAAACCGTAACCGGCGAACTTTTCCACCAGGTCGAAGATGTTACCGGCCAGGTCCGGGTCGATGTTATTGGTCTTGCAGCCATCGATGAAACCACCGCGCTGCTTGGCCATTTCCTCGGGCTTTTTCTTGCCCATTGCGCGACGCAGCATGTCCGCACCGCCAAGGGTGTAACCGGCCATGACCTGAGCGATCTGCATCACCTGTTCCTGATACAGGATAATGCCGTAGGTCGGTGCCAGTACCGGCTTGAGGCCTTCGTACTGGTAATCGACGTGCGGATAGGACAGCTCGGCGCGACCATGCTTACGGTTGATGAAGTCGTCCACCATGCCCGATTGCAGCGGGCCGGGGCGGAACAACGCCACCAGTGCGATCAAGTCTTCCAGACAGTCGGGCTTGAGCTTTTTGATCAGCTCTTTCATGCCGCGCGACTCGAGCTGGAACACCGCCGTGGTCTCGGCGCGCTGCAGCAACTGATAGGTCGGCATGTCGTCGAGCGGGATGAACGCGATGTCCAGCGGTTCTTCGTTGACCTTGGCGCGGTCGCGGTTGATGGTCTTGAGTGCCCAGTCGATGATGGTCAGGGTACGCAGACCGAGGAAGTCGAACTTCACCAGCCCCGCAGCCTCGACATCGTCCTTGTCGAACTGGGTCACCAGACCGTCACCGGCCTCATCGCAATAGATCGGCGAGAAGTCGGTCAGCTTGGTCGGGGCAATCACCACACCACCGGCGTGCTTACCGACGTTACGCACAATGCCTTCGAGCTTGAGCGCCATCTCCCAGATTTCCGCAGCTTCCTCATCCACCTTGAGGAAATCGCGAAGAATCTCTTCCTGCTCGTAGGCTTTTTCGAGGGTCATGCCGACTTCGAACGGGATCATCTTCGACAGACGATCCGCCAGCCCGTAAGACTTGCCCTGCACACGCGCTACGTCACGCACCACCGCCTTGGCGGCCATGGAACCGAAGGTGATGATCTGGCTCACCGCGTTGCGACCGTACTTCTCGGCCACATACTCGATCACCCGGTCACGACCATCCATGCAGAAGTCGACGTCGAAGTCGGGCATGGAGACCCGTTCCGGGTTCAGGAAGCGTTCGAACAGCAGGTCGTATTCCAGCGGGTCGAGGTCGGTGATCTTCTGCACATAGGCAACCAGCGATCCGGCCCCCGAACCACGACCCGGCCCCACCGGTACGCCGTTGCTCTTGGCCCACTGGATGAAGTCCATCACGATCAGGAAGTAACCGGGGAAGCCCATCTGGATAATGATATCCAGCTCGAAATTCAGCCGATCGACATACACCTGACGCCTGGCTTCGTAATCTTCGGTCGTGTCCTTGGGCAGCAGGACTGCAAGACGCTCTTCGAGACCGTCGAAGGAGACCTTGCGGAAATACTCATCGATGGTCATGCCATCGGGAATCGGGAAGTTGGGCAGGAAGTGCGTGCCCAGCTTGACGTCGATGTTGCAGCGCTTGGCAATCTCGACGGTGTTTTCCAGCGCTTCCGGCAGGTCGCTGAACAGCTCGGCCATTTCTTCCGGGCTTTTCAGGTATTGCTGATCGCTGTAATTGTGCGAGCGACGCGGGTCGTCCAGCGCACGGCCTTCACCGATGCATACGCGGGTTTCGTGGGCTTCGAAATCGGCCTGTTTGATGAAGCGCACATCATTGGTCGCCACCAACGGCGCGCCGTGACGCTCGGCCAGGGCCACCGCAGCGTGCAGGTGTTCTTCGTCATTGGCGCGGTTGGTACGCTGCACTTCGATGTAGAAGCGGTCAGGAAAGACTTCCAGCCACTCGCGCAACAGTTCGTCGGCCTCCCCCGGATTGCCGCCGAGCAAAGCCATGCCGATCTCGCCTTCCTTGGCCGCGGAAAGCGCAATCACGCCTTCGCTGGCCTGCGCGACCCACTGGCGCTGAATGACGATCTGACCGTTGCGCTGGCCTTCGATAAAGCCTCGGGAAATCAGCTCGGTCAGGTTGCGGTAGCCCTGGGCATTCATGGCCAGCAGGCTGATGCGGCTGAGCGCGGCATCTTCGTCCCTGCCTGCCAGCCATAGGTCGACGCCACAGATCGGCTTGATGCCGGAGCCTTGAGCGGCCTTGTAGAACTTGACCAGCGAACACATGTTGTTCTGGTCGGTCACCGCCACGGCGGGCATGTTCATGCCGGTCAGCGCCTTGATCAACGGCTTGACCCGGACCAGACCGTCAACCAGAGAATATTCGGTGTGCAGGCGTAGATGAACGAAAGAAGCCGGCATGGTGATCCTATAAAACGCGAAAATACAAAAAACGAAGGGCAGGATTGTAGCTGGCCCGGAGTGAAACGTCAGTCCTGCAGCAAACCGGCTGACAACGGAAGCGAGCCGCCGAGCATCAGCGTGGCGCGCGCTTCATGGGCTGCACGCACCGGAGCGAAGGAACGCCGATGAATGGGCGTAGGCCCAAGCCGGGCCAGTGCTTCCAGATGCACCGGCGTAGGATAACCCTTGTGCCCACCGATGCCATAACCCGGATAGATGAGTTCAAACGCCGCCATTTCCCGGTCCCGGCTTACCTTGGCGAGAATCGATGCGGCGGCGATGGCGGGTACCTTGGAGTCACCCTTTACCACCGGCGCCGAAGGCACCGACAACTGCGGGCAGCGGTTGCCGTCGATAAGCGCCAGTCTGGGCGTGATACTCAACCCTTCGACGGCGCGCTGCATGGCCAGCATCGTGGCGTGCAGGATATTCAACTGGTCGATCTCTTCGACTTCAGCCCTGGCGATGAACCAGCACAGGGCTTTCTCCTGAATTTCGACGTAGAGCTTTTCGCGCCTGGCTTCGGTCAGTTTCTTAGAGTCATTGAGACCGAGAATGGGCCTGGTCGGATCGAGAATGACGGCGGCGGTTACCACTGCACCGCACAGCGGACCGCGACCCACTTCATCGACACCCGCCACCAGGTCCTCGACGAGGGTAAAATCCAGACCTGTTTGCATCATGGGCGACCTCACAGTGAAGGCGACCGTCCGAGCAGGCTCAATACCGCATCGGCGGCCTGATTGGACGCATCGCGGCGCAGAACCCGGTGAATAGCGTCAAAACCGGCGGTTTGCTCGCGACCGTCTTCGATCAATGGCAGCAGCGTACGCGCCAGGGCTTCTGGCGTAGCGTCGTCCTGCAGCAGTTCAGGCACCAGCAGACGCTGGGCCAGCAGGTTCGGCAGCGACACATAAGGGCTCTTGACCATTCGCTTGAGTATCCAGAAGGTCAGCGGCGCCAGGCGGTAGGCAACCACCATGGGACGCTTGTAAAGCAGCGCTTCCAGGGTCGCCGTGCCGGAGGCGATCAGTACCGCATCGCAGGCGGCCAGAGCAACGTGCGACTGGCCGTCGAGCAGCGTGACGGGCAAATCACGACCCTGCAGCAACTGTTCCACCTGAGCCCGCCGCTGCGGGCTGGCGCACGGCAGTACGAAGCGCAGGCCCGGGCGCCGGGCAAGCAACAGTTCGGCCGTGTCGAAAAACAATGCGCCCAGACGCCCCACTTCACCGCCCCGGCTGCCCGGCATCAATGCCACAACCGGCGTATCCTGCGCGAATCCCAGGCCAGCGCGAGCACCTGCACGATCGGACTCCAGGGGGATGGTGTCTGCCAGCGGATGCCCGACGAAGCGCACCGGTACGCCCTGCTCTTCGTAGAAACGCGCCTCGAACGGCAACAGGGTCAGCATCAGATCACAGCCTTCACGAATCTTCAGCACACGCTTCTGGCGCCAGGCCCAGACTGAGGGGCTGACGTAGTGCACGGTCTTGATGCCGGCGCGACGCAGCTGAAGTTCGATATTGAGCGTGAAATCAGGGGCGTCGATGCCGATGAAGACGTCCGGCTTTTCAGTGATCAGGGTCTGGACCAGCAGCTTGCGCCGGGCCAGCAGCTCGCGCAGTCGCCCGAGCACTTCAACCAGCCCCATCACCGACAGGCGTTCCATCGGGAAGAAGGACTGCATGCCTTCGGCTTCCATCAACGGACCACCGACACCAATGAAGCGGATATCGGGATGGCGCACCTTGAGGGCACGCATCAAACCGGATCCGAGGATATCGCCGGATGCTTCACCCGCGACCAGAGCGATACAGAGTGGACTGGTCATGATTAGCGAATGATGCCGCGAGTCGACGTCTGAATGGACTGAAGAAATATGGCCACTTCAGGAAACTGCGCCGCAGGCTCTGCCAGATCGGCCAGCGCCTGGCCGATGGTCAGCCCCTGGCGATAAACCGTCTTGTAGGCTCTGCGCAGCGCATGAATGGCTTCTTCGGAGAAACCCCGACGACGCATGCCCTCGAAGTTCATGCTGCGCGCCTCGGCCGGATTGCCAAACACCGTGACGAACGCAGGTACATCCTTGCCGATCGCAGTGCCCATGCCGGAGAAGCTGTGCGCACCGATATGGCAGAACTGATGGACCAGAGTAAAGCCCGACAGGATAGCCCAGTCATCCACATGAACATGGCCTGCCAGGGCGGTGTTGTTGACCAGAATCACGTGGTTGCCGATCACGCTGTCGTGCCCGATATGGGCATAGGCCATGATCAGGTTGTGATCACCCAGCGTGGTTTCGGCACGGTCCTGAACGGTCCCGCGGTGAATGGTCACGCCTTCGCGGATCACGTTGTGATCGCCGATGACAAGGCGGGTTTCCTCGCCCTTGTATTTCAGATCAGGCGTGTCTTCACCCACCGATGAAAACTGGTAGATACGGTTGTGCTTGCCGATTCTGGTTGGCCCCTTGAGGACAACGTGAGGACCGACAACTGTACCCTCGCCAATTTCCACACCGGGTCCGATGATCGACCAAGGGCCGACCTCAACATTGTCGGCCAGAACGGCCGTCGGATCGATGATTGCGCGAGGGTCAATCAAACTCATAGTTTGCGTTCCGCACAGATGATTTCGGCAGAGCAGACTGCCTTGCCATCAACGGTAGCCTTGCATTCGAACTTCCAGATCTGACGTTTGCTGCTCAGGAACTTCGCCTCAAGAACCAGTTGGTCGCCCGGCAGGACCGGCTGACGGAAACGCAGTTTGTCCGAGCCCACGAAATAATAGAGCGTGCCGTCCGAAGGCTTGGAGTCGAGCATCTTGAACGCAAGAATACCGGCAGCCTGCGCCATCGCTTCGATGATCAGCACGCCGGGCATGATGGGATGCTCGGGAAAGTGACCGTTGAAGAAAGGCTCATTGACGCTGACATTCTTGTAGGCGCGAATGTTCTTGTTCTCGATATCCAGCTCGGTCACGCGATCCACCAGCAGGAACGGGTAACGATGAGGCAGGTATTCGCGAATTTCTTTGATGTCCATCATTTCGAGGGGAAGCCTGTAGTAAAGATTAGGAGTGCGTCGCGACTGCGCAGCACCCCTCTACATCAAGGAGGCAGTTTATCGACTGAGCACGCTTGATATTAAAAAGGTATCAGCCATCAGATGAGCGATTATCAGCGCAGGTCACCGTCTCTATGGCCTTTTCAAGCTTTTGCAGACGTCGCGCCATATCATCGATTTTGCGCAGACGAGCTGCACTCTTGCGCCACTCGCCGGCCGGCTGCATGGCCGTACCGGACGAGTAGGAACCCGGCTCGGTAATGGAATGCGTCACCATCGTCATGCCGGTGATGAAAACACCATCACAAATCTCGATATGCCCTACCAGACCAACACCACCAGCAAGCATGCAATGCTTGCCGATTTTAGTGCTTCCGGAAATGCCGACACACGCGGCCATCGCAGTGTGGTCGCCAATCTGAACGTTGTGAGCAATCTGAATCTGGTTATCCAGTTTCACGCCATTGCCAATGCGTGTGTCAGCCAGTGCACCGCGATCGATCGCCGTATTAACACCGATCTCGACGTCATCACCCACGGTGACGCCGCCGATTTGTGCGATTTTCTGCCAGACACCCTTTTCATTGGCAAAGCCGAAACCTTCACCGCCCAGCACAGCACCCGACTGAATGACCACACGCTTGCCGATGCGCACATCGTGATAAAGCGTCACACGGGGTGCCAGCCAGCCGCCTTCACCGATCTCGCAGCGAGCGCCGATGAAGCAGTGCGCACCGATGGTGACACCTGCTGCAATGCGCACACCGCTCTCGATGACGGCAAAAGCGCCAATGCTGGCGGCAGGATCAACCAGTGCATCCTCGGCAATCAAGGCCGTCGGATGAACGCCTGCGCTGCTTTTGGGCTTGGGATCGAAAAAATGCGAAATACGGGCATAAGCCAGATAAGGATCCGGGACCAATAGCGCATCTCCGGTGTAGCTGTCGGCATCTGCGGGCTTGAGCAGCACGGCAGCAGCCTGGGCATCGACCAGGAATTGACGGTATTTGGATTTTGCCAGAAAACTGATTTGACCAGGGCCAGCCTCTTCTAAAGAGGCCAGCCCGGTGATGTCCTTGTCCTTGTCGCCACGTAACGTGGCACCAAGGAACTCGGCCAACTGACCGAGTTTGATGGTTATGCTCATGGTTACTTCAGCTGGTTCATGCGCTCGATGACCTGACGAGTCACGTCATACTGAGGCTTGACGTCGATCACCGCACCGCGCTCGAAAACCAGGTCGAAACCACCTTTCTTGATGACTTCTTCTACAGCCTGATCCAGCTTCGGCTTCAACTGCTTGAGCATTTCACGGTCAGCAACTGCCTTGGCTTCGTTCAGTTCCTTGGACTGGAACTGGAAGTCGCGGGCCTTTTGCTTGAATTCAAGCTCCAGACGCTCGCGCTCAGGCTGAGCCATCTTGTCGCCACCGCTGACCAGACGATCCTGGATACCCTTGGCGCTGCTTTCCAGACTTTTCAGCTTGGTCAGTTGCGGACCGAATTTTTTCTCGGCATCGACAGCGTATTTCTTCGCAGCGTCAGATTCCAGCAAGGCCATCTGATAGTTCAGTACCGCAATTTTCATGTCGGCGAATGCAGGGCTTGCGACCAGTACGGTTGCCAGCATTACCAGTTGAGTCAACTTACGCACAATACAACTCCTACAAAATTCGTTGCGTTATCAAAGATCAGACGCTTAGAAGGTCTGACCCAAGGAGAATTGGAAAACCTGCGTTTCGGCTTCGTCGTCCGGCTTCTTGATCGGCATCGCCAGAGCGAAGCTCAGCGGGCCGAGTGCGGTGATCCAGGTGACGCCGATACCCACAGAGCTGGCCATGCCGGAAAGGTCGATGTCGTTACATTCGACTTTCTTGCCTGACGAGCTTGTTCTGGTCGAGTCGCACTTGGTATCGAAGACATTACCCACGTCCCAGAACACAGACGTACGCAGCGAGCGCTGATCCTTGACGAATGGCAGCGGGAACATGACTTCTACACCACCCTGAACCAGGGCGTTACCGCCGAACGGCAGTGGATCCTGATCGGGGTCACGCAGAGTACCGGGCTTGCCCAGGCCGCTGGGATCATCAGCTCCGCGACTAGGCGTACTACGCGGACCGAGAGTGCTGTCCTTGAAGCCGCGTACCGAGTTGAAACCGCCCGCGTAGTAGTTCTCGTAGAACGGCAGACCCGAGGTCGAACCGTAGCCGTCACCGTAACCCAGCTCGGTGTGCAGACGCAGGGTGTAGTTATCGGTGATCGGGTGGAAGTACTGAGCACGGTAATCCAGCTTGAAGAACGACAGGTCGCTGCCCGGCAAGGTGGATTCGAACACCAGGCTTTGCGAGTGACCACGGGTCGCCAGCACGCCTTTGTTCAGAGTCGATTCAGACCAGCCAATCGAGCCCTTGAAGTTCAGGTACTTGTCGCCTTCCTTCTCGACGAAGTCAAAAATCTCGTCAACGGTGTACTTGCCGGTCTTGATTTCGTCCTGCTGCACGGTCAGGCCGTAGGTCAGGCGCGAAGTCTCGCTGATCGGGTAGCCGAGGTTGATACCGGCACCCAGGCTGTCAACCGCATAGCTTGCAACATCAACGTCGAGGTCATCGTAGTTGGTGGTGCGGTAGAACGCGCTGTAACCCAGGCTGACACCGTCCGGCGTGTAGTACGGATCGACGTAGCTGAAGTTGTAACGGCTCTGGTATTCGCTGCGGGTCAGACCGATGCTGACCTTGTTACCAGTACCCAGGAAGTTGTTCTGGCTGATCGAACCACCGAGGATCAGACCGGCGCTTTGCGCGAAGCCGACGCTGGCGGTGATCGAGCCGGACGCCTGCTCTTCAACGGCGTAGTTCACATCGACCTGATCGTCGGTGCCTGGAACAGGTGGCGTCTCGACGTTGACTTCCTTGAAGAAGCCCAGACGATCCAGACGGGTTTTCGACTGGTCGATCAGGTAGGTCGATGCCCAGCCGCCTTCCATCTGACGCATTTCGCGACGCAGCACTTCGTCTTCCGACTTGGTGTTGCCGCGATAGTTGATACGGTTGACGTAGGCACGCTTGCCCGGGTCGACGACAAAGGTGATATCGACCGTGTGGTCTTCGTTGTTCGGCGTCGGCACGCCGTTGACGTTGGCGAAGGTATAGCCTTCGTTACCCAGACGACGGGTGATCAGTTCGGACGTCGTGGTCATGACCTTGCGCGAGAAGACCTGGCCCGGCTGCACCAGCAACAGGGATTTGACCTGGTCTTCAGGGACCTTGAGGTCACCGCTCAGCTTGACCGACTTGACGCTGTACTTCTCGCCTTCGTTGATGTTGACCGTGATGTACACGTTCTTCTTGTCAGGCGTGATAGACACCTGGGTCGAGGCGATATCCATGTTGATATAGCCGCGATCGAGGTAGTACGAACGCAGACGCTCAAGGTCACCCGACAGCTTTTCACGGGCGTACTTGTCATCATTCTTGAAGAACGACAGCCAGTTGCTGGTCTTGAGCTCGAACAGGTCGGTCAGGTCTTCATCGGAGAAGACAGTGTTGCCCACCACGTTGATGTGTTGAATGGAGGCTACGGTGCCTTCATTGATGTTGATCTTCAGGCCTACGCGGTTGCGCGGCTGAGGAACGACCTCGGCGTCAACCTCGGCAGAGTAACGGCCTTGGGCAACGTATTGACGTTGCAGCTCGTTACGCACACCTTCGAGGGTTGCACGCTGGAAAATCTCACCTTCGGCCAGACCGGACTGTTTCAGCCCCTTCATCAGGTCCTCGGTGGAAATGGCCTTGTTACCCTCGATTTCGATACTCGCAACCGAAGGGCGCTCGACGACATTGATGACGAGCACGTTGCCGTCGCGACCCAGCTGGATATCTTGAAAGAAACCGGTTTTAAACAGCGAACGGGTAGCATCGACCAAACGACCATCGTCCGCCTGCTCGCCTACGTTCAGCGGCAATGCACCAAAGACACTGCCGGCGGATACCCGCTGCAGGCCGTTGACACGGATATCGGAGATGGTGAAGGACTCGGCGTGAACTTCAGCGATCATCAGTGCGGAAAGAACCGCAGTTAGCAGCAGACGTTTCATGAAGTCCTTTCTTATTCCAACTGGCAATAAACAAACTGCCGCAAAATGCGGCAGATTCGCAACTCGGCAACGCTTTACAGTCGGCCCAGATCGTTGACCAGCGCGAGCAACATTACGCCCACTACCAGACTGATACCGATCTGCGCCCCCCAACCTTGAACCTTTTCCGAAAGGGGACGACCACGCGCCCACTCGATCAGATAAAACAGCAAATGCCCCCCGTCCAGGACGGGAATGGGCAGCAGATTCAGAACACCCAGGCTAATACTCAGATAAGCGAGGAAGTTCAGAAAATCTCCGATGCCCGACTGGGCCGAAGCGCCCGCCACTTTAGCAATGGTTATCGGTCCACTCAAGTTTTTTACCGAGAGCTCGCCGAACAACATTTTCTTCAGCGAGTCCAGGGTCAGCACACTCATGTTCCAGGTGCGCTTCACACCCTCGGCCATCGCCGCGAAAGGCCCGTAACTGACCTCGCGCAGCATTTCCGGTGGCCAATCGACAGCTTTCACACCAGCACCGAGGTAACCCGCGGCAGCCTTGCCCTCGCCCTTGGCCGCGAGAGTCACCGGCACGTCCATTTGCACGCCGTCGCGCTCGATGCGCAGCGAAATCTTCGCCTCAGGACGCTCGCGTACCCGATCCACAACCTGTTGCCACTCATTGAGCGGCTGACCGTCCATCGAAACCAGACGATCACCTGTTTTAAGCCCCGCGCTCTGCGCTGGACCTTTCGGATCGATTTCTGCCAGCACCGGCAACAGCGCGGGACGCCACGGACGAATACCCAGCGACTTGATAGGATCAGGCTCTTCTGCGCCCCTCAGCCAGTCATTGAGTACCAGCTCACGGGAGGTGTCGACCGTAGAACCCTGATCCCTGACCTTCAAAGCGATAGTACCGCTTTCACCCAGACGACGGACCAGTTGCAGGTTGACCCCGGCCCAACCAGAAGTAGGCTCGCCATCGACAGCGACGATTTCCTGTCCAGCCGTCAGGCCAGCCTGCTGGGCGATACTTCCGGCCTCCACTGCGCCGATAACCGGACGCACCTGCTCACTGCCCATCATCGCCAGCACCCAGAAAAATGCGATGGCGAGAAGGAAGTTGGCTGTCGGGCCGGCGATCACGATGGCGATGCGCTGCCCTACTGTCTTGCGATTGAACGATTGGTCAGCGAGCTCGGGCGGAACATTACCCTCGCGCTCGTCGAGCATTTTCACATAGCCGCCCAGAGGGATGGCAGCCACCACGTATTCTGTGCCCTGACGGTCATGCCAGCGCAGCAGAGGCGTGCCGAAGCCTACTGAAAAACGCAGCACTTTGACGCCACAACGACGCGCCACCCAGAAGTGGCCGAATTCGTGGAAGGTCACCAGCACACCCAGCGCAATCAGGGTGCCGAGAATCATGTATAAAGCGCTCATCAGTCTTCTCCGGGTACCGACTGGTCGGCCAGTGTGTTAATCATTGCAGGCCTTCAGGCCCGCCGTTGACGCACCACATCAACCCTTTCACTCACACCCTGACGGGTTTTCAGGTCGCTATCGCCCGTGTCTCTCAAGCCATTGGCCTGCCAGCAAACGCGCCTTCGCGTCAGCTGCGAACACCGCATCCAGCCCTTCGACCGCAGTGACAGGCTCGTGATCGAGAACCTCCTCGATAATACCGGCGATTTCCAGGTAGCGGATACGCCCTTCGAGGAATGCCGCAACGGCCACTTCATTGGCCGCGTTGAGCATGGCAGGTGCACTGCCCCCAGCCTCCGCCGCCTGTCGGGCCAGCCGCAGACATGGGAATCGTTCCTCGTCCGGCGCCTGAAAATCAAGCTGGCCGATACGAAACAGATCCAGTGGCGCAACGCCAGAGTCTACACGCGCAGGCCATGCCAGTGCATTGGCGATGGGGGTACGCATGTCGGGATTTCCCAACTGAGCCAGCACCGAGCCATCGACATAGTCGACCAGCGAGTGGATCACGCTTTGCGGGTGAATGACCACCTCGACCTGATCCGGACGCGCATCGAACAGCCAGCAGGCTTCGATCAGCTCGAGCCCCTTGTTCATCATGGTTGCCGAATCGACGGAGATCTTGCGCCCCATCGACCAGACCGGATGGGCACAGGCCTGCTCTGGCGTAACATTCTGCAACTGCTCCAGCGGCGTTTCGCGGAACGGTCCGCCCGAGGCAGTCAGCATGATCCGCCGGACACCGACGGCACCCAGCCCGCGGGCGAAGTCGCCGGGCAGGCACTGGAAGATCGCATTGTGCTCGCTGTCGATGGGCAACAGCACAGCGCCATTTTGCCGAACAGCCTGCATGAACAGGGCGCCGGACATGACCAGCGCTTCCTTGTTGGCCAGCAATACCTTCTTGCCCGCTTCCACCGCAGCCAGCGTCGGACGCAAGCCGGCAGCCCCGACAATGGCGGCCATGACCGCATCGACCCGCGGGTCAGCGGCCACTTCGCACAAACCGCCCTCGCCGACCAGCACCCGGGTATCGAGCCCGGCAGCCGCCAGGTCATCCTGCAGTTTGCGGGCGACCACCTGATCAGGCACTACGGCGTATTGCGGCGTGTGCCTGATGCACAAGGCCAGCAGTTCGTTCAGACGGCTGAAGCCGGTGAGCGCGAACACTTGATAAAGCGTTGGATGACGGGCAACGACATCCAGAGTGCTCAGACCGATGGAACCGGTTGCACCCAGAATGGTAATTTGTTGCGGCCCACTCACATGACACCCCAGTCAGCGGCCCAGAGCAGAACGGCAAATACCGGAATGGCCGCCGTGAGGCTGTCGATACGGTCCAGCACCCCGCCGTGGCCAGGCAACAGATTGCTGCTGTCCTTGACCCCGGACTGGCGTTTGAACATGCTTTCGGTCAGGTCGCCAATCACCGAGATGAATACGATCACCGCTGCGCCGAAGAGCGCCGCAATGAACTGCGCAACTGTCCAGTCGCGGGAAAAGCCCACTGCTGCCGTGATGCCCAGACTGACCACCAGACCGCCATATACGCCCTCCCAGCTCTTGCCAGGGCTCACCTTGGGCGCAAGCTTGCGCTTGCCAAAAGCCTTGCCGGAGAAATAAGCACCAATGTCGGCGGCCCAGACCAGCACCATTACCGACAGAATCAGCCAGTTACCCAGCGGCCATTGCTTGATCAGAACCAGACCCTGCCATGCAGGCAGCAGAATCAGAAGACCGATGACCAGCTTGCACGCTGCACTTGCCCAGTGACTGCTCGAGTCCGGATAGGTAAGGACCAGAAAGGTCGCAACGCCCCACCAGATGACTGCGGCAACCAGCACCCAGGGCTCCAGCCCCGGCAGCAGGTACATGAGAAAAAGCAGAACAGCGACCACAGCCGCATAGCCGATACGCATCGACTGTGCGGCAAAACCTGCGAGTCGTGCCCATTCCCAGGCACCCAAAACCACGACCACCCCGATGAACAGGGCGAAGTACATGCCGGTCAGCAGGAAAAACCCGCACAAGGCGATCGGCAACAGAATGAGTGCCGTGATGATCCGTTGTTTCAGCATTAAGCCCGGGCTCCAGCTTCTACCTGTTCGCTGGTTTTACCGAAGCGACGTTGGCGAGAAGCGAAATCTGCCAGCGCAGCGCGCATGGCATCGTGTTTGAAGTCCGGCCAGAACAGGTCGGAGAAGTACAGCTCGGCGTAGGCCAGCTGCCAAAGCAGGAAGTTGCTGATGCGGTGCTCACCGCCGGTGCGGATGCACAGATCCGGCAACGGCAGGTCGCCGGTGGCCAGACAGGTCTGCAACAACTGGGGAGTAATGTCCTCCGGCTGCAGATGTCCGGCCTGAACCTCACGCGCCAGCCGCTGGGCGGCCTGCGCGATGTCCCACTGCCCACCGTAGTTGGCAGCGATCTGCAGCACGAAGCGGCTATTGCCGGAGGTGCGCACTTCCGCCTCGCGCATGGCCGCCTGAAGTTCAGGGTGAAAGCGCGAGCGGTCGCCGATGATACGCAGGCTGATCTCGTTTTCGTTCAAGCGCTTGGTTTCACGGCGCAGCGCCGTGAAAAACAGCTCCATCAGCGCACCCACCTCTTCGGCCGGGCGCTGCCAGTTTTCACTGGAAAACGCGAACAGTGTCAGCACTTCGACCCGGGCTTCAGCGCAGACCTCGATAACGGCCCGCACAGCATCGACACCCGCCTTGTGGCCTGCAACGCCTGGCAGCAGGCGCTTCTTGGCCCAGCGATTATTACCATCCATGATAATCGCGACATGGCGCGGCACCGAGGGCGTCATGGCCGGTTTTATCTTTTCCATGAAAGCGTCCGAAACCTTAAACAGCCATCAGATCGGCTTCTTTCTGCTTGACCGCAACTTCGATTTCCGCCACGAACTTGTCAGTCAGCTTCTGTATGTCGTCAGCCGCACGACGCTCTTCGTCTTCGCTGATTTCCTTCTCCTTGACCAGGTCTTTCAACTGGCTCAAGGCGTCACGGCGAATGTTACGGACGGCCACACGGGCATCTTCTGCGGCATCACGCGCCTGCTTGGTGAAGCCCTTACGGGTTTCTTCGGTCAGCGCCGGCATGGAGATCAGCAGCAACTCACCCAGGTTGGTCGGGTTGAAACCCAGACCGGAGCTCTGGATGGCCTTGTCGACAGCGGCCAGCATGTTGCGCTCGAACGCTACGACCTGAAGGGTACGCGAGTCCTTGACGGTGACGTTGGCCACCTGGCTGAGCGGGGTATCGGCACCGTAGTAAGGAACCATGACTCCACCGAGGATGCTCGGATGCGCTTTGCCGGTACGGATACGGGTGAACGCATGGGTCAGCGATTCCAGACTCTTCTGCATGCGGGTCTGAGCGTCTTTCTTGATTTCGTTGATCATTATTGTGCTTCCTCGATCAGGGTCCCTTCAGCGCCACCATGGACGATATTCAGAAGAGCACCCGGCTTGTTCATGTTGAAGACGCGCAATGGCATCTTGTGATCGCGACACAGGCAGATTGCGGTCAGATCCATCACACCCAGCTTGCGATCCAGCACTTCATCGTAGGTCAGATGATCGAACTTCTCGGCATTCGGGTCCTTGAACGGATCTGCAGTGTAGACACCGTCCACCTTGGTGGCCTTGAGCACTACATCGGCGTCGATCTCGATCGCTCGCAGGCAGGCAGCCGAGTCGGTCGTAAAGAACGGATTACCAGTGCCGGCAGCAAAAATCACCACTTCCTTCGAGCTGAGATGGCGCATGGCCTTGCGGCGGTCGTAATGATCGGTCACGCCTACCATGGAAATGGCCGACATCACGATGGCGGTGATATTAGCGCGCTCCAGCGCATCGCGCATTGCCAGGGCGTTCATCACAGTGGCCAGCATGCCCATGTGATCGCCTGTCACCCGATCCATGCCCGCAGCACTCAAGGCCGCGCCACGAAACAGGTTGCCGCCGCCGATCACCAGACCGACCTGAACGCCGATACCGACCAGCTGGCCGACTTCCAGCGCCATGCGATCCAGCACCTTGGGATCGATGCCGAACTCTTCCGAGCCCATGAGGGCCTCACCGCTAAGCTTGAGTAGAATGCGTTTATAGCGAGCCTGATAACCACTGCCCTGCTGAGCCATTGCGAATCTCTCCTGCGGCGTTTTCTGAAAAAAATCTGTGCGGGCTATTTCAAGCCTGCGCTTACTTTAGCTTGACGCTTTGCGCGCGTCGGGAGAATGCAGCCTTGTGGGCACAATCTCCAAGGAAAATTTCCCTTTCTCTTTCGACAAAGAGGCCGCACGCGTGAGCGGGCAGCCTCTTTGGGGCGACAGTTGAAAAACCGTCTTACTGCTTGGCGGCAGCCAGTTGAGCAGCCACTTCATCAGCGAAGTTATCAACTGGTTTCTCGATGCCGTCGCCTACTTTGAAGTAGGTGAAGGAAACGATTTCAGCGCCGGCTTTCTTGGCCAGATCACCGACCTTGACTTCCGGGTTCTTGACGAAGGCTTGCTCGACCAGGCTGGCTTCTGCCAGGAACTTGGTGATACGACCGCCAACCATTTTCTCAACGATGTCAGCCGGCTTGCCTTTGATCTTGTCTTCGTTCAGTTGCAGGAAGACATTCTTCTCGCGCTCGATCGCTTCAGCAGACACTTCCGAAGGGAACAGGAACTCAGGGTTGCTTGCCGCTACGTGCATGGCGATATCTTTGGCCAGCTCGACGTCGCCACCCTTGAGGGTAACAACTACGCCGATCTTGTTGCCGTGCAGGTAAGTACCTACAACATCACCTTCGATACGCTTCAGGCGACGGATGTTGACGTTTTCGCCAACCTTGCCGACCAGTACCAGACGCGCAGCTTCCTGAGCTTCGATCAACGGAGCGGCATCAGTCATCTTGTCAGCGAAGGCTTTTTCGACGCTTGCAGCAACGAAAGCCTTGAAGTCGTCTTGCAGGGCCAGGAAGTCGGTCTGCGAGTTGACTTCGATGATGACAGCGGCTTTACCGTCGTCCTTGATGGCGATAGCGCCTTCAGCAGCCACGTTACCTGCTTTCTTGGCGGCCTTGATGGCGCCGGAAGCACGCATATCGTCGATTGCTTTTTCGATGTCGCCGCCAGCCTTGGTCAAGGCCTTTTTGCAATCCATCATGCCTTCGCCGGTACGCTCGCGCAGTTCTTTGACCAACGCTGCAGTAATCTCTGCCATTTCAAAATCCTCTTGGATAGGTCTTCAACCATTCCACCCGACAGGCCGGGCGTGCAATTCTTGAAAAATCAGGGTGGCAGCAACACATGACAGCGAGGTCATGGTTACAGACCGACAAATCATTTCCTAGGTGGCAAAAAGGGGGCTAAGCCCCCTTTTCGCGTACTGAGTAAACGCCAGGCGTTTGTACTCAGCCTTCTACAGCAGCTGCAGCTGGAGCTTCTTCGACGAAAACGTCGGTGCCGCCAGCAACATTGTTACGACCACGGATAACAGCATCAGCCATCGAACCCATGTACAGCTGGATGGCGCGGATTGCGTCATCGTTGCCCGGGATGATGTAGTCGACGCCTTCCGGGCTGCTGTTGGTATCGACGACGCCGATAACCGGGATGCCCAGCTTGTTGGCTTCGGTGATCGCGATGCGCTCGTGATCAACGTCGATGACGAACAGAGCGTCCGGCAGACCGCCCATGTCCTTGATACCACCCAGGCTGCGATCCAGTTTTTCCAGATCACGGGTACGCATCAGGGCTTCTTTCTTGGTCAGCTTGGCGAAAGTACCGTCTTCAGCCTGTACTTCCAGCTCACGCAGACGTTTGATCGACTGACGGATGGTCTTGAAGTTGGTCAGCATGCCGCCCAACCAGCGATGGTCGACGTACGGCGAACCGCAACGTGCTGCTTCTTCAGCAACGATCTTGCCAGCGGAACGCTTGGTGCCGACGAACAGAATCTTGTTTTTGCCCGAAGCCAGGCGCTCAACGAAAGTCAGAGCTTCGTTGAACATAGGCAGGGTTTTTTCAAGGTTGATGATGTGAATCTTGTTACGCGCGCCGAAAATGTACTTACCCATTTTCGGATTCCAGTAACGGGTCTGGTGGCCGAAGTGGCAACCAGCCTTCAGCATATCGCGCATATTGACTTGGGACATAAATAGTTCCTTGATAAGTCGGGTTAGGCCTCCACGTATCCCAATGACCAACCAATGGCATCTGCCAAGGGCACCCAGGTCATCGTGTCGACACGTGTGTGGGTTTGTGCTTCAAGGACGGACCTTGGAAAGCGGCGCATTTTATATCATAAAAGGGAAGAGAACGGAACTCCCATCAAGTGCTTGTTTTGCGGTGACTTTGCAGCTTCATGGACAGCCTATAGAAGGAAGCGATGATTACCCGGCACCGGCGGTCTGATAGAATTGCGCCTTTGCGCACCAACCGCGTGCCTGCCACGCCGAGAGAATTCGTATGACCATCACCCTCAAAACCCCGGAAGACATCGAAAAGATGCGCATCGCCGGTCGCCTGGCCGCCGATGTTCTGGAAATGATAGCGCCGCACGTCAAGCCCGGTGTGACCACCGAAGAGCTGGACCGCCTCTGCCACGACTATATCGTCAACGAACAGAAGGCGATCCCGGCCCCGCTGAACTACAAGGGCTTCCCCAAGTCGATCTGCACCTCGATCAACCAGGTGGTCTGCCACGGCATCCCGAGCGACAAGAAGCTGAAGGACGGTGACTCGCTGAACATCGACGTCACTGTCATCAAGGACGGCTACCATGGCGACACCAGCAGGATGTTCCATGTCGGCACCGTTCCGGTATGGGCCGAGCGCCTGTCGAAGGTGACTCAGGAGTGCCTGTACAAGGCCATCGAAATCGTCAAGCCCGGCACGCGCCTGGGGGACATCGGCGCCGTCATCCAGAAACACGCTGAAAAGAACGGTTTCTCCGTGGTTCGCGAGTTCTGTGGTCATGGCATCGGCAAGGTGTTTCATGAAGAGCCGCAGGTCATGCACTTTGGCGAGGCCGGAACCGGTATCGAACTGCAGGAAGGCATGACCTTCACCATCGAGCCGATGATCAACCAGGGGCGCCCTGAAACCAAGATCCTCGGCGATGGCTGGACGGCGATCACCAAGGATCGCAAGCTCTCGGCGCAATGGGAGCACACGCTGCTGGTGACCGCCGACGGTTACGAAATCTTCACCTTGCGCAGCGACGACACCATTGCCCAAAAGGCTCCCTGACCCGAGTCTGCCCGGCTGAACCCACGCCCGTCACTTGCACAGCCCGACACGAGGAATACTGCTCAATGCCGCAAGTAGATCCAGACTTGTTCGATCGTGGCCAGTTCCAGGCCGAACTGGCCTTGAAAGCCAGCCCCATCGCTGCGTTCAAGAAGGCCATCCGCAAAGCGAGAGACGTCCTTGATGAGCGCTTCCGGTCGGGCCGTGACATTCGACGACTGATCGAGGACCGGGCATGGTTTGTCGATAACATCCTGCAAAAGGCCTGGGATCAGTTCGAATGGAGTGAAGACGCCGACATCGCGCTCCTGGCAGTGGGTGGCTATGGCCGCGGCGAGCTGCACCCGTACTCGGACATCGATCTGCTGATCCTGCTGGACAGCGACGACCACGAAGTTTTCCGCGAACCCATCGAGCGGTTTCTGACGCTGCTGTGGGACATCGGCCTGGAAGTCGGACAGAGCGTACGCTCGGTCAACGAATGCGCACAGGAAGGCCGCGCCGACCTGACCGTGATCACCAATCTGATGGAAAGCCGCACCATCGCCGGCCCCGAGCATCTGCGCCAGCGCATGCTGGAAGTCACCAGCACCGAGCACATGTGGCCGAGCAAGGAGTTCTTCCTCGCCAAGCACGCGGAACAGAAAAAACGTCACCACAAGTACAACGACACCGAATACAACCTGGAACCCAACGTCAAGGGTTCTCCAGGCGGCCTGCGCGATATTCAGACCATCCTCTGGGTAGCGCGACGCCAGTACGGCACGCTGAACCTGCATGCGCTGGCAGGCGAAGGCTTCCTGCTGGGCAGCGAAAACGCCCTGCTCGCCTCCTCTCAGGAGTTTTTGTGGAAGGTGCGTTACGCGCTGCACATGCTGGCCGGACGCTCCGAGGACCGGCTTCTGTTCGATTATCAGGTACGCATCGCCGGCTTGCTGGGCTATGAAGACAACGATGCCAAGCTGGCCATAGAGCGCTTCATGCAGAAGTACTACCGAGTGGTCATGAGCATCGCCGAACTCAGCGATCTGATCATCCAGCATTTCGAAGAAGTGATTCTTTCCGACGACAGCGGTACGGCACAGCCGATCAATTCACGCTTTCAGTTGCACGACGGGTATATAGAAGCTACCCACCCGAACGTCTTCAAGCGCACCCCGTTTGCCATGATCGAAATCTTCGTGCTCATGGCCCAGCATCCGGAAATAAAGGGTGTGCGTGCCGACACCATTCGTTTGCTGCGTGAACATCGTCACCTGATCAACGATGACTTCCGCAATGATATTCGCAACACCAGCCTGTTCATCGAGCTGTTCAAGTGCGAAATCGGCATTCATCGCAACCTGCGCCGGATGAACCGCTACGGCATTCTCGGCCTGTACCTGCCCGAGTTCGGCCATATCGTCGGCCAGATGCAGCATGACCTGTTTCACATCTATACCGTCGATGCGCACACGCTGAATCTGATCAAACACCTGCGCAAGCTGCAATACACCGAAGTGTCCGAGAAATTTCCGCTGGCCAGCAAGATCATGGGCCGTCTGCCCAAGCCGGAGTTGATCTACCTGGCCGGGCTTTATCACGACATCGGCAAGGGTCGTGGCGGTGATCACTCGGAGCTGGGCGCAATCGACGCACAGGCGTTCGGCACGCGCCATCATCTGCCTGCGTGGGACACCCGGCTCATCGTCTGGCTGGTGAGCAACCATCTGGTGATGTCGACCACCGCCCAGCGCAAGGACCTTTCCGACCCGCAGGTCATCCACGACTTTGCCCAGTTCGTGGGCGATGAAGTGCATCTGGATTACCTGTATGTGCTGACCGTCGCCGACATCAATGCGACCAATCCGACGCTCTGGAACTCGTGGCGTGCCAGCCTGCTGCGCCAGCTGTACACCGAGACCAAGCGAGCCTTGCGCCGCGGCCTGGAAAATCCGGTAGACCGCGAAGAACAGATTCGTCGCACACAGACTGCCGCGCTGGATATTCTGGTACGCAACGGCACCGATCCGGATGACGTCGAGCAGCTCTGGTCAGCGCTGGGCGACGACTATTTCCTGCGTCACACCGCAGGCGATGTGGCCTGGCATAGCGATGCAATTCTGCAGCAACCGGCCGACGGCGGGCCGCTGGTGCTGATCAAGGAGACCACGCAGCGTGAATTCGAGGGCGGTACACAGATCTTCATTTACGCCCCGGATCAGCATGATTTCTTCGCGGTGACCGTGGCGGCGATGGATCAGCTGAACCTGAACATTCATGACGCGCGTATTATTACGTCCAGCAGCAAATTCACACTCGACACCTACATCGTTCTCGACCATGAAGGCGGTTCGATCGGCAACAATCCGGAGCGGATTCAGGATATCCGCGAAGGCCTGACCGAGGCCCTGCGCAACCCGGATGATTACCCGACAATCATCAAGCGCCGCGTGCCACGGCAGCTCAAGCACTTTGCTTTCGCACCGCAAGTCACCATTCACAACGACGCCCAGCGTCCGGTGACGGTACTCGAACTGCTGGCACCGGATCGCCCCGGCCTGCTGGCGCGCATCGGCAAAATCTTCCTGGAATTCGACCTGTCCCTGCAAAACGCCAAGATTGCGACGCTGGGCGAACGTGTGGAAGACGTGTTCTTCATCACCGACGCCAACAATCACCCACTGTCCGATCCACAATTGTGCCGCCAGTTGCAGGATGCAATCGTCAAGCAACTGAGCGTCAACTCAGAGCCAGGCGGCGATTTGCGGATCAGCATATGAATACTCGGTCATACGAATCGACTCAACGCAGCTCATTGAGGAACACGTTCCATGAATAACGCCATGCAACTGCTTCAGCCTTACCCGTTCGAGAAGCTGCGCGCTTTGCTGGCCGGCGTAACGCCCAATCCGGAAAAGCGTCCGGTAGCGCTGTCGATTGGCGAACCGAAGCACCGCTCCCCCGATTTCGTTGCCAAGGCGCTGGCCGACAACCTTGATCAGATGGCGGTTTACCCGACCACGCTGGGTATTCCGGCACTGCGCGAAGCCATTGCCGGCTGGTGCAGCCGTCGGTTCGACGTGCCACAGGACTGGATCGATCCGGCGCGCAATGTACTACCGGTCAATGGCACGCGCGAAGCGCTGTTCGCCTTCACCCAGACCGTGGTCAATCGCAGTGATGACGGCCTGGTGATCAGCCCGAATCCGTTTTACCAGATCTATGAAGGCGCCGCTTTTCTGGCCGGAGCTCAGCCGCACTACCTGCCATGCCTGAGCGAGAACGGTTTCAATCCCGATTTCGATGCCGTCAGCCCGGATATCTGGAAGCGTTGCCAGATCCTCTTTCTGTGCTCGCCAGGCAACCCGACCGGTGCACTGATCCCGGTTGAAACTCTGAAAAAGCTCATTGCCCTGGCTGACGAACATGACTTTGTCATTGCTGCGGACGAGTGCTACAGCGAGCTGTACTTCGACGAACAAACCCCGCCGCCGGGCCTGCTCAGTGCCTGCGTCGAGCTGGGCCGCAAGGATTTCAAACGCTGCGTGGTCTTCCACAGCCTGTCCAAGCGCTCCAATCTGCCGGGCCTGCGCTCCGGTTTTGTGGCGGGTGACGCGGAGATCCTCAAGGCCTTCCTGCTGTATCGGACCTACCACGGCTGCGCCATGCCGGTTCAGACTCAACTGGCCAGCATCGCGGCCTGGAATGATGAGGAGCACGTACGCGCCAACCGTGATCTGTACCGCGAGAAGTTCGCTGCGGTGCTCGACATCCTGAGCCCGGTGCTCGACGTTCAGCGCCCGGACGGCGGCTTTTACCTGTGGCCGAATGTTGGTACCGATGACGCTGCATTTTGCCGCGATCTGTTCGTCGATCAGCACGTCACCGCAGTACCGGGCTCGTACCTTTCCCGCGAAGTGGACGGCGTCAACCCTGGCGCAGGCCGGGTGCGTCTGGCACTCGTGGCACCATTGGCGGAATGCATCGAAGCGGCCGAACGTATCCGAGCCTTCCTGAGCAAGTAAAAGCCAAACCCAAAAAAATCACCCCGCCGCATGCAATGTGCGGCGGGGTAATTAGTTACCACCTCCCGCCCGCTGCGTGAACGTACTCTCAACCTTCATTTTTCATGCTTCCGGACACGGAGCGAATCACCATGAAGGCCAATCCCATGCCCGCATCCACTGCTCCCAAAGGCGTAAAACTGCCCGCATCCTGCTGCATGCGCAGCGCTGGAAATCACCAGGCTTCGTATGAAGCAGCGATTCACGAAAATCCCGCCAACGCGGCTATCAATCCTGCTTACAACTCGGAAACCGACGACACCGGCCAGCCAAGGCAGCAGGCGCGCCTGCTGGTTTCGTTCAGCAAATACTGGGCTCGCGGGCGAACCCTGAAAGTTCTTTTCCTTAAGAATCCTCCAGCCACCCTCACAGCCCCCATCGTGGAAGCGGCAAGCAAATGGCTGCCGCACATAAACCTGAAATTCGAGTTCGTGACGGACGGAGCGAGCGATATCCGAATTGGCTTCAATGAACATCTGAACTGGAGCGCCATAGGCACCGATACCCTGCTGGCCGAGCCTGATGAATCGACCATGGAGTTCAACGTCAAAGAACTGTACGCGGCGGACCTGAAACCAATGCCGGACCTGACGCGTATCGTTCTGCATGAATTCGGACACGCATTGGGCGCGGTTCACGAGCATCAACATCCGCAGGCAAACATCCCCTGGAACGAACCACTGGTGCGCTCACTGCTTTCGCAAACCGGGTTGAGTGACGAAGAGATCAATATCAATTTCTTCGACAGGTACGAGGCCGCCGATTTCCACCATTCGGCTTACGATCGTGATTCGGTCATGCATTTCGATATCCCCAACGGCCTGACCCTCGGCGATTTCGAGATCATCAATGTGGGCAAGACGCTCAGCAGCAATGATATCGCCGTGATGAGCGCCATCTACGCGGACCGGAGCAACTCGAAATTCGAAACGCCCTGACAGGACAGCGTTCGAACAGGTGCTGATCCTGCTGCAATCAACAGTGCGCCATACGTTTCGCACGTGTGGCGTGACCGCCTGAGAAAAGTGCTGACTATTCTCGGGTTCGCAGCTTTTCAGCTACCCAGCCGACCGCCCAACTGACAGGATCATGAGACTGCATGGGCAGCAACGGCTTTCCTTCACGAGCAGCCAGCCGGCCCTGGGCTTCGGCTTCACCGTGAATCCAGAGGGTACTTTGCTTGAATCCCTCGGCACGTTGACGCTCCCTGTAATAACGCTGCCGGACAAGCGCTTCCTGACGCTTCTTCTCTTGCTCAGACATAACGCACCCAAACTTCAAATGACGAGTAATAATTGCCCGCAGCAGCCAGCGACTCAAGCGTGAGCGGGTGAAGTTTTCTTAATGATGGTTAGCCTTATTATCTAGTTTCCGTTCAGTCTCTGTACTGGCGCTGTCACAACACTGAACGGAATGACGTGGCATAATAGTCGGCTAAATTGCGAGGAGAGGACGTGGGGAGTATCGAGCAAGATCAGCCACCCCACCTTAAACAATGACTTACACTCTGTTTGGCATCAAAGCCTGCGACACGATGAAAAAGGCCCGTACCTGGCTCGACGAGCATTCGGCGAGCTACGAATTTCACGACTACAAGACCCAGGGCATCGACCGTGAGCACCTCGAGCAGTGGTGCAATGAACACGGATGGCAGGTTGTGCTGAACCGCGCAGGTACGACCTTTCGCAAGCTCGAAGACGGACAAAAGGCCGATCTCGACCAGGCGAAAGCCATAGAACTGATGCTCGCGCAGCCGTCCATGATCAAGCGTCCAGTGCTTGATCTGGGCAATAAAACCCTGATCGGCTTCAAGCCTGACCTGTATGCAGCGGCTTTACAGTAAGCCAGAGCGCTACTGAAAGCCCCTTGATAAAGCCACGAGGTATTTACATGTCCACCACCCTGTTCAGCCTGGCCTTCGGCGTCGGCACCCAAAATCGTCAAGGCGCATGGCTTGAAGTATTTTATGCTCAGCCTCTGATCAATCCTTCTGCGGAACTGGTAGCGGCCATCGCACCGGTTCTGGGTTACACCGGCGGCAACCAGGCAATCACCTTCAATGTCGATCTGGCCTACAAGCTGGCCGAAGCGGTCAAATCCGTGGACACGACTCAAGCCGCACTGCTGACTCGCCTGGCCGAAAGCCAGAAGCCGCTGGTCGCGACCCTGCTGGCTGAAGACGCCACACTGACGTCGACTCCCGAGGCGTACCTCAAGCTGCATCTGCTGTCGCACCGCCTGGTCAAGCCGCACGGTCTGAACCTGGCAGGCATCTTCCCCCTGCTGCCAAATGTGGCCTGGACCAGCCAGGGCGCGGTCGACCTGGTCGAACTGGCCGAGCGTCAACTCGAAGCACGCCTCAAGGGCGAGCTGCTGGAAGTATTCTCGGTCGACAAATTCCCGAAAATGACCGATTACGTTGTGCCGAGCGGCGTTCGTATCGCTGACAGCGCTCGCGTGCGTCTGGGCGCCTATATCGGCGAAGGCACGACCGTCATGCACGAAGGCTTCGTCAACTTCAATGGCGGCACCGAAGGCCCGGGCATGATCGAAGGCCGCGTTTCCGCCGGCGTATTCGTCGGCAAGGGTTCGGATCTGGGCGGCGGCTGCTCGACCATGGGTACGCTGTCCGGTGGCGGCAACATCGTCATCAAGGTCGGTGAGGGCTGCCTGATTGGCGCCAACGCCGGCATCGGCATCCCGTTGGGTGATCGCAACACCGTGGAGTCGGGTCTGTATGTGACCGCAGGTACCAAGGTCGCGCTGCTCGACGAAAACAATGAGCTGGTCAAGATCGTCAAGGCCCGTGAGCTGGCAGGTCAGACAGACCTGCTGTTCCGTCGCAACTCTCAGACCGGCGCAGTGGAATGCAAAACCCACAAGTCGGCCATCGAGCTGAACGAAGCACTGCACGCTCATAACTGATGCTGTGTGCGGGTTCGAGGCCGATGGCGTTGAACCCGCCTCCACACGCTGGACGAACAATGCCCCTCTTCTCTCCCTGGCGCAGCGACTTCCCCGCACTCGCCGCTCTGCAACGGCAAGGCCAGACCTATCTGGACAATGCCGCCACGACGCAGAAGCCTCAGGCGCTGATCGACGCCCTGACTCATTACTACACCAACGGTGCCGCCAACGTGCATCGTGCCCAGCATCTGCCCGGCGCGCACGCCACCCAGGCGTTCGAGGCCAGCCGTGGCAAGGTCGCCCACTGGCTGAATGCCGGTGAACACGGCCAGATCATCTTCACCCATGGCGCAACGTCTGCGCTGAACCTGCTGGCCTACGGGCTGGAACATGAATTCGCTGCGGGCGACGAAATCGCCATCAGCGCGCTGGAACATCACGCCAATCTGCTGCCATGGCAGCAACTGGCTCAGCGACGCGGCCTGAAACTGGTAATTCTGCCGCTGGACATTGATGGCGTGATCGACTGCGATGCGGCAGCCAACCTGATCGGACCGCGCACACGCCTGCTCGCAGTCACCCAGCTCTCAAACGTGCTCGGCACCTGGCAACCCTTGGCCCGCCTCATCGCACTGGCCAAGACCCAAGGCGCACTCACCGTCGTGGACGGCTCACAAGGCGTGGTGCACGGACGCCACGATGTGCAGGCGCTGGGTTGCGATTTTTATGTGTTTTCCAGCCACAAACTGTACGGCCCGGAAGGACTCGGCGTGCTTTACGGACGCAACGAGGCGCTGCCCAGCCTCGCGCATTGGCAGTTCGGCGGCGAGATGGTGCTGACGGCCGATTATCAGCACGCGAAATTTCGTCCGGCCCCCCTGGGTTTCGAAGCCGGCACCCCGCCCATCGCCAGCGTGATCGGCCTGGGCGCTACGCTGGGTTATCTGGACAGTCTCGACCATCAGGCGGTTGCAGAACATGAAGCCAGACTGCACCGTCGCCTGCTCGAGGGCCTGCAGCAGCGGGACGGCATTCAGGTTCTGGGCTCGCCGGATCTGGCACTGGTCAGCTTCGTCGTCGACGGTATTCACAATGCCGATGTGGCCCACCTGCTGACCGAACAGGGCATAGCCGTACGCGCCGGTCATCACTGCGCGATGCCGCTGTTCAAGACCCTTGGCCTGCCCGGCGCGATTCGGGTGTCACTGGCGCTGTACAACGATTCGGACGATCTGCTGCAGTTCTTCAGCGCACTGGATCAGGCACTGGAGCTGCTTCGATGAGCCTGCCCGCATTGGCGCAAACTGCGCTCGACAGTTTTTCCCGGCAACAAGGCTGGGAACAGCGCGCGCGCCTGCTGATGCAATGGGGCGATCAACTGGCGCCGTTGAGTGACGAAGAAAGGACCGACGACAATCTGGTGCACGGTTGTGAAAGCAAGGTCTGGCTGACCGGCGAAGTCAGCGACGACGCCTGGCTGTTTCGAGCTGCGAGCGACGCTCGACTGATTCGCGGTCTGGTAGCGCTGCTGCTGGCGCGTGTCAACGGCCTGTCGGAGCGAGAACTGGCAGCCGTGGATTTACCTGACTGGTTCAATCGATTGGGACTCGCCCGCCAACTCTCACCCTCGCGCAGCAACGGCCTGAATGCCGTACTGCAGAAGATGCGCCATCTGACTCAAGCCTGATCGGGCGTTGCAGCCGCTGGCTTGACCCGCTCCGAAGGCCGTCGCGTGCCCGCCACCAACTTGTCCACTGCACGGGTGGCGGCAACCATGCCAAAGGTCGCGGTCACCATCATCACGGCACCGAAACCACCGGCGCAATCGAGCTTTACGCCCTCGCCGACGAATTTCTTTTCCAGACAAATGCTGCCATCCGGCTTGGGGTAGCGCAGTTGCTCGCTGGAAAACACGCAAGGCACGCTGTAGTGACGGTTCGGCGTACGTGAAAAACCATAATCCCGACGCAGGGTCGAGCGCACCTTGGAGGCCAGCGGGTCATTGAAGGTGCGGTTGAGGTCGGCGATCTGAATAAGGGTCGGATCGATCTGCCCACCCGCCCCGCCGGTGGTGACCATCTGAATCTTGCGTCGTTTGCACCAGGAAATCAGCGCAGCCTTGGCATTGACGCTGTCGATACAGTCGATCACGAAGTCCATGTCAGGGGTAATGCACTCGGCCATGGTGTCGCGGGTCACGAAATCAGCCACGGCGTGGACAATGCAATCTGGGTTGATCGCGCGGATACGCTCAGCCATCACCTCGACTTTCGGCTGGCCGACCGTACCGCCCAGCGCATGCAACTGGCGGTTGCTGTTACTGACACAGACATCGTCCATGTCGAACAGCGAAATCTCGCCCACGCCACTGCGCGCCATCGCTTCCGCCGCCCAGGAGCCCACACCGCCGATACCCACCACCGCCACATGAGCCGCGCGCAGGCGTGCCAACCCCTCGATGCCATATAGACGGGCGATACCCGCGAACCGTGGATCTTCTGCGCTCATGATCAATACCTCAAAAACCGGCGCGCATTATAGGGGTTTGTCGACGGCAAGACACCTGACTTGTTCCCGGCAGGCGAGGTCGTTGTCCGTTGACGAGCTGCCCCAGAGACTCAAGGGAAGTAAAAAATAATGATCTCAGAACGCGATCAACGCTGACTGCTTAAACGCCATACCGTTTTTGGAAAAGCCCGAGGAAAAGAGTCTAAGCATTGCAAACGGCAATGAACGAGGACGACTAAGGTTAATCAACGCGAAGGGAACTCGCGGCACCGGCGCAACAAGCATGGAGCACATTGCAGACATGGATGAATATTCAAACAAGGCAGGCACGTGGCTGAAAAACCTGTTCAAAACCAGGTTCAACTATCCGCCCAACTGGCCTGCAATGATCTCTGGCGTGGCCTACGCCCCTTTTCGACCGGGCCAAAGCCCCTACAAACAGATTTTTCCGACGCGTGATCAGATAAGAGAAGACCTGCTGCTACTTCGAAGCATTACACGGAATATAAGAACTTACTCGGTGGGAGGGACATTGATGCATATCCCCGAACTCGCCGAAGCACTTGGCATGAATGTCACGCTTGGCGTGTGGATAACAGAGGATGAAACGCACAATATCGAGGAAATAAATGCAGGGATCGAACTCGCCAACCGTTACTCCAGCGTGCAACGCCTGGTCTTGGGAAATGAAGTCCTGTTTCGTGATGATGTTCCGATCGACCTGCTTATTCTCTATCTGCAGACCGCACGACGCGCCGTCAATGTGCCTGTTTCGACCTCCGAGATATGGACACAATGGTACGAGACGCCGGAACTCGTCAGGCATGTCGACTTCATTGCCGCCCATATTTTGCCTTTCTGGGAAAGCGTTTCAGCGCTGGACGCGACCGCGATCACTCTGGCACACGCGAACGAACTGAGAACGAGATTCCCCGACACCCCCCTCATACTTTCCGAGATTGGCTGGCCGAGCAAGGCCATCGCCAAGAGGCGGATGACGACCTCTGACGCAGAGCACTCGATATACCTGCGCAACCAGATTCCATTACTGGATCAGCACGGCCATGACTATTTCGTGATAGAAGCCTTCGATCAGCACTGGAAGACTGAAGAAGGTCTGCCCGGGCCTAATTGGGGTTTGTTCGATGCAAAGCGCAGATTAAAACTGCACATCAACGGCCCGGTAAAAATGCCGGTCAACATGCTCTCGGAAATACTCAGGCTTATCACCCGCCTTAAACCGGAGTCGTGGCCTACAGGCGCCTTGATAATCGTGCTGGCTTATTGCGTATTGTCAGGGTTCGGCATGCACTACTCACAGCCACTGCCCGCCTGGCTCGCGCTGCCTGTCGCCTTTATCTGGGCTGCCAGCGTGCTGACTTACGTGGGTATCGAAACGCACGAATTCCTCGAAGCCTGCTGGGGACCGGACACCCCACGGTCTTTCCGCCCCGTCCATCGTCCTGTTGGTCCCGCCCCGAAAGTTTCCCTGCATGTTCCGTGCTGCAACGAACCTCCGGATATGGTGAAACGGACCCTCGACTCGCTGCAAAAGCTGGACTACCCGGACTTCGAGGTGCTGGTCATCGACAACAATACTCAGGACCCGGCCATCTGGAAGCCTATCGAGCGATACTGTCAGCAGCTCGGCCCTCGGTTCCAGTTTTTTCATGTCAGTCCACTTCCCGGATTCAAAGCGGGTGCACTTAACTATCTCCTGAGACATACCGCTGAAGACGCAGAAGTAGTGGCAGTCATCGACGCTGATTACTGCGTCCATCGACAGTGGCTCAAACATATGGTGCCCCACTTCACGGACCCGAAGGTTGCAGTCATTCAATCGCCGCAGGATTATCGCGACGGTCACGAAAGCCTGTTCAAGTATTGCTGTCAGGCCGAGTACCAAGGTTTTTTTAACATCGGCATGGTGATCCGTAACGATCACGATGCAATTATCCAGCACGGCACCATGACACTGATCCGCCGATCAGCACTGGACCGACTGGGCTGGGCGGAATGGTGTATATGCGAAGACGCCGAACTTGGCCTGCGTATGCTGGAAAGTGGTTTCTCCACGGGTTACGCCGCTATCAGCTATGGCAAAGGGCTGACTCCCGATACGTTCATGGACTTCAAGAAACAACGATATCGCTGGGCATATGGAGCTATGCAGATCGTCAAGCGGCACGCCGGAAGCCTGATTGCAGGAAACTGCGAGTCCCTGAGCGCGATGCAACGCTACCATTTCATCGCGGGGTGGATGCCGTGGGTGGCAGAAGGAATGAACTATCTGTTAACGCTGGCTGCGTTGGCCTGGTCGATGGCAATGATCCTTAAGCCCGAGACTTTCGGGCCGCTGCCATGGATATTTTCCACGTCGTTGATACTGATGTTTGCCCTGCGCTCGTTAAAGATGATTGTGCTCTACCGGCAGTTGGTCAGCACACATACCAAAGAGGCACTGGCGGCGATACTGGCCGGCATGGCGCTTTATCCGACCTTGGGCAAGGCAGTGCTGGCGGGGCTTTTCACCTCGGCAATGCCTTTCTACAGAACGCCCAAACATACCTCTGCAAACCGGATCGGACAAAACCTGCTCGATGTAAGGGAAGAACTGTCTACCTTGGCGATCTCCTGGATCGCGATTGTGCTTTTGCTCACAGGCAGGGCATCCATCGATACGAATTCCGGTTTCTGGATAACCATGCTGTTCGCACAATCACTCCCTTATCTGGCAGCCATTACCATGGCAATCCTGTCCGCTCGCGCAACTCGCCCCGCCCCATCCACAACCTGACCTATTCACAGCGCACGATAAACGACGGCCTCAGGTCGTCGTTTTGCTTTAAGATATCTGCCTTTTCGCGCCCAAAGTCTTGCTACCGGAGTTCTGTACATGACGGCCCCAGCCGACCTCTCGCCCACCCTCCAACTCGCCTGCGATCTGATCCGCCGTCCTTCAGTGACGCCGGTCGATGCCGATTGCCAGACCGTGATGATGCAGCGCCTGGGCGATGCCGGCTTCAAGCTGGAGCCAATGCGTATCGAAGACGTCGACAACTTCTGGGCCACCCACGGCACCACCGACGGCCCGGTGCTGTGTTTCGCCGGTCATACCGACGTGGTTCCGACCGGTCCGCTGCAGAACTGGCAGAACGACCCGTTCGATGCGTTGATCGACGAGCACGGCATGCTCTGCGGGCGCGGCGCGGCAGACATGAAAGGCAGTCTGGCGGCCATGCTGGTGGCGGCCGAGCGCTTTGTCGCCGATCATCCTGATCATAAGGGCTCGGTGGCATTTCTGATCACCAGCGACGAAGAAGGCCCGGCGCATCACGGCACCAAGGCTGTCGTAGAGCGCCTCGCGGCCCGTAACGAGCGTCTGGACTGGTGCATCGTCGGTGAGCCTTCGAGCACCACACTGGTCGGCGATGTGGTCAAGAACGGTCGACGCGGCTCGCTGGGGGCCACGCTGACGGTGCGCGGCAAGCAAGGCCATGTGGCTTACCCGCATCTGGCGAAGAACCCGATTCATCTGGCCGCGCCGGCCCTGGCCGAACTGGCCGCCGAGCACTGGGACCATGGCAACGATTTCTTCCCGCCGACCAGCTTCCAGATCTCCAACCTGAACGCTGGCACCGGCGCCACCAACGTCATCCCGGGCGATCTGGTGGCGGTCTTCAACTTCCGCTTTTCCACCGAATCTACCGTCGAAGGCTTGCAGCAGCGCGTTGCCGACATCCTCGACAAGCATGAACTGGACTGGCACGTGGACTGGGCATTGTCCGGCCTGCCATTCCTGACCGAGCCGGGCGCGTTGCTGGACGCCGTGTCCTCAAGCATCAAAAGCGTCACGGGCCGTGACACCAAAGCCTCGACCAGCGGCGGAACCTCCGATGGTCGCTTCATTGCCACACTCGGTACCCAAGTGGTCGAGCTGGGGCCGGTCAACGCGACGATCCACCAGGTCAACGAACGTATTCTGGCCAGCGATCTGGATGTGCTGACCGAGATCTACTACCAGACCCTGGTCAAGTTGCTCGCCTGATGCTGACCTGCCCGATCTGCTCAGCGCCGCTCAGCACTGCCGACAACGGCGTTGTGTGCCCGGCCAATCATCGCTTCGACCGCGCCCGTCAGGGTTATCTGAACCTGTTGCCGGTGCAGCACAAGAACAGCCGCGACCCTGGCGACAATCAGGCCATGGTCGAGGCGCGACGCGACTTTCTCAACGCCGGGCACTACGCTCCGGTAGCCCGACGTCTGGCTGAACTGGCCGCCGAGCGATCCCCCGCGCATTGGTTGGACATCGGCTGTGGCGAAGGTTATTACACCGCGCAGATTGCCGAAGCCTTGCCTCATGCCGATGGCTATGCGCTGGACATCTCCCGTGAAGCGGTCAAGCGCGCCTGCCGTCGTGACCCAACGCTGACCTGGATGGTCGCCAGCATGGCGCGTGTGCCACTTCCGGATGCCAGTTGCCAGTTTCTGGCCAGCGTGTTCAGCCCGCTGGACTGGCAGGAAGCCAAACGCCTGCTGACCCCAGGCGGCGGACTGATGCGGGTCGGCCCGACCAATGAGCATCTGATGGAGCTGCGTCAGCGGCTCTATGATGAAGTGCGCGATTATGCCGATGACAAGCACCTGTCGCTGGTGCCGCAAGGCATGCAGCTGCAACACAGCGAAACCCTGCGCTACACGCTGAAGCTGATCGACGGCCAGTCCCGCGCCGATCTGCTGGCCATGACACCGCACGGCTGGCGCGCCAGCGCCGAACGTCGGGCAGCGGTCATCGAGCAACCAGGACCTTTCAAGGTCACCGTTTCCATGCGCTACGATTATTTCGTGCTGCAATAAGCATTCAACAGAGGCCCCCATGCGCCAACCCGATATCGAGATTTACCTGAAAGACGAAGACGTCGATCACAAGGCCATCGCCCAATGGCTCGGCGACGCGCTGGGCTCCTGCAGCGAATGGAAGCAGAAAGGCCAGACCTGGAAATGCACAGCGGGCAGTGTGGCCGTCACCTGGCTGCCCAAAGCGGTCGGCAAATGGAACAGCCTGCACCTGGACAGCGATCAGACCCCGTGGGAAGACGACATCGCCTGCGCCCGCGCTGCATTCAAGGCCTTGAACGTTGAAGTACGTTGCGCCCCGGGCACCTGGGTTGAAGAAGAAAGCGACGAGACTGCCGATCGCTGGATACGCGTGAGTGCCGACGGCGAAGAAGAGATAACCTGGCGAACCTCGTAGGATTTTTCGCTGCGACGTTGCCGATGCGTGCCGTCGTGAGGTGAACCCGGCTCGGTGCGCGGTCATTCAGACTTGATCCGTTCAGCCGGCATACGGCGCTTTTGCCGATCGCTGCGGGATACGTCACACTGGCGCCCATCCAGGGCAATCGCCCGCCCCTCACTCAGCAGAAGCCGTATGACCCGTTCTCCATTCCGTCGTCTTGTGTTCGGCACCCTGCGCCGGTTGTTGTATCTCTGGGTTCGCTCGGAAACCATCAATCAATCGTCTTTCACGCTGAATCTGGACCGCAGTCGCCCGGTGTTCTATGCGCTGCAATCGCCGTCGATCAGCGATCTGGCAGTGATCGACACAGAATGCCGCAAGGCCGGTCTGCCTCGTCCGGTGCTGTCGGTGGCGGTCGGTAACCTGATTGAGCCCGCCGCATTCTTTTACCTGACCCCCTCCCCTGACTGGCTCGGTCGCCAGGACAAGCGCGGTGCGCCCCCGACGCTGGAGCGTGTGGTTGCAGCCATCAGCCAGAACCCCGGCGAAGACGCGCAGATCATCCCGGTCAGCGTGTTCTGGGGCCAGTCACCTGACCGCGAGTCCAGTGCCTGGAAGCTGCTGTTTGCCGACAGCTGGGCGGTGACCGGTCGCTTACGCCGTCTGGTCAGCATCCTGATTCTGGGCCGCAAGACCCGCGTGCAGTTTTCTGCGCCGATTCACATGCGCGAACTGGTGGGTGAAAACAAGGGTTACGAACTGACGCTGCGCATGACTCAACGTCTGCTGCGCGTGCATTTTCGCAACCTGAAAAGCGCCGTGATCGGCCCGGACGTTTCGCACCGGCGCACGGTGGTCAAGGGTCTGCTGGATGAGCCACTGGTCAAGCAGGCGATCATCGAAGAGGCCGAGCGTGAACACATCACCCAGGAAAAGGCGCGGGAACGGGCACTGAGCTACGGCAACGAGATCGCCTCGGACTACACCTATTCGGTGATCCGCTTCATGGAAGTGGTCCTCAGCTGGTTCTGGAACAAGATCTACGATGGCATCAAGGTCAGCCACATCGAAGGCGTTCAGGAAGTGGCGCCGGGACATGAGGTCATTTATGTACCTTGCCACCGCAGCCATATCGATTATCTGCTGCTGTCTTACCTGCTGTTTCGCAACGGCCTCACGCCGCCGCACATCGCCGCCGGCATCAACCTGAATATGCCTGTGGTCGGCAGCCTGCTGCGACGTGGCGGGGCATTTTTCATGCGCCGCACGTTCAAGGGCAACCCGCTGTATACGGCGGTGTTCACCGAGTACCTGCACACGCTGTTCATCAAGGGCTTTCCGGTCGAATACTTTGTCGAAGGCGGCCGTTCGCGCACCGGGCGCATGCTGCAACCGAAAACCGGCATGCTCGCCATCACCCTGCGCAGCTTCCTGCGCAACTCGCGGATGCCCATCGTCTTCATTCCGGTGTACATCGGCTACGAGCGTGTTCTGGAGGGCCGCACCTACCTGGGCGAGCTGCGCGGGGCAACCAAGAAGAAAGAGTCGATCTTCGATATCTTCAAAGTCATTGGCGCGCTGAAAAAGCGCTTCGGCCAGGTCTCGGTGAACTTCGGTGCGCCCATCAAACTGGCCGAGTTCCTTGATGGCGAGCAACCGGACTGGCGTGAACAGCAACTGGACCCGCAATTTCGCCCCGAATGGCTGAGCGAGACCACGCACCGCCTGGGTGAGCGTGTGGCCCAGCACCTGAACGAAGCCGCTGCCGTCAACCCGATGAACCTGGTTGCCGTGGCGTTACTGTCGACGCAAAGGCTGGCGCTGGACGATCAGGCCATGGAGCGGGTTCTCGACCTGTATCTGACCCTGCTACGCGCCGTTCCGTACTCCCCGCACACGACGCTGCCCGAAGGCGACGGCCGCTCGCTGATCGAGCATGTCAAAGGCATGGACCTGCTCGCCGAGCAAAAAGACGCGCTGGGCAAAATTCTGTACCTGAACGAGCAGAATGCGGTGTTGATGACCTACTACCGCAACAACGTTCTGCACATCTTCGCCCTGCCGTCGCTGCTGGCGAGCTTTTTCCAGAGCTCGTCGCGCATGACCCGCGATCAGATCCTGCGCTACACACGTGCGCTGTACCCGTTCCTCCAATCGGAGCTGTTCATTCGCTGGCCGCTGAACGAACTGGATGAGGTGGTCGATCAATGGCTCGCTGCGTTCGTGGAACAAGGTCTGTTGCGCTTCAAAAAGGACGCCTACGTGCGACCCGAGCCCAGCTCGCGCGAGTTCGTCTTGCTGACCCTGTTGTCACGCGCCATCGCCCAGACCCTGCAGCGCTTCTACATGGCGATCGCCTTGTTGCTCAACAGCGGGCAGAACACGCTGAGTCCCGAACAGCTCGAGGACCTGTGCACGGTCATGGCCCAGCGCCTGTCGATTCTGCACGGCCTCAATGCGCCGGAGTTTTTCGACAAGAGCCTGTTCCGGCACTTCATCCAGACCCTGCTGGACCTGGGCGTGCTGCGCAAGGACAGTGCTGGCAAGCTGAGCTATCACCCGATGCTGGGCGAACTGGCGGAAGGGGCGGCCAAGCGCGTATTGCCTGCCGAAATCCGTCTTTCGATACGGCAAGTGGCCTTGCACAGCAACGAAGAGGAGCAGGATGTGGGAACTGATCAAGGCGCAGCGTAGTGATTTTCCGTAATCTGGCAGGGATCTTTAGACGAGTGTTTTGTGCTGTCTGGACCCTGCTAGGTTTGGTTTGCACCAATGACTGGTGCCTATCAACTCAGGCAGCCTGCTGATCCGTTCAACACCGACTGCTCCCTTCAAAGGTGCGCCTCGGCGCGCCGTTGTCGTTTCACAAAGCTTCATCCCCTCGACATCGATTGACGTCCATCGCTACCGGGTGCAAGTGCCTGTCGCGACTTCCTGATACGCTTGCTCATGCACCGCACCACTATCGCCCCGGGTTCAGGTCAGAACCCACTTCAACAAGGACGCTCTCATGCTTCGTTTTTCGTTCTCCCTGGCCGGCCTGTGCGCTGGCCTTCTGCTGTCGGCCAACGTTTTCGCCCTGTCGTTGAGCGACCTCTCGCAATCGGACGCAACCGGTGGACTCAAGGATGCCCTGACTCAGGGCGCACAGGTCGCCGTCAAACAGCTCGGCGTTCCCGGTGGTTTCAGCAAAAATGAAGAGGTGCGCATCGAGCTGCCGGGCAAACTCGGCCAGATCGCGAAGAAGATGAAAATGCTGGGCATGGGCACTCAGGTCGATCAGCTGGAAACCAGCATGAACCAGGCCGCCGAAGCCGCCGTGCCTCAAGCTCAGGCACTGCTTGTGGATGCAGTGAAGAAGATGAGCGTAACCGACGCCAAGGCCATTCTCAGCGGCGGCAAGGACTCGGCCACCCAGTACCTGAGCAGCACCAGCCGCGAGCAGATCCGCGCCAGGTTCCTGCCTATCGTCAAGAAGTCCACCGATCAGGTGGGTCTGGCCCAGAAGTACAATGCCTTTGCCGGCAAAGCGGCGGCGCTTGGTGCGCTTGACAGCAAAAGTGCCAACCTTGAAGGCTACGTGACCGAACAAGCGCTGAACGGGCTGTTCGAAATGATCGCCAAACAGGAAGAAAGCATCCGCGCCAACCCTGCTGCTGCCGCTACGGGCCTGGCGAAGAAGGTATTTGGCGCGCTTTGAGTATAAGGTCTGCGCCTGTATTCACGGGCGCCTCTGCGTTTGACTCGGGCCCGGGCCGTTGAGAATAGGCGCTATGCACCGCTTTCCTCTGCGGCTGCCTTGGGCTTCAAGGCCTTCTTCGGGTAAATGTCGTAGCGGCTGGATTTGCCGTCCAGCGCATAACCTGGCTTGAGGCCGTCGATGCAGGGGGCCTTGCGCGGGCGTTTGACCACCACGCGGTGGGTGGCAAGCGCCAGTGCTGCCTCAAGCAACGCAGGCGCGTCCATGTCATCACCGACCAATGGCCGGAACAGACGCATTTCCTTTTTCACCAGTGCGGTCTTTTCCCGGTGCGGAAACATCGGGTCCAGGTAGATCACCTGAGGCGGCTCCCCTGTCCAGGCACGGATGATATCGATCGAGTTGCCGGTCAACAGGCGCATCCGGGCGATGATAGAACCGACATCACGATCACCGCGCCCACGGGCCAGACCGTCTTCCAGCAATGCAGCGATGATCGGCTGACGCTCGATCAGACTCATGTCGCAACCGAGACTCGCGAGCACGAACGCATCCTTGCCAAGGCCTGCCGTTGCGTCCAGCACGCTGGGGCGAATGCCTGGCTGAATACCGACCGCTTTGGCAATCATCTGCCCGGTCCCACCACCGAACAGCCGCCGGTGAGCGACTGCGCCCTCGACAAAGTCGACACGTACAGCGCCCGGTGCATCATCGCCCAACTGCTGCAATTGCAGCCCGTCGTCAGTCAGTTGCAGTGCAAAATCAGCGTGCGCATCGCTCAACGGCAGGCCCAGGCGCTGCGCCCATTGCGCCGCCTGCTCCTGCTCGCCAACGGCCAGGGCTTCGACCCGGATACGACTGCCTGCTTGCTGCTCAATCATTGCGTCTACACACTCAAAAATTGTTAATGATCGGCAAAGTCTGCCGATAACCAAGTATCCGGCATTTTGCCAGACCCAAGGCCAGTACTGATCGCTATGTCAGAGATTGTTCAATCATCCATCGGCTATTTGTCGCACTCAGGCGACTTTAGCGTACGCAACAGCCGCACACTGGGTGGTGTGACACAGCTGTGGTCGGATGCATTTGCCCGGGCGATGGCGGATCAGGTCAGTGAAAGCGCTTCAGTACCCGTACACCCGACGGCTGTTGAGGTGGATGTAGAAACAGGCGAGCCGGTCGCTGGCGCCAAAACCCTGAGCAAGATCGTCGAGCAACGCACCTGCCCGGTCACCGATACAGAGGTCAAGCCTCCAGAGCCGCTGTTCCTGCCGATTGCCGAGTTTGACCTTGATCTGCTGCCTCCGCCTGCAGAGCCGTTCAGCATGGCTGAAATGATCGAACAGCAACGCCATCTGGAGTTCGAGAGCCACTGGGTACGCCCTACCGTTCTGAACCCTTATGACGATAGCGTCAAACCAGGCCCAGGCCCGCAGCCACGCCCGCTGCATCTGCCGATTGCCGAATTCGAATGGGAACTGGCCGACAAGCCTGCCCAACCTCTGGATGAGCAGACCATCGCCGCCCAACAGCGCCAGTTCGACTACGAGAACGGCTGGGCACGTCCGCTGATCCTGCAGAACCTGCGCATGGCGGCATAAGCCCGAACACTTACCTGCACACCGACCAGCGCCCCATGTCGACGTGAAAATGATCGCGATGCGTAGCGTTGTACTCAGGCCCGAGCACCGTGCTGAAGTTTTTGCAGGCACCGTCACGTAACAGCCTCAGAAAACGCCCCTTTTCCCCCTCGTCGCCCCAATCCTTGAGAACAACGATGCGCTGACCGTCTGCCAGGCGAAAACCTGCCATGTCCAGCGCATTGGCCGTGGCGTGCTGGCTGAGCCGAGCATTGGCGCGGTTGTAGATGTTGCGGCAGGCAAAGCTGCCCAAATGATCGATCCGCGCTACCCGCTGGCCGAAAACAGCCTGGGCGGCGGGTTGCAAGGTGTGAATATCAAACAGCGCATAGGCGACCGCCAACGGGCAACTGGCCAGAAAGCTGCTGCTCAGCGCCACGTCGCCACCCTGAATGCGCAGGGTATTTTCCAGGGGGCAACGGGCAGAAGGATCACTGTCGGCCTGGCGACTGAAACGCAACCCTGACGAACTCAGCACCTGATCGCACAGCGCGGGATCATTTTGCAGTCGCGACAGCTTGTAAGACGTCAGAAAGTTGGGCTCGGCCCGCACATCCAACGGCGCCCACGGGTTCCAGCGCTCGGGTACATCGACCCAGCCGCGCCAGACGGCGAACGCCCCCATTGCACAGAGCAGCAGGAATACCAGCAGCACGCGCATGCTTAACCCTTGACCCGCGCAACGGGTGCGAATCGAACAGAAAATCTGTGAACAGGAACAAAACAGCGCAGTTGCGAATCCATAAGCGGGCTCTCCACAAGGTCGGACTCTGTCAGCCCACACCTGGAAGACCTCAGAGCAAGCCCAACTGTTCCACCTGAGGCCCGCGATCCAGTTCGAACAATGCCGGCAGGCCAGGCAATCGCGCCATCAGTTGCTGATGAAAGCGCATGGCCTGTTCGGCAGCCCTGATGTTGTCCGGGGTGTGCAGGAAGACATAAGGCGTGCGCCCCTCTTCGATCCACACGGCGACCTTTTCCACCCACTGCACCAAAAACTGATCATTGGCCTCCAGGTCAGGACCGCCGATGAAACGGACCTGAGGAAACAGGGTCAGCGCGGCCGGACGAGGTGGCACCTTGGGTTTTTTCGATTGGGCGTGCAGGACTGCGGGATCGCTTGAGACGCAGCTGAACAACGCGCGGGAATCGAGACAGATGCGCTCGACGCCTCGGTCCAGCAACAGGCGATTGAGCATGCGCTCTTCATCACCTTTCAGGAAAAACGCCATATTGCGCACTTCTACGGCAAGCGGCACGTTGAGTTCGTCGAGAAAGCCGGCCAGCTCGGCCAGACGCTGCGGCGTGAAGCTGGCGGGCAACTGCAGCCAGAACGGCGCGATCCGCCCGCCCAGAGGCGCAAGTAACCGGATGAATTCCTCAGCGGCGCCGACCTGCTCACGAAGGTCGCCGTTATGACTGATGTCTTTATGGAATTTGGCGGTGAAACGAAAATCGTCGGGCATCGTTTCTGCCCAGCGCTGCACCGTGGTGGCGGCGGGACGGGCGTAGAAAGTGGTGTTGCCTTCGACAGCGTTGAATACCTGAGTGTAAAGATTCAGGAAATCATTGGGGCGGGCATCTTCTGGATACAGCGAATCGCGCCAGGCGTTTTCACTCCATGACGGACAACCAACGTAGTAAGGCAGACGGGACACAATCAAACGTGCAGATCGAGCCCCGATACTTCAAGGTCCCAATCGACAAAACTGGCAGTGGCCATATAACTGGCCAGCGCGTGGGCGACACGAGAGCTCATGGAGCGCGGAAAAATGATGTCTTGCGGACGCGCAGGCACGTTGGCAGTGCTGCCAATCGGTGAATCACCCGTTTCACGGCGAGCGCGCGCTGGGGGCGGCGGCAACTCGGCATCAACTACGACTTCCTCAAAAGACCCTTCGACGGTCGAAGGCGTTTTCTGCGGCTTTCGCTTGATGGGATACGAGCGTGATGAGGTTCCGTCTATGCGCATCGATTATGTACTCGGCGTCGATAGTAGCAATTTAGCGTTACCGCCTTGTAGTTCGCAAATTGCGTAACGATAACTAGACCACATATCTTGCAACTTGTTATCGCCAAATGAGATTAAAGACCATTCAGACGATAAACGGTAGATGGCAAACTGATATTTTTAAATACTGGCTGCGCGGTTGGCGAGTATTGAAAGACATCTGCATGGAATGCGGCAGGCTGTTGTGCAAGCCCCGCCCTTCCGTCAACGCGCCTTCGGCGTAGCCACCTTGTCACGCAGGTAAACCGGCTGAGCGTCATCCGCAGGCAGGGCTTCGCCGCGGTGCCAGGCAAAGGTTGCCAGCGTCAACAGATCCTGCGCGTGCGGCAGCATGGCTGCATCATGGCCTGTCAGACTGAGCGGAATACGCTCTGCATAGCCCCAGCCCGTACCGGCGCCAAACCACTGCCCGCTGGCGTGCGCAGGCAGCGCGGCCAATTCGGGCGCCATCACCGCCTCTTCGCCCAACAGGCGCATTTCCCCGGCGGCCTCGTGATAGCAACCCCAGTACACCTCGTCCATGCGCGCATCGATAGCCGATGCCACCTGCGACACGCCGTGTTCGCGCAAGGCGCGCTGCGCCAGCACGGCGAGGTTCGACACGGGCAGCACCGGACGCTCAAGGGCGAATGCCAGGCCTTGCACGACGCCGATGGCAATACGCACGCCGGTAAACGCGCCGGGACCGCGCCCGAAAGCGATGGCGTCCAGCGCCGACATGGCAATGCCCGCCTCGGCCATCAGGCTTTTGATCATGGGCAGCAGCCGCTGGGCATGCAGGCGCGGGATCACCTCGTAGTGGCTCAGCACCTTGCCGTCATGCAGCAAAGCGACCGAGCAGGCTTCAGTGGCGGTGTCCAGGGCCAGCAAGGTGGTCATCGGTGTTTCCGTCGTGGTCAATGTGAAAAAGTGCAGCAGTATAAATGACAAATGGCCCGCAAGCGGGCCATTTATTGTTCAGACCGAGAGCCTTACTTCAGGGCTTCCAGTACTTTTGCAGTGATGTCCTCAACCGAACCGACGCCCGGAATATGGCTGCACTTGGGCTTGCCGTTCTTCGCTTCCAGCTTGCTGTAGAACTCGACCAGCGGCTTGGTCTGAGCGTGGTACACCGACAGGCGATGACGCACGGTCTCTTCGACGTCGTCCTTGCGCTGCAGCAGTGGTTCGCCGGTCACATCATCAATGCCTTCAACCTTCGGCGGATTGAAGATGGTGTGGTAGATGCGCCCGGAACCTTCGTGAACCCGGCGGCCGGACATGCGCTTGACGATTTCTTCGTCATCGACGGCGATTTCCAGCACATGGTCGATTTCCAGACCGGCTTTCAACAGGGCTTCGGCCTGTGGAATGGTGCGCGGAAAGCCATCGAACAGCACGCCGTTCGCGCAGTCCGGCTGGGCCAGACGGTCCTTGATCAGGCCGATGATCAGGTCATCGGAAACCAGACCGCCCGAGTCCATGACGCTTTTGGCCTTCAGGCCCAGCTCGGTTTCAGCCTTGACTGCAGCACGCAGCATGTCGCCTGTCGAAACCTGCGGGATGCCGAACTTTTCAGTGATGAATTTTGCCTGAGTACCTTTACCGGCCCCGGGAGCTCCCAGCAGAATCACGCGCATCGTCATGCTCCTCAAATTTTTTATAGTGAAATCATCGGATTCGCCTCGGGGGCCAATCTAAAAAATGAATCAGGCCAATAGGCCGAAAGGCTGATCAAGATACACAGCAGACCGAGGCCGCACAAGCCGCCGAAAGTCGCAGTAAGCGCAGGCGTACCGCCTTGTCAGCCTTGATTTCAGAGTGATATGACCTGTATCAAGGTTTACGGCAGGCCAGCCTGCAAATCCCGCGCTGACCATCGCCGGACCGAAAAGGCCCGGCGATGGCATGGGCCTCATCCATCAGCCGGTGTTGCGCAGACCGGCAGCAATCCCCGCTACAGACACCAGCAGCGCCAGTTCCAGAGGACTGTCCAGACTGGCTTCACGATTACGCGAGCGCGACAGCAGCTCTGCCTGAAGCAAATGCAACGGGTCAAGGTAGGTGTTGCGCAGACTGATGAATTCCAGTGTTTCAGGACTGTGGGCCAGCAGTTGCTTCTGCCCGGTCAACCCCAGAACCACATTGCACGCCTGCGACAATAGGTCGCGTAAATGTGCGCCCAAATGTTGCAGCTCGGCGCTGACCAGACGTTCGTCGTAGAGTCGGGCGATGTCCGCATCGGCTTTGGCGAGGACCATTTCCAGCATGTCGATACGGGTTCTGAAGAACGGCCACTGCTCACGCATCTGTGCCAGCACCTCGCCTTCGCCGCGCTCCAGGGCTTTGCTCAGTGCAGCTTCCCAACCCAGCCAGGCGGGCAGCATCAGACGCGTCTGCGTCCAGGCGAAGATCCACGGAATGGCACGAAGACTCTCTACACCGCCCTCGCGGCGCTTGGCCGGACGACTGCCAAGTGGCAAACGCCCCAGTTCCTGCTCGGGTGTCGCCTGGCGGAAATACTCGACGAATTCAGGGTTCTCACGCACCACCGCGCGATAGGCGCTGACCCCGTCGCCGGCCATCTGGTCCATCATCGTCCGCCACGCCGGTTGTGGAGGTGGCGGCGGCAACAGGGTCGCTTCCAACACGGCGGCCAGATAAAGATTGAGGTTCTGTTCGGCGATGTCCGGCAGGCCGAATTTGAAACGAATCATTTCCCCTTGCTCGGTGGTCCGAAAACGCCCGGCCACAGAACCCGGCGGTTGCGACAGGATCGCCGCGTGCGCGGGACCGCCGCCACGACCGACTGTACCGCCACGGCCGTGGAACAGCAGCAATTCGACCTGCTGCTCGCGACAGATCTCCACCAGCCTTTCCTGAGCGCGGTACTGCGCCCAGGCCGCCGCCGTCGTGCCGGCATCCTTGGCCGAGTCGGAATAGCCGATCATCACCTCTTGCGGGCCGTGCAGACGCGAGCGATAGCCCGGCAGCCCGAGCAGCGTCTCGATCACTGGCCCGGCGTTATCCAGATCGGCCAGTGTCTCGAACAACGGCACCACACGCATGGGCCGCTGCAGCCCCGACTCCTTGAGCAGCAGCTGCACGGCCAGCACATCCGAGGCCGAGCCGGCCATCGAGATCACATAAGACCCCAGGGACGCCGCTGGAGCGGCTGCCACCTCCCGGCAGGTTGCCAGCACCTCTGCGGTGTCGGCTGCCGGCTTGAAGTAGCTCGGCAGCAGCGGCCTGCGGTTATTCAATTCACGCAATAGAAAGTCGATGCGGGCCTGCTCATCCCACTCTTCGTAGCGACCCAGCCCCAGGTAATCAGTGATTTCGGTCATCGCTGCGCAGTGACGGCTGGAATCCTGGCGAACATCCAGACGCACCAGAAACAGACCGAATGTGACTGCGCGACGCAGGCAATCCAGAAGCGGCCCGTCGGCGATCACACCCATGCCGCATTCGTGCAGCGACTGGAAGCACAGCAGCAAAGGGTCCAGCAGTTCACGGTTGTCCCGCAGCACCGCTTCCGGCGCAGGCAAGGTTTCGCTCAATGAGGCATTGGCCCAGTTGCGCGTCGCACGCAAACGCTCGCGCAGGCGTTTGAGCTCCGCCCGATAGGGCTCGGCGCTGTCACCCACGCTGGCACGCAAAGCGTCACTGGCTTGCTGCATCGACAGTTCTGCGGCGAGATTGTCCACGTCACGCAGATACAGGTCAGCCGCCATCCAGCGCGCCAGCAACAGCACTTCGCGGGTGACCGCAGCCGTGACATTCGGGTTACCGTCACGGTCGCCGCCCATCCAGGAGGCAAAACGGATCGGCGCGGCTTCCAGCGGCAAATGCAGGCCGGTGGCCGCATGCAACGCATGGTCAGCCTTGCGCAGGTAGTTTGGAATGGCGTGCCAGAGCGAGTGTTCAATGACCGCGAACCCCCATTTGGCTTCATCGACCGGCGTAGGTCGGATGCGCCGGATCTCTTCGGTGTGCCAGGCCTCGGCGATCAGCCGCTGCAGGCGCGAAGTAATCTGTGTGCGCTCGGTGCTGTTGAGGTCGCGATGATCGAGTGCTGCCAACTGCGCAGCGATGGCGTCGTATTTCTGAATCAGCGTACGGCGTGCGACCTCGGTGGGGTGCGCAGTCAGCACCAGCTCGATTTCCAGTTTGCTCAGCTGACGTGCCAGGGCAGCAGGTGAATGGCCTTCGGCCTTCAGGCGATCAAGCAGCTCGGGCAGTACTCGCGACTCGAACGGCAGCGGCTGTTTATCGTCGCGGCGGTGCATGAGCTGATATTGCTCGGCAATATTGGCCAGGTTGAGAAACTGGTTGAACGCACGTGCAACCGGCAGAAGCTCGTCATCACCCAGCCCGTCGACGCTGGAACTGAGTTGCTCGGCCCCTTCTGCGGAACCGCGCCTGCCCGCTTTGGCACCTTTGCGAATACGCTCGATCTTGTCGAGAAATTCAGCGCCTCGCTGCTCACGAATCGTATTCCCCAACAGCTCACCCAACAGGTGAACGTCTTCGCGCAGACGCGCATCGATATCGGCCATCGTTCCTCTCCCGCTTTTTATCTGGGCTCAGTTGCGTACCCGCTCGGCAGCACGGGCATACGTGAATTCAAATCCGCTGTGCCAACAGTGCACCAAAAGCCTGCAATTGGACAAATGCTTCAGCAAAAACCTGAACGCCATCAGGGTTATTGATCGTGGCTTCACGCCCCTTCATATGATGGATAACATATTGGCAATCGTCTGAAGGCCTCTGAAAAATCCTGACCGCTCAGTAGATATTTATCTGAACTATTCAAAAACCGCGCAGGTCGGAACGATTAACCATTACAGGAAAGCCCGAAAGGCAGTAGGCGGTTGTACAACCTGATGCCCGGACTTGATGCAACGACTGTCATGGATAACCACGTTGGAGTCAGACATTGGAGTTGATCAACATGAACACCCTAACTGCCAAAACCAAGTTCAAAGGCCTGCGCGGTCTCAAGCTGGCTGCGCTGGCACTCGGTAGCACCTTTATCCTGGCCGGTTGTGCCGGTAACCCGCCCTCCGAGCAGTACGCGGTTTCGCAATCGGCCGTCAACAGCGCTGTCAGCGCTGGCGGTACCGAGTTCGCGGCGGTAGAAATGAAGTCGGCTCAGGACAAGCTCAAAGCTGCTGATCTGGCCATGCAGGATCATAAATACGATGAAGCACGCCGTCTGGCTGAACAAGCCGAGTGGGACGCTCGCGTAGCAGAACGTAAATCTCAGGCCGCCAAAGCTGCCAAGGCCGTGCAGGACGCTCGTCAAGGCGTCAACGAACTCCGTGAAGAAGGCCTGCGCCAGGTACAGTGATTGCCCTGCGCCCCCTTCTGTTTTCATGAATTCGTAACTGATTAAAGGACGACCCTATTATGCGTAAACAATTGATGATCCCTGCTCTGCTGGCCATGAGCGTTGCCTTGGCAGCCTGTGCAACCAAGCCGAACCCTAACCTGGAACAGGCTCGCAGCAACTTCACCGCGCTGCAGACCAACCCTCAGGCCACTCAAGTCGCAGCCCTGGAAACCAAGGACGCCAGCGAATGGCTGACCAAGGCAGAACAGGCCTTCCGTAACGATGAAGACGTACAGAAAGTCGATCAACTGTCGTACCTGACCAACCAGCGTATCGAGCTGGCCAAACAGACCATCGCCCTGCGTACCTCTGAAGCAGCTCTGCAAAACGCTTCTGCCGACCGCGCCAAGGCCCGTCTGGAAGCGCGTGACGCGCAGATCGCTGCACTGAAAAACAGCCTGAACGCCAAGCAGACCGAACGCGGTACGCTGGTGACTTTCGGTGACGTACTGTTCGACTACAACAAGGCCGAACTGAAGCCAACCGCCCAGGGCGACATTGGCAAGCTGGCTGGCTTCCTGCAGGAAAACCCGGACCGTAAAGTGATTGTCGAAGGCTATACCGACAGCACCGGTTCGGCTTCCTACAACCAGTCGCTGTCCGAGCGTCGCGCCAACTCGGTGCGCATGGCTCTGGTACGCATGGGTGTAGACCCAGCGCGCGTTGTGACCATGGGTTATGGCAAGGAATACCCGGTTGCTGACAACTCCAGCAACTCGGGCCGCGCCATGAACCGTCGTGTGGAAGTCACCATCTCCAACGACAACCAGCCTGTTGCACCACGCTCTTCGATGAAATAAGCGACTGAGCTGCTGCACCGAAGCCCCGCCTGCGCATACAGGCGGGGCTTTTTCATGGGCGAGGGTTTTTACCGCTGTCTTTATTGCCGAGGCGTTTGCTGACCCAGGCAACGTACTGCCTGCCTGCGATCATCGATCAATACGCCCGACAGACCTTTTCGTGACGTATCGAACAACACCAGTACGCCATCAACGCACTGCGCCACCTCGGCGGCCGGCGTGGCAGCGACTTTATAATCCTCGCCGGGTACGGTTTTTAGCAGTGTGAATTCACCGAGCAGCAGCGCATCTTCTGGCTTTGCGAAGTGCAGGTAACCGTAAAGCCACAGGCAGCCCACCGTGCCGATGACTGCACCGACAGCGCTGAGGATCATGCCATTGAGGTTACGGTCGCCACTCATGGCGCTGGCGGTGTGGCGGGGGTCGGGTAGTTGGGCACTTCCGCAAGGCGGCGCAGGCCGTTGAAATGCGTCGGATCGTCCAGATAACGCAGCATCACCTGACGCCAGAGAGGGTCTGCGAATGTCTGTACGTGCTCGCCCCGGGTCAATTGCAATACGCGCGGTGGTGGCGCGGCCTTGTACAGCTCGATACCGTTGGCGAGTGGTACCAGCGTGTCGTCCATGCTGTGAAAGATCAGCATCGGCGTGCCGGCCAATCGTGGCAGGCCGTTGACGGCACTGTCTGCCTCCGGGATCAGCCAGGACAAGGGCGTTTTCAATGGCCAGGTCAGCCACGATTTACTCAGCGAGTTTCGCGCGACGCTGCGGTAGCTGGCCGGCACGCTGTCCAGCACCAATGCCTTGAGCCGCGAGCGCTCCTGCGGGTGTTCGGACAGGTAATGCACTGCCAGTGCTCCACCAATACTTTGTCCCAGAACCACAAGGGGTTTGCCTTGCACTTGCGGTGCAGTGTTCAACCAGTCGAAAGCGGCTTGAACATCCTTATAGACCGCAGGCAGGCTCGGCTCGCCCTGCGACTCGCCATAGCCGCGGTAATCCAGCATCAGCACCTGATAACCCTGCTCGGGCAACCACCAGACGCCACCAAGGTGCCAGGACAGGTTGCCACCGTTGCCATGCAGATGCAGCACCGTACCCTTCACCGGCACGCCTTCCCTGGCGGGCAGCCACCAGCCATGCAGGCGTGTACCGTCGGCCGCAGTGAGGTTCACGTCCTGATACTGCAGGCGCGCCTTGTCGGGCGTGAACGGAACACCTGGTTCGGGGTAGAACAACATCGAACTGCAACCGGTGAGCGCAAGGATCAGGGTGAAGATGCCGAGCAGTTTCAAATGAGGTTTCCTTGTTGTTTTCATCGCCACATCACTGCCGTGCTGGCGCAGAGCAATGGCACGATAGTTACAAGATTATCGTTCCTCACGCTCCAGCGTGGGAATGCCGTTCTGGACGCTCTGCGTCCGATCCTGACTGTGCAGCGCGGCGCAGATTTGTGACGCCGAGCGTCACCCACTGCGTGCCAACGCGGAGCATTGGCACGATAGTCAGTTCGGCCTACAAAATATTCGAGTAGTCCGCTTCGATGCGGTCCAGGCTCAGGTGGTTGAGGAAGTTGGAGAAGCACATCCAGGCCGACAGGGCGTTCATGTCCCGGAACTGCTCGGGCAGGTACTTGGGTGCAACCACCAGCCCTTCGTCCACCAGTTGGCGCAGGGTACGCATGTCTTCCAGCGTGGTCTTGCCGCAGAACAGCAGCGGCACCTGTTCAAGCTTGCCCTTGCGCACGGCGAGCTGAATGTAGTTGTAGACCATGATGAAGCCTTTCAGATAGGACAGGTCCTTGGTGAACGGCAAGCCGTTGGGCACCGAGCCGCGGAAGACGCGACTGGCATTGCCGTAGCTCTCCGACATGCCAAAACCCTGCTCGCGATAGAACTCGAACACCTGCAGAAAATCAGCGCCCTGCTCGGCCATGTGAATGGCGCGCGTGCGGTTGGTCAGCTTGCGCAGGCGGCTGGGATAGGATGCAAAGGCGATGACTTCCATGAGAATCGCCAGGCCTTCCTGCGTCACCGTCGACGACGGCGGCCCCTTGGACAAGAACGTACAGATCGGCTGGTTTTGCCCGTTCAGCGTGGTACCCACGTGCACCAGCCCTTCGTGCACTTCCAGCGCACGGACGTCGCGCTCGTTGAACATGGCGTCGGTGCGGATCTTGATGTAGTCGGCACCGGCAGCCGCATCAGCGACGATCCCGTCGGATTCGAAAACCCGGATGGTCTCCTCGGCCTCACCGAACACGCGGTTCAAACGCGATTGCAGCAGCGAAACGGCGTCCTTGGCGGTGAGCGTTTTCGGCTCGTCCTTCAGGTCGCCGCGTCCGGCAATGTTGTTCAGGTAATCCGAAAGCATCAAGCCAAGATCGGCCAGCGTCGGGTCACCCGCATGAAAGGCGTCGGATGCCGCGCCGTACAGTTCCTGAGAAATCAGGCCGAAGTCGGACGTACCGCGGGCCTCGAGCATACGCACCACCATGCGGTACTCACGGCACATGCGGCGCATGATCTGACCGACCGGATTGAACTGCCCCAGTTGGCGCGTGACGTCGCGCTCGATGTTCTGAAACTCCTGTTTCAAGGCGGAAGAGTCGAAACCCAGCGGACGGTTTTCGTAGTAGGCGCGGTCCACGGCAGGAAGCGCCTTGCCCTTGGCGGCCAGAAACTCCTTGCGGACGTTCTCATCCCATTTAACTGCATCCAGAATGCGAATCGGCGTCTGTGCAACGACGATCCGATCCGATAAAGCACGAATAGTCTGTTGATACTCGTCCACCGGTACTCCTTGGCTGGCTGTCACGCTACTGCTTGGCGGCGCCGAACAACACGCCACCTCTGGAAAATATCGAAACCGGCAGGATCGTCAAGCCATCTGAACAGCCGATCCCAGGCACTCGCGCAGCAGTATAGTCACCCTCGAAGCGGCTGCGGGGTCCCCAGGACCAGACGCATCTGCCGCGTCAGGATACAGAGCATTTCTTCGTCCGCCTGACGCTGCGGCCCATGCAGCAGACCTTGATACTCAATGCGACGAATAAGCCCCGTCAACACCTGAGCATCCTGATAGGGCTGCAGGGAACCGATCACCTGAAAGAACTGACAACTGCCTTGCAGAAGAATTTCCTGATGGGCCATGACCAGCGGCGTCAGGCGCGGGTTGATCAATGCTTCGTGGTAGAACGCCTGCTCGGCGATCAGATAGTCACGCCGGGTCAGCAATTGATGGCGAATATGCTCCGTCACCATACGCGCAATGTCGTCCGCCAGACGAAACCGGTCAGTCGGGCTCCCGGAACTGCGGCTCATCATCTCGCGCAGAATGCCTTCAGTGTTTTGCCACAGCCGCGCCAGATAGTCGGCACTACGCTGTACATACTGGGCGAAGGCATCGGTCAGCAGATCATCGATGTCCTTGAAGTAATAGGTGGTTGCCGACAGCGGTACGCTGGCTTCGGCGGCCACTGCACGATGGCGTACGGCGCGTACGCCGTCACGCACCACGATACGCATGGCGGCATCGAGAATGACCTGCCTGCGTTGCTCACTGCCCTCACGCGCAGCCTTGCGCCCCTGATACTTGACACTTTTGGCCACCGCGCTCGCTACTCCGGCGGCCCCTTCTCTGGCAATCGTCACGACAGCTTCCTTATAAGTCGCTCTGAAATGAGTCGATCTGAAAAAACACTTAAAAAAAAGCCGCCCAATGAAGGCGGCTGTTTTTCCACTGATTACGCTTGCGGGCGCATGTGCGGGAAGAGGATCACATCACGGATCGATGGCGAGTCGGTGAGCAGCATCACCAACCGGTCGATACCGATCCCCTCGCCTGCCGTCGGCGGCATGCCGTACTCCAGCGCGCGGACGAAGTCGGCGTCGTAGTGCATGGCTTCGTCGTCACCGGCATCCTTGTCGGCCACCTGAGCCTGGAAGCGTTCGGCCTGATCTTCGGCGTCGTTGAGCTCGGAGTAGGCATTGGCGATTTCGCGACCGCCGATGAACAACTCGAAACGGTCGGTAACATTCGGGTTTTCGTCATTGCGGCGCGCCAGCGGCGACACTTCGAACGGGTACTGGGTAATGAAGTGAGGCTGTTCCAGCTTGTGCTCGACCAGCTCTTCGAAAATCATCACCTGCAATTTACCCAGACCTTCGAAGCCCAGCACCTTGGCACCGGCCTTTTTCGCGATGGCGCGGGCCTTGTCGATGTCCTGCAGGTCGGCAGCGGTCAGCTCGGGGTTGTACTTGAGGATCGAGTCGAACACCGACAGGCGCACGAACGGTTCGCCGAAGTGGAACACCTTGTCGCCGTAAGGCACGTCGGTGGTACCCAGAACCAGTTGCGCCAGTTCGCGGAACAGTTCCTCGGTGAGGTCCATGTTGTCTTCGTAATCGGCGTAGGCCTGGTAGAACTCGAGCATGGTGAACTCGGGGTTGTGCCGGGTCGAAACACCTTCGTTACGGAAGTTGCGATTGATCTCGAAGACCTTCTCGAAACCACCGACCACCAATCGCTTGAGGTACAGCTCCGGGGCGATACGCAGGAACATTTCCATGTCCAGCGCATTGTGATGGGTTTCGAACGGCTTGGCCGCCGCGCCACCGGGAATGGTCTGCAGCATCGGCGTTTCGACTTCGAGGAAGTCGCGCTTCATCAGGAAGCTGCGGATGTGAGCGATAACCTGCGAGCGCACGCGGAAGGTCTCGCGCACGTCTTCGTTGACGATCAGGTCGACGTAACGCTGACGGTAGCGCTGTTCGGTATCGGTCAGGCCATGGTGCTTGTCGGGCAGCGGACGCAAAGATTTGGTCAGCAGACGAACGCTGGTCATCTCGACGTACAGGTCGCCCTTGCCGGAGCGTGCCAGAGTACCTTCGGCAGCGATAATGTCGCCCAGGTCCCAGGTTTTCACCTCGGCCAGGGTTTCTTCAGGCAGGGTCTTGCGGTTGACATAGACCTGGATGCGCCCGGTCATGTCCTGGATCACCATGAACGAGCCACGGTTGAGCATGATGCGACCGGCAACCTTGACCGGAATCGCTGCCTCTGCCAGTTCTTCCTTGGTCTTGTCGACGTACTGTTTCTGCAGGTCATTGCAGTAGCTGTCGCGGCGGAAGTCGTTGGGGAAGGCCTGACCCTTGGCACGGCCTGCTGCAAGCTTTTCCTTGCGCAAGGCGATCAGGGTGTTTTCTTCCTGTTGCAGGGCTTGCGGGTCGAGTTGTTGGTCGCTCATGTCTTTAAAGATTCCATCACAGGTTCGCCCTCGACTTGCGACGAGGGACTTGAGGTGTCGGCTGACGGTTTACAGCCCTTGCTTGAGGCTCGCGATCAGGTATTCGTCGATATCGCCATCAAGCACCTTGTCGCAGTCGCTGCGTTCGATGTTGGTCCGCAGGTCCTTGATACGCGAGGCGTCCAGTACGTAGGAGCGAATCTGATGACCCCAGCCGATATCGGACTTGGTGTCTTCGAGTGCCTGGGACGCTGCATTGCGCTTCTGCACTTCCTGCTCATACAAACGGGCCCGCAGCATTTTCATGGCGGTGTCCTTGTTCGCATGCTGGGAACGCTCGTTCTGGCAGCTGACCACGGTATTGGTCGGAACGTGGGTGATCCGCACCGCCGAGTCAGTGGTGTTTACGTGCTGACCACCGGCCCCGGAAGAACGGTAGGTGTCGATGCGCAGATCCGCCGGATTGATGTCGATTTCGATGTTGTCATCGATTTCCGGCGAAACGAATACGGCCGAGAACGAGGTGTGGCGACGGTTGCCGGAGTCGAACGGGCTCTTGCGCACCAGACGGTGAACGCCGATCTCGGTACGCAACCAGCCGAAGGCGTATTCGCCCTTGATATGCACGGTAGCGCCCTTGATACCGGCGACCTCACCGGCAGACAGTTCCATGATGGTAGCGTCGAAACCGCGCTTGTCAGCCCAGCGCAGGTACATGCGCAGCAGGATGTTCGCCCAGTCCTGCGCTTCGGTGCCACCGGAGCCGGCCTGGATGTCCAGATAAGCGTTGTTGGGGTCCATGTCGCCGCTGAACATGCGGCGGAACTCGAGCTTTTCCAGCGATTCGCGCAGGCGCTCGACTTCGGCGGCGACGTCATCGACGGCAGCCTGGTCTTCTTCTTCGGCAGACATCAGCAACAGGTCTTTGGCATCGGCCAGACCCGAGGACATTTCGTCCAGGGTTTCTACGATCTGCGCCAGCAGGGAGCGCTCGCGCCCCAGTTCCTGGGCGTAGGCCGGGTTGTTCCAGACGTTTGGATCTTCGAGCTCGCGGTTGACTTCGGTCAGACGATCATGTTTGTGATCGTAGTCAAAGATACCCCCGAATGGTTTCGGAGCGCTCGGACAAATCCTTGATGCTGTTTAGGATCGGGTTGATTTCCATGGTAGGCAGCACTCGCAGGCGAAATTTTCAAAGCCGACGAGTATACCCCAGGCAAGGCCACGAAAGCAGCCCGTCGAGCGGGCGTTGTGAGGCCTATTTACCGGTCGCTGCCGGCGTCAGCCCGCCGCGACCTGATTGCGCCCGTTATTCTTGGCCTGATAAAGCCCCTTGTCGGCATCCAGAATCAGCTGACGGCTGTGCATTCCGAGCTGCGGCGTCACGGTTGCCACGCCGATACTCACCGTCAGGCTGGAGCCAGGCGCTGGCGCCATATGCGGGATATTCATGCCGGAGACACTCTGGCGCAGCTTTTCAGCCAGCAGACGCGCCCCTCCCGGCGAGGTGTTGGGCAGGACCATGGCGAACTCCTCGCCGCCGTAGCGAGCCGGCAAGTCCGACGGGCGACTGCAACTGTTGCGGATTGCCTTGGCGACCTGACGCAGGGCCTCGTCACCCTCAAGATGCCCGAAGTTGTCGTTGTAGGGTTTGAAGTAGTCCACATCGATCATCAGCAACGACAACTGGGTCTGCTCGCGAACTGCACGGCGCCACTCCAGTTCCAGATACTCGTCGAAATGGCGGCGGTTCGACAGCCCCGTGAGGCCATCGGAATTCATCAGGCGCTGCAGAACCAGATTGGTATCGAGCAGTTGTTGCTGGCTGACGCGCAGGGCCCGATAGGCCTCGTCGCGCTGCAACAGGGTCATGTACGAGCGCGAGTGATAGCGAATGCGCGCCACCAGCTCGATGTTGTCCGGCAGCTTGACCAGATAGTCGTTGGCCCCGGCCGTGAACGCCGCGCTCTTGATCAGCGGGTCTTCCTTGGTGGACAGCACGATGATCGGGATATCGCGGGTCAGCGGGTTGCTGCGGTACTCGCGAACCAGCGTCAGCCCGTCCAGGCCCGGCATCACCAGGTCCTGCAGAATCACCGTCGGCTTGATCTGCACGGCCTGTGCAATCGCCTGATGCGGGTCGGCACAAAAATGAAAGTCGATGGACTCATGGCCGGCCAGGCCGCGTCGTACGGCTTCACCAATCATGGCCTGATCATCCACCAGAAGCACCATTGCGCTGTTTTCATCCGGCGTCTTGAGCTCATCCGTTTGCAGGTCATTCATGATCTTTCTCCTGATCGCCGACTGCCACTGAGTTCAGCAGAGCAGTCATTGAGTAAATACCTCGATCAAGCGAGGTGCTATGGCGGGCAATGGGGAGATTTCCACGGCAGCATCAATGGCTGCAGCAGCCTTGGGCATGCCATACACAGCAGAACTGGCCTGATCCTGAGCGATGGTCAGAAACCCCCGCTCACGCATGGCCTTGAGCCCCTGTGCACCGTCGCGCCCCATCCCGGTCAGCAGAACGCCGACCGCCTCGCCACTCCAATATCGGGTAACGCTCTCGAAAAACACATCAATCGAGGGCCTGTAAACTTCATTCACCGGCTCCGCTGTGTACGCCAGCGTGCCGTCCTTGAGCAAACGGATATGATGATTGGTGCCTGCCAGCAACACCACACCCGGCTGTGGCGTTTCGCCTTCCCTTGCCAGACGTACCGGCAGGCCGGAGGCCGAGCTCAACCACTCGGCCATACCGGCGGCGAAGACCTGGTCGACGTGCTGTACAAGGACAATCGCTGCCGGGAAACTCACCGGAAGCGCCTTGAGCAGAATCTCCAGCGCTGCAGGCCCGCCTGCCGAGGAACCGATCGCCACGAGCCGGTCACGTTTCGACGGCGCGGAAACCGGCGCAACCGCGACCCGTTCAACGCCGACACGCTGGCCGATCAGCCAGTCGATATTGAGGATCTTGCGCAGCAGGGGCGCCGCCGCCTCCTTTGGATTGGGGCCACCAATGGCCGGCGTGTCCACCACATCCAGCGCGCCGTGCCCCATCGCTTCGAACACGCGGCGCATGTTCTGCTCGCGGTCGACGGTCACGATAACGATAGCGCAGGGTGTTTCGGCCATGATCCGGCGGGTGGCTTCGACGCCATCCATCACCGGCATGATCAGATCCATCAGGATCAGGTCCGGGGTCTGCTCGACGCAACGCTGCACGGCGTCGGCACCATTGGACGCCACCCAGATGATCTGATGCGCGGGCTCGAAAGCCAGTGCACGGCGCAGGGCTTCGATGGCCATGGGCATATCGTTGACGATGGCAATCTTCATCCTTGCGCGTCTCCTATCAATTCGACGACAGCGTCGAGCAAGGCATCATCGTGGAAACTGGCCTTGGCCAGGTAATAATCGGCGCCAGCGTCCAGGCCGCGACGCCGGTCCTCTTCACGGTCCTTGTAGGACACGACCATGACCGGCAGGGACTGCAAGCGGGTATCGCGGCGCAACAGGGTCACCAGCTCGATACCGTCCATACGCGGCATGTCGATGTCGGTAATCAGCAGGTCGAAGTCCTCGGCGCGCAGCGCGTTCCAGCCGTCCATTCCGTCCACGGCCACCGACACCTGGTAGCCGCGACTGAGCAGCAGCTTGCGCTCCAGCTCGCGCACGGTCAAAGAATCATCGACGACCAGCACGCGTTTGCGTGACACCTGGTCTGCCTGACGAGTGCGTCGGTCGATGCGCTCCAGGCGGCCGGTATTCAGAAGTTTTTCCACCGAGCGCAACATGTCTTCGACATCGATGATCAGCACCACCGAACCGTCGTCGAGCAAGGCCCCCGCCGACACGTCCTGAACCTTGCCCAGGCGCGCATCGAGCGGCATCACCACCAGCGTGCGCTCACCGATGAAGCGTTCAACGGCCACGCCGTAAACAGCATCACGCTCACGAATCACCACAACCTTGAGCGTTTCTCCGGCCTTCTGCGCAGCCGGCCGATTCAACAGCTGACTGGCCGAAACCAGACCGACATGACGCTCTTCATCCCAGAAATGCTGACGCCCTTCCAGTTGCAGAATGTCGTCAGGCTGCAGGTCGCGCATGCGCTCGATATGAGCCAGCGGGAAGGCATACGCTTCACCGCCCACTTCCACGACCAGGCTGCGTACCACTGAAAGCGTCAGCGGCATTTCTATCCTGAAGCGACTGCCCTCGCCCGCCCATTGCTGCAGCTCAACGCTGCCGTGCATCTGGCGAACCATATGCTGCACGGCATCGAGGCCGACACCACGGCCGGAGATCTGCGTGACCTTGTCGCGCATGCTGAAGCCCGGCAGGAACAGAAAACTCAGCAGTTCCTCCTCGCTCAGCTGCGCAGCGGTCTCGGCCGGCGAGAGCTTGCGGTCGATAATGTTCTGGCGCAGACGTTCAAGGTCCACGCCGCCACCGTCATCGCTCAACTCAACGACCAGCAAGCCAGCCTGATGCGACGCCTGCAGACGAATCAGACCTTCAGGGTCCTTGCCGGACGCCACGCGCTTTTCGGGCGACTCGATGCCGTGGTCCACGGCGTTGCGCAGCAGGTGAGTCAAGGGTGCATCGAGCTTTTCCAGCACATCGCGATCGACCTGGGTCTTCTCGCCTTCGATCTGCAAGCGGACCTGTTTACCCAGCTCACGCCCCAGATCCCGGACCATGCGCGCCTGACCATTCAGTACGTCGGCGAAAGGTCGCATGCGGCACGCGAGTGCCGTGTCGTATAACAGTTGCGCACGTTGTGCCGACTGCCAGCCGAATTCATCCAGCTCGGCAGTCTGCCGGGCCAACACCTGCTGCGCCTGGGACAGGAGGTTGCGCGCGTCCTCCAGGGCTTTTTGCACATCGGCCGAAGGACCTTCTTCACCAAAGCTGGCCCCCAATACCTCCAGCGCACGGTCGCTGCTGCTTTGCAGGCGCTTGAGACGCTGCATACCGGCCAGCAAAGGCTTGAGGCGCTGAGTCTCGACCAGCGATTTGCTGGACATGTCCAGCAGCCCGTTGAGGCGCTCGGCGGTGACTCGTAACACGCGTTCGCCGCCCTCGGCCACACGCCGTTCACGCAAGGGCGTGAACGGTGCCTCTGGTTCCGAAGCCGGCATGGCGGCTGGACTGGCAAGCGACGCGGCGGCCAACGGCGCTGCGACAGACTCAGGCGCTGGCACAACCGACCCGCTTGACGTCTCAAGCTGCAGCATCGCGCTGGCCAGCAAGGCCTCCGAGGCTGGATCCGGCAGTGGTGTACTGACCGTACGCGCCGTGCCAGCGCCGGAAGCCAGCAACGTATTGAGCCTTTCGACATAACTGTCGATATCAGGCTGACCAATACCGTCGCTGCCGGGCGTGGCGATACGCATCAACAGGTCGGTCCCCGACAGCAGCGCGTCGATATGCTCGGCCTGAAGCAGCAGACGCCCTTCCTGAGCGCTGACCAGACAGTCTTCCATCACATGCGCGACACTCACACCGAAATCGACGCCGACAATCCGCGCTGCGCCCTTGAGCGAGTGAGCGGCACGCATGCAGGCTTCCAGCTGATCCGCCTGAGTCGGGTTACGTTCGAGTGCCAGCAGGCCCGCACTCAATACCTGGGTCTGCGCGTCGGCTTCCAGCGTGAACAGTTCGAACAGCGAGGCGTCACGCATTTGATCTGGCGTCATGTGAGGCTCCGATACACCGCCGACAACAACTCTTCTTCGTCCAGCCAGCGCAGGCTGCGGCCCTTCCATTGCAGCACGCCACGGGTGAAACGGGCATTGGCATGCGTGCCGGATGCCGAAGCAGCTTCCAGCTCACGCTCGTCGATGGCGTGAATACCGTCCACCTCGTCGACCGGCACCACCACCGGGCCGCCTTCGACGCTGACGATCAACATGCGCGGTACCACCCGCGTCGACGGGGTACTCACCGCGGTGCTGTCCAGCCCGAGCAGCTCGACCAGCGAGATGCACGCTACCAGAGCGCCGCGTACATTGGCGACACCCAGCAATGCACGCGAACGCTGGTGTGGCAGTGAATGGATGGTCTGACTGGGGGCGACTTCCGAGAAGCAGCGCGACGCCAGCCCCAGCCATTCTTCACCAAGCCGGAATACCAGAATCGAGCGCGTCTCGATATCGCGCAGCAACACCGAACCCTGAAACTGTTCTGGCGACTCCTGGACCAGCGAGTAGCGGTCCAGCAGACGGGTGGCGGCAGCCGAATAAACCGCGCAATTGCGGCAGTGGATATGCTCTGCAAGCAACGGGCAGGAGCGATCGCCATGAATACCGATGCGGTTCCAGCAATCATCGATATCCAGGGCCTGATCATGGGTCAGACTGGAAAAACCGGACACGCCCGCCATCATTGGTTTCCTTGTTTATTCGTGCCACGTGCTGCGCGGTCCTGCAAGCGCCGGGCGCCGGCAGTGTCACCCTGGGCAGCCAGCAATGCTGCCAGTTGGGCCAGCGATTCGGAGTGCTGCGGTTGCAGATACAGCGCCTTGCGATAGAAGCCCTGCGCCTGTGGCACCTGGCCTTCCACTTCGCTGAGCAGACCCAGCCAGTAAAACACCTGCGCGACCGGCTCATGCTGCTGCAGGTAACGCTCGCACGCAGCCCGAGCCTCAGCACTTTTACCTTCGTTGGCCAGCCCCGCGATCCTGTCGAGCAAGGCCGAAACATCGCTGTTGCCTGCCGCAGCGACGGGTTTCGCGACGGGCGCAAAAGCTGCGGATGTTCGCGGCGCAGGTCGTGGCGCGACCGCTCTGGCAGGTGCCTCGACCACCGGACGCGATGCCATCGGTGCAGCGACAGGCACCGGCACCACCGCATCGACGGGCGCGTGCCGGAAGGCGAAGGACTGGGCGATACCCGTCGAGCGCATGCCGATACCCGCCAGCAGATTGCCCTCCGCCGGACCGATAAACAGCAGGCCGTCTTCACGGGTCAGTTGTTTGAGGACCTTGAATACATGTTGCTGGGTCTGCCGATCAAAATAGATCACCAGATTGCGGCAGAAGACGATGTCATAGGCCACTTGTGAAGCGAGTTTCGGGTCGAGCAGGTTACCCGGCTGAAAACTCACAGAGTCGCGAACACTGTCAGCGATTTCAAAGCCGTCAGCGACAGGACTGAAATAGCGCTCGCGATAACTGATGTCGCTGCCACGGAACGAGTTTTTGCCGTAGACACCGTGCTCGGCCTTGGCAATCGAAACGGGGCTGATATCGATGGCATCGACCTTGAATTGCCGGGCGTCGACACCGGCGTCGAATAACGCCATGGCGATGGAATACGGCTCCTCACCGGTCGAGCACGGCAGGCTGAGAATGCGCAAGGGGCGCGCACCGGCAAGACCGGCGATACGCTCGCGGGCCAGCATACCCAGGGTGACAAATGATTCGGGATAACGAAAGAACCAGGTCTCGGGAACGATCACCGCTTCGATGAGCGCCTGCTGCTCCTGCGGCGACGAGACCAGAAGATGCCAGTACGCATCACTGTCAGGGCAATTGACAGCCGTCGCACGCTGACGCAAGGCGCGCTCGATGATCGCTTCGCCGACGGACGTCACATCCAGTCCGATACGCTCCTTGAGAAAGCTGAAGAAGCGCGAATCATCCACCTTCATCGCGCGTCCTCGAGCAGCTCAAGGTCAATCGGCGGCACCGGGTACAACAACTCGCGGACCGGCTCGCTCAACAGTTCGTGAACATGAATCCACTGCAGCAGGCCCTGCTCGTCCTCGCGGACCGGCCCCAGGTAAGGTGACAGGCGATTGTCCAGCCCGTACGCCTTGAACTGCGCAACCGGGCAGCGCAGCGTTTCGGTCGCCTGCTCCAGAATCAGCCCGAGCAACTGAGCCGGGTGCGCGTCATCGTAGCGATAATGCACCAGCACCATGCGCGTACTGGTACGCGAGCGCGCTGGCTGACCGGAATTCAGCGCGCTGATGTCGATCACCGGGACAATCTCGCCGCGATGAGCAAAGATTCCCGCCACCCAGTGCGGTGCCTGGGCAATCGCCTTGAGTTTTACCCGCGGCAGGATTTCGGCGATCTCGGTCGCGTCCAGCGCATAGCGGTCTTCGCCGATGCAAAACAGCAGAAAAAGCTTGCTGGCGGTCAGTGGCGTGCCATTGCGCCTCGGCGATTGATCGCTCATTGATCCTTCAGACCTTGAAACGCGAAACGCCGCTGCGCAGCCCGACCGCGACCTGACTCAACTCGTCGATCGCGAAACTGGCTTGACGCAGTGATTCGACGGTCTGGCTGCTGGCATCCGCCAGTTGTACCAGCGCCTGATTGATCTGTTCGGCGCCGGTGGCCTGGGCCTGCATGCCTTCGTTGACCATCAGCACACGAGGTGCCAGCGCCTGAACCTGATGGATGATCTGCGACAGCTGCTCACCGACCTGGGTGACCTCGAACATGCCACGGCGCACCTCTTCGGAAAACTTGTCCATGCCCATCACACCCGCAGACACCGCAGACTGGATTTCCCGCACCATCTGCTCGATATCATAAGTGGCGACGGCAGTCTGGTCGGCCAGGCGACGGACCTCGGTGGCAACCACTGCAAACCCGCGACCGTATTCACCGGCCTTCTCGGCCTCGATGGCGGCATTGAGCGACAGCAGATTGGTCTGGTCGGCGACCTTGACGATGGTGACGACGACCTGATTGATGTTGCCGGCCTTCTCGTTGAGGATCGCCAGCTTGGCGTTGACCAGATTGGCAGCGCCCATCACCTGATGCATGGTGTCTTCCATACGTGCCAGGCCCTGCTGGCCGGAACCGGCGAGAACCGACGCCTGATCCGCCGCCGAAGTGACTTCGGTCATGGTGCGCACCAGGTCCCGCGAGGTGGCGGCGATTTCCCGCGACGTGGCGCCGATCTCGGTGGTGGTTGCAGCGGTCTCGGTGGCGGTAGCCTGCTGCTGGCGTGACGTTGCAGCGATCTCGGTGACCGAGGTAGTGACCTGTACCGAGGAGCGCTGCGCCTGGGCAACCAGCGCGGTGAGCTCGGTGACCATGTCGTTGAAGCCAGTCTCGACCGCATTGAACTCGTCCTTGCGCGACAGGTTCAATCGAGTGCTCAGGTCGCCGGTACGCATGACGTCCAGGATCCGAACGATCAATTGCATCGGTGCCGTGATCGAACGCATCAACAGCAGACCGCAGGCCGCAGCCGCCAGCACGGCGACCAGCAGCGACAGGATCATGCTGATCTTGGCAGCCAGCACGGCATTGACAATGTTGGCGGTGGCCTGATCAGCCAGCTGTTTATTGGCGACAATGAGATCATTGAGCTGCTTGCGTCCCGTGAGCCAGACCGGGTTCACTTCGCCATAGAATTCGGCGCGCGCGCCTGCGTAGTCGCCGCTATCGTACTTGGCGTGAACATCGGCGAGCATGCGCGAATAGGCTTCGCGGCGCTTTTCGAAGAGCGCGAAGCTGTCTCTGTCTGCATCATCGAAGATGGACTTTTTGTAGCCGTCCATCTGTGCCTGCAGGTTTTCGTCAAAGCCCTGAAACTGGTCCTTTTCCTGCTTGGTCAGCGGCCGCGCCTGCCCTTCGGCAATCAGCTCCAGCGTGCGGATGTAACTCTCGCCCCAAGCACTGCGCACCAGGGTGCTGTAATACACGCCGGGCAACGCATCCAGACGCACATCTTCCTCGCTGGACTCGATGGACAACAACCGTGAATAAGATACAACGACCATCAACAGCATGATTGCGATGATGACGGCGAAACTCGCCAGAATCCGTTGGCGCAAGGTCCAGTTCTTCACAGTCAGCCCTCAAGAGTTCAACGACGGCGTCGGGCCGTGTTCAAGAAGTGGACCGACGGACGGTCCAAACGGCGTGAGTATAGCCCAGCCGTCAAACGTTACATGGGTAATACAGAACGAAGTCACGGCCGCTATCGATCGCCGCTCCTTCACCCATCCAATGTCTTGTCGGCCATCGCCACCACTACTTGAGCGATGGTCTTCAGAAACAGCGAAAGCACATAGATAGTTAGCACTTGTACGGCAAGTCACGACCGTAAGCTTTGTCGTTGTTCATTCACGACAAGGCACTTAAATGCTGGATCTATCTCTGTCGGGCAAGGCTTCTGCACTCCCGCATCTGCAACTGATAAAAGACAAGGCCCCGGAGTGGCTGCTTCAGGCTGAGCCGGCAACCCATGCGGCCTTGCGCAAGGCCTCGCGGCGCCCCGTGCAATGGCTGAAAGGCGCACGCAAGTCCAGCCCTGATCAGGTCGCCGAACTGCAGCGCCTGTATGCCGAGCATCGCGAGAACGAGCAACAGGTTCGTTCGACGCTGGATCGCCTGTCGACGCTGGAGGACTTCGCAAGACCCTTGCTGACAGCCGCCATCAAGGACCGCTTCGGGCTGGAGGTGGACGTCACCGACACCTGGCTGTTCCACGCCAGTCGGGCGCGAGTCGATCAATCGTTCAATACGGCATCCAGAGACCCTCTAACGCAGGCAAACATTGCACTGAGGGCCGCGACCCAGAGCCTGCTCAAGGTTGCGCTACAGAATTTCGAAGCCTGGGAAACCGCACCAGGCGCAATGGACGCCAGCACCGGTATCAAGGCCCAGGTGTTTTCTTCCTTTGAAATCCTCGGCCCACAGATCACCGGCAAGTCCCTGCCTATTTCCCCGGCCGGCTTTGCGGCGCTGTGCCGTGAGCTGGACCTGGGCGGCCAATATCAGGCGCATATCCAGACCGCCTTCAGCACGCCTTCGACCCCTGACGAAACGGAAGACGCTGCGGCATCGAGGCTGCGCCAGACCTTCATGCAGCTGGAAGCATCGTCGATCCGGCTGCAGTTGCAGATTGCATCCCTGCAACAACAGATCAGCCCGGACTTGCAAGGCGCATTACTGGAGCTTCTCGATGGCAAGCAACAAGTCCGCCTCGATAACCGGCCAGTCAACTGCAGCGTTGTGTGCCTGGGCGATATCGAACTGAGCGGTCTTCTGGTTATTGGCAAGGACCGGGATATTGCCACTCAGGCAGAGCGGATTGTGGTGTATATCCCGGATGATCCCGTTGCGCCGTTGAAGGAATACGACTCGGTCGAAGTCTTCATAAATGAATTACGCGACCGGATGTTCATCAACGACTACCTGAACTTCTTCATGCGCTTCATACCGGCGCGCCATCGAAGTGCCTTGTTTGAAAAGTTGTCCGAGCGCCTATACCCCAAAGTCAAGAAAGGCGGCATTTTCGAGCGCCAGTGGCTGGAGCGTGAGGCGGACCGAAACGCCCGACTCCACCTGAGAGAAACCGTGCTGCAAGGTCCACTGCTGGACAACCTGCACGAGCGCAAACGCGCGGCCTTGCGCGACGACGCACTGTTTCATGGTGTGCCTACAGCAGTACAGGATCAGAAAACCTTCGATGAGCGCGTGCAGTACTTCATGGACACCGCCTTCAATGTCCTGAATATCGCAGGCTTCGTCGTTCCGGTATTGGGCGAAGTGATGATGGCCGTCACCGCCATTCAGCTGGTTCACGAAGTGTATGAGGGCGTGGAAAGCTGGGCCAAGGACGAGAAACAGCAGGCGTTCGCCTACCTGTTCGATGTAGTCGAGAACGTTGCCCTGATATCGGCTCTTGGCGCTGCGTCGACGGGCGCCGCAGGTATCCCGGCGGTACAGGCGCCCGAGTTCGTAAACAGCCTCAAGCCCGTGGATTTGCCGGGCGGCACGACCCGCCTGTGGAAGCCTGACCTGACGCCCTTTGCCCATGACATCGTACTGCCCAAGGGTCTGCAGCCCGACGCTACCGGGCTGTACACCTGGCAAGGCAAGCAGTGGTTGCCACTTGAAGGACGTACCTATTCAGTCAGCCCTGCCACGAGCGGCGACGGTTACCTGATCGAGCACCCGACCCGCGCGGACAGCTATCGGCCCGCCTTGCGGCACAACGGCGCAGGCGCATGGCTGCATGAGCTCGATCAGCCGCTGGAGATGGAAGGCCTGAACCTGTTTCGACGGTTGGGCTATTCCAGTGAAACGTTTTCGGACAGCACCGCCAGGCGCATCGTCAAAGTCAGCAACACGCCTGAATCCGTGATGCGCGAGGCACTGACCGATCAGCGTCGTCCTCCGGCATTGCTTGAGGACACGGCGCGCCGGTTCAGGCTGGACCAGGAGATCGAGCGTTTCATCGAACAGCTGGAAGCCAACGATACGAACGCCGCGGCGCCCCTTCAACTTGAACTGTTGAGCCAGGACCGTGGCTGGCCGAGCAATCGCGCCTTGGTACTGGTGGATGCCGAGGGCCGCACGCTGCAGACATTCGCTCCGGCCTATCAGCCGGTCGTGTCTGACACCCTCAACATCACTGTTCATGCCGACCAGCCGGATGCCCTGCGCCAGGTGCTGGAAAAGCTGAGCAACAACGAAATCCGCACCCTGCTCGACGAAGAGTTCGGTGCAGGCCAGCTTGGCATGTCACCGCGACTGATCACGTTACGGGCGCAATTGGCGGCACGCGCCCGTGCCACGCGGGGCTGGCTGTTCGAGTCTCATTACCGCGCATTGAACACCACCGAGGCGCAAGGTGCGCAAACCCTGCAGAAGGCATTTCCCGGTCTGCCGCCTTTGGTAACCGAGGAACTGGCCAGCCATGCCTCGCCTGCCGAAAGACTGCAACTCGTGACAGAACGACGTGTACCGTTGACCATTGCCGAAGAGGCCAGCGCCTATTTACAACAGGTAAGGCTGGCGCGGGCCTATGAAGGGCTTTATCTGACCTCGGTCTACAGTGCCGACACTGACTGCCTTGCATTGCACAGCCTTGAAGCCCTGCCGCAATGGCCGCCCCAGGTCAGACTTGAGGTCCATGACCGGTATTTCGGTGGCCGCTTGATCGACAGCATCGGCCCCGAGGATGCCCCCGTACGCAAAGTACTGATCAAGGACGGCAATCGTTACCAGGCCCGTGACGCTGAGGACCAGCACCTGCACGGGCTGGACGATCTGTACTCGTCCGTGCTGCACGCCCTGCCCGATGCCCAACGCAAGCAATTGGGCTTTGCCCGGACCAGCGAGGGCCAGACGCTGGCAGCGCTGATTCAGGACAATCCCCTGCCCCGCCAGCACCTGGCACCATTGCTGAAAATGCAGGCGATCAAGCCAGGCTCGAAATCCCCCATGCGCCTGGCTGACGGTCGCCTTGGCTACCCTCTGAGCGGTAGCGGCAGAGTCGACTGGCACATGACCGACGAGAGTCTGCTGGACAAGATCCGCACACTTGAGCTGGAGGATGCGTTTCCCGAAGACATCCTCGACCGTCTGCGCCACGCCGGCTGGGACAACAGAACCATCGATACGCGACTCAACGACCTGCTGGGCGAGCAAATGCTGTTGCGCGCAAGTCTCGACGCCTGGACCTATGAATCCGTGGCAATGCCCCCCATGAGTCAGGCTCATATCGACAGTCGCACGCGCATCCACGAAGCGATCTGGAGCCACTGGCGCCTCAACAACCTCCCCGAGATAGGACGGACGCTTGAGCCGCTGCGCCTGCACCATGTCTCGCTGAGTGATTTTCCGCAACATCTGCCGGACTTCGTCTTCAACCGCGTTACCGCACTGCACCTGGAAAACATATCGGTCGAGTCCGGAGCGCGACTCGATGCAGCGGATATAACGCCAGCAGGCATGAACCTGCCCCGACAGTCGACCAACAGCGTCGAACTTGGCGCCTTCCTGCAGCGCTTCCCGCATACCCGCGCACTGAACCTGATCAGTGAGCCCGCCTCCCGTCTGGCCCCCGAGCCCTCGATCTTTCTCAACCTGCCTCAGCAAGTGTCCCGTGTGCTGCCCCAACTGACCGAACTGGGGCTGATCAACCAGGGCATTTTTCTGGACCAGGCGCAAATGGACCCCTTGCGCAGCATGCCTGGCCTGAGGATGCTGAACCTCAGTGGCAATCGCCTGATCAGCGTGCTGCCCATGGACCTGAGCTGGCTGCACCTCGACCGGTTGGTGCTGGAGCGGGTCAGCATGCACCGCTGGCCGTCCTGGCTGACCGACATAATCCCGAACAACATTCGCGAACTGTCGGTGGCGCACAATAACCTGACGGAACTGCCCGGGTGGATCCTCGACAATCCTCCCAGCCCTGAGCATCGGACAGTGATTGACTTGCGCGGCAACATCCTGTCCCGACACACTGCGATGCATGCACGTATCAATGAAGCGGTAGCCGGCAGTTCCTTCAGTTTTGTCATGGACACTCCGGTTGCCGTGCAGGCCGCTGTAAACAGGCAATTGAACGAAGGTGCAGAATTATTTGCCGCCGTTGATCGGTGGACGCATGCCTCCAGCTCGATGGCCTTACCGAGCGAGCAGACCCTCGAATCACGCCGTCGGATCGGCAGGCTTCTGACCGATCACTGGCGAACCTTCAGCCTGGGGCAAATCCACAGTCCACTGCGCCTCGCAGACATTGCGTTGGCCGACTTTCCCCGACACCTGCCGGATTTCTTTTATCGCCAGGTACGCTATCTGCATCTGAGCAGAATCATTGGCACAGCCGCTGATCTGGATCAACTGTTGCGCCGCATGACGGATCTGATCTCGCTGGAAATAAGCGGGCATGTCGCCCCCCTGCTGCAACTGCCACCGGCGCTGCTCGAGCTTCGATCTCTTCGTACACTATCGCTGATGGATCAGGGGATGCTGGTAGAGCAACAGCACATCGATTTCTTCGGCCGGATCGCGACGCTTGAAAGGCTGGAGCTGGATGGCAACAGAATCGGTGCCATCAGCGACCTGGCCAGCCTCAGTGGCACAGCACTTAACTGGCTGTCACTGAACAACATCGGATTGGTCGAATGGCCAACCTGGGTGGAGAGCATGGTCCCAGCCCAGATCAGGACACTGTTGCTGGAAGGCAATCTGATCAGCGAACTGCCAGAACACATACTCGCCAATCCCGGCAGCGAGTTTTCGCACACGGAAATAAGCCTGCTGAGCAATCCGCTTTCCGAAGACACCATGCGCCGGGCACATCTGTCAGAACGTTATGGACGCTCTTTCACCTTCGACATGGATCTGCCGCCCGAGCTCAGCGCGATGGACTGGACGGAACACCATGACTCGGACGCATCGATCTCTGATTATCTGTCATCAGATGACAGTCGGGCATCGACTCCGGAGCCCGTCACCGTCGAGCCCTGGCTGGACGACAGCAACCCGTTGAGCGCCGGGCGGCGTGAGATGTGGGAGCAACTGGAGGCCAGCGAGCACACCCGCAACCTGCTCGACCTGATCGACTCGCTGCGTCGCAGCGCCGATTATCGCAACATCACCAGCCGCACAGCACTGCGCGAGCGCGTCTGGCGGGTACTGACCGCAGTGAGTCAGGAGCCTCAACTTGGAGAGACCCTCAACGCCATCGCCGAAGAACCGCTCAGGCTGTTTCGTGACAACGACACTTGCCCGGACGGCATTCTTCTGGAATTCAACCAGATGGAGGTGCTGGTGTTCGTCCGGCAGTCGTTGCAGGACGTCGTAGCGGAGCAGCGCGGCGCCCTGTTGTATCGGCTGACCGTCCGGCTGTATCGCCTCTCCGAGCTGGATGCCGCAGCCCGCGAACAGTCCGGGGGCCGTGATGAAGCCGAGGTGCGTCTGGCGTATCGCACGCACTGGGCCAGCGCGCTGGACTTGCCAGTACCACCGGAAGGCATGCTTTTCCAGGCTCACGCAGCCATCAGACCCGGTGAGTTCGACACTGCAATGCTTCGCGTGCAAAACGGAGAACGCGGCGAGCCCTTCCTGCGCTTCGCTCAGCAGCAGGATTACTGGATCAGCTACCTGCGTGAAACCCACACTGGACGCTTCGAAGCACTCGAACGTACCTACAGGACTGAACTGAACCAGCTCACCGACGAGTTCGAACAACGCAATATCAGTCTCGAAGACCCGGAGTATGAAGAACGGATTGTAGAGTTCGAAGCCACATTCAAGGAGCAGCAGACAGCGCTGATCAGGGAACTGACCAACGCCGAAGGAATGGAACACCCCTGATCGGGGCAGTTGCCTGGCACACAAGGCGTGCCAGGCAACTCACTGGCCGGAGAGCCGGTTTACTCAGCGTTCCGCACCTGGCCTTCAAGCTCGGTCTTGAGGCCGGGTTCCAGCTTTAACTCACGCGCCAACTCATCGAGGTAGGCGCGTTCCATGAAGTGCTCTTCATCCACCAGCATCACACTGGCGATGTACATTTCCGCCGCCATTTCCGGCGTGGTCGCGGCCCGGGCCACCTCTGCCGGGTCCAGCGGCTTGTTAAGCTCGGCGTGAAGCCATTGCTGAAGCGTCTGATCGTTGTTCAGTTTGGTGAACTCACCTTCGATCAGTTCGCGCTCACGCTCATCGACATGGCCATCGGCCTTTGCGGCGGCGACCAATGCGCGCAGGATTGCCTGGCTGTGCTGCTCGGCTTCAGCCTCGGGCAGCCGGTCGATGGTTTGCGGTTCACGTTGAGCGGCAAGCCCCTGGCTGGACTGCCAGTTGTTGTATGCCTTGTAAGCCAGTACTCCTAGCGCCGCCAGGCCTCCGTAGGTCAACACCTTGCCGCCCATCCCGCGGGTACGCTTGCCGCGCAGAAGACTCATGGCACCTGCGGCCAGGGCGCCACCACCGGCGCCGGACAGCAGACCACCCAGTCCATTCTGGGAACCGCCCTGTCCTTTGCCACCGCCAAGCAGGCTGCCGAGGCCATTGATCAGTGAGTCGCTGCCCGACGATTGCTTGCCGGATTTGCCTTTGTTCTTGTCCTGCAACATGCTTTGTCCGGACTTGAGCAATTGATCGAGTAAACCACGCGTATTCACAGGAAGCCTCCTACAAGGTTTGTCAGATGAGTCATTGACCAACAAGTTGAAGAGAAGTCACTGTCTGGCTATTACCGGTGTGCTTCCGGATGTTACGGGTTTGAGCAGATACCCGTTCGTCAATCTGCCCCGCCTATTGGCGAACTGCGTGCAACCCGCACCTGTGGCGAAGAGTCAATAAAGTACAGGCTGCAGGTAAAAGCAGGTATGCAGCCCCTTTCCTGAACTGAGCAAACACACATCCCTATTCATATGAATACCCTTGCCTCTTCATGCAGATTTTCAGGAGCTTGTCCGAAGTGATATCGCCCACTGGTTTCCCGACCGCCAACGGCAAGGCCGCCGGGATTATCCGATCCAGGGACTGGAGTCAGACTTCACTCGGACCGATCGAGCATTGGCCGGTATCGCTGAAAAACACCCTGAATCTGATCCTCAATTCTCCGGAGTCCATGTACCTGCTCTGGGGACCGGATCTGGTGTTTTTCCACAATGACGCCTATACCCCGATCCTCGGCCCGCGCAAGGACGACGCTATCGGCGCACTCATTCCGGATCTGTGGGCAGACGTCTGGGACCAGGTCGCGCCGCTGGTGATCGACGCCCTCGCCGGCAAGCCCTGCCACTACCAGGACTTGCCGCTGTCCATGGCACGCTACGGCGAGGTCGAGCAGACATGGTGGTCATTCTCGTTTTCACCGGTCATCGACGAGCATGGCGTGGTAGTCGGCATGTTCTGCATTACCAACGAAACCACTGCGCATGTTCTCAATCAGCAAGCGCTGCAGGAAAGCGAGCGCAAACGCCTGAAACTGATTGATGATCTGGTCAGTCTGGAACGACAGCAGACCGCCAGACTTGAACAACGGACGCTGGAGCTGGACACGTTTTGGCAAATATCTCCTGACCCGCTGGCGATACTCGATTTCAACGGTATCTTTCTGCGGGTAAACCCGGCCTGGACAGCGCTGCTGGGCCACCCGGAACAAGAGCTGCTGGGCACCTCCATCATGACCCTGCTGCATCCGGATGATGTCAGCAACACCCAGAATGCTCTGAAACACACTGTCAACCATGTACTGCCGCTGTTTGAAAATCGTTATCAGCATGTCGACGGCAGCTACCACTGGTTCGGCTGGACTGCGGCACCCGGCAACGGAATCATTTTTGCGCTGGGCAAGCACCTGACCCACGAAAAGGACCGCATCAAAGCATTGCGTATTGCCGAAGAGGCCTTGATTCAATCGCAGAAAATGGAAGCGGTCGGGCAACTGACCGGCGGGCTGGCTCATGACTTCAACAACCTGCTGATGGGCGTCACCGGCAACATGGAGCTGCTGCTGTCGAGGATCAGACAGGAACGCTTCACGGAACTGGACCGCTACATCAACGCAGCGCTGGAAGGCTCGAGACGCGCGGCATCCCTGACACATCGGCTGCTGGCATTTTCGCGCCGTCAGACGCTGGCCCCCAAGGCCACGGATATCGATCTTCTGGTCGCGGGCATGGACGAGCTGATTCGGCGCACCGTAGGTCCGGCCATCGATATGCAGGTCAACGCCTCACGCGGGCTATGGGCGACCCTGGTTGATCCGCATCAACTGGAAAATTCGCTGCTCAACCTGTGCATCAACGCCAAGGACGCCATGCCCGATGGCGGAAAACTGCTGATCCAGACGGGCAATCGCCACCTGACGGCAGTCACGGCGACCAAGTATCAACTGCCCACAGGCCGTTATGTGGAACTGTCCGTCAGCGACACCGGCACCGGCATGAGCAACGACGTCATGGCGCGGGCCTTCGACCCGTTCTTCACCACCAAACCGATAGGCATGGGCACCGGGCTGGGGCTGTCGATGATTTACGGTTTTGCACGGCAGTCCGGTGGCGGCGTTTACATTACGTCAAAGGTTGGCGAGGGTTCGAAAGTCTGCATTCTGCTGCCGATGCACGAAGGCGAAGCTGAAACGGTGGTCTTCGATGACAGCCCGTTGCAAGTCCCCGCTTCCAGCACGAGTGACGAAACCATTCTGGTCGTCGATGACGAGCCCGCCGTGCGCTTGCTCATTGCCGAGTTGCTTGAAGACCTTGGCTATATCGTCTTGCAGGCTGAACGGGGTGCCGATGCCCTGACCATTCTGCAGTCCAAAGCGGCGATCGACCTGCTGATCACCGACGTCGGTCTGCCGGGAGGCATGAATGGTCGTCAGGTCGCAGACGCGGCGCGGGATGTCCGGCCCGACCTGAAAATCCTGTTCGTGACTGGTTATGCTGAAAACGCCGCGTTGGCGCATGACACGCTTGAGCCGGGCATGCATGTGCTGCCCAAGCCGTTCGCGATTGCCGAACTGATCGGCCGCGTCACCGAACTGCTGGAAGGCGAGTAAAAAAATTGAGCGCCGTGCGGCGCTCATTTATCGGGTATTGCCAGCAGAGACCAATTGGCGATCAGTCGCGCAGGTCAGACTCATGAATGGGCTGATCACGATGCGTGGCGCGTTGATACTGCGCAGGCCAGGTTGCCAGGCGGCCACCCAGGTCTTCATCGGCGCGCAGTGGCCAGTACGGATCACGCAGGAGCTCACGCGCCAGCAGGATGATATCGGCCTGCCCGGTGCGCAGAATATGTTCTGCCTGAGCCGGATCGGTAATCATGCCCACCGTGCCCGTCGCGATGTCGGACTCCTTGCGAACCCGCTCGGCAAAGCGCGTCTGGTAGCCTGGACCAACCGGAATTTCCGCATTGGCTGACGTACCGCCCGATGAGACATCGATCAGGTCCGTCCCGATTGCTTTCAAGCGACGCGCCAGCTCGACGGTTTCATCGGCGTTCCAGCCGTCTTCCACCCAGTCGGTGGCGGACACGCGAACGAACACTGGCAGCTCTGCAGGCCATACCGCACGCACGGCTTCGGTCACTTGCAGTGTGAAGCGAATGCGGTTCTCGAATGAACCACCGTACTCGTCGGTGCGCTGGTTGCTCAGAGGCGACAGGAACTGATGCAGCAAATAGCCATGGGCGGCGTGGATTTCCACTACCTTGAAGCCTGCCTCCAAGGCACGCCGCGCAGAATCGACAAACGCCTTGATCAACTCCTGAATCTGCGTTTCGCTCAATTGCACAGGGGTCGTGTGCTGCGGATCGAATGCAATCGCTGAAGGCCCGACTGGCGTCCAGCCGCCTTCATTGAGAGAAATACTGCCATGCTTGCCAAGCCACGGGCGCCAGGTGCTGGCCTTGCGGCCGGCGTGCGCCAGCTGGACGCCTGCAACTGCGCCCTGAGCGTTGATAAAGCGCGTGATGCGTTGCAGCGGTTCGATCTGTTCGTCGTTCCACAGCCCAAGGTCTTCGGGAGTGATGCGGCCGTCCGGCGTCACCGCCATCGCTTCGGTGATGACCAGTCCGGCACCGCCGACGGCACGGCTTCCAAGGTGAACCAGATGCCAGTCATTGGCCAGGCCGTCGACACTGGAATACTGGCACATCGGCGACACTGCGATGCGATTGCGAAGGGTCAATTGGCGCAGGGTATAGGGTTCAAGCAGCAGGCTCATGGCAACCTCTCGTAATGAAAATTCAGGTGTCCAGGTTCCGTTCATTCAAAGAACAGGTTTGGCAAACCGTGTAGTGTCGACAACCCGGTGGAGAGAGGGGTTCCTGCTATCGTCAACGCGGTGCGATATGCACCACCATCAGCTGCACGGTTTCGTTGCCGCGAAACTCGTTGAGGTCGAGTTTGTAGGCCAGCTCGACCCAGCGGATATTCGGATTGGGCCAGACATCCCGGTCGACGCCGAACGCAATGCCATCGAGCTTGACGCTGCCGCACTCGGTCTTGAGCACCATCTTCAAGTGACGCTCGCCCACCACCCGTTGCTCGACCAGCTGAAACACGCCGTGGAACAGGGGCTCGGGGAAGTGCTGCCCCCAGGGACCGGCATTGCGCAGCGCGCGGGCCAGTTCCAGGTGGAATTCCTCAACGGCCAGCGAGCCGTCGGACAGCAGACGTCCGGTCAGGTCCTGCTCATCGAGTTGACGACGCACCTCCAGATCGAACGCTTCGGCAAACGCCGGGAAGTTCTCTTCAGGCAGCGAAAGACCTGCCGCCATCGCGTGGCCGCCAAACTTGCTGATCAGATGCGGATGGCTGGCCGCCACAGCGTCCAGCGCATCGCGAATGTGAAATCCCGGCACCGAGCGGGCCGAACCTTTGAGCACACCCTCCCCGGCGCTGGCGAACGCGATGGTAGGTCGGTGGTAACGCTCCTTGAGACGCGAAGCGAGGATGCCGATGACCCCTTGATGCCATTCGGCATCGAACAGGCAGAGGCCGAACGGCATCGACTCTACCGGCAGGTCCTTGAGCTGGGCGAGCGCTTCACGCTGCATGCCCTGCTCGATGGATTTGCGATCCTGGTTCAACTCGTCCAGTTGCACGGCCATTTCCCGCGCCAGTGTCGGGTCGTCACAGAGCAGGCATTCGATGCCCAGGCTCATGTCATCCAGGCGCCCTGCCGCGTTCAGGCGTGGCCCGAGGATGAACCCCAGGTCGGTGGAGGTGATGCGCGAAGGTTCACGCCGGGCCACTTCCAGAATGGCGCGCAGCCCGGGTCGGGCACGCCCGGCACGGATACGCATCAGCCCCTGATGAACCAGAATGCGGTTGTTGGCATCCAGCGGCACCACATCGGCCACGCTGCCCAGCGCAACCAGGTCCAGCAGCTCGCCCAGATTGGGCTGGGCACGCTGATTGCTCTCGAACCAGCCGGTCTCGCGCAGACGCGCACGCAAGGCCATCAATACATAGAAAATGACCCCGACACCGGCCAGCGACTTGCTGGGAAAGGTACAGCCTGGCTGGTTCGGGTTGACGATGGCGTCTGCGGCAGGAAGCTCATGACCAGGCAAATGGTGATCGGTCACCAGTACCTGCAAGCCGGCCGCCTTGGCCGCCGCCACGCCCTCGACGCTCGAAATACCGTTATCCACGGTGATCAACAGCTGAGGTTCGCGCTGCAACGCCACTTCGACGATTTCCGGCGTCAGGCCGTAGCCATATTCAAACCGGTTGGGCACCAGATAATCCACATGCGCCGCGCCCAGCAGACGCAGGCCCAGAACACCCACGGTGCTGGCGGTCGCGCCATCGGCGTCGAAATCGCCGACGATCAGCATACGCTGGCCCTCGCGTAGCGCAGTCACCAGCAGGTCTACCGCAGCATCGATCCCCTTGAGTTGCTGATAAGGAATCAGCCGCGCCAGGCTTTTGTCCAGTTCGGCCTCGCAGGCCACACCTCGTGCTGCGTACAGTCGAGTGAGCAAGGGCGGCAGGTCGCCGAGGAACGGCAAGGTGTCGGGCAATAGACGAGGTTCGATGCGCATGCGGGTCAGCTGATTCTCTTTGCAGTGTCGATGAATGTGTTTTCGATCGGAACCGGCGGCTGTCAGCCGCGCTCGCCCGCAAGCCATTGCAACTGGACTTCATGCTGGCCGCGGTCGTCAGTGACGAACACCGTCCCTTCACTGATCATCACATCCCACTTGATGACCCGCGGCATGTCCTTGGCCAGCACTTCCAGCACTTCCTGCGGGACGGCGGCGATATTGACGTTTTTCAGGTTCTTGATCGCCGGGATGACCTTGCCTTCCCAGACGCGCAGGCTGCCATAGGCCAGCAGGCTGGTGCGTTCGGTACGGCGCGAGCACCAGGTCAGTCGGTCGGCGTCCGGCTGGCCGACTTCGATCCAGTGCAGAACGCGGTCATCGAGGCTTTTTTCCCACAGCGCGGGTTCGTCCACATCAGACAGGCCGCGACCGAACGACAACTGTTCGTTGTACCAGAAGGCATAGGCCAGCAGACGCACGGTCATGCGCTCTTCGGTTTCCGAAGGATGACGGGCAATGGTCTGCTTGACGCTCTCGTACACGCCGCGATCAAGGTCGGTGAGGTTGAGTTCGAATTTGTAGGTCGTGGACGGCTGGGCCATGAACGGGCTTCTAGAGTCTGGAGGGAAGACAGCAAGTCTACCCGATGCCGGGCCTGTGAACGAACTTGCTCGCGCAAGGATGTGCTTGCCCCCCATTTGCAGGACGAACAAAAATCGATAATTTGAAACAAATTTCTGATACATATCTGTGCTAAAGACGATCTGCAGCGAGCACCCGAACTCCCAACCGGGGCACCTGAATGTGACGCCACTGGCGCAGCACCATTCAAAGAGCTGCCAACCCTACCTCAGACTGTTGAACCCTTTTCGAGGATGACACCCGCGAATGCCCCTTCCTGCCTCGTGCTGTACAACGGCTCGATTGATGCTCGCCCTGTCGCTGGCTGCCATGTCGTGCGTCAGCCAGGCCAGGGAGACGCTGACCTGGCTGATGCGCGACATCCCCCCTTCCACGATTTTTTCCGGTGCCATGCGCGGCCAAGGTGCAATTGATCAGTTGATGCCCTTGCTGACAGCACGAATGCCCGAGTACAACCACGTGCTGATGCGGGTCAACCGCGCCAGGGCTCTGCAAATGCTGAGCGACGACACGTCTCTCAGTTGTGATCCCACCATGCTGTGGACGGCAGAAAGAGCCAGAACCCTGCTTTTTTCCATACCGATCGGCGCCATCCTCAGCAGCGGCCTGATTGTGCGCAAGGAGGAGATGTCGAAGTTCGAGCCCTACGTGGAGGACGGAAAGCTAGACTTCGCGGCCTTGATGGCCAGCCGGACGATCAAATTGGGCATCGTTGCCGAACGCAGCTATGGAGAAATGATCGACCACACGCTGCACGACGTCGATGAAGATATCCTCGTGCCGCACTACGGTAACGATGCGGTCGGCAGCCTGCTGCAAATGGAGCGTCTGGGGCGTCTGCAAGCCTTTATCAGCTTCTGGCCGGAAGCGCGCTATCAGGCCATGCAACAAGGCATAAGGCCGGAGGAACTGGCCTTCTTGCCGATCAAGGACAATCCTGCATACCAGTTCGTCTATGTCAGTTGCAGCAACTCGCCCAAGGGCAAGCAGGCCATTGAACTGATCAACCGCGAGATGCGCGTGCTGCGTGAAACCAGCCTGATGGGCTTTTATGCGCAGTGGCTGGAGCCCGCGCAACGGGCCAGCTACCTGGAAGACGTCAAGGCACTGCTGGACAAGGAATGACCGGACAAAAGAAACCCCGGGCAGAGGGGGACCTGCTCGGGGTAAACGTGACCTTATCGGTCATGACGTCAGCCGTTGATCACCGGAGCACAATGATCAAAACTGACGTAATGCATAGGAGTGCAGCGAACCCTTCAGGTTCCAGTTCCTTTAACGCCGGTTAAGCAACTGTTAAGCAAAAGATGGGGTGCCGACAAACGTACGGCTGATTGCAGCATTGCGCATGGCGGCAATGACGCAGGGTTCGATTCGCCCCTCGGCAACCATAAGATCGCGGCGCAGACCGTCTACCACGTCGGTGAGCTGACGTTTGTCGCTCAGTTGATCAGCGCTGAATGCGCGCTCGATCACACAGGTGCCCGCTTTATCTTTCAGAGTCACCAGACGTTCGCCCCGAGAACCGGCCGGGCCAATACTGGCCTGATAGGGAGCCAGCGCTTCGCTTAGCAGTAAGCTGATATTTTCCATCCGGATCACCACTCAACAGTTTGAATGCAAAGGTGCTAACCAATGACCATCGGCGACAGCAGAAAGTTCTTTCTATCGCCAGATCGCAGCACCTGTCTGTCATTTCGAGCATGCCTGCTGAATGTGACAAGGAAAAAACCGGACGCCGATGCCAGCCGAAAGTGAGCTTGTAGGAAGAATCCAACACAATTCCGCTACGCGTCCTACAAGGTGCCTATGCTCTTGATCACTGCGTTAAACAATTCCATCGCGTGCAATACCCGTATAGCCCTTTTGACGGAGCCATCCCTTGAGCGATTCCGCTGATCGCCGGTTGCGGGTCATCGTGGCTGATGACCACCCGATTTTTCTCATCGGCCTGCGCGTTGTACTGGAGCAGGACAATCTGGCCAGCGTCGTCGCCGAGGCCTGCAATCCGGACGAACTGCTCCAGGTACTCGAACGCCACGCCTGCGATGTGCTGGTGACTGACTTCATGATGCCCGTCGAACGGCAGAACGACGGCCTGCGTCTGCTGCAACGTATTCGCCGGGATTTCCCGGCGCTGCCAGTGATCGTTGTCACCACCCTGAGCAATGCCGGACTGTTTCAGTCCATGCTGGACCTGGGTGTCCGGGGTTTGTTGAGCAAGGCCAGCCTTGCCGGAGAACTGCCTGCTGCCATCAAGGGGGTCAGGCGCGGTGGGCTTTTTGTCGCCGATTCGGTACGCAGGGTACTCAGAGAAGCACGCCAGCATGGGCCCGACGCGCTGCTGCAGGCAGATCGCTTGTCGCCAAGGGAGCTGGAAGTGTTACGCCTGCTCTCGGCTGGCCACACGGTGGGGCAGATCGCGGCGCAACTCAATCGCAGCAAACAGACCGTCAGCGCCCAGAAAGTCGCCGCCATGCGCAAGCTCGGACTGGCCAATGACGCTGCTCTGTTCATTTATTTGCAGGAAAGCGGTCTGTCCTGAGGCGGGTTGTCTCTGGAAACAGCTTGCAGATGGCCGCTGTCACGCTCCGCCACCCAGCGCATGAAGGCCGAGGCCGGCATCGGGCGGGCAATGAAATACCCCTGAATGGCGGGATCGCCCAGCGCCAGCAGACTGTCAACGTCTTCAATCGTCTCGACACCTTCAACCACCACCGACATCGACAGCCGCTGCGCCATGAACAAAGCACCGGCCACGACCGCCGATTTACGCGCGTCGTCGGCCATGCCGCGCACGAACTCGGTTGGTATTTTCAGCTCGCTGAAAGGTAATTGCAGAAGGCGGTCGATGTTCGAAGCGCCCATGCCAAAGTCATCGATAGACAACTTGCAACCCTGCATGCATAACCTCAGCAGGCCTTCGAGCTGCCAGGTTTCCGGGCGCGCGGCGTCCTGCTCGAGGATTTCCAGGGTCAGCGCGGTGGCCGGTACGCCATGCCGGGCAAGCGCTTGCATGATCTGCTCGGCGAAATCCAGCTGCTGCAGCACTTGCGGGTCAATGTTGACGGCAACCGACAGCGGCTCACCCCGCTCGCGCATGACCTGCGCAGAGAACTGCAGGGCCTGATCCAGGACCCGCCAGGTCAATGCAACGGTCAGCCCTTCAGCCTCGATGACGTCGATGAATCGCCCGGGTGCCAGCAGCCCATACACGGGGTGCTGCCAGCGAACCAGCGCTTCGGCACCCAGCAACTCGCCCTGCAGACTGACCTTGGGTTGAAAATAGGTGATCCATTGTTCGGCAATGGACGCCACGTCTATCGGTCCGCTGCGCGTCGGGTCAAACAATTCGATGGCGGAAAGAGCTCTAAACGCGCTGCCCGTCGGGGCCTGCTCTACACAGTCTGTCCGACCGGGCCCATACGCCTCAAGCAACTCGTACAACGCCCCGGCGGACGCAGGTTTCTGCACATACCCCAGAACGTTCAGGCCTTGGGCGAGCGCCAGTTGCGCGGCCCCTTCCAGCACGCAGGCGGCGGAACAGCTGACGATGATCAGCGCACGCGCCAAACCGTTCTCAGCCATGAAGCGGATCAATTCCAGGCCGTCAGGCCCTTCCATCTGCAAGTCGCAGATCGCGATGTCGACCGGACCACGGCTTTGCAGGGAAAGCCTGGCGACTTCCACGCTATCGGCCGTCAGCACATCGAACACCTGATTGGCGTTGAGCATCTGATGCAGAGCCATCAGCTGGAAGGGATGATCCTCGAGAATCAGAACCTTGAGTGAGTGCACGATCACGCCTGCGGAGTCAGAGCCAGCGGCCCGGGATAACACTTACTGTAGCGGGTCCCGGACACCCGCCCCATAGGACATGTCCTAAACCCGCCACACGTTGTTCGCAAGATTCAACCGCCTGGCACCGCAGTCTCCGGCACGACCACCAGTTGCACTTCGATATCAGCGCGCAGACGGGTCATGGCTACCTCCAGTGCCTGCCAGCGTTCCGCCAGACTGGCCGTGCTCTGCAGCCGGACACTGTCGTCCAGCGCGGCACACGCCTTGGCAAGCGGCACTGCGTCAACCAGGCTCGCCGCCCCCTTGAGGCGATGCAGACAGGCGCTCAGCATCTTCCAGTCATTGGCCGACACCGCAGGCTCCAGCAAAGCGTATTCGTGCCTCAGATTCTTCCATAACTCGCCCAGCAACCGTTGCATCTGTTGCGGATTAGCCTGAGTCATGGTTTGCAGCGTGCCGATGTCGAACGTCGGCTCACGCACCCGATCCGCCAGCTCCTGGGCCAGACGCGCCAGTGACAGCGGCTTGATCAGCAGGCCGTCCATGCCTGCCTGCTCGCAACGTGCCGCCTCGTCACTCATCGCGTTGGCGGTACAGCCTATGACCGGGCAGCGCTGACGTTGCTCTTTCTCTTCGATCTGGCGAATGGCCTGGGTCAATGCGTAGCCGCTGATACCCGGCATGTTGCAGTCGGTGATAACCGCATCAAACGCCCCTTCACACCAGCTCGACAACGCCGCCCTGCCGTCCTCGACCGCCGTTACCTGATGGCCAAGAAACTCCAGCTGCCGGGTCAATACCAGACGATTGGCCGACATGTCATCGACCACCAGCAGATGAAGGCTACGCGTGTCGACGGGCGCATCCGCAACATCGTCCGCGGGCAAAACCGGCTCGCTCACCCTGGTCAGCGGCAGGTCGATGGTGACCAGCGTCCCTTTGCCCGGCTCGCTGTGCAGGCTGATGTCGCCCTTCATCAGTTCAACCAGTTGCCGGGTGATACTCAACCCCAGCCCGCTGCCCCCGTAGTGTGCGGCCGTGTCGTCATTTGCCTGGGTGAAAGGCTGAAATACCTGCTGCTGACGCTGCGGATCGATCCCTTCGCCACTGTCCTGAATGCCAATGCGCAGACGCGTGGACTCAGGCGAGTCACTGGTCACATCAAGCGTCACGACCACCGCACCTTGCCGAGTGAACTTCAACGCGTTGCCCAGCACATTGTGCAGCACCTGACGCAACCTCAAGGGATCCAGCCAGTAGTCGCCCCGCGCCTGCCCGGAGAACTCCAGGCGCAGTTCCACCCCCTTTTCCCGAGCCTGCGCGGAAAAAAGCTCGATCACCCCGTCGAAAAGCCCTTCCAGGGAAGTGACAGCCAGTGACAACTGCATGCCGCCCGCTTCGATTCTGGCCAGATCAAGGCTTTCGCCAATCAGCGCTACCAGCTCCGTAGCTGAGCGGTGGGCCACTTGCAGGCCTTGCGAGGGAATCCTGCCCAGGCGCAAGGCCTGTTCGCATTCCAGTTCCAGCAAACCAATGATTGCCCCCATCGGCGTGCGAATTTCATGGCTCATGCTGGCCAGGAAAGCGCTTTTTGCCTCGTTGGCCTGAGCGGCCAGATGCATGGCCTCCTGAAGCTGCTGCTCCAGTTGCTTGCGCTCGGTGATATCGATCCAGCCGCCAAGCAGCCCCTGCAACTGTCCATCGGCGGCGAAGAACGGGACCGTCCATTGCCAGACGTCCATGCGTTTGCCAGGCAGTTCGATGGTGCGATCGGAAAAGACCGGCTGATGATTTTCCAGCAGATTGAGGTAATCGGTGTGCATCTGCTCGGCCAGCGCGCGCGGGATCAGATTGACGTCCGTGAGGCGTCGGCCATTCATCTGTTCGAAACTGATGCCCAGACTCTGCTCGTAGCTACGGTTGCAGGAAATCAGACGCCCTTTGAGATCGCGTACATAAATCGGATTGGGGATACCGTCGAGCAGAGCGTGTTTGAAGGCCAGTTGATCATTGAGCTGTCGTTGCGCCCTTTGGCGCTGGCGAATCTGCACCTTGAGGCGACTGCTCCAAATCAGCGACACCAGACCGGTCAGCAACGCCAGGGACACTACCCAGAATACCCATTGCGGTATGCGCGCCCAGAGCGACGGCTGAGGCAGCGCCGATCCCAGCCACTTCAGACGGACTGAACGCAATTCGGCTACCGGGAACTCTTCCAGCGCTTTGTTCAGAATCCCCAGCAGTTCGGGTTGGGTCTTGATCACTGAAAATCTGTCGGGCGACCACTGGCCTTCGACACTTCTGGCAACCTTCAATTGTCCGGACGGAAACAGGTAGGCCCCCACTTCATTCTGAATGGTCGCATCGGCAGCACCACTTTCCACCAGCGCACGGGCCTGATCGTAGGTGTCCACCAGTCGCAGCTGGATCGAGGGGTGCTCGCGCCTGATGAGGTCCTCGAGCGCATGCCTGGCCGGAAGGGCCAGTACTTTCCCGGCCAGACTGTCGAGCGATATGCGCGACGAGCGGTCGGAGCGCACCACGAACATCCAGCTATTGCCGCCGAACGAATAAGTGAAGTCCAGAAACCGGCGACGCTCGGCATTTTCCGCGAGCGTGGTATTCATGTCGGCCTGACCGGCGCGCAGCATGTCGATGGACTGCTGCGTGGAAGGCGATTCCTGATGGACGAACTGCAATCCGGTCATGCGCGAGATACGTGACAGCACATCTGCGTTCAATCCCACCCAGTGGCCGTTACTGTCTTTGTAGATATACGGTGGGTGCTGCGCGGTCGCAATGGTTACACTCGGATGCTTGAGCAGCCAGCGTCGCTCAGCACTGGTAAGGCGAATGCGTTGCCCCTCCACGTCAGCGCCCAGACCCATGGTCCAGCGGCCGAGCACTTCACGACTGGTCGAAGGTGCAATGCTGTCCAGGGCCCGATTGATGAAGGTCAACAGGCGCTGCTCGTCGTCACGCACCGCAAAGGAGAACCCCACCGGGGGCAAACGACTTTCGAATTTGATCTGCAAATCGAGGTAGGGCCGCAGGGCGGTATAGGTACGGACGATGACTTCGTTGCCGATGAACACGTCCACTTCACCCTGACTTAGCGCTTCCAGAGCACTGTAGAGGTTAGGCGCGATAATGATCTGGCTGTCAGGGTAAACGCGATGCACCACGTCCGAATCGGCATAGCCGTCAAGCAGTACGACCTTCTTGCCGGCCAGGCTCGACAACGGGCTCAAATCGTTGCCGCGGCCAACGACCACCGATCGATCAGGCATGTATTCGGTCGAGAAGGACAGTCCTTTCACACCGCGCTCGAAACCGTTGGCACTGGTCAGCAGGTCTATGTTGCCGTCGCGCAGCGCATCGATAGCCTCGTAACGCTTGGCAAACCCGGTGACCTGCACCGGGAGGTTCAACTGGTCGCTGACCAGCCCCAGGTAGTCGGCACTGATGCCCTGATAACGGTTGCGGTCACTGGTGATATCGATCGGCTCGTAGTCTGCGATCGCAATGCCGACCCGAAGAACCTTGCGCTGGTCGAGCCAGGCCCGGTCCTGATCTTCGAGGATCAGATCCGCCGAAGCCACAAAAGGGGCTGTCAGTGAAAACGGCAAGCTTTGCGCCGCATTGGCTGCCCCGGCAAAAACCAGCGCCAGCAACACCCATACCCTGCGCCATGCGCGGCATCTCGATGTGTTGCCTGCCTCCCTGACTACGCCTTGCATACTTGCCTGCTTCACTACGAATGACTCAACTCAGTGGTTCGAAAAACCAGCGAAGTTTGGCACGTAGAAACAGAAAGGCCCGCCAAGTGGCGGGCCTAAAGTTGTTACACGACGCTTCTGTCAGAGCGGTTTACCGCGATTGCCGTGCTGGCTGACAAACGCCTGTATGGCTTTCAGGTCATTTGGCAGAACAGTGCAGCGCTCGTCACGCTCGAACAAATCAGACAAATGTGCAGGTAGCTCAAGCGCTTTTCCTACACCGGCCTTCTCCACCGCTTCCGGAAACTTGACCGGATGCGCGGTGCCCAGAATCACCATCGGCGTGTCCAGACTGCGGCGGCATTCGCGCGCGGCCTTTACCCCGATAGCGGTATGCGGGTCGAGCAGCTCGCCGGTGCTGGCAAACACTTCGGCAATGGTCGTGCAGGTATCCTCATCACTGACTGCCAGCGAATCGAACAGTTTACGGGTCTCGGTCCAGCGCTCTTCTTCGACGCTGAAACCGCCACCCTGGCGGAACGTGCTCATCAGCCCGGCAATGGCAGCGCCGTTGCGACCGTGCATGTCGAACAGCAGGCGCTCGAAGTTGGACGACACCATGATGTCCATGGAGGGCGACAGCGTGGCGTGCAGGGTTTCCTTGACGTACTGATTGCCGCTCATGAAGCGGTGCAGGATGTCGTTGCGATTGGTGGCGACGATCAACTGGTTGATCGGCAGCCCCATGTTGCGCGCCAGATAACCGGCAAAGATATCGCCGAAGTTACCGGTCGGTACCGAGAACGATACCGAACGCGCAGGTCCGCCCAACTGCAGCGAGGCGTGGAAGTAGTAAACGATCTGAGCCATGATCCGCGCCCAGTTGATCGAGTTGACCGCGACCAGCGGTGTGCCCTTCAGGAAGCTCTGGTCAGCAAAGCTGGCCTTGACCATTTCCTGGCAGTCGTCGAAGTTGCCTTCGACCGCGATGTTATGGATGTTGTCGCCGAAGATCGTGGTCATCTGCCGACGCTGTACATCGGATACACGATTGTTCGGGTGGAGGATGAAGATGTCGACGTTGTCGCAGCGACGGCAGCCTTCGATGGCCGCAGAACCGGTGTCGCCCGAGGTCGCGCCGATGATCACGACACGCTGGCCACGCTTGGCCAGTACATAGTCCAACAGGCGGCCAAGCAGTTGCAGTGCGAAGTCCTTGAAGGCCAGCGTCGGGCCATGGAACAGCTCAAGCACCCACTCGTTGCCATGCAGCTGGCGCAGCGGCGCAACAGCGCTGTGGGCAAACACGCCGTAGGTCTCTTCGAGAATCTTTTTAAAGTCGGCATCCGGGATGCTGCCAGCCACGAAGGGGCGCATCACCCTGAAGGCGAGTTCGTGATAAGGCAGACCTGCCCAGGAAGCGATCTCTTCCTGCGTGAAGCGTGGCAGGTTTTCCGGCACATAGAGGCCACCATCGCTGGCCAGACCAGTCAACAGCACGTCTTCGAAATTCAGGGCCGGCGCCTGGCCGCGAGTACTGATATAGCGCATGGGATCAAACCTTTGGTCTGGGCTGAAAGCCAGGGCTCCAGGGCTGCAAGGTCGAAACGATCGGCTTGCGGCCTGGAACTGACAGCTTGCAGTTGATGTTAATTAAGGTGCTCGACGCGGATACGAACCACCGGGCCAACGACATCCTGCAGGGCTTCCAGGGCTTGAATGGCGTCATTGATACCCTGCTCCACTACCCGGTGAGTCAACAGGATCATCGGCACCAGGCCATCGTGTTCTTCGACATCCTTCTGCATGATCGATTCGATGTTGATGCCACGCTCGGACAGGATGCTCGCGACCTGGGCCAGCACGCCCGGGTGATCCTTGGCCTGAATGCGCAGGTAGTAGGCGCTTTCGCAGGCTTCGATCGGCAGGATCGGGTGGGCTGACAACGAATCGGGCTGGAAGGCCAGATGAGGGACCCGGTTTTCCGGATCCGAGGTCATCGCACGGACCACATCGACCAGATCGGCCACCACGGAAGAAGCCGTAGGCTCCATACCGGCACCCGCGCCGTAGAACAGCGTCGAGCCGGACGCATCGCCATTGACCATCACCGCGTTCATGACGCCGTTGACGTTGGCGATCAGGCGATCGGCCGGGATCAGCGTCGGGTGTACACGCAGTTCGATGCCTTGAGCCGTGCTGCGTGCAACGCCCAGGTGCTTGATGCGATAGCCCAGCGCTTCGGCATAGTTGACGTCTGCAGTCGTCAGTTTGGTGATGCCTTCGGTGTAGGCCTTGTCGAACTGCAGCGGAATGCCGAAGGCAATGGAGGCGAGGATGGTCAGCTTGTGCGCAGCGTCGATACCTTCCACGTCGAAGGTCGGATCGGCTTCGGCATAACCCAGGGCCTGAGCCTCGGCCAGAACATCGGCAAAGGTACGGCCCTTCTCGCGCATTTCAGTGAGGATGAAGTTGCCGGTGCCGTTGATGATGCCGGCCACCCAGTTGATACGGTTCGCCGACAGGCCTTCACGAATGGCCTTGATGACCGGAATACCGCCGGCAACAGCGGCTTCAAAAGCAACGATCACGCCCTTCTCACGCGCCTTGGCAAAGATCTCGTTGCCATGCACCGCGATCAGCGCCTTGTTGGCGGTCACCACGTGCTTGCCATTCTCGATGGCCTTGAGTACCAGTTCGCGGGCAACGGTGTAGCCGCCGATCAGTTCCACGACGATGTCGATTTCAGGGTTGGTCGCAATGGCAAACACATCGCTGGTGGTAGGCGTACCGGTAATCTGGCAATTGGGGTTTGGTGTACGAACCGCAATTTGCGCAACTTCGATTCCACGCCCGGCACGGCGGGCAATCTCCTCGGCGTTACGCTTAAGTACGTTGAAGGTACCGCCACCGACAGTACCCAGCCCACATATGCCTACTTTGACCGGTTTCACTGATGAACTCCCCGAAAAACAGCCGAACCTGAATCGGCTGTGGAAAAACTGCCGCATGGCGCCATGCGGCTGAAATTTTGACGACACTTCGGCCACTTGCGCCGTGTATGCACAAGGCGCGCCTGAAAACACCGGCTTATTTGGCGCCCATTGCCAGCTTGGCAACCTGAGCTGCAGGCTGATAACCCGGAATTACCTGACCGTCGGCCAGGACAATCGCAGGCGTCCCGTTCACGCCGATCGACTGGCCTAGCTCATATTGCTTGCTGACCGGATTGTCGCATTTGGCTGCCTTGATGTCCTTGCCATCGACCATGCGGTCCATCGCGCCTTTGCGATCCTTGGAACACCACACCGCCTGCAACTGCTCGTCACCCGGAGAGCCAAGGCCCTGACGCGGGAATGCCAGGTAACGGACTTCGACACCCATCTTGTTCAACTGGCCGACTTCTTCGTGCAGCTTGTGGCAATACGGGCAAGTCGTGTCGGTGAATACTGTGATGTGCGACTTGGTCTCGCCCACTGCCGGATAGATCACCATCTCGGAAGCAGGAATGGCGTTGATGGTCTTGGAAATGGCCAGACGTTCGGTTTTCTCGGTCAGGTTGACCGGCTTGCCGTTCTGCACCTGAAACAGATAGCCCTGAACCACGAACTGACCGTCGGCACTGGCGTACAGGACGCGGCCGCCCTTGAGCTTCACTTCATAAAGGCCATTGAGCGGGCTCGGCGAGATACTCTCGACCGGCAGCTGCAATTCCAGCGAGTCGAGCGTCTTGCGGATGGCCTGATCAGGGGCTGCATCAGCCAGGGCAGACATACTGAAGGTGCCGGCCAGCATCAAAGCCGCGGCAGCGAAAATCTGTGGCAAACGCATGAAAACTCCTATGACGGCGGACAGGCTGGCAACTGTCGAAAAAAGGAGTGCCAGCCTTGATAGGCGAAACCGGCAAAGCCTACCACATAAGGCTCGCGGGGCCGACTCGGAGCGACGTAAGAAGCTTCGCAAAATACGTCGTGAGTCAACCGCGTGGATGATGCTTGGCATGCAATTCCTGCAACCGCGCCCGCGCCACATGGGTGTAGATCTGCGTTGTCGAGAGATCACTGTGCCCGAGCAACATCTGCACCACGCGCAAGTCAGCGCCGTGATTGAGCAGATGGGTGGCGAAGGCATGGCGCAGGGTGTGCGGTGACAGGGATTTGCCAATGCCTGCAACCGTTGCCTGGTGCTTGATACGGTGCCAGAAGGTCTGGCGGGTCATCTGATCGCCACGTGAGCTGGGGAACAGTACGTCGCTGGGCTTTCCGCCCAGCAACTCGTCGCGGGCGCCGCGCAGGTAACGCTCGACCCAGACGATGGACTCTTCGCCCATGGGCACCAGTCGCTCCTTGCTGCCTTTGCCCATCACGCGCAGCACGCCCTGACGCAGATTGACCTGCTCCAGGGTCAGGCTGATCAATTCGGTCACGCGCAGACCGCAGGCATACAGCACCTCAAGCATGGCGCGGTCACGCTCGCCGATGGGCTCGCTCAGGTCGGGAGCAGCAAGTAATGCTTCGACGTCAGCTTCGGAAAGCGATTTGGGCAACGGCTTGCCCAACTGAGGCATGTCGATTTGCAGGGTGGGATCGACGGAAATCAGCTTTTCGCGCAGCAGGTAGCGGTAGAAGCCACGTGCGCCAGACAGGAAACGCGCCGTGGAGCGCGGCTTGTAGGCATTTTCAACGCGCCAGGCAAGATGATCGAGGATGACTTCACGCCCGGCACTGATCAGATCAACGTTGCGCTCCTGCAGCCAGCCGTTGAACAGCGCCAGATCACTGCGGTAAGAATCCCGGGTGTTGTCGGACAGGCCCTTTTCGAGCCAGAGCGCGTCCAGAAACCGGTCAATCAGCGGATGGTCGATGGCAGCCATGTTCACTCAGTGCGTGTTTCGGTAGACAAGGGGTGAATCATCAAACAGCAGACAGCAAAAAGGCAGCCCTGGGGCTGCCTTTTTTATGCATCGAAAAACTGTATCAGGACAGTTTTTCCTTGATGCGCGCTGCTTTACCGGACAGGTCACGCAGGTAGTACAGTTTGGCCTTGCGAACGTCACCGCGACGTTTCACAGCCATGCTGTCGATTTGCGGGCTGTAAGTCTGGAAAGTACGCTCAACGCCAACACCGTTGGAGATTTTACGAACAGTGAAAGCACTGTTCACGCCACGGTTACGCTTGGCAATTACAACGCCTTCGAATGCTTGCAGACGAGCGCGGTCGCCTTCCTTCACTTTAACTTGGACGACAATGGTGTCGCCTGGTGCAAAGGTAGGGATCTCTTTGGTCATCTGCTCTGCTTCGAGGGCAAGAATGATTTTGTTAGTCATGCTGGTGCTCCTAAGGTAATCCGTCTGGATCGACCATCGATACGTTAACTATCGTCCCGCTCGCGGATGTATTCCGCCAGCAGCTTCTTCTCTTCTCCAGAAAGCGAGCGGCTTTCCAGAAGATCAGCGCGTCGTTCATAGGTCCGCCCAAGGGACTGCTGTAAACGCCAACGCCGGATGTGCGCGTGATTGCCACTTAGCAACACGTCGGGAACACGCTGATCCGCATACACCTCAGGTCGGGTGTAATGCGGGCAATCCAGCAGACCGTCCGTGAAGGAATCTTCCTCCGCGGAGTCCACATGCCCTAAAGCTCCAGGCAGCAGCCGCGTAACCGCGTCAATCAGGACCATCGCCGGCAGCTCGCCACCGGAAAGAACATAGTCACCAATCGACCACTCTTCATCGACATGAGCATCAATAAAACGCTCGTCAATGCCTTCATAACGACCGGCGATGAGGATAATCGCTTCCTCCTGCGCCAGTTCGCGTACCGCAGACTGATTCAGCTGGCGGCCTTGTGGCGACAGGTAAATCACCTTCGCCGCATCCCCTGCCGCTTGCCTGGCCTGAACCAGAGCATCTTCAAGGGGCTTGATCTTCATCACCATGCCCGGACCACCGCCAAATGGGCGATCATCCACAGTGTGATGGCGATCAGTGGTGTAATCCCGCGGATTCCAACAAGTAAGCTGCAACAGCCCTTGTTTCACCGCACGGCTGGTAATGCCGTATTCGCTGATGGCGGAAAACATCTCGGGAAACAGACTGATGACTTCTATGCGCAGGCTGGCCATGGCATTCAGAAGTCCGCGTCCCAATCCACCTTCATCTCGCCAGCAGCCATATCGATTACCAACACGCATTGCTCTGTATAGGGCAACAGGCGTTCGCGATCATCCAGGCTACCCGCGCAGGGCTTTACAACCATTACATCGTTCGAACCGGTTTCGAGCAGGTGATCGATTTTCCCGAGCAATTGCCCGAGTTGGTCGATGACCTTGAGGCCTTCAAGCTGGTACCAGTAGTACTCGCCATCGTCCAGATCAGGGAACAGGTTACGCGGCACGCAGATTTCGTAACCGGACAGAAGACGTGCTTCTTCACGATCATCGAGACCCTTGAGCTTTGTGACCAGAAACTTGCTTTGCAAGCGTCCGCTGACCAGCTCCACCTGTTTATCAACGCTGCCTTCGCGCCGAAGCGTCCAGGTTTTGTAGTCCAACAGGTTTCCAATCGGATCAGTAAAGGAATAAACCTTCACTTCGCCGCGAACGCCATGAACCGAGTAAATCTTGCCAATGACGATCAGATCGTCGGCAGATGCAGGCGTCGCGCTCATAAGACTCAGGCCGCGGCCTTGGTCTTGTTGTGCTCTTTGAGCAGCTGGGCAACGCGCTCGGAAGTTTGTGCACCCACGCTCAACCAGTAGTTGACGCGTTCTTCGTTAACGGACAGACGGATTTCCTGACCACGGGCAACAGGGTTGAAGAAACCAACCTGTTCCTTGTGGGAACCGTCACGAGCGTTGCGGCTGTCGGTTACGGTCAGGTGGTAAAACGGGCGCTTTTTGGAGCCGCCAAGGGCAAGACGGATGGTTAGCATTGAACATCGTTCCTGTAGTCGGTGCTGCAAATCTAAGATGCACAGCGGGCATAGGTGCCCGAAAGGCCGCATATTCTAAGGAATATCCCGACTTTTGCAAATGTCTTTTTCCGGCGCCTATCGGCATGCCTTCCAGATTTGCGAGGGAGCTGTCGGTATGACAGCCGGCAAAAGCCCGCATGACGCGGGCTGACTGGGGGTCACCCCCCAGATGGGACGCGTGCAAAGCCTCTTGCACGCGACGCAATTACATTTTTGGCATGCCGCCGCCGGGGAACATTCCACCCATGCCGCGCATCATTTTGGCCATCCCGCCCTTGGCGGAGAATTTCTTCATCATCTTCTGCATCTGCTTGTGCTGCTTGATCAGACGCCCGATGTCCTGAACCTGAGTGCCCGAACCCATCGCAATGCGGCGCTTGCGCGAGCCACTGACCAGATCCGGATCACGACGCTCGGCAGGGGTCATCGAGTTGATGATGGCTTCCATCTGCTTGAACTGTTTTTCAGCTGCGCCCTGGGCGTTGCCCATCTGCGACAGGTTGACGCCGCCGATGCTCGGCAATTTGTCCATCAGGCCGCCAAGGCCACCCATGTTCTTCATCTGCTGCAGCTGGTCGCGGAAGTCTTCGAGATCGAAGCCCTTGCCCTTCTTGAGCTTTTTCGCCAGCTTGTCGGCCTTGTCCTTATCGAGGGTCTGTTCGGCCTGCTCGATAAGGCTGAGCACATCGCCCATGCCGAGGATGCGTGACGCGATGCGGTCCGGGTGAAACGGCTCCAGCGCCTCGCTCTTCTCGCCCATACCGATGAACTTGATCGGCTTGCCGGTAATGGCACGCACCGACAGGGCGGCACCACCGCGGGCATCACCGTCGACCTTGGTGAGGATCACGCCGGTCAGCGGCAATGCGTCACCGAAGGCCTTGGCGGTATTGGCAGCATCCTGGCCGGTCATGGCATCGACCACGAACAGCGTCTCGGCCGGCTTGACCGCCGCATGCAGCGCCTGGATCTCGCCCATCATCTCGACATCGACGTGCAAACGACCGGCGGTGTCGACGATGACCACGTCAATGAACTTGAGCCTGGCTTCTTTAATGGCCGCCTGGGCGATGTCCACCGGCTTCTGGCTGATGTCGGAGGCGAAGAACGTCACGCCGATGTCGTTGGCCAGCGTTTCGAGCTGCTTGATGGCTGCGGGACGATAAACGTCGACCGACACCACCATCACGGTTTTCTTCTTGCGCTCTTTAAGGAAGCGCGCCAGCTTGCCGGCAGTGGTGGTCTTGCCCGCACCCTGCAAACCCGCCATCAGGATGACGGCAGGCGGCGTGACATTGAGCACCAGGTCTTCGTTGGCCGCGCCCATCAGGCTTTCGAGTTCGGCCTGGACGATCTTCACGAACGCCTGACCCGGGGTCAGGCTGCGCGACACCTCGGTGCCGACGGCGCGTTCCTTGACGTTATTGACGAAGTCTTTGACCACCGGCAAGGCGACGTCGGCTTCGAGCAACGCCATACGCACTTCGCGCAAGGTATCTTTGATGTTGTCCTCGTTCAGCTTGGCCTTGCCAGTAACATGGCGCAGCGTCTGCGAGAGGCGGTCAGTCAGATTTTCAAACATGCGCGATCCTTTAGGGCTCTCGTCGAACCCCGGTTGATGCGGCCCGGCCCGTAATGCAGAAATGGCGCTCGGCGAGCCTGCGGCTTGAGCAGGTCGCGGATTATAGCGAAGACTCCGTCGCACGGACACCACGCAGACTGCTTCTGTGGTCTTTCGTGATTTGCCGGTTCTATGCCAAACTCAGCGTCTTTTCAGGCCCGTCCATCAGGATCTATGTCCCCTTTGCCACCCAGCCTGCTTCCCAGCCTCGCCGCCGCCATCATTTATGCCGCTGCGACCGTCTATCAGAGCCTGCGCCTGAGCCAGGCCGTCAAGCCCGACAAGCGGCTGCTTTGCCTGCTCGGTACACTGGCGGTCATCGCACATGCCATTGGTCTGTTTTCCCAACTGACGCACTCGGTCGGCCTTGGCCTGGACTTTTTCAACTCGGCCAGCCTTATCGCGGCGTCGGTGATCGTCGTGACCCTGATCGCCACGTCGCGCATCCCGGTGGAAAACCTGCTGGTACTGTTGTTCCCGCTGGGCATGGTCACCGTACTGCTCGCCCAGTTCGCCCCTAGCGGCACCGTGCAGCCGATCATGGAAGAGCCCGGCATCCTCAGCCATATCCTGCTGTCGTTGCTGGCTTACGGGATGTTTACCATTGCTGCATTTCAGGCGCTGCTGCTGCTGTTGCAGGACTACCGCCTCAAGCACAAGCACCCTTCCGGGCTGATCAAGAACTTCCCGCCGCTGCAAACCATGGAAAGCCTGCTGTTCGGTTTCCTGTGGGCTGGCTGGTCATTGCTCTCGCTGTCGCTGATTTCCGGCTGGCTGTTCGTCGAAAACCTGTTTGCCCAGCATCTGGTGCACAAGACCCTGCTGGCCTGTCTGGCCTGGATCGTGTTCAGTGTGCTGCTGTGGGGGCGTAACCGCCTTGGATGGCGTGGTCACAAGGCCATTCGCTGGACCCTGGGCGGCTTCTGCCTGCTGATGCTCGCCTATTTCGGCAGCAAGCTGGTACGCGAATTCATCCTGCACATCTGACGGGCCCTGATCATGGATAATCTGCCCCTGGGCCCGCTGCTCGGTGTCCTCGCCCTCCTGCTGTTGTGGGCCGGTCTGCTGACCGCAGTCGAGGCTGCTCATCATCAAGTCAAGGCGATGCGCGCCGCCAGCCGCCCGGAAAAGTCGGCACCGCTCCCCGAGCTGGCGTTCAACCTGAACAGCCTGATTCTGGGCAATACCCTGATCAGGGTACTGATCACTGTCATCGCCACGCTTATCGCCGCCAGTTACTGGTTCTACAACGGTCCCACCGTGGCCTGGCTCGCTACCGTGAGCATCATGCTGGTCTTCGCCGAATACATGCCCCGCCGCCTGGCGAACCGCCACCCTGTCTCGACGCTGCTGCTGGGCAACAGTGTGCTGCGCATTCCGATGAAGATCGTCTGGCCGCTGGCCTACGTGTTCAATGTTCTGGCCAAGACACTGCTGCGTCCCTTCCTGTCTCGCGCCGTACAACAGCAGGATCAGGCTTTCGAAGACGACACGCAAAATACCCCGCGCAACGATGCTGCCCAGGAATACTCTCCGCGCGCCAGCGTGCTGTCAGGCATTCGTGCGCTGGACAGCATTACGGTCAATGACATCCTGATCCCGCGCAACGAAGTGGATGGCGTCAACCTCGATGATCCCATGGAAATGATCATCGAACGCCTGATCATTTCACGGCACACGCGCCTGCCGGTCTATCACAACGACATCAATCAGGTGCAAGGCGTCATCAATACCCGTGACATCAGCCACCTGCTGCCCAAGGGCACGTTGACCAAAGAGCAGTTGCTGGCGGTCTGCTACGAGCCTTATTTCGTGCCGGAAAGCACACCGTTGCAGTTGCAGTTGCTGAATTTCCACAAACAGCAACGGCGTCTCGGCGTGGTGGTCGATGAATACGGCGAAGTGCTGGGCATCGTCACCCTTGAGGATATTCTCGAAGAGATTGTCGGCGAGTTCGAAAGCGAGCAGCGACTGGATAATCCGCACGTCAAACAACAGGACGACGGGCGTCTTGAAGTCGAAGGCGCAGCGTCCATTCGCGACTTGAACAAGAGCCTTGGCTGGCACCTGCCTTCAGACGGTCCGAAAACCGTCAACGGGCTGGTTACCGAAGCACTGGAAACCATCCCGGACGCTCCAGTCTGCTTGAAGATAGGGCCTTACCGGCTGGAAATCCTCGAGACCGAGGACAACCGCGTCAAGCGTGTCGCCATGTGGCAAAACACGCTGGTCCGCACGTTCAAATAAATGTCTGCCTTCAAATAGATCGCACCACCCTTGCCTCTCGACCCATTCGGGTTACTCTGCTCGACGCTGCACCCACAATCACAATAAATGCATGCTTGCCGGACACGGTCCTTGCCGACCGGCGAGTCGACTGTCAGGGAATCCGCATGACCAGCACCCCGCTCTCTCGTGAAGATCACGACGCGCCCGCAAAGCCGGTGAATTCGACGACCCGCGTCGCCACGGCCAGCTTCATCGGCACGGCCATCGAGTTCTACGACTTTTACGTTTATGCCACCGCCGCCGCTCTGGTGATCGGTCCGGTCTTTTTTCCGCAGACATCGGGCACGGCACAGATGCTGTCCTCGTTTCTGACCTTCGGCATCGCCTTTCTCGCTCGCCCTCTGGGGTCGACGCTGTTCGGTCACTTCGGCGACCGGATCGGGCGCAAGTCGACGCTGGTGGCCTCGCTGCTGTTGATGGGGATCTGCACCACACTGATCGGCGTATTGCCAGGCTACGCGACGATCGGGGCATGGGCGCCGATTCTGTTGTGCGTGCTGCGCTTCGGCCAGGGGCTTGGCCTGGGTGGCGAATGGGGTGGCGCGGCACTGCTGGCGACCGAGAATGCCCCGAAAGGCAAGCGCGCCTGGTTCGGCATGTTTCCGCAACTGGGCCCTTCAATCGGCTTTCTCGCCGCCAACGGCCTGTTTCTGACGCTGGCAATGACCCTCAATGACGAACAATTCCGCGCGTGGGGCTGGCGGATTCCCTTTCTGCTCAGTGCCGTACTGGTCATGGTCGGACTGTACGTGCGTCTGAAGCTTGAAGAGACACCCGTCTTCGCCAAGGCCATGGCTCGCCATCAAAGGGTCAGCCTGCCCATCGTGGAAACCTTCGGTCAGCACTGGAAACCCATGCTGCTCGGTGCGGCGTCGATGGTGGTCTGCTACGCACTGTTTTATATCTCGACGGTGTTTTCGTTGAGCTACGGCGTGGCCACACTGGGCTATACCCGAGAAACGTTCCTGGGGCTGTTGTGCTTTGCGGTGCTGTTCATGGCGGCGGCCACACCGCTGGCTGCATTGGCGAGCGATCGCTTCGGACGCAAGCCGGTGTTGATTGCGGGTGGCGTGCTGGCGATCCTGTCAGGTTTCACCATGGAGCCACTGTTGACCCACGGCAGCACCTGGGCTGTGGCGCTGTTTCTGTGCATCGAATTGTTTCTGATGGGCATCACGTTCGCCCCGATGGGCGCGCTATTACCGGAGCTGTTCCCGACACAGGTTCGCTATACCGGCGCATCGGCGGCCTACAACCTGGGCGGAATCGTTGGGGCGTCGGTCGCCCCCTTCTTCGCCCAGAAACTGGTGGCGATGGGTGGCCTGAGCTGGGTGGGCGGGTATGTGTCTGCAGCAGCGCTGATCAGCGTGCTGGCGGTGTTGAGCCTGAAGGAAACGCGGGACAGCGAGCTCTAGCTTTGAGGTCATGGTGAATGCAGGCGGCAAGAATACGCGCAGCGTTGTTTCTTGCCGCCTGCGGCGTGAGCCTTACAACTTGACGTCGACTGCCTGCGAGGCACGAGTGGCCTTGGCACGGGCGGCTTCGATGGACTCGTCACGCGCCAGGGCAACACCCATGCGCCGCTGACCGTTGACTTCCGGCTTGCCGAACAGACGCAATGCGGTGTCGGGCTCGGCCAGCGCAGCACCGAGGTTGGCGAAAGCGGTTTGCGTGGATTGGCCTTCGACCAGAATCACTGCCGACGCCGAAGGGCCGAACTGGCGGATCAACGGAATCGGCAGGCCAAGAATCGCGCGTGCGTGAAGGGCAAACTGCGACAGGTCCTGAGAAATCAACGTCACCAGACCGGTGTCGTGCGGGCGCGGCGAGACTTCGCTGAACCACACCTGATCGCCCTTGATGAACAGTTCAACGCCAAACATCCCGCGCCCACCCAATGCCTCGGTCACCGCCTTGGCAACACGCTCGGACTCTGCCAGCGCAACAGGGCTCATAGCCTGCGGCTGCCAGGACTCCTGATAGTCGCCCTTTTCCTGACGATGCCCAACCGGCGCGCAGAACGTGGTGCCACCGATGTGACGCACGGTCAGCAGGGTGATTTCGTAATCGAAGTCGATGAAACCCTCGACGATGACGCGACCCTTGCCGGCGCGACCGCCCTCTTGCGCGTAGTCCCAGGCTTTCTGTACGTCATCGGTGCTCTTGAGCAGGCTCTGCCCCTTACCCGAAGAACTCATGACCGGCTTGACCACGCACGGGAAACCGAGGTCTTCGACCGCCTTGCTGTACGCCTCGAAAGTGTCGGCAAAGTGGTAAGGCGAGGTCGGCAGCTCCAGCTCTTCAGCCGCCAGACGACGAATGCCTTCGCGGTTCATGGTCAGTTGCGCGGCGCGTGCGGTCGGGATCACAGTGAAGCCTTCGGCCTCAAGCTCAACCAGCGTCGCGGTGGCGATGGCTTCGATTTCCGGAACGATGAAATCCGGCTTCTCGGCCTCGATGACTGCGCGCAGTGCCGCGCCGTCGAGCATGTTGATCACATGGCTGCGATGCGCGACCTGCATGGCCGGCGCGTTCTCGTAACGGTCAACAGCGATCACTTCAACGCCAAGGCGCTGCAGCTCGATCACGACTTCCTTGCCCAGTTCGCCGCTGCCGCAGAACAGTACGCGCGTCGCGGTGGGCGACAGTGGAGTTCCGATTTGAGTCATCTCAGGTCCTCGTGAAGCAGATGTCGAGGGCTGCCCGCCGTATGCAAGCAACCGCTGTGGAGAAAGGCGCGCAATTTACCACGAAGCCCCGGCAAATGGGCGCTCAGCCCGGACACGCACTGTTGCGCGCCCGCCAGGCCATGATCATCCAGACAATGGTCACGCCAGCGAACTTCGATAGCAGCGCGGTGAGCACGACCGGCGCTGTCAGGGCGTCGATCATGCCGAAGAAGATAAAGGTATCCAGCGGAATGCTGAGTGCCGAACTGATCCACAACCGATCACGCAACGGGCGCCTGGTAATGCTGAACACCAGCCAGTCAATGCATTCGGAAACCGCAAACGCCGTGGCGCTGGCCAGGGCGATGGTGGGGTCGCTGGTGACATAGGACAGGACCAGCGCCACCAGCATGGCAATGATCGCGCCATGGCCAAAGCGAATCTGCACCATGTCCCGCAACACGAACACCAGCCCGCCCCAGGCAGACCAGATCATGTCCAGGTGCGGCGCACTGGAAAAGGCGAAGTTGATCAGCACGACACTGCTGATGTAAGCGATCAGGAAAAGCATGGAGGGTTTGGGCCTGTGCAAGCGAGCGGCAATGATAGCAAACGCGGGCAAGAGCCGCGCCCAAGCGAAAACGAAAGCGTTATTCCTGACGTAGCAAATGCATCGACTGCACCGCCCTCTTCGCGAACAAGTTCGCGCCTACAAAAGCTCGCGGATAACCTGTAGGAGCAAACTTGTTCGCGACTACAAGGCCATCAGAACATCAGCGTGCCCCGCCAACCGTCCACATCAGACCGCTGGCTCTGGCGCGCTCGTCGCACAGGCCGAGCACGACACGCCGCTCGTCGTTGCTCATGCGGCTCCAGCGGGTGATCTCGGTGACGGTTCGCTGGCAACCGGTGCATATATCCTGCTCATCCAGTGCACAAATACTCACACAGGGGGAGCGGACCGGCTTTTCGATCGGGGTATCAGTGCTCATCAATCTTCCTGCACCGCCAGGTCACGGGCGTAACGCTGGGCATTGTGTACGTAATGGGCTGCGCTGGCTTCCAGCATCTGCTTCTGCACATCGGTAAGTTCGCGCACCACTTTACCCGGTGTCCCCATGACCAGCGAGCCATCAGGAATGACCTTGTTTTCTCCGATCAGAGAATTGGCGCCGATGATGCAGTATTTCCCGATCTTCGCCCCGTTGAGGATGACCGCGTTGATGCCGATCAGGCTGTAGTCGTCAACACTGCAGCCATGCAGCATGGCGTTGTGGCCGATGGTCACGCCTTTGCCGATACTCAGCGGCGAGCCCATGTCGGTGTGCATCACCGTGCCGTCCTGCACATTACTGTTTTCACCGATGTGAATCAGTTCGTTGTCGCCACGCAACACCGCGTTGAACCACACACTCGCGCCGGCCTCGAGCCTGACATTGCCGATCAGCGTCGCATTGGGAGCCACCCAGCTCTGCGGATCGGTCTGGACACGGGATTCTCCCAAGCGAAATTTCATGCAGCCTCCTCGGGCGGGTCGTACTCATGGGGACGAACTATAAACGACGACGCTTCAGGTGCCAGCGACTCAGATCGTCGAGCGTTCGGGCGGATGATGCAGGCTGATTCTGGTGTCGTACAGCACGTTGACCAACTCGACGATCATGATCGCGGTAAGCCCCCAGATCTTGTACTCGCCATAACGGTAACTGGGCACGTACCAGCTGCGGCCTTCGTAATCGATACGGTGAGTGTGCTCGCGCGTGTCCTGACGAAAGAACTCCAGTGGCACGCTGAAGACGGCAGCGATCTCGCCGTCATTGGGCTGGTATTCGACGAAGTCAGGTATCACCCCCACATAAGGCGTGACCTTGATACCGTGCTTGGAAATCAGCGGACTCAAAGGCCCGATCACCTCGACCAGCCCGGGAGGCAGGCCGATTTCCTCCTCGGCTTCGCGCAACGCCGTGAAAATCAGATCGGGGTCGCCCGGGTCGCGGCGGCCACCCGGAAACGCCACTTCACCGCCATGCGTCGACAGGCCACTGGCGCGCAGGGTCAGAATCAGCTCGGGTTGCTCGCTGCGGGTAATCGGCACCAGAACAGCCGCCTCGGGGAATTGTCGATCCGAGTCGAGGGTTTCTGGCGTATGACTGACTACACGGCGAAGTAGCTCATCCAGCATGGGAAATCTCGATCTGTTGCCTGTCTGGCATCATGCACCAAAGCAACGCTGCGCCCAAGCCCTTGTAGGACAACTCCGGTCACACTGAGGGTTGCCGAGCCGCCGCACGACAGGCCAAGATAGCGACTGCGTTCACTATCGACTGATCCCATGAAATTTTGCAGCCAGTGCGGCAACCCTGTTATCCAGCGCATTCCCGAAGGCGACAGCCGTTTGCGCTATGTCTGCGAGCATTGCCACACCGTTCATTACCAGAACCCGAACATCGTTGCGGGCTGCCTGGTGACGTTAGGCGGCAAGGTCCTGCTGTGCCGCAGGGCCATCGAGCCGCGCCTGGGTTTCTGGACGCTGCCGGCCGGTTTCATGGAAAACGGCGAAACCATCGAACAGGCTGCACGGCGCGAAACCATGGAAGAAGCCTGCGCCACCCTGAGCGAACTGCATCTGTACACCTTGATCGATGTGCCGCATATCAATCAGGTGCATGTGTTCTATCGCGGGGAGATGGCGAATGAGGCATTCGCCGCAGGCATCGAGAGCCTGGAAGTGCAGTTATTCGACGAAGCCGACATTCCGTGGTCGGACCTGGCTTTCATGACAGTCGGGCGTACCCTAGAATACTTCTTTGCGGATAGGCGTCGGCAGACCTACCCGGTTCATACCAGCGCCCTTCCCCCGTCACGTCCGTTGCTGGACACCTGAAAGCCAGGGTCGCACACAACATCGGCGCTTTTGTTAAAGAAGTATCTTCAGGGAAATCGTAATGCGCTGGTTGCTCGCACTCTTTTGCATGTCGTTCATGCCGCTTTCGCAGGCCGCGTTTACTCAAACTATCGTGCCCAAGGGCAGCGAACAGAAAATCATCAATAACAAGGTCATCAATACCGAGAGTATCGCCAGCAAGCCTATCGACAAGGTGCTGGTGCTAAAGTCGGTGCGCCAATTGCAGCTGATCAGCGGTGGCGAGGCATTGAAGACCTACCGAATCTCACTGGGCAAGAACCCCAAGGGCACCAAGCTGCAGGAAGGCGATCAACGCACGCCGGAAGGTTTCTACTGGCTCGACTGGCGCAAGCCCAGCAATAACTACAACCTGTCGATGCACATTTCCTACCCGAATATCTCGGACTCGGCACGCGCACGTTCCGCAGGCGTAAAACCGGGGAGCATGATCATGATCCACGGCACACCGGTGGATGAAGAGTATCCGGAATGGTATTTCCACACGCTGGACTGGACCAACGGCTGCATCGCGCTTAAGAACAACGACATGCGGGAAATATGGGATCTGGTGAAAGACGGGACGATGATCGAAATTCGGCCCTGAATAGACGGCGTTGCGCATTCGCGAGCAAGCTCGCTCCCGCGAGACACTCTGAGCGATGGTTATCGTCCCCACGCTCCAGCGTGGTGATGCATTTCCGGACGCTCTGCGCCCAGCTTCAGAACTCTGCCAGCCGCCATACTTCATAAGCAGGCGTTTCGTAGGGATGGCTCTGCCTGAGAGCCTCCACCACGTGCTGAATCAGTTCGTCAGCGACGACCAGCTCGACCTTCCACTCCTCTACCGACTCGACCACACCGCTCTGCCCGATAAATGGCTGACTGCCATCCAGCGGGCGGAACTGGCCCTGGCCGAGCACTTGCCACGAGCAGTGATCGTAAGCGCCGATTCGCCCTGCACCAGCAGCGAATACGGCGTTCTTGACGTCGTCCACATGGCTCGGCGGAACGAAGAAGGCGAGCTTGTACACGCGCCTTAGTTAACCCAGGCCCGCGCGTTGCGGAACATGCGCATCCAGGCACCGTCCTCGTTCCAGTCCTCAGGACGCCACGAGTTCTGCACTGCGCGGAATACACGCTCCGGGTGCGGCATCATGATGGTCACACGACCGTCGAGGGTGGTCATGCCGCCAATACCGCGTGGCGAGCCGTTCGGGTTGGCCGGGTAGGTTTCAGTCACCTTGCCGTGGTTGTCGACGAAGCGCAGTGCCACGGTGCCGGAAACGTCAGCTTCAAGCAGTGCATCGTCACTGCGGAACTCCGCGTGCCCTTCGCCATGCGCGATGGCGATTGGCATGCGCGAACCGGCCATGCCCTGCAGGAAGATCGACGCCGACTCCTGAACCTGGACCATAGCCACACGCGCTTCGAACTGTTCGGAGCGGTTACGCACGAAATGCGGCCAGAACTCGCTGCCCGGAATCAGCTCGTGCAGGTTGGACAGCATCTGGCAACCGTTGCACACGCCAAGCGTGAAGCTGTCGGAACGCTCGAAGAAGCCCTGGAACGCATCACGCGCACGGCTGTTGAACAATGCCGACTTGGCCCAGCCTTCGCCGGCACCCAATACGTCGCCGTAAGAGAAGCCACCGCAGGCGACCATGCCCTTGAAGTCGTTCAGGTCGACACGACCGGCAAGGATATCGCTCATGTGCACGTCGATTGCGTTGAAGCCGGCACGATCAAAGGCTGCCGCCATTTCGACCTGACCGTTGACACCCTGCTCGCGCAGAACGGCAACCTGAGGACGAACACCCGTCTTGATGTACGGCGCGGCGATATCTTCGTTGACGTCGAAGCCCAGCTTGACGGTCAGGCCCGGATTGTCCTCTTCCAGCAGCGCATCGAATTCCTGATCCGCGCATTCGGCGTTGTCACGCAGGCGCTGGATCTGATAGCTGGTCTCGGCCCACTGACGTTGCAACAAACGACGCTGGCCACTGAATACCGGCTCGCCATGGAAGCTGATCGATACTTCATCGTTGTTGATCGGCTGACCGATCACTGCCACGCAGTCTTCCAGACCGGCCGCGCTGAATTGCGCCAGCACCAGTGGAGTAGCGTCCTGACGCACCTGGATGACCGCACCCAGCTCTTCGTTGAAGAGGATCGCGCTCAGTTCGGAAACGTTGTCGGCCACACCGTCCAGATGCAGGTTCAGACCGCAGTGACCGGCGAAAGCCATTTCCAGCGTGCTGACCAGCAAACCACCGTCGGAACGGTCGTGATAGGACAGGATATGACCGTCGGAATTGAGCCCCTGAATCACGGCGAAGAAGGCCTTGAGGTCTTCAGCGTCGTCGACGTCCGGAGCGACTCGGCCGAGCTTGCCGTGAGTCTGCGCAAGAATCGAGGCGCCCATGCGGTTCTGGCCACGACCCAGATCGATCAGGATCAGGTCGGTGATGCCCTTGTCCATGCGCAGCTCGGGCGTCAGGGTTTGACGGATGTCGACCACTGGCGCAAAGCCCGTCACGATCAATGACAGCGGCGAGGTCACGCTCTTTTCGGTGCCCTCGTCACTCCAGCGGGTCTTCATGGACATCGAGTCCTTGCCCACTGGAATGGTGATTCCCAGTTCCGGACACAGCTCCATGCCCACCGCTTTCACGGTGTCATAAAGACGCGCGTCTTCTCCAGGGTGGCCAGCCGCCGACATCCAGTTGGCCGACAGCTTGATGTCAGAAAGCTTTTCAATACGCGAGGCCGCGATGTTGGTCAGCGTTTCGCCGATCGCCATACGACCCGACGCCGGAGCATTCAGCAGCGCCAGCGGAGTACGCTCGCCCATTGCCATGGCTTCGCCGGTGTTGACGTCGAAGCTGGTGGCGGTGACGGCGCAGTCAGCCACAGGCACCTGCCATGGACCGACCATCTGATCGCGAGCGACCAGACCGGTAATGCTGCGGTCACCGATGGTGATCAGGAAGCTTTTGCTGGCGACTGCCGGGTGGCGCAATACGCGCTGCACACTTTCTTCGATGTCCAGCGTGCTTGGATCGAAATCATCGCCGATCTCTTCTTCGCGGGCGACCGAGCGGTGCATGCGCGGCGCCTTGCCCAGCAGGACTTCCAGCGGCATGTCTACCGGACTGTTACCGAAATGGCTGTCAGTAACGGTCAGTTGCGGCTCTGCCGTGGCTTCGCCGACAACCGCAAACGGGCAGCGCTCGCGCTCGCAGATAGCCTTGAAGCGCTCGAAATCCTCGACGCCAACGGCCAGCACGTAACGCTCCTGGGATTCGTTGCTCCAGATTTCCAGCGGGGCCATGCCCGGCTCGTCATTCGGTACGTTACGCAGTTCGAAACGTCCGCCGCGATCGCCATCGTTGACCAGTTCAGGGAAGGCGTTGGACAGACCACCGGCACCGACGTCGTGGATGAAGCTGATCGGGTTACGGTCGCCCAACTGCCAGCAGCGGTCGATGACTTCCTGGCAACGACGCTCCATCTCGGGGTTTTCACGCTGAACCGAAGCGAAATCCAGGTCTGCGGAGCTGGTGCCGGTTGCCATCGAGGAGGCCGCGCCGCCACCCAGGCCGATCAGCATCGCCGGGCCACCCAGTACGATCAGCTTGGAACCCACGGTGATCTCGCCCTTCTGGACGTGATCTTCACGGATGTTGCCCATACCGCCCGCGAGCATGATCGGCTTGTGGTAACCACGAACCTCGTCACCGTGGTGTGTGTTGATGGACTGCTCGAAGGTACGGAAATAGCCGGTCAGCGCAGGACGACCGAACTCGTTGTTGAACGCCGCGCCACCCAGCGGGCCTTCAATCATGATGTCCAGCGCCGTCACGATGCGCTCGGGCTTGCCGTACGGCACCTCCCAAGGCTGCACGAAACCGGGGATCTGCAGGTTGGAGACGGTGAAACCGGTCAGCCCGGCCTTGGGCTTGGCACCGCGACCGGTTGCACCTTCGTCGCGAATCTCGCCGCCGGAACCGGTCGCTGCACCAGGAAACGGCGCAATGGCGGTCGGGTGGTTGTGCGTCTCGACCTTCATTAGAATGTGCACCGGCTCCTGAACCGCGCCGTACTGACGGGTTTCAGGGTCCGGGAAGAAACGGCCGGCGACGTTACCGACGATCACCGAAGCGTTGTCCTTGTAAGCGGACAGCACGCCTTCGTTGTGCATCTGGTAGGTGTTCTTGATCATGCCGAACAGGCTTTTTTCCTGGCTCTGACCGTCGATGTCCCAACTGGCGTTGAAAATTTTATGACGGCAGTGCTCGGAGTTCGCCTGGGCAAACATCATCAGCTCGATGTCGTGCGGGTTGCGCCCCAGACCATTGAAGCTGGTGATCAGGTAATCGATTTCATCTTCGGCGAGGGCCAGGCCCAGCTCGACGTTGGCTTTTTCGAGTGCCGCGCGACCGCCACCCAGAATGTCCACAGCGGTCAGCGGCTTGGGCTGAGCGTGGCTGAACAGGTTGGCAGCCTGCTCGAGGTCGCCCAATACCAGTTGCGTCATGCGGTCGTGCAGGCTGTCGGCGATTGCCTGGGCCTCGGTCTCGCTGAACTGGCCTTCTACATAGAAGGCAATCCCGCGCTCCAGGCGCTGGATTTTGCTCAGACCGCAATTGCGAGCGATGTCGCTGGCCTTGCTCGACCAGGGTGAAATGGTGCCAAAACGCGGCAACACCAGAAACAGACGGCCGCTCGGCTCTTGAACCGGCACGCTGGGGCCGTATTTCAGGAGGCGATCGAGAACCTGCTGTTCTTCGCTGGTCAGAACGTCGTTGACGTCAGCGAAGTGGGCGAATTCGGCGTACAAGCCACTGACAGCTGAAACTTTTTGTTTCAGTTGTTCTAGTAATTTGCTGTGGCGGAAAGCAGAAAGGGCAGGAGCACCGCGCAGGATCAACATCTTCGGGACAGCCTCGAGAAGGGGGTGTGCTTTGAGGCCGCGTATTCTAGCCTAAACCGGGCATTTGATCACCCAAAACGGCGGCATCCGCTGCGCCCGAATGTCGCCCCACGCAAAAAAACTCCGGAAATGCCCATAAAAGCCACTCGCCTATCAGACGCAAGCTTCACTGTCGAGATATGGCGCCCGGTGCGCTTTGCGTATACTGCACCGATGTTCTTCAAACCAGATTTCCGCCCACGTTGCGCCAAATGGCTCATCGCAACCGGACTCTTCCTGATGCTCGGCGCCTGTGTGGAAAAACCCACCACACTGGAGCGAGTCAAGGAGGACGGCGTACTGCGGGTGATCACTCGCAACAGCCCGGCGACTTATTTCCAGGATCGCAACGGTGAAACCGGCTTCGAATACGAGCTGGTCAAGCGTTTTGCCGAGGACCTGGGCGTCGAATTGAAGATAGAAACGGCTGACAATCTGGACGATCTTTTCGACCAGATGAACAAACCGGGCGGTCCGGTACTGGGTGCCGCCGGCCTGATCGAGACGCCAAAGCGCAAATTGCAGGCGCGTTTCTCGCATTCCTATCTGGAAGTCACCCCTCAGGTGGTCTATCGCAACGGCCAGTCACGGCCGACCGATCCCGGCGACCTGGTGGGCAAGCGCATCGTGGTGCTCAAAGGCAGTGCGCATGCCGAGCAACTCGCGGCGCTCAAGGCGCAGAATCCCGGCATTGAATATGAAGAATCTGATGCGGTCGAGGTCGTTGATCTCCTGCGCATGGTCGACGAAGGCCAGATCGACCTGACCCTGGTCGACTCCAATGAGTTGGCAATGAATCAGGTCTACTTCCCCAATGTGCGCGTGGCCTTCGACCTGGGCGAAGCCCGCGCACAGCGCTGGGCCGTAGCGCCGGGTGAAGACAATAGCCTGCTCAACGAAATCAACGCCTACCTCGACAAGGTCGAAAAGAACGGCACGCTGCAACGCCTGAAAGACCGCTACTACGGCCATGTCGACGTACTCGGCTACGTGGGTGCCTACACCTTTGCCCAGCACCTTCAGGAACGTCTGCCCAAATACGAGAAACATTTCCAGACATCGGCCAAGAAAGAACAGGTCGACTGGAGACTGCTGGCCGCCATCGGCTATCAGGAATCGATGTGGCAGCCGACCGTGACCTCGAAAACCGGCGTGCGCGGCCTGATGATGCTCACTCAGAACACCGCGCAAGCCATGGGCGTATCCAACAGGCTGGATGCACGCCAGAGCATTCAGGGCGGGGCAAAGTATTTTGCCTACATCAAGGATCAGCTGGACGACTCGATTAAAGAGCCGGATCGCACTTGGCTAGCTCTCGCTTCCTACAACATTGGCAGCGGTCACCTCGAAGATGCGCGCAAATTGGCCCAGAACGAGGGGCTGAATCCTGATAAATGGCTCGACGTGAAAAAAATGCTGCCGCGTCTGGCACAGAAGAAGTGGTACAGCAAAACACGATACGGCTATGCCCGAGGCGGTGAGCCGGTGCATTTCGTGGCCAACATTCGCCGTTATTACGACATTCTGACCTGGGTGACGCAGCCACAGCTTGAAGGAAGTCAGGTCGCCGATGGCAATCTGCACGTTCCTGGCGTCGACAAGACCCAACCGCCCGTCCCGCCAGCCTCTCCCGTCCCCTCCTCCAGCAGCACGGACGAATCTGCGCTCTAAACGCTGTGTTTGCCAGCGTCCTTGGCTGCCCTGCGCATTCTGAAAAACTCGCTCAACATCGTCCCGCATTCCTCGCCCAGCACCCCGCCTTCGAACAGCACGCGGTGATTGAGAAAAGCCTGACTGAAAAACTGCCCCTGGCTCTGCACGATGCCCGCCTTGGGCTCAAGCGCCCCGTAGACCACACGTGCCACGCGTGAGTGCACGATCAGCCCCGCGCACATGCTGCACGGCTCCAGCGTTACGTAGAGCGTGCTGCCCGGCAGGCGATAATTGTCCAGCGTCTTGGCGGCATCACGAATTGCGACCATTTCAGCATGCGCGCTCGGGTCGCTGCCGCTGATCGGGCAGTTGTAACCGCGACCGATGATCTCGCCGTTCTGCACCAGCACTGCCCCGACAGGCACCTCACCCAACAGTGCGCCTTGCGCGGCGAGCGCCAGCGCCTCGCGCATGAAGTGCTGATCCTTACTGCGGTCGATGATCTGCGGTTGCCGCATCATGCCACCTCGATGGCGGCCATCAGGCCGGTTTCCATGTGATCGATCACGTGGCAATGGAACATCCATACACCAGGATTATCCGCCACCAGCGCCACTCGCGCCCGCTCGTTACGACCCAGCAAGAACGTGTCAGTAAAGTACGGGATGATCTTGCGCCGATTGGAGGCGATCACCTTGAAACTCATGCCGTGCAAATGAATCGGGTGCTGATACTGAGTCATGTTCTTCAGTTCGAAGATATAGCTTTTACCGAGCTTCAACCTGGCGATAGGCCGATCGGCGCAGGTCTTGTCGGTAATGTCCCACGCTTCGCCATTGATCTGCCACAGGCTGGGCGGCTTGCCATTGTCGGTGTTGACCGACATGGAGCCCACCCACTCGAAGTTGAAATTGATCTTCTCGGCGTTATCCATATCAGGCTCGGCCACCGGATTGGCCGGCAGCTCGGGCGGCCACTGGCCGGGCGCGTCATTATTGGCGACCGAGCGGAACGTACCCAGGCGCACCGGGCCGTTACGCAGCGAGATCTCCTCGCCCGCCGGCGGAGCCTTGATCGCCAGACAGATGCGCATGCCCGGCCCCAGCCAGTATTCGTCACCGAAGGGACGAGGCTTTACCGGATTGCCATCCAGCGCATAGATCTGCGCCTCGGCGTCCGGCAGGTTGAGGCGGTAGGTCACGGTATTGTCGAGATTGAGCAAGCGCACGCGTGTGATCTGCCCGGCAGGCAACTCAATCACCGCCTGCGAAATACCGTTCAGCGTTGAAAGCCGCCCCGCCGTGCCCTCACGCGCCGCTTCACGTAGCACACTGAACTCGGTAAAGGCACCCTGCTCGTCCACGTGCCAGCTTTTCAGACTGACCGTACGCTCATGGGCAAAACCGGTCGGCTCGCGCTCTTCGACAATCAGCGGCCCGACCAGCCCGCGGCCCAGCTCTTCGCTGCTGCTGACGTGCGGGTGATACCAGTAGCTACCCGCGTCCGGCACACGGAATTTGTAATCGAAGTATTCACCCGGCTTGACCGGCAACTGCGACACATACGGCACGCCGTCCATCTCCAGCGGCAAGCGAATGCCATGCCAGTGAATGGTCGTCTCGACCGGCAACTGATTGATGAAGCGCAGCCGCAGCCACTCGCCCTGGCGCACGCGCAGCTCTGTGCCCGGAGCAGAACCGCCGAAGGCCCAGGCAGGCGTCTTGTGGCCAGGCACCAGTTCCACATCCAGCGGCGCGGCGATCAGCACAAAGTCCGTACCAGCTTCAGACTCGCGACGCCCCATCCAGTAACGCGAAGCACCACCCGCGCCAAGGCCTATGACGGCCAGACCGGCGATGCCTGTAAGGATTTGACGACGGGTAAAGGACATGAACGGCGCAACCTCAAAAACGACAACTGAGCGCATCTGCGAGCAAATGCGAGGGGCGAATACGATACACCTGCATTTGCGTAAAGATAAGGGCAGATACCACGAACTGAAGTCGAGGCGCAAAAAAGCCGGGCAAGGCAGTGACACCCGCTCCGGCTTTTTGCATCGATCAACCGCTATGACTGACTAACCCGCTGCAGCCATTCGCTATGCGCCGGCTCTGCATCCAGCGGTGGATGGGCGCGGTAATACCCCAGTTCTTCCTGCATGCCAAACACCTTACACACCAACAGTGCCATGCGCGATGCAGGGCTATTCCTGGCAGTATTCAGCGATGGGCTGCTGATAAAAAGCATCCAGTGCCTGCTCACGCTGGCACTTCCAACGGATATTCAGACCCATCTGCAGGACTGTGACAACGCTACTATCGCACTGACCGTTATCACAACGTTTCACAACTTTTCACAACGATTTGCAGGTGATCGCAGTAAGAATCGAAGAACTCCTTTTTTCGCTTTCTTGCGGCCTTACCTTTCAAGGCTCGCCTTAACTGACGAGGCGCTCATGAACATCACGCCCAAAAACGACACGCTCCCTCGCGAAGGTCTTGCAGATTTCGAGTCGAGGCTTAAGCGCAGCATCGTCTCCGCCAAAGGCGATGAGCAGAAAAAGCCAGACCGCACCGCAACCGACAACGAGCAATGGCCGCCGATTGAAGGCACCACCGTTTCGGTTACCGACAACGGTGACATGCGTTACGAGCATGATGGGCAAGGTGTTGTCGTGGCGGCGTCGACTAATCCGAAGTTGTATCAGTTTCTCAAACAACTCGATGACCTGAGCCAGTCTCCGACACAGAAATCGCTGGTCGAAAAAGCCATCGCCGACGGGACCCCAATCGCAGATCGAAACACCGAGCTACCTGCGTGGGGCGATATCAAGAACTTTGAATGGCAAGGTCAGCTGGAAACAGCCGAGGTGGTCACTTACGTCAAACAGGATGGTGAGAAGGTCACTGTTTCAAAATCACTCACACCGGAATTGTTCACTGCGGCTCAGCAAGTGGGCCTCTCGCGCGTTACCGTGGAAAACCGCGTCAATAACAACGGGCGCGAAGTGGCAGACGAGTACGTCTATGTCGCGGATCACGACATCATCAAGACTGGCACCAAGGACGAACTGGGTAACGGCGTGATCGAGTTCGAGAGCCGCGACGGCAAGCAATACGTGGTCTCCGAATATCAGAACAAGGAGCTGTATGATCGGGTTGCCGACAAGAGCAGTTCCGGGGTGCAGGGCGACGTGCAGAAGATCCGTGACGAACACGGCCTGGGCAATCTCGACGAACTGGATATTCTCAGTAAACCCACAGGCGTGAAGTCTGACGAGAAAGACAAGGACTCCGAAGACCTGACCGTGGTCGAGCTGGCCACCAAAAACCTGATGGACAAGTATCAGAAGCTGGTCGACGACAAGAAAGTCGACAAGAACAGCGACGTTTACAAACTGGTCATGGCGATCCAGGCCAAGGCCGGTATGGAAAGTGGACGCACCATCACGCCTTATATCGAAGAGCCTCGCGGCGCCGAGTCCTGGCGCAGGTTCGACAGCGAGGGCGAAACCCTGACAAGCGCCGATATGCAGGACATCCTCGACGGCAATAACATCGATAAAGCGTTGACGGAGCTGTTTGCCAATGGCAATGGCGAGAAGGACAAGATCGGCAAGGAATATCAGGCCGAGATGGACGCGGCCATCGAAAAAGTCAGCGGTGGCGATAAGGAGGCGTTGGCCAAGGACCTGCATGACAAGTTGGTCAGCAGCGAGTTTGTCGATTACCTCGCTGATCTGGACAAGGCCGGTAAAAAGTCCGAAGGACAATCCGATGTAGCCCGCCTGCTTTCCAGCCTGGAACTTCTCGATCCGCAATTGGCGAAAGACGCCCAGAATGAGCTGCAGAAAAACAGCGTCATGGCCGAAGTCGATAAGTTGATGGCCGACCCTGGCGGTATCCCGGACGAATACAAAGAGCTGGCCCTGAAGGACATTTTCTCTGCACTTAAACAGGGGATCAAAGGTATGGCGGATATACCCCGCCGTACTCAGGAGACGATCGAGAAATTCATCAACGAGTTGCTACAGGACAAAACCAAACTCAGCGATTTTTCGGACCAGGTGGACAAGGTCAAATCAGGCGAAATGACTCAGGCGCAGCTCGAGGAAAACCTGGCAGGTAAATACGTGGGTGCCGAAGACAAGGAAGGCTTCAAGAAAGCCATCGGTAAACTTAACCAGAGCGGCGTATTCGGCACCGCTGCAGGCTTCACCTCTCTCGGTGGCGCTATCTATATGCTAACGGCCAAGAACGGCCAACTTGCTGACGATCCGCTGGAACGCCTGGCTATCGCCAAGGACTTCATCACCTTCCTGGGCTCCGGTGCGCAGTTTGAAAAGACTGGCATCTTTGATTTGATGACCCACACCAAAACTGCGGATTTGCTCGGGCTGAGCAAGAGCGTCCCGGAGATCTGGGGCAAGGAAGGTTTGTGGGGCAAAAAGATTGAAACGGCGCAGGCTGCCAATAACGTGCCAGACGTTGCGGACGGTCTGGAGAACCGACTGGCCAGCGTTTATGAGCTGGACAGCATCAGAGCAGGTAGCAGTATCGGCGACGTAATGGATCAGATTGGCCTGATCAATGAGGTCAACGACGCCGGCTCGCTTTCCGAGGACGTCAGTCGCGAATTGCTGGACGAGATCGTGACCCGATCTGGCGGCACTCCGCCCGCAGATTATTCGAAGTACGGCAATCTGAACGAACTGGCTGAAGATCTGAGACTGAACATCAGTCAGGATGCGGTGGTGCAGAGCATCAATTCTCAGCGCGCCTTAGTCGACCTCCCCGCCCTGGATGCTGAAAGCCTGAACAATATGGCCGTCGAGGTGGAGCGTGCTGCCAGCACGCCGGTTCCGGACTCTGCTTCCGGCTCCGGTTACGCCAGCTACAGCGACTCGTTGTACAAACTCTACGACGATGCCGTGCAGCGCTTCGTCGCACAAGACATCACCCCGCCAACCCGTGAAGCGTTTGCTGCCGGCATTGAGGACCAGCTGGAGCGCAACGGTCAGCCGGTCCCGGCGGAAAACGATCGGGTCAACCTGAGTGAAATGCTTGGCAGCGACGAGATCGATCGCGAGTCGATCAACGTGATGCTCGAAGCCGATAATCAACCAATCCCGGCTGATGACATCGTCGATAACATGCGCAACTCGGTCGGCCAGGCCGTGGCCGGTAATGCAGGGGGTGCGGGCCTGGTAGACCCACAATCTGTTGCACAAGGCGTTCAGAGTGCTGCACCGGACGGAGCGGACAAGGTGGTGCCCGGTGTATCGGCGCGCATTGCCGGGACAGTGGTCAAGGTACTCGGCGTAGCACCGGACATCATGAGCATCGCCGATATCGTCATGGGCGGGATCGCCATCAAGGATGGCATCAAGTCCGACAGCGATCTGGCAATTGCCAATGGCAGCCTGCAAATTGTTTCAGGTGTGGCGGGCACAGCAGCCGCCGGGATCGGGATCGCCGGTTTGCTCGGCCCTATCGGCGCCATTGCTGGAGCAACCGCGCCGCTATTTCTGGTGACGGCAGGCCTGGGGATCATTACCGGCATCATCAGCGTGTTCGTCGATCATCAGAAGAAACAAAAGGCCACCGACAAGGAAGGCCAGTGGTTCAAGGATCAGGCCGAACTGGGCTTCGCGCAGGACGACTGGGGCGACAAGCTTGAATACGGGCGTTACAGCTTCTACGAATATGAAGGCCGGGATGCACCGGACGATCAAAGCATCTTCGACTACCAGACCGAAGAGTGGAAGCACTTCCAGGAAACCCCACAGGATCAGGGCTCGTCGATGATCCGCCTGGACGAAAGCGTGCATAAAGACAAAAACGGCATCGTTGGCGAGAATACCAACGGCTTGCCAATGGACGTTTACAACAAGGCGTACTACGACGCGCACAAGGAAGAGATCGAAACCATCCGCGAGAAGTGGGACGAATGGAACGGCAAGGACGATATCGTCAGCAAAAAGGACTTCGAGAAGATTCTGAGTGGTGGCGACGAGAAGGAAAAAGCTGCGGCCGAGTTTATTCTTAGTGACCAAGGCTTTTTCGACTTGCTGGATAACCTCTGGAAGAAAGACAAGCGCGACACGAAGATCAGCACGGATGACCTGGATACCTGGCTCAAGCTGATTGATGTGATGGATCGGACGCCGGGTGAGACGGTGTTTTATGAGAAGCCGGAGTCGAATATTTATCGAGGCAGGTGAGTTCTTTGCTTGATTGGATGGGTGCGGTGTCGCTTCTGCTGGATAACTGACTGGCCGGTGGAGGCAGTGACTGAGACTTTCTGAAAAGACAGTCTCAGCCATATCACGGTGCAGGCCACTATCAACTCCTCCGTATGCTCGCGGGCGCGAAAATCACGCCCTGCCAAGGCGTGTCATGGACGGCAGCGCGATCCTCCCGTGGTCAGTCTCGCACCAGCTTCAGCAGTCCGCCGTCATACCAGGAAAGAGCTAACGACCCATCCTGTGCCAGGAAAAATGCCGGCGTTTCTTTATCAAAAGGACCCCAGCTTCCAGATTTGCATTCAACGCTATAGCGGTCGGCTTTTTCGATGCCAAGCTTATGGAGTTGTGGCTCTAGTTCAGCTCCACTGATCGGCGGAAGCTTATGAAAAACAGGCCCCTTGCACACATCTTCCGTCGAGTTTGCCGACGCCTTCCATGCAAGCTGGTCGTGATTGAAACTGAGACGTCGCCCCATAAAGCTCGGATCATCATCCCCCAGTGCCTGCACGCCCGAGTCTGATACCGCTACACCTGCAACATGCCAACTGCCGTAAAGCGCGCTTTCTCCAGGCTGATGGTGCTTTGGAGCATCCATATTCGCTGCGCATCCTGTCAGCGACAATATGATCAGAAAGGATGAACTGTAAGGAAATCGGGATTTCATGAATGGGATCCTTGGTTTTTGCGGATGCGGATATTGAATCTTTTTGCTGGGCTACGCCGGCGTTGACGTTAGGGGCTTGAGGGCCTTTGAGCGGATTTTCCGTAACGATTTTCCTCGAACTTCAGATCAGTTTCAAATGAGGTGCTTTGCGGATTGCCCAATGTACCGGCCTGCTCACCTTTGGTAGTTTTAGAGAGCCTGCTGATACCCGCCCCACGAATTCCGGAGTTGCGCGATGAATCCAAGTACCGTGCCCACGCCTGCCCGCGGCGCCATTCGCTGGGAGGCCCATGCCTGCCTGCCGTTGCTGCCCAACCAGGACATGTCTGCGCTACTTCGTTACCGCGACAGCGGCTTTCATCACGTCTCGGTCAATGTGGGCATGGACATGACCCCGTTCGGCGATGTGATACAGGTCATCGCAGGCTTTCGCCAATGGCTGGTCGAGCATCCCGAAAACATCATGCTGGCCGGTACCCTTGCCGACCTGCACGGCGCCCGCGAGCAGGGAAAGCTGGCGGTGTCTTTCGACCTGGAAGGCTCTGACATGCTGCTGCAAGACCCGGCAATGGTCCGCTTGTATGCCGACCTCGGCGTACGCCAGATGCTTCTGGCGTACAACCGCGATAACAGCTGTGCGGGCGGTTGCCACGGCAGCGGCATGGGATTGACCGCGCTGGGACGCGAGGTCGTGAGGGCGATCAATGCTGCAGGTATCGTGATGGATTGCTCCCATACCAGCAAGCGCGCAAGTATGGAAATAATCGAGCTGTCGCAGCGGCCGGTTATTTTTTCACACACTAATATCAAGGCCGTGTATGACCATCCACGCACGGTGGATGACGAGCAGATCATGGCCTGTGTTGAATCGGGTGGTGTGATCGGGCTGACCGGTCTGGGTATTTTTCTGGGCGATCCGCAGGCGTCGGTCGAAGCCTTCGTGCGCCAAATCGATTATCTGGCCGAGCGAGCGGGGACGGCGCATATCGGCCTGGGCCTCGACACCGAGCTGCATCCTGATGTTAAGGATTTGTCCGAGGACGTGAAGGAAGAGGATTGGTGGCCCAAAGCATTCTATGGCGGTATCACTGGACATCGTCAACTGCAACCGGAAGCGCTGGGGCTGGTGGCAGAGGCATTGCTACAGCGTGGCTATGATGCCGCGCAGATCGACGGCATTTTTGGCGGCAACTTTATGCGGGTCGCTCAGGCCACCTGGCCGTAAGCGTCCGGTGATCACGCCTGCGAACGGTGCTATCGGCGCGCTATGGAAAAATGAATTGTTTCATGGCTGCCATCATCGCGATCATCAGAACGGCGAACCCCACCGCAGAAGTCCACTCGGACTCCGGTGTATAGGCAAACCAAGAGCCCTTCGATGGATATTTACCTCGCGTGAGAAGCTTCACGATGGGCCAGCCAACAGGAAAGCAGATGGCGCGAAAAATCGCTTCAATCAGTACATCCAGCACGTTCGTACGTCCCTTTGCTCGGCGATAATCGACAGACAAGTATTACGTGCCGAGGATTATTCGACAATGGCGATGCAGAACGATGTTTGCACTAAGTAACGTCCCTCTCAGGGCATAGATAGCTTGCAGAGTACGGGGTATGAGCCGACATTGCCGCTCTGCCGCCAACCATAACATCTTCAGAAGGATAATTAGCAGTCTCGATCAAGGTCGGCATCTTTTCAACCCGGCGAAACTCTAAGACTTTTATCTGGAGCAGGCGGCGTCCATTGATCCACAAACGCCGCGACTTTTTCTTCAATATGGCTCTCGATAGTGCGTAGACGGAGCAAAGGAATGCCGCACTTTTCCAGAATGCTGTTTTTCACGGTGTCTCTTTCGATCTGTACCGGATCGTTATGGTGACCGCCGTCGACTTCAACCACACCCAGTGGGCTCTTGCCTACCTTGAAATAAAGCACGAAATCACATCGGCCGCCATTTCTCATAAACTCCAGCTCCCTCTCTGTGAAACTCGCACGGGTAACCGACGCCAGTTGTATCAGCAGGACCTCGTGATGGAACATGATCCCGCGGCGGGTATCCTGCGCCAATGCTTCACGGAGTAAATGCGCCACAATCTGCTCGGACTTGAAGAAGGAATCATTCGGATTGAGCCTTTTTTTGAGACGCTCCAGCGAGCGGTCATACTCTTTATAAAGCAGGTCAAAAGCCGAAATCACCGGAGCTCGATGGACGTGCTCGTCTTCTGCGTAATATTCCATATAGCGGATCAGCGCAGCGATATGCCCATTGCTGGTTTTGAAAACATTGTCGCCTGTAACCAGCGTAAACCTGTTCTTGGCTCTGGATACCGCCACATTAACCATCCGCGCATCGTCTACAAAACTCAGGCGCTCCGGGCTTTTGTACTTGTCCAGCACAGTAGAAAAAACGATTTCGTCGCACTCCCTGCCCTGAAATTTATGCACGGTGGCGCTGACGAAATCAGCTGGCAGGCAGGAACCTGAAAGCATCGCCTGATTCTTGAAGGGGGCAATGAACCCTCTACCATCTTCTCCCTCCCAGAGGCTTTCCCCGTCGGCCTCAAGCACTGCCAATAAAGAGTCGAGCTCTCTGAGATTGGAATTGTTGCGCGTGTGGTTTCCCTTGGCAGTCACCAGCAGCGTCAACGGTTTTTCGCCATTGTCCATTGTCATCGGCACGAGCTGATTATCGTAAAACTGCTGATTGCAGAACTGAATAATTCGGGGATGACACCGATAGTGCTCTTTGAGCAACGTCATCGGTATCGAATTGCCGAACACACTGACGCATGAGTCCAAAAGGCTGTACTTCTCACAGTCATACCAGGGCGCGGGCGCTTCCAGCCCGAGTTTTTCCGGGATGTGTGCAAGTTGCTTCCTGTCCCCCACGATGATCAGATTTTTCGCACAACTGAGTGCCAGTACACCTGGGACGATGTCCTGTTGCGAGGCCTCGTCGATAATCACGTAATCGAGAACAGTCTTGCCGCCAAGGGAGTTGACGATTGAATGCGTACCGCTGCCAATGACCGGGTAGCGCTTCAGGAACGCATCAAGCCGCTTTCTGTAAGTGGTGTCGAAGGTATCGTCATCAGAGATATTACGATACAGGTGGTGTTTCAGGTGAAGCATGGAAGAAGTGGTCAACTCCTCCAGCAGCGCCTTGAAGTTACCGACGCGCAACGCCTCTTCATGGGCTGCCAACTCTGCCTTCTTACCTTGCAAGACCTTGTCGTAATAATGGAGCTGCAGGCTGTAGAAGGCAGACATGCGCTTGTCCCAGTTATCGAAGGGGCGAGTGCGCAGAATTCTGAAATTGAACAAGAGCTCGATACGGTCCTTGATTCTGATGCGCTCGCTCGAAAGCTGCTCAAGGTAAGCCATCAAGTCCGTCGTCTTTTGGGGCGACAGTTTATATCTGTCCAGAGAAGGACCGACCACACCGTTATCCCGCTGCCACTCTTTAAGGTAGCGCCGTTCTATCTCCAGCTCGTTAATCTCGATCTGCAACTGCGCCACTGCGTTACGAGCACCCAGGTAGCTTTTCAGCTGTTGCAGCACAGTCTGGATATGCTCAATGGCAGGCGCTGGTGAAGGTTCTGTGGAAGGTCGAGAAGGACGGTTAGCAAAAAACTCCTTCTGATTGTCGTTTTTACCCAGTCTCGCGACCAGATAATCCAAGCCACACTTCCCTAGCTTTTCATAAACATTCTCGACTGCAGAGTTATTGTTGGACACCACCGCCACTGTTTTTCCCTGCAAAAGGATGTTGGCAATGATGTTCAGGATAGTCTGCGTCTTGCCCGTGCCGGGAGGACCTTCAATCACGCTTATCTGTGAAAGGAACGCTTGCTCCACCGCCTGGAGCTGACTTTCGTTGAGGCCGAAAGGAAAGATGAAATTGCCTGACGACTCCAGCTTTCCATGCTGCCCTTTGCAGTAGGCATGCAGCGCCGTGGCCGGAGACAACGAAAGAGTCCCCATTTGGCGGTCAATATTTTCGGCCATTCCCTTTTTATCACCGGCAGCGGCAGTGCTGACCCGAGCTGCAGCCACTGAGCGAAAATAAGTGAATGCAGGCTCATCAGTGATCGAGGTCGGGGAAACGAAATCGATGTTGTCCATGTTGAACGGGTAGATGTCCGAACTGCCCGGAAACTGAACGAGCGCGTATTTCTCGCCATAGATCACCGCTTTCTCGACGGGACTCAGAACATAGCCTCCTCGTCTCAAAAGAAGCATGCCGTTGACCTCTCGGGTCGGATCGACTTTGCAGTCGTCAAGCGGACGGGTGTAGGTTTTTTTTGAGGGGTAATGGCAAGTCAGAATGAATGCACCCCTGACATCCTTTTTTATAACCCAGTCGCTAATTTGCCGGGTCTTGTCCTCGCCACACACAAAGATGGAAACCATAAATCCCTTAAACAGGTGTGATGACCACCTGTACGCGTCCGTGCCGTAAAAATCCGAATTCATTGATTCGGGTAGTCGGTGCCATTCTGGCATTGCTAAACAGATTGATGCCAGCGCGAAGTGTGGCGAGAGGCTGTTTGATAGGGCACGCCACATAACAACAGTGCTTGGCGATGCACAAAGCTTCCAGAATTTGCCAGACCCAAAAAGCCAAAAGCCCGCAATTACGCGGGCTCCAGAGCATTTCTTGCTAGTGGGTGCCGGACAATGCCGGACGCCAGATCACTCCCACTCAATCGTAGCCGGCGGCTTGCTCGACACATCGTAAGTCACCCGCGAAATCCCTTCGATCTCGTTGATGATCCGGCCGCTCACCGTCTCCAGCAGCTCATAAGGCAGGTGTGCCCAGCGAGCGGTCATGAAGTCGATGGTTTCGACCGCGCGCAGCGCGACGACCCAGGCGTAGCGGCGGCCGTCGCCGACGACGCCCACTGATTTGACCGGCTGGAACACTACGAACGCTTGGCTGACCTTGTGGTACCAGTCGGCCTTGCGCAGTTCTTCGATGAAGATGTGGTCGGCACGACGCAGGAGGTCGGCGTATTCCTTCTTCACTTCGCCGAGGATGCGCACGCCCAGGCCTGGGCCGGGGAATGGGTGGCGGTAGACCATGTCGTAGGGCAGGCCAAGTTCGAGGCCCAGGCGGCGGACTTCGTCCTTGAACAGTTCGCGCAGTGGCTCGACCAGCTTGAGGTTCATTTCTTCCGGCAGGCCGCCCACGTTGTGGTGCGACTTGATGACGTGGGCCTTGCCGCTTTTCGCGCCAGCCGACTCGATCACGTCCGGGTAGATGGTGCCTTGCGCCAGGTACTTGATGTTGTCCAGCTTGCAGGACTCGGCATCGAACACGTCGATGAAGGTGCGGCCGATGATCTTGCGCTTCTTCTCTGGATCGCTCTCGCCTGCCAGGTTATTCAGGAACTGTTCTTCGGCGTTGGCGCGGATCACCTTGACGCCCATATTCTCGGCGAACATGGCCATCACTTGCTCGCCTTCATGCAGACGCAGCAGGCCGTTGTCGACGAATACGCAGGTCAGTTGATCGCCGATGGCCTTGTGCAACAGCGCCGCGACCACGGAGGAGTCAACGCCGCCGGAAAGGCCCAGCAACACGTTGTCAGTACCGACCTGAGCGCGAACCTGAGCGATAGCGTCTTCAGCAATCTTCGAAGGGGTCCACAGTGCTTCACAGCCACAGATGTCGAGGATGAAGCGCGACAGGATGCGACCGCCCTGCTTGGTGTGGGTCACTTCCGGGTGGAACTGCACGCCGTAGTAACCGCGCGCGTCGTCAGCCATACCGGCAATCGGGCAGCTCGGGGTGCTGGCCAGAATGTGGAAATCTTCCGGCAGTTTGGTGACCTTGTCACCGTGACTCATCCATACGTCGAGGCCAAACAGGCCGTCGGCGTCGATATGGTCTTCGATACCATCGAGCAGACGGCTTTTGCCGACTACGTCAACGCGAGCGTAGCCGAACTCGCGCAGCTCGGAACCGGCAACCTTGCCGCCCAACTGCTCGGCCATGGTCTGCATGCCGTAGCAGATACCGAAAACCGGCACACCCAGGTCAAATACCGCTTGCGGGCAGCGCGGGCTGTCGGCTTCGTGTACGGACTCGGGGCCGCCGGCGAGGATCACGCCTTTTGGAGCGAATTCGCGGATCGCTTCGTCGTCCATGTCAAACGGATGCAGCTCGCAATACACGCCGATTTCGCGCACGCGGCGGGCGATCAGCTGGGTGTACTGGGAACCGAAGTCGAGGATCAGGATACGGTGGGCGTGAATGTCGAGGGCCATGACTCATTCTCGTCAAAAAACAGAAACGACACGGGGCTGCGTCAACAGCCCCGGCTATGAAACTTGCTGGCCTGCATCGAGGCAAACACCCCGATGCAGTCCGGATCAACCGACGCGATAGTTCGGCGCTTCCTTGGTGATCTGCACGTCATGGACGTGGGACTCAGCCATACCGGCGCCAGTAATGCGAACGAACTCGGGCTTGGTGCGCATCTGCTCGATGTCGGCACTGCCGGTGTAACCCATGGAGGAACGCAGGCCGCCCATCAACTGATGGATGATGGCCGACAACGGACCTTTATAGGCCACACGGCCTTCGATACCTTCCGGCACCAGTTTCTCGGCACCTGCGGACGAATCCTGGAAGTAGCGATCGGAAGAGCCTTGCGCCTGGGACATCGCACCCAGCGAACCCATGCCGCGATAGGCCTTGTAGGAACGACCCTGGAACAGTTCGATCTCGCCTGGCGCTTCTTCAGTACCGGCGAACATCGAGCCCATCATCACGCAGGAGGCGCCAGCCACGATAGCCTTGGACAGATCACCGGAGAAGCGGATACCTCCGTCGGCGATCATCGGCACGCCAGTGCCTTCAAGGGCAGCGGAGACGTTGGCGATGGCGCTGATCTGCGGCACGCCGACACCGGCAACGATACGCGTGGTGCAGATGGAGCCCGGGCCGATACCGACCTTGACTGCATCGGCGCCTGCGGCAACCAGTGCCCTGGCTGCTTCGCCGGTGGCGATGTTGCCGCCGATGACCTGCACCTGAGGGAAGTTTTCCTTGACCCAGCGAACGCGGTCGATCACGCCTTTGGAATGGCCGTGAGCGGTATCGACGACCACGACGTCAACGCCAGCCGCGACCAGTGCGGTGACGCGCTCGCCGGTGTCCTTGCCGGTACCGACTGCAGCGCCGACGCGCAGGCGAGCCTGATCGTCCTTGCTGGCCAGCGGGTAAGCCTTGGCTTTTTCGATGTCCTTGACGGTCATCATGCCCTTGAGCGCGAAGTTGCCGTCGACGATCAGGACTTTTTCCAGACGGTGCTTGTGCAGCAGTTCGCGCACTTCGTTCTTGTCGGCGCCTTCGCGCACAGTGACCAAGCGCTCTTTGGGCGTCATCACTTCGCGAACAGGGACATCAAGACGGTTTTCGAAGCGTACGTCGCGTGACGTCACGATGCCGACCAGGTCGCCATTGTGCAGAACCGGTACGCCGGAAATGTTGTGCATGCGGGTGAGTTCGAACAGATCGCGAACAGTGGCGTCGGCTTCGATCGTGATCGGGTCTTTAACGACGCCGGCCTCGAACTTCTTGACCTTGCGCACTTCGGCAGCTTGCTGCTCGATGGTCATGTTCTTGTGGATGATACCGATACCGCCTTCCTGGGCCATGGCAATTGCCAGACGGGCCTCGGTGACTGTATCCATTGCAGCAGAGACCAAAGGTATATTCAGCTCGATGCCACGGGTCAAACGGGTTTTCAGACTGACTTCGTTGGGAAGTACCTCGGAATAACCGGGCACAAGGAGAATGTCGTCGAATGTAAGGGCTTCTTGACTGATACGCAGCATCGCGGGGGCTCCCGGGCGGGAAATTGGAAGCGCGCCATTATACCCACAGACCCCGCCCGGCTCAATGTAAACCTCAGCCTATTATCAAAGCTGTTTATAGACGCACATTAACGCAGGAGACCGGGCGATCCAGACGTTCGGCGAAGTCATCCAGAAAGGTCTGCGTGAACGACGCATCCAGCCAGTTATTGAAGATGAAACCGAGGTTGGAAAACCCGCAGGCGTCGAGAAAAAGAAAGCCGTTGATGTCATCTTCGTGGCGGCATTCGGGGCAGGTGAAATTATCGGTATGACCGGGCATCCAGTCTTCCAGGCTGTCGAACAGCGCCTCCCCCACTTCGCGGCGACACTCCGGGCAACCGGCCTCTTCGGCAAAGTCGTTCAGCGGGGTATAGATGCAGCGCTTGGTGACGACTTCCAGGCCATTGACGACCTGCCCGAACGGCAACGCATCGGGGTTCTTCACCACCCGCTTCGCTCCGGGTGCCACTGCGTAGGCCATCTTGTTATAGGTGCGTCCACACGTGGTCAGCTCCGGCTCGACCACATCGAGCTTGACCAGCCAGCGCAGGATCAGCCGCGCCCTGGCCTCGTGCCCGGGAAAGGTGGAAATTTGCGGGACGATGATGCTTTGGGTGTTCATAACGGAGCGTCGCTTAAAGCTGTTCGAGGCCGCAGCTTAATAGGCTGGCCATTCAGGTCAAGAAGCAATCCTGCCTTTACCGACGAGACAGACCTGTGCGCCAGACCGGCATTGCCATTATGATGCCGGACATGATCAAAGACCCTTTCGCAAGACTCGGCCTCGACCGGGAAGTCCTTACTGTCAGCCAGCTCAACGGCCGTGCCCGTGTGCTGCTGGAAGACGTGTTCAGCAGTATCTGGGTCGAGGGGGAGATCTCCAACCTCTCGCGCCCGGCGTCGGGCCATGTGTACTTCACGCTGAAGGACTCTGGCGCGCAGGTCCGCTGCGCCTTGTTCCGGCAGAGCGCGGCGCGTGTGCGTCAGGCGCTCAAGGACGGCTTGCAGGTCAAGGTGCGCGGCAAGGTCTCGCTGTTTGAAGGCCGCGGCGACTATCAGTTGATTCTCGACACGGTGGAACCTGCCGGTGATGGTGCGTTGCGCCTGGCATTCGATGCGTTGAAAGCCAAGCTCAGCGACGAAGGCCTGTTCAGCGCCGAGCGCAAGGTCGCACTGCCGCTGCACCCGCAACGTATCGGGATTATCAGCTCTCCGACCGGTGCGGTGATCCGCGACATCATCAGCGTGTTCCGCCGTCGCGCGCCGCGGGTCGAGCTGACCTTGATTCCCACAGCCGTTCAGGGTCGCGAGGCGATCAACCAGATTGTCCGCGCGCTGAAGCTGGCCGACAGCAGGGGCTTCGATGCGTTGATCCTGGCCCGTGGTGGCGGCTCGCTGGAGGACCTGTGGTGCTTCAACGAAGAAGCTGTCGCCCGCGCCATCGACGCGTGCGTGACGCCGATTGTCAGCGCTGTCGGGCATGAAACCGATGTATCCATCAGCGACTTTGTCGCCGACGTGCGCGCACCGACGCCCTCCGCTGCCGCCGAACTGCTCGCCCCGGATTCCAGCGACCTGCATCGACGCGTCGACAACCTGCACCGGCGACTGGTCAGCCGCATGCAGGACCGCCTGATGCGCGAGCGGCTGCGTCTGGAGGGTATTTCCCGGCGTCTGCGCCACCCTGGCGAGCGCTTGCGTCAACAGTCGCAACGGCTGGATGATCTGGACATGCGCCTGCGCCGCGCCTTCGAACAGAACATGCATCAACGCCAAGTGCGTCTGGCGCACCTGCAGAGCCGCCTTGCTGCCCAGCACCCGGGCCGGACCCTGGCCTTTTTGCGCCAACGTCTGGATGCCCTGGCCGAGCGTCTGCCGCGAGCCATTCGTGAACAGATCAAGGCGCGCAAGCTGCAACTGCAAAGTCAGGTGCAGACCCTCAACGTGGTCAGCCCGCTCGCCACACTGGGACGCGGTTACAGCATCCTGCTCGACGAGCGCGGCCATGCGATCCGCAGCGCGGCACAGACGCAAACGGGCCAACGGCTTACCGCCAGGCTCGGCGAAGGCGAACTGCAAGTGCGCGTTGAAGACAATCACCTCACACCCGTGACCCTCTCCCTTCTGGACTGACTGCCTGATGCTACGTTTTATCGCCCCGCTGTTCGCCCTGCTGCTCTGTCTTCCCGCTCACGCTGACAGCTTTATTACCCGCGCACTCGACAAACCGGTGCCAGGCGGCGTGGCGGTTGTCGATCTGGGCACTGGCGCTCAGGCTCCGACCGCCACCTATCAAGGCAAACCGGTGCTGGTGGTCAAGGAACAGGGCACGCGCTGGCTGGCCATCGTGGGCATTCCGTTGACCGTCAAACCCGGCACTCAGCAAGTCACGTCCGGCGGGCGCACGCTCAACTTCACCGTTGGCAGCAAGAAATACCCGGAGCAGCACATCACGCTCAAGAACAAACGTCAGGTCAATCCCAACCCTGAAGACAACAAACGCATCGAGGGCGAATTGGCCGAACAACTGCGCGCTTACCGCAGTTTCAGCCCAGGCACGCCAAGCAACCTGATTCTGGACAAGCCGGTCAACGGCCCGCTGTCGAGCAAATTCGGCGTGCGTCGCTTCTTCAACGGCGAAGAGCGCAACCCGCATTCGGGACTCGACTTCGCGGTTCCGGCCGGCACACCGATCAAGTCCCCGGCAGCGGGCAAGGTCATCCTGACCGGCAATTACTTCTTCAATGGCAACACCGTATTCGTCGATCACGGGCAAGGCTTCATCAGCATGTTTTGCCATATGTCGAAGATCGACGTGAAGGTCGGCGACCTCGTCCCGCGTGGCGGAGTGGTCGGCAAGGTCGGCGCCACCGGTCGCGCAACCGGGCCGCACATGCACTGGAACGTCAGCCTCAACGATGCGCGCGTGGACCCGGCGATCTTCATCGGCGCTTTTCAGCCGTAAGCCTGTTAGTGAGCGAGCGTTACGGCGTTCGCTCACGCAAGCCCTCACTTGCGCACATCGCTTTCGACCAACAATAACCTGGATATAACGCTTTAAATACCGCTATAAAAAATCGTCAAAGGCGTATTTTCGAGAATTTATTCCAATCTTTTTCAAGTGCTTGCCATCATCCATGCCAATGGTTACGGTTGGCCTCATGAAAACCTCTCAAACCCTTATTCTGTTGCGCCAACACCGGTGCCTCAGCCTGGTCAGCGCCCGACTGCCTGGCTAGCATGCTGTGCCTCGTCCCTGTGTTCGCAATTCCCTGTGCTATCTATCCAGAACGGCAGGCCGCCCAACCCCGGCCCCGTGAATACAAAAGGATTTCCTGATGACCATGCTCAAAGACCCTTCGAAGAAGTACCGTGCGTTCCCGACCATTGATCTGCCTGACCGCACCTGGCCTTCGAGGACCATCGATGCAGCGCCGATCTGGTGCAGCTCCGACCTGCGCGACGGCAACCAGTCGCTGATCGAACCCATGGACGCGGCCAAGAAACTGCGCTTCTGGAAAACCCTGGTCAGCGTTGGCGTCAAGGAAATCGAGGCATCCTTTCCATCGGCTTCGCAGACTGACTTCGACTTCGTGCGTACCCTGATCGAAGACGGACATATCCCGGATGACACCACCATCCAGGTACTGACCCAGGCTCGCGAAGACCTGATCGCCCGCACCTTCGAATCGCTGCGCGGCGCGAAAAAGGCCATTGTTCACCTGTATAACGCGACCAGCCCGTCATTCCGCCGCATCGTCTTCAATCAGGACAAGGCCGGGGTGAAAGAGATCGCGGTCAACGCGGCCAAGCTGTTCGTCAAATATGCAGCACAACAGCCTGAAACCCAGTGGACCTTCGAGTACTCGCCGGAAACCTTCAGTGCGACCGAGCTGGAATTCGCCAAGGAAGTCTGCGATGCGGTGATCGAAGTGTGGAACCCGACGCCTGAGAACAAGGTGATCCTCAACCTCCCGGCCACCGTGGAAGTGGCGACACCCAATATCTACGCTGACCAGATCGAATGGTTCGGCCGCAATATTACCCGCCGCGACAGCGTGCTGATCAGCCTGCATACCCACAACGACCGTGGTACGGGCGTTGCCGCTACCGAGCTGGGCCTGATGGCCGGCGCAGATCGCGTCGAGGGCTGCCTGTTCGGTAACGGCGAGCGGACCGGCAACGTCGATCTGGTCACCGTGGCCCTGAACCTTTACACCCAAGGCATCAACCCGGAGCTGGATTTCTCGGATATCGACGGTGTGCGCAAGGTCGTCGAAGAATGCAACCAGATTCCTGTGCACCCACGTCACCCGTACGTTGGCGACCTGGTGCACACCGCGTTCTCCGGTTCGCACCAGGATGCGATTCGCAAGGGTTTCACCCAGCAGAAGGAAGGCGAGTTGTGGGAAGTGCCTTACCTGCCGATTGACCCGGCCGACATCGGTCGCAGCTACGAGGCGGTGATTCGCGTCAACAGCCAGTCGGGCAAAGGTGGCATCACTTACCTGCTGGAACAGGAATATGGCATCTCCCTGCCACGCCGCATGCAGATCGAGTTCAGCCAGGTGGTTCAGGGTGAAACCGATCGTCTGGGTCTGGAGATGACGGCCGAGCAGATTCACTCGCTGTTGCGTCGTGAGTACCTGCAAGCCAACGTTCCTTATGCGCTGATCAGCCATAAGTTGCAGGAGGAGAACGGCAACAGCTCGGTGGATGCCGAGGTGCACGTCGACGGCGAAACCCAGCACTGGCGCGGCAAGGGCAAGGGCGCCTTGGAAGCACTGGTTGCCGGTCTGCCGGTGGCCGTGGAAATCATGGATTACAACGAGCATGCGATCGGCTCGGGTACCACCGCCAAGGCGGCCGCCTACATCGAGCTGCGCGTGAATGGCGAACGCGCCGTCCATGGCGTGGGCATCGATGAAAACATCACCACGGCGAGCTTCCGCGCCCTGTTCAGTGCCCTGAATCGTTCACTCAGCCAGACCCAGGCCAAAGCGGCCTGATTCGATAGCCGGATGGCGGACGCAGGTCCGTCATCCGCATCGCCCTCTTCCCTCCCCGCCTCACACTGCACCAGCCTCTTGCATTCCGCGCATGACCCTGCCTGTTTCGGCATAATCTTTTTCATTTATGCTGTGGTAGCATGCTGCCCTTACTCCAGAGCGCGCCCAATCCAACAGCAATTCATATGCTGACGATGCCTGCTCGGACTTACCTGCCAGCTGCACCTTTCCTATAAAACCAAGACGACTATTGCATTGATTTCCGGACGAAAAGAATGCTCGGGCAGACCCACCGTGCATTGAAATTACCATCGGCCTCGGTACGCTGAGCTGATCCAATCACATTTGGAGCGATTATGCCCAAGGCTTCCCATCAAGATTTGCGCCGTAGCTTCCGTGCGCTCACCTCGTCGAACGCTTGCTTTCACACAGCCTCGGTGTTCGACCCCATGTCAGCGCGAATCGCAGCGGATCTGGGCTTTGAAGTAGGCATCCTCGGCGGCTCCGTGGCGTCGCTGCAAGTCCTGGCAGCCCCTGACTTCGCCCTGATCACCCTGAGCGAATTCGTTGAACAGGCCACGCGCATCGGCCGTGTCGCACAGCTCCCGGTCATCGCGGACGCAGACCATGGTTATGGCAATGCCCTTAACGTCATGCGCACCGTTGTCGAACTGGAACGTGCCGGTATTTCTGCACTGACGATCGAAGATACCCTGCTGCCGGCACAGTTCGGACGCAAATCCACTGATCTGATTTCCACTGCCGAAGGTGTTGGCAAGATCCGCGCAGCGCTGGAGGCTCGCGTCGATCCAGAGATGTCGATTTTCGCTCGTACCAACGCAGCGATCATTCCGGTTCAGGAAGCCATCAGCCGGGTTCAGCAGTATCAGGCTGCCGGGGCTGACGGCATTACCATCGTCGGCATTCGGGACTTTGATCACCTGGCGCAGATATCCGAAGGCGTGACCGTACCGCTGATGCTGGTGACGTACGGCAACCCGGAACTGCACGACAACGCGCGCCTTGCCGAGATGGGTGTGAGGATTTGCGTGCATGGCCACGCAGCGTACTTCGCGGCGATCAAGGCCACCTATGACTGCCTGCGCGAGCAGCGTCAGATACTGGGCAACGAATCGAACATGAGTGCGACTGAACTGACCCACACCTACACGCAGCCTGAAGACTACGTAGAGTGGGCCCGTAAGTTCATGAACGTGAACGAGTGACAGGCAACGCTGGACGCTGCGCCGCCTGATCAGGGGCGCAAGCAGCTGAATGCCCACGCAACACTGTGCGCGGGCATGATGAGCGTCACTTCGGACGCAAAGCAGGCGATATCACGCGGTGGTGTTTACACCGCCACCGGTTTCCAGCTGCAGCAACGAGGCCTGCAACGTCTGCAGGTTGGCGCTGATGGTCGCGATCTGGCCCTGAATCGCCATGGATTTCTGCGCCTTCTCTTCCGCTGACCCTTTACCGCTTTGAGCAGCAGCCAGCTGCGCCTTCTGCTCGGCGAGTTGCTTCTGAGCGTCCTTGATCTGCTGCTTTATCTGCTCGATCGTCTGATTGAGAGACGATTCGCTGGAGCCACCCACGCTGCCGCCGCCACCCGCTGCACCGGCCTTGCCACCTTCAGTTGACGCCTGATCAGAGCTTTTCTCCGTTTCGGTAGTCGTGGTGGCGGCAGCAGTCGCGGTCTTGGCCGTTTCAGCATCAGTAGGCTTGACCGTTAGAGTAAACGAGCTTGAGTAACTGTTCAGCGTGGAGGTATTGATAGTAGTCATGACGGTCTCCTGGAAGTCTGGAACAGCTATCGGCCGACTGGAAACATTCTGAAGTACTTTTATTGAATATTGAAAGAGTCCGCGTCCAGCCCAGCCGGAAACCGCGTACGGTAGGCTTGCAGGTCTGCCGCGCTGAGCGTCGCCCTGAACACTCCATCCGCTTCGCCCGCGCTCAACAGGCTCTCGCCCTGAAAATCCAGGACCTGACTGTCACCGGTGTACGCAAAGCCCTTGCCGTCCGACCCGACGCGATTGACCGCCGCCACGTAGCACAGGTTTTCAATGGCTCTGGCGGGCAGCAGGCGGTTCCAGTGCAGACGCCGTGCGCCCGGCCAGTTGGCGGTGTACAGCAACAGATCGGTGTCCTGGGCGTCACGGCTCCAGACCGGAAAGCGCAGGTCATAGCAGATCAGCGGGCGTACACGCCAGCCGTTGAGCTCAAACATCACCTGGCGATCACCCGGCGTGTAGTGCTCGTGTTCACCGGCCATGCGAAACAGATGACGCTTGTCGTAATGCAGCAGTTCACCGTCTGGCCGCGCCCACAACAGGCGATTGCGATGACTGCCATCGGCAGCGCGCATCATGACGCTGCCGGTCACCACGGCGTTGATACGCCTGGCCTGCGCCAATAGCCATAGCGATGTAGGCCCGGCTTCCGGCTCTGACAGGGCCTCGGACTCCATCGAGAACCCGGTGGTGAACATCTCTGGCAGGATCACCAGGTCCGCGCCGCGCGCCTGATCCAGCAATGGCTCGAAATGCTCGAGATTGGCCTCGCGATCATGCCACGCCAGCGTGGTCTGGATCAGTGCGAGGTTGAGGTTGGGCAGCCCGCTTATATCGCGCATAGTTTCTCCGCCGCCAGACGCAGCGTCTCTTCCTGTTTGGCGAAGCACAGGCGGATCAGGCGCTGCCCTTCTGGCGGGCTCTGGTAGAACACCGAAATCGGAATGCTCGCCACGCCATGCTCACGGGTCATCCACAAGGCCATGTCGACGTCATTGAGGTCGGGCCTGATCTGCGAGTAATCGACCAACTGGAAATAAGTCCCGCCCACCGGCCGGAAGCTGAAACGCGACTCGGCCAGATGACTGCAGAAAAAGTCGCGCTTGGCCTGATAGAAGCCTGGCAGTTCATCGACATGCTCAGGGTGTTCGGCCATGAAGTCGGCCAATGCGTATTGCAACGGCGTGACACCACAGAAGCTCACATACTGATGCACCTTGCGCAGTTCGGACGTCAGCGCAGGCGGCGCGACCACGTAACCGGTTTTCCAGCCTGTGACGTGATAGGTCTTGCCGAACGAGCTGACGACGAAGGCGCGCTGATACAGCGCTTCGTGGTCGAGCACACTGACGTGGCGTGCGCCGTCAAACACCAGGTGTTCATAGACTTCATCGCTGAGCAGGTAAATGTCGCGATCGGCGATCAGCGCGGCCAGTCGATCAAGCTCTGAACGACTGATCAGAGCGCCGCTGGGGTTGTGCGGGCTGTTGATGACAATCATGCGGGTACGCGGGCTCAGCGCATCGCTGAGCTTTTGCCAGTCGATGGAGAAGTCATCCAGCCCCAGTTGCACATGAACGCAGCGCCCACCGGCCAGTTCGACGGCAGGCTCGTAGCTGTCATAACAAGGGTCGAAAATGATCACTTCATCGCCAGCACGAATAACGCTATGGATCGCACAGAAAATCGCCTGGGTGGCACCCGGTGTAATAGTGATTTCAGTGTCCGCGTTGACCGTACGCCCGTAGCTGCGGGCGATCTTTGCCGCAACTTGCTGACGAAGCGCAGGCAGCCCGGTCATCGGTGAGTATTGGTTATGGCCTTGAGTGACGTGTCGGCAGACCGCATCACGCAGCGCCTGCGGCCCGTCAAAATCAGGAAACCCCTGGGACAGGTTGATAGCTCCGGTTTCGGCGGCCAGCTGTGACATGACGGTGAAGATAGTGGTGCCCACGTTGGGCAACTTGCTGTCGATCATGGAACCCTTTCCCTGCAATCTCCCGGCACCGGGCGGCACGGGGTCAGGCAGGATAGCCCATTAAACGGACACAAAAAAAGGCGCCGAAGCGCCTTTTTCCAGATGCTGACTCAGCGCTTGTCGCGGCGCTTCTTGTCGGCCTTCTTGTGGTGCGACATCATCCGACGCTTCTTGTTGACCTGACGGTCAGTGAGCGTGTTCTTGTTGCCTTCATACGGGTTCTCGCCGCCCTTGAACTCGATACGGATCGGCGTACCGACCAGTTTGAGCACACGTCGGTAAGTGTTTTCCAGGTAACGGACGTAGGACTTGGGTACTTTCTCGACCTGATTACCGTGGATCACGATCAGCGGCGGGTTGGCACCACCCAAGTGAGCGTAGCGCAGCTTGATGCGGCGGCTGCCGACCATCGGTGGCGCATGCTCGCTGACCGCATCTTCGAGAATCTGCGTCAGGCGGCTGGTTGGCCAGCGGGTTACCGCAGACTTGAACGAGTTCTGTACCGACTGATACAGGTTGCCCACGCCCGTGCCGTGCAGTGCGGAGATGAAGTGGATGTCGGCGAAGTCGACGAAGAACAACCGGCGCTCCAGCTCGATCTTCACGAAATCGCGTTCGCCCGGCGTCATGCCGTCCCACTTGTTCAGCGCGATGACCAGCGCACGACCCGCTTCAAGGGCGAAGCCCAGCAGGTTCAGGTCGTGGTCGACCACACCTTCGCGGGCGTCCATCACAAAGATCACCACGTTGGCGTCCTTGATGGCCTGCAGCGTCTTGACCACCGAGAACTTTTCAACTTCCTCGTGGATCTTGCCGCGCTTGCGCACACCCGCGGTGTCGATCAGCGTGTACTTCTCTTCGTTACGCTCGAAGGGAATGTAGATACTGTCGCGCGTGGTGCCTGGCTCGTCATAGACGATAACCCGGTCTTCACCCAGCATACGGTTGACCAGCGTCGACTTGCCGACGTTGGGACGACCGATGATGGCGATCTTGATGCCGTCTTTCTCGCTAGGGCCGGGAATGCGCTTGGCTTCCTGACCTTCGGCGACTTCCTCGACCTCAACGCCCTCTTCAGGCTCGTCTTCGTCCCTGGGGAATTCGCGCAGAGCGATTTCGAGCATCTGCGAGATACCACGACCGTGGGCACCGGCCACCGGGATGGCATCGCCCAGGCCCATCGGGCTGAACTCGGCGCGTGCCAGGTTCTCGTCGATGTTGTCGATCTTGTTGGCAACCACGTAGGAACGCTTGTTGCGCTTGCGCAGGTGCTCACCAATCATCTGATCAGCAGCGGTGTAGCCCGCACGGGCGTCCACCAGAAACAGCACCACATCGGCTTCTTCAATGGCCAGCAGCGACTGCTCGGCCATCTTTTCGTCCATGCCATGCTCGTCACCGGAGATACCGCCGGTGTCGATCAGAATATAGGAGCGCCCTTGCCACTTCGCCTCTCCGTATTGGCGATCACGGGTAAGACCGGACAGATCGCCGACAATGGCGTCGCGAGTCCTGGTCAGGCGGTTGAACATGGTGGACTTGCCGACGTTCGGTCGACCCACCAGGGCGATTACGGGAACCATGCGGCTCTCCACTTCGTTATTTCAGAAAATACAAAAGCCGCTGCAGGGCAGCGGCCGGAGTTCGGGGCGATGCCACAAAGGCACCGCAGCCTTGCCGAAGCAAGGGCACCCGGGGCCATTGGCCCCGGGCATGGACACTTATTGCTTGATGGTCAGGGCTTCCAGTTTGCCGCTGTTGCCATACACGTAAATCATGTCCCCAACCACCAGCGGACGCGCACGCAGGCCGTCGCTGTCGATACGTTCGCGACCGACAAAACGACCGTCCACCTGGCTCAACAGGTGCAGGTAGCCTTCCATGTCACCGACCGCTACATAGCTGGAATACACTTCCGGCGCGCCGAGCTGGCGGCGAGCCAGTGATTCGTTGCTCCACAGTGCAGAGGACGAACGCTCGTCGATACCTTCGACAGTACCGGAGGCCAGAGTGGCATAGACGCTGCCAAAGCCCTGGGCGACACCCGAGTAGCTCGAAGCATCACGCTGCCAGAGGACACGACCGCTTTCCAGATCGAGACCGGCGACGCGACCCTGATAGGTAGCAACGTACAGCGTACCGCCGGACAGCAACAGGCCGCCGTCGATATCGACCACACGATCCAGTTCCGAGCGACCTTGCGGGATGGCAACACGCTGCTCCCAGATCGGCACGCCGTTGGTGATATCCAGAGCGACGACCTTGCCGGTCGACAGACCTGCCACGGCAAGACGGTTAGTCGCCAGCGGAGCACCGGTACCGCGCAGGGTCAGCACCGCCGGGGTACTTTCGTAGATCCAGAGCTGCGAACCGGTAGAGGCGTCGAAACCGACGATGCGGTCATCCTGAGTCTGGACAACGACCACGGAACCGTTGGTGGCAGGCGGAGCCAGCACTTCGCTGGTGACGCGAGCGCGCCACTTTTCTTCACCGGACGTGGCGTCCATGGCAATCACTTCACCCTTGAGGGTGCCGATCATCACCAGTCCGTAGCCCACGCCGACTGCTCCGGAAACGGGCAGGTCGAGATCCTTCTTCCAGATCACGTCGCCAGTCAGACGGTCCAGCGACACGACTTCGCCCGTGACGTCAGCCGCATAGATGCGGTCGCCATCAATGGCCGGCACGAGCATGTTGTAAGTCTTACCCTGACCGTCGCCAATGGAACGGCTCCACTGCTTGTGCAGAACCACTTCTTCTTTGAAGTCGGTCAGCTCGGCCGGAGGCAATTCCTTTTTGCTGTTGCTGCTGCAACCCGCGGCCAGAATGGCCAGAGCCAGCAATGCTGCATGTTTCCAACGAATCACGTCACGCATCCCCTTTCGCCAGATCGTCGAGCTTCATTTGCAGGCCACCCACTGCTGCGTCTTCGGACAGAGCAGATTTGGCCTTTTGGTATGCAGCATACGCCTCGTCGGTACGACCCAGCTGTACCAGCAGGTCACCCTTGAGTTCTTCACGACTGGCGAGGAAAGCCTTGTCGGCATCGCCGTCGAGCAGCTTCAGCGCGTCATCGGTCTTGTTCTGCGCAGCCAGCACGCGTGCCAGACGCTGACGGGCAATCTCGCCCAGCGTGTCATTGGCAGGTTTGTCGGCCACGGTTTTCAGCTCGGCTGCGGCATCGTCCAGCTTGCCAGCATCGACCGCCACCTTGGCGACGAACAGGCTACCGAACTGTGCGTAGGTAGTGCCACCGAATTCGCTTTTCAGTTTGCCGGAGATCTCGGCGACACGTGCGGTGTCTGCCTGACCACTGGGCGTCAGTGCGGTTTCCAGCAATTGCTGATAAAGCATCGAGGCGCCTTGCGACTGGCTGGCCTGATACCTGTGCCAGAACTGCCAACCCAGAACCACGACCAGCGCAAGCAGACCGCCGGTCAACAGAGGTTTGCCGTTGCGCTGCCACCAGTCCTTCATTACCGCCAGCTCTTCATCTTCGGTACCCGACACCCCAATACTCCTATTCGCTAAACGGCTGTTAAATCAGCTTCAACCCTGCACGACGCAGGAGGCCAGGTGCTCTGACAGAGCATCCCAGGCAATATTTTGTTGTTCACCCTGGCCACGCAGGGGCTTGACGCCAATGACCTTCGCCGCCAGTTCTTCTTCGCCGAGGATCAGTGCGAACAGCGCACCGCTCTTGTCGGCCTTCTTGAACTGGCTTTTGAAGCTGCCGGCACCGGCGTTGACCTGCAACCGCAGGGTCGGCAGCTGATCACGGACCTTTTCGGTCAGTGCCAGTGCCGCCAGCTCGGCCGCTTCGCCGAATGCACACAGGTAGACATCGACCTGACGGGCAATCTCTTCCGGCACCTGCTCAAGGGTTTCGAGCAGCAGAACCAGTCGCTCGATACCCATCGCGAAACCGACGCCTGCAGTAGGCTTGCCACCCATCTGCTCGACCAGACCGTCGTAACGACCGCCCGCACAGACCGTACCCTGGGCACCGAGTTGATCGGTGACCCACTCGAAAACGGTCTTGCTGTAGTAGTCCAGGCCACGCACCAGCTTGGGATTGATCACATAAGGGATACCGGCGGCGTCCAGACGGGCCTTCAGGCCTTCGAAGTGAACGCGGGATTCGTCATCCAGGTAGTCCGCCAGTTTAGGCGCATCGACCAGCACAGCCTGGGTTTCAGGGTGCTTGGTGTCCAGCACGCGCAGCGGGTTGGTTTTCAGGCGGCGCTGGCTGTCTTCGTCCAGTTGGTCGAGACGTGCCGAGAGGTATTCGACCAGCGCGTCGCGATAACGCGCACGCGCCTCGCTGGTGCCCAGGCTGTTCAGCTCGAGCTTCACGGCGTTACGAATGCCCAGCAGGCCCCACAGGCGCCAGGTCATGACAATCAGCTCGGCATCGATATCCGGACCGTCCAGGTTGAAAACCTCGACACCGATCTGATGAAACTGACGATAACGGCCTTTCTGTGGACGCTCGTGACGGAACATCGGACCGATGTACCACAGTTTTTGAACCTGGCCGCCGCCAGTGATGCCGTGTTCGAGGACCGCACGCACGCATGCGGCGGTGCCTTCAGGGCGCAGGGTCAGAGAGTCACCGTTACGATCGGCGAAGGTGTACATCTCTTTCTCGACGATATCGGTCACTTCACCGATGGAGCGCTTGAACAGCTCGGTGAATTCGACGATAGGCATACGAATCTGGCGGTAACCGTAGTTATCCAGCAGACGGGCAACAGTGCCTTCGAAGTGACGCCACAACGGCGTCTGCTCGGGCAGGATGTCGTTCATGCCACGAATGGCTTGTAGAGACTTACTCACAGAAAATCCTTAGCAATCCGGGTTAGCCGCGCACGATGACCGAGGCGTCGGCTTCGGCTTTTTCAGCCGCTTTCTCGCGAATCAAGCGTTCCAGCTCATTCACGAGATTGTCATTGGTCAGTTTCTGCGCGGGTTTGCCGTCGATGTAGATCAGGTTCGGCGTACCACCGGTCAGGCCGATATGCGCCTCTTTGGCTTCGCCCGGACCATTGACCACACAACCGATGACCGCGACATCGAGCGGAACCAGCAAATCCTCGAGGCGACCTTCCAGCTCGTTCATGGTCTTGACCACATCGAAGTTCTGCCGCGAGCAGCTCGGGCAGGCGATGAAGTTGATTCCACGCGAACGAAGGCGCAACGATTTAAGAATGTCGTACCCGACCTTCACTTCCTCGACCGGGTCAGCCGCCAGCGAGATGCGGATAGTATCGCCAATTCCTTCGGCGAGCAGCATACCGAGACCGACAGCCGATTTCACCGTACCTGAACGCAAGCCACCGGCTTCGGTGATGCCCAGGTGCAGCGGCTGAACAATCTCCTTGGCCAGCAGGCGATAGGCAGCGACGGCCATAAACACATCGGAAGCCTTGACGCTGACCTTGAAGTCCGGAAAGTTCAGGCGTTCCAGATGCTCGACATGGCGCAGCGCAGATTCTACCAAGGCCTCTGGCGTAGGCTCGCCGTACTTCTTCTGCAGGTCTTTTTCCAGCGAACCGGCGTTGACGCCGATACGGATCGGGATGCCTCGATCACGCGCAGCATCGACCACGGCCCGCACACGGTCTTCACGACCGATATTGCCCGGGTTGATACGCAGACAGTCGACGCCCAGCTCCGCCACACGCAGGGCGATGCGGTAATCGAAGTGGATGTCGGCGACCAGCGGCACCTTGACCAGCTGCTTGATGCGGCCGAATGCTTCGGCAGCGTCCATGTCAGGCACCGAAACACGCACGATGTCGACACCCGCCGCTTCCAGACGATTGATCTGTGCCACGGTAGCGGCCACATCGTTGGTATCACTGTTGGTCATGCTTTGCACCGCGATCGGCGCATCACCGCCGACTGGTACGGAACCGACCCATATTTTCCGGGATTCGCGACGCTTGATTGGAGATTCGCCGTGCATGACTTATTGCCCTAGCTTCAGGCGAGCAGTTTCGCCGCTGGTAAAAGGTGCTACATCCACAGGCTGACCGTTGTAGCTGACCTGCGCACCACGCGCATAGCCCAGACGCAGGGTCAACGGCGGCTTGCCGCTGACATCCAGACTGTCGCCCTTGCGCTTGAGGCCGCTGACCAGCACCTTGCCGTTTCCGTCAGTGACCTGGGTCCAGCAATCGGCAACGAACTGTACGGTCACCTGACCGGCACCCGCCACGACAGGCGCTGGCTGCTCGGCAGGTGCAGTCGGCATCGACGGCACGGTCGGCGCAGCAACGGGGGCTTGCGGCGTGCTCGCCGGTGGCGTGGCAGCAGCAGGCGTCTGTGTTTGTGGTTGTGCGGTTGCATGACCTGTAACGCTGGAAGCCGGGGCCGCTGGCGCAGCAGCTGGCGCCTCACTGGCAGGCGCACCGGTATTCAACGGCAAGGAAGTTTGTCCGGAGGCAGGCGTTTCAGCCACAGCAGGCTCTTCCGGCTCGTCGAGCGGGTGAATCTGCGTGGTGCCGTCGGCACTTTCGACTTCGACGTGCTCCATGTTCAGCCCGGACTGATCCTTGCCGCGCAAGGTCGCCTGATCCTGCCACCAGAAGAAACCACCGCCGACCAGGATCACCAGCAACAGCAGGCTGACGATACGCAGAATGTTGTGCGACAGCCTGACCGGCTCTTCGATACGGCCCAGCGCGTGGACCGAACTGCCCTTACCGTCAGTGCCGGTGAACTGGTCGAACTGTTCGACCAGCGCCGCCTGATCAAGGTCAAGCAGTTTGGCGTAGGCACGCACGTAGCCCCGGGCAAACGTATGCCCAGGCAGCTTTTCAAACTGGCCGTTCTCCAGATTGGTCAGGGAGGTCACGGTGAGATTGAGTCTCAAGGCCACATCTGGCAGCGACCAGCTCCTGCTCTCGCGGGCCTGGCGCAGGGTTTCTCCAGGATTCACGCGATTGGTTGCTACAACTTCGGGATGCGCCGCTTTCATCATTGCTCCGACAGGTATTGCTGATATTCCGGCGTACCGGGATAGAGTCTTTTCAACAGCAGGCCAAAGCTGGCTGCCTTGTTACGATCATCATATATCTTCGCCAGCCGTGTACCGAGCAATAGACTACGTGCATTTTGCTCGCTGAGTTGGCTAAAACGGTCGTAATAGTCACGCGCCGGCACATATTGCTTGTCTTCGTAGGACAGCTGAGCCATTTCCAGCAAGGATAATGGCAACTGACGGTCCAGGCGCAATGCCTTGGTAAAATGCTCGCGAGCCTGCTCGCGGTTGCCCAGTTTCAGCGAGGTCATGCCCAGGCTTTCAAAAACCCGTGACCGCTCAGGATACAGGTTGTCGGCAGCCGCCTGTTCAAAACGCTCGTAGGCTTCCTTGTAACGTTTTTGCTCGAACAGAAAACTGCCGTAATTGTTGACGATACGTGTTTCGTTATTGCTGGCGGCCAACGCCTTGCGAAAGTACTGCTCTGCCAGCTCCGGCTCCATCTCTGTCTGGAACACCAGGGCCAGCGCGGCGTTGGCCTGCGCATCCGAGCTGTCGAGTTCAAGCGCCTTTTTCAGCGGAACCTTGGCGCGCTCGGTCTGCCCCTGCTGGAAATAACCCAGGCCAAGCTGCACGTAAGCCTTGCGCGCTTCCTCGCGCCCCTGGGCCGTCGTCAGCGGATTGACGTTACCGGTGGACACGCACGCTGTCAGCAGGACGACAACACAGAGCAGCAGCGAGGCACGCACAGGCATGGAGTCTCTCTCGGTCAGGTTCGCAGTCAGGTTCGAGTCACCGCGACAGGGGCCGCATCGGCCTCGGCGCTCAACTCACGCACTGCAATGTAGCGTTCGCTACGGCGTGTGCGGTCCATCACCTGCCCGACCAACTGGCCGCATGCAGCATCGATATCTTCACCGCGTGTGGTGCGCACAGTGACGTTATAACCGGCCTGATGCAACAGGTCCTGAAAACGACGGATTGCGTTGTTGCTGGGACGCTCGTAACCGGAGTGCGGAAACGGGTTGAACGGAATCAGGTTGATCTTGCAAGGTGTGTCCTTGAGCAGTTCGATCATCTCGACCGCGTGCTCTACCTTGTCGTTGATGTCCTTGAGCATGGTGTACTCGATGGTGAGCACACGCTTTTCGCCCAGATTGGACATATAGCGACGGCAGGACTCGAGAAGCATTTTCAACGGGTATTTCTTGTTGAGCGGCACCAACTGGTTGCGCAGCGCATCATTCGGTGCGTGCAGCGACAAGGCCAAGGACACGTCGATGTGCTTGGAAAGCTCATCGATCATCGGCACCACACCGGAGGTGGACAAGGTCACCCGGCGCTTGGAAATGCCATACCCCAGGTCATCCATCATCAGATGCATGGCGGCAATGACATTGTCGAAGTTCAGCAGCGGCTCACCCATGCCCATCATCACCACGTTGGTGATGGCACGGTCGACGGTCGCCGGGACGCTGCCGAAGGATTTGTTGGCAATCCACACCTGACCGATGACTTCGGCGGCGGTGAGGTTGCTGTTGAAGCCTTGCTTGCCCGTGGAACAGAAGCTGCAATCCAGGGCACAGCCCGCCTGGGACGAAACACACAAGGTGCCACGCTTGCCCTGCGGAATGTAGACGGTCTCGACACAGCTGCCGGACTCTACGCGCACCACCCATTTACGGGTGCCGTCGCTGGAGATGTCCTCGCTGACCACTTCGGGACCGCGAACTTCGGCACAGGCCTTGAGCTTTTCGCGCAGGGCCTTGCTGACGTTCGTCATCGCGTCGAAATCGTCGACGCCGAAGTGGTGAATCCACTTCATGACCTGACCGGCACGGAAGCGCTTCTCCCCGATAGAGTCGAAGAATTTCTCCATTTCCTGTTGAGTCAGCCCCAGCAGGTTGGTTTTACCAGTCGATGCAATCATGAATTCACCCTTCACTCGTCAGTCAAAAATGACTTAGCGAGCGGTTACTTCGGTAGCTGCGAAGAAGTACGAGATTTCGCGAGCGGCGGCTGCTTCGGAATCGGAGCCGTGAACAGCGTTGGCGTCGATGGAATCAGCGAAATCAGCACGGATGGTGCCGGCAGCAGCTTCTTTAGGGTTGGTAGCGCCCATCAGCTCGCGGTTCAGAGCGATAGCGTTTTCGCCTTCCAGAACCTGAACGACAACCGGACCGGAGATCATGAAAGCAACCAGGTCGCCGAAGAAACCGCGAGCGCTGTGCTCAGCGTAGAAACCTTCAGCTTCGGCCTTGGACAGTTGCTTCAGCTTGGAAGCGACAACGCGCAGACCGGCTTTTTCGAAACGAGTGGTGATCTCGCCGATTACGTTCTTGGCAACGGCGTCAGGCTTGATGATGGAGAAAGTACGTTGAACAGCCATGGTGAAACTCCAGAAGCAGTGATTGAAGCGAAAAATTAAACCCGCGAATTATACGCGGGTTCTGGTGTATTGCCTAACTGCGTACGTTACTGAACGTCAATCGGCCTCTTCGATCCATAACCCCTGGATCGCCTCGAGAACCTTTTCCCCACTACGGTCCGGGTGGTCATCGAACTCAGGCAAGGCCATGACCAGATTACGCAGCCTGGGAAAACTCACAGTCAGCGGATCGACATCCGGGTGGCTTTCAGCCAGCTGGATGGCGATTTCCTGCACATCAACCCATTTGAGACTCATGAGCAATCCTTGAATCAGTGTGGCGCTTCAGCGGCGTGGTTGAGCGAATACTTGGGTATTTCGACCGTGAGGTCTTCGTTGCCGACAATGGCCTGACAGGACAGACGCGATTGCGCTTCCAGCCCCCACGCCTTGTCGAGCATGTCTTCTTCCAGCTCATCGGCTTCATTCAGCGAACCGAAACCTTCGCGAATGATGCAATGGCAGGTGGTGCACGCACACACGCCACCACAGGCGCTTTCAATCTCGATGTGGTGCTCGTGGGCAATGTCGAGAATAGACGTGCCGGGCTCCACTTCTACAACCAGCCCGTCCGGGCAATGCTCGGCGTGGGGCAGAAAAATCACCTGCGGCATCAGTTATTCCTCAATCTCATTCAAGTTGCGCCCGGCCAGTGCGGCTTTTACCGTCGAATCGAGGCGTCGGGCAGCAAATGCATCGGTTACCTGCGACAGACGCTTGGTCTGCTGCTCGATGGCATAACCATCGGTGCCTTGCATCAGTTCACGGAGTTCGTCCATCTGCAGATTGATGACCAGGCGCTCTTCCTCGTCGAGAAGACGCTCGCCATCGGCATCCAGGGCACCCTGAACAGCTTCGAGCAGACGCTCGGCATCAACCTGATGCTCACGCAGCACACGAGCGACCTTGTCGTCGCCGGCATACTCGAAGGAGTCCTTGAGCATGCGGGTGACTTCGTCATCGGTCAGCCCGTAGGAAGGCTTGACCTGAATGCTCGACTCGATACCCGAGCCCATTTCACGCGCCGAAACGCTGAGCAGACCGTCAGCATCGACCTGGAAGGTGACACGAATCTTTGCCGCACCCGCGACCATCGGCGGGATGCCACGCAGCTCGAAGCGCGCCAGCGAACGACAGTCGCTGATCAATTCACGCTCACCCTGCAGTACATGAATCTTCATGGCCGTCTGGCCATCCTTGTACGTGGTGAATTCCTGACCACGCGCCACAGGGATGGTGGTGTTGCGCGGAATGACCTTCTCCATCAGACCGCCCATGGTTTCCAGCCCCAGCGAGAGCGGAATCACATCGAGGAGCAGCAGCTCGCCACCGTCACGCTTGTTGCCGGCCAGAGTATCGGCCTGGATCGCAGCCCCGATGGCCACCACCTGATCCGGGTCGATCTCGGTCAACGGCTGACGACCGAACAGCTCGGCCACCGCTTCGCGTACGCGTGGAACTCGGGTTGAACCGCCGACCATGACCACCGCTTCGACTTCTTCAAGCTCGATACCGGTATCACGCACCGCACGACGACAGGCCTTGAGACTGCGCGCGACCATAGGCTCGATCAGCGCATTGAGCGCCTCGCGGGTCAGCGTGCCACGCCAGTGACCGTAGGCGACCTCGACAGACTCGGCGTCAGTCAGCGCTTCCTTGGCCGAGCACGCAGCCTGCAGCAGGCTGCGTTGCGCGGAAGGGTCGATATCGGCAGACAGACCGGCATCAGTAACAATCCAGTTAGCTATCGCATGATCGAAGTCATCGCCACCCAGAGCGGTATCGCCGCCAGTGGCCAGTACTTCAAACACACCGCCGGTCAGGCGCAGGATCGAGATATCGAAAGTCCCGCCACCCAGATCATAGATGGCAACCACACCTTCGGCTTTCTGATCCAGGCCATAGGCGACAGCCGCCGCCGTGGGCTCATTGAGCAGGCGCAGTACGTTGAGGCCCGCCAGTCTGGCAGCGTCCTTGGTCGCCTGACGCTGAGCGTCATCGAAGTAGGCAGGAACGGTGATCACCGCGCCTACCAGCTCGCCACCCAACGAGGCTTCTGCGCGCTGGCGCAGGACCTTGAGGATGTCGGCAGACACTTCGACCGGGCTTTTCGGCCCCTGCACGGTGTCGATGAACGGCATGTGCGACTCACCGCCAACAAACCGGTACGGCAGCTGCTCGCCCAGTTGCTTGACGTCAGTCAGGCCACGCCCCATGAGACGCTTGACCGACAGAACGGTATTGAACGGGTCCTGGGAGGCGGCGATCTTCGCTGACTGTCCTACTTCGACACGATCAGCGTGATAGCGCACGGCAGACGGCAGAATGACCTGCCCCTCCGCATCGGCCAGCGGTTCGGACAGGCCGCTGCGTACTGCAGCAACCAGAGAATTGGTGGTGCCCAGGTCGATACCCACAGCCAGACGACGCTGGTGCGGTTGAGGACTCAGGCCGGGTTCGGCGATCTGCAGTAAAGCCATGCTGTTCAGAATAATCACTGGCGCGCGGCCGAAGCCGCGCGGGGTTAATCGTCGAGGCGCTCTTCTAACTGGCGCACTTCGTGAGAGAGCTTGTCGAGAAACTGCATACGCCGCATCAGCTTTTCAGCGTGCTCGCGCTGTGCAGCATCATTCCAACAGGCCGCGAAGCTCTGGTTCAGTTCGTCCTGAGCGACCTTGAGCTGACGCTTGAAGGTCGCAACGCCGGCGAGATCAGCCTCTTCCTGCAAGTCCTCAAGGTCTTCGCGCAATTGCATCTGCTGCAGAAGAAACTCGGGATCATGCACCGTGACTTCGAGCGGCACTTCGTTGCCGTTCATTGCCAGCAGGTAGCGCGCCCTTTTCGGCGGGCTTTTCAGGGTCTGATAGGCCTCGTTGAGACTGGCCGAGCGCTCCAGCGCCACACGCTGCTCACGCTCGGGGGCATCCGCAAAGCGATCCGGATGCACGTTACGCGCAAGCTCACGGTAGCGCGTGGCCAGCTGGTCAAGATCAAGCTGAAACTCGGGCTTGAGGTCGAACAGGGCGAAGTGACAGGGAGTACCCACAATAAAAAGCCTCAGACGTTGAAGCTTTCGCCACAGCCGCACTCACCGCGCGAATTGGGATTGTTGAACTTGAAGCCTTCGTTCAACCCTTCACGCACGAAATCGAGCTCGGTGCCATCCAGATAGACCAGACTCTTCGGATCAATGATCACCTTGACGCCGTGCATTTCAAACACGGTGTCTTCGCTGGCCGCCTCATCGACGAACTCGAGCACATAGGCAAGACCTGAACAGCCTGTGGTGCGAACACCCAGACGAACGCCGTCACCCTTGCCGCGCCCCTCAAGGGAACGTCGTACGTGGTTAGCGGCAGCTTCTGTCATGCTGATAGCCATCGGAACTCCTTAGCCTGTTGCATTAGCCTGTTGCAGTTGACTCTGTCGCAAGCTTCTCTTGAAAAGCCTGCTTACAGCAGACCTTTCTTTTGCTTGTAATCGCGAACGGCCGCCTTGATGGCGTCTTCAGCGAGTACCGAGCAGTGAATCTTCACTGGCGGCAGTGCCAGCTCTTCAGCCAACTGAGTGTTCTTGATGGTCTCTGCTTCATCCAGAGTCTTGCCTTTCATCCACTCGGTCGCCAGGGAGCTGGACGCAATGGCCGAACCACAGCCGTAGGTCTTGAACTTGGCGTCTTCGATAACGCCCTGCTCGTTGACCTTGATCTGCAGGCGCATCACGTCGCCGCACGCAGGAGCGCCGACCATGCCGGTGCCAACATCAGGATCTTCCGCGTTCATCTTGCCGACGTTACGTGGATTTTCGTAGTGGTCGATGACCTTTTCGCTGTAAGCCATGATTCTATTCCTCTCACATCAGGGAGCCGCTCTGCAGGTCACGTCGCAATTGCCCATGACCTGTCTTGGAGGCGACTTTAAATTAGTGCGCCGCCCACTCGATCTTGGAGATGTCGACGCCGTCTTTGAACATGTCCCACAGCGGCGAAAGCGTGCGCAGCCGGGTGACAGCCTCGCAAACTTTCTGCGCGGCGTAATCGATTTCTTCTTCGGTGCTGAAACGGCCGAAGGTGAAACGAATCGAGCTGTGCGCCAGTTCGTCGTTGCGACCCAGGGCACGCAGCACGTACGAAGGCTCAAGCGAGGCCGAGGTACAGGCCGAACCGGACGATACCGCCAGATCCTTGAGCGCCATGATCAGCGACTCGCCTTCGACATAGTTGAAGCTCAGGTTCAGGTTGTGCGGTACGCGTGCGGTCAGACTGCCGTTGACGTACAGCTCTTCCAGGTTTTCGACCTGCTTGAAAAAACGATCGCTGAGTGCCTTGATGCGCACGTTTTCAGCAGCCATTTCTTCCTTGGCGATACGGAATGCTTCGCCCATGCCGACGATCTGGTGAGTCGCCAGGGTGCCGGAACGCATGCCACGCTCGTGACCGCCGCCGTGCATGGTCGCTTCAAGGCGAACACGTGGCTTGCGGCTGACGTAGAGTGCGCCGATGCCTTTGGGGCCGTAGGTTTTGTGTGCAGAGAACGACATCAGGTCAACCTTGAGGCTGGCCAGATCGATTTCAACCTTGCCGGTCGACTGCGCGCCATCGACGTGGAACAGCACACCACGTGAACGGGTCAGCTCACCGATCGCGGCGATATCGTTGATGGTGCCGATCTCGTTGTTCACATGCATGATCGAAACCAGGATGGTGTCGTCGCGCAGTGCCGCTTCAATCATGGCAGGCGTGATCAGACCGTCTTCGCCTGGCTCGATGTAGGTCACTTCGAAACCTTCGCGTTCCAGCTGGCGAGTGGTGTCGAGGACAGCCTTGTGCTCAACCTTCGACGTGATCAGGTGCTTGCCTTTGCTGGCGTAGAAATGCGCAACACCTTTAATAGCCAGGTTGTTGGATTCAGTGGCACCCGAAGTCCAGACGATTTCGCGCGGATCGGCGTTGACCAGATCAGCGACCTGACGACGAGCGTTCTCGACCGCTTCTTCGGCTTTCCAGCCAAAGACGTGGGAGCGCGAGGCCGGGTTGCCGAAGTTTCCTTCGACGGTCAGGCAATCGATCATTTTCTGCGCGACACGCGGATCGACCGGGGTCGTCGCGGAGTAGTCGAGGTAAATTGGCAATTTCATTGAAGCTCTCCTATCAGGCAGGCGCACCGCTCATTCATCTGCGTTCATTCGACGGCGGACGTTTCGATCTTACCCAGTTGCGACATGTGGTTATGACCACGGCGCATATCCTGGCGCTGAGCGACTTCTTGTACCTCACGGCGAGTGACAAGATCCGCCAAGCTGATACCGCTTAGAAATTCGTGAATCTGCTGGCTCAGGTCGCACCACAGGTGGTGAGTCAGGCAGGTATCGCCAGCATGGCAATCGCCCAGACCCTGACACCGCGTGGCATCGACAGATTCATTGACTGCATCGACAACCTGAGCAACCTGGATGCCTTTCATGTCGCGCGACAGCTGGTAACCACCGCCCGGACCACGAACACTGGAAACCAGATTGCCGCGACGCAGCTTGGCGAACAGCTGCTCGAGGTAGGACAGGGAAATACCCTGCCGCTCGGAGATGTCGGCCAGAGACACTGGCCCGTTCTGCGCGTGCAACGCCAGGTCAAGCATGGCTGTTACAGCGTATCGGCCTTTAGTAGTCAGTCGCATGGCGTATACCGCAGAGGTTCGGAATGAGAGCGAGTATGCTATTCCCGAGTAAAAGAGTCAACTATTAGACCAAGTAAAACAGTCGGGATTAGCGAAAAGCGCGGGCTGCATCATAGCAAAGGTGCGGCGTAATGGCACGCACCCTGCCCACCGTGAGCGCTAGCCGACCTTGCCTTCCTGGCAGTCCTTGACGCAGTCGAAAACTTCGTCACGCAGCTCCGGCAACTCCTTGGCGCGGTAATCGCTGCCAAGCCTGCCGAGTGCATCGCACATGCCTTCCAGGCGCCCATCGACAGCCTGCAAATGGTCAAGCAACTGGCCAATGGCGCGCGCGACCGGATCGGGCATATCTGCACTGACACCGTAGGCATCGAAGCCGAGCTTCTCGGCCATGGCCTTGCGCCTGGCCTCAACCTCATCGTCTGACTTGACGATGATGCGCCCCGGGATGCCCACGGCAGTCGCGCCCGCAGGCACAGCCTTGGTGACCACTGCATTGGAGCCGATCTTGGCGCCGGCGCCCACCGTGAACGGCCCGAGCACCTTGGCACCCGCCCCGACCACCACACCGTCTTCCAGCGTCGGATGGCGCTTGCCGGCATTCCAGCTGGTGCCACCCAGGGTCACGCCCTGGTAGAGGGTGACGTCATTGCCGATCTCGGCGGTTTCGCCGATCACGATGCCCATGCCGTGATCGATGAAAAAACGGCGGCCGATGCGCGCGCCCGGATGGATCTCGATTCCGGTCATCCAGCGGCCAAAGTTCGAGACCACCCGCGCCGGCCATTTCCAGCCGTTGCGCCACAGAATATGGGCGAAGCGGTGCAGCCAGATCGCGTGCATCCCCGGATAGCAGGTCAGGACTTCAAAGGCGTTGCGCGCTGCGGGATCGCGGTGGAACACGCTTTGAATGTCTTCTCGCAGACGCTCGAACATCACTGATCCTTTCGCTTGTAGGGTTCACCGCGCGCGGCTTTCTGGGTTTCAGTGAGCACACCGCGCAGGATACTCAGCTCGGATCGCTCGACTTCGCTACGCCCGTACAGCCTGCGCAACCGGGCCATCAGATGCCGTGGCTTTTCCGGATCAAGAAAACCGATGGCCACCAGCGTGGCCTCGAGGTGGGTGTAGAAACCTTCCATTTCGTCCATGGTCGCCAGTTCGGCACTGTGCGCCGACGCAGGCCTTGAAGCCTCGCCCTGCTCCGCGGCAGCCAGCCAGGCCACGCGCACCTCATAACTGAGCACCTGTACGGCAGCCGCCAGATTGAGAGAACTGAACGCAGGGTCAGACGGGATGTGCACATGGAAGTGGCAACGCTGCAGCTCTTCGTTGGTCAGGCCCGCATGTTCGCGACCGAACACCAGCGCCACCTCGGCACCGTCGCCGGCCTGTTCGATGACTTTTTCACCCGAGGCACGCGGATCCAGCATAGGCCAAGGCAGGCTTCGATCCCGCGCGCTGGTGCCCAGCACCAGACGGCAGCCGACCAGCGCTTCTTCAAGGGTCGCCACCACCTGCGCGCCCTCGAGAATGTCGGTAGCGCCGGACGCACGCGCATCGGCATCGGGCGAAGGAAAAATGCGCGGATCGACCAGCACCAGACGCGAAAGCCCCATGTTTTTCATGGCGCGAGCAGCCCCGCCGATATTTCCGGGATGGGTAGTGCCGACCAGGACAACACGAATGTTCTGCAACAAAGCGAACGCTCACTGATACGAATTAGGGGGGCAAATCTTACAGAAACGGCTCGACTAACGCCATGAAGCTGTGAGAGCTGCAACAGCATGAGCGACCGCGCCGGACGCAAAAAAACACACACCAACCCGACAACCGTAACAACGCAAGGCTGGAAATAATTCGAATCAGCCCATAGAATGCCCGGCTCTCTTTAACAACCTTAGGTGAATTATCCATGCAGCCCATGCTGAATATCGCGCTGCGCGCCGCCCGCAGCGCCAGCGAATTGATTTTCCGCTCCATCGAGCGCCTGGATACCATCAAGGTTGACGAAAAAGAAGCCAAAGACTACGTCACAGAGATCGACCGCGCTGCCGAGCAAAGCATCATCACCGCTCTGCGCAAGGCCTACCCGACTCACGGCATCCTCGGCGAAGAAAGCGGCCTGCACGAAGGCAGCGGCGAAGGCACCGACTACCTGTGGATCATCGACCCACTGGACGGCACCACCAACTTCGTTCGCGGCATCCCGCACTTTGCCGTCAGCATCGCCTGCAAATACCGCGGCCGCCTCGAGCACGCCGTGGTTCTCGACCCGGTCCGCCAGGAAGAATTCACCGCAAGCCGTGGTCGTGGCGCAGCCCTGAACGGTCGCCGTCTGCGCGTCAGCCAGCGCAAGAGCCTGGAAGGCGCCCTGCTCGGCACCGGCTTCCCGTTTCGTGACAACCAGATGGACAACATCGAGAACTACCTGGGCATGTTCCGCAGCCTGGTAGGCCAGACCGCCGGCATCCGCCGCGCAGGTGCTGCCAGCCTCGACCTGGCTTATGTCGCTGCCGGTCGCTTCGATGCGTTCTGGGAGTCAGGCCTGTCCGAGTGGGATATGGCTGCAGGCGCCCTGCTGATTCAGGAAGCAGGCGGTCTGGTCAGCGATTTCACCGGTGGTCACGACTTCCTCGAGAAAGGCCACATCGTTGCCGGCAACACCAAGTGCTTCAAGGCGGTACTGACCGCGATCGCACCGCACCTGCCAGCTTCGCTCAAGCGTTAAGCGGCAGGCATAAAAAAACCGGCGCAAGCCGGTTTTTTTATGTCTTGTGAAGCTCAGCGGCTGGCGTTACTGCGCCTGACCCAATATCAGCTGACCGTTCTTGTCGACCGGAATCTGGCTACCCGGATCACGCTCCATACGAACCTGACCCACCTTCTCGTTCAGCTTGTACTTGACGTTGTAGCCCACAACCTTGTCGCTCACATCATTGACCGTCGTGCAGCGGTTCTGCGTAGTGGTGTAGGTATCACGCTCCTGCATGCCTTCCTGAACCTTGTTACCCGCATAACCACCACCTACCGCGCCCGCGACTGTAGCGATCTTCTTGCCGTTACCGCCACCGATCTGGTTACCCAGCAAGCCACCGGCAACCGCGCCAATAACGCTACCGACGATCTGATGCTGGTCCTTGACCGGCGCCTGACGGGTAACGGTTACGTCCTTGCAAACTTCACGGGGGGTTTTGATCTGCTGATTGATCGGCTCTACCGCCAATACATCCGCATACTCAGGACCACCCTTGACCAAGCTATAGGTGGCAACGGCGCCGCCAGCAGTCACGACAGCAGCACCTAACACAGCACCAACAAGCATAGACTTGTTCACTTGAACCTCCTGACCAATCGAAACGCAGCATGGCTGCGCAATGCCTAGCCTTGGAGCATAAAAAAAGGCGCGAGTTCAGCACTCGCGCCTTTTTTATGATGGCCGGACCTACGGGAGGTCGTCAGCCTTCTCGACGACCACTGGAGGAATCAGATCCTCGGTGGTCAGGTTCAGCCAGATCAGCACCACGTTGGCGATGTAGATGGACGAGTAGGTACCCGCCAGTACGCCGATGAACAACGCGATGGAGAAGCCTTCCAGGCTGTCACCGCCAAACACCCACAATGCCACGATCGCCAACAGGGTCGAAACCGAGGTGGCAATGGTGCGCAGCAGTGTCTGCGTGGTGGAGATGTTGATGTTCTCGATCAACGAAGCCTTGCGCAGCAGGCGGAAGTTTTCGCGTACCCGGTCGAAGACCACAATGGTGTCGTTCAGCGAGTAGCCGATGATCGCCAGCACCGCCGCCAGCACCGTCAGGTCGAAGGTGATCTGGAAGAACGACAGGATTCCCATCGTCACCACCACGTCGTGAATCAGCGAGACGATCGCCCCGACTGCGAATTTCCACTGGAAGCGGAATGCCAGGTAGATCAGAACACCGCCCAGCGCCATCAGCATGCCGAGGCCGCCCTGATCGCGCAGCTCTTCACCGACCTGCGGGCCGACGAACTCGACACGCTTGACCACTGCCGGGTTATCGGCACCGGCCTTGCGCAGCGCCTCGGCAACCTGGGTGCCCAGTTGCGGGTCTTCACCCGGCATGCGCACCAGCAAGTCGGTGGTGGCGCCGAAGCTCTGTACAACGGCTTCGTGATAGCCCGCCGAAACCAGCTCCTGACGAACCTTGCCCAGATCGGCGGGACGTTCGTAGGTCAGCTCGATGAGCGTACCGCCGGTGAAGTCCAGACCAAAGTTGAGCCCTTTATGGAACCAGCTGAACAACGCCAGTACGGTAAGGAGCATTGTGATGGCGAACGCAACATTGCGAACGCCCATGAAGTTGATGGTACGTAACATGGCAGCCCCTTAAATCCACAACTTCTTGAAGTCACGACCGCCGTAGATCAGGTTGACCATAGCGCGGGTCACCATGATGGCCGTGAACATCGAGGTAAAGATCCCGAGCGACATGGTCACCGCAAACCCCTTGACCGGGCCGGTGCCCATCGCAAAGAGAATGCCGCCGACCAGCAGCGTCGTCAGGTTGGCGTCGAGGATCGCCGTGTAGGCACGATCGAAACCTTCGTTGATAGCACGCTGAACCGTCATGCCGTTGGCGATCTCTTCACGAATCCGCGAGAAGATCAGCACGTTGGCGTCCACCGCCATACCCATGGTCAACACGATACCGGCGATACCCGGCAGGGTCAGTGTGGCACCCAGCAAGGACATCAATGCCAGCAGCATGACCATGTTGAGGGCCAGTGCCACGGTCGCGATCAGACCGAAGAAGCGGTAGATCGCCATGATGAACAGCGAGACGAACAGCATGCCCCACAGGGAAGCGTCGATACCCTTGGTGATGTTGTCGGCACCCAGGCTAGGACCGATGGTGCGCTCTTCAGCGAAGTACATCGGTGCCGCCAGACCACCGGCACGCAACAGCAGCGCCAGCTCGGAAGACTCACCCTGACCATTCAGACCGGTAATCCGGAACTGGCTGCCCAGTGGCGACTGAATGGTCGCCAGACTGATGATTTTCTTGTCTTCCTTGAAAGTCTGCACCGGCACGTCTTTCTCGACGCCATCGACCATCTGTTTGGTGTAGGTGGTGGTCGGACGCTGCTCGATGAAGATCACCGCCATGCTGCGCCCCACATTGCTGCGGGTTGCACGGCTCATCAGTTCGCCGCCGTGACCATCGAGGTTGATGTTCACCTGTGGACGACCATGCTCGTCGAAGCTGGCCTTGGCGTCAGTCACCTGATCACCGGTAATGATCAGACCACGCTCCACCGCCGCTGCCGGACGACCGCCTTCGCGGAATTCGAACATCTCGGTGGTGCCTTTCGAATCATCCGGGCCTGCACCCAGACGGAATTCGAGGTTGGCGGTCTTGCCCAGAATACGCTTGGCTTCGGCCGTGTCCTGCACACCCGGCAGCTCGACCACGATGCGGTTGGCACCCTGGCGCTGAACCAGCGGCTCGGCAACACCCAGCTCGTTGACCCGGTTACGCACGGTGGTCAGGTTCTGCTTGATCGAGTATTCGCGAATCTCGGCCAGCTTGGCAGGCGTCAACGCCATGCGCAGTACCGGGATACCGTTCAGCTCGGCAGGCGTGATTTCGAAATCGGTAAAGGTCTTGCGTACCAGTGCACGCGCCTGCTCACGCTCTGCGTCGTCGGTGAAGCCCAGCTGAATCACATTGCCCAGCTGCGGCAGGCTGCGATAACGCACCTTTTCCTTGCGCAACAGGGATTTGACTTCGCCTTCGTAGACTTTCAGACGTGCATCGATCGCCTTGTCCATGTCGACTTCCAGCAGGAAGTGCACACCGCCGGACAGGTCGAGACCAAGCTTCATCGGGCTTGCACCCAGGTGACGCAACCAGGTCGGCGTGGTACGCGCCAGGTTCAGTGCAACGACATAGTCGTCACCCAACGCCTTGCGCACGACATCCTTGGCTGGCAACTGATCTTCCTGCTTGCTCAGACGCAACAAACCGCCCTTGCCATTCTCGGCCAGAGAAGAAGCCTTGACCGAGATGCCGGCATCGGCAAGCGCCTTGGCTGCACGATCCACGTCCGCCTGATTGACTTGCAACGCAGTGCTTGCGCCGCTGATCTGGATGGCAGAATCATCAGGGTAGAGATTGGGTGCGGAATAAATAAAACCGACCACCAGCACCGCCAGGATCAGTACGTATTTCCACAGAGGGTATTTGTTCAGCATCACGCCGCCCGCTTAAAACGCGGGGCGCCTTGCGCGCCCCGTCGATGGGTAAAAAGTTGTTGCTCAGATCGCTTTCAGGGTGCCTTTAGGCAGAGTGGCCGCGATGGCGCCCTTCTGGATTTTCAGCTCAACGGTGTCAGACACTTCGATGACCACGAAGTCATCGGTCACTTTGTTGATCTTGCCCGCGATACCGCCACTGGTGACAACTTCGTCGCCTTTCTGCAGGTTGCCCAGCAGGTTTTTCTGCTCTTTGGCGCGCTTGGCCTGTGGACGCCAGATCATCAGATAGAAGATGACCAGGAAGCCGACCAGGAAGATCCACTCGAAACCACTGCCCGCAGGACCGGCAGCCGGTGCAGCAGCATCCGCAAAAGCGGGAGAGATGAAAAAGCTCATTTGTCGCTCCAGTTACATAATTAGTATAAAAAGCAGGAAAAACTCGTTCTGTTTCAACCCAGAGGCGGCGTTGGAAGACCGCGTTTGGCATAGAAGGCATCGACGAAGGCGGCCAATGTACCCTGTTGAATAGCCTCGCGCAAACCAGCCATAAGCAGCTGGTAGTGCCGCAAATTATGGATTGTATTGAGCATGCTCCCCAGCATTTCCCCGCACTTGTCCAGGTGATGCAGATAAGCGCGCGAGAAGTTCTTGCAGGTGTAGCAATCGCAGGTCGGGTCCAGCGGCGAATTGTCGTGGCGATGGAACGCGTTACGGATTTTCAATACACCGGTATCGGTGAACAGATGGCCGTTGCGGGCGTTGCGGGTGGGCATCACGCAGTCGAACATGTCGACGCCACGGCGCACACCTTCGACCAGATCTTCCGGCTTGCCTACACCCATCAGGTAACGAGGTTTGTCTGCCGGCATGAGGCCTGGCAGGTAGTCCAGCACCTTGATCATCTCGTGCTTGGGTTCGCCCACCGACAGACCGCCGATCGCCAGACCGTCGAAACCGATCTCGTCCAGGCCTTCCAGCGAGCGCTTGCGCAGGTTCTCGTGCATCCCGCCCTGAACGATGCCGAACAACGCGGCAGTGTTTTCGCCGTGGGCGATCTTGGAACGCTTGGCCCAGCGCAGCGACAGCTCCATGGAGACCCGCGCTACATCTTCGTCGGCCGGGTACGGCGTGCATTCGTCGAAGATCATCACGACGTCCGAGCCCAGATCACGCTGAACCTGCATCGACTCTTCCGGCCCCATGAACACCTTGGCACCATCGACCGGCGAAGCGAACGTCACGCCCTCTTCCTTGATCTTGCGCATGGCGCCCAGGCTGAACACCTGAAAGCCGCCGGAGTCGGTCAGAATCGGCCCCTTCCACTGCATGAAATCGTGCAGGTCGCCGTGGCCCTTGATGACTTCGGTACCCGGACGCAGCCACAGGTGAAACGTGTTGCCCAGAATCATCTGCGCACCGGTGGCCTCGATATCACGCGGCAGCATGCCCTTGACCGTGCCATAGGTGCCCACCGGCATGAACGCCGGGGTCTCGACCACACCACGCGGAAAGGTCAGGCGACCGCGACGGGCCTTGCCGTCGGTGGCCAGCAATTCGAAAGACATACGACAGGTGCGACTCATGCGTGATCCTCTGGTGCCGATTCCTGTGGGGCCGTCGGCTCGGGATTGCGGGTGATGAACATCGCATCACCGTAACTGAAGAAGCGGTAGCCGTGCTCGATGGCCGCAGCATAAGCCGCCATCGTCTCGGGATAACCGGCGAACGCCGAAACCAGCATCAACAGCGTGGATTCAGGCAAATGAAAATTGGTCACCAAGGCATCGACCACGTGAAACGGCCGGCCTGGATAGATGAAGATGTCGGTATCGCCGCTGAACGGCTTCAGTTCGCCGTCACGCGCGGCACTCTCCAGCGAGCGCACGCTGGTCGTCCCGACGGCAACCACTCGCCCGCCCCGTGCACGGCACGCGGCCACAGCGTCGACCACGTCCTGGCCAACTTCCAGCCATTCGCTGTGCATGTGATGATCTTCGATCTGCTCGACGCGCACCGGCTGGAATGTACCCGCGCCAACGTGCAGCGTGACGAACGCAGTCTCGACGCCCTTGGCGGCGATCGCCTCGAGCAGCGGCTGATCGAAATGCAGGCCGGCAGTCGGTGCAGCCACAGCACCCGCACGCTGCGCGTATACGGTCTGATAACGCTCGCGATCCGCGCCTTCATCCGGACGGTCTATATAAGGAGGCAACGGCATATGGCCGACACGCTCCAGCAACGGCAGCACTTCTTCGGCGAAGCGCAGCTCGAACAGCGCATCGTGCCGCGCCACCATCTCGGCCTCGCCACCGCCGTCGATCAGAATCGACGAGCCAGGCTTGGGCGACTTGCTCGAACGCACATGCGCCAGCACACGATGGCTGTCCAGCACGCGCTCGACCAGAATCTCCAGCTTGCCGCCGGAGGCCTTTTGCCCGAACAGACGTGCGGGAATGACCCGGGTATTGTTGAACACCATCAAATCGCCCGGGCGCAAATGCTCGAGCAAATCGGTGAATTGACGATGTGCCAGCGCGCCCGTCGGCCCATCGAGGGTCAACAGACGACTGCTGCGACGCTCGGCCAGCGGGTGGCGAGCAATCAGGGAATCGGGGAGTTCGAAGGTAAAGTCGGCGACGCGCATGATCGGGTTCGTTTAGCAGGGCCGGGAAGTTTATCCGGTTTGACGGCATTAGTAAAAAACCTGCGTAAATCCCTGTTGACCAACAGAAAACTCATCCTTATACTTCGCCGCCATTGAGCCCTGATGGCGGAATTGGTAGACGCGGCGGATTCAAAATCCGTTTTCGAAAGAAGTGGGAGTTCGATTCTCCCTCGGGGCACCACCTTTAAAAAAGACCTTGAAATTCAAGGTCTTTTTTTTCGTCTGGTGGAAAGTGCCTTGATCCAATCCTCGCTCTTCCGCCTCTTTCTCGGAATAGAGTGCTAAACGTCCAGCAAAGCCTTCCTGCATTAAACATTCGTCGTTACACACATACCTTCGATGAGCAGTGGCCGAAGACCTCCAAATGCCGCTCCCCTACTCACTTGAACCTTTCGAAACGTAAGCACTGACAGGGCGTCTGCCTGACGTTTCTGTACGCGCATGGAACCTTATCGGGAAAATTTGCCACCCACCCGACAAATCCACAGTGGCGAACCGATTATGAGTAGCCTTTTCTACAAAACGTTGCTTGATGACTTTTCAAGATGCATGGAGATGCCCGCCTTGGCGTTTGACGATAAGGGTGCGTGCAACATGATCATCGACAAGGCATTCGCTCTGACGCTGTTGCGCGACGACACGCATCAACGTTTGTTGCTGATTGGTCTGCTTGAGCCACACGAGGATCTACCCTTGCAGCGCCTGTTGGCTGGCGCTCTCAACCCCCTTGTGAATGCCGGCCCCGGCATTGGCTGGGATGAGCAAAGCGGCCTGTACCACGCTTACCAAAGCATCCCGCGGGAAAAAGTCAGCGTGGAGATGCTGAAGCTCGAAATTGCAGGATTGGTCGAATGGATGAAGTGTTGGCGAGAAGCCCGCACGTGACCGCGCTTTCAATCTTCCGACGTATTTCAACTACTCTTGCTTAGCGTAAGGAGCTTTTAGTGAACCCTATCCATGCACGCTTCTCCAGCGTAGAAGCGCTCAGACATTCAAACGTTGATATTCAGGCAATCAAATCCGAGGGTCAGTTGGAAGTCAACGGCAAGCGTTACGAGATTCGTGCGGCCGCTGACGGCTCAATCGCGGTCCTCAGACCCGATCAACAGTCCAAAGCAGACAAGTTCTTCAAAGGCGCAGCGCATCTTATTGGCGGACAAAGCCAGCGTGCCCAAATAGCCCAGGTACTCAACGAGAAAGCGGCGGCAGTTCCACGCCTGGACAGAATGTTGGGCAGACGCTTCGATCTGGAGAAGGGCGGAAGTAGCGCTGTGGGCGCCGCAATCAAGGCTGCCGACAGCCGACTGACATCAAAACAGACATTTGCCAGCTTCCAGCAATGGGCTGAAAAAGCTGAGGCGCTCGGGCGCGATACCGAAATCGGTATCTACATGATCTACAAGAGGGACACGCCAGACACAACGCCTATGAATGCGGCAGAGCAAGAACATTACCTGGAAACGCTACAGGCTCTCGATAACAAGAAAAACCTTATCATACGCCCGCAGATCCATGATGATCGGGAAGAGGAAGAGCTTGATCTGGGCCGATACATCGCTGAAGACAGAAATGCCAGAACCGGCTTTTTTAGAATGGTTCCTAAAGACCAACGCGCACCTGAGACAAACTCGGGACGACTTACCATTGGTGTAGAACCTAAATATGGAGCGCAGTTGGCCCTCGCAATGGCAACCCTGATGGACAAGCACAAATCTGTGACACAAGGTAAAGTCGTCGGTCCGGCAAAATATGGCCAGCAAACTGACTCTGCCATTCTTTACATAAATGGTGATCTTGCAAAAGCAGTAAAACTGGGCGAAAAGCTGAAAAAGCTGAGCGGTATCCCTCCTGAAGGATTCGTCGAACATACACCGCTAAGCATGCAGTCGACGGGTCTCGGTCTTTCTTATGCCGAGTCGGTTGAAGGGCAGCCTTCCAGCCACGGACAGGCGAGAACACACGTTATCATGGATGCCTTGAAAGGCCAGGGCCCCATGGAGAACAGACTCAAAATGGCGCTGGCAGAAAGAGGCTATGACCCGGAAAATCCGGCGCTCAGGGCGCGAAACTGAAATCGGGGCTAAATAGCTGACACACTCACTGCCCTTATTACCTGTGTGGTCCTGAGATAGATTTATACCTGTTTCACACTTAAAACGCTCGATGCACCGCATCGGGCGTTTTCTATTTCAGGGGTGTTTAGCAGTTCATTAAAAGCCGGAACAGTACTGAGCGCCGCAGCCTGAATGCTGAATCAGCCTCTGATCGGTTTTTTGCTCTCCAACCGCTTTCTCCGGAGCCTTTATCACCGACTGGGTAGAGGGCGATGAGTGGTCTTGTGATAAGCCCGTTGGCGAGGAACCTGCTCGCGCGCATCACGAATGAGGATAAACAGACGGTCTCTGCCTACGCACGACAACGCAGGAGCAATCAATATGAAAAAGCCCGCTCACCGCGGGCTTTTGAATTATTTTTGAGTAGGTGCCTGATGGGTCCGAACGCGACACTGGATAAACTTGCCAACCGCTGCCTATGGGCAACGTGTTCCTCAACCTCGGCATCAACATGCCAATACTTTCCTGGCAAGTAAAAAACCCTAGGATTGAAGACGGGCGGAACAATACAAGCACCTCATACACAGCACAAGAGGAAGAGGCTTGAAAAAGAGTTCAACCTCTTCCCTGCTATCAATGCGCCCTGTCAATCCCGAACTGATCCAGCACCGGGTCAACGTTATGATCAAACGCCTTCTGTGCCTTGTGCTTTTTGACTGCGTCGATAATCGCCGAAATACCAAAACCCAAAGCCATGGCGCCGTCGATGGCCCAGCCGATCACCGGGATTGCAGCGCCCAGCGCTGCGCCTGCGGCAAGTCCTGTGGCTTCGCCGGCAACCAGGCCGACAGCGCGGCCGATCATCTGTCCGCCCAGACGACCAAGGCCGGCGGACGCCTCGCGGCCCATCATTTTCGCGCCGGTGTCTATGCCGCCCTTGATTGCCTCCGCACCCAACCTGGAGCTGTCGACGATGCTCTGAGCCGCGCCCAGCTTGTCGCCGCTGGCGAGCCTGTCAGACACTGACGCGAAGCCCATGACCGAATTGAATGCCTTGCCTCCGATACCTTGCTCGGCGAGCTGCTCGGCCAGCGAAGGGCCACCCTCTTCATCGGTCTTGCCCTCCAGCAACTTGCGGCCTTTTTTGGAGTTCTGCAGTTCGGACAAGGTGCTGGCCGTGTAGCTCTCACGCTCACCATTAACGAAATCAGCGGGCAGCACGCTTTCATACGCCGCTTTCTGGTTATCTGCGGTTTGCAGAGACTCACCGGCGTCAGACTTTTTCTGGCCAAGCAGTTGTTTCAGAGCGCCCCCCTCGCTGAAGTTGCGAACGTAGGAATCGGCAATCTTCGTTTGCACTTCATCAGGCTGGTTGTTGAATACTTGCTGGGCAGTGGGCACCTGGGCATCGGGAAACAGGTCTTTTTGCAGTTGCAGTTGAGCCGACAGGCCGGTGATGGCGCCGCTGTAATCGGGGTCGGGGTTGTGTTTGTCGACGGCCTTGTCTGCGGTTGCCAGGTCGGTTTGCAAGGCCTTCCCGCTGTTGACGTTTTGAGCCTGCTCAGTCACGGCCTTCTGCAGCGCCGAATCGCTGCGAACCAGGCTGCGCTCCTGTTCGGGAATGCTTTTGTTGAGGTACTCCTGAACGTCGGGATCGGCTTGCAACTGAGCGATTCGCTCGTTAAGGCCCGCCTCGGTCTTCTCGGTATTGCGCAAATCCCGCCCGGCTATCACGCTCTGCTGAGTCTGCTGCAACTTGATCATCACAGCGGCCTTCTGCGCGCCGGTGTAAGCCTTGGGCTTCTCGAAAACCTGGGCGTTGAGTTTGCTGATATCGATACCGGCTACCGAATTCAACGTCGCGGCGTCGCTGAGCATGCTGGCGAACTGGCCACCATTTTTGGGAGCGCTCTTTCTGATCCACTCGCTCATATTGGACGCATCGAACACCTGGTCGGGACTATGCGCAGCCTTCTTGCGCCCGGTCAGACCGGCTTCATCCACCTGGCTGAGGAAGCCCGCCTGCGACCACATGTTGGACGACTGTTTGAGCGTACCTGACAACCCGGGGTTACTTTTAATCAGCGCTTTCAGACCCTCGGCGCTGACATTGCCATCGACATCGGTCTTGTCCGCCGCCCCGACTGCATGATGAGGGTCGGCAGCCGTGGCCAACGGCATATTGGCGCGCATCACCGCTGCGCTGCGCACCATTTCAAGGGATTGAGGATCGGCGCCGGGGTTGTCTTCCATGTACTTGGCCACGTCTTTGTCGGCATTGTCGGCCGCCTTCTCCATGTTTTTGGCGAACGCCTTGAGGTCTTTGTTGGTGATTTTGCCATCTGCATTACCGCCGTCCTTGCCGACGTCGACCGCCGTCTTCAACGCAGGATTGGCATTGATGAACGCCATCGCCTTTTCGGCGTTGGGGCCATTCTCTCTGGCCATCCAGGCTGCGGCGATGGGCCGGTTGAGTTCTTTGGCGGCCTGCTCGCGCTCTTCGGGCGGCAGGTTGGCAACCATCGGTTCCCAGCGCTTGAGCGCCTCGGGCGAAGAGTATTCGGAGTTATCGAGAAACGCTGCATCGGTCGCGCTCGGTGCATTCGCCGGGTTGGAGGCCGCCGTGGGTGACGCGCTCGCGGTTGACGAGACCGACGTCATCGGGGACACCTGATCACTGTCCTGATCGACGCTTGAGGTACTTTCGCTACTGCTGCTGCGAGTCAGCAGACTCATCAGCGATGAGCCGCTTTGCTCGGTTCCCGAAAAGGACGATGGGCTGTCGTTGGCCTGGCCGAACTGTACAAAAGCCTGACCACCACCTGCGCCGCTCTGCGTGAGCGAGGCTTTGGCCAATGGCGTCTCAGCAGCCAGTTCGCCAGAGGTGGGTTGATTCACGATGCTGCCGAGGGCAGGACTGGGAGAACTGGATATACGCATGGTTGCCATCCAAGTGGTGAGGGATGGCAACTGTGTGGTTTTGCGTGCGAGTTGGTTCCAGACAGATAACCACTCAGGCAAACGGGTCTATCTGTTGCTTGAGCTGCACCCGTGCCCGGGACAACCGTGAGCGGACGGTGCCGATCGGGACACCCAGCGTGTTGGCGGTTTCCTGATAATTGCCGTCCATTTCCAGCGAAACTTCCAGGACCTTCTGCATGTTCGTCGGCAAGCAATCGATGGCCTCTATGACACGTGCCAACTGCCGGTGCCCGTCTACCTGATGAGTAATATCGCCGTGCCATTCCAGATCGGTATGGACGTCGTCTTCCCAGCTTTCCTGATAAGGCTGGCGATACATTTTGCGGAAGTGGTTGCGGATCAGATTCAGTGCAATGCCACACAACCAGGTTTGCGGTTTGCTGGCGTGCTGAAACTTGTGCTCATTGCGTAACGCTTCGAGAAACACACACTGCAGGATGTCATCCACATCATCGGCGTTCTTTACCCGCTTCTGAATGAACGCCCTGAGCATCTGGATCTGATCGGCCGTCAATTGACGAATACCAGCGGACGAGGATGGTTTGCGTGGTTCGGTTACATCAAGGATCACAAGATTCGGGAGCATGGGCTTGCCTCATTTGATGGAGTGCAAGCCCTATAGCGATAACCATGCCAGCCAAAAAATATTTATAAGCATTTGTTTTATAAGACTATTTTAAAATTTGAAATTCTTTGAAATACATTTTTTTGCGCAACACGGTTTTTGGCTCTGCAGCTTTTGGCACAAACGCATAAGCCTTCGGCACCAGGGAACCGAACCGCGTCAATGACCCACTCAGCGGTCATGACCAGGCCCAGAATCGTCCTATGAAAATCGTCGCCCCGCCTACATTACCCATTCGTCCGGTAGCGCCAATCCGCGCCATCACACCGGCTGCGCGAGCGATTCCCGGCAGCGGGTCGCCTGATGAAAAAGGCACCTCGTCACTGCAGGTCTCGCGCTTCGCCGCAGCGCTGGTGCAGCACAGCCGGATACTGCGTGAGCGAGAGCTGATCGCGAGCAGGAACGCGCTGCAGTCGCGGGCCGTCAAACTGGGCGAGCTTTATCAGTTGCTGATGAGCACCAGCGACACCGGGCTGGATAACGCCGCCAGATTGCTGCGCAAAAAACTGCTGCAGGACAACGACGCCGATCTGGAACAGGTTCTGGAATTCGCTGACGGCGACGCTGCCAAGGCTCACGTGGTGTTGCAGGCAGCGCGCAAACAGGCAGAAGACGATGGGGCTGAAGAAGAATATGCAGCGCTGACCCAGACGCTTAAACATCTGCGCCGCCGATTCGGTCCGCGCGCCCGCGCCGGTATCAATACCGCAAGAGCCTTCGGGCGCCAGAACATCGATAACAAGCGCCGCACTGCCTTGCGCAATCTGTATGGCGTAGCGGTGTCGGGACAACCCAACGTCACGGGTTTGATCGAAGCCCTGATTGGCGAGCAACAGGAACCCGGCGAGTTCGACCTGAACCTGCGCGACATGCGTAGAGCCATCGCCGACGATCTTTCGGCGATTACCCCGTCGGCTTCCCATGAACAACTGCGCACGCTGATGCATGGCCTGACCACCGCGCGCCATGTCACTACGTTGCTGCGCGGTTGCGAACACCTGCTGGGACGCATGCGCAAAAAGAATCCCAAACTGACCGTGGACCCTCCGGCCTTCCTCAAACACATGCTGACCCTGACGGCCAATGGCATGAACGTGAATCAGACCTTGCAGCTGACCCAGCACATCGGGGGCAACAAACTCGAACACCAGTTGGCGTTTCTCAATGGCCTGCGGCCGATGCTGATGCAACTGCCGATCCTGCTCTGGCGGGACCTGAAAAGCCGCCAGGCCGCGCTGAATAATCTACTCACGCTGATGGCCGAGCTTACGCATAAGGAACAGAAGCAACTATACGAGGGGCTTGCCTGATGAACCGGGTCATCAACTTTCTGAACATGGTCGCGCTGTCGGCCATGCGCCGCTCGGAACTGGTCGGTGCGTTTTTTGTGATCGCCATCGTGTTCATGATGATCACGCCGCTGCCCACCGGGTTGATCGACGTGCTGATCGCCGTGAACATCTGTATTTCCTGCCTGCTGATCATGCTGGCGATGCACCTGCCAAGGCCACTGGCGTTCTCGACCTTCCCTGCCGTGCTGCTGCTGACCACGATGTTTCGTCTGGCCCTGTCGGTTTCCACCACGCGGTTGATTCTGCTCAACCAGGACGCCGGACACATCGTCGAGGCGTTCGGGCAGTTCGTGGTGGGCGGCAATCTGGCGGTGGGTCTGGTGATCTTCCTGATCCTGACGGTGGTCAACTTTCTAGTGATTACCAAAGGCTCGGAACGGGTCGCCGAAGTCGGTGCGCGTTTTACCCTGGACGCGATGCCCGGCAAGCAGATGTCCATCGACAGTGACCTGCGTGCCAACCTGATCACCGTCCACGAGGCCCGCAAACGACGCGCTGAACTGAACAAGGAAAGCCAGTTGTTCGGTGCGATGGATGGCGCCATGAAGTTCGTCAACGGCGATGCGATCGCCAGCCTGATCATCGTTGCCATCAACATGATCGGCGGCATTTCCATCGGCGTGCTGCAACACAACATGGCGGCAGGCGACGCCTTGCAGCTGTATACCGTGCTGACCATCGGTGACGGCCTGATCGCGCAGATTCCTGCGCTGCTGATTTCCGTGACCAGCGGCATGATCATCACCCGCGTGCCCAACACCGAGGCGGGTGTGGAAGCCAACATTGGCCGCGAGATCGCCGAGCAGATCACCAGCCAGCCCAAGGCCTGGATCATCGCCTCGGTGGCCATGCTCGGCTTCGCGGCCCTGCCGGGAATGCCGACCGGTGTTTTCATTACCATCGCGATCATCTGCGGTGCCGGTGGACTGCTGCAGTTGCAACGAGCAAAACCCAAGGCCGATGAGCAACGTACAGCCGCTGTGGCGCCAGAAATGAACGGCAAGGAAGACCTGCGTACTTTTTCGCCCAGCCGCCAGTTTGTGCTGCAATTCCACCCCGGTCAGGACAGCGCACAGATCGAAGCGCTGGTCAGCGAAATACGCAAGCGCCGCAACCGTCTGGTGGTGCAGTACGGCCTGACCCTGCCTTCGTTCATCATCGAGCATGTCGATGACATTGCCCCGGACGAGTTTCGCTTCACCGTCTATGACGTACCGATGCTCAAGGCCACCTTCACGCAGAGCCATGTCGCCGTGGAAGCGCGCCAGCTGGAAGGCGAAAACCTTCCAGCGGCCATCCCGGGAAATACCGACCGCCAGGAAGATCAATGGGTCTGGCTGCCTGCCGAGCAGTCTGGCGAATTGAACCCGGTCAGTTCCACGACGCTGATCATCGAACGCATGGAGCGTGCATTGCAGTCCTGCGCGCCGCAGTTCATCGGCTTGCAGGAAACCAAAGCGATCCTCAGCTGGCTGGAGTCCGAGCAACCGGAACTCGCTCAGGAAATGCAGCGGGTCCTCACCCTGACGCGCTTCTCGGCCGTCCTGCAACGCCTGGCCTCGGAGTGTGTGCCGCTGAGGGCGATCCGGGTCATTGCCGAAACCCTGATCGAGCACTGCCAGCATGAACGCGATACCAATGTGCTGACCGACTATGTGCGCATTGCGCTCAAGTCGCAGATCTACCACCAGTACTGCGGTGCCGAAGGCCTGCAAGTGTGGCTGCTCACGCCGGAAAGCGAGGGGTTGTTGCGCGATGGCCTGCGCCAGACGCAAACCGAAACATTCTTCGCGCTGAGCAACGAGACCAGCCAGATGCTCGTGCAACAGCTGCACATTGCCTTCCCGGTACGAGCTCCCGAACAGGCGGTTCTGCTGGTGGCACAGGATCTGCGCAGCCCTCTGCGTACCTTGTTGAGGGAGGAGTTCTACCATGTACCCGTACTATCTTTTGCGGAAATCAGCAACGCGGCCAAGGTCAAGGTCATGGGTCGATTCGACCTTGAAGACGATCTCGAGCCGCTGGACAACGAGCACGCTGCCTGAGCCTGCAAGGCCTGAATGCACGGAGACTTTCAGATGTTTGAATTACGCGTACTGAATGGCCAGCACCAAGGCGCGGCATTACCGCTGATCGGTGAGCAATGGTCGATTGGCTCTGCCGGGCAACACGATCTGGCGCTGGACGATGCGGGCGTGGAAAGCCTGCATTGCCGCCTGCAACGTGTCGACGACAACTGGACACTGAACGCTGAACAAGGCGCGGTCTGCGACGAACAGGGCAACGCCCGGCCGAGCATCGACCTGACGCTCAATAACGCTTTCATGCTGGGTTCGGTGTGGCTGTGCGTTTCGCCTGCGGGCGATGAGTGGCCCTCGGTGCCCGCCGTGCTTCCCAAACAGCCCGAGGCCGAATCCGGGCCGGCACACAACGATGTGCCGCTGGAGAAGGTCAAGTCCCGCTCGCAATTTCTCAACCGCACCACGGGCATCATCGCCGGGCTGCTGGTGGGCGTCATCGGCAGCGCCTGGAGCCTGACCCGCCCGCCTGCTATTGCGATGGATCAGAGCCCGGCACACCTGGCTGCCGCCACAACAGAGGCCTTGCCCGATACGCCCAAGGCACCAGCCAGGGCTGCAAACCCTGTGACCGACAAACGCATACGCCTGAGCAACGCGGATGCCGTCCGCCATCAGTTAAGCACCATGCTCAGCGACCGCCTGCTGACTGACATCAGCGTGGAAGAGACGCCCGACGGGCTGATCCTCAACGGCGATCTGAAAGAAGAATCGCTGCTGGTCTACCAGCGCATGCTTCAGCGCTTCAAGGCGCTGTATGACTCGCCGGTAACCGTCCTGGACAACGTGGGCAGCAATCGCAACACCCTGCCCTTTGTGGTGGTTCAGATCATGACCGGGCCGCATGCGCATCTGGTGACTGCCGACGGTCGACGTGTTTACGTAGGTGACGAAGTGGATGGCCTGCGCCTCACCCGAATCGATAATCAGCGTCTGCAATTCGACGGTAATCGCCATATCGAGGTGAACTGGTGAATGCAGCACTGAACCTGTGGAAAGACGCGCATGCCAAGCGTTTGAGCCAGTATTGCGCGGTGCGCGTCATTGGCCGGGTCAGCGCCGTGCGCGGGATTCTGCTGGAGTGCAGGATTCCATCGGCCAAGGTCGGCGATCTCTGTGAAGTGAGCAAAGCCGATGGCTCGTTGCTGCTGGCCGAAATCGTCGGTTTCACCCAGGAATGCACGCTGCTCAGTGCCTTGGGCCCACCCGACGGTATTCAGGTGGGCGCGCCGATCCGTCCGCTGGGCGTGGCACACCGGATCGGCGTCGATGACAGCCTGCTCGGCTGTGTACTGGACGGTTTCGGGCGGCCACTGATGGGCGATTGCCTCGGCGCTTTCGCCGGCCCCGAAGACCGCCGCACGACTCTGCCGGTGATCGCCGACGCCCTGCCGCCGACCCAGCGACCGCGCATCACCCGGGCTTTGCCCACCGGGATACGCGCCATCGACAGTGCGATTCTGCTCGGTGAGGGCCAGCGTGTCGGGCTATTCGCCGGTGCGGGCTGCGGCAAGACCACACTGATGGCCGAACTGGCGCGCAACATGGATTGTGACGTCATCGTTTTTGGCCTGATCGGCGAACGGGGTCGCGAGTTGCGCGAGTTTCTCGATCACGAACTGGACGAAACCCTGCGCCGCCGCTCGGTGCTGGTCTGTGCAACTTCCGATCGTTCCAGTATGGAGCGCGCCCGCGCTGCGTTCACTGCCACCGCCATCGCCGAAGCCTTTCGCGCCCGTGGCCAGAAAGTGCTGTTGCTGCTCGACTCCCTGACCCGCTTCGCCCGCGCGCAACGGGAAATCGGTATTGCCTCGGGCGAACCACTGGGGCGCGGCGGTCTTCCGCCCTCGGTGTACACCCTGCTGCCACGGCTGGTGGAGCGCGCCGGGATGAGCGAGAACGGTTCGATCACCGCGCTTTATACGGTGCTGATCGAACAGGACTCGATGAACGATCCGGTCGCCGACGAAGTGCGCTCATTGCTCGACGGACACATCGTACTGTCGCGCAAGCTGGCCGAGCGCGGGCACTACCCGGCTATCGATGTGTCGGCCAGCATCAGCCGGATTCTGAGCAACGTCACCGGTCGTGAACATCAACGGGCGAACAATCGCCTGCGCCAGTTACTGGCCGCCTACAAACAAGTGGAAATGCTCCTGCGCCTGGGTGAATACCAGGCCGGGGCCGACCCGGTCACCGACTGTGCCGTGCAACTGAACGAAGCCATAAACGCGTTCCTGCGCCAGGACCTGCGTGAGCCCGTGCCGTTGCAGGAAACCCTGGACAGGCTGCTGCAACTCACCTCTCAACTGCCGGAGTAGCCATGGACGAACCACTGGAAGACGACCCGCAACAGGTTGCTCTGCATCAGGTGATCGGTCTGCTCACGCCACTGCGTCAACATCGTCAGGCCAGTGCCGAGCGGGCTCATCGCCAGGCGCAGTTGGAACTGAAATCGATGCTCGACCACTTAGCAGAGACCAGGGCGTCGCTGAATCAGGAACGCGAAAACCACAAGCGCCGCCGAGAGAGTCTGTCCCATGCGCATTTGCAAAGAACTCTCAGCCTGACTGATGTAGACGGCTGGCACGAAAAGGAAAGAACCATGCTCGACCGCCTGGCTTACATCCGCCAGGACGTGCAGCAACAGCAAATGCGAGTAGCTGAACAACAGGCGTTGCTTGAACAGAAACGGCTGCAAGCCAAGGCGTCTCAGCGCGCGGTCGAGAAACTCGCCTGCATGGAGGAGACGCTCAACGAAGAAGGTTAAGTGACGATGACCGCACCGATCAAAACCCCCGCCAAAGCGCCACCCGCGCCGAGTGCGCCGCCAGCCGCCTCGCGCCCCCTGCCTTCGCGGCGTCAGCCCGCGAGGTTCGATGACCAGCCGCCAGCCTTTACCGGTACGCCTCGGAGCGATGCGCAGAAGGTTCGTTTCGCGCTGAACCGTTCAGTGACCGACAGCCCGATGAGCGCCGACGGCATGTTCTTCTCGCAACTGCTGATACCGCAGGTAGGCGAAGAGCCGGATCAGCAGGGCTTCGGAGGCAGCGGTGTAGCCTTCTCCGCACAGTCCGAAAACGTACCGACGCAGTTGATCGACGAGCTGGCTCAGCGCTTGCCCGACCAGCCGGACGGTCCGCTGGCATTCAGCCTGCTCATGCCCAATCTGGGGAGCGTGCGGGTCAACGCCAGCAAATCCGAAAACCGCTGGAATATTCAACTGGGGTTTGGTCGGCGTGACGTTCTCAAGCGCTTGCAGGGCCAGGCCGGCGCATGCCGGGAATCGCTGGCACAGGCGCTCGGTCAGGACGTCGAACTGGACATGCATGAAGACTTCACAGCATGAGCGCCCTGCGTCTGCGCAAGGTCGACGCTCTGCTGGCCCAAGCCACACGCGCACTCGGTGCCGGACGGCGCCTGGGCTTCAGCAGCCGCGGTCAGCACGCCGAACTGAGCCTGCTACCGCTGCTGGAAGACGCGCGGATACCGGCAGACGGTGTCTGGTTGAATACGGCGGTCGGCCCCTTGTTGCTGAGCGATGCCGAAGCGTTGCTCAGCCTGCTGGGCGAAGTGCCCTTCACGCTTGGCGGCGAGCATCAGGGCTGGTACTGGCAGTTGTTCAACCAGCGCCTGAGCCCGGTGGTCGCCGACCTGCTGGCGCCTGTTGCGCCGTTTTCCGACACCCCGACCGAGCTGGCCATCGGCTGCCGCGTTCACGTGAGGCTGGGCAGCGAGCGACTGGATACCCGCCTGCACGCCGCACCCGCCACCCTGCTCAGGCTTCTGGGTTCGGCTGACTGGCAGGTCTTGAATCGTAACCTGGACGAATCCTGGTCGGTGTCGACGCCGCTGATCGTCGGCGAACTGTCACTGACCCGGGAACAAATCGCCTCGCTACGCCCCGGTGACGTGGTGCTGCCCGCCCGCTGCCGCTTCGACAGCGCCGGACAAGGGTCCGTGACACTCGCTGGCCGTCAATGGGCGGCCCGCACCGACCAACAGGAACAGCATCTTTTTCTGCAGCTCAGTCATGAGGAGCACAGTCACCATGAGTACTGAAGATCTGTATCAGGACGACGTCGAGATGCTCGACGACTATGAAGAACCGGTGCCTGAACAGGCTGATCAGCAACAGCGTGACGACGAATACGCCGAGCACGCATTCGGCTACGCGGACAGCGACGCGGAGCATGAAGAGCAGTCGGGAGACCATAATGAATCGCCGATGCTCGATTCACTGGAGCTGGACCTGACCTTGCGCTGCGGCGAGCTCAGATTGACCCTTGCCGAACTGCGTCGACTGGACGCCGGAAGCATTCTTGAAGTCAGCGGCATCGCGCCAGGCCACGCCACGCTATGCCACGGTGAGCAGGTGGTTGCCGAAGGCGAACTGGTCGACGTCGAGGGCCGCCTCGGTTTGCAGATTACCCGGCTGGTGGCGCGCTCATGATCATGGAGGGCGTCAACCCGATCATGCTGGCGCTGTTTCTCGGCTCGCTGTCGCTGATCCCGTTCCTGTTGATCGTCTGCACCGCCTTTCTGAAGATCGCCATGACGCTGCTGATCACCCGCAACGCGATCGGCGTTCAGCAAGTACCGCCGAACATGGCGTTGTATGGCATCGCCCTGGCCGCGACGATGTTCGTCATGGCCCCGGTGGCGCACGATATACAACAGCGGGTCCATGAACATCCGCTGGAACTGAGCAACGCCGACAAACTGCAGAGCAGCCTCAAAGTGGTCATCGAGCCGCTGCAACGCTTCATGACACGCAACACCGACCCGGACGTCGTCGCCCACCTGCTGGAAAATACCCAGCGTATGTGGCCCAAGGAAATGGCCGATCAGGCCAACAAAAACGATCTTCTGTTGGCGATCCCGGCCTTTGTGCTGTCGGAACTGCAGGCCGGTTTCGAGATCGGCTTTCTGATCTATATCCCCTTCATCGTCATTGACCTGATTGTCTCCAACCTGTTGCTGGCACTGGGCATGCAGATGGTCTCGCCGATGACACTGTCGCTGCCGCTCAAACTGCTGCTGTTCGTGCTTGTATCGGGCTGGTCGCGTCTGCTCGACAGCCTGTTCTATTCCTATATGTGAGGCGGTCATGGAAGCGTTGGCGTTGTTCAAGCAAGGCATGTTTCTGGTCGTCATCCTGACCGCCCCGCCGCTGGCCGTTGCGGTGCTGGTGGGTGTGGTCACCTCGCTGCTGCAGGCACTCATGCAGATTCAGGATCAGACATTGCCCTTCGGCATCAAACTGGGGGCCGTCGGACTGACCCTGGCCATGACCGGCCGCTGGATCGGCGTCGAGCTGATCCAGTTCATCAATATGGCCTTCGACCTGATTGCCCGCTCCGGGGTCAGTCACTAAATGCCCTTCGACGCGCACAGCGCCTTTCAATTCATGCTGGGCATGGGACTGGCAATGGCGCGGCTGATGCCCTGCATGCTGCTGGTGCCAGCCTTCTGCTTCAAATACCTCAAAGGCCCGTTGCGTTATGCCGTCGTGGCGGTGATGGCGATGATCCCGGCACCGGCCATCACCCGGGCTCTGGAGTCCCTCGACGACAACTGGTTCGCAATCGGCGGCCTGCTGATCAAGGAAGCGGTACTCGGCACCCTACTGGGGCTTTTGCTGTATGCGCCGTTCTGGATGTTCGCCTCGGTCGGCGCACTGCTCGACAGCCAGCGCGGTGCGCTCAGCGGCGGCCAGTTGAACCCGGCGCTGGGCCCTGACGCCACGCCACTGGGCGAATTGTTTCAAGAAACCCTGATCATGCTGGTCATCCTCACCGGGGGGCTGTCGCTGATGACTCAGATCATCTGGGACAGCTACAGCGTCTGGCCTCCGACGGCCTGGCTGCCAGGCATGAACGCTGGCGGCCTGGATGTATTTCTGGAGCAGTTGAACCAGACGATGCAGCACATGCTGCTGTACGCCGCCCCCTTCATCGCGCTGCTGCTGTTGATCGAAGCAGCGTTCGCGATCATCGGCCTGTATGCGCAACAGCTGAACGTTTCGATCCTCGCCATGCCGGCCAAGAGTATGGCCGGCCTCGCGTTTCTGCTGATCTATCTGCCGACGCTGCTGGAACTGGGCACAGGTCAACTATTGAAGCTGGTTGATCTGAAGTCGCTACTGACACTTCTGGTGCAAGTGCCGTGAGCGAAAAAACCGAAAAGGCCACGCCCAAGCAACTGCGTGACGCGCGGGAAAAGGGTCAGGTCGGGCAGAGTCAGGACCTCGGCAAACTGCTGGTGCTGATGGCTGTCAGTGAAATCACCCTGGCCCTGGCTGATGAAAGCGTCAACCGCCTGGAGGCGCTGTTGTCGCTGTCCTTTCAAGGTATCGACCGCAGCTTTGCCGCCTCGGTCGAGTTGATTGCCAGCGAAGGATTCTCCGTACTGCTCAGCTTTACCTTGTGCAGCGTCGGTATAGCGATGCTGATGCGTTTGATCAGCAGCTGGATGCAGATCGGCTTTCTGTTCGCGCCCAAGGCGCTGAAAATCGATCCCAACAAGATCAACCCGTTTTCCCACGCCAAACAGATGTTTTCCGGGCAAAACCTGCTCAACCTGCTGCTCAGTGTGCTCAAGGCCATTGCCATCGGCGCGACGCTGTATGTGCAAGTCAAACCTGTGCTGGGTACCCTTGCAGTGCTGGCCAACAGCGATCTGACGACCTACTGGCACGCGTTGGTCGAGCTGTTCAGGCATATTTTGCGAGTGATATTGGGGCTGCTGCTGGCGATCGCCATGATCGACTTCGCCATGCAGAAATACTTCCATGCGAAAAAACTGCGCATGAGCCACGAAGACATCAAGAAAGAGTACAAGCAATCGGAAGGCGACCCCCACGTCAAAGGCCATCGTCGGCAACTTGCCCAGGAGATCCTCAATCAGGAGCCCAGCGCTGCGCCCAAGCCGGTGGAAGACGCCGACATGCTGCTGGTCAACCCGACCCACTATGCGGTGGCCCTGTATTACCGACCAGGCGAAACGCCTCTGCCTCTGATTCATTGCAAAGGGGAAGACGAGGAAGCCCTGGCATTGATTGCCCGGGCCAAAAAAGCCGGCATCCCGGTGGTGCAAAGCATCTGGCTGACCCGCACGCTGTACCGCTCCAAGGTCGGCAAATACATCCCCCGCCCCACCCTGCAGGCTGTCGGCCACATCTACAAAGTGGTTCGGCAACTGGACGAAGTCACCGATGAAGTGATTCAGGTCGAAGTCGAGCTGTGATGGCTGTTTAGCCATACGCGTACCCTTCCAGCCAAGTGACCTCAACCGACGTTATCTCGCGGTCGTCGAAGCCTGCATGAATCACAGACAGAGTCATACCGGGTCATACAGGGCTGCATTGCCCATTGTCGGCCTGGATGTCGGGGCTGCGCCGTAGCCATGGCGCTTGACCAGGCCGCTGCTTGATCTCGGCTATGGTCTTTTTTATCGCTGGCGTCCGCAGTTGGCCTGGTCGTCCCATCCTGATGGCAGTGCTCGCTGCCGGGGTGACAGCTGTGCAGTGTCGAAAACCGACCGAGCTCCGCATGACCAGTAACTGCCTGATGCTTTTGGATTGCATCTGCGCAAAAAAAGACCGCCCCAGATGGGGCGGTCTTCTTTTCACGCGGGTGTTATCTCCTAAGCCAGATGATCCAGGCCTGCCAGTATCAGCTCGTTTCGCCGGATATCATCCAGGTTGGTGACGGCATAGGGGGCGTCGCTCACCGCGTGCCACACCACGAAATCACGCCGCATATCCAGGAACAGAAAGTAGTCATTGAATCGTTCGGCTTGTGAAAACCTCAGTTGCAGCGCCTCTCTGAGTTGTTCGGGACGCAGCGCTCGACCCTCGATGTGCAGCGCAATGCCCCAGTCATGATGCTCGCGCCGGCTGACGAAAGACACTCCGTTTGCCACCGGCCAGACCGCAGGACTCTGCGCCGCAACGTTGTAGTAGAACGCTGTTTTCTCCTCGACCTCGATCATGTCTAGTCCCTTAACTTCACGACGGTGTAATCACGCTCGTGGTCCTGGTCGTCAAGACCGTCACGCATGTCCGGAGGCCACCAGATGACCAGTTCGCGGCTGGTGGAGTCCGGGCGTTTGCAGGCAGTTCCCGAACAACCGTGGGTGGCGCACCCGGTCAGGGTAGCGAACACCACCAACACGACTGCAACGCTGCTGATCTTCATGGCTTTGCCCCCCGGAGCAGTGATGGCCGGCTCTCTTTGGCCATTTTCGATATCTGTGGCTGACGTACCGCGATATACACTTCGCTTTCCTCGCCCGGTTGCAGCCATGCATGGGGCCAGGCGGCGACGCCGATGACCCAGCGACCACCGCAGCGACTCTCGTCGATCCGCACCGGTTTGTCGGTATTGTTGCGCGCGACCACGACAGCCACACCCCAGTCCTTGCGGGCATACCATTGCGAGCGCTGGCCATCGAGGCTCAGGCCCTGGCCCGGGTCACACAGGCTGTCGGTTTCAAAGGGCAGTGTTTCGCCATCATGCATGCCCTCTGGCGCAGCGCCATCAACCATCTGCGTGAAGACTTTCTGAATGTCGCCACGGGTAGGCAGCTCAGCGCCGTCACGCCGTTCCTTGATCCTTTTCATCTGATCATCGACGTCGTGAGGGTTGCCGTTCTGCACATAGCGAGCCGGGTTGACCTGATCGCCAATCAGTCTTGGCGTCAGGATGAACAGGCGCTCGCGCTGGCTCAGTTCACGGCTGCGTGACTGGAACAGCAGCTTGCCGATGTAGGGAATGTCGCCCAGCAACGGAACCTTGTGGACCTTGTCGTTGGCTTCAAGACCATGGAAACCACCGATGACCAGCGAACCGTGCTCGGCTATGACGGCCTGGGTACTGACATTGCCTTTGCGCACACTTGGCTGCGTGTCATTGATGTCGGAGATGTCGATCTGACCATCTTCGATATCGACGATCAGTTGCACCTGAGGCTTGCCATCGTGATCCAGCGAGCGCGGAGTCACCTGCAGACTGGTGCCTGCGGTGATGGGCTCGATATTGGCCACGCGTTCCGAGGTCGCGGTGAGGTATTCGGTGCGACTGAAGTCGATCACGGCCGGCTGGTTTTCAAGGGTAAGAATGGACGGGTTGCCGATCACCGACGCCGAGCCGTTACCTTCCAGCGCATGCAGTTCGGCGGCGAACTTGCCGGCGTTCTGAATGAACAGGGTGGAGCTGGTGCCAGCGTCGAACATGTTGGCGCCCCCGTTGACACTCCCGGCATTGAAGTTCCAGCGGCTGGACAGTTCTGCCAGCTCGTTGCGATCGATGTCGAGAATCACGGCGTCGATTTCGATCAGGTTGCGCGAAACATCCAGCTCTTTGATGAGCTTTTCGTACATGGCCTTGCGCGAGGGCAAGTCGTAGATCAGCACGGCATTGTTACGGACATCGGCGGTTACACGGATGTTGGCCCGCCCGCCAGAGCGACTTTTTCCACTGCTTTTGCTGCCGCCGCCACCATAGTGCAGCACCTGATCGAGGCCCTGCTCCAACGCATTGGTATCGAGGCCGCTGGAGCTCATTGGCAGACTCGGAGCGTCCGGGCTGCCACCGCCCGCCAGACCGTTACCGCGACCGCCTCGCCCCAGCAGATCCATACCATTGATGGACCCGCCATGAGAACGGGTATCCAGCAAATCCTGGAGAATGCTGGCGACACCGGCGACCACCAGTTGTTGATCGCGATAGCGAATGGTGCGGTCCGCAGCACTGGCGTACTTGAGCGGAAATACGATGACGTCCTGCTTGTCGCCCTTTTCCGGCGCTTCGACTTTCTTGCTGTAATCGCGCACCAGTTCCACATATTTTGCCGGGCCGCGAACCAGAACCACGCCTTCGTTCGGCAATACCCCCCAACCGAAGCGCTTGTCCAGCAGCCCCACATCGGTCAAGGCAGTCTGCAGGTCATCCACCGCGTCGGAGGACACTTCGATGCGTGCCGAGGTGTGCTCGCTGGAGGGGCTGACGTACAACGTGTCGTTATACACAAACCACTGGAAGTGATATTCCTGGCCCAGACGGTCGAGAAACTCTTCCGGACTCTGGGCGCGTATCCGGTCATCGAGGACTCCCGGGATGGGCGGCATGTCCAGCGCCATGCCGAATTCCTTGGCGAAGTCGGCCAGCGCTGTCGCCAGCTCGGTCTGCCGGGCATCGTAGGCGTAAGCCGTATGTTTCCAGGCTTCGGGGGTCACCGCCCACGTGGCGGGGGACAGCCCGATCAACAATAAAGGCAACCACATCAAGGCCTTGCGCATTTCAAACTCCCGGTTGCCGGTGATTGAGGGTCGTGCGCCCGGCTAAGGCGGGCACGGAATTGACCAGAGTGGTGTGCATCAGGCTGAGCAAGGCCGCGCGCTGATTGGCCAGGCTTTCCAGACGGTTCAGCAGATCGGCAAGGCCGCAGGGGCCAGGCATCCAGCTGACCAGCACCATGCAGCGCGTTTGCGGATCGATGGCGAACGCGCCGTCACAGGCACACGCCAGGCTGGCACCGCCGTGACTGAGCAATGCTTCGATACGCTGGGGGTCGTTGGCGTCATAGGGGTCGAGTAATTCGATGCTGCAACGGACTCCGCCACCCACCATTTCCAGCCGTGCGTTGGCGTCGTCGACCCAGCAGTCGAGCGGGCTCGCCGGACGCTGATCACGCCACAGGCCGACGACCTCCTCGAACTCACTGAAATCCATCGATGACATTTTTGGTCATTTTATAACCAGCCTGCTGGCATTGATCAGCGATGTTGGAGCTGACCGCAGCCTGCTGGCTCGCCTCACTGAAGGCATCGATGTCGTCGGCGGTGAAATGCCCATTGCCCCCGTCCAGCACGTCATCCACGTCGGACAACGCGCGAGTGAGCGTGGAATCGAGGTTATTTTGCAGGGATTTGAAATTTATCATGTCCTGATACTCCAGCAGAAAGGTTCAAACCTTGAGTGGAGCAAACAGGTGGAGCGGTTCCATTTTCGCCGCAAGAGTCTGTTTCAGGCAGCTGGCTCCGCGCCTGCCAGCCCATTGCGAAGGGTTGCCCAATCGATTTCGAAAGCGCCGTTGGCGTCGCTCAGGCGCAGGCTTTCGGTGGTCAGCGTCGCATCGCGCTTGAGCTCCCAGTGCTCGGCAAAACGGCTCTCTGCCAACCATTCGGCGACCGGCTCGGCCATCTCCGGATGAACGCTGAGTGTGGCCACTGCTTCGTTGAGCTGACTGGCTGCCAGGTTCCTGACCAGTGCCCGAGCGCGCTCGGCAAGGGTTGTTTCGTCGAGCAACTGGCACAATGCCTCAGTCAGCAGTTCCTCTACAGCAGTCATGGCCTGCTGCTGCAAGGCTTCGCGCTGAACGTGCAGCTCGTCCAGAAAGGCATTGGCACGCTCCCAGAACTGCGCAAGCGCCTCCTGATGCCGATGATCGGCTTTAGCCTGCTCAAGCACCAGCAGTTGCTCCGCCTGACGGCGCGCGTCAGTCAGAATGTCGCGAGCCAGCAAACTGTTGGCGATGTCTTCACGGCGCAATACCGGCTCGGGCAGCACCGCGTCGGCAGTCAAAGTAATACTGCGTTTGGCAAGCATGGGAGAATTCCTGGTGCAGAGAGGAGCGGATACTCAGGTCGCGGTGACACGCCATAGAACAGCCTGCCACAACGTCTGAAGTTTATTTTCGGGGGCCGCGCAAGGTCTGTCGGTGACCTCATCGGGCGCCCAGGCCAGACGCAATCGCGACCAATACTCAGGCCCGAGCCAGGCACCCAACAGCAAGCGCGCATCTTCACGCTCCAGCTCCAGCCAGACACCGGGGCGCAACGCTTTGGTCAGCGCCCAGCACCACTGCCCGTCATGGCCGTCGCTTTCGTTACGGGAAAAACAGATGCGCTGCGCCAGATCCAGCGCCTGATCACGCTGCACGGGCGTCAGCGCCAGCCAGTTCAAAACAGGCTCCGCAGGCATTGGCGGTTGACTTGGCGTGATGCCGATACTCTGCAGGAACACACTGTGACGGCTGACCATAAGGGCTTCACATTCGCTGACGGTCAGTCCGCAGCGCTCGGCGAACCGGCTTTGCCAGCCCGGATGCGCCCATGGCCAGGGATTGCACCACCACTGAGTCCAATAGTCCTCGGCGGTCAGGTCCATCACGCGCGCGCCGGTACGGTCGAGCGACTCCGGCCGGCAAAGCCGATCCGCCGCAGCACTGAAGCGCGCCAGTCACTGCGCAACAGCAGCGCGGTGATCAGCAGCAATACCGCCAGGCCAGCCGGCACCAGCCAGAGCATCAGGTTCCAAAACGGCAGATTGGCGCTGTCCAGCTTGAACGGTCCGAAACTGACCCACTGTGTGGTTTCCTGAAACTCGGTAGCCGGTACGAACACAATGGAAAACTTTTTCGATTCTGCCGCTTGCGTCGACATACCGGGGATACTGCTGGCGACCATCTGCTGAATGCGTCCGCGCACGCTATCCGGGTCAAGCACTGCGGAGTGTTTGATGAACACCGCAGCAGAAGCAGGTTGCACCGGTTCGCCCGGTGCGATGCGTTCCGGAAGTACCACGTGCACCCTGGCCACGATGACGCCGTCTATCTGCGAAAGTGTCGCTTCGAGTTCCTGAGACAGGGCATAGATGTAGCGGGCGCGCTCTTCGAGCGGGGTCGAAATGACCCCTTCTTTCTTGAAGATATCCCCCAGACTGGCGCGGGACTGACGTGGCAGGCCGGCAGCGTTGAGCACCCTGACGGCGCGGTTCATGTCGCTTGTGGCGACGGTGACGACAACGCCGGTTTTTTCCAGACGTTTGCGCGCGTCGATATGCTGATCGGCAAGGCGCGCAACGACCTCGTTGGAGTCCTGCTCGGACAGGCCGGTGAAAAGATCGGTTTCATCACTGCAGCCGCCGAGCAACACCATGCAAATCAGCAACAGCCCTGCGCTCAGAAATTTCACGGAAACCTCTACTGCAAGTTAGTCAGCTTGTCGAGCGCCTGCGCAGTCTTGCTCACCACCTTGGTGGTGAGCGCAGTCTGCAACGAGCATTGCGACAAGGTTCTGGTCATCGCCGCGATATCCAGCGCGTCTCCAGTCCCGGAGGCTTTCTTCATCGACCGCATCGCTTGCTGAGACATTTTTTCGGTTTCGCCCAGACCGCCGGAAATTGCGCTGGCGATATGCTCGGAAAGCGGCGCTCCACTTGAAACGCCGTCCGGCTGCGTGGCAGCGGTGAAGATGTCGACATCCGCCTGGGCCGGTTCTGAAACGAGCCCCTGTGGCACATCCTGCCCGAGTTCCGGCGAGATGCTTTTAACATTACCAAGGTGGGAAATGGTCACGTGAGTTCTCCGTCAGGCGGTTGTCGGTCAGGCCGCAGCCTGATTGCGGGTGCCTTGCAGCAGCGTACTGACCAGCAAGGTGGCGATTTGCGCAGCGCTCGACTGCACGTCGGTGCCTGTTTGCCCGGCATCCTTGAGCGTTGCCTCCAGGCCCTTGAGCAGCAAGCCGCCCAGCAACTGATCAAGATCCTGAGCGGACTGTCCGCCATTCGCCGACGTACCGGTCTGCGGGGTGTTTACGGGTGTGCCCAGTCCACCACCGGCCAATACCGATTGCAGGCCACGGTCGATAAGCTCGCCGATCAGTTGCCCCGCTTCACCACGGGTATTGCCGCTGTCACCGGGACCGGTATTGGCGTCGATCAGCGGATCACCCATCACGGACGAGCTGTTGGAAAAACTGCTCGGAGTGCCCAGACCTCCACCCGTCCCTGCCAGACTGCCAGCGTCACTCTGCTGATTACCCAGTTGCTGGCCAATGATGTCGAGTGCCGAACGGAACGCAGCCGTTTCGTCGCCATCAAGGAAGTTGTCTTCCTTGAGTTCGTTCACCCAGGAGCCAGAGTCCGGCTTGGGAAACTGTGCGGGATTGTCATCCATGAACTGCGCGATCTTGTTCAGCATCGGCATATCGTCTTCGGAGAAGCTTGTCCCGCCATCCTGCTTGGTCAGAAGATCATCGAGCATCGACTTGGCCAGGCCATTGAGCACCTGAGTCATCAGGTCCTGCTGTCCGGTACCCGAGGCGCTGTCCGCAGACGCGCCGAAGTTGTCACCGAGCTTTTCATGGATCAGCTTGTCCAGCGCAGCGATGACATCCTCGATACCGCCACCCGCCTTGCCATCCGCGGCCATCGACTTGGTCAGCAGTTTGCCCAATGGCGAGCTGTCGTCGAGTTGACCATTGCGCATCAGTTCCTCGGCCAGCTTCACGACAACTTCCTGAAGCGCCTTGCTCGACGTACTGCCAGTCGTCTCGGCTTCAGGACGTACCAGGACAAGGGCCATTGCCGGGGTTTGCAGCGAGCTGCTGTTAAGACTGAGACTCTGCATCACAACCTCCTAAAAGTAGCAGCCCCCTCAGGTACGAAGGGGCGTCAAGAAATCAGAACTGGACGACCGAGTTCCGGATCTTGCTTGCGACGATCTGGTTGGAAAGCGCCTCTTTCTTGTCCTCAAAGCCCGCCAGCATGCTCGACTCGCGGAGCAGGCCGTTCTCTTCGTTCGCGGTGCCGTCAAGCTCGGCACTTTTTGCATCGCCTTTGCTGATGCTGGAGCGAGTAGCGTCGATGCTGTCAGTGCTGCCGGTGTTGCTCACCAGTGCAGCATTACGGTCGGCGCTGCTCTTTACGCTGTTGATGCCCTGAGCGGCACCACCGATCGTGTTGACTACACCGCGACCCGCACCCGCCAGAGAACTCATGATAGTCATAACGTCATACCCCTTCGTCTGTACCAGCGTAATTGCTTGGTACAGCTAGGTGGCATGTGTCCGCGAATCGGTTCCAGATCTTCTGCAAAAAATCAGATGCTCAATTCCTTGATGCGACGGTAGAGCGTACGACGTGGAATATCGAGCTCCAGGCTGGCCGCGTCGATGCAATTGCGGTGGCGCTTGAGCGCTTGCTGAATCAAGGCCTTTTCGATCGCCCGCAATTGGAACTTGAGCCCGCACGCCATGTGCTCTTCGGTCTGCGAGTCAGCCCCCAGCAAGGGGAAGCCCAACACATGACGCTTTGCAGCGGCCTTGAGCTCGCGGATATTGCCGGGCCAGCGATGCCCCGTCAGTACCTGCTGCAGCAACGGGCATACATCGGGAATCGCGACGTTCAGTTCTTTGGCCGACGCCGCCACAAACCGAGTAAACAACGGCAGGATACGCTCGGGCTGATCGCGCAGCGGCGGCAGTTTGAGGGTCAGCACGTTCAGGCGAAAGTACAGGTCGCGCCGAAACTTCCCCTCTTCGACGGCATCGTCCAGAGAGGCCTGAGCCGACGCAATCACACAGATATCCAGGTGGATCGTGGAGGTCGAGCCCAGACGCTCCAGTGCTCGGGTTTCAAGCACCCTCAGCAGCTTGGCCTGGAGGGCGAGCGGCATGCTATCGATCTCATCCAGATACAAGGTTCCACCCTGCGCCGCTTCGATGTAGCCCATTCGAGAACGGTCCGCGCCGGTGTAGGCTCCACTCACCACCCCGAACAGCTCGCTCTCGGCGAGCGATTCCGGAATGGCCGCGCAGTTCATCGGTACGAAGCGCCCCTGGCGCCCGGACATGTTGTGAATGCGCCGGGCAGTGGTGTCTTTACCGGTGCCGGTTTCGCCCGACAGCAAGACATCGATGCCGAGCTGCGAAATACTTTCGGCAACGATCCCCAGATTGGGTACGCGCTCCGCATCCAGGTCATCGTCAAACTCATCATCGAGATTCATTTCATGACTCCAATGGCATCGGCGTTGCGCGAGCGCAGCGGCGATTCAGGACTCGGCTGCCAGGTCGATATGCGAAGCAACCCCCAGCTCTTTCATGCGGTGGTAGAGGGTCCGCCGGGGCAGTTCGAGTTCCTCTAGCACAGCGTCGAAATTGTGGCGATGCCGCTTCAAGGCATCCTGGATGAGCATTTTCTCGATGACGCGCATCTGCATGCGCAGTCCTGTTACCGGGTCACGCGCTTCGACCGGCTCGGCGCCCAGCAACGGCAATCCGAGGACAAATCGCTTGGCAGCGGACTTCAGTTCGCGCACGTTGCCGGGCCAGTCATGACTCAACAGGATCTGTACACGCCCATTGTCGAGCGTTGGAGCGGAGCGGCCACACTCTGCGGCGATGTCCTGGGTGAACTGGTCGAACAATGGCAAAATCTGCTCGCGACGCTTGCGCAAGGCTGGCAACTGCAGTGTCAGCACATTGAGCCTGAAAAACAGGTCACGACGAAAAAGTCCTTGTTCCACCAGTTCATCCAGCGGGCGCTGGGCCGAGGCGATCACTCGCAGATCCAGGGGTATGAAGTCGGTCGAGCCCAGCCGCTCGACCCCCCTGCTTTCCAGCACGCGCAGGAGCTTGGCCTGAAGGCTCAACGGCATGCTGTCGATTTCGTCCAGATAGAGGGTGCCGCCGTTGGAGGCTTCGATGTAGCCCTCGCGAGCGCGGCACACGCCGGTGAACGCACCATTGACCACGCCGAATAGCTGACTCTCTGCCAACGACTCGGGGATGGCCGCACAGTTCATGCCGACAAAGGGCCCTGTCCTGCTCGACAGCTCGTGAATCCGGCTGGCCAGGGTGTCTTTGCCGGTGCCGGTTTCCCCGCAAAGAAGCAAGTCCATATCCAGTAGCGCACTGTGCATTGCAATTTGATGACCAGCCGATAATGCAGTTACGTTCCAACGCGTTCGAACGTCGTTATCAATGTCTGTGCTCATCGATCACTCTCATAGCGGGAGGAAGGCGGAATATTAATACCACGTCTTACAAGGCACACCTATAGTAATTTAGTTCCCCAACGATGGTAAAAAATTTCACAAACTCGAGAATCACTATCAAGTAGCGCCAGCACCTTAAGATTCACTCGGTATAGCGAACGCGCTTTTACATGACCTTATTAATATATACTTATTCCAAAATTATCATAGACTTACGCTGGCCAAGCATCGCCGCAGGCCCCACAGCTGCTGGGGATCCGGGCGCATGCCCGATCAGGAGCCATAATGAAATCGAAAAATTTGTAACTTGCCAATCGTAGAAAAAACAGTTAGCCACCCCATGAACTTCGATGCCCCTGCACGGTGTGCCGCAACGCGTGAGTTCTTTGCAACAGTAAAAATCGATCAAACCAAAATAATAAAGCACATGCACTTAATAGATTAACTTTCAACAACATTACAACTAACAAACTCAGGCATAAACCTGTCAATGTCCAACCTGCTCCACACGTTCGAATATAAAGTGCCGGACTGCAAAACAATGCCCGATAACTGGGCGGATACAACCAAGTTATCAGTCGGATTTCCGAACAGTGCGACATCGCTGATTTGGTTGGATCCAGAATCCCCCCATTTCTTGGGCCCATCTCGCGATAGCTTTTTGCCACACCTGCATTCGGTAATCCGAACGCGTCGCCTTTTCAGAATTTAGATTGTCAGGTTCTGAAAATGGCTAATCGGCTGAAAGGATTCACTGTAGGACAATCTGGCAATCAAGGATTATGGCGCTGTGAACTTTTCCCTCCATAAGCAGCACTGATACCTCATCATCACTGAGATTGTTTCAAAATATGTGTAAGTATTTCCTTACAATTCTTTACAAAGTTTGCATGATCCATTGAGAAACATATCTGGTGCAGGTCGGTCAGCCGCCCTTTTTACGCCCCTATAACGGCAAAAAAAGGAGCAAAATTCTGCCTCCGAGGATTTCGGACACACACTGAAAACGCGAAAAAGCACTAAAAAAGGTCAATTTTCAGGTGCTTTAAGGGCTCAGGAGAAAAAAATCGAGAGGTTATTGGCGTGGATCGCTCGCGTATACCACGACACGAGGACCGTTCGGCAGCTCACGCGGCTCATCGCGGTACGCGATCTCGTCGCGCTTGCGTGGCGACGAACGGTCATCGATGTACAGCCTCTTTTGTATCCGGCGGTCCAGTAACGAACGCTCGTTTTGCGATTCAAGCTGTGTCGCCTGCGACGACGCCAGACGCTCAGGCTGGCTGGGGTCGGATACAGGCACCCGCTCGGCAGCCTTAACGGGTTGCGCGGCGCCGGGCAAGGGTTCCTGCCTGGCAACCTGCACCACTTTCGGTTGAGGTTCACGTCTGACCGGTTGCACCGATTCCGGTGCCGGCTCGCGCCCAAGCACCTGCATCAGGCCTACGGTCTGCTCGCGCGCTGCTGCTTGCAACGGTCCAGGCGTCGGAGCGCGCTCGGCCACCTGCGACGATGGCTGGCGCTCGATCACGCGCTTTCCGGAGCTGGGCGGGATGACAGCGGTTGTCGGCGACTCTCCGGTGATCCGCTCGATACCAGCAGTCAAAACCTGCGTGTGGGTCTTGGGAATCAGCAAGCGTCCCGGCCCATCCGGGGTCTTTTTTCGCAGGAATGCCGGGTTGAGGCGCAACAACTGCGCCTCATCTACCCCGGTGGTGGCGGCGAGCTGAGTCAGGTCTACCGTGTGGTTGAGCTCAACCACATCGAAATACGGCATGTTGGCGACCGGCGTCAGTTGCACGCCGTAGGCGCCTGGATTACGCACCACCAGCGAGAGTGCCAGCAGGCGCGGAACGTAGTCCTGGGTTTCGCGGGGTAAATTCAAATGCCAGTAGTCGACAGGCAAGCCACGCCGACGGTTGGCGTCGATCGCTCGTGCAACCGTACCCTCGCCTGCGTTATAGGCCGCCAGTGCCAACAGCCAGTCGTTATTGAACTGATCATGCAGGCGAGTCAGATAATCCATCGCCGCCTTGCTTGACGCTACGACATCGCGGCGGGCGTCGTAGGTAGCGCTCTGGTTCAAGTTGAACTGGCGACCGGTGGACGGGATGAACTGCCAGAGGCCCGCTGCCGCCGCCGGGGAGTTGGCCAAGGGATTGTAGGAGCTCTCGATCATGGGCAAGAGTGCCAGTTCCAATGGCATGTTGCGCTCATCCAGGCGCTCGACAATGAAATGCAGATAAGGCGTGGCGCGCTTGCTGGCCCCGGTCAGGAAGCCCCTATTGTTCAGCAGCCAGTCACGCTGACGAGCAATACGTTCATTGACGCCCTGCCCGTCCACCAGCCGGCATCGCTGCGCTACCCGTTGCCAAACGTCCTCGCCGTTGTAGACGGGCAAATCGGAAACAGTCGTTGCAGCCAGAGGGTTTGCCTGCGCGTCGTCAGAGCGATGCCCCAGCCCGGCGACCAGTCGCGGTAAGCGGTCCAGGCGCGGCTGTGAGTCATCGACTGACTGACAGCCCACACACAGCGACCCCAAGGCCAGGACGGCGATCTGTATCGAACGAGCCAGCAAACGAGGAGACGAAACGTGGAGGGCAACGGCGGCCATGTGCGGAATGTCCTGAACGTGTCCCCCTACGTGGCACGCCCGCCTTTCCAGTTCCCTGCAACGCGTATTTCGCTTGCGTACGCACAAGCCTGAAACGTTTCAGCCATCTGTTTTTCTGTGGAACCGGTGCCTTTCCCATGCCACACAGAAGCTGAAGGAATTTTCAAAGGGTTACAAAATCGCCGTCGTCGGGCGGCAAATGGAAAGGGAGATGCACCGTGCAGGCACCAACGGTCAACCGCAATACCGGTAACGTCATTTCGCCAGAAGCAACAGCAAGAGCCGACAACCCTTCAAATCTGCGGCAGCAAACTGAACAGCCGACCCAGCGCTCCTCACATTCCCTGGGGAGCATGGGAAAACGGCTGCTGAAAAGCGTCGGCAAGGTTTTCCAGAAATCCAAGGCACCCCGGCAATCGGCCGCCAGATCGCCCAGTACACAAACACCCTCAAGCTCAGCGCCGCGCTCCAGTCGCGAGGCCGGCAGAAATACCGGTCGTGGCAATCGTTTGCCGGATAACCCGGCGCCACGCAGCGACCAGCCTCCCAAGTCCATTCTGCGCACCAGTGCGAACAGGGCAAACGCGTCAGGGACGACGACGCATGAAATAGAAGAAGGATCGGCGCGGACAGGCACTGCCCCCCGTAACAATCGCCGTGTCACATTCAATCTTCCGCAGGATCAGCTCACACACAGCGCTTCGCAGCAGCTCTCCGCAGAGCCCATGACTGACGAAGAGGCGGTCGCCAGCGCTATGCGCGAACGCCGTAACCCTGGCAGCCGCCTGCAAGGCTCCGATGGTACACGCCAGTCAATGCAACCTGTCGACACGAACACGGCAAGCAGTTCCGGCACCAAAGCCGACGATCCTGAAGAGCCGCTTGCGCCGCGCAACCCCGGTCTGGAACCTGGCACCAGCGGGCGCTCCGCGCTCAGGAGCGAGCAACGGCTACGCAATGCGCAACCACAGGCCACTGTCAGGCTGAGTGCCGACGGCAAGCCGGATTTCTCTTCGTTCAAGACGCCCGGCATGGCCGCGCTGCTGGACGACATACTCGCCAAGCCCGGACAAACCTATCTGGCGCAGCAGAGTGAGCAAGGCGCGCAGGGCCACCAACTTCTGCAAGCCAACGGGCATCTGCTGCATCTGGCGCAGGACGACAGCTCGCTGGCCGTCATCCGCAGCAGCGAGCCCACACTGCCGGTAGCAGGCGGGAAACCTCCGCCGGTGAACATGCAGCGTGAAGAAAACCACATTCATCTCGACACCCTTGACGGGCGGCGCAGCCAGGAGTTGCCAGGCAAGGCCCATATCGCCCACCTCACCGAGGTCCATCAGACCACCAGCGGCGACCGCCTGCGCGTGCACGAAGACCGGCTGTACCAGTTCGAACCGCTCGCCGCTCGCTGGAAACCAGTGGATGATATCGAGGACATCGCTTTCAACCGCCTGATAACCGGAGGCAACGGCTCGGTCTACGCCAAAAGTGACGATGTCGTCGTCGATCTCTCCAGCCCGTTCATGCCGCACGCCGAGTTCAACGACCTGAAGTCATTTTCGGTTGCCCCTGACGATACCGCGGCACTGCTCAGCGGCTCGGACGTGCAGACCGTCCTGCTGGCCGACATGAGTCCGGTGATTGGTGGGCTGACCCCGAAAAAAACCAAAGCCCTTGAACTCGACGGTGGTCAGGCACAGGCCGCCGAAGTTGCCCTGAGCAACGACAGGCTATTTATTGCAGACACGCAGGGCAGGCTTTACAGCACTGATCGCAGCGCCTTCGAAAGCAACGACCCGATGTTGCGCCTGATGCCGGAGCGGGCCGGCTACAGGCTGGACGATCAACCCATGGGCGGCCACAACAGCGTCAGCGGATTCATCAGTGGCGATGACGGTCGCGTGCACGCGCTGATCAGGAATCGTCAGGGCGAGGTGCACTCCCATGCGCTCGATGAGCAGGGTACGAAACTGGAAAGCGGCTGGAACCTGACCAATGCGTTGGTACTGGACAACACACGCGGCCTGACGGTTATGCCAGCGCCCGCCGGGGCTGACCGCCTGCACCTCGACCGTGCCGGGCTGGTCGGCCTGAGCGCCGGTCGTATCCAGCGTTGGGATGCGACGCCACAGTGCTGGAAAGATGCTGGCATCAAGGAGGTGGATCGCTTGCAACGCGGAGCCGACAGCAACGCCTACGTATTGAAAGGTGGCAAGCTGCTCAGGCTGGATGTGGCCCCTAAACACCCCAATGTCGCCTTCGACCACAATACGGCGCTGGCCCAGATAGCACGCTCGACCAAGGTGGCGATGGGCAAGGAAATCGCAGGGCTGGAGAATCGGGTCGTGACCGCCTTTGCCATGGTCAGCGACAAGCGCTTTGTTGTGCTCGATGATCAGAACAGGCTGACGGCCCATAGCAAGGACCACAAACCCATTGATCTGGATACGTCCGCAATCGAGGGAGACATCAAGGAACTGGCCCTGGACGAAAAACACAACCTTTACGCACTGAGCAGCACCGGCAAGCTTTACTGCATGCCCAGAGAGGCATGGCAGGCAACCCGATTCGGAGGCCAGTTGGCCGCCAAATGGACGCCGCTCGCAGCACCTGACGGGCAACCGGTCAAAGCGCTGTACAGCAATGATGACAATCGCTTGAGCGTCCAGGTCGAGGACGCCGCCGGTCAAGGCCTGATGCAACTGAAAGAGGGGCAGTGGCAAGCGTTCGAACAGCGTCCCGTGGAAAAAAACGGCTTGAACGACGTCTACAATCGCATCACGCGAGCGCACAAGACCTGGCGGATTCCAGGCACCGGGTTGACGGCCAAGCTGGACATTAATGCATTCGGGCGCAGCGGCATGGAGAAAAGCAATCGTCCCGCCGCCAGCGAGGCTATTCGGGCCAATGTCTACAAGCACACGCTGGAACCGCCTCGCTGGATGAAGAACGTCGGCAACAACATCCAGCATCGCTATCATGGTCGCGAGGGCCTGAAGGAGCTCTACAAAAAAGAGCTGATCGCGTTCAAACAACTTGAACTGATTCATGAAGCCGGCGGCGCACCGCCGACCCCGGGCAACGATCTGAAGGCGCGGATTGCGCGCCTGCAGCTTGGCCCTGAAGGCGCCGAGCTAGCAAAAGAACTGGAAGTATTCCGCGACGAACTGGAGAAGCACGCCAGGACCGCGCTGGAGAACATCGGCAAGGATTACGGCAAGCTCAAAAACCTGAGGCAGAACGACGGCGTGCTCAACCAGCACAGCGAATTGGCAAAGTCGTCGAAACGCACTCAGCTAGGCAAGAAGCTGGCTGAACTGGGGTCGATGCTCAACTTCAAAAGCTCCGGCCATGATTTCGTCAATGAGCTGGATAACGCACTGACCCGGGTCGCCCCGTCCGCAGAAAACCCAACGGCCGCAACGCTCAAGCGGCTGAAAGACAACGGGGTAAAGCTTTCTCACACCAAAACCGATATCGGTCTGGGTCAACGCCGCGATGCCAATGAAGATCACGGGCTGAGCAAGGCCCGCCTGGCGCTGGATCTGGTCACCCTGAAAGACCTCGGCGCGCTGATTGGCAAGGTTGAGCTGCTGGCACGCAGCAGCGACCTGCCCAGGCTGCAAGCGGAATTGACCTCGTTACGCGATGTGACCTATGGCGAGAACCCGGTCAAGCAGGTCACCGACATGGGCTTTACCGATAACGCAGCACTGGAAGGCGCGTATGACGCGGTCAAGGCGTTCTCGAATGCACTCAAGAAATCCGACCACGCTGTCAGCGTCAATATGCGCGCGGCAACCGGCAGCCAGGATCAGTCCGAGCTGGCCGACACGCTCAAGGCCATGCTTAAAAACCTGGAGCATGGCGACGATGAAATCGGCGTGCAACGCAGTTACGGGCTGAACCTGACCAGCCCGTTCGCCGTCCTTGCCGACAAGTCGACAGGCCCGTGGCCGACCGCCGGGGCTACCGGCAATCGCAACTACCTCTTCAGTGCTGAACGTTGCGAAGGTGGCGTGACCCTGTACCTGATGAGAGAAGCGGCCGGCAATATCAGCGGCGGCGTGGGGGGTGGCAAGGACTACTGGCCTGGCTTTTTCGACGAAAACCACCCTGCCCGCAGCGTCGATATCGGTAACAACCGCAAGATGACCCCGAACTTCCGTCTTGGCGGAGACGTGACCGCAACCGCTGCCGCGAGCCAGCGTGCCGGGGTGATCTTCAATGTAGCGGACGACGAAATCGACGGATTCGTCGACGACCTGTTCGAAGGCAAGCTCAACCCCTTGCAGCTGTTGAACAAGGTCAAGGACCACGAAACCTATGAAGCGCGGCGCTTCAATTTCGATATCACGACAGGCTTCAGCGCTGATATGCGCGTCGGCTTCGGTCTGTCGGAGGCCGACAGCGCGCCGCTTTCCGCCGTTGCGCGTCTGGGCGTGGCGGCGAATGTCACGGTCAACCTGCTGAGCTACACCGATTACTCCCTCACTCAGAAGAACGACAAGACAGAACTGCGCGAAGGCGGCAAGAACCGGCCGCGCTTTTTCAACAGTCTGATCTTCGGCGGGCAGGCACGCGGGCAGATCGGTGGCACGCATACCAACGCCACAGCGACCCCGGCCTCCGCTGCCGGGCCGACGCCAGCGACTCAATCGGCGGCCAATAACCTGGGCGTCGCAGCGAACGTGACCATCGATGACAAAACCGTCAAACGGGTCAAGTTCCGCTTTAACGTAGCGACCCCGATGAGCACCGAGAGCCTGGACAAACTGTCGAAAAGTCTCGCTGCAGCCTTCAAGGATAAAGCCACGACAGCCAGGCTTGCAGCGCTGCAGGATCCGCTGAACGCGCTTTACGCCGACATGGACCCTGAGCAGGCCACTCAGGCACGACTTGACGAGCTCAAAGCGCTGTTTGCCGACAGACCGTCGCAGAACGACACGCAATACAAGGCGCTTCGAGACCTGAAACGGGCGGCCGTGCAACACGAAGCGTCGATCAGCAATCACAGCGTGCTGGACAATGCCCGCTTCGAAACCAGCAAGACCAACCTGTCCGGCCTGAGCAAGGAAAGCATCCTCACCAGAATCATGGGTTCGATACGCGAAGCCAGTGCGCCCGGCAACGCCGCCAGGGTCGCCGAGTACATGCGTCAGGACCCGACGCTCAGCGCCATGGTCAAGCAGCTTGAAAACAGCCAGGGCACCCTCGCCCGGGTACGCCTTGAACCAAAAGACTCGCTGATCGACGAGATCGACGAAGGCAGCCGCAGGGGTACGCTGACGCAGACCGAACTCTCCGGCCTTCTGGAAAATCGCAACAACATGAGGATCAAAAGGCTGGTGGTGTTCCATGCGCCACCGCAGACCGAGAACTTCACGTCACCCACGCCACTGATCAGCTACAACAGCGGTGCGTCGCTGAGCGTGAACAAGACCCTCGGGCGAATCAATTTCATCTATGGCGAAGACCAGGACAAACCCATCGGCTACACGTTCGACGGGGAGCTGTCGCGGCCCTCGGCATCGCTGAAAGAGGCGGCTGGCGAGTTGAAACTGTCGGGCTTCGAAGTCAAAAGCTGATAGTTGAAACAACGCAAAAGCGCCGCATGGAAGCGGCGCTTTTGCGTGCAAACCCGTCTGCTCAGGCGTGCAGAAATGCGCGGGCTTCGCGTGCCTGAGCAATAAAGCCACGTGTCACGTCGCAAAAGGCTGGCTCATCGAGCGACACCAGCTCACGTTGCGCACACAGGCGTACATCGCCCTGATCGACGGCAAACCAGCAACCGTGCAAACGGGCGACATCGAAGTTCAGGCTCAACAAATGCTGCAAATCGGCAGTGCGTTCAGGGCAGCGCCCGACGCGGCAATGAAAGATGACCATTTCACTGTGCTCGGGCAGCTCGATGACGGCGGCTTCGTTATCCTGGCCGTCATACAGCGCGCATACCCCGTTCTGCCAGGTAAGCGAAGTGCCAAGCTGGGTACCCAGCGCAGTGATGAAACGGGAAAACTCATGTTGCGAGGTATTCATCGTCATAGTCCTTTAAGAAAAGCCTGAGCTGACCAGGCAGTGAGTGGCTGCCTGGCGCTGTCGGTTCCAAAAGAAAGGCTCAGCCCTGGTTGCTTTCGTCAGCGTCGGCGCCCCTCCTCCATCGCCGTCAGTTCGACAGCAGCGGCGTCATCAACTGCTGGCGATGATGTTTCCGCTGGTTTGAGTGCATCGCGCAACGAGGACACGCCGCTTGCTACGCCGTCTTCCACGACACGCACCGTATCGACCACCACCTGGGTCGGTAATTGCAGCGCACCCCTGGCCATGTGATAGGCGTTTTCAACGGCTCTGGGGACACCACCCAGGGTATCCGGCTGGAACGTATGCGGCAGTGAAGCTCTGTCCGGATGGCGAATAGTGTTCCAGGCGCTTTCAGTACGCGGCAGCATCGGCACTGCGCCGCCCATGCCCGCCTCTTTCAAGGCCTTGGCCTCGGCCGTAACCGACTGGTTGGCATACAGGGTCGACAGGTAAGACACCGAACCGGTTGCCGCCAGCGCCATGTTGCGCAGGATATTACCCGCGCTGAGCGTGCCGGATGTACCTTCGGGCTGGACTGCCACCGGCGGTAGCGCGCCGTTCAGCGCTGCGCTCTGCACACCTGAAACAGCCTTGCTGTAGAACGCGGTGCGTACCGCCGGCTCGCGAAGGTCCAGGCCTTTGGCCAGGTCCTTGCCCAGGTCGGCATTGGCGCGGTCCGGGGTGAAGACCGGGATCTTGCGTCCGCGCGGATCGACATAGGTCGAGTTCAGCTGTGCAATGGTCTGGGTGGTGGCTGATATGGCCCCGGCGATCCCGGAGGTCACCGCTCTGGCCGACAGGGTCTGGCCATTGAGCAGATTGAAATCATTCAGCATCTGGCGTACCGCCTGCCCGCCACCAAAGGCGCCGTAGGGGATCATCTCACCCAGCGGGTGGGTGGACGAAACCTGAACCTTTTTCTGATTCAAAACCGCTCGCTCGCTTTCGACGAAGGCTTTGTCCTCAGCGGCTTCTTCAGGTGTTTTTCTGACCAGTGCGCCGTTGTCGTTCTTCAACTCGAAAGGGTCGGGAATCACCGAGTCAGTATCGATCCCTTTGAGTGGCACCATATTCAGCCGTTCGTTGAGGCCGGTTTTCTGAAACCCGGCCTGCACGATCGGCTTCAACAGGTTGGTAATGCCCTCATGAGCCACCCCGGCAGTCAGTCCTACGGCCAGGGCCCTCTTCATGCTGGCGTCGGCGCTCTTTCCGGGAACGGCATCTTTCATCGCGTCACCGGTGGCCGTACGGATATACCCCAGGTGGAGCATGGACACCATAAACTGCGGCACCGCTGCCGCGACGATCGGACCGACCCCCTTCCAGCCGCCGACCGAGTTGCGATCAACGTTCAGCTTGTCGATCAGAGCATCCATTTGCGTGTGAGCGGCAACGGCATTCAGCCGCTTGGCTTCAGGCGATTTGCAGAAGTCGGCGTGCAAGTCGCTCAGCATCGCTCTGGCCGTTTCCAGCGCCTGTCTATCCATCAGCAGACCCGGTCTGCTGCCCTCATTGGCGCCCTCCAATTGACTGTCCAGTGCGGCGATGCGTTCGTCCAGCACCGCGAGACTGTGGTTCAACCCTGCTTCGATGGACTTACTCGCCCGACCGGCGTATTCGCCCAGCGCCGCCTGACTGACCGCCAGCGTGTTGCGGTCGCGCAGCCCTCCGGGGCCGAATCCATCAGCCGTCGCGTCGTGCATGAGCTGGAAGTGTTCCAGCTGGTCTGCGAGCGACTGGGCAAAGCCCTTGATCAGTTGCTCGGTCTCGGCCTTGCCTGGCACATGCCCTGGCTCAGCGAATCGTCCGAGCGTTTGCTGCAAGTCGGAGCCATGAAACTGTTTCAACTCATAACGCTCAGGCGCCAACCGGGCGGCCATGACTTCGAAGGGCAGCTTTTCAGACTGCAACAAACTGCCGATCAGCAGGGCCGCGTTAGAGCTGATAGTCGGTGTGGAAGTGCCTTGTACGGTGGGCTGTTCGGCACGAAACTTCTGCAAAATCGGCAGATGTCGCGGCGCGACTGGCAGGCGAGCGGCGCCGGCCGCCGAGCTTTCCGGCGCCTGCGCGGCCGACTGGCTGGCGGTCAGCGGCGGGTTGCTGCCCGGGCTTACCGCGTGTGGATGAGCCTGGGCGACAGCGGCAGCTGGCTGCGGCTGGTTCGCCTGGACGATCTCGGTACTGCCTGATCCGCCGACTCGTGTGCCGATCATTGGAACCTCCCGGCGCTCGCAGGATTATCACGCATGGTTGCCTTGGAAGCGGGCATATTGAGCGGGGCACCCGCAGTGCCCACCGGTCCCATGAAACCGTGTTCGCGCCACTCTCTGGCCAGGTCGGCAAAGGACTTCATCAACAACAGCACGCCCTCGGCTGTCGCTCGTTCAAGGCCTATCGATCCCATCAGCAGCACTCGGCCGGTCTGGGCATTCCAGGAGAAAGCCGGGCTGTGGGCACCCGAAAACATATGAAAGTTGATGTCCATCAACGCCAGCAATGCGCTGTCGCGATTGCGCGCGGGCAACGCGCCCATATCCCCGTAGATCAGAATCGCACGCCCCTCGTCGCGATCCTGATAGTGAAGTGTGAAGTCGACGTCGCTGATTTTGAAATTGGCTGACTCGTAAAAACGTTCGGGTTCGGAGATCAGGCTGAGCGCGCAAATCTCATTTATAAGCGTTTGATACTCATCATTTTTGTTCATTTCACGGCCTCTGAGTGCGATGTGGGTCCACACCATTTTTTTGCTGGCGTGCGCGCACTGAGTCGGAGGGCAAGGTGTTTTGGTTCCTTGGGGCGAGTCTGCCTCTCCAGACACGTACATCGGGATCATCGCCAGTCAACGCACACAAACGGGAACCCATCCCACCGTGTTGCCACTCACTTCGGGCAACGCCAAGGCAGAGTCCTCATCGACCTATAGAGCCCGACAAGGACGCGGCGATCAACGCCGGTAAATCCGGAAGACGACGCTGGTTCATATGTCCATCCCATCGAGGTAAAGCACCATGAGCATCGGTATCAACTCCTCCACCACCTACCAACCCGCTTCAACCCAGTTGGACTTCTCGGCGCTGAGCGGCAAGAGCCCACAGACCAATACGTTCAACGATGAGAGCACTGCACAGGCCGTCGACCCGAGTGCCCTGCTGTTCGACACTGCCAGCCAGAAAGACGTCAGTTTCGGAAAGCCCGACAATACGGTTCAAAGCCCCACCGACAGCAGTGCTGCAACTGACCCGCAGTCCAACGTCGTCAAGCTGCTCAGCGCGCTCGTCACATCGCTGCTGCAAATGCTCATGAACCTCAATAAAAAACAGGACACGGGTCAGGACTCCAACGAGTGGCAAGACCCGTTTCAGAACAATGGCGGACTCGGTACGCCATCGACCGAAGGCGGTGGCGGTGGCGGTGGTACTGAGGCGGCTTCAGGCGGTGACGACGGCGGCGGTACAACGGCAGCGTCGGGTGGTGGCGATGGTGGCGGTACATCCCCAACCACTGAAGGTGACGGCGGCGGTAGTTATGCGTCGACAGGCGCAGACGGCAGCGGCACGCCTTCGACCGAGGACGGAACCGGTGGCGGTGGCGGTGGCGGTGGCGGTGGCGGTGGCGGTGGCGGTGGCGGTGATAGCGTAACGCCTCAAGTCACCCCACAACTGGCCAATCCCGGCCGCAGCTCGGGCAACGGCACGGTTTCGGATACAACGGGCTCTCTTGAGCAATCCGGCGAGGTCAATGTCGAGAAAGACACCATCGAAGTCGGTCCTGGCCAGGTGTATGACGGCCACGGTGCAACCTTTACCGCCGACAAGTCGATGGGCACCGGCGACCAGGACGAACATCAGAAACCCCTGTTCGAACTGGCCGAAGGCGCTGTGCTGAAAAACGTGAACTTGGGTGAGAACGAAGCCGACGGCATCCACGTGAATGCCAAGAACTCGGAGCAGGTCACCATTGATAACGTGCACGCCCAGAACGTCGGTGAAGACATGATCACGGTCAAGGGCGAAGGAGGCGCAAAGGTCACCAACCTGAACATCACTAACAGCAGCGCCAACGGCGCCGATGACAAGGTCATTCAACTCAACGCCGATACTCACCTGAAAGTCGACGGTTTCAAAGCCACCGATTTCGGTACGCTGGTCCGCACCAATGGCGGCAAGCAGTTTGATGACATGAGTGTCGAGCTCAATGGCGTGGACGCCACCCATGGCAAGTTCGCACTCGTCAAAAGCGACAGCGATAACCTGAAGCTGGCCACTGGCGACATCGCCATGACCGACGTCAAGCACGCCTATGACAAGACCAAGGCGTCTACCCAGCACACCGAGCTCTGATACGACGCATACATGAGGAACAAGCAAAGGGGCGCATTCCGTAGAGGGCGCCCCTTTCCTTTACCGGCTATGGTTGGAGACGCTTATGAGCGCCCTGGCTGGAACGGCACCGCGCTCGGCGAACCCGCCGCAATGCCCCCCTCTTCGATGTCCGGCTCACGAACATTGCGACGACGTAATGTGTCACGCAGGGATGCCCCCGTCGCAGCAATCGCCTCACTACTCGCGTCGATGCCCGCCCTGGCCAGCTTGACAGTCTGATCGGCTACATAGCTGGTCGAACTCGACGCCGCCGATTTAACCGTATCCTGCAAGAACGACTCGGCCTTTTTCACTGCGGGATCGGTTGCGACTGCGGCCGTGGTCCAGGCTGCGAACACACCTGCCGAGCCGGCCATATTGGTCAGTTGGCTGACCGCCGCCTTGGTGGCCGGGTCAGTGATATTTTTGGTCGCCATCTCCTGCAATTTGCCCACGCCGGCAAAGCCGCCCGCCAGGGCCAGCCCGTTTTGCGCAAGACCGGTGGCCGACACCAGGCTTCTCACCGCTTTCAGGCCGTCGGTGGCGACGTCAAGCGGCAGACCCGCCATCCGCTTGCCGGCGTTCAGCGCCGCGCCGGCGTAGCTGGCTGACTTGATCGCATTGTAGGCCTCAAGCCAGTCGGTTTCTTCACTCAAGTCTGCCTTGGGTTGCTTGTCCTTGATGCCGAGCACGAATGCACCGCCGCGCAGGTGATCACGCGCCTGCACACTGAGCATCCGATTGCCGAACCCCGCGTTGGCCGCCAGGCCACCTGCCGCCGACACGCTGATGTCGACCGCACCCTGCACGGCGGGTCTGGATGCCAGTGCTGGCGCCAGCACGGTGCGCACCGCATTACGCGCACTGTAAGTCTGAACGGCAATGCCCAGATCGACCGCCTGACGCATGACACCCGGCGAATGACGCTTCACGGAAGCAGCCATCGCATCATGCAGTTTCTCAGGCGAGGTGCTCAGGTAGTGCAGGTCGCCCGTGGCGCGATTCATGACCGTAGTGCCCACCTGATCCATGACACCGGACAGCGCTCCGGACACAAATGGCGTCAGGGGTTTGAGCGGCGTAGGCAGCCAGTCGCCCTTGTTGATGGCAGGCTGCATGTACTGCAACACCGACGCAGCGGCAAACGGCGTGGCACGTAGCGCGGTCGAAGCGGTGGTTGCCATCCTGTCGAACTTCTCCGCCTTGGCGAAGGTTTCGCCAATGCTGGCAGGCGTTTCGCCCTCGTCCAGCAAGCGTCTGGCGCGAGTATCGATGATGTTGTCGATCTGCTCGTTATGCGCATGAACAGCGTCCTGATCGACGGCCGACTCACTCAACGGCAGTTTGTGCGCAGCGAACACATGATCTTTCAGGTAATCGGTAATGGCTTGCAGATTGGTCTGCTCGGCACTGCTGAGCTCGCGTACGGAACTGGAGGCAGACGATTCCGATGCGGAATAAAAGCGCTCCAGCTCGATGCTGGGGTGCGGGCTGCCGGTTCGGTTGATGTTCATGGAAACTCCCTCTCTATTGCGTAAGTTGCGTAGCAACGCGACGAGACGGGTCTGGCCGGACGACTTGCTTGTGAACAGGCAAGGCAATGGGGCGTCGGTCCGAGAGTGATAGGAATTGCAAACGTCCGGGTGCCCGTCAGCGAAGAGGACCGACAAGGCTGTGTGGTCGCAACTGTGCCGGGGGTTCCAGCTGTCGGCATGGGCCGCCATGGTCAAGACAGGCGTGACTGTTTCGCCACCATGGAGAATTAAGCGAGCTTTAAGCCTCGGTCAGTAAGTTTGCAGCGTGGCGTGTTGATTGACCGCGCCAAACCTCTTCCAACCCAGCAAAGGAGTGCCGCAATGTCTGGTCCTTTTGAAAAAAAATGGCGGTGCATCAGCAGAACGGTCACCTACGTTGGCTGGTCACTGTTCTGGCTTCTGCTCTGGGACGTGGCCGTGACCATGGACTTCATGTTGGTCCAGGGTGCTGGGATAGATCTCCCGCTGATGCCGCTTACGCTGTTGTGCTCGGCGCTTATCGTGCTGATCAGCTTTCGCAATTCCAGCGCCTACAACCGCTGGTGGGAGGCACGCACGTTATGGGGCGCGATGGTCAACAGCTCGCGCAGCTATGGCCGTCAGGTACTGACCTTGATTGAAGGCAACGCCGATGAGCGCGGCAACCCGGTGAAAGAAGTGCTGTTCAATCGTCACGTGGCTTACCTGCGGGCACTGCGCGCTCATTTGAAAGGCGATGTCAGCAAAGCGAAACTTGAAGGGCTGTTATCGGATTCCGAGATTCAGCGCGCAAAAGAGAGCAACAACTTTCCCAATGACATCCTCAATGGCTCGGCGGCCATGATCTCCGAAGAGTTTGCCGGAGGGCGAATCGACAGCATCCGCCTGGCGCGACTGGAGTCGACCATGGTCGAACTGTCCAACTGCCAGGGCGGGATGGAGCGCATCGCCAATACGCCGCTGCCCTACCCGTATGTCTATTTCCCCAGACTGTTCAGTACCCTGTTCTGCATCATCATGCCGCTGAGCATGGTGACCACTCTGGGCTGGTTCACCCCGGCGATATCCACGGTGGTCGGCTGCATACTGCTGGCAATGGACCGCATCGGCACTGACCTGCAAGCCCCGTTCGGCGCCAGCCAGCACCGGATCCGCATGGAAGACCTGTGCAACACCATCGAAAAGAACCTGCGCTCGATGTTTGATGCACCCGCAAGGCAAAGTCTGGTGATTGACGCGCAAGATCAGCAGGGCAGCGCCTGGCAACCGCATCGGCTGGTCGTTTAGACGCGTTTGACTGGCGTGCCGATGTTCCACATTGGCACGCCATCCGGGACGCCCGGCCTCATACTGCAAGACCACAGGCAGTTCAGCTCAAAACACAAATCCCTGCCCCAGTTCGCCTTCCATCCATTCCAGAAATCGCCTGACTCTGGGGAAGCTGGAGTGCGCCTTGGGGAATACCAGATGGTGCGCGGCGACCGGTGCAGTCAGGGCTTGAGGGGCAACTTCGATCAGCTCCCCCGTGGCCAGGTATTTTTGCGCCAGCAACGTACTTTCCAATGCAAACCCCAGACCGTGGCTAGCCGCTTCGAGCGTCATGTATGAGCGGTCGAAACTCAGCGCGTAGGGCTTTTCCGGACGAGCCAGACCATGCCGGGCAAACCATTCAGGCCATTTCAGCAGTGTGGCCTCGGAGAGAATCAGTTCGCGGTCGAGCAAGCCAGCGGCGCTCTCGACCGGACGTCGCGCCAATAGCTGCGGAGACGCCAGCACAGCGAATTTCTCGTCACGCAAGGTGCGCACTTCATAACTCGGCCAGTTCGGCCTGCCATGCCGGATATCGACGTCGATCTTGTCCCTGCTGAAATGCAGCGACTCGTAAGAACACGACAGGTTGATCTGAATGTCCGGATGGCTTACGCGAAAGGCTTCCAGCCTGGGCATCAGCCACAGCAGCCCGAAACTGGGCGCAGAATGCAGACGCAGGCAATCGAGGCTGACATCGCTGGCGGCACGCTCGGTGGCGACGGCGAGACTGTGCAGCACTCCGGAGACATCTTTCAGATACTGCTCACCGACCGGCGTCAGGGTCACACCACGGGCGGCCCGAACGAACAACTGCCGGCCAATCAAGGCCTCCAGCCGGGCCAGTTGGTGACTGACCGCCGACGGCGTCAGATCCAGTACTTCGGCGGCTCTTGCCAGGTTGCCAAAGCGCGCCGTCTGCTCGAAAGCCTGAAGCGCTTTCAGCGGTGGCAGGCTCAGCGGTGCATCGTCATCAGGCCGCATGGATGCTCCGATGTGTCCGATTATTCGAGTTTCATTCATTCAACCACTCGCCTGTCGAATTGACGAGAGGTGAATTTTTTTCAGCATCCAGTGATTTTTGCGGCATTGCTCAGGATCGGCACCGGGAACACTCTGAAGTCATCGATCACCCGAATCGAACCCAATAACAATAATCAGAGGTAACCCTCATGCTACTTCAAGGCAAAATTGCAGTGATCACCGGCGCGGCGTCGGAACGCGGTATCGGTCGCGCAACCGCGATCACCTTCGCCAACCACGGCGCACGCGTGGTGATTATCGATCTCGACGAGTCCGCAGCACGCGATGCCGCCGCCGCACTGGGCGAAGGTCATCTCGGCCTGGCGGCCAACGTCGCCGACGAACGTCAGGTTCACGAGGCCGTCAGCAAAATTATCGCGCACTATGGTCGCATCGACATTCTGGTGAATAACGCCGGTATCACACAACCCATCAAGACCCTGGACATCCGCCCTTCCGATTACGACAAGGTGCTCGACGTCAGCCTGCGCGGCACCTTGCTCATGTCACAAGCGGTGATCCCGACCATGCGCGCCCAGTCCTCGGGCAGTATCGTGTGCATGTCTTCGGTTTCCGCCCAGCGCGGCGGCGGTATTTTCGGCGGGCCTCACTACAGCGCAGCGAAAGCCGGCGTGCTGGGCCTTGGCAAGGCAATGGCGCGGGAATTCGGCCCCGATCAGGTGCGTGTCAACTCCATCGCTCCCGGCCTGATTCATACCGATATCACCGGCGGTCTGATGCAGGATGAGCGACGCCACGCGATCATCGACGGCATTCCCTTGGGCCGCCTGGGCGCAGCGCAGGACGTGGCCAATGCCGCGCTGTTTCTGGCCAGCGACCTGTCGTCCTACCTCACCGGTATCACGCTGGATGTGAACGGCGGCATGCTGATTCACTGACCGCGAGTGGACGGGCTGGCAAACAGCCTGTGTTTGTTCTGGATCGACGATACGCCAGGCGGTTGCCTGGCCGATCTATAAAAACAAGAGATCAGACCATCATGATAACCACCATGACCCTCGACGCGGTGTCGACCACGCGCGCCAATGCCTACCGCAAGACCGCCTGGCGACTGATGCCGTTCCTGATGCTGTGCTACCTGTGCGCGTACCTGGATCGGGTCAATGTCGGCTTCGCCAAGCTGCAGATGATGAACGACCTGGCCTTCAGCGAAACCGTCTACGGGCTGGGTGCAGGCATGTTTTTCATCGGCTATTTCCTCTGTGAGGTGCCCAGCAACCTGATCCTTCACCGGGTCGGTGCCAGACGCTGGATCGCCCGCATCATGATCTCCTGGGGGATTATTTCCGCGCTCTTCGCCTTTGTCGAAACTGCCTGGCAGTTCTACGCCCTGCGCTTTCTGCTCGGGGTGGCGGAAGCCGGTCTGGCACCCGGTCTGCTGCTGTACCTAACGTACTGGTTCCCCTCTTATCGCCGCGCGCGCATGACCGTGCTGTGGTTCATCGCCATCCCGCTGTCCGGCATGATCGGCGGCCCGCTGTCGGGCTACATCATGACCCGCTTCGCAGGCGTTCATGGCTGGGCCGGCTGGCAATGGATGTTCGTCCTCGAAGCGATCCCGACGGTGATCGTCGGCTTGCTGGTCCTGAGCTACCTCAAAGATGGCGTGCATCAGGCGACATGGTTGTCCGCTGAAGAAAAGGAACTGGTCAACAAGGAGCTGCAAGAGGACAACAGCCAGAAAGTGGTACACGCGTCGGTAGGCGCCTTCATTCGCGACAAGCGTCTGTGGCTGCTGGCGTGCATCTACTTCTGCGTGGTGATGGGCCAGTACGCAATCACCTTCTGGCTGCCGACGCTGATTCGCAATGCAGGCGTTTCCGACCCGCTGCATATCGGCCTGATGACCAGCCTTCCCTACCTGTGCGCAATCGTCGTGATGCTGTTGATGGGGCGCAGCGGCGACAAGCATCGAGAACGCCGCTGGCACCTGGTCGGGCCGATGATCGCAGGCGCGCTCGGGCTGAGCCTGGCAGCGCTGTTCGGCGGCAATCTGCTGCTCTCGGTGCTCAGCCTGTGCCTCGCCGCAGCAGGCATTCTCTCGGCATCGTCGCTGTTCTGGATGCTGCCCACCACCCTGCTGGGCGGGGTATCGGCGGCCGCCGGGATCGCCGGAATCAACAGCTTCGCCAATCTCGCGGGCTTCTGTTCGCCCTACCTGATCGGCTGGATCACCACCACGACCGGCTCAAGCGCCATTGGCATGTACCTGATTACCGGCGTGCTGTTCATCGGCGCCTATCTGGTGCTGCGCATCCCTGCCGCCTCGGTCAATCGTTGAGTCAACGGAGTAATCACCATGACAGCCAAGACTTTACCTGCGCCTTCCACTTCGCTGGCGCAGCGTGCTCATAACATTCGTCGACACGCATTACGCATGGGCCAGGTTCAGGGCCAGGGTTATGTCGGACAGGCGCTGGGCGCTGCGGACCTGCTCGCCGTGTCCTATTTTCACGCGCTGAACTATCGCCCTGAAGACCCTGAATGGGAACAGCGTGACCGCTTTTATCTGTCGATCGGCCACTACGCCATTGCGCTGTACGCGGCATTGATAGAGGCGGAAATCGTCCCGCTCGATGAACTGGAAACCTACGGCTCCGACGACAGCCGATTGCCCATGTCCGGAATGGCCACCTACACCCCCGGCATGGAAATCACCGGTGGCTCACTGGGTCACGGGCTGGGCATTGCCGTAGGGGCCTGTCTGGGTTTGAAACGCAAGAACTCGCGTTCTTTCGTCTACAACCTGCTGTCGGACGGCGAGCTGAACGAAGGCTCCACCTGGGAAGCGGCCATGTCCGCCTCGCACTGGAAGCTGGACAACCTGATCGCGATCATCGATGTGAACAACCAACAGGCCGATGGTCACTCCAGTGAGGTACTGGCTTTCGAACCCATTGTCGATCGCTGGCAGGCGTTTGGCTGGTTTACCCAACGGGTCGACGGCAACGATCTGGACGCGCTCGTCGTCGCCTTCGACAACGCGCGCCAGCACGACGGCGCGCAGCCCAGGGTCATCATCTGCGACACCAAAATGGGCAAGGGCGTGGCGTTTCTGGAAACCCGTGAAAAGACCCACTTCATCCGCGTGGATGAGCACGAATGGGACATCGCACTGAATAACCTCGACGAGGGGAAAACCGTATGAGTTCTGCCAATCACACACCGGCTCCGTCCGGCGCCACGAAGAAAAAACTGACCACCTCGGCGATGATCGCGTCTATCGCGTCCGAGGGTCAGGCCACTCGCCCGGCTCCGTTCGGCCATGCATTGGCGGCGCTCGCGGAGCAACGTCAGGATATCGTCGGGCTGTCGGCTGACCTGTCGAAATACACCGACCTGCACATCTTCGCCAAAGCGCACCCTGAACGTTTCTATCAAATGGGCATGGCCGAACAGTTGCTGATGAGCGCGGCTGCGGGCATGGCTCGGGAAGGCTTCGTACCGTTTGCGACCACTTATGCGGTGTTCGCCTCGCGTCGCGCTTACGACTTCATCTGCATGGCGATTGCCGAAGATAACCTGAACGTCAAAATCGTCTGCGGTCTGCCGGGCCTGACCACCGGTTACGGGCCGAGCCATCAGGCCACCGACGACCTGGCGATCTTTCGCGCCATGCCCAATCTGATGATCGTCGACCCCTGTGATGCACTGGAAATCGAACAGGCGGTCCCTGCGATCGCAGCACATCAGGGCCCGGTGTACATGCGCCTGCTGCGCGGTAACGTGCCCTTGGTGCTGGACGAATACGGTTACACATTCGAGATCGGCAAAGCCAAGACACTGCGCACTGGCAACGACGTGCTGATCATTGCCACCGGCCTGATGACCATGCGTGCACTGGAAGCGGCCAAGCAGCTGCAGGCTGACGGTATCGACGTGGCAGTGTTGCACGTACCGACCATCAAACCGCTGGACGAACAGACCCTACTCGCTGAAGCCAGAAAGCCGGGCCGGCTGGTGGTGACGGCCGAAAACCATTCGGTCATTGGCGGGCTGGGCGAAGCAGTGGCGACGGTGCTGCTGCGCAATGGCGTGACGCCCACGTTCAGGCAGATCGCCCTGCCGGACGCTTTTCTCGACGCTGGAGCGCTGCCTACACTGCATGATCGTTATGGCATTTCCACGCCCGCCGTCTGTACGCAAATCAAGGCGTGGCTTTAAGCACTGACAGGCGCAGGGGCTTATCTCCCTGCGCCTCGGGAGCACGTATTGAACGCCGATGAATTACTGGACCCGGCCTATCGTTGGTTCATGGACGAGCCGTCGAGCAACTGGACGCTGCACACCCTTGCCGACATCAGGGCTCGCGTCAGCGCCTCATGGGCAACCGCCGCCACAAAGCGCGGCGAGCAACACTGGACCTCCTCCGATTCGGACAACGGCGTCAGGTTATGTCTTTATCGTCCGGACCTTTCGCTCTCTCACTCTGGACTCCCCGTCATCCTGTATATCCACGGGGGCGGCTTTGTACTGGGCAGCCCGGAGATGGCCGATGACTACCTCGCAACGCTGGCCGTCGAGCTCCAGGCAATAGTCATTGCCGTCGACTACCGGCTTGCACCCGAGCATCCATTCCCGATCCCGCTGGAGGACTGTTACGCAGCGCTGGAGTGGGTATTGAGCAACGGGCTGACGCAGGGCATGGACACCCGCAACCTGGTGATCATGGGCCACAGCGCCGGCGGCGGGCTTGCTGCCGCGCTCGCCCTGCTGGCAAGAAACAGAGGTCTGCGGACCATCGCCGGCCTGGTGCTGATCTACCCGATGCTGGATCACCGTACAGGCACACCCGACGCTGCGTCAGCCAACCCGACTACCGGCACTTTCAGCTGGTCGCGTCAGGCCAATCATTTTTGCTGGGAATGCCTGCGCGGTGCCTACGCACTGGACGATGATCGCAAAGCCCTGTTCTCCCCCGCACTGGCCACCGACCTGAGCGATCTGCCGCCCACTTTCATCTGCGTTGGCGCACTCGATCTCTTTCTGGAAGAGGACCTGGCATTCGCGCTGACCCTGTCGCGCTCTGGGGTGCCGGTGGAATTGCATGTCTACCCAGGCGTGCCGCATATGTTCGATCAGTTGCCAGGCGAGCAGACAGCGCAGGCTACGCAAGATATTGCCCGGGCCATGCGCAGGATGATCGCAGCAGGGTTATGCGACTAGAATGACGCGCATGTTGCATCAACTCGGAAACAAGGGAATGTATGCTCAAGCAATGCCTGTTACTTACTACGGCCATCTCACTGAGCGGCTGTTGGAGCCTGATGTATCACCTCGATGGTGAACGTTGCGTCTATCCCGGAACACGACACGGCTGGGCATGGGGTACCAAAGACGTGACATCAACCTGGCCCTGGCTGATAGACGTGCCGTTCTCTTTGGCCCTGGATACGCTGTTTTTGCCCTACGACCTCACCGCTTTCCTGCCGGAAAACCTTGGCGGTGACGATCGCGAGTGCCATTTCAATGATGCGCTGAATGTGCTTGGCTGAGAGCCTCCCGCAGGGTCACGGCCTCGCCTCTGCTCAGGAATGCACACCTTACGGCTGGAAAAGGGACACGCCTTGATGCTCGCCACGAAACTTCACCTGCTGTGCGGCAAGATCGCATCCGGTAAATCGACACTGGCAAAATCAATCGCGACCGAGCATTCAGCGATCCTGCTCAGTGAAGATCAATGGCTCTCTCGGCTCTACCCTGACGAGATCAAATCAGTGGCGGACTACGTGCGTCTGGCCCATCGGATTCGCGACATCATCGGCCCTTTGGTCATCGACATGCTGAAGTCCGGCATGTGCGTGGTTCTGGATTTCCCAGCCAATACGCTTGCCGACCGCCAATGGCTTCGCAGCCTGGCTGAAGACGCTCAGGTTAAACATCGACTGCACTATCTCGATGTGGAAGATGATCTTTGCCTTGCCAGACTGCATGCTCGTAACGAAACAGCAGAGCATGACTTTGCGGCTACAGATGCGGAGTTCAGGCTGATCACGCGCTACTTCCAGACTCACACACTGACGAGGGGCTGGATATCCTGGTTCACCGCCTGTCATTCATCAGAGGGCGCGTGGCGACGTCCTTCCAAGAGTCTGATTTCTGATGCTCCCGCAACAGGCACCCTGCGTAGCCGGTCGGCAAAGATCGGGACAAACGGATGCCTTAACGCCACTCCACAACGAAGCCTGCCATATGAACCTTCGGCCGATATGGCGCTCACTTTATAGGTTGCCTTGTCTCATTGCCGAAAGGAATTCGCATGCTTTCGACCTCACCATCGAACCCTCTTGCCAGCCCTGTCGAGCGTGAGCTCAGTCTGCGCGCGGTGATTACCGGGGTTGTGCTCGGTATCCTGTTGACGCCTTCCAATGTGTACGCCGGGTTGAAGATCGGCTGGTCGTTCAACATGTCAATCATTGCGCTGTTGATCGGTTATGCGATCTGGCAAGGGCTGTCGAAGCGCGCCTCCGGGCAGCTGCCGTGGACGCTGCATGAGAGCAACATCAATCAGACGGTCGCCTCGGCCGCTGCGTCGATCATTTCTGGCGGGCTGGTCGCGCCGATTCCGGCTTATACCTTGCTGACAGGCCAGCAATTGGACGCCATCCCGATGATCGCCTGGGTCTTTTCGGTGAGCTTTCTGGGGATCTGGATTGCCTGGTATTTGCGGCCGTCACTGCTCAATGACACATCGCTGAAGTTTCCCGAAGGCATGGCCACTCTGGAAACCCTCCTGCACATCTACAATCACGGCCGTGAAGCTGCGACGCGCCTCAAGGTGTTGCTCAGTACCGCGTTGCTGTCGGCGCTGGCCAAGTGGATCGACACGTTCGTATGGGCGTTCCCGCGCTGGTCGCCGAGCGCTCAGTTGGAGCGCCTGACCTTTACCGCGGACCCTTCGCTGCTGCTGGTGGGGTTCGGGGCGATTATCGGTATTCGCGTCGGCTTGACCCTGCTGATCGGTGCCGTGCTGGCCTGGGGTGGCCTGGCGCCGTGGCTGCTGGAACAGGGGCTGGTGACGTTGCCGTCCGACAGCAGCGGCCCGCAGTTCGCCGCGCTGGTGGAATGGTTGCTGTGGCCGGGCGTGAGCCTGATGGTCTGTTCGACGCTGGCTTCGCTGGCTATCCGCCTGTGGACACTGCACGCGTCTACCAAAGCCAGCGGCGGGACGCCCTGGTCAATGCCCAAGCCCGGGCCGGCCGCCGGTTTTGCGCTGGCGATCCTGTTGGTGGTCAGCCTGCAGGCGCTGTTGTTCGGTATCAATCTGTGGATGGCATTGCTGACCATTCCTCTGGCGATCTGCCTGGCGGCCGTGGCGGCTCGTGTGGTCGGTGCCACGGGTATCCCGCCCATCGGCGCAATCGGGCAGTTATCGCAACTGAGCTTCGGTATCGTCGCGCCCGGTCAGGTGCCGATCAACCTGATGAGCGCCAACACCGCAGGCGGTTCAGCCGGGCAATGCACCGATTTGATGAACGACTTCAAGGTAGGCCGGGCGATTGGCGCCACGCCGCGCAAACAATTGATCGCCCAGACACTGGGGATTTGCGTCGGCAGTATCGTCGGGGTCCTGGCTTATATGGCGCTGATCCCGGACCCGCAATCGATGCTGCTCACCGAGGAGTGGCCAGCCCCGGCGGTGGCGACCTGGAAGGCTGTGGCGCAGACCCTGACGCACGGTCTGGATTCGCTGTCGGCAAGCATCCGCTGGGCGATTTTCATCGGCGGTCTGGCCGGCTTGCTGCTGGGCATCCTCGACAGCACACTACCTGCGTATCGCGCCCGGTACTTGCCCAGCGCCGCAGCCCTGGGCCTGGCCTTCGTGCTGCCCGCCTCGGTGTCGTTGATGATGGCGCTCGGTGCGGTGCTCACCTGGCTGGTGAACTGTCGCTGGCCGTCACTTACCGAACGCTTCGCCATCACCGCAGCGGCAGGCCTGATTGCCGGCGAGAGCATTACCGGCGTCGGTGCGTCGTTGTGGCAAATGGTTCAGAACGGCGGGTAGTCGCATGCATGGCGCGACAGGCAAACTGCTATGATTCGCGCCTGTGCAAGCGAGTTGAAGAATATGAATCGTCGCAAGAAAATCCAGCAGTTGCTGAAAGCTCATGCCAAAAAAGCCAGCGCCAAACTGGCCCCGCAGAGTAAGACCAAATACATCAGCAAGGCCGACCGCGTGAAGCTGGCGGCCGAAGCGGATCAGGACTCGACCAGCCCGTCCGAAGGCTGACCTGCCACGTAAGCGCCATCGTGCGACGCAGAACGTCGAGACCTGCATTCACACGCTGGAGCGTGCGGAACGATCATCGCAACTATCGTACGACGCTCTGCGTCGTATGCCTTTCCGGACGCTCCGCGTCCTCTTGCGACGCAGAGCGTCGAGACCTACATTCCCACGCGGAGCGTGCGGAACGATCATCGCAACTATCGTGCGACGCTCTGCGTCGTATGCCTTTCTGGACGCTCCGCGTCCTCTTGACAACGCAGAGCGTCGAGAACTGCATTCCCACGCTGGAGCGTGCGGAACGATCATCGCAACTATCGTACGACGCTCTGCGTCGTATGCCTTTCTGGACGCTCCGCGTCCTCTTGCGACGCAGAGCATCTAGAACTGCATCTACACGCTGAAGCGTGAGGAACGATCATCGCAACTATCGTACGACGCTCTGCGTCGTATGCCTTTCTGGACGCTCCGCGTCCTCTTGCGACGCAGAGCGTCGAGAACTGCATCTACACGCTGAAGCGTGAGGAACGATCAGCCCGAGTATCATGCCGCGCAAGCGCTTCAGGCACGGCGGTTACTTGGCAAAGGAATATTCCCCGCCCTGCTCCAAAGCCTTGCGGTACGCAGGTCTGCCCTGCAGCCTTTCAACCCACGCGGTCACGTTCGGGTACGGCTGCAGCATTCCCTGAGCCTTGGCGAACTCGCCGATGAAGCTCATCTGAATGTCAGCACCACTCAGCTCGTCGCCAAGCAGATACGGCGTCAGCCCCAGAGCCTCGTTCAGATAGCCCAGGTAGTTGGCCAGTTCCGACTGGATACGCGGATGCAGCGGCGCACCTGCGTCACCCAGGCGCCCGACGTACAGGTTGAGCATCAGCGGCAGAATCGCCGAGCCTTCAGCGAAGTGCAGCCATTGCACGTATTCGTCGTAGGTAGCGCTGGCCGGGTCCGGCTGCAGACGACCGTCGCCATGACGGCGAATCAGGTAGTCGACAATGGCACCGGACTCGATGACGACATGCGGGCCATCTTCGATGACAGGTGATTTGCCCAGCGGATGCACGGCCTTGAGCTCGGGTGGCGCAAGGTTGGTTTTCGGGTCGCGCTGATAACGTTTGATCTCGTAGGGCAGGTCGAGCTCTTCGAGCAGCCACAGAATACGCTGCGAACGTGAGTTGTTCAGGTGATGGACAGTGATCATGTGAGGCTCCGCCGGGTGAGAGTGTCTAAAAAAGACTGCGCTACCACCCGGGAGTGCCGTGAAATGATTTTACTTCGATGAACGTAACGAATTCATTCAGGTGCTTCTGTCACTCGAGGCGCCCGCCGCTTCGCCACGAAGCTCGCGCTCCACTGCCGCTTTATCAATGACCGACCAGACGCCGATGATCTTGCCGTCAGCAAAGGTATAGAACACGTTTTCGCTGAAGGTAATGCGTTGGCCAGGCGCCTCCAGCCCGAGAAAACGCCCTTGCGGCGAGCAGTTGAAGAGCAGACGGGCGGCAATCTGTGGCGCTTCGACCACCAGCAGGTCGATATTGAAACGCAGGTCGGGAATGATCCTGACGTCGTTTTCCAGCATCGCCCGGTAACCGGCCAGACTGATCCGCTCGCCGTTGTAGTGCACACCGTCGTCGACGAAATTGCCCAGGTCCTGCCAGCGACGCTCGTTGAGACAGGCGATGTAGGCACGGTACTGCTCGGCCAGGTTCATGTTGCGCCCTCTTTTTCAAAAGATACCGACGCAGCCTCGTTGAAAAGGCCGCACACCTCTGCTGTCTTACTGTAGCGCTTATGAGCGGCGCAGAGAGTGAGTAATGACAGCAGCGCATGTGCCAGATAAAAACTGCTTGGAAATCAATGAACAGCATTTTTTACCAGTCAAAAAAACTGAATTTCATTGACAGCGAAAGGGGGAAACAGGGGCGTTTATGACAAGGAAAAGTTAATCGTTTCAGCAGCCTCAAGCTCAAGGCTTTCGCCAGGAAAACAATCCTGAGCAGGTTTGTAGGGAACTAGCACGGCCGACACCGCCCTAAGCGTGACATCCATGTACTGGCGCAACGCTGGTTTCAAGCCAAGGACTTCAGATTCATGTCTTCAAGTAGCACCTCAGCAGCGGCGGGTCAGCAAGGCCGGCAACGCGCTTCATCGAATCGACTCATCTTTATCTCTGTGCTTGTGGCGACCATGGGCGCACTGGCGTTCGGGTATGACACTGGCATCATCGCCGGTGCCCTGCCGTTCATGACACTGCCCGCCGATCAGGGCGGGCTGGGTCTGGATGCTTACAGCGAAGGGATGGTCACCGCGTCACTGATTGTCGGCGCCGCGTTCGGCTCGCTTGCCAGTGGTTATATCTCCGACCGCTTCGGACGCCGCCTCACCTTACGCCTGCTGTCAGTGCTCTTTATTGCGGGCGCACTGGGCACTGCTATTGCGCCGTCCATTCCGTTCATGATCGCAGCGCGCTTCCTGCTGGGTATCGCAGTGGGCGGCGGCTCTGCAACAGTGCCGGTGTTCATCGCCGAGATCGCAGGTCCGTCACGGCGTGCGCGGCTGGTCAGCCGTAACGAACTGATGATCGTCAGCGGCCAGCTGCTCGCCTATGTGCTGAGTGCGGTCATGGCGGCCTTGCTGCATACGCCGGGGATCTGGCGTTACATGTTGGCCGTCGCCATGGTGCCAGGGGTGTTGCTGCTGGTTGGTACGTTCTTCGTACCTGCGTCGCCGCGCTGGCTGGCCTCCAAAGGCCGTTTCGACGAAGCGCAGGACGTGCTGGAGCAACTGCGCCCCAGCAAACAGGACGCGCAGCGTGAAGTCGACGAGATGAAGGCGCAGGACGAAGAAGCTCGCCATCGCCCGAAAGCAAGAGAATTGCTGCGTCAGCGCTGGGTCATCAAGTTGTTGCTGATCGGTGTAGGGCTGGGCTTCACCGCGCAGTTCACGGGGGTGAACGCGTTTATGTACTACACGCCGATCATTCTCAAGAACACCGGGATGGGCACTAACGCTGCGTTGACCGCGACGATCGGCAACGGTGTGGTATCAGTCATCGCGACCTTGCTGGGCATCTGGGCCATCGGCCGCTACGGGCGCCGGCATTTGCTGATGACCGGTCTGGTCATCGTCATTCTGATGCAGGCAGCGCTCGGTTGCGTGTTGCAGTTCATGCCGCAGAACATGACCCAGAGCTACACCGCCCTCGCCTGCATTCTGGTGTTTCTGCTGTTCATGCAGATGTGCATCTCGCCGGTTTACTGGCTGCTGATGTCAGAACTGTTCCCCATGCAGGTACGCGGCTTGCTGACCGGCACGGCGGTATCGATGCAGTGGCTGTTCAACGCATCGGTAGCGTTCACATTCCCGATTGCGGTCGATACCATCGGCAACCCGACGTTCTTCATCTTCGCCGCCATCAACATTGGCTCGTTGATTTTCGTGTTCCTGTGCCTGCCGGAAACCAAGGGCAAGTCACTGGAGCAAATCGAAAAACATTTGAAGAAAGAGCTGTAATGGGCGCCTGTCCACTGAACCTCAACTAAAGGAATAGCGATGCCCACGACCGAGCCAGCCACCGTGACCTTCACCAGTGCCATCCCGATCCTGCGGATATTCGATGAACGCAAGGCGCGTGAGTTTTACATCGACTTTCTCGGTTTCAGCATTGAATTCGAGCACCGCTTCGAAGCGGATCTGCCGTTGTATCTGGGCATCAGCCGTAATGGGCTGAACCTGCACCTTTCCGAACATCACGGTGATGCCTGTCCAGGTGCGGCGGTGTTCATCCCGACGCAGAACATCGAGCAATTGCGCGATGAACTGATCGGCAAGCAGTATGGCTACGCCCGCCCGGACATCGTTCAGCAAGGCTGGGGAAAGACACTGGAAGTCTGCGACCCGTTCGGTAACCGGCTCAGGTTCTGCGAGAGCTGAGAACCCTGCATTGATGTCAGCCGCGCGGCGCTACATTCGCCCTGCGGCTGACATGACCTATCTTTGTGCACGCAGACACATTCAAGCGCAAACATGACGCATGACTGCAGCGCAACGCCCCGCCAATAGCCAGTAACCCCACCGTAAATCGCCCTCCGGCTGACCTTGGCCCGTAACGTGCAAACGCGTCAGCTCATCTTGTATACATGAATGAACACCACCATGACCGCACTCGATATCCCTGAACTTCAGTCGGCGCTCCGCTCGGGCGAAACCACGCTGACGACACTGGTGCAGAACCTGACCGCGCACATTGATGCGGATGACCGGGCAGAGGTCTGGATTCATCGCGTCCCGCTGGCACAGCTTGTCGAGCGGGCACAGGCGCTGGAGAGTATCGCCGAACAACTGGGCGATGCGCTGTATGACCGGTTGCCGCTGTTCGGCGTGCCCTTTGCGGTCAAGGACAATTTCGACGTAGCGCAGATGCCCACCACGGCTGCCTGCCCGGCGTACGCCTACGTGCCCGAGGACAGTGCTCACGTTGTGCAACTGCTGCTCGACAGCGGCGCGATCCTGATGGGCAAGACCAATCTCGATCAATTCGCCACTGGCCTGGTGGGCGTCCGTTCACCCTACGGCGCAGTGCGCAATGCGCATGATCCGGCCTACGTCAGCGGCGGTTCGAGTTCCGGCTCGGCAGTGGCGGTAGCGCGTGGCTACGTCAGTTTTGCACTGGGCACGGACACCGCAGGTTCAGGCCGCGTGCCAGCCGGCTTCAACGGCATCGTCGGCCTCAAGCCCAGCCTTGGTCTGTTCAGCAGCCGCGGGGTCGTACCTGCCTGCCGCACGCTGGACTGCCCATCCATCTTTGCCAACGATGTGATGCAAGCCTGGCAGGTGGCGCAGGTCATTGCAGCTTACGACCCGCTGGATGCGTCCAGTGCGGCCGTGCAGGCATTGCCGGTACAGCGCAGGGTTCGGCGTGTCGCCGTCGCGCGGCACTGCGAGTTTTTCGGTGACGAGCAGGCAAAGGCGGCTTACCTCAAAACTCTGGAAGGCCTGCAAAACGACCCGCTGGTGACGGTCAGCGCTATCGAGTTCGACGTGTTCGCCGAGGCGGCTGCCCTGCTGTACCAGGGCCCGTGGGTGGCGGAGCGCCGCGCTGCCATCGGCGAATTCTTCGCCAGCAACGCGGCCGACATTCATCCCGTGGTGCGCGGCATTGTGCAGAGCGCGGATTCATTCGACGCCGTGGACACGTTCAACGCCCGCTATCGCCTGGCAGAACTGACCCGCGCTGCGCAGCAGTTGCTGACCGACATCGACGTGCTGGTGGTGCCGACCGCGCCGTGCATGCCGACCATCGAAGCGGTGCTCGGCAATCCGGTCGAGCTCAACTCACAGCTTGGCTATTACACCAACTTCGTCAACCTGATGAACATGTGCGCCATCGCCATCCCGGCAGATCGCCGCGCGGACGGACTGCCTGCGGGCATCACGCTGATTGGCCCGGCCGGTGCCGATCAGCGCCTGGCGGAGATCGCCGCTGCCTGGCAGCCGCTGTTCGGCCAGGCTGACCAGCGTGACGCCGTGGCGATGGCTCCCCTGCCCTATAACAGCCCGACCGTGCAGGTTGCAGTGGTCGGTGCACACCTCGTTGGCCAGCCACTCAACTGGCAATTGCTCGAAGGTGGCGCGCGCCTGCTGCGCACCACAACCACCAGCGCGGATTACCGCCTGTATGCGCTGGCAGCAACGACACCGCCGAAACCGGGACTGGTGCGCGTCGCTGAACAGGGCGCGAGCATCGAGATAGAAGTCTGGGGAATGCCGCTGAGCCAGTTCGGCGCCTTCGTCGCGGCCATTCCCGCACCACTGGGCATCGGCTCGCTGCAATTGGCCGACGGCCAGTGGGTCAAGGGTTTCATCTGTGAGCCTGGCGGCCTTGAAGGCGCGTTGGACATCACCGATTACAAAGGCTGGCGCGCCTACCGCGCCGCGCGCACATCTTCCATCGCTCAATGACCCGAGGTAGCACACATGTCGAATGTTGATCGTCGCAGTTTCATCAAGTTAGCGGGCATTATCGGCCTGAGCGCAGCGCTGCCTTTCGGTCGCGCCTATTCAGCCGATGCGCCGTTGGTAGTGGGTTTTATCTACGTCGGCGCTCGCGACGACTTTGGTTACAACCAGGCCCACGCTCAGGCAGCGGCCATCATCAAGACGCTGCCCAACGTCAAAGTGATCGAGGAAGAAAACGTTCCGGAAACCGTGGCCGTACAGAAGACCATGGAAGCCATGATCCGTCAGGACGGCGCCACATTGATTTTCCCGACCTCGTTCGGCTATTTCGAACCGCACGTGGTCAAGGTCGCCAAAAAGTACCCGGACGTCCGTTTCGCGCACTGCGGCGGTCTCTGGCAGAAAGGTCGCGACCCGATGAACGCGGGTAGCTTTTTCGGGTACATCGACGAAGCGCAATACCTCAACGGCGTGATCGCCGGGCACATGAGCAAGAGCAAAAAGCTCGGTTTCGTCGCCGCCAAACCTGTGCCGCAAGTGCTGCGCAACCTGAACGCGTTCGCCATGGGAGCCCGCTCGGTCGACCCGAGCATCGTCACCACGGTGATCTTCACCGGTGACTGGTCGCTGCCAGTCAAGGAAGCAGAAGCTGCCAACGGCCTGATCGACCAGGGTTGTGACGTGCTGACCTGCCATGTCGACGGGCCCAAGGTGATTGTCGAGACAGCTGAAAAACGCGGTGTGATGACCTGTGGCTACCACGCCAGCCAGGCTGCGCTGGCGCCCAAGGGCTACCTGACCGGTGCCGAATGGAACTGGGAGACGCCTTATCGTGCTCACGTCGCGGCAGCCCAGAGCGGCGCGCCGATGATCAACTTCCTGCGCGGCGGGCTGAAGGAAGGCTTCGTCAAAACGTCCGCCTACGGGCCTGCGGTAACAGCCGACGCCAAACAGAAAGCGGATGCCATCAAGGCGCAGATGATGGCCGGTCAGTTCGTGATTTTCAAAGGCCCGCTCAAGGACAACAAGGGCAACGTGGTGATTGCCGATGGTGTTGCACAAGGCCAGACCGATATTGCGCTGGAGAGCATGAATTACCTGGTCGAAGGCGTGCTTGGCCAGATCTGAGGAACGTTCATGAGTTCATCGATAAGTCTGCGCCGCCTGGCCAGCGCGCTGTTGCCAGGGTTGCCTACAGTGCTGGCGGTGTTTTCCTCGTGCGTGCTGTTCGGGCTGTTTCTGGCGGTTCAGGGCAAGCCTGCCTGGCAGGCGCTGCACTTGGTCGGCGAAGGCGCGTTCGGCTCGTGGTTCGCCCTGGAAAACACCTTGCAACGCGCCGCGCCTCTAATGCTGACCGCGCTGTGCGTCGCCCTGCCCGCGCGAGCCGGGCTGATCATCATCGGCGGTGAAGGTGCGCTGGTACTGGGCGGCCTGGCTGCCGTCGTGACACCCTTGTGGCTCAGCCATCTGCCAGCCGGTTTGATGCTTGCCTGCATGGCCGTCGCGGCAATGACCGTGGGCGCACTGTGGATCGGTCTGAGTGGCTGGATGCGCCAGCGTCGCGGGGTCAATGAAACGATCAGCAGCCTGCTGCTTTCGTACATCGCCCTGGCACTGTTCCGGCAGTTGGTGGAAGGCCCCCTGCGCGACCCGGCAAGCCTGAACAAGCCTTCGACGCCGCCGCTGGACGATGCCTACATGATCGGCACGATCAGCGACAGTTTCGAGGTGCACTGGGGACTGGTGGCGGGCGTCGTCGCCTGCCTGCTGGCGTATGTGCTGGTGCGCCACAGCGTCAAGGGGTTTGCCCTCGCCGTGGTCGGCGGCAACGTGCGTACCGCGCTGATGATCGGCTTGCCCGTGGACCGGCTGATCATGCTCAGTTGCCTGCTGGGCGGTGCGGCGGCGGGTCTGGCCGGCATGTTCGAGGTCACCGCAGTGCAAGGCAGCGCCAACGCCGCGCTGATCGCAGGCTATGGCACCAGCGGCATCCTCGTGGCTTTCGCCGCTCGCCATCATCCGCTGGCAATTATCGTCTGCGCCATCCTGCTTGGCGGGCTGGAGGCCAGTGGCGGACTGCTGCAACGACGACTCGGTCTGCCGGACGCCACCACGCTGATTCTTGAAGGTCTGCTGTTCACCAATCTGCTGCTCTGGGAAGCCCTGGGTGGGCGTATCGCCGCCTGGAAGATCAGGCTGACGGCGGTGCCTGCGCCGCTCGACAAGGGAGCACTGCAACATGGCTGATATCGACCTGACTACCTTTCTCCTCGCCCTGCTGGCCGGCGCTATCCGCGTCGGCACACCTTTTCTGTTCGTCAGCCTGGGCGAATGCCTGACCGAGAAGAGCGGCCGGATCAACCTGGGGCTGGAGGGCATTCTGGTGGCTGGCGCCATGTCCGGATATGCCGTCGCGTGCCTGAGCGGATCGGCGTGGCTGGGGGTGGGCGCGGCTGCAGGGGTCGGCATTCTGCTGGGCCTGCTGCATGGGCTGGCGTGCTCGTTGCCAAGGGTCAACGACATCGCGTTCGGCATCGCGCTGATTCTGCTCGGCACCGGCCTGGCGTTCTTTCTCGGCAAAGCCTTTATCCAGCCACAGGCGCCCATGCTGCCTTCACTGGCGCTGGGAGCCTGGAGCAGCGAAGAACGCGTGCGCTCGGCGCTGAACATCAATGTGCTGTTCTTCGTCGGTGCAGCCCTGGCGTTCGTTCTGCACTGGGGGCTGCGCACCACGCGCTGGGGGCTGATGCTGCGTCTGGTCGGCGACCACGCTGAAACCGCTCAGGCGCTGGGCTATCGACCGCTCAAGGTACGCATTGTGGCCACTGCGGTGGGTGGTGGGCTGGCCGGTATCGGCGGTGCCTATCTGTCGCTCTACTACCCAGGCAGCTGGAACGAAGGGCTGTCCAGCGGTCAGGGACTGATGGCCGTGGCGCTGGTGATATTTGCCCGCTGGCGCCCGTTGGCGTGTCTGTGGGCGTCGTTGCTGTTCGGCGCTGCCGGTGCCATCGGCCCGGCCCTGCAAGCGGTCGGTATCAGCACCGGCTACTACCTGTTTGCCGCAGCACCTTATGCGCTGACGCTGGTGGTGATGTACGCCACCTGCCGCCGTGGTCGCACTCTGAATGGCGCGCCGGGCGAACTCAGCCTGACGCGATGAACTGATCTTTTCGAGGAGACATTGCATGGCCAGTGGTCTTGGTGGTTTGAACAAGTCGCCCAAGGGCGTGGTGATCGGCCTAGCGCAACTGGCGCTGCCCGATCCGCATACGCGCGAGGCGCTGTGGGCGCAGACGCAGAAAGTGGTCGGCATGGTTGCCAAAGCGCGACGCAGCAACCCGGGCATGGACCTGATCGTATTTCCCGAATACTCGCTGCACGGCCTGTCGATGAGCACGGCGCCGGAGATCATGTGCAGCCTCGACGGCCCGGAAGTCCTTGCGCTGCGCGAGGCGTGCAAGAAGCACCGGATATGGGGCTGCTTCTCGATCATGGAAGCCAACCCGCACGGCAACCCGTTCAACAGCGGCCTGATCGTCGATGACCTCGGGGACATCCGCTTGTACTACCGCAAGCTGCACCCGTGGGTGCCGGTCGAACCGTGGGAGCCGGGCGATCTGGGTATTCCGGTCTGCGACGGACCGCGCGGCAGCAAGCTGGCGCTGATCATCTGCCACGACGGCATGTTCCCGGAAATGGCCCGCGAGTGCGCCTACAAGGGCGCCGACATCATGCTGCGCACCGCGGGTTACACCGCACCGATCCGCCACTCGTGGAAGATCACCAATCAGAGCAACGCCTTCACCAACCTGATGCAGACCGCAAGCGTCTGCATGTGCGGCTCCGACGGCACGTTCGACTCCATGGGCGAAGCGATGTTTGTCGACTTCGACGGTACGATCATGGCTGAAGGGGGTGGCCGGGCCGACGAAATCGTCTGCTGCGAACTGCGCCCCGACCTGGTCCGCGAAGCCCGTGTGCACTGGGGCGTGGAGAACAACATCTATCAATTCGGGCATCGCGGCTATGTGGCGGTCAAGGGCGGCGCACGCGACTGCCCCTACACCTACATGCACGACCTGAGCGCAGGCCAGTACCGTCTGCCGTGGGAAAACGATGTCGTGCATACCGATGGCAGCTCGTGCGGGTTTGCGGCCCCCGAGCGCGACTTCAAACCTACCCCCAGCAGTTGGGAGGAGTAATGCCATGAGCGAACGTCATATTGCATCGGCGCCCTACCCCTGGCCCTGGAACGGCCAATTGCATGCGCACAACACAGCCTTGATCGTGATCGACATGCAGACCGATTTCTGCGGCGTCGGCGGCTACGTGGACAGCATGGGTTACGACCTGGCACTGACCCGTGCGCCCATCGAGCCGATCAAGGCGTTGCTCGCCGCGATGCGCCCGCTGGGCTTCACCATCATCCATACCCGCGAAGGCCATCGCCCAGACCTCAGCGACTTGCCCGCCAACAAACGCTGGCGTTCGCAGCGCATCGGCGCGGGAATCGGCGACCCAGGTCCGTGCGGCAAGATTCTGGTACGTGGCGAGCCGGGCTGGGAAATCATCGACGAGCTGGCACCGCTGCCCGGCGAAATCGTGCTCGACAAGCCCGGCAAAGGCTCCTTTTGCGCCACCGATCTGGAACTGATTCTGCGCACTCGCGGCATCGACAATCTGATCCTGACCGGCATCACCACCGACGTCTGCGTGCACACCACCATGCGCGAAGCCAATGACCGTGGCTTCGAGTGCCTGCTGCTGGAAGACTGCTGCGGGGCGACCGACCCTGGCAATCATGCGGCGGCCCTGAGCATGGTCAAAATGCAGGGTGGCGTGTTCGGCGCAGTCGGCCATTCCTCAATGCTTCGCGACCTGTTGGGAGCATGAACATGCGCGCCCCGAGTCTTGAGACGATTGGTGCCAGCAAGCATTTCGGAGCGTTTCGCGCACTCGACGAGGTGTCCTTCAAGGTCCGCGCCGGCACCGTCCACGCCCTGCTCGGCGAGAACGGTGCCGGCAAGAGTACGCTGGTCAAAGGCATCATCGGCTACAGCCCGCTGCAGTCGGGCAGCATTCTGATCGACAACCGCGAACACGAGATTCGCACCCCGCGCGACTCTCATCAGTTGCAGATCGGCATGGTGTATCAGCACTTCACCGTCGCGCCGGGCCTGAGCGTGGCGGAAAACCTGGTGCTGTCGCGTGGCGATCTGCCGTGGCGTATCGACTGGGCCAGCGAGCACCAGCGTCTGGAAGCGTTCATGGCAAAAATGCCTTTTCGACTGGACATCCATCGTCCGGTCAGCAGCCTGGCGGCCGGCGAAAAGCAGAAACTGGAAATCCTCAAACAGCTGTATCTGGAGCGTCGACTGGTCATTCTCGACGAACCCACCTCGGTGCTCACGCCGCAGGAAGCCGACGAAGTGCTGGGGCTGATGCAGGCGATGGCGCATCGTGGCGAACTGACCGTCTTGATGATCACGCACAAATTTCGCGAAGTCAGCACCTACGCCGATGACGTCACCGTTTTGCGCAAAGGCCGCTGGGTGGGCAGTGCAGCAGTGGCTGACACCACCACACAACAGATGGCAGCGTGGATGATGGGCAACGCACAGGTGCGCGGAGTGAGCACCGAGCGCCCGGTGATGGCGGCTCGTCCGCCGCAGTTGCAGGTGACAGGCCTGGATGTGCCTGGCGACAAAGGCACGCTGGCGGTGAAAAACCTGTCTCTGGCCGTTCACCCGGGTGAGATCGTCGGAGTTGCAGGCATCTCCGGCAACGGTCAGCGCGAACTGACCGAAGCGCTGCTCGGCCAGCGAGCCTTCAGCGCCGGGCAGATAGCGGTCGACGGTCAGCCTTACCACGCGCGGCGTGAACAGATGCAACGCCTGCGCGTGTTCAGCCTGCCCGAAGAGCCCCTGCGCAACGCCTGCATCGGCACGTTCAGCGTGGCTGACAACCTGGCCCTGCGCAATTTCGACCAGCCGCCGCTCTGCCGTCAGGGCTGGCGCCTGGATCGTCGCGCCGCAGGTGTGCAAGCACGCAGCCTGATTGAGCAGTTTCAGGTATCGCCCAACGATCCGAACCGGCCCATCGGCACTTTGTCAGGGGGCAACGTGCAGCGCGCTGTACTGGCCCGAGAGCTGACCCACGACGTCGCGGTACTGATCGTCGCCAACCCGGTATTCGGTCTGGACTTCGCCAGTGTCGCGCTCATTCACCAGCGCCTGATCGACGCTCGCAACAGCAGCACAGCGGTCGTTCTGCTCAGTGAGGACCTCGACGAACTGCTGAGCCTGGCAGACCGCATCGTGGTTATCCACGACGGCGAGCTGGTGTTTGAAACCAGTGCAGCGGACGCTGACCGTACCGAGCTGGGCCGACACATGGCCGGTGCCGAGCATCTCGCGGGGCAACCGGCATGATCAAGGTCAACGCGCGCCCTGACAGCTTCACCTTCGACACGTCCCGGACCGCTGTGGTGATCATCGACATGCAGCGCGATTTTCTCGAACCCGGCGGCTTTGGTGCCGCACTGGGCAACGACGTCGCACCGTTGCAAGCCATCGTACCGTCCGTGCAACGCCTGCTGACGCTGGCCCGCGATGAAGGCATTGCGGTGATCCATACCCGCGAATCACACCGCCCGGACCTTGCCGATTGCCCGCAAGCCAAACGTGACCATGGCTCGCCGGGCCTGCGCATCGGCGATCCTGGTCCGATGGGACGCATCCTGATTCGCGGCGAACCCGGCAATCAGATTATCGACACCCTGGCGCCGCTCGCTGGCGAGTGGGTCATCGACAAACCCGGCAAAGGTATGTTCTTCGCCACGGATCTGCAGCCGCGGCTGACCGACGCCGGGATCACCCATTTGATCTTTGCAGGCGTCACCACCGAAGTCTGCGTGCAGACCAGCATGCGTGAAGCCAATGACCGGGGTTATCGCTGCCTGCTGATCGAGGATGCGACCGAAAGCTACTTCCCCGTATTCAAACGGGCCACGCTGGAGATGATCACCGCACAAGGCGGGATTGTTGGCCGCGTCGCCTCACTGACGGACCTGGAGCAGGCGCTGCAGACAAGGAGTACACATTGATGGACATCAACCTCCCCCACGTGGTCGCTGAAGTGACCCACGCCTTTCGCGACTACGAACGCGCCCTGCTGGCCAATGAACTGACCACGCTGGATGCATATTTCTGGGATTCCGAACAGACCGTCCGCTACGGCGTCGCGGAGAACCTGCATGGCGCCGACACGATTGCGCGCTATCGGCGCCAGTGTCAGCCGGTCGGACCGGGCCGCACGCTGCTGCGCACCGTGGTGAGCACCTTCGGTGAAGACTTCGCCACGGTCAGTACCGAGTTTCACGATGGCGTCACCCAGCGCCTCGGTCGGCAGATGCAGACCTGGGCGCGACTGGAGGGCGGCTGGAAAGTCGTTGCTGCACATGTCAGCATTGACCTGAGCAGCCTGGAGCCACGCCCTTGAATTCCCCGAACACCACCAACGCGCTGGCAGAAGACGTCTATCGGCGGCTCAAGCAGGAGATTTTCGACTTCTATCTGCTGCCTTATGACCGGTTCACCGAAACCCAGCTGGCCGACCGTTATCAGGTCTCGCGAACACCGGTGCGTGACGCACTCTACCGCCTCCAGCGCGAAGGCTACCTGGACGTCGAGTTCCGACGTGGCTGGTCAGTCAAGCCTCTGGATTTCAACCAGATCGACCAACTCTACGATCTGCGCATCGTGCTGGAGTGCGCGGCGGTCGAGCGCATTTGTGCATCCGCCGAGGTGCATCCGGAACTCACTATTCTGCGCCAGCACTGGTTGGTCGATCGCGACAGCTGGCAAATAGACATGCAAGTGGTCACCGACCTCGATGAGCAGTTTCACACCCAACTGGTGGCGGCGTCAGGCAACCTGGAAATGGCCCGCATCCATCAGGAAGTGACCGAGCGCATCCGTATTGTGCGCCGCCTGGACTTCTTCAAAAGCGCCCGTATCGAACATACCTACCTCGAACACGCCGCGATCCTCAATGCCCTTCAGGCGCGCAAACGCGACGAAGCATTATTGCTGCTGCGCTCCCATGTAGAGATCAGCAAACTGGAAGTACGCAAACTGACGATTTCCATGCTCAGTGATGCACGACGGCGGTATGAGGCGTGAGGTTTCATGCCCACTTTCAAGGCAGACAAACCATTGCGTGAGCGCAAATCATCGCGCCTGTTAATCGTCAGTCCGTCGATGAGGGTACTGCTGTTCAGATTTCAGCACACAACCGGGGCGTTGGCCGGCGACAATTATTGGGCAACACCTGGAGGGGGCGTAGAGGACGGCGAAACTTTCGAGGCCGCCGCCCTGCGTGAACTGCGCGAAGAAACCGGCATCAGGGTCAATTCGGTTGCCGGGCATGTTGCCAACAGACGTTTTCCGATGCTCCTCCCTGATGGTGAAACCGTACTCGCCGTTGAGCGGTATTACGTTGTGCACACAGAGCGTCAGATAGTCTCTCGATCAGAATGGACGCTGCAGGAAACTCAGGTCATGACAGAGCATCATTGGTGGTCCGCCAATGAACTGAACTCGACAATGGAAATCATCAAGCCCGATAACCTAGTGAGAGTACTCGAGAAAGCGGGTGTCTTTAAAACTCAGCGCTAGCAGCATCGTAATGCCACAACGGGTATGACTGCGAACGACTCCCTCAACTTCTCTGCACGGGCCATTCATATAAACAAGCCAACTTCGACTATCTGCCTTGCACTCTTTCTTGGCAGTAGGGCTAGCACTCCATCCGGACATCCACTCTTCCATGCAACCTTTTGAAACCCGCCCTGTCGTAAACATTAGTGCGTAATAGCACTTAGGCATCAGCAAGAACTCACTGTATTAAACATGAGCCGTAACAGCAGGTGCGATCCGCAGCTGACTGAGGGGCACGTTATCCAGTAGGTCACTCGTCGCTTCGACCAAACGTCTTTTAGCAACATCAAGTCTGTACGTGGTGCTGGCTGAAAAAAATCAGCTGAACCCGTCAGACGATCTCTTAGCGCAACTGGAAGAGGTCCACGGAACGCGTCCACGGCTTATGCGCTGCCGAACAGGATCCGGACTATACATGCATGCCATTCAGGAATAGCGATCGATGAACCCTCAGGGCTATGAGCACGACCACGTCATACCAAAGAATATTGAAGATGTTGCCAAGGTATTGCAGGCCGCTGCTCATTCCGCCTCGTGCAACGCCGCTCTGCTGATGGTATCCAGCGCTACAGGCTGGGAGCAGTTGGTCAGCGTTGGTCAAAGCCAGACCAAGGCGGACGAAGCATGGTTAAGGATGATCTCATCGTATGGAGACGTGGTGCTGGTCGGTCATGACAGCCCGGCGAAGGCAATCGAAGCGAATGGCTCAGGGCCTACCCTGATCTACGTCGCGATTCGTGGCTTCAGGCATGAGTTGCTGGGCGCGATGTTGTTGAGCAACAGCGACGACGCAACAGTGCTGAGCGCAGCGCAACGTTATGCGCTGCAGGCCCAGGCTGTTCATATTCGTACTTACCTGCAACCGGGACGTGATCCCGAAGCCAATAACCCGCTGGTCACCTCGTTCGAACGCCTGCGCTTGCTTGAATCGGTTGTCATCAACGCCAATGACGCGATTCTTATCACCGAAGCGGAACCCATCGATCTGCCCGGCCCGCGTATCGTCTATTGCAACCCTGCGTTTCTGGCAATAACCGGTTTCACGGAAGACGAAGTCATAGGTCGCACGCCACGGATTCTGCAGTGTGAGGACACCAGTCGGGCAACGCTGGACGTTATTCGCGAGGCACTCAGTCACTGGCGACCGGTTGAAGTCGAACTGCTCAACACCCGCAAGGATGGCAGCCAGTTCTGGGTCGAGCTGAGCATTGTGCCGGTGGCCAACGAAAAAGGCTGGTTCACTCATTGGGTATCTGTGCAGCGCGATATCACCGAGCGCAAGGAGTCCCAGCAACTGGCTCAGCGAGCTCGGCTGGAGTGGGAGGAAAAGCTTGCGTTACAGAGCCGGCTGGAGGAACGCGAGCGTATTTCCGAAGAGCTGACCTATATCGCTTTTCACGATGAGCTGACCTCACTGTTCAACCGCGCTTACCTGATGAACGAATTGACCACGGCCTTTGTAACCCGTGACTCTCGTTACGAACGGGCAACGGTACTCTTTCTGGACCTGGACGGCTTCAAGGTGGTCAACGACAGCATGGGGCACCTGGCCGGTGACAAGTTGCTCAAGGCGGTCGCGAACCGATTGCAGACCTGCGTTCGCTCGAATGACGTTTTGGCGCGAATCGGCGGCGACGAATTTGCAATCCTGCTGATGGGCAAGGATCAGCCGGAGACTGCCGTAAAAATGGCTGAACGTATCGTCAGTCAATTGCACACGGCAATACAGATCGAAGGCCAGGACATTTTCATCTCGTGCAGCATCGGCATTGTCACCGCAGGTGAAAGCCATACCAAGCCCGAAGAGTTGCTGCGTGACGCCGATGTCGCCATGTATTCCGCAAAAAAACAGGGCAGAGGACGCTGGAACATTTTCAACGCCTCGATGCGCGAGGCGGCCATCGACACGCTGGTGATTCAGAATGCATTGCGCCAGGCACTGGAAAACAAGGATTTCCTGGTTTTTTATCAGCCGATCTACAGCGGCGACTGTGAGCATCTGGTGGGAGCCGAAGCCCTGGTCAGATGGAACCACGCCACCATGGGCATCATTTCCCCCGATGCGTTTATCCCGATTGCCGAAGACCTCGGGATCATTCATGAGTTGGGGGCCTGGGTGATGCATCAGGCCTGTAGCGAAGTGCAGGCCTGGCGCAAGCAGTTCCCTCACCTGGACCTGAGGCTCAATGTCAATGTGTCCGGAAAAGAGTTGAGCCATCCCGGGTTCGTCGATCAGGTGACACGGATCATCGCCTCCACCGGCCTGCCTGCGGGCCAGCTGCAGATCGAGGTCACCGAATCGGTGTTTCTCTATCAGCCTGACGCGATCGCGGAGATTCTCCGACAGATCAGGCAGCTCGGCGTGAGAGTAGCGCTGGATGACTTCGGTACGGGTTACAGCTCGCTCGGCTACATCGACCGTTACCCGATCGATGCCGTGAAGATCGATCGCTCCTTCGTGTCCCGAATGATGACGTATGAGCGCAGCGAAGCCATTGTCAGCAGCATCCTGTCGCTGGGCCGAGCACTGGACCTGGATATCACGGCGGAAGGTGTGGAGACAGCGGAACAATACAACCTGCTACGCAAAATGGGCTGCCCTTACTTTCAGGGTTATCTGTTGAACAGGCCGATGCGTTCAGAGGCACTGTTGCATATCATCAAGTCCGCAGCCGAATGCACTGCCTGATTTACGCCGACGTTGATGGGCCGGAATGATTCCCGGCCCTCCCGCAGGGCTTCACGTCAGCCAGTGCCACAGCAGCAATGTCCCGATCAGCCCGACCACCGAAACGATGGTCTGCAACACCGACCAGACCCAAATGGTTTGCTTGAGTTGCAGGCCGAAGTATTCGCGGACCATCCAGAAGCCTGCATCGTTGACGTGGCAGAAGAACACCGAGCCGGCACCGATCACCAGCGCCACCAGTGAGGCCTGCACCGGCGCAAGCCCGGCCATCATCGGCGCGAGTATGCCTGCGGTCGTGGTGGTCGCCACGGTCGCGGAACCAGTGGCCTGACGCAGTGCCACGGCAATCAGCCAGGCGAGCAGCAGATAAGGCATGTGCGCACCTTCCGCCACTTTGCTGATGGTCTGGCTGACTCCCGCATCCAGCAACGTCTGCTTGAGGCCGCCACCCGCGCCGATGGTCAGCAACAGTACCGCGATGGGCGCGAGGCTTTTGCGCAATGTACCGCCGACGTGTTCACGGGAAAGCCCGTTGGCCCAGCCCAGACAAACAGTTGCCGCCAGCACCGCGATACCCAGCGCTACCAGCGGCTCACCGAGAAACTTCAAGGTCAGCGCGATGTTGCTTTCAGGCTCCAGGGCGATCTTGGCAAAGGTGCTGCCGAGCATGAGGATCACCGGCAAAAGGATGATCAGCAGCGAGATGCCGAACCCTGGCTGGCGACTGGTTTCAGGCTTGGCACTGAACAATTCACCGAGCTCGGCTGGCTCTGCAACGTGCATGCGTCCGGACAGCCAGTTGCCGTACAAGGGACCAGCGAGAATCACCGCCGGCACGGCAATGCACAACCCCAACAGCATGGTCAGCCCCAGATCGGCATGCAACGCGCTGACCGCAATCAACGGGCCGGGATGCGGGGGCATCAAAGCGTGCAAGGTGGTCATACCCGCCAGTGCCGGAATCGCGATTTTCAGCAGCGGCTGACCGGACTGACGCGCCATGACGAAGATGATCGGCACCATCAGCACCAGACCGACTTCAAAGAACAGCGGCAAGCCGATGACCATCGCCACCAGCGCCATTATCCAGGGCAACATGCGGCCCTTGCCCAGCCTGAGCAAGGTGGAGGCAATACGATCCGCCGCCCCCGACTCGGCCATCAACGCGCCAAGCATTGCCCCCAGCGCGATGATGATTCCGGCCTCGCCAAGAATGCTGCCCGCGCCTTTACTAAAGGCTTTTGCAACAGCCTCGGCTGGCAAACCCGCGCCGATACCGGCGATGAACGTGCCGACGAGGATGGAGAGAAAAGGTGGCAACCGGGTAGCGCTGATCAGCAAGATGATCGTGGCAATGGCAATCAGGCAGCAGATAATCAGACGGGTGTCGTGAAACACCCAGGCAGCAGACGACAAATCCAACGCAGACCTCCTGGCATTCGTTTTTTCAGGACGCATTTCAGCGCGCACCCCGAGAGAGTCAGAAACAATTAGTTTCAATTGACCGAACGATACCGGAATGCGACATCACGTCGCAGTTAATATTTGCCAAACCGCTCAGATACTTGGGCGCTGCACGGGGAGTCATGCGCGCGTTTTTTCCTGGAGGTATAGTGCCCGTGCAACCAGTGCTCGGTGCCTGCGGTCCAACTCACTGCACCCATTGTCCAACCGGCATTGCGTCACACATTATCTGATCAGAGCCGCGATCAATTAACGGATCACTCGACAGGAAATCAGATGACCTCATCCAGTCAGCGTCTTGCCTTGCTTGAAGCAGTTGTCGAACAGTCATTCAATGCCGTATTGATCACCGACGCCAATCTGGCCAATGGCGGCCCCTTCATTGTGTACGTCAATCCGGCATTCTGCTCCATGACCGGCTACACGGCCGAGGCATTGATCGGTGCCTCGCCACGGATCCTGCAAGGCCCGGACACCGATCCTCAAGTGATCGAGCGGATGCGCGAATGCCTGAGTGAAAGCCTTTTTTTCGAAGGGTCGACAGTCAATTACCGCGCGGACGGAAGTCCTTACATCGTCGAATGGAAAATTTCTCCCGTGCGCGACGATGCAGGTTCGGTGTGCAACTTTGTCTCTGTGCAGCAGAACATCAGCCCGCGCATCCGGGCCGAGCGTGAGCAACACCTGCTGGCGCAGGCACTGAACGCTGCGCTTGATCCGATTATCATCACCGACTGCAATTCCACCATCGTGTTTGCCAATGAGGCTTTTCAGCAGATCACTGGCTACAGCAGCAGCGAAATCCTCGGCGAAAACCCGCGGATACTGAGCTCTGGAAAACACGATGAGGCGTTCTATGCGCAATTCAAGGAAGCGCTGAAGAGTGGCGCCCCGCTTCGCACGACCTTCATCAACAAGCGCAAGGATGGCTCGCTGTTCTATGCGGAACACAGCATTTCTCCGCTGTGTAACCTGGAGGGCGCAATCACCCACTACGTCAGCATCAGCCAGGATGTGACCACACGCCTGGGCCGTGAGCAAAAGTTGCTGGAGATTGCTCACAGCGATCCGCTGACCGGGCTGGATAACCGTCGCTCAGCCGAGCATACGCTTGAGCGACAGATACCTGCGGTGAGTATGTCGGGCAAGCCGTTCAGTCTGATCATCTGCGATATCGATCATTTCAAGGCGGTCAATGACCGGTACGGCCATCCTGCCGGCGACAGCGTAATCACCAGCGTTGCGGCCATCCTCAAACAGCGTATCCGCCTGTTGGACGTCGCCGCCCGATGGGGAGGAGAAGAGTTTCTGATCCTGGTGCCCGACAGCTCGTTGAAACAGGCGGCCGAACTCGCGGAGCGCATTCGCAAGAGCGTTGAAAGCCTGGTGATTCCGGAAACAGGGTCGGTGACCATTTCTCTGGGCGTTGCAGAACTGAGCACCGGGGAAACGGCCGCCAGCCTCATTCAGCGCGCAGACCAGGCGCTCTATCAGGCCAAGCGCCTGGGCCGCAACCGTGTGGAATGCGCTTAGGCAAGGACCCGGCTTTCTTCGTCATCCGCGTCGTTCGCCCACGCATCGGAGTGAACACCGCTCATCGAAACCGGGCCTGTCATTACAACAGGCCCGGACATCGTGTCAGAGCTTCGGCAACTGTCCGATACGCCCCATCATCTCGGTGACGATCTGCAGATCCAGCAAGAACTGTCCGGTGGTCTTGAACTCGTTATCCGTATGGCCGGTGTATTTGACTTCGGGTCTTGCCAGACCGAACTGCACACCGTTGGGTAATGAATGGACCGACGTAGCGCCAGCCGACGTGCCAAAGGTGTGCTCCATGCCGAGATTTTCACTGGCAACAGCCAGCAGCGCCTTGACCCACTCACCCTCGGGATTGCGATACATCGGCTCGGCGATGGAATAGTCAAACACTGGCTTGATAGAAGTTTTTGTACTCCAGGCCGCAAGCTTTTCAGCGATTTCGGATTTAAGGACCTGCGGGGACTTGCCCTTCGGCACACGCAGATTGACCGCCAGTTTGAACGCCTTTTCATCCATTGCTACGTAAGTCAGGGATGCGGTCAGAGGCCCCATGAAGTCGTCGGAGAACCCGACGCCCAACTTGCTGCCCAGATAATCGAGCCCCCAGTTGTCAGCGGCATAGCGGGCAGCGTCGGTGATCTGGTTCTGTTTGAGCGCAACCTTGCCCCGCAGACTGTTGATGAAGTCCAGCATCCTCGCGACCGGGTTGACGCCGGACTGGGGTGCCGACGAGTGTGCGGATACACCGGTGACCGTCAGCTTGACGTCTTTGCCGTCGACGCGGGCATCGACCTCGAAGTCGCCGCCATTACTTTTCACGTACTCGGCACCGGCCTGTTGCAGGCTGGCAGCCAGCTCGGCAGGCTTGTCGGTCACCAGAGTGGCCACCGACTTCGATGGAATCTGATTGGTGGCCATGCCCCCGGTCATTGAAACGATCTCGGCGCCCTCGCCCTCGGCCTGGCGTCGAGCAAAGCTGGCCATGACCGTGCCGTAGCCTTTTTCTGCGATCACGACGGGATAACCGCCATCCAGCGCCAGGTTGTAGGCGGGCGTCGGGTTACGCTCAAAATAGTACGGGATGGCGTCGCCGGCCGTTTCTTCCGTGGTATCGATCAGCAACTTGAAGTTTCTGGCCAGCGGCAGCTTTTCTTCCTTGATGACTTTCATGGCATAAAGCGCCACCACGATACCGTTCTTATCGTCCTCGGTGCCGCGTCCATACATGCGATCACCGATCAACGTCACCTTGAACGGGTCCAGACGAGTGCCGTCAGGCAAGACCCAGTTGTCCAGCGTGACCGGCACAACATCGGCATGCACATGAATGCCCACCACTTCGTCACCGGCCCCGTCGAGCGACACTTCGTACACACGGTTATCGACGTTACGGAACTTCAGATTGAAGCCCTCGGCCAGGCGCTTGATCGTGTCGGCGATCTTTATGAACGCCGGGTTTTCATGCTGGGCAACGCCGTCGACACGAACAGTGGGAATCGCCACCAGCTCGCGCAGGGTTTCAGTAGCCGCGCTGCCATACTTCATGCGGGTATACAGACCAAGCAGACGATGAATATCGTTCTGTTGCGATGCGGAAAGTTGCTTGTTGTCGAGAAAGGCGCTGATAGCCGGGCCAAAATCGGCAGTTTTAACCACATCAGCGCTGGCGAGATTGTTCAGAAACTGCCTGAAATCCTTTACCGATGTCTCACTGAATGTCTGGAGAATCACAGCGCTCTGTTGTGCAGTGACAGTGGCATTTGCCAGACTGGCGAACGACGAGAGACTGGCCAGTATCAAGGTGGAGGCAGCCAGTTTTTTGAGTGACAGGTTCATTATTGAAGGCATTCCTTGGCAGGCAACGTGCGGATTTTCTGATCGTTTGATCAGGAAGCGTTTCAACTTACACCAAGAGCAGTGATGCGAGAATCCCCTTCTAAAACGAAGCGATGCACTGGAGTGCTCATATGATCAAGCTGCTGATGCGCCTGAAAGCGCGCTTCGACCGAAAGTCCAAGGGGCAGCAACCTGATCGGTTACCGCCTGCGCAGCCTGCCGATCAGCAGGAATCCATGTCACGCGTGCGGGAAAATCTGGCTTGGCTGCCAGTCTATAAAGAGCCGGAACCACTGCGTTTTACGCCAAGACAGGTCAGGACATTTCTGCCACATCCCTCAAGCGAGACACGTTTGCCTGATGAACCTTCGCCGGGGCCCGACGATATTGACCAGCTGCTCTCCTACCTGCCACTGCTGTACCCAGACGGCGTGGCGATCAAGACTTATATCGTCAAGGAAAACACCTATTGGCCAGACTACTTTCCGGTAGTTGAAGCGTTTTATCACGCGGTGGCCAAAGACTGCTGGTGTGATATTGATTACCTTAATCATGGCGCGGCGGACATGCTCAATGACGACAGCTATATGGCCCAGGCAAACCTCGCTGATATACAAACCTTGCTGACCTACTGCATCAGAGGCGAGCGTTTTTGCGATGGCCACAATGGTGCGATGATCGAAAAAGGCTACGTGCTGAAGATCTTACGCAGGCTGGCAGTGTTGCGCGAGGATTGAAGTTCGTGACAATCAGTCAGAGTGTCGGGCCATAACAGTGCATACCTGACTCTTTCACATGCGCTCCTGTGCACCGAACGACTTCAATAGCGTATGTCGGCTCCAGGGGCCACAGTAGCGTGGAAGACATGCGATCGGCACGTAACCGCAACGCGCGTACCATCTGGCAACATCGTCATCCAGCGTTTCGATCAGAGCGTCAGTACAGCCTCGCTCGATGGCCAACGCTTCAAGCCTGTTCAGGGTCTGCGCCCCGAGCCCTTTTCCGCGCCACCCGGCATCGATCCACAGGTAACTCACAAACAGCCGCTGGAACTCGGTTCGGCCTGTGGCGCCGCCAATCAATAGATCGTTCTCCATGATCATGCAGGCGATCGGATCAGCCACTCCCCCTTTCGCTTCGGACAATGCGCGGCCATGTTGCAAGACGCCGTCAACAACAGCGCGGGTTTGATCATTGTCAATCTGTGAGCCTGTAAGCCACTTCCTCATGTAATCAATTCCCTCATAACGGATCGCAGGTACATGAGCATGAGCAAGATAAAGGCCAGGCACACGATCAACCGCAGTGAATTCTTCCCGCGCCGGACACTCCGAACAATACCGAGCGAATGCTGCAGATCATTCGCTCCCCACTGAGGAAGTCTGAATGACCACCGCATTCAAAGTTGGCGACGCCGTACACTGGAACTCCGAGGCGGGCCAGGTGCATGGCAAAGTCACTAAAGTACATGTGAAGGACGTTGAGTTCATGGGCAAACATCGGCCTGCTTCAAAGGACGATCCGCAGTACGAAGTGAAGAGCGACAAGACCGGCCATTCGGCGATGCATCATGGGGATGCGCTCAAGCACGCGTGATTGCTCCGCGCCGCGTTGTGGAGAGAACGGTGTAGCGCACGTCTCACTTACGCGAGAAAGCTTTACCGATTGGCGCGCCTGCACCCGAAACGGATGCAGGCACGGTCCGTCAGATCACGCCACAGGCAGCACGATCACCGCCACCGCCCAGAGGTGCGGGGTGGTCGGAATGGTTGTCGCTGCCGGCGTGAACCATCAGCGCGTGGCCTTTGACTTCCGAGAGTTTCTTCAGGCGTGGGGCAAGCACCGGGTAAGTTGCAGTGCCGTCAGCAGCCACGTACAGCGCAGGCAGATCGCCTAGATGGCCATCGGCGTAAGGACCCAGGTGCTTGCCGGTCTTGGCCGGGTCGAAGTGACCGCCAGCCGCGAGGGCTGCGACCTTCTTGCCGTCCTTGGTGCCCGCTTCGCAACTGCCGTTTTCATGCACATGAAAACCGTGGATGCCCGCAGGCAGCTCTTTCAGATTCGGAGTGAACAGCAAGCCGTATTGCGTTTCGCTCACCGTAACGCTGCCGACAGGTTTGGGGGCGCCATCAGCGCTGACCAGATTGATCGGAACGTCCAGCGATGCAGCCTGAACACCGAAGGAGAAAACGCCAAGCAGACCTAGCAAAAGATGAGGTTTCATAATTTCAATGCGTCCCTGATCTGATAATCGAATTGAACGTGGCGCCAGGCAGCACTGATGCTGCACAGCACGAACGTCTTTCATGCCACAGAGGTGTGACCACAGACCGGCGAACTTGATGCGAGGAAATGAGCGGGGAGTACTTGGGAAAGTAATGCAAAACATCACAACTGGCCTGCCGACACCAGGGTCGGCAGGCCAGCGCTGTTCACCTGTGCTCAGTTAACAGCACAGTGTTGCGGATCAGATATCCAGGCAGATCTTGCCGAAATGCTGATTGGTTTCCTGGTAACGGAACGCTTCGACGATGTCGGTCATCGGGAAGGAACGGTCCATGACTGGACGCATGCCATTGGCATCGATGGCCCGGATCATGTCCTGTTGCTGGGTGCGACTGCCGACCAGCACGCCCTGCATGCGCAGCTGTTTGACCAGCGCCGGGACGAACTCCAGTTGGCCGGCAACACCGCTCAGAATGCCGATGACCGAGATATGGCCAGCGACCCGGGCCGCGTTCATGGAGTGCTGCAGTGTCGAGGGGCCGCCCACGTCGATGATGTGATCCACGCCACGGCCGCCGGTCAGCTTGCGCGCCGTCTCGCCCCAATTGCTGTCCTTGCGGTAGTTGATCAGGTGATCAGCGCCCATGGCTTGCAGACGCTCCAGCTTTTCATCACTCGACGACGTGGCGATAACGGTCGCACCGACCATCTTGGCGAACTGCAACGCGAAAATCGATACACCACCAGTGCCCTGCACCAGAACGGTATCGCCGGCTTTCAGCGCGTCATCGACCATCAGCGCACGCCATGCGGTCAGACCGGCGGTGGTCAGCGTGGACGCTTCAGCATGGCTGTAGCCCTTTGGCGCAAGGGTGAACGAGGTGGCACGGGCAGTCACCTGCTCGCGGGCATAACCGTCGACGCCATCACCCGGCACCGTGACAAAACCTTCGACCAGCGGCTCGCCGCTGATCCATTCCGGGAAGAACGTGCTGACCACTGAGTCGCCAACCGCGAACTCGCTGACGCCCTCGCCCACTGCAGTGACTACACCTGCACCATCGGCCATGGGAATGCGTTTTTCCGTCGGTGCCCACATGCCGGTAACGACCGCGAAGTCGTGATAGTTGAGCGAGTTGGCATGCAGACGCACAGTGATCTCACCGGCTTTCGGTGCCAGTACTTCGCTTTCGCCCACGCTGACCTGATCGTAGCCGCCGCCAGCCTGCACGTAGATGGTTGTATTGCTCATGGTCAATCTCCTATCAATTCAACATTACGCAAAATGACGAAATGTATAAATAACGCTCAAAGCCTAGAGTTCTTTCTTGAGCCTGTCGGCAAACCGGTCTATGGCCTGCTCGTCACGGCGAAAATAAGTCCACTTGCCGATCCTCGTTGCCTGAACCAGCCCGGCACGTTGCAGGATGGCCAGATGCGCAGACGCGGTAGAAGCCGACAGGTTGGCCTTGGCCTGAATGTGCGACACACATACGCCTATCGCCGGATCACCGTGGTCCTGGGGAGGGAAATGGGCTTGCGGGTTTTTCAGCCACTCCATGATCAACATGCGAGTGTCATTGCCGACCGCTTTGATTTGCTCAAGAATCATGGAGCACAACATTACGCTTTTTTACGAAATGTTCAACCCCTGATTTCCCTCCCCCGGCCAACGGCATGTTTTGATTACAGCTTCACAGCGGCCTGACAAATGAAGCAATCTGTCGGCTCCAATAAAACCGACTGCACCGCTGAGAGCATCCAGACTCATGATGAATCTTAAATACAGCGCACTGACCGCCCTGCTGCTGGGCATCACAGGCATGGCTCAGGCTCAGGACTACACCTCGCATCTGGACAAGGTGCTGCAAGCTGGCCAGTTGGCTGTCTGCACCACTGGCGACTACAAGCCCTACACCCTGCTGCGCGAAGACGGTGAGTACGAAGGCATCGATATCACCATGGCCCGTTCACTGGCCAAGAGCCTGGGGGTGAAGGTGCAGTGGGTGCCCACGACCTGGAAAAATCTGATGCCGGACATGGTGGCCGGTAAATGCGACATCGGTATGGGTGGCATCTCTGTGAGTCTGGAACGCCAGAAAAAAGCGTTTTTCAGCAACACACTGGACGTCGATGGCAAAATCCCGCTGGTACGCTGTGCCGATCAGGCGCTGTATCAGACGGTCGAGCAGATCAACCAGCCCTCTGTGCGTTTGATCGAACCCGCCGGTGGCACCAATGAAGCCTTCGCTCGCGCTCATCTGCCAAAGGCGTCCTTGGCATTTCACGACAACAAGACCATCTTCCAGGAGCTGCTGGACAAGAAAGCTGACGTGATGATCACCGATGCTTCCGAAGCGCTCTACCAGCAGAAACGCATGCCCGGCCTGTGCGCGGTCAATCCGACCCGCTACATGCAATACGGCGAAAAGGCCTACCTGTTGCCACGTGACGATGTCACCTGGAAAGGCTACGTGGATCAGTGGCTGCATCTGAGCAAGGCCACCGGCGAGTATCAGCAGGCGCTGGGAGAATGGCTGGCAGTGCCCGCCGAGTGAGTGTGAAGTGGTTTTGCCGGGCACTGCCTTCGACGTCCTGCTGTGCAATGGTTGCAAGGCGTGTCCGGGTGAAATAGCGTGTTACGGCAACTCTCACTGGAAGGCAGCCAAACGAGCATGAAGCCCAGCAAACCCATCACCCGTGCGTACTGTGTGGAACTGCAGCAGGAGCTGTCGATCGCCGCGGCGCGACGCGAATACTTCTCTCAGGAACCGCCACGCGCACGGTTCGAGTTTCTCTGCTCGACCGAGGCGTGCAGGGCAATGGGCGCGAAGGTCACCGGGGTTCGCTATGACGTGAAACCACAGGACAACCCGACCTTCGTCGCCGCGCACTTTCGCGCCAACCCGCATTACGACCATCACCCGGGCTGCGAATGGGTGGATGAGCGCGCAGAGGCAGAGGAAGAACCGAACGAGCCGGTCGAAGAAACCGATGTACAGACACGCCTGCGCAAGGCCAAACGCAAGCTGGACGATTACATCGATATCTTCGACCCGGTCATCAAGGTGCCGACCAAGGAAACGTCCGGCCCGGAAAAGCCCGATGCTGGCGCTCAGCGCCCTGCTGCAACGCTTCCAGTCACAGAAGCTGCCAAGGCACCGATTGCTCGCTACAGCGAAACGCGCACCAACAATCTGGAGCGGCTGGTGGACAGCTATCGGCAGGCCAAGGCCGAGCTGTCACTGGAAGACTTCAAGCTATTGAAGCTGAAAATTCCGGGCCAGGGCGAAGTGTCGCTGCGCTCATATTTTCGCCATATCAAATACGCGCAATCAGGCGATAACGGCCGGGTGCTGTTCGGCGGCGGCCTGATCGAGCAGCGGTACGGGCTGGGCTTCAAGTTCAGGTTCTTCGACCGTCTTGACGGCAAACTGGTGACGCTCTACGTGTCGCCCGCGCAGATGCAGGCCTATCGCTCCAGCCGTTACATCAGTGAGCTGCTGAGCCACGCGGATGACGTGAAGTTTTTCACGGTGTATGCGCTGGGAACGGTCACTCAGAGCCCTTCGGGCAAAAGCTATGGCCTGGAGGTCGACGACTTGCGACATTTGGCGATTGTGCTGGGGCCGGCTAAAGAACCGGTTGAGCAAGGAAAAACACCTGAAGCCTGAACGTGTGGTCGGTGGTCGTTCCAGCGTTCGACGCTGGAACGATCCGGGTCAGCTCATCAGACCTTGACGATCCAGCCGGCTGGCGCCTCGATGTCACCGGACTGAACGCCGGTCAGCTCCTTGTACAGACGCTGAGTGACAGGGCCGACTTCGGTCTGGTTGTAGAACACGTGCAGGTTGTCCTTGTAGGAAATCCCACCGATCGGAGTAATGACCGCAGCCGTACCGCATGCGCCTGCTTCCTTGAACTCGCCGATCTGATCGATGAACACATCGCCCTCTTCGACCGTCAGGCCCAAACGGGATTTCGCCAGTTCGATCAACGAAAGTCGGGTGATACCCGGCAACACTGATGGCGACTTGGGCGTCAGGAACACATCGTCCTTGGTGATGGCAAAGAAGTTGGCTGAACCTACTTCCTCGATCTTGGAGTGGGTCTGTGGATCGAGATAGATGCAATCTGCAAAGCTGTGCTTCTTGGCTTCGGAACCGGGCATCAGGCTGGCAGCGTAGTTACCGCCGACCTTGGCCGCACCTGTGCCGTTGGGCGCAGCACGGTCGTAGCCGGAGATGACGAAATTGTTCGGCTTCAGGCCGCCCTTGAAATAGGCGCCCACCGGAATGCAGAAGATCGAGAAGATGAACTCAGGCGCCGTACGCACGCCGATGTTGTCACCCACACCGATGACGAACGGGCGCAGGTACAACGCGCCGCCGGAACCGTAAGGCGGGATGAAGCGTTCGTTGGCCTTGACCACCTGTTTGCAGGCGTCGATGAATACATCGGTCGGGATGTGGGGCATCAACAGACGGGAGCAGCTGCGCTGCATGCGCTGGGCGTTCTGATCGGGACGGAACAGATTGATCGAGCCATCCTTGCAGCGGTAGGCCTTGAGGCCTTCGAAGCACTGCTGACCATAATGCAGCGCGGTCGACCCTTCGCTGATATGCAGCGTGTTGTCCTCGGTCAGTGAGCCCTGATCCCAGGCACCGTCGCGCCAATGAGAAAGGTAGCGCTTGTCAGTCTTGATGTAATCAAAACCCAGAGTGTCCCAGTTGATGCTTTCTTGACTCATAACGCCCTCTATCATTTTAGCGACTGCCTGGTCGAGTCAGGCCAATGCCTTATTCTGCCAGATCATTCGGGCCATGAGGCTCGAAATAAATGCAAACCGACATGGCATTTCTGAAGCAGCTCCGAACGCACAGGCGCTTTTCGTCCAGTCAGTTGCCCACTGGCCGTGATGTGGCCTGGCGCCGGCGAACATATGAGAGAAAGGCTTCCATATCACCGCTGCACAAGGTCCGTGCCACAGATTTGACCTCCTCCATGGGCCAGTCCCACCAGGCCGTTTGCAGCAGCAGTTGACGAACATCCTCTTCAAAGCGCCAACGGATGAATTTGCACGGATTGCCACCGACAACCGAATAGGGGGCCACATCGCGCACAACCATCGCGCCGGCACCGACGACTGCACCGTGACCTATCGTGACGCCCGATACGATGAGCGCGTTGGCGCAGATCCAGCAGTCACTGCCAATGGTGACATCACCCTTGCTGGGGGAGTAATCCTTGATATCTGCCAATTGCTCGACCATGGCGGGAAATGGATAGGTCGTGATCCAGTCTGTGCGGTGCTCACCCCCCAGCAGAATCCTCACTCCTTTGGCAATCGAAGTGTAGGACCCTACACGCAGCACGGAATCATCACCAAACTCGACGATATCCGGCGTGCCATATGTGCCTACACCCACTTCAGCTCGCGGGTATTGCAGTCTGATCTTCTCCGCAAGCCTCTCCAGTTTGTCAAGTTTGCGTAGCTGCTTGCGTATTTTTCTATTTTTTAACAGCTCGATGATTTTCATATCTTCAATCACATATGTTTTGACCAGCAGGCAGCGCCTACCGATAGCTCAACAACAAACGCTTGCAGCGCCGCAAGGTTGTTCTGTTGATCTGCCTCCACGGAATGGACAACAGCAGACTCCAGGCATATCGCTTGTCCGCGACCGCGGCGTATTTCAAGGCCTTGTTGATGGCCTGAGTGCGACCGCTCTGGTATTCGCGATGGTCCCGATAAGGCTCGATGCTTTTCAAGTCAGCCTCAAGCAACACCTTGTACTTGCGTGAAAGGTTGTTCGAGTGACGTCGGTAGCGCGTAACGATCTCGGGGAGCACATGAATTTCATAGCCCAGATGGGCTATTTTCAATGTCGCCTGAAAATCCTGAACCTTTATCTGCGGGTCATAGCCGTTCGCACCCTTGATGGCCTTCATGCGGTACAGAGCGACCGGCGCGCCGACGACCACTGCGCCGCGCAATATGTCATCAAACGTCAGCCTCTCGATGTAATCGCGCGACTGACGTTTGATTTCATTGCCGTCACCATCCATGTAGCTGATCAATGCGCCGACACAGCCTACTGCGGGGTGATTGTCCAGATACTCGGCACGGATCCGCACCGATGAGGGAAGCATGATGTCATCCAGGTCCGGCGTGGAGAGGTAAACGCCCTTGGCATACCGCAGACCGTGGTTAAGGGCAGCACTGACACCCTGATTGGCCTGACGGTAAAGCTGGAAAGGATAGCGTTGCTGCAGGGACTCGAGCATCGCAATGCTGTTGTCGGTCGAGCCATCATCAACAACGATGACCTCGAAATTTCCGTAGTCCTGAGCAAAGATGCTCTGAATCGCAGCCTCAAGAAATCGCTCGGCGTTGTAGCAAGGGGCAACGATGGAAACCAAGGGGCTGGACGTGGGGTTCTGACTTTCTGAAGACATCATGGGTAGCAGCCATAATCATGATCAGCCCTGGCGGGCTCGGAAACCGGATATCTGTAACAGGTCGCTTGAAAACGGCACATCATGCGGCAAGCGCTCCTGATTTTCCATGAAAGGTCAAAAACGCCCTGCAAGCAGGCGTTTACAGGCACTTCAACACTGCCGACACGCCCTGTGTTTCATCCAGTGTAGTTCGGCACTCGAAAAAAAACCCCGTTCTTCGCAGAACGGGGTTTTCATAACGCGTATCAGGAGGAATCAGAAGGCGTAAGTCACCAGCAATTCTTTTGTCACCTGAAAGTCGACCGACATCATCACGCTCAACGCAGTAATGGTGAAGATCGAAAACACGAACAACTTGCGAGCCCAGACAGTATCGTCAACGGCCTTGTAGCCCTTCCAGGCCATGTACAACCAGTACATGCCCATACCCGCTGCGACAGCCAGGTAATTGAGACCCGCATAGCCACCGACGGTCAGCATCAGGGTCGCTACGAGGAACGCCAGGATGTAGAGCATGATGTGGCGCTTGGTAACCAGAATGCCGCGCTTGACCGGCAGAACCGGGATCTTCGCAGCACGGTAATCATTGAAGCGGAAGATGGCGATCGCATACGAATGCGGCATCTGCCACAGGCTGAACATCACCAGTAGCGTCAGGGCCGCAAAGTCGAAGCTGTTGCTCACTGCGCAGTAGCCAATCACCGGCGGCATGGCCCCCGAGAGACTGCCCACCAGCGTGCCGTGAACGGATCTGCGTTTCAGGTACAGGCTGTAAAGGCCGACGTAAATCACGAACCCGATCACTGCAAACAGTGCGGCCAACGGATTGGCCTCGGTGTACAGCAGGCCAACGCCTGCAATACCGAGCAAGGTTGCGTAGAGCAGCGCCAGTTTCAGTGAAACCAGGCCCTGCACCAGAACCCGGTTACGGGTTCTTTCCATTCGCTGATCGATATCGCGATCGATGCAGTTATTGAACACACAACCGGACGCAACGACCAGGGAAGTACCGATGACAGCAGCGAGGAACACGCCGAAATCGATATTTCCCTTAGAAGCCAGAAAAAAGCCACCTGCCACCGAAAGCACGTTACCGAAAATGATCCCCGGCTTGGTGATTTGGATAAAGTGCTTCAGTGACATCTGGTATTCCTCAATGCGCCATCATTTCGCGGTGGACGCTGAAAATGATCCACAGCGACAAGCCGACCAGCAGGACGATAACCATCGTGGTAAAGGCGAAGGCCATCACGTTGTTACGCTGCACGCTCGTGAAGTCCAGATGCAGGAAGTAATGCAGGTGCACCAGGATCTGGATGATCGCGAAGACCAGAACGATTGCGATCGTCATGTCCTTCGGCAGTGAAGGTGACATCACCAGGGCAAACGGAATGGCGGTCAGGATGATCGACAGTACGAAACCGATGACGTACGACTTCACTGAGCCGTGACTATTGTCTTCAGCGGAGTGATGCGAATTTGACATTACAAAGCTCCCATCAGATAGACAACGGTGAACACGCCGATCCAGACAACGTCCAGGAAGTGCCAGAACAGGCTCAGGCAGCTCAGGCGCGTCTTGTTGGTGTTGGTCAGGCCCCTTTTCTGGACCTGGAACATCATGATCGCCATCCAGATCAGACCGCTGGTCACGTGAGCACCGTGCAGGCCTACCAGGGCGAAGAACGCTGACAGGAAGCCACTGCGGCTCGGACCGTAGCCCTCTTCGATCAGGTGATGGAACTCATAGATTTCCATGCCGATGAAGGCAGCACCGCACAGGAAGGTCAGTGCCAGCCAGCCCAGTACCTGGCTTTTATTGCCCTTGTACAGTGCCAGCATGGCGAAGCCGTAAGTGATACTACTGACCAACAGGAACGCGGTTTCCACAGCCACGAATGGCAGCAGGAAGATGTCCTGGCCCGATGGGCCACCCGCGACACTGTTGACCATCACGGCGTATACCGCGAAGAACGAGGCGAACAACACGCAGTCGGTCATCAGGTACAGCCAGAAGCCGTAGACCGTCATGCCACCGCTGTCGTGGTGATCGTCATGCCCATGATCATGGTCGTGACCGTGATCGTGATCGTGGGCTCCGGAGTTGATTGCAATATTTGACATTGTTTAAACCTGTTCCAGCGAGGACTTGACAGGAGTGTATGCACCGTTGGCCGCCAGGACCTTGTGATGCTCACCTTCAATACGCGCTACATCTTCAGCAGGCACCATGTAGCCCTGGTCGTCACGGACAGCGTGAGCAACGAAGACTGCAATGGTCGCAACCAGGCTTGCGCCTACCAGCCACCAGATGTGCCAGATGAATGCAAAGCCGAAGACCGTCAGCAACATACCCATGTACAGGCCGGTCGGCGTGTTGTTAGGCATGTGGATCGCCGAGTAGCGGGCAGGAACCTTGTAAGCGGTGCCGGCACGTTTTGCGTCGGTGAACGCGTCAATGTCGTCAGCTTTTGGCAGCTCGGCAAAGTTGTAGAACGGTGGAGGCGAAGACGTGGACCATTCCAGGGTATGGCCATTCCATGGGTCACCGGTCAGATCGCGGTTGTTGTCGCGGTCACGGATACTCACGAACAGCTGGATCAGCTGCGAAGCGATACCCATCGCGATCAGCACGGCACCGAACAGCGCGACGTCCAGGTAGATGTTCCACTCTGGCATGTCGGTAGCGTTCAGACGACGGGTCATGCCCAGGAAGCCCAGCGCGTACAGCGGCATGAATGCGACGAAGAAGCCGACGATCCAGAACCAGAACGCAGCCTTGCCCCACTTCTCGTTCAGGGTGAAACCGAACGCTTTAGGGAACCAGAACGCGAAGCCGGCGATGTAACCGAATACCGCACCGCCGATGATGACGTTGTGGAAGTGAGCGATCACGAACAGGCTGTTGTGCAGCACGAAGTCAGCACCCGGGATCGCCAGCAGAACGCCGGTCATGCCGCCGATCGAGAAGGTGACCATGAAACCCAGGGTCCAGAGTACCGGCGGAGTGAAGCGCAGACGGCCCTGATACATCGTGAACAGCCAGTTGAACAGCTTCACACCCGTCGGGATCGCGATCAGCATCGTCGCCAGACCGAAGAAGGCGTTGACGTTGGCACCCGCACCCATGGTGAAGAAGTGGTGCAGCCAGACCATGAAGCCCAGGATACAGATCGCACCGGAGGCGAAGATCATCGACTTGTGGCCGAACAGACGCTTGCCGGAGAACGTCGAGATGACTTCCGAGAACACGCCGAAGGCCGGCAGGATCAGGATGTACACCTCAGGGTGACCCCACGCCCAGAACAGGTTCACGTACATCATGGGGTTACCGCCCATTTCGTTCGTGAAAATGTGGAAGTCCAGGTAGCGGTCAAGGGTCAGGAACGCCAGGGTAGCGGTCAGGATCGGGAACGAAGCCACGATCAGGATGTTTGCCCAGGTGCAGGTCCAGGTGAAGATCGGCATGTCCATCAGTTTCATGCCAGGGGTACGCATCTTCAGAACGGTCACGAGGAAGTTGACCCCCGTCAGCGTCGTACCTAACCCGGATAACTGTAGCGCCCAGATGTAGTAGTCAACCCCTACGCCAGGACTGTATTGCAACCCGGAGAGAGGCGGATACGCGACCCAGCCAGTCTTGGCGAACTCACCGACACCCAGGGAGATGTTGATCAGCAGCATACCTGCAACCAGCAGCCAGAAGCTCAGGGAGTTCAGGAACGGGAACGCCACGTCGCGAGCGCCGATCTGCAGAGGCAGAACGATGTTCATCAGACCCGTGAAGAACGGCATCGCCATGAAGATGATCATGATCACACCGTGAGCGGTGAAGATCTGGTCATAGTGTTCAGGCGGAAGGAACCCTTCGGAACCGTTCTGGGCCATCGCCAGTTGGGTACGCATCATGATGGCGTCGGCAAAACCGCGCAGCAGCATGACCATGGCAACGACGATGTACATCACGCCGATTTTCTTGTGGTCGACAGAGGTCAGCCATTCAGACCACAAGTACGTCCACTTGCGGAAATAGGTGATCAACCCGACAACCGCAATGCCGCCGAGCGCGATCATGGCAAGTGTCACCATGACTATGGGCTCGTGGAACGGCACCGCTTCCAGACTTAATTTGCCAAACATCGTTTACTCCTCTGCCCCAGCAGCTGAATTTTTGCCTTTTTCCGCACCAGCGTCACCGGCCACTTCCTTCTCACCAGCAACAACCTTCTTGCCTGGATTCATACCTTCATACTTGTCGATGACGATCTGGAACAGGTTCGGGGTGACCGAGGAAAAGAGTTCGACAGGGTTGCGTTCGCTCGGCTTGATCAACTCGGCGTATTCGGCCGTGCCAAGCTTTTTAGGTGAGCTCTTGACTTCGCTGACCCAGCTGTCGAAATCAGCCTGGCTGGTAGCGATGGCCTTGAACTTCATGCCGGTAAAGCCTGCGCCACTGTAGTTGGCCGAAATACCGTTGAATTCGTGATTCTCGTTGGCAATGAGATGCAGCTTGGTGTGCATGCCCGCCATCGCGTAGATCTGACCACCCAGACCCGGGATGAAGAACGAGTTCATCACACTGTCGGAGGTCACCTGGAAGTTGATCGGAGTCTTGGCAGGGAACACGATCTTGTTGACCGTGGCGATGCCGTAGTCCGGATAGACGAATACCCATTTCCAGTCAACCGAGATCGCCTGGATGGTGACCGGCTTGACGTCCGAATCAAGCGGACGGTAAGGGTCCAGCGAGTGAGTCGAAACGTAAGTGATGTACCCCAGGAAGACCAGCAACAGCATGGGTACGCCCCAGACTGCGATTTCGATCTTGGTGGAGTGAGACCAGTCCGGCGTGTACTTGGCGGCCTTGTTCGACGCGCGATACTTCCAGGCGAAGATCAGGGTCATCAGGATGACCGGGATCACGACAATCAGCATCAGCAACGTTGCGATTACGATCAGGTTCCGCTGCTCGATACCCACCTGCCCTTTTGGATCGAGCAGAGGTACGCCATCGCATCCACTGAGCAAAAGCATACAGAAAAGGGCCAAGAAGCCAAAAAACCTGGGGTACCTTTTTTTACTCATTTCACGACCTCTAAAAGCAGCTTGCGCGGTGCAGTTGGGTTTCGACCGCCAACACTTCGCCCTGCCAGTGCCGGCTAATTTTTTTGAATTGAACAAGGGCCGCCAGTACGCACAGCGGCGTATCGACAAGTCCGGGTTTAGCTATGGATTCTTGTTTTTTGAGTTGCTGGAACTGCCCAAAACTTCGGGCAGACGCTTTCGACGCGGCCATTATACGCCCTCAGAGGCAAGCGTTGCGCTGCCTGTTCAGAGTGCACAGGGGACGCTCCAAGCCTCAAAATGCTGATCGTTCGGCCAAGCTGAACGACAAGTGACGGGGATTGTAGATACGTAAATTTTTAATGACTATGCCTAATTTTGTAACAGTTATTCTCTATATGCGTAACAATCGTCTTGCAAACGCCTCATTTCACTCGAAAAAAGCCCCGTATTCACGGGGCATTTTTTGCGAAAGCCCCTGTAGTTAGTAAGGTTTGCGGCGATTGCGAATGATGCACGCCGGTACCAGAACTGCGGTCAGGACAAACGCCGTCAGCGCCCATTGCGCGAGTGACAATCCGAGAACCGGCGGATATGGCGTCGTGCAGAAACCGCTTACCTGAAACCCTGTAGGGAACAGTGTAGCCAATGGCAGGCCATCGACAATTGGCTGCAGCACGTCGATACCGCAGCTGTCGGACGGATGGGCGAGGATCCAGACATGCCGGCCGGCCGCGGCAATGCCGCCAAGGGCGCTGAGGGTAACCAGGGTTTCAAACGCCGTGACGCTGCGACGCCCAGGCATGGCCGCGCCGATGAACGCAAAAATGGCGATGAACAACAGCGCGTAACGCTGCAGGATGCACAACGGGCAAGGCGCTTCGCCCAGGACGATCTGCATGTACAGGGCGCCGCCGATCAGGGCCAGGCAGATAATCCCCAGCAAAACCAGAAAGCGCTTTTCGCGTCTCAGGTACAACGTGTTGTCGCTCATTCACATACCTTACTGAACTGATGAAAGGGTTGGTCAACGCCATGCAGCGTGCGTCAGCAACCTGAACGGGGGTGGACGGCCTGGCTGAGCCGAGGCGTGCGCGATGATCATCTGTCTGATCCGGCAACTCAAGCATTGGCCAGCCATACGGGCGCATTTGCCAGCCGGATGGTCTGCGCGTCGGCAGATCCAAGACCGACAGGACGTTTTTGCGGGAGCCGGATGCAATGCCCTTCTATATATAGAAGGGTGCGTCAGTTTGTCGCAGCTCTTCTTCTATATATAGCTGCGGTATTTTGTCGCAGGGTGCCTTTCTGGCAAAGCACTACTGCGTGCGAACCCGCGACGCAGGTTGTCGGAATGCAGAGAGCGACAATCTGCCGCCCTCCTCCGGTTTGACGCAACCGAAGCCAGACTGCCACTATCGGGACGTGGGCAGTCAGTTTGTCGGGCCCGCTGCGGTGTAGTGCAACGACTTCCAATGGCAAGCGAACGGCGTGCTCGGCTGTCGGTTAAAAATCCTCAAGCCAGCCCGTCTCAGGTCGATAACCTGTCATAGAAAGTTGTTTGCCGCTACCAGGCGACGAAACACCTACAGCCAGAAGGTTCATATGTCCAAGAACGTCCGAGCAGATTCACTTTCGCTGCTCCTCTTCACGTTGCGCAGCGGCAAGCTGATGGCGATCAACCTGCTCAAGGTCAGCGAGATTATCCCCTGCCCTCCCCTGACCCATCTTCCCGAATCGCACCCGCACGTCAAAGGCATCGCGACGTTACGTGGCTCGTCACTGTCGGTTATCGATCTGAGTCGTGCGATCGGCGAGCGTCCGCTGGCCGATCCCGACGGTGGCTGCCTGATCGTCACGGATGTCAGTCGCTCGAAGCAGGGCCTGCACGTTCAGGCCGTCAGCAAGATTGTGCATTGCCTGACCACCGATATCCGTCCGCCGCCCTACGGGTCGAGCAGCAAGTCGTTCATCACCGGGGTCACTCAGGTCGACGGCGTGCTGGTGCAGGTGCTGGACATCGAAAAGGTGATCCACGGCATCGCCCCTGCGCAGATCGTCGTGCAATCGACGGAGCTGGCCAAAGAGGATGCGGAACTGCTGAGCAAGGCGCGGATTCTGGTCGTCGATGACAGCCAGGTTGCCCTGCAGCAGTCGATCATTACCTTGCGTAATCTCGGCATCGAATGCCACACGGCGCGCAGTGCCAAAGAAGCTATCGATGTTCTGCTCGACCTGCAGGGCACTGCACGGCAGATCAACGTGGTGGTTTCCGATATCGAGATGTCGGAAATGGACGGCTACGCCCTCACCCGCACACTCCGGGATACGCCGGACTTCAGTGACCTGTACATTCTGCTGCACACCTCGCTCGATAGCGCGATGAACAGCGAGAAGTCCCAGGTCGCCGGGGCCAATGCCGTGTTGACCAAGTTCTCGTCACCCGAGTTGACCAAATGCCTGATCGAGGCCGCACGTACGGTGGTCGCCCAAGGGCTCTGATCCCTGAGCGCACAGCGACACAACGTCCGAACCTGACCGACGCATCCGCCGCGCATTACTGGCTGATGCGTCGGGATCTCGCAGTGCCAGTATCATTCGCAGCCTGGCCGCATGGCATCCAGCCACACCCCTTCACCATTGATCGAGCCCCAGAGGTTCACCGCCTGCTGACCGTGGGTTACGGCAGCGCGGCAGGCTGCGTTGCGGATTATCCGGACTGGCTGGCCGCCTTCGAACACGATCCGGAATGCGACCCGTCGCGGTGCTTTCTGGCCATGCGTGATGCAACGGTAGTCGGTGTGATCGTGTGCTGGACCAGCGCATTCATCAGGGACTTGGTCGTGCACCCTGGTGTGCGACACAGCGGGATCGGCCACGCCCTGCTCAATCACCTGTTCGTCCATCTGCGTACGCGCAACGAAGCATCTGTCGACCTTCACGTCATGGAAAACAACTTGGCGGCGCGGCGTCTTTATGAGAAATCCGCAATGGCCTATCTCAAGCGTTTCGACATCCCTGCAGCCTGAACGCGCTGTTGACCCGCCCGGCGACTGGCGCACAACTTGCTTCCGGAGAGGTATCAAGCAGGTGAGTGACCAATTGTTGTCGCCCACCACATACCTCTTCGACGGATCATCGAGATAATGGACACCAAGTTTTCCTGCGTGGGTTGTGGCGGCTGTTGCACCGACCATCACGTACCGCTGACGCTCGGCGAAGCCACGCAGTGGGCAGCAGATGGCGGCAACGTCATCGTTCTGACCGAGGCATTTTTGAGCAATGGCTACGGGGTCTCCGAGACCCAGCTGACCCATGCCAGCCGTCGCTCGACCGAGGTGAGCAGTGGCAGCACGACAGCCTTCGTGGCGATCACCTTCGCGGCCTACAACGTGGGGCGCTGCCGGAATCTTGACGAGAAGAACCTGTGCCGCATCTACGAGCGCCGGCCGCTGGTGTGCCGAATCTATCCGATGGAGATCAACCCGCACATTCCGTTACGCCCCGACAGCAAAGGCTGCCCGCCAGAGTCCTGGGAGCAGGGTCCTGACCTGATCGTCAACGACAGGCTGGTCGATACGCAACTGATAGACCTGATCGAACAGTCGCGTCAGGCCGACCGGGATGAGATAGAGACCAAACAGCTGATTTGCCAGAAGCTCGGCATCCGTACCACCGCCCTCAAGGGCAACGGTTTCGTCGCCTATCTGCCGGACATGGGCGCGTTTGCCGCTGCCATCGAAGAAGTCGCAAATCCTGCGCAGGATGAGCGAGCCCAGGGCTCGAAGTGGGAGTTTCACGTGGCCGGCCAGCACGTTCTGGACACCCTGCAACAGGAAGGTGCCGAAGTGACTGACCGGCAGCCGGTTTCCTACCTGTTCATCCCGTTGCAGGCTGCCTGACAGGATCAATCAGGCAATCAGCGCTTGCCCATCGACCTGCGGGTGCCGGCCGGCGCTACGCCCGGGGTCTTGTGGTGGCCGTGCTTGTTGGTTTTCTGATGCCACGCCGGCTCCTTTTTGGCCTGGGCAAACTCCGAAGGCTTGAACGGAAAGCTGAAAGGCGCAATGACAGCCTTCTTTTCAGTGTCTGCGGCGGAGTCGGCTGCGGCGTCTTGAACAGGGGGTTGTTCAGGAGTGGTCATGGTGTCACCAGAAAGTCGAATTGGCCGGGCAAATGCCCGCGGCCGCGCAGCATACATCAATCGCCGCACAACCGCCCGAGCCTCCTGTCGCCGTCATTTGTAGAACAGATCGACCATCACTTCGGCATTGAACGGTCCGGGCCGTGGCGTGCTGGTGTTCCATAGCAGTTCGGCATTGAAGTCCGCCCTGGCAGTGTTGGTTTCGCCCAGCAATTCCGTCAGATGGAAGGGTTCGTTGTAGCGTAACGGCTGACCATTGACTGCGCTGGTCATCCGGATCCCCAACGAATCATTACCGACAGGGATCAGCAGCTCGCCAGACAGAGTGCCTGTCACCGGCCTGAAACGCGCGTCGATGCTGAAGGGCGAATCGCAACTGCGACTGGTCAGCAGGGAGAATGTCTGGGTGGCAGTCACTTTGCCAATGGCCACTTGGTGTATCGCAACATCGCCAAATTCCACGGTTTCCGGGAGCACTTGGAGATCGGCATCGCAGGCCACGAACCTCAGCCCCCGCAGGTTATTGATCACATAACTGAGGCTGAGCCCTGACAGCCGACTCGGGTCTGTCGCGCCGCCCAGCTGAAAAAACCGGTAATCGAGCAGGTCACTGGCCACGCCGGAGGACGGTGTAGCGCCGAACTTCTGGATGAACACCGAAAACGCCAGGCTGAAGCGCACCTTAGGGCAGTTGTCGAGCGTGCTCTCACCCTCACGACACATCGGCAGGTAGCTCCCGGTACTGATCCTTCCACCGCCTTGCAGGTGATCGATGCCCTGCAGCGTCATCCCGGCGCGAATCCCCTGACCGATCGAACGATTGTCCGGATTCAGGTAGATAAAAATCTCCTCCGCGCCGGACTGCCAGCCCTCTCTCGCGCATTCGACCTGAACAGTCAGAGGTTCGGAACGCCATACCACTTCCCCGTCAGGACTCGACTCCGGGATTGCCACCGAACTGCTCAGATCATCGTGAATTTCGGTTTCGCCCGTCCCTTGAGTGGTACAGATCAGCGCGAAAGTGGAAGCCGGATGCAGTAACAGCACCACGGCAAGGGATCGCAGCCAGCCTCCGGCAGAGAGATATTTCATATCAGCATTCGTCCTGAATGGAATTGTTTTTCGGCAGCCCGGCCGTAGTGGCTGTCTGCCCGGTGAGCTGTGCGCAATGGGTCCGTCGGCCGCCGTAGTCGGTCAGCGACTGGTATGAAAAACGATGTGTGGCAGAGGGCTCGACACTTGCGGGCACACCCATGGCAACCTGGGCGCCCGGCGCCAGCAGCAGATGATCGCCGAGCTGCACACCGTCGATATGCAGCGCTTGCAGAGCGGCGTGATAGGGCGTCGGGTTACTGACCGTCAGCGACAAGACGTGCGACGGGTCATGAGTCAGTGTCCACAGCAGCCGCGCGGGGGTGTCGGCCGGATCACCGTCAAGGCCGGGGGGCCGGTAGAACACCTTGATGCGTTGGCGCACGGCAATGTTCAACTGCCCCACGCCGTCCTGGCGTCGAGGCACCTCAAGCACATACAGATGCAGCAGAGACTCGTGCTCCTGCGGCATGCCCGAGCCCTGATACAGCACGCGCAAGGTCTGCCTGCCGCCCACCGCCAGGCGTGCAAGCGGTGGCGTGACCACGAATGGCAGCGCTTTGCGAAGCTCACCCGGGGTGTCGTCATCGTCCGCGGCGTCGCTGAGCCAGGCCTGCAAAAGCGCCTCGGACTTGCCGCGATTGCGCACTTCGAGCGTGACTTCGCGATACTGCCCGTCGAAAACCAGCCGTGTTCCACTCAGCGAAACAGCGCCGTGCGCCGCCAGGTCGCTCGTCAAAAGCACAGCCGTCAGCAGCGCCTTGCATGAGCCAGCGAAAGCGCTCATCGGCATATCACCCTGATCCGCTCGTAGGCTCGCGACGGGTCTCTGGGCGGTAGCGAGAATGTTGCCTGACAACGTTGATCGGACCAGCGTACCCACACGCTGCCGGCGTCCTGCTCGCTGAGCACCAGCGCCTGACTGCCGGGATCGACCACTGCCAGCGCCCTGCCCTGCTCATCTTCGACACTGGCGCCCAGCGGCACCTTGCTGCCATCGGTGCGCACCAGTTCGAACTGCACCCGACGGCCCACATTGGCCTTGAAGCGCACCACCGGGATCGCGCCCCTGCGCGGCACGATCTGGGTGATGGCGTTTTCCAGATCGACATCAGCGCCCAACTGCCGGGTATCCAGGCTGACCCAGTTGGTGCGGTAGGCCTGCGCATAAGGCAGAACCGCATAGCCGTTGCCGGCGGTCTCGACGTTACTGAACGACTTCAAGCGGGCACCACCGACATCGGGCACCTGAACCAGTGCAAAGGTTTCCCCCAAGGCCTGCCCAAGGTTCACGCCACCGGCATGCGCTACCAGCGAACCAGCGGCGGACAGGCTGAATGCATCGTAATCCTGACCCTGGCTATAACCGGCCTCGAAACGGCCGAATGCCGTGCTGGTGCTGACCTTGCCTGCGCCGAAACTGCCGGAGGTACTGTCACGTCCAGCCTGTACCGAATAGAACGTGTCGCGATCGCCCGGCACCTGGCCGTTAAGACCGGTCTGCGCGTTGTACTCGCCGCGGCTGTCGCGCACCGCGTTGAAAGACAATCGCGACGAGCCGGGGCTGGATCCAAGCGGCAGGGTCACGCTCAGGGCAATACGATTGTCGGTGCTCGCGTCACCGCTTCGCCCGAAATCCTCGTTGCGTTCGACGGACAGGCTGTAATTGAGCGAACGCCAGGCTGCGTTATAGGACAGGTAAAGTTGCCGGGTCTTGCCGGGCAGGTTCCAGTAGCGCTGCTCTGAAGCAGTCAGGCTCAGCGACGCCGACTGGCCAGGCACTATCTGAGTGATGCTGAGTTCGAGTCGATCCCGCGCCAGACCAGAGGGCAGTACCAGCCGCTGCGGGCCGATATCGCTGACGTGCTGGTTCAAGGTCCGGTATTGCTCGGTCGAATACCGGTAACCGGCCACTGCCAACGTGGTGTCGGTGACGTCCAGCGTGTTGGCATAACGCACCCGCAGGCTCTGACCACTGCGCGCCTGCTGATCCACCTTGCTGATCGATCGGGTGAGGTCCATCGACACCGCGCCCAGCCCGGTGTTTACTCCCGTACCTATATTCCAGGCCTGATAATCCTCGGCCAGTTGCAGCCCGGCAAACCCGGTGATCCGTTCGGAAAGCCCGTAGATCAGGGCTGCGCTGGCAAACGCCGGAGAGGCCTGCTGGTCGTCGTTGTTGTCGACCTGCCCGCTGGCCAGGCTGTAGCGCAACGAGCCTGCGGGAACCATGATCGGCAGCGACGCGTAGGCCTGAGTGAAGGTTCGCACACGCCCGTCGGCTTCGATGACAGACACCGACAAATCGCCATTCGAGCCACTGGGATAAATATCGGCAATCTCGAAAGGCCCGGGCGACACACTGCCGCTGTAAAGCAGAAAGCCGTTCTGGCGAACTTCCACGGTCGCATTGGTTTCGGCAATCCCGCGGATGACCGGTGCATAGGCCCGCTCGCTGTCAGACAACATGCCGTCGTCAGAGACCAGCGCCGCGCCCCTGAAGCGGACACTGTCGAAGACCTGCGAATCGGTAAACGTCTCGCCCAGCGTGAGCTGGCTTTTCAGGGCGGTGATGTCGCGCTGTGCGAACGTACGATTGCTGCGATAACGCCAGGGTCTGTCACTGCCACCCACCAGAGAGGACTCGTTGCGCAAACGCCAGGCACCAACGTTCAGCCCGTTTCGCAGCCCCACGTAGTACTGATCCGTTTCCAGGCCCTTGTTACGCCGACGGCTGCCATTGAAGTTGTAATTGATAAAGCCTGCGGTCTCGCCCTGATCCCAAAGCTCCGGCGACACATAACCGCGGGCACCGCGTGACATCACCGCTTGCGGCACACTGATCGTCAGTCGCAACGCACCGGGCTGATAGTCGACGCGGGCAAATTCGACACGCGCAGGCAGGTCGAAACAGGCCTGGGCAGACACCTCACCTGACGGCAGACGACTCAAGTCCAGACCAAAGCTCTGTAGCATCTCGAGCGACAGGCAGGGCTCGATCAGGCCTGACAGCGGATTTTTCAAAAAGCGGATATCCCGCCTGCCGCTCAGCTTGCGATTGACGTAGATATCAACCCGGTAAGTACCGGGCAGTACGCTATTGGAGCGCAGAAACTCCTGAAGGTCAGCCGGCTGATCGCTTCCCTGGATAAAAGCCGTATTGAATCTGCCTGCGCCGCTGCCACCCGAAGAGGCGGCCGACGCGCTGACCGCAACCATCAACGCCAATCCGAAACCGATACCCCGCGCACAGCGTCGGGGGTGAGGGAGCGCGCACTGGGCAATGACTCCCTTGTTAACTTCTTTGCGCCATTCCATAGCGGTCTTCACTCTACTTCGGCTGTCGCGCGCGTCGCGCAATCCTTTTACACAGACGCAGGTCTGCCGGGCGGTCTTGTCGCTGAGGCCCGACGGTTTGAACAGTGAACGCTGACAGTGGATGCGCCAGCTTATCGGGGCGACGCCTTGCCGGCGTTAACCGGTTGTTTATGGGTAAGGGCTGCCTGATAAGGCACTTGTCCGCCGTAGTCATTGAGACTGACGAAACTCAACAGCAACGGCGCACTTGCCGATGTGTGCTGTAACGGAATACGCAGACGCTGATGCGGCGCCAGCATCTGACTGTCCAGACGGGCAAGTTCGGTGTCATGCTGGCGTATGGAAACCCTCAGCATGGAGACATGATAGGGGCCGGGATTTTCGACCTGTACACCGGTGTCATCGACCCACTGCCAGTTCAGTTTTTCCGGAGCCTGCTGTGGATCACCCTGCAAACCATCAGGCCGGAAGAAGACTTTGATGCGCTGACGTACCGCGATCTGCAGTGTGTTTTCAGCTGCGGCCTGGGGAATTTCCTGAACATTGAGCCATAACACCGATTCACGATCGGTGGGCATGTCGGCACCGGAATGAATGATCCGCAATAGCTGCCTGCCACCCCCGGCCATACGCGCAAGTGCGGGTGTGACAATGAACGGCAGGTTCGGCAGACTTTCGTGAGTGCTGACCGCCGCCACAGGCGGTTCAAGCCAGGACTGGAGGAGAATCTCTCCCCCGCCACTGTTGTGAACACCCAGACTGACCTCTTTATCAGTGCCCTGGTAAATGACTCGCGTCGTATTCAATACAATGCCCGCCTGAACGGTGGATGCGCAGAACACCAACGCAACAAGCATCGTGTAGCGAAAAAAATCGGAAAACATGCTGGCGTTCGCCTTGAATTCGGTAGAGGACAGAGCGAGCACTGCCCGCCCCGCCCGACACGATTACTCGTAATCCATCACGAACGGCAGGAAGCCGTCGGCATTACCCGGATTGGTGGGCGTGCCGTTAAGCACATACACCGCGCCAAAATTGATTTCAGCGGTGGCACCGTTGGCGCCATCCTTGATCAGCGTGGTGTCGACGGTTTCGTCACCACTCAGATCCATCAGCACACTGGACGCATTGAGCAGGCCGATACCGACGCCATCTGCCGCACCGGTGGTGCGCAGGAGTTTCGCGTCGTTGTTGTCCAGGCCACTGCCGTTACGGGCAATAAGGCGCATCTTCACCATGTTGTACTGGTCTGCACCGGCACTGCAGTTGACCAGCAGCTGGATGGGGGCAGCCGTCTCGAATCGGCTTTCGCTCGATACACCGATATCGGAGAAGGACACGTTGCCCAGGTCGATATTGATTTCGCCAGGGTTGGTCCCCGCACTGACACCCGTGCCCGGCCCCACATCGCAGGAGATATTGGTCAGTGTTCCGTTAAAGACCATTGTGCCGTTGTTCGCAGCACTGGCGGTACCTGCCATGCCAACGCCCATTACGCCCAGAACTGCCAATGTAAGAGAACGCTTTTTCATGCTAACGACCTTCCTTGTGTTATTTCGTGTGTGCCCGCTATCGGACGGTGAGCACTATAGAGCCAGGTCTATTTCAATGCTGTCAGCCCGGTAACTTTCACCCCGCAGACAACACAACACGACACGCAGGACAGGTCTGTAGGAATAATTATAAGTCGTGCCCGGCACACTGATAAAAACCCTTTTCCACACAGAAGCGCGTCTTTACTCAGGTACAGACTAGCGACGCCTTGACGGTGGCCGAGGTTATGTATCGTTCATACCTGGCGGGCACTGGACTGCCACTTGAAAACGTGACAGTCCGGACGAGAAAACACAACAGGCAGCTAGTCACTGATAGCTCAACGTAACGACGGCAGCGCGTGCCTGCAGGGCTTCTCCGTCGATAACCACGGCGGCAGGCAATACCTGATACTGCGTCACGAAGGGCATTGCCTGCTCACCACAGACATTGCGTTCGGTGCTCACATGAATAATGACCCCGGGTGCAACTTCCAGCGTTCTCGACTGATTACCGGGCACCGTTATCTCTGTACTGGAAACCCTGCAACTGCTGTTGACGATACTGCCACGCAACGTTATTGCACCGTCCTTTGCCCATGACACAGCGGGAGTAGCCAGCCACAGCGTCGACATGATTGCGACCCACAAGTTTTTATCAAGGGACCGTAACGTCCACATCACTTTTCCGTTCGTTTTCTGACGGCTCATGGCGTACTCCATTCATTGACTCATGCGATAAGTTAAGTTGATGAGAGAATGACCTGCCAGAAACCTACTTAGGAAAATGTAGGAAAACTCCTAGGACTTAATAAACATCTGGACAACTATCTCTTCAACATAGATATCGTCCAATTCCGACTTTTCTTGACTGCACGCCACACCCGCTGGAGGCTTTCTGACAAACCTGACAGCTGAAAGTCATTCTGTTGACCGGGTTTGCAGGCTATAAGGAAGCTGTAAAAAATATCTCTCCCGTACTGACATTTGGCGTTTTCTTCATATGCGCAGAAAGACCCTGACCGTCACCGCTGTCGTTCTGGTGATCGCCTGTGTGGCGATTGCCGGCTGGAAACTGACACGCCCGGCCACGCTTCCCAAAAATGCCGCTGCCGCTGTGCCGGTCAAAGTGATCACGGTCAGTCTTGAAGACGTGCCGCGCTTCGTCACAGGGATCGGATCGGTGCTGTCGCTGCAAAGCGTCGTGATCCGCCCCCAGGTGGATGGGGTGCTGACGCGCGTGCTGGTCAAGGAAGGTCAGCAGGTCAAGGCCGGAGACCTGTTGGCAACGCTGGATGACCGCTCTATCAGGGCTGCGCTGGAACAGGCGCGTGCCCAGTTGGCGCAGAGCAAGGCGCAGCTGGACGTAGCGCAATTGGACCTCAAGCGCTATCGCCAGCTCACCCAGGAAAATGGTATCTCGCGACAGACGTTCGATCAGCAACAGGCACTGGTCAGGCAGCTCGAAGCCACGGCAAAAGGCAACGAAGCGAGCATCAACGCCTCACAGGTGCAACTGTCCTACACTCAGATTCGCTCGCCGGTAACGGGACGGGTCGGCATTCGCAATGTCGATGAAGGCAACTTCCTGCGCGTCAGTGATGCTGCCGGACTGTTTTCAGTGACCCAGATCGACCCGATTGCCGTGGAGTTTTCCCTGCCACAGCAGATGTTGCCGACCCTGCAGGGGCTGATTGCCGAGCGCGACGCTGCGACCGTCAAGGCGTATCAGGGCGACGGCGCGGCCAACGGCCTGCTGCTGGGTGAAGGCACGCTTTCATTGATCGACAATCAGGTGTCGGCAAGCACCGGTACGATCCGCGCCAAGGCTCAATTCAGAAACCCCGGCGAGCAACTCTGGCCAGGGCAACTGGTGACCGTGAAGATCCAGACCGGTATCGAACTCAACTCGCTGAAAGTGCCGCCACAAGTGGTGCAGCGCGGCGTTGACCTGCACTTTGTCTATCGGCTCACTGCCGATAACAAGGTGGAAGTCGTACCCGTCAAAGTGCTCTATCAGGACAGCGAGCAGACGCTGATCAGCGGGCCGCGTGCTGGCGATGTACTGGTCAGCGACGGCCAGTCACGGCTACGCCCGGGAGCAACGGTGGAAGTGATCACCGCGCCTGCTGCGGATGTCGCCAGCGCGCAAGTGGAGCCCGCACGATGAACGGCCGTGGTTCGGTATCGGCGTGGTGCATCGACCATCCGGTGGCCACCTTGTTGTTGACCTTCGCATTGGTACTGCTGGGGGTCATTGCCTTTCCGCGTCTGCCGATCGCGCCGTTGCCGGAAGCGGAATTCCCGACCATCCAGGTCACCGCGCAACTGCCCGGCGCCAGCCCCGAGACCATGGCGTCTTCGGTTGCCACGCCACTGGAAGTGCAGTTCAGTGCGATACCGGGCATGACCCAGATGACTTCCAGCAGCGCACTGGGCTCCACCAACCTTACGCTGCAGTTCACCCTCAACAAAAGCATCGACACTGCGGCCCAGGAAGTCCAGGCCGCCATCAATACCGCAGCCGGACGCCTGCCGGCCGATCTGCCTAGTCTGCCAACCTGGCGCAAGGTCAACCCGGCCGACAGCCCGGTGCTGATCCTCAGCGTGAGTTCCAGTCTGATCCCCGGCACCGAATTGAGCGACGTCACCGAAACCATTCTGGCGCGCCAGCTCAGCCAGATCGAAGGGGTGGGCCAGGTATACATCACCGGTCAGCAGCGTCCGGCGATTCGTGTCCAGGCCGCCCCCGAGAAACTCGCCGCGCTGGGGCTGACCCTGGCGGACATTCGCCAAGCGGTGCAACAGACCAGCCTGAACCTGGCCAAGGGTGCCCTGTACGGCAAGGACAGTATTTCGACCCTGTCTTCCAACGACCAGTTGTTCAAGCCGCAGGACTACGCGCAACTGATTGTTTCCTACAAAAACGGCGCGCCCGTCCAGCTCAAGGATGTGGCTCGGGTCGTCGCGGGCTCGGAAAACGCCTACGTCAAGGCGTGGTCCGGCGATCAGCAAGGCGTCAACATCGCCATCTTCCGCCAGCCGGGCGCCAACATTGTCGACACCGTGGACCGTATCCAGCGTGAATTGCCACGCTTGCAGGAAATGCTCCCGGCCAGCGTCGATGTATCGGTACTCAACGACCGGACCCGCACCATCCGTGCCTCGCTGCATGAAGTGGAACTGACCCTGCTGATCGCGGTGCTGCTGGTGGTCGCGGTCATGGCGCTGTTCCTGCGCCAACTGTCAGCCACCCTGATCGTCAGTGCGGTACTCGGGGTCTCGCTGATTGCCAGCTTTGCGATGATGTACCTGTTCGGCTTCAGCCTGAACAACCTGACACTGGTGGCCATCGTGGTCGCGGTCGGTTTCGTGGTGGACGACGCCATCGTGGTGGTCGAGAACATCCACCGTCACCTCGAAGCCGGCCAAGGCATGCGCGAGGCGGCGATAAAGGGCTCCGGAGAAATCGGCTTTACCGTGGTGTCGATCAGTTTCTCGCTGGTGGCGGCGTTCATTCCGCTGCTGTTCATGGGCGGCGTGGTCGGGCGACTGTTCAAGGAATTCGCACTGACCGCAACCGCGACCATTCTTATTTCGGTGGTCGTCTCCCTGACCCTCGCGCCGACCCTGGCCGCCCTGTTCATGCGCGCGCCCACCCATCACCCGCATCAGAAACCGGGGTTTGGTGAACGCCTGCTCGCCTCCTACGAGCGCGGCCTGCGCAAGGCCCTGGCCCATCAACGGCTGATGCTTGGCATATTCGGCCTGACCCTGGCGCTGGCGGTAGTCGGTTACATCCTCATACCCAAAGGCTTCTTTCCGGTCCAGGACACCGCGTTTGCACTCGGGACCACCGAGGCAGCTGCTGACATCTCCTACCCGGACATGGTGGAAAAACACCTGGAGCTGGCAAAGATCGTCGGCGCGGATCCTGCGGTGCTGGCGTTCTCGCATTCGGTTGGTGTTTCAGGCAGCAACCAGACCATCGCCAACGGCCGCTTCTGGATCTCGCTCAAACCACGCTCCGAACGCGATGTGTCGGTCAGTGAATTCATCGACCGCCTGCGCCCCAAACTGGCCAAGGTCCCGGGCATCGTTCTGTATCTGCGCGCCGGGCAGGACATCAACCTCAGCTCCGGCCCGAGCCGCAGTCAGTACCAGTACGTGCTCAAGAGCAACGACGGCGAATTGCTCAACACCTGGACGCAACGGCTGACTGAAAAACTGCGCAGCAACCCTGCATTTCGCGACATGTCCAACGACTTGCAACTGGGCGGCAGCGTCACGCACATCGACATCGACCGCAGTGCTGCCGCGCGATTCGGCCTGACCACGGCCGATGTCGACCAGGCGCTGTACGACGCATTCGGCCAGCGGCAGATCAGCGAGTATCAGACTGAAGTCAACCAGTACAAGGTGATCCTTGAACTGGACGCCCAACAACGCGGCAAGGCCGAAAGCCTGGCGTACTTCTATCTGCGCTCGCCGCTGACCAGCGAAATGGTGCCGCTGTCGGCGCTGGCCAAAGTCAGTGCGCCGCGCATGGGACCGTTATCGATCAGCCATGACGGGATGTTCCCCGCGGCGAACCTGTCGTTCAACCTGGCACCCGGGGTCGCCCTGGGCGATGCCGTGAGCATGCTCGATCAGGCCAAGAACGAAATCGGCATGCCCGCCTCGATCATCGGCAGCTTCCAGGGCGCGGCCCAGGCGTTCCAGAGTTCGCTGGCCAACCAGCCCTGGCTGATCCTTGCGGCGCTGGTGGCGGTGTACATCATTCTGGGCGTGCTCTATGAAAGCTTCGTGCATCCGCTGACCATCATCTCCACCCTGCCCTCGGCAGGCATCGGCGCACTGTTGCTGCTGTGGATGATGGGGCAGGACTTCTCGATCATGGCCCTGATCGGCGTGGTGTTGCTGATTGGTATCGTCAAAAAGAACGGTATTCTGCTGGTGGACTTTGCCCTGCAGGCCCAGCGCGAGCAGGGCCTCACGCCGCACGAGGCCATTTATGAGGCCTGCATCACCCGCTTCCGACCGATTATCATGACCACCCTCGCCGCCCTGCTCGGCGCACTGCCGCTGATGCTCGGTTTTGGCGTCGGTGCCGAGTTGCGGCAGCCGCTGGGTATAGCCGTGGTTGGCGGCCTGCTGGTGAGCCAGATGCTCACGTTGTTCACCACGCCGGTCATTTATCTGCAACTGGAGCGGCTGTTTCATCGACGCCAACCGGCGCCCGCCGCACCGACGCTGGCCCTGCAAAAGTGAGAGTTGCCCGATGCGCGTGCTGATTATCGAAGACGAAGAGAAAACCGCCGACTACCTGCGTCGCGGTCTGACCGAACAGGGCTATGCCGTGGACGTGGCGCGCGACGGGATCGAAGGCCTGCACCTGGCGCTGGAGAATGACCATGCGATCGTCATTCTCGACGTGATGCTGCCGGGCCTGGATGGTTTTGGGGTGTTGCGTGCGCTGCGTGCGCGCAAACAGACGCCCGTGATCATGCTGACCGCGCGCGAGCAGGTCGACGACCGCATTCGCGGCCTGCGCGAAGGCGCGGATGATTACCTGGGCAAGCCGTTTTCCTTTCTGGAACTGGTCGCCCGCCTGCAGGCCCTGACGCGGCGCAGCGGTGGCCACGAGCCGGTGCAGATCACCATCGCCGACCTGTGGATAGACCTGATCAGCCGCAAGGCGACCCGCGCCGGCCTGCGCCTGGACCTGACCGCCAAGGAGTTTTCGCTGCTCAGTGTGCTGGCCCGACGTCAGGGTGACATCCTTTCCAAGACATCCATCGCCGAGATGGTCTGGGACATCAACTTCGACAGCGATACCAATGTGGTCGAAGTCGCGATCAAGCGCTTGCGGGCCAAGCTCGATGGCCCTCACGAGCACAAGCTGCTGCACACCATTCGCGGCATGGGCTATGTGCTGGAGAACCGCAGTGCGGGTTGATTCGATTGCCCTGCGCCTGAGCGGGCTGTTCGCGCTGGTGGCACTGGTGGTGTTCCTGCTGATCGGCTGGGCCTTGTACCTGCAGGTGGACAAAAGCCTCGATTTGCTGCCCCGTGCAGAGGTGGATGCGCGCTACAGCGTGCTGGAATCGGCGGTCAATCGTTTCGGCAACCCGGAACACTGGCGCAAGATCAAGGCCAAGCTCACCTTGCTCAGTGAAGAGGACAAACGCCTGCGCTTCTGGGTGGTGAGTGACAATCCGCTCTATGAGTTCGGCAATCCCGGTGCGGACATTCGTCGTTTTGCACAGGGGCCGCTGGGCATGCACGACCTGAAGCTGGCGGACCATCCGTTTTCGTTCAAAGTGCTGGTCAGCGAGTTTCCCGCCAAGGAACAGCGTCCGGCCCTGCGCTTTCTGACTGCCATCGACACCGAGACGTTCTGGCACACGCAGCACTCGCTGCTGGTCGCCTTGATCAGCCTGGCCACGCTGGGCATTCTGCTCGCGTCGGCGCTGGGCTACTGGGTCGCGCGGATTGGCCTGCGACCGCTGACCAGCCTTTCGCAGGAAGTCCAGAAGCTCGCCCCGCCAAGGCTGTCCGGACGCTTGCAGTTGTCGCCGCTGCCACCGGAACTCGAGCAATTCGTCGCCTCGTTCAACTCCACGCTGGAACGCGTCGAGCAAGCCTACTCGAGGCTGGAGTCGTTCAATGCCGATGTGGCACACGAGCTTCGTTCACCGCTGACCAACCTGATCGGTCAGACTCAGGTGGCGCTGACCCGTGGCCGCTCTGCCGAGCATTATTTCGAGGTGTTGCAGTCGAACCTCGAAGAGCTGGAGCGCCTGCGCTCGATCATCAACGACATGCTGTTTCTGGCCAGCGCCGATCAGGGCACCAAGGTCAAGGCACAGATCTGCACCTCACTGGCTGAAGAAGTCGCGACGACGCTGGATTATCTGGACTTCATTCTGGAAGACGCGCACGTGCAAGTCCGTGTCCAAGGCGACGCCAGCGCACCCATTGAAAAACCCCACTTGCGCCGCGCGCTGATCAATCTGTTGCATAACGCCGTTCAGCACACTGGCGCTGGTGAAGTGATTGAAGTCAACATCGAATCCCGCGATGCCCATGTCACTGTCAGCGTGACCAATCCGGGCGTAAAAATCGCTCAGGAACATTTACCCAGACTGTTCGAGCGCTTTTATCGGGTGGATGCCTCACGCAGTAACAGCGGCGCCAATCACGGCCTGGGGCTGGCCATCGTCAAGGCGATTGCCTTGATGCATGGCGGCACCGTGTTCGTGAACAGCGACAAGGGCGCCAATACCTTCGGCATCCAGTTGCCTCGCTGACACCTGAAAATACTGACTACATTGACCGTGTTCACGGTCCTCAGTGTGCGTCTGTTCGCAGCGTTTTAAATACAGTTGCTTTATTCACATTCCCTTCATATGGGGCTATAAGGAGCGTGTTATACACGCGTCAATAAGTTCCCCACCTAACTGATAATTTTATTAACCGATTATCAAGAATCATTCGTCTGCAGGTAGAACAACCGATGATGGTGTTTGCGTTTTCTCGGCAAGCCCGGCTCAAATGGACCCGTCCGGAGCTGATATTGATTTTCGGCAGCTCGGTTTCAATGCTCGCCATTCTGGCGATCGTGGCGTCTCTACTGGCCCAGGAGCGCGACGACGCAGCACAGACAGCAGCACGCGCAGCGTCCAATATCGTGCGTTTGATCGATGCCGACGTCATGCGTAATGCAGAACTTTACGACTCTTCACTGCAAGGCATGATCAGCGCGTGGCAGCGTCCGGACCTTCAGCAACTGTCACCTGAACTGCGCCAACTTGTTCTGTTCGATCGCGCCACTGCCGCCTCTTACAAGGGCGACCTGGTATTACTCGATAACCGCGGCGAAATAGTGGCTGATTCTTTGTCTGTCACCCCTCGACACGACAACTTCGCTGACCGCGCCTATTTCAAGGACCATGCAACAGACCGCTCTTTGACGCTACACGTCAGTGCACCGTACAAGACTCGCTGGGGCTACAAGGACTGGTGCATCAGCTTCAGCCGCCGCCTATCGGGGCCCAACGGCGAGTTCATGGGCATCGTGAGCGCAGAGATGCGTCTGGTGTATTTCAAGCACCTGTTCATGAGCCAGAATCTGGGCCGTGACAGCAGCATCAACCTGATCAATACCTCAGGCATTCTGATCGTTCGCTACCCGGAAATGGAAGGCCAGGAGTTGATCGGCAAGGATTACAGCCACAGCCCCAACTTTCAGCGCATCCTTCAGGAAGGCGATGGCAGCTTTGCCGCGATGTCGACGCAGTTGAATGCTCGTCGGCTGTATACCTTCTCCCGAGTCGGCAACTTGCCGCTGATCGTGGTGATCGGGCAATCCGAAGATGAGGTGTATGCCGTCTGGCGACGCAATGCCTGGCTGGTCGGCTCCGCGACCAGCATATTGTGTCTGGGCATTTTGTGGCTGACTTGGCTGCTGTGTCGCGAGCTGAGAAGGCGCCACCGTGCCGAAGATGCACTGGCCAGCCTGGCCGCGACAGATGGTCTGACCGGGCTTGATAATCGCCGCCAGCTTGACGAAGCCATGGAAGTCGAATGGGCGCGAGCGCAACGCTCTGGCAAGCAGCTGTCATTGCTGATGATCGATGTAGATCATTTCAAGGCATTCAATGAGCGTCATGGCCATCAGGGCGGGGACGAGGCGCTGCGTCTGATTGCGCAGACCATCTCATACTGCATCCGTCGTCCGGGCGACCGCGTGGCACGCTATGGCGGCGAAGAGTTCGTAGTTGTGTTGCCGGAAACAGACTTGCCGGGTGCCATGCTGATCGCGGAAAAAATCCGCAAGGCTGCGGAGGCACTTCCGCTGTTCATGAATGCCGAGTATCCCATCACGGTCAGTATCGGGGTCGCTTCGGAGGTCGTCCGTCAGGGAGACAAGCTGGAAGCATTTTTCGGGGTGGCCGACAAGGCGCTGTATCAGGCCAAGGACAATGGGCGCAACCGGGTCGAGTACCGCAGTTCGGTTGCCAGAAAGGTGACAGACCCGGTCTGACCAGCTGCGTTCGGGCATAAAAAAACGCCAGACTGGCTGGCGTTTTTTCGGTTACCGCTGACGCATCGGATTACGATGCGGCGTGGGCTGCACGTGCTGCGTCACGCAGTGCTTTTACTTTGTCGTGGTTGGCCAGAACGCCAGCCTGCTGCTTTTCAATCAGCGCGATAACGTTAGGCGAAACGTTCTTGGCACGGGCTTTTTCCAGCGCTTCGCGGTAAGCCTTCTTGGCAACGTCTTCGCCTTTTTCAACTTCTTCCAGCACGGCCTTGTCGTCGTCGGAAGTAACCATCGACTTCAGGTTGACCCATGCGCGGTGCAGTGCGCCAGATACGCTGGAAGAATCTTCAGGCTTGCCACCCAGTGCGGTCACTTCAGCTTGCAGTTCACGAACGGCTGCAGCGACTTCGGTAGAGCGGTTTGCGAGGAACGATTTCACCTGGGCGCTTTTCGCGTGTTCTGCGCTGGTACGGAAACCTTCTTCACCGTCTTTGCTGGTTTCGATCAGGTCATTCAGGATAGAGATCGTTTCTTTGTTGATATCAGTCATTTGATAATTTCCTAATGGCAGGTTGATACGAAAGTGTTCGATGTATAGGTAATTGCAGACACCGTGCCAGTTTTTGATACGAAAATAACTATTTAAAATCAATGACTTACGAAATTTTCACAATTGGCCGTTCGTGACTTCTGCATGATCTGTCGTTTGGCCTGCATGCAGAATGCACGTATCGTACTGGCTGAAAGAGAAATACAGGCGTATCGCGGATGAATCCGGAAAAACTCAAGCTGCTGGTGACACAGGAAATGCCGTTCGGCAAATACAAGGGTCGGTTGATCGCTGATTTACCGGGGCATTATCTGAACTGGTTCGCCCGGGAAGGCTTTCCCAAAGGAGAGTTGGGAGGTCTGTTGGCGCTGATGCAGGAAATCGATCACAACGGCCTTGGCGCGCTATTGGACCCGTTGCGCACACGTCCACGCCAGTCGTTCAAGGACAAGGGATAAACAAAGAGACGGGCCGGAAAAAAAAACGGTGCTCCGGACCAGGGAGCACCGAAAAGCCATACAACCAACAACAACTTCCTTGTCGGAATCAGCAGTAAGGGCTGACTCCGAAATCCTGAAAATCAGTCAAACAGTGCCATTGCCTGCGCAGTCGCTTCCTGGATACGCCCCCAGTCGCCATTCTTGACCCATGCGTTATCGATCATCCAGGTGCCGCCCACGCACATGACGTTGGGCAGGGCCATGTAGCTCTTGAGGTTATGTTCGTTGACACCGCCTGTGGGGCAGAAACGCACCTCGTTGAACGGCCCGCCCAAGGCCTTGATCGCTGCCACGCCACCACTGATCTCAGCCGGGAACAGCTTGAAGCGGCGATAGCCCATGGCATAGCCGATCATGATTTCCGAGGCGCTGCTGACACCCGGCAACAGCGGCAAAGGGCTGTCGACCGCGGCTTGCAGCAGGTCTTGCGTGCTGCCGGGAGTGACGATGAACTGCGAACCGGCCGCTTCAGCGTCAGCCAGCATCTTGCGGTCCAGGATGGTCCCGGCGCCCACACACAGCTCGGGGCGCTGTTCACGCAGGATACGAATGGCGCTCAGACCGAACGCCGAGCGCAGGGTCACCTCCAGTGCAGTCATGCCGCCAGCGGCCAGTGCATCGGCCAGCGGCAGTACGTCCTGGTCACGGGCGATGGTAATCACCGGCAGAATCTTCGCCTTGGCGCAGAGTTCGTCGATCTGGGCAATCTTGTTCGCCATGCTGGTCAGCGACTGATTATTTTCATTCTGTGTCATGGCGACGGTTCCTTTGTTTGTGGGGCTTATCGGGGCTTATGGGCACCAGTAAATCTCGAGAGACGGGTTGAGAAAGGCACGCACCGGCATCTCGGCGAGGTCGTCGCCTGCCAGCGCGGTGCGCAGAGTGTCGAGTTTGGCCTGACCGGACACCGACAGAATCGGTGAACGCGCCGACGCCAGCAGGCGGCGGGTCAGGGTCAGGCGCTGGTGCGGCACGCTCGGTGCGAGCATGGGCAGGCAGCGGCGCTCACCTTGCAGGTCAAGGGCTTCGCTCAGATTCGGGCTGTTGGGGAACAGCGACGCGGTATGCCCATCGTCGCCCATGCCCAGAATCAGTACATCAATGGGTGGCAGCTCGGCCAGTGCCTGATCGGCAGCCTGAGCGGCTTCCTCGACACTGCTCGCCACGCTGTACAGGCCGAGAAACTTCGCCTTCGCCACAGGCCCCTGCAACAAGTGGCGGTGCAACAGGCCGGCATTGCTGTCGGCATGTTCGGTCGGCACGAAGCGCTCGTCCGCCAGACTGATGACGACCTTCGACCACTCCAGCGGCTGTGCCGCCAGACGCTGGAAGAAGGCGACCGGGCTGCGTCCACCGGACACCACCAGCGTCGCCAGACCGTTCTCGCTGATCGCCTGCTTGAGGCGTTCGGCGACAGTTTCAGCCAGTGCATCGGCCAGTTGCTGCGCTGTGTCGAAATCGTGTGCTACCAGCCCTGCTGGCAGCTTGAGGTCACATGTCGCCATACCAGGATCTCCCGTCGCGAGTAATCAGGGCAATGGAGCTCATCGGCCCCCAGGTTCCGGCCGGGTAAGGCTTGGGCGCATCGCCCGCCTTCTTCCAGCCAGCGATCAACTGATCACACCATTGCCAGGCGTACTCGATCTCATCTTTGCGGACAAACAGGTTCTGATTGCCACGCATGACTTCCAGCAACAACCGCTCATAAGCGTCGGGGACACGAGCGCTGCGGTAGGTGTCGGAAAAATTCAGTTGCAAGGGACCGCTGCGCAGCTGCATGCCCTTGTCCAGGCCCTGATCCTTGGTCATCACCTGCAAGGAAATGCCTTCGTCAGGCTGCAGGCGGATGATCAGGCGGTTGCTGATCTGCAAACGCTGTTCAGGCGCGAAGATGTAGTGCGGCGGTTCTTTGAAATGGATCACGATCTGCGACAGCTTCTGCGGCATGCGTTTGCCTGTGCGCAGATAGAACGGCGTACCCGACCAGCGCCAGTTGCGGATATCGGCACGCAACGCGACGAAAGTTTCGGTATCGCTCTGGGTATTGGAGTTTTCTTCCTCCAGATAGCCGGGCACCGCCTTGCCTTCGCTGTAGCCGGAGGTGTACTGGCCGCGCACCACCTGGGTGGCCAGACGCTCAGGGGTAAACGGGGCCAGTGCCTTGAGCACCTTGACCTTCTCGTCCCGGATACTGTCGGCGGACAGGTCGCTTGGCGGGTCCATGGCAATCAGGCAGAGCAGCTGCAGCAGGTGGTTCTGGATCATGTCACGCAGCTGGCCAGCCTGATCGAAGTAGCCCCAACGGCCCTCGATGCCGACCTTCTCGGCCACCGTGATCTCCACGTGCGAAATATGGTTCTGGTTCCACTGGGTTTCGAACAGGCTGTTGGCGAAGCGCAGAGCGATGAGGTTCTGTACCGTGTCCTTGCCCAGATAGTGGTCGATACGATAAACGCGGTTTTCCGGGAAAAACTGCGCAACAGCGTCATTGACCCGGCGCGAAGAGGCCAGGTCGTGACCGATGGGTTTTTCCAGCACGGCACGCGTGCGCTCAGCGAGGTTGACCGACGCAAGGTTCTCGCAGATGGCACCGTAGACCGAGGCGGGTGTGGCGAAATAGGCGATCAGGGTTTCGGCATTGCCGACGCGCTCGGCGAGTGCGACGTAATCCTCGGCCTTGAGAAAGTCGACATGCAGGTAGCTGAGGCGCGCCAGAAAGCGGCCCAGGTTGTCCGGCTCCAGTTCCGTCTCGGGAATGAAGCGACGCATGGATTTTTCGATGTACGCCAGATGCGACTCTTCGTCACCCGGTTCACGCGCCAGGGCAAGAATTTTTGTGTCTTCATGCAGCAGTCCAGCGCGATCAAGCTGATAAAGAGCCGGGAACAGCTTGCGTACCGCCAGGTCCCCCAAGGCACCAAACAGGGCAAATGTGCACGGTTCAACCGTAATCAAGGGCATAATGTTGGTTCTTTTATCAAGTTAGGCTACAAATACCTTTTTTAAAGGCGTTACTCAAGGCCATATGTAGTAATAACCACAACATTCTGCCTGAAAGCATATTCCAGTGGTGATCAACACAGGCCCTCAGTACGATAGGCCACCTTTGCTACAGGCTAAAGGGCTAATAAAAGCCCAAGGCAAAACCGTTGGTAAATCAGCCCCGACAAGGACTTTGAATGGACCGCGTAAGAAACCTCCTGGAGCAAATCCAGGGTCGACTCGACGAGCTGAACAAGGCCGAACGCAAAGTGGCCGAGGTCATCCTGCTCAATCCGCAGATGGCAACGCGGCTGAGCATTGCAGCGCTTGCCCAGGCCGCCAAGGTCAGCGAGCCGACGGTCAATCGCTTCTGCCGTTCGTTCAGTGTCAGCGGCTATCCGGAATTGAAGCTGCAACTGGCCCAGAGCCTGGCCAGCGGCGCGGCTTATGTCAGCCGTGCGGTGGAAGCGGATGATAATCCGGAGGCCTATACCCAGAAGATTTTCGGCAGTGCCATCGCGTCACTGGACAGCGCCTGCCAGCAGTTGGACCCGGCCTTGATCAGCAAGTCTGTGGACATGCTCATCCAGGCGCGGCAGATCCATTTTTTCGGGCTGGGTGCCTCGGCGCCGGTGGCTCTGGATGCGCAGCATAAATTCTTCCGCTTCAATCTGGCGGTGACGGCGCATGCCGATGTGCTGATGCAGCGGATGATTGCGTCAGTGGCGCATACCGGCGAGTTGTTCGTGATCATTTCGTATACGGGCCGTACTCGTGAGTTGGTGGAAGTGGCGCGTATCGCGCGGGCCAATGGCGCGTCGGTGCTGGGGCTGACTGCAGCCGGTTCGCCGCTGGCTCAGGCCAGTACGGTGAGTCTGAATATTCCTCTGCCGGAAGACACGGATATTTATATGCCGATGACGTCGCGGATCATTCAGTTGACTGTGCTCGATGTGTTGGCCACGGGTATGACGTTGCGTCGCGGTGTCGACTTTCAGCCGCATTTGCGCAAGATCAAGGAAAGCCTGAATGACAGCCGTTATCCGATCGAGGATCAGGGCTGACTGGGTGTCGTTGACTATCGTTCCAACGCTCCGCGTAGGAATGCCTTTCGTGACGCTCTGCGTCACACAGCGGTTCTGTGATCCTCAGGTGGATCCTTGCTGAGCGCGAGTGGAGACGACGCAACTCACCCTGCCAAGCTGGCTTGCAGTTTGAGCTGCACCTGCTCTCCGGGCCGCAGGCTGAAGGTGTCGCCGGAGCCTGAGGCGGCTTCGACACGGACGAAGCCTGTGGTTTCGCTGCCGCATACGCCGAGAAGCGGTCTGCTGCCGGGGTGCCAGACGACGGTGTTGGTGCTGTCGCCGGTGTCGATGTTAAGCCTGCGCTGCCAGATCGGGTCCTGGAGCTGTAGGGCGCCGGCGTGTTCGAATACGCGCTGGCAGGCGCCTGCCACGCGCAGTTCGCCGTGTTGCTGACACGCCTGTCGGCTGAGTTCGTCATAGCCCTGTGCACCGTCGAGCCCCTCCAGCGCGACTTCAGCCACATCACCGATCCGCCAGTACGCGTGCAGCGCATGGCTGAAGTGACACGGCTCGCTGTCCTCGTGACGCGTGCTCAGACGCAGTTCCATGCCCTGCCCCAGTTCAGCATGCAGATCGACCTGCCAGTCCCACAGTTGCAAGCGCCAGTGCAGGCTCACGCCTTCTTCGCACTCACTGCTGTCGATCAGCCTCCAGTCCAGCAAACGCCCCCAGCCGTGCGCCGGCCAGCCGCTCTCGCCGGGATGCCGGCCATACCAAGGCCAGCAGACTGGCACGCCTCCACGAATGGCGCCCACCTGTGGCCACTGAGCGGCACACCAGAGCCAGGGTTTCTGGCCCTGCGGCTGAAAATGCAGCAGTTGCGCGCCCTGACGACTGAACACGGCCTGACATTGCGGGTGGTCGATGACTAGCACATCGCGCAGTTGATGGCGCTCCCACTCGAAAGTCGGTCTGGCACGTCGGGATCGGAAGAAGCGCTGCAATGGATGTTCAGGCAGTTGCGCGTCGTGAGTGGTCATCGCCAATCGCGTCCCTGAAAAATAAAAGGATCAAGCCAAAAAAAACGGGCAGCCAGGCTGCCCGCAAAGCACACACGACCCTTGATCGCGTTACGCGTCAGTCAATAATCAGAACTTCGACTGGATCTTGATGCCCGCTACCAGCGCATCATCAACCTGATCTACGCCACCAGGATGCTTGATGTATTGCAGGTTGGGACGCACGGTCAGCCAGTTGGTGACATGGAAGCCGTAGTAGATTTCAGAGTTGTACTCAGTGCTCTGGACCGGCAGGTAGCCAGGGTTGTCATAGTCATTGATACCGCTGATCTGGTTGGCCAGACGCACGCGATCCTGCACATCGTCGTTGACGTGGATACGGGCAATACCGATACCAATGTCATCTTTCGGACGCGAGTTGAACGGACCTTTGTACGTGAAACCGATCTGCTGGTAGTTGTCGACGAAGTTGGTCGCCTTGTCATGCACGGTGGCGTTGGCAAAAATGCTGAGGCCGCGCGAAGCATCGCCGTCATGCGTGGTCAGTTGTTGCTGAGCCACGACCCACCAGCCATGCTTGCTGCTGTGCGACTTGAACGCTGCGCCAGTCAGCGCTTGCGGCTGACCATTCACGTCTTCATAGACGTCGTTGGCGTTTGGCGTGCTCTTGTAGTAACCGACACGGTACTCACCGGGCAACGAGTTGAAGGATGGAGTCCAGACCAGTTCGACCGGCAGAATCATGCCTTCGGTGCCACTGCCACTGAGCTTGAAGCCGTTGCCTGTTTCCAGGTTGGACGGGTTCTGCTCGTACACACCCACCTGGGCATAGACTTCAGGCGTGATGTTGTACTTGATGCGCAACGCCCATTGGCTGATTGGCCAGTTGTACCAGGTGCTTACGTAGTTACCGACCTGCGAGCCGCAGAATGACAGGTTCTGGAAGTCGCACGGGAAGCTGTTGAAGTCTTCGCCCGGACCGAAACGGCCGGCCTTGACGTCCAGCGCGCCGTCGAAGTACTTCTGCTTGATCCACATCTGCGTCAGACGCCAGGTCTGACCACGGCCCCAGACTTCCTGGGAGGAGCTGAGTGTACCGGCGCGAGGATCGCCGATACGGTCATTGGAGATGTTGCGACCGCTACGTTCGGTGATTGCCAGCTTGAACTCTGCGTCCTGCCAGCCGAGAACTTTCTGCAAATCGACTTTCATGCCCAGCGCGAACTGGTCGCTGTAACGACCGGTGGTGTCGTCGTTGTAGCCGCCCTTCAGGTTGCTGGCCATCTCGGAAACGTATTCCAGCGAGAAGTCATAACCCTTGTCCAGCAACTCGGTGCGCTTGCCACCCCAGTCACCCGTCATCCAGGGTGAATCTGCGGCAAACGGCTCGGCGGCGTGAACGCTGCCTGCCAGACCCATCACACCCAACGCCGACAGCTTGCATACCAACTGGAGCCGGGAAAGCGATTTACCTTTGTTGATCTTCTTCATCCCATCAATCCTCGTTTTATTGTTATTAGCTTTGGTAGACGTGTTACTTCATTCACTGCCCTGTGTTCGCTGGTCGGCCGTGCGTTTTGGCAGCAGACGGCCAGCCAGCGATGCTCGTTGCTGAATCAATTTATCACTTGCGGCTCGACCGGTGACACATTGTTTTCCCGTTCAGCCGCCAGTCGTGCTCCCAGCACCCCAAGACGCTCGCCGCTCTGGGCATCGAAAATCAGCACCCTGGCAGGATCGAATTGCAGGGTAAGGCTCTCGCCCACCTGCGGTGCGACATCCGGGGCGAGGCGACAGCAAACCTTGCTCTGGTTGAGCGTAACGAACACCAGCGTATCCGGACCGGTCGGCTCGGTCACCTGGACCTCGGCACGAATGGTCGGCAGCCCGGTCGATTCAGCGCCGGCCAGCATAATCTGTTCGGGGCGAATACCAAGAATGATTTCTCGATCTTCAAGGCCTGCATCGGACACGCCCACCGGCAGCTCGCAACGGGCCTGACCACTGTCGAGCGCAGCGATCAACTGGCCATCCTTGCGTTGCAGGCGCAGCGGGATAAAGTTCATCGGCGGCGAACCGATGAAACTGGCGACGAACAGGTTGGCCGGATCGGTGTAGATCTGCTTGGGCGTGCCGAACTGCTGGACGATACCGTCCTTCATCACCGCCACCTTGTCACCCAGCGTCATGGCCTCGATCTGATCGTGGGTCACATAAACAGTGGTGGTTTTGAGGCGTTGATGCATCAACTTCATTTCGGTGCGCATCTCGACGCGCAACTTGGCGTCGAGGTTGGAGAGTGGCTCGTCGAACAGGTAGATCTTCGGTCGACGCGCCAAGGCACGGCCCATCGCGACACGCTGCTGCTGACCACCGGACATCTGGCCCGGCTTACGATTGAGCAAGTGCTCAATCTGCAACAGTTTGGCAACGCGCGCCACTTCAGCGTCGATGTCGGCTTGCGGCATCTTGCGGATCTTCAGCCCGAACGCGATGTTTTCACGCACGCTCATGGTCGGATACAGGGCGTAGGACTGAAAGACCATGGCAATGTCGCGGTCCTTGGGGCTGGTGCCGCTGACGTCTTGGCCGTCGATCAGGATCTCACCGCCACTGATGCTTTCCAGACCGGCAATGCAGTTCATCAGCGTGGATTTACCACAGCCCGATGGACCGACCAGAATCAGGAACTCGCCATCCTTGATCGACAGGTCGATGTTCTTGAGGGTGTCCGGCAGATTGCTGCCGTAGGTCTTGTTGACGTTGCGTAATTCGAGAGTCGCCATGATTACCCCTTGACCGCGCCGGCCGTAAGCCCACGCAGGAAATACTTGCCAGCCAGTACGTAGACCAGCAGTGTCGGCAGGCCGGCAATCATCGCCGCCGCCATGTCAACGTTGTATTCCTTGGCACCTGTGCTGGTGTTGACCAGATTGTTCAGAGCCACAGTGATCGGCTGAGAATCGCCGCTGGAGAACACAACGCCGAACAGGAAATCGTTCCAGATCTGGGTGAACTGCCAGATCAGGCAAACCATCACGATAGGCGTGGACATCGGTAGAATGATGCGCCCGAAGATGGTGAAGAAACCGGCACCATCCAACCGTGCAGCCTTGACCAGCGCATCGGGAATGCTGACGTAGTAGTTACGGAAGAATAGCGTGGTAAATGCCAGCCCGTAGACCACGTGAACAAACACCAGCCCGGTGGTCGTGTTGGCCAGCCCCATCTTGCCCAGTGTGAAGGATGCCGGCAGCAGGACGGTCTGAAACGGCAGAAAGCAACCGAACAGCAACAGACCGAAGAACAGCTGCGAGCCCTTGAAGCGCCACATCGACAGCACATAGCCATTGAGCGCGCCGATTGCGGTGGAGATGATCACGGCCGGAACAGTGATTTTTATCGAGTTCCAGAAATAACCATCGACCAGGTCCCAGGCTTTTATCCAGCCGATTGCAGTCACTACGCTTGGCCAGCTCAACAGGTTGCCGGTGCCGATGTCTTCGGGTGTCTTGAAGCTGGTGAACAGCATCACCACCAACGGCACCAGATAAATCAGACAGGCCAGCATCAGCACGGCGTAAATCAGAACACGACTGAAGCTGATGCCCGGTTTGCCAACATGACTAGTCATGGCGTTTGGTCCTCAGCTCGGAATACAGATACGGCACCAGAATCGCCAGGATCGCGCCGAGCATCAGAATCGCACTGGCAGAACCCATGCCCATCTGGCCGCGGCTAAAGGTGAACGAATACATGAACATCGCCGGCAGGTCGGATGAGTAACCGGGGCCACCGGCGGTCATCGCGGCTACCAGGTCGAAACTCTTGATCGCAATGTGCGCGAGAATCATCACGGCACTGAAGAACACCGGACGCAGGCTTGGCAGCACGACGCGCCAGTAGATCATCGGCAAACTCGCGCCATCCATCTGGGCCGCGCGAATGATCGACTGATCGACGCCACGCAGACCTGCCAGAAACAACGCCATGACGAAGCCGGAGGACTGCCATACTGCGGCGATGACCAGGCAGTACACCACGCGGTCCTGGTCAATCAGCCAGTCGAAACGGAAACCTTCCCAGCCCCAGTCGCGCAACATCTTGTCCAGGCCCAGGCCTGGGTTGAGCAGCCACTTCCAGGCAGTACCGGTGACGATCATCGACAGCGCCATCGGGTACAGGTAGATAGTACGAATCATGCCCTCGCGACGAATCCGCTGGTCCAGCAGGACGGCCAGCAGGACCCCGATCACCAGGCTGATTGCAATGAACATCCCGCCAAAGACCGCAAGGTTCTTGCTTGCCACCCACCAGCGATCGTTGTCCATGAGACGCGCGTATTGCGCCAGACCGACCCATTTATAGGAAGGCAGGAACGTCGAGTTGGTGAACGACAGTGCGAATGTCCAGAGGATATAGCCATAGAAACCCACCAGCACGATGAACATGCTGGGGGCCAGCACCAGTTTTGGTAGCCAGCGTTGCAGCGCATCCATTGGCGAGGCTTTGCTGTTCGCAGCGACAGAGCTCATCGGGAGTATCCCATGCGGTGTATCGAATCCAGGCCGCAGCCGCAGGTGAAATCAACCAGGGATTTCAACACTGCGGACGACGGTTAAAGGCGGTTCAGAACGAATTACTTGGCAGACTTGATGGCAGCGCCCAGCTTTTTGGCTGTTTCGGCCGGATCAGCTTTCGGGTCATTGATGTAGTTGGTCACCACATCGAAGAACGCGCCCTGCACTGCCAGCGTAGTTGCCATGTTGTGCGCCATGCTTGGCTGCAGACCACCGGTTTTCGAATCAGCCAGGAAGTCCTTCGCAGCGGTTTGCGCACACGAGTCGAAACCGTATTTGCTCATGTCGGACAGCATGTCTTCACGAACCGGGATCGAACCCTTGTTGATGCTGAAGACCTTCTGGAAGTCCTCGCCCATGGCGACCTTGGCCAGATCCTGCTGTGCGGCAGTCGTGCCCTTGTCTTTCTGCTTGAACACCGCCAGCGAGTCGATGTTGTAGGTAAAGGCTTTTTCGGTGCCCGGGAAGGCTACGCACTGGTAATCCTTGCCAGCGACCTTTTTGGCTGCGGTCCATTCACTCTTGGCCCAGTCGCCCATGATCTGCATGCCGGCCTTGCCATTGATGACCTTGCCAGCTTCCAGGTTCCAATCCTGGCCCTTGCCATCGGCATCCATGTAGGTCGCGACTTTCTTGAGTTCGGTGAGCGACTTGACCATTTCTGGGCCGGTCAACGCGCCGTTGTCCAGATCGACCAGAGCTTTCTTGTAGCCGTCAGCCCCCATTACCGAGAGCACGACAGCTTCAAAGACGGTGCTGTCCTGCCAAGGCTGGCCACCGTGGGCGAGCGGGATGAAGCCGGCTTTTTTCAGCTTGTCGCCTGCCGCGTAAAACTCTTCGAGCGTTGTAGGCGCCTTGTCGATACCGGCTTTCTTGAAGACTTCAGGGTTGATCCACAGCCAGTTGACGCGGTGAATGTTCACCGGTACTGCTACGTAATCACCGTCGTACTTCACGGTGTCGGAGACTTTCTTGTCCAGCAGGGAGTCCCACTTCTCGGACTTGGCGACCTCTTTCAGCGCATCGGTATCGAGCAGGCCGGTAGAGGCCCATTCCTGAATATCCGGGCCTTTGATCTGGGCCACACCGGGAGGATTTCCGGCAACCGCACGGCTCTTGAGCACGGTCATGGCCGTGGAGCCGCCGCCGCCTGCAACGGCGCCGTCCTTCCAGGTAAAGCCGTCCTTTTCAACCTGAGCTTTCAGAACATCGACTGCAGCCTTTTCGCCACCCGACGTCCACCAGTGCACGACTTCTACGGTGCCTTTGGATTCAGCGGCATTAGCGCTCAGAGGGAACAACGAAGCGAGAGAGATGACAACAGCGAGACGTGACATGGAATTCATCGAATTGACCTTTCTTGTTGTTATGCATGAGCAAGTCTGGTGCTTGCGCTTCGTGGGAGTCTAACCAAGCCTGACGCGCCGACAGTAACGAAGGGACGCGTGATTGTCACAGGATGGTGACAATTGAAATCCCGGTGCAATCGCTAGCCAAAAGCCACTGTGCAGCGCGTCATTCCACAGTTCTCGGCAGGTACAACGTTACCCGCAACCCTCCGTCACGCAGGTTCTGCAGGCTGACTTCGCCGCCATGACTGTGGGCAATGTTGCGAGCGATGCCCAGGCCGAGACCGTAGCCCTGCTGCTGATTGCCTGCCAGACGGAAATGCGGTTCGAAAACATGTTCGAGACGCTGCTCGGGAACGCCAGGACCTTCGTCATCGACATGCAGTACGAACGCCTGGGCATTGTCCTCGACTTTCAGATGCGCGCGATCACCGTATTTGAGCGCGTTATCGATCAGGTTGCCGATGCAGCGCTTGAGCGCCAGCGGTTTGCCTGAATAGGCAGCCTGAGCCTCACCCTGCTGCGTGACCCGCCCATTGCCGTCAGCAAGCAGCCAGGGTTCGACCAGACATTCAAGCAGCGCGTTGAGGTCTACCGGCTCGATGTTTTCATGAATATCAGTGTCCTTGACGCACTGCAGCGCGCCTTTGACCAGCAGCTCCAGTTCATCCAGATCACGACTGAATTTGCGTTGCAGTTGCTCATCCTCGAGCAGCTCGACCCGCAAGCGCAAACGGGTGATGGGCGTACGCAAATCATGGGAAATGGCACTGAACAACTGCCCCCGCTCGGTCAGGTAGCGACTGATCCGTGTGCGCATGGCATTGAACGCCCGGCTGACCTCGATGACTTCGCTGCCGCCGCCCTCGACCACAGGTTCGACGTCCGCGCCCAGGGACATGTCCCGTGCGGCCCGCGCCAGACGCTTGAGCGGGCGGCTCTGCCAGTGCACCAGCAAGCCGATGAACAACAGCAGAAATGCGCTGGTCAGGACAATGAACGAGACCTGCTGAAGAGGCAGCTCCTGCTCCTCCAGCGAGGTGTAGGGTTCGGGCAGCAGCGAGGCAATGTAGAACCACTCGCCCGGCGCCATTTCGATTTGCGTGACCAGCACCGGCGGGTTCACCGGCTCGAGTGTCAGCGCGTAATGCGCCCACGAACGCGGCAGCTCGTCGAGCTTCAGGCCGCTGTTGAAGATCCGCAGTTCTTCGGGCCGCGCGAACCATACGGTGATGTCCGGACCATTGCCCAGTCGCTGGCGCAGCACCTCGCCCACCACGTCCAGCACCGCCTGCTTGCGAGGGGTGGGCTGCATGATCTGCATGTCCAGCGGGTGATCGTTGAGTGACACCACGAACCGTGTGCCACCCATACTGCGTAACTGGTCGAGCACCATGGGCCGGTAAGCCAGCGGCAATGAGCGAAAGTAGCTGACACTGGCCGCCATCGAGTACGCCAGACTGCGCGCACTGGTCACCAGGCCTTCCATCTGCGTGGCACGCAACTGTGACAGCCAGATCACGCTGGACAGCGCCTGCGCCAAAAGAACTGCCAGCAAGGTCAGCAGCAACATGCGCCCCAGCAACGAGCGCGGCAGCGGCAGGCCGGTTCTCTTCGTGCCTGCCCCTGTCGGTTTAATAGCCGTTGCCCGCTTGCGAGTTGACGTTTGCGGCCAGCAGGTAACCACTGCCGCGAATGGTGCGGATCAGACGCGGTGACTTGCCGGTGTCGCGCAGACGCTGACGCAGGCGACTGACCGCCATGTCGACAATGCGCTCCAGCGGCATCAACTCACGCCCACGTGTGGCATTGCCGATGGTGTCGCGGTCGAGAATCTGCTGGGGGTTGTCGAGAAACAGTTTGAGCAGTGCGAAGTCGGCGCCGGACAGAATCACCTCTTCGCCGTCATTGTGAAACAGCCGGTGGCTGACCATATCGAGTCGCCACTCATCAAACAGGATCACGTCGCCACCCGGACGCTCCTGACCGAACTGGGCACGTCGCAACAGCGCCTTGATGCGGGCCTGAAGCTCGCGCGGGCTGAACGGCTTGCCAAGGTAATCATCGGCCCCCAGTTCCAGACCGATGACCCGGTCGGCTTCGTCCGAACTGGCGGTCAACATGATGATCGGCACATGCGGCTGACGCGGGTGCTGGCGGATCCAGCGACACAGACTGAAACCGTCTTCATCGGGCAGCATGACGTCAAGGATCAGCAGATCGCTTGGTTCGTCGTTGAACGCTCGACGAAAATCCGCGCCATCGCCCACTGTGCGCACCTGAAAACCGGCGCGGCTCAGGTAGGTGTCCAGCAACTCGCGAATTTCCTGATCGTCATCCACCAACAGGATCGATTTACTGACTGAGCTCAAGTTGAAGCGTCCTTGTCTGGCTGTTAATTTTTGTTGTTATGCCATATCGCTCAGATCTGCGCACCAAACGCCTGCTGCAGGGCCACGCCTGAACCCATGAGGCCCGGGTATTCAGCCGTGACCAGCCACACCGGCAGGCCATTGAAATAGTCGCTCATGACGCCCTTCTCGGCCATGGCGCGCTTGAACCCGCTGTTGATGAAGAACTCAGTGAAGCGCGGCACCACGCCGCCGACGATATAAACCCCGCCGAGACTGCCCAGGGCCAGCACATGGTTGCCGACCACTCTGCCGAGAAACACGCAGAATTGTTCCAGCACTGCCGCAGCTACCGGGTCGCCCGAGAGCGCAGCGGTAGTGATCGCCGCAGGCGATTTGAGCACCGGTTCGATGTCGTCCAGCGCGCAGCTGACCTGATACAGCAACAGCAAGCCCGCACCGCTGAGCACGACTTCGGCGCTGACATGTTCATGCTCGGCCATCAGCCGCGTCCACAGCAGCGCCTCACGCGCGGTGCCGATGGGCAGGTCGGCATGACCGCCCTCGCCCGGCAACGCCATCCAGCGACTGCCGTCGAGTTTGATCAGCGTACCGACGCCCAGCCCGGTCCCCGGCCCCACCACCACGCGCGGCCGATCAGGCTTGCCGACACCGTGGCAGACCGTCAGGTATTCATCATCCTTGAGCCGGGTCATGCCCAGCGCCATGGCGGTGAAATCGTTGATCAGCAGCAGTTCATCGACCTGCAGGTCGGCGCAGAACGCCTTGCGGCTCAATTGCCAGTGGCTGTTGGTGAACTGGAAAAAATCGCCATCGACAGGCCCGGCCACCGCCAGGCACACATGACCGATATCGCCGCGCTGCAGCTCCAGGTCCTGCAGATAGACTTCGATGGCCTTCTCCGGGCCCGCGTAGTCAATGGTCGGGAATACCCGGACAGAATGCAGCGTGTCGTCTTCCCAAATGGCAAAACGTGCATTGGTACCGCCTATATCACCGACCAGGGCCAACTTCACTTAAGCGTCTCCAGACTAGAGGTAAAGGCGCTGGCGCCTTGCTCTGCGGAGCTGAAGGCCATGCGCATGAATCCAAAAAGCTCGCGACCGCAGCCGACACTGTTGTCGATCTGGTTGATGGCCGGTTCTCTGGCGGCCAATTCTGACGCTTCGACCAGCACTTGTAACGTGCCTTTTACACCATCCACGCGAATCACATCGCCATTGCGTACCAGCGCCAATGGGCCACCATCGAACGCCTCCGGGCAGACATGAATCGCCGCCGGGATCTTGCCCGAAGCGCCCGACATGCGTCCATCGGTGACCAGCGCTACCTTGAACCCGCGATCCTGAAGGACCCCCAGAAACGGCGTCATCTTGTGCAGCTCGGGCATGCCGTTGCAACGCGGGCCCTGGAAGCGCATCACGGCGACGAAATCGCACTCCAGCTCGCCGGCCTTGAAAGCGTCGGCCAGCTCTTTCTGATCCTGGAACACCTTGGCCGGTGCTTCGACGATCTGATGCTCCGGAGCCACCGCGGACACTTTCATCACGCCGCGCCCCAGGTTGCCTTCCATGACCCGCAGCCCACCTTCCGGCGAGAACGGACGGGCCACCGGGCGCAGTATATTTTCATCGAGGCTTTCGAGCGGCCCTTCACGCCAGACCAGTTTGCCGTCCTCCAGGAACGGCTCCTTGGTGTAACGGCTGAGTCCATAACCGGCCACGGTATTGACGTTTTCGTGCAGCAGACCGGCAGCCAGCAGCTCGCGGATCAGGAACGACATGCCGCCTGCCGCCTGGAAGTGGTTGATATCGGCTTTGCCGTTGGGGTAGACGTGACTCAGGGTTGGCACCACTTCAGACAGATCGGCCATGTCCTGCCAGGTCAGTTGAATGCCAGCAGCCTGAGCAATGGCCGGCATGTGCAGCGTATGGTTGGTCGAGCCACCTGTCGCGTGCAGCGCAACGATGGAATTGACCAGCGAGCGCTCGTCGACGATTTCGCCGATCGGCATGAAGCTGCCACTCTGCTTGGTCAGACGCGTCACCTGGCGGGCCGCCTCTGCGGTCAGCGCATCACGCAATGGCGTGTAGGGATTGACGAACGAAGCACCAGGAAGGTGCATGCCCATGACTTCCATCAGCAACTGGTTGGTATTGGCGGTGCCGTAGAAGGTGCAGGTTCCCGGACCGTGATACGACTTCATTTCCGAGTCGAGCAGCTCTTCGCGGGTGGCCTTGCCTTCCGCATAACGCTGCCGTACGTCGGCTTTTTCCTTGTTGGAGATGCCTGAAACCATCGGTCCGCCGGGCACGAAAATGGTCGGCAGATGACCGAATCGCAATGCGCCCATCATCAGACCCGGCACGATCTTGTCGCAGATGCCCAGCATCATGGCGGCGTCGAACATGTTGTGTGACAAGGCAATCGCCGTGGACATGGCAATCACTTCACGACTGGCAATCGCCAGTTCCATGCCCGGCTCGCCCTGGGTGACGCCATCGCACATGGCCGGTACACCGCCCGCAAACTGACCGACCGAACCAATGTCACGTAATGCCTGTTTGATCTGGGCTGGAAAGTGTTCGTAGGGCTGATGCGCCGAGAGCATCTCGTTGTAGGAAGAGACGATTGCCACGTTGGCGGCGTTCATCAGACGCAGGCTTTGCTTGTCTTCCGGTCCGCAGGCGGCGACGCCGTGGGCAAAGTTGGCGCATTGGAGCTTGCCGCGCATCGGGCCATCGCTCGCTGCGCCGCGAATCAATTGAAGGTAGCGCTGACGGGTATCGCGACTGCGGGCGATGAGACGCTCGGTTACTTCAAGGACGCGGGGATGCATGTGATGAACTCCAGGCTAACGTCTAAGGTCACCCGTAAAGACGGCTCCGGTTTTCGAGCAGTGACTGTCAGGGAGCAAAACCCTGATCTCGATCAACTGGGAGTGCCTTTCAGGCTTGTAGTTGTAGATAAAACAAAATATTGCCACTAAAAAGGCTTGTTTTCTATTTCTATGAGAATAATCTTGTAATTCCAACAACAAATTCAGAAGGACGGCTGTATGACTCTTCGTATTGCAATCAACGGTTTTGGCCGAATCGGCCGCAACGTCCTACGCGCACTGTATACCCAAGGCTACCGTCAGGACCTGCAGGTCGTCGCCATCAACGATCTTGGCGACAGCGAAATGAACGCACACCTGCTGCGCTTCGACACTGTACACGGCCCTTTCAGCGGCACGGTCGAGTGTGACAAGGACAGCCTGACCGTCAATGGTGACCGTATTTCGGTCAGTGCCATCCGCAATCCGGCCGAGCTGCCGTGGAAAGCGCAGGACATCGACGTGGTGTTCGAATGCACCGGTCTGTTCACCAGCCGCGACAAGGCTGCCGCGCACCTCACCGCCGGTGCACGCAAGGTGATTATCTCCGCGCCAGCCAGCGGTGCCGATGCCACCATCGTCTATGGGGTCAACCACGACACGCTGCGCCAGTCGCACCAGATCATCTCCAGCGCCTCGTGCACCACCAACTGCCTGGCCCCGGTCGCTCAAGTGCTGCATCGCGAGCTGGGTATCGAAAACGGCCTGATGACCACCATTCATGCCTACACCAACGACCAGAACCTGATCGATGTCTACCACACCGATCCGTACCGCGCCCGCTCGGCGACGCAGTCGATGATCCCGAGCAAGACCGGCGCTGCCGAAGCGGTGGGCCTGGTACTGCCGGAGCTGGCAGGCAAACTCACCGGCATGGCGGTACGCGTACCGGTCATCAACGTTTCGCTGGTCGACCTGACCGTGACCCTGAAGCGTGAAACCACGGTCGATGAAGTCAACGCGCTGCTGAAAGAAGCCAGTCAGCATTCCAAAGTGCTCGGTTACAACGCCCTGCCGCTGGTCTCCCACGACTTCAACCACAACCCGCTGTCGTCGATCTTCGATGCCAACCACACCAAGGTCAGCGGCAAGCTGCTCAAGGTACTGTCGTGGTACGACAACGAATGGGCGTTCTCCAATCGCATGCTCGACAACTGCCTGGCACTGCATAACGCGCAGTAACGGCGCAGCCGCGCTGAAGCATGTGCAGCGAGAGGTGTCCGGGTCATGGACGCTCGCGACCATGCTCAGCGCATGTCAGATCGATGCACTGCGGGTGGTGAAACTGTGCAGGCATGAAAAAGCGCCCGGTGCTGTTAAGCTGACCGGGCTCCCCGAACCTGCCTGTAGAGACCATGACGTACAAACCACCCGGCTCAAGACTTTCACGCCTTTTATACGGCATCCTCGCCTATACCGCGTTGGGCATAGGCATCGTTGCGATCTTCGTTCCCGGCCTGCCAACCACCGAGTTCATTCTGCTGGCCGCCTGGGCGGCAACACGCAGTTCGCCGCGGCTGAACGCCTGGCTGGAAAACCACCGCGTGTTCGGGCCGATACTGTACAACTGGCGTAATGGCCGACTGGTCGCGCGCAAGGCCAAGATCAGCGCCACCATCAGCATGCTCGTCTGTGCCGTGGTGATGCTGAGCCTGATCGGCCATGCCTGGTGGCTGTACCTGGCACTCTCGGGGATGGCGCTGGGCAATCTATGGATCTGGTCGAGGCCGGAACCGGACAAGATCGATCGTTAAGCGCAGGCATGAAGCGAGCGGTACTCTGCGCAAGGCTGAACCGTCCGCTCGCGAGGGGTGTCTGACTGAGCACACTCACCACTTGATGGAGTCACTTCATGTACGAGCCAGGCCATCTGCACCTCACCCACGTGGCGCTTCAACCGTCGGATATCAGCTATGACATCCACTTGCGCTACAACGTGGAGGAAGATCCCAAGCAAGGCACGTCCATGCACTTCACCATGCAGGGCGCAATCAACGGCAAGTCGTTCGAAGAGCAATTCCAGCTGCCCCGTGACCTCGCCTTCAACTTCGCCCACGACGCGAGTCGCATCGCAATAAGGCATGGCTTGCCCAACTCGGCCGCACTGCCCATCGCCCAGCACAAGGACTACGACCGAATGTTCGCGGACATTCGCGACAAACTCCACGCCAAGTCAGGTGACCCGGTGAAGCCGGAGCATCTGGAGTAAGCCAGCGCTGTCGAGGCCCGTAGAACGCCAGCGGGCAGTAGCGGGAGGAATCAGGCACGGAAAACACCATCGTGCCCACGCTGGAGCGTGAGCAGCGATAGGTGTGTGCAAGTCCACAAGCGGATTTCACCAAACCTGCCGCCACAAGGCATACTTGCCGCCCTCTCATTCGCGAACCGTCATCGCCCCATGCGCATCCATGTCAGCTTCATCGACCGCGTCGGTATCACCCAGGAAGTGCTGGCGATTCTGGGTGGACGCAATCTGAATCTGGACGCAGTGGAGATGGTGCCGCCCAATGTGTACATCGATGCGCCGACGCTCAGCCATCAGATGCTCGAAGAGCTCAAGGACGCGCTGTTTCGGGTCAGAGGTGTGGAAGCGATCACTGTGGTCGATATCCTTCCGGGGCAGCGTCGCCACCTGCAACTGGACGCGTTGCTAGCCGCCATGACTGACCCGGTGCTGGCTCTGGACAGCGCCGGGCACGTGCTGCTGGCCAACCCGGCACTCATCGCGCTGATTGGCCGGGAGCCCGCGGGTGAATCCATCGGTGAGCTGTTCAGCGACCCCAGTCTGCATGTCGCGTTGCTGGAAAACGGCTTTCGTCTGCCGCTGCGCGAGATCAACCTGAACGGTGAAGCCCTGCTGCTGGACGCCACGCCGATTACCGAAGCCGGCGCGCTGATTACCCTGTACCTGCCCAGCCGAATCGGCGAACGCCTGTCGGCCTTGCACCATGATCACGCCGAAGGTTTCGACGCCTTGCTTGGCGACTCAGCCGCCATTCGCACCCTCAAGGCACGGGCGCAACGGGTGGCGGCGCTGGATGCACCGCTGCTGATTCAGGGTGAAACCGGCACCGGCAAAGAGTTGGTTGCCCGCGCCTGTCACGCCAGCAGCGCCCGCCACGGCGAGCCGTTCCTGGCTCTGAACTGCGCAGCGCTGCCGGAAAACCTCGCTGAAAGCGAACTGTTCGGCTATGCCCCGGGGGCCTTTACCGGGGCCCAGCGTGGCGGTAAACCGGGGCTGATGGAACTGGCCAACCAAGGCACCGTATTCCTCGATGAAATCGGCGAAATGTCACCCTATCTGCAAGCCAAATTGCTGCGTTTTCTCAACGATGGCAGCTTCCGCCGCGTCGGTGGTGATCGGGAAGTAAGGGTCAATGTGCGCATTCTCAGCGCCACCCACCGCGATCTGGAAAAAATGGTCAGCGAAGGCTCCTTCCGTGAAGACCTGTTCTACCGCCTCAACGTCCTCAATCTGGAGGTTCCGCCGTTGCGCGAGCGCGGTCAGGACATTCTGTTACTGGCCCGATACTTCATGGAACAGGCGTGCGCACAGATTCAGCGTCCGGTCTGCAGGCTCGCACCCGGCACCTACCCTGCCCTGCTCGGCAACCGCTGGCCAGGCAACGTGCGGCAATTGCAAAACGTGATTTTTCGCGCGGCCGCCATCTGCGAACACACTCAAGTGGATATAGGCGACCTGGATATCGCTGGCACCGCCGTGGCGCGTCAGAACGACAGCTCGATCGACAGTCTCGAACATGCCGTCGAAACCTTTGAGCGCAATCTGCTGGAAAAGCTCTATGCGGACTACCCTTCCACCCGCCAACTGGCCAATCGCCTGCATACCTCGCACACCGCAATCGCTCATCGCCTGCGAAAATATGGAATTCCCGACAAGCGTTAGTCGATTAGCGTCATTTATCGAAAATATATTCCGAGAAGTTTCATTTAATAACTAATCTGCCGATAACGATCTGGTATTGTCCATGAACCTCTTATCATCCATTTGAATGGATGTCCGTAGTGTGATTACGGCCGTAATGGCATAAAGGTCAGGTAGTACCGGGAAGTCATATGCCAACCTCGCCAGTGGACCGCCCGCTCGTCGATGCCCAGTCTCGCGCTGAAAAAATCGTCGAATCCCGCCGCCAGAAAATCCTCCTCAAGACTGGTGCACTGCAGGATGCCATTTTCAACAGCGCCTATTTCTCCAGCATCGCAACAGACGAACACGGCGTTATCCAGATATTCAATGTCGGCGCCGAACGCATGCTCGGTTATCACTCCGAGGACGTTGTCGACAAAATCACACCTGCCGACATCTCCGACCCCGCCGAGCTCATCATCCGCGCAGCAGCCCTCAGCCATGAACTCAACACCCCCATCACGCCGGGCTTCGAGGCTCTGGTGTTCAAGGCTTCGCGTGGCATCGAAGACATCTACGAACTCACCTACATCCGCAAGGATGGCAGCCGCCTGTCGGCCATGGTCTCGGTCACATCGCTGCGCGACAGCGCTGAAACCATCATCGGTTATCTGCTGATCGGCACCGACAACACTGCGCGCAAACAGGAAGAAGAAGCTCAGGCACTGCTGGATCAGCGCTTGCGGGACCAACAGTTCTATACCCGCTCGCTGATCGAATCGAACATCGATGCGCTGATGATGACCGACCCGCAAGGCATCATTTCCGACGTCAACAAGCAGATGATGGCGCTGACCGGACGCACCCGCGACGAATTGATCGGTGCGCCCTGCAAAAACTTCTTCACCGACCCGGCGAGTGCCGATGCCGCGATCAAGCGCGTGCTCAGCGAGCACAAGGTCAGTGACTACGAACTTACCGTGCGGGCCTATGACGGCACTGAAACCGTGGTGTCCTACAACGCTGCCACGTTTCACGACCGTGACCGCAAGCTCAAGGGTGTCTTCGCCGCAGCCCGCGACGTGACCGAGCGCAAGCGTTTCGAGCGAACACTGGAAGAAAAGAATATCGAGCTGGAACACGCCAGCCACATGAAGTCCGAGTTTCTTGCCACCATGTCGCACGAACTGCGCACGCCGCTGAACGCCGTGATCGGTTTTTCCGAGGCACTCAGGGACGGCATGGTCGGCGACATGACCGATGCCCAGCGACGCTACATAGGCGATATCTTCAATAGCGGCCAGCATCTGTTGTCACTGATCAATGACATCCTCGACCTGTCCAAGGTCGAGGCCGGCATGATGACGCTGGAGCTAGAATCGGTGGATCTGGACGAACTGCTCGGCAACAGCCTGCTGATCGTTCGCGAGCAAGCCGCACTGCAACATATCCAGCTGAAGCTGGAAACAGAGGCCGACTTCGGCGTGCTTGAGCTCGACCGGCGCAAGACCAAACAAATCGTCTACAACCTGCTGGCCAACGCCGTGAAATTCAGCGAGCCCGGTGGCTGGGTGACACTGGCGGTGCGTCTGGTGCCGCTTGCTCAGGCAGGCCTTATCGACGGTGACTGGCCGACATACGGATTTGCGCTTCCCTCCAGCGACTGTGAGCAGTTTCTGGAACTGAGTGTGAGCGACACCGGAATCGGCATCGCCCAAAGCGACATGAACAAGCTGTTCAAGGCGTTCAGCCAGATCGACAGCGGCCTGGCACGCAAATTCGAAGGCACCGGACTGGGCCTGGCGATGGTCAAGCAGCTCGCCGAACTTCACGGCGGCTGCGTCGCAGTGGCCAGCGTGAAAGACCTCGGCGCACGCTTCGTTGTGTGGCTGCCCATCCGCTCACCTGAATCAGCGGAGGCACGATGGCCCAGATCCTGATCATTGAAGACAACGCGGCGAATATGCGTCTGGCAGAGCTGTTGCTGACCAGCGCCGGGCACGCTGTGCTGTCGGCCGTCGATGCCGAAAGCGGCCTGAAACTGGCTCGCGAGCGCCAGCCCGACCTGATCCTGATGGACATCCATCTGCCGGAAATGGACGGCCTGACCGCCACGTCGCTATTGAAGAAAGACGCCGGCACAGCCGCGATCCCGGTGATCGCACTGACCGCGATGGCCATGAAGGAAGACAAGGAGAAGATCCGCCTGGCGGGCTGCAACGCTTATGTTATCAAGCCGTTGCGCTACAAGGAGTTGTACCGGGTCATCGACACCCTGCTGGAAAAAAATCTGCCTCAACAGTCCATTACCTGAGCATTCGATATGACCCAGAGCGCCGCGACCATCCTGATTATCGATGACGACGTCCATGTCCGGGACCTGCTGGAGGTGCTCTTGCAGAACCAGGGTTATCGGACACTGACGGCGGAATCAGGCGAGATGGCGCTGGCCATGGTCAAACAACAGGCACCCGACCTGATCCTGCTCGATATCATGATGCCGGGCATGGACGGCTATGAAGTCGCCACCCAGCTCAAGGCCGAAAAGGGCACCGCCAATATACCGATCATCATGCTCTCGGCTCTCGACGAGCAGAGTGCCCGCCTCTCGGGACTGGAGGCCGGGGCCGAGGAATACCTCAACAAGCCTGTGGACAGCGCCGAACTGTGGCTGCGTGTGCGTAATCTGCTGCGCCTCAAGTCCTTTGGCGACTACCTGAAAAGCCACAGCCTGATCCTCGAAGACCAATTGCAGCAGCGCACCATCGATCTCGAGCGCTTTCGCACGGTGATGGACGCTTCCGAAGACGCGATTTTCCTGATCAACCGCAACACCATGAGCCTGATCGAATTCAACCGCCGCGCCTGCCAGTTGCTCGGCTACACCGCTGAGGAACTGTCACACAAGACGCCTGCCGAACTGGGCGAAACGTCCATGGAGCAGCTTGAGGTCGTGTACGACCAGATCATTGCCGGCAAAGGCCCCAGCGAGCCACTGGAAACCCAGATTCGCGACAAGAGTGGCCGGGATGTCGAGGTCGAAATCCATCGCCAGGCGTACCGCACCGGCGAGGACTGGGTCATCGTCGGCATCGTGCGCGACATCACCCGGCGCAAGGAAAGCGACCAACGCCTGCTGACCATGGCCCACTACGACACGCTGACCGGCCTGCCCAACCGGGACCTGTTTTTTACCAGCCTGCAAATGGGCATGACCCAGGCGGCCATCAGTCGCTGGAAGCTGGCGGCCCTGACGGTCAATATCGACGGTTTCAAGAACATCAACGAAACCTGGGGGCATGTGTTGGGCGATGAGGTGCTGCTGGAAGTCAGCCGCCGACTGTCGAACTGCCTGAATGCCAGCGACACCCTTGGCCGCGTGGACGGCGATCAGTTCGCCCTGATTCTGATGCTTCGTCCCGGCCAAGCGGATACCCGGCAAACGCTCGAGCGCATCCGCAACGCATTGCGAGCGCCCTTCCACATAGAAGGCCAGAGCCTGGTCATGACCGCCAGCATCGGTATTGCGCTGTACCCGGAGGACGGCGAAGACTCACGCGAGCTGATCAGACACGCCTACACCGCCATGAACAGCGCCCGAAAAATCGGCCCGGACAACTACCGGTTCTATACGCCGCAGATGAACGCCGATGTTTCGGCACGCCTGGACCTTGAGGCTGCCCTGCGCGAAGCCGTGCGTAATCAGTCCTTCGAAATCGTCTACCAACCCAAGCTGGACCTGAACAACGACCGCATATGCGGGCTTGAGGCGCTGTTGCGCTGGCCACGCCCAGGCCACCCAGGCGTTTCGCCCGCTGTATTCGTTCCTGTACTGGAAAGCCTCGGCCTGATCGGTGAAGTCGGCAACTGGGTGGTCGACAGCGTCTGCGCGCAGATCGCGCGCTGGCAACGCTCCGGGCTGGGCTTGTTTCAGGTAGCGGTCAACATTTCGGGGCAACAGATTTCCAGCAGCAGCCTGGTTGCCGACATTCGTCAGGCCCTCGAAAAACACAATGTTGCGCCGCAGTGGCTTGAGGTCGAACTGACAGAAAGTTCGCTGATGGAAAATACCACGCACACCATCGCCACCCTGGGAGCGCTGCGGGCCAATCGCGTGAGTATTTCCATCGATGACTTCGGCACCGGCTATTCAAGCCTGGCGTACCTGCGCCGCTTTCCTATCGACAAGCTTAAAATCGACATCGCATTCATTCGTGAAGTGACCAGCAATCCACAGGACGCGGCCATTGCCAGAGCCATCATCGAGCTGGCTCACAGCCTCGACCTGCAGGTGATCGCCGAGGGTGTGGAAACCCCGGAACAACTGGCGTTCCTGAGGGAAAACCACTGCGATCAAATCCAGGGTTATCTGATCAGCAAGCCGCTGCCGCTTGAAGAGCTCGAAACGTTTTTGTGCTCACCGGAAAAGAAAGCCGCGTCAGGTAAAGGGTGACGCGCGACTGATGCGTTCAGCCTGCTTGATAACGATGACCACTGCGGGATGGATGCACTCACTGCAACCCACTCGTAACGAAAACGCTCCACTGTAACGATTTCACTCCAAAACACTTCCTTCCGTGCGTATCAAGGCCTTGATCAGTCAGGTATTTTCAAATACCTGACGACTGTAGCGTTTTCGCTACACCCAAGATCTAAAGGCTCAGTTAAAAAACATACAACCCTTTGATTTAATTAAAAAAACAAAACATGGCCGCTAAATTGCTAAGTCATAGCTCATATTGTTCGCGTGCTGCGCGAGCCCTGTTCTCCTAGGAGTTTGTATGAGCGATTTGCGATTCACCGTTGACCATGAATGGCTGCGTGCCGAAACCGACGGCAGCGTGACGGTCGGCATTACGCCCTATGCGCAGGAATCGCTGGGCGACGTAGTCTTCGTGCAGCTCCCGGAATTACAGGCCTACACTCAACACGCTGAAGTGTCAGTGGTGGAATCGGTGAAAGCGGCCAGCAGCATCAACATGCCGCTGGACGGTGAAGTCGTCGAGGTCAATTCCGCCCTCGACGCCACACCGGAGCTGGTCAATGAAGATGCCCTGGGTGCGGGCTGGTTCTTCCGCTTCGTTCCACAAGATGCCAACGCCATTAACGGCCTGTTGGATCAGGACGCCTACGACCGCCTGATCAAAGCCAACGCCGAAGCCTGAGGAGCACGCCATGACTGACCGTATTGAACTGAGCACTGCCAACGAATTCATCGCCCGTCACATTGGCCCCCGGGCGGCCGACGAGCAGGCCATGCTGCAAACACTGGGTTTCGATTCAATTGATGCGCTGAGCGAAAGCGTCATTCCGGAAAGCATCAAGGGCACCAGCGTTTTGAACCTGCCTGCCGGGCAGAGCGAAGCTGATGCGCTGGCCTCCATCAAGGCCATCGCCAGCAAGAATCAGCTGTTCAAGACCTACATCGGCCAGGGTTACTACAACACCCACACGCCAGCACCGATCCTGCGCAACCTGCTGGAAAACCCGGCCTGGTACACCGCCTACACGCCCTATCAGCCAGAAATTTCCCAAGGCCGCCTGGAGTCACTGCTCAATTTCCAGACACTGATCAGCGACCTCACCGGCCTGCCGATTGCCAACGCCTCTCTGCTCGACGAAGCCACCGCGGCCGCCGAGGCAATGACCTTTTGCAAACGCTTGAGCAAAAACAAGGCTAGCCAACAGTTTTTCGCGTCCAGCCACTGCCACCCGCAGACCCTCGACGTGCTGCGTACCCGCGCCGAGCCGCTGGGCATCACCGTGGTCGTAGCCGACGAGCACGAGCTGGGCGATGTCAGCGATTACTTCGGCGCGCTGCTGCAATACCCGGCCAGCAATGGTGACGTATTCGATTACCGAGAGCTGGTCGAGCGCTTCCACGCGGCCAATGCACTGGTCGCCGTGGCTGCCGACCTGCTGGCCCTCACCCTGCTGACCCCGCCAGGCGAATTCGGCGCTGACGTGGCAATCGGGAGCGCGCAACGCTTCGGCGTGCCGCTGGGCTTCGGCGGCCCGCATGCGGCCTACTTCTCGACCCGCGATGCCTTCAAACGTGACATGCCCGGCCGTCTGGTCGGCGTGTCGGTAGATCGTCACGGCAAGCAGGCCCTGCGTCTGGCCATGCAGACCCGCGAACAGCATATTCGTCGCGAGAAGGCCACCAGCAACATCTGCACCGCGCAGGTGCTGCTGGCCAACATCGCCAGCATGTACGCGGTCTATCATGGTCCGCGCGGCCTGACACAGATCGCCAATCGCGTTCACCACCTGACCGCAATTCTGGCTGAAGGCCTGAGCAGCCTGGGCCTGAAGGCCGAGCAGGCATTTTTCTTCGACAGCCTGACCCTGCACACCGGCGGCAGAACCGCTGCACTGCATGCCGCCGCACGCGCCAGGCACATCAACCTGCGCGAAATCGATGACCAGCGTCTGGGTCTGTCGCTGGACGAAACCACCTCGCAGTCGGCCGTCGAAACCCTGTGGGCAATCTTCGCCAGCGAAGGCCAGAGCTTGCCGGACTTCGCCGCATTGGCAGACAGCGTGCAATCGCGTCTGCCGGCCGGGCTGTTGCGTCAGTCAGCGATCCTCAGCCACCCGGTGTTCAACCGCTATCACTCGGAAACCGAGCTGATGCGCTACCTGCGCAAACTGGCCGACAAGGACCTGGCGCTGGATCGCACCATGATTCCGCTGGGCTCGTGCACCATGAAGCTCAACGCTGCCAGCGAAATGATCCCGGTGACCTGGGCCGAGTTCGGCAACCTGCACCCGTTTGCTCCGGCCGAGCAAAGCGCCGGTTACCAGCAACTGACCGACGAACTGGAGGCCATGCTCTGTGCGGCCACCGGTTATGACGCGATCTCGCTGCAGCCGAACGCCGGTTCACAGGGTGAATACGCCGGACTGCTGGCGATCCGCGCCTATCACCAGAGCCGTGGCGATGAACATCGCGACATCTGCCTGATCCCGTCCTCGGCGCACGGTACCAACCCGGCGACTGCCAACATGGCGGGTATGCGCGTCGTAGTGACTGCTTGTGATGCACGCGGCAACGTCGACATGGAAGACCTGCGCGCCAAGGCCATTCAGCATCGTGACCAGCTTGCGGCAATCATGATCACTTACCCGTCGACCCACGGCGTGTTCGAAGAAGGCATTCGCGAAATCTGTGGCATCGTTCATGACAACGGTGGCCAGGTCTACATCGATGGCGCAAACATGAACGCCATGGTTGGTCTCTGCGCTCCGGGCAAGTTCGGCGGCGACGTGTCGCACCTCAACCTGCACAAGACGTTCTGCATCCCCCACGGCGGTGGCGGCCCGGGCGTTGGCCCGATCGGCGTAAAATCCCATCTCGCGCCGTTCATGCCCGGCCATGCACGCATGGAGCGCAAGGAAGGCGCGGTCTGCGCAGCACCGTTCGGCAGCGCCAGCATTCTGCCCATTACCTGGATGTACATCCGCATGATGGGCGGTGACGGCCTCAAACGCGCTTCGCAACTGGCGATTCTCAACGCCAACTACATCTCGCGCCGCCTGGAGGAGCATTACCCTGTGCTCTACACCGGCAGCAATGGTCTGGTCGCCCACGAGTGCATCCTAGACCTGCGCCCGATCAAGGACAGCAGCGGCATCAGCGTCGACGACGTGGCCAAGCGCCTGATCGATTTCGGCTTCCATGCCCCGACCATGTCGTTCCCGGTCGCCGGGACGCTGATGATCGAGCCGACCGAGAGTGAATCCAGAGAAGAACTGGACCGCTTCTGCGATGCCATGATCAAGATCCGCGAAGAAATCCGCGCAGTTGAAAACGGCACCCTGGACAAGGATGACAACCCGCTGAAAAACGCGCCGCATACCGCTGCCGAAATCGTCGGCCAATGGAGCCATCCTTACAGCCGCGAACAGGCGGTGTACCCGGTCGATTCGTTGATCGAGAACAAGTACTGGCCTCCGGTCGGTCGTGTCGACAACGTCTTCGGCGACCGCAACCTGGTCTGCGCCTGCCCGTCCATCGAGAACTATCAGGAAGCGTGACAGCCCCGCCTGGCATTGCCTGATCGCGCTGCGCGCACAGGCAATGCCATTGGCACGGCCCGCTCAACAAGGAATCGAACATGTCCACAGAATCACTGCTGACCACTCCCCTGCACGCCCTGCACCGCGAACTCGGCGCGAAGATGGTGCCCTTCGCCGGTTACGATATGCCTGTTCAATACCCGGCTGGCGTAATGAAAGAGCACCTGCACACCCGCGCACAGGCCGGTCTGTTCGATGTCTCGCACATGGGCCAGATTCGCCTCACCGGTACGGACGCGGCCAAGGCACTCGAAGCCCTGGTGCCGGTGGACATCATTGACCTGCCGGTCGGCATGCAGCGTTACGCGATGTTCACCGACGAGAACGGCGGCATTCTCGATGACCTGATGGTGGCCAATCTCGGCAACGACCAGTTGATGCTGGTGGTCAACGCGGCCTGCAAGGATCAGGATCTGGCGCACCTGTGCAAGCACCTGGCCGGGCATTGCAAGATCGAACCACTGTTCGAAGAACGCGCCCTGCTTGCGCTGCAAGGGCCGGCCGCGGTGACCGTACTGGCACGCCTCGCCCCGGAAGTTGCCAAAATGACCTTCATGCAGTTCGCCAGCGTCACGCTGCTCGGCGTCAAATGCTATGTCAGTCGCTCGGGTTATACCGGTGAAGACGGCTATGAAATTTCAGTGCCTGCCGAACAGGCTGAAGCCCTGGCACGCCGCCTCCTGGATGAGCCGGAAGTGGCACCGATCGGTCTGGGCGCACGTGATTCGCTGCGACTGGAAGCCGGTCTGTGCCTGTACGGCCATGACATGGACACACATACCTCGCCGATCGAGGCCAGTCTGTTGTGGGCCATTTCCAAAGTGCGTCGCGCCGACGGTGCGCGTGCAGGCGGCTTTCCGGGCGCCGAGCGAATCTTTGCCCAGCAACAGAACGGCGTCAGCAAGAAGCGAGTCGGCCTGCTCCCCCAGGAGCGCACACCCGTGCGTGAAGGTACCGAGATCGTCGATGAACAGGGCGCTGTTATCGGCACCGTATGCAGCGGCGGTTTTGGACCGTCGCTGACCGGGCCGCTGGCCATGGGTTATCTGCATAACGATTACACGGCGCTGAATACATCTGTCTGGGCAATGGTGCGCGGCAAGAGAGTCCCCATGCTCGTCGCAAAAATGCCTTTTGTTGCGCAACGTTACTTCCGCGGTTAAATAGCGGCGTCAAAAAAACAGCAACACTTCGGTGTTGCTGAAGCGCTGTTCCCCAGCAGTGTTTCGTCAGTATTTCGAACACGTGAACAGCCTGTCATATATGCAAAAAATGCACCTATAAAGTGCAAAATGTTATGACGGATCAATCACCGTGCACGCGGCGCAAACACTGCACATACAAGGCCAAAGCCCCGGAAACAGGGTGCCAAGCAAGGGGGTTGTATTTGTAACGGGACTTGGCGTAGAGTTTCCGAACTGTGTTTGCATGGGTCGCCGAATCTGGACCTGGGCAGTAGCTCTAGGTTTGCTACAACCCGTTCTACGTTTCTTACTTCCTGCAACCAGCCCCAGTGCTCTTTCATACGAAAGAGGCTGTAACCAATTCAAGTCAAGCGTCAAGGAAATAAGAAAATGGCTGAACGTCAGAGCGGTACCGTCAAGTGGTTCAACGACGAAAAAGGTTTTGGTTTTATCACTCCTGAGAGCGGGCCGGATCTGTTCGTACACTTCCGCGCCATTCAGGGTAACGGCTTCAAGAGCCTGAAAGAAGGTCAGAAAGTTACCTTCGTTGCGGTGCAGGGCCAGAAAGGCATGCAGGCTGACGAAGTTCAAGCCGAAGGCTGATAACGACGCACCCACGCAGATACAAGAAGGCCTCTGGCAGCGATGCCAGGGGCTTTTTTGCATGCGGGATTTGCAGGGCTCCGCAAGCGCCCATGAAAAAAGCCGACCCAAGGGTCGGCTCTTTTCAATAAGGCGGATGCATTACCCGGCGCGGCGTAACAGAAGTACCCCGGCCAGCGCACAGGCGGCAGCAGGCAGCAGCACTGCCAGCAAAGGCGGGAAGCCGAACAGCAAGCTCGATGGACCGAGCAGGTCCTGAATGATGCGGAAGGTAAAGCCGACCACCACACCGGTGAACACGCGCTGCCCCAGCGTAACCGAACGCAGCGGGCCGAAGATGAACGAGATCGCCATCAGCACCAATGCGACGGTCACCGCCGGTTGCAGGACCTTGGTCCAGAATGCCAGCCAGTAGCGGCCATTGCTCAAGCCCTGATCAGCCAGGTAATGCGCGTAGCTCCAGAGGCCGCTGATGGACAGCGACTCGGGCGGCATGATCACCGTGCTCAGCAGTTGTGGGCTCAGCGCCACGTCCCAACGCTCGACCGGGGTGTTGATGACCTTGGTGCTGCCGTCATTGAAGTGCGTGGTGGTGACGTCCTTCAATTCCCAGTAATCGGTTTTGAAGTTGGCTTCTTTGGCAAAGCTGGAGGTCAGCATGTGGCGCTGATCGTCGAAACGATAACGTGTCACACCGAGCATCAGGCCATTGGGCTGTACCGTGTTGATGTGGATGAACTCATCGCCCTGGCGGTGCCACAGACCATGACGGGCGCTCTGCGCATCACCTGAGCCCTGCGCCAGCGAGCGCGCGGCCTGGGCCTGGTTCTCGGCGTAGGGAGCGACGTATTCGCCGACCAGCACGCCCGCGATCATCAGCAGCAGCATAGGCTTCATGACCGCCCAGACGATGCGCCCGATGGACACACCCGCCGCACGCATGATGGTCAGCTCGCTGCTGCTGGCCAGCGTACCCAGACCGATCAGGCAACCGATCAGGGCGGCCATCGGCAAGGTGTCGTAGACACGACGTGGCGCCGTCAGCATGACGTAGCTGAGGGCATCCGCCAGTGTGTAGGTGTCGCTGATATCGCCCATCTCGTCGATGAACGCGAACAGCGAGACCAGACCCAGAATGATGCCCAGAACCGCGAGAATCGCCAGCAGGACGCTTTTGCCAATGTATCGATCAAGCTTGACCACGAGTCACCTCCGTGACGCTGCGACGACTCGCCATCTTCAGACGCAGAGGCTCCCAATAGAACAGCAACAGGCCGATGGACAGGTAGATGGCATGCACCCACCACATCCCCAGACTGAGTGGCAGCTTGCCTTTCTCCAGCGAACTGCGCACCGAAATCAGAATGGCCAGGTACGACATATACAGCAGGATCGCCGGCAGCAGTTTCAGGTAACGGCCCTGACGCGGATTGACCCGTGACAGCGGAATGGCCATCAGTGTCACGATGAACACCGACAGCGGCAGCGAAATACGCCACTGCAACTCGGCCACGGAACGCGGTGCCGGGTTGCCGATCAGCTCGCTGGTCGGAATGGCTTCACGGTCGGTGATTTCTTCACTGATTTCCGGCTTGGGCAGCATCGCCCCGTAGGTGTCGTACTTGATCACGCGATAGTCGGCCGCCCCGGGATTGCCGTCATAGCGATAGCCGTTCTCGAGGATCAGGAAGCGACTGCCGTTGGGCCGTACCTCCTGGTGGCCCTTCTCCGCGACCAGCACGGTGATGCCGTTGTCCTTGCTCTTGTCGCTGGACATGCGCTTTTCAGAGATGAACACACCGGCCAGTTGCGAGCGGTCCTCCGACAGTTCCTTGGTGTAGGTGATACGCGTACCGTCGCGCAGCGCCTGAAAACGGCCCGGCACCAGCGTGTCGAACTCGGTCATGGCGTCCTGCTGATTGATCAGCAGCGAAAACTGCGTAGCGCCCTGCGGAGCCAGGCTGAAGCTCAGCCAGGCAACCAGCAGACCGACCAGCGTGGCCGGCCCCATGGTGATGGCCAGCAGACGCTGCTGACTCATGCCGGTGGCGGCCAGCACGGTCATCTCGCTTTCCAGGTACAGGCGTCCGTACGCCATGAGGATGCCGAGGAACAGGCCAAGGGGCAGAATGACCTGCAGAAAGCCCGGCAGGCGGAAGCCCATGATCAGGAACAGTACGCCCGGATCGAGTGCACCGGATGCGGCCTGCGCCAGGTACTTGATGAAGCGTCCGCTCATGATGAAGACCAGCAGTACGGCGCTGACCGCACTCAAGGTAAGCAGCACTTCTCGGGACAGATAACGGAAGACAATCAAACCAGACACTCCAGAGTTGTCAGGCTCAGGCAGCCAAACAGGGAAAATTTGTGAGCCACGGCAACCAGAGCTTCACGCCGAAAAAAGGCGTGGGCCTCAAAAAATATGCGGCATTATCCTGTGATTGTGTGTTTCTGTCACTGCGCACCGGGGATAGTTCGCACATAGACGCCAGACAGGCAGCTCTGCGGGGTTGTCAGCAGTCGTGCAGCGGGGTCAAACTGCAAGGCTTAGCGCAGGCATCGCCCCTGAAAACACTCAGGCCATGCCGCGTACGACATTTATATTGCGACTCTCATCGTCTATTCGGGGACCCCACATGGAATTGGTTGTTAAAAGCGTAAGCCCAGAAACCTTGAAAACCGCAACGCTGGTGGTCACCGTCGGTGAAAGCCGTGTACTGGCCGGTGCGGCCAGAACGGTGGATATCCTCAGCGGCGGAGCCATTTCGCTGATCCTCAAGCGCGGCGATCTGGCCGGCAAGGTCGGCCAGAGCCTGCTGTTGCACAATCTGCCCAACATCAAGGCCGAACGCGTGCTGCTGGTGGGTACGGGCAAGGAAGACGAGCTGTCGGACCGTCAGTTGAAAAAACTCGTCGGCGCAGCGCTCACCTGCCTCAAGGGCCTGGGCGGTACCGATGCAGCGATCGCGCTCGATGACCTGGCGGTGAAAAACCGCGACACCTATGGCATGGCTCGTCTGCTGGTCGAAGCCCTGGCCGACGGTGAATACGTCTTCGACCGCTTCAAGAGCCAGAAGGCCGAAGTTCGCGCCCTGAAGAAAATCACTCTGCTGACCGACAAGGTCAAGGCGGCCGATGTCGAACGCGCGTCGACTCACGCTCAGGCAATCGCCACCGGCATGGCACTGACCCGCGACCTCGGCAATCTGCCGCCGAACATCTGCCATCCGACCTACCTGGGCGAAGAAGCCAAGGCGCTGGGCAAGGCACACAAGAACCTGAAAGTGGAAGTCCACGACGAGAAGAAACTGGCCGACCTGGGCATGGGTTCTTTCCTCGCGGTAGCACAGGGCAGCGCCCAGCCGCCGCGCCTCATCGTCATGAACTATCAGGGTGCCAAAAAAGGCGACCAGCCGTTCGTGCTGGTCGGTAAAGGCATCACCTTCGATACCGGCGGCATCAGCATCAAGCCTGCCTCGGGCATGGACGAGATGAAGTTCGACATGTGCGGCGCTGCCAGCGTGTTCGGCACCCTGCGTGCGGTGCTCGAATTGAAGCTGCCGATCAATCTGGTGTGCATTCTGGCCTGTGCCGAAAACATGCCGAGCGGCACCGCGACACGTCCGGGCGACATCGTCACGACCATGAGCGGCCAGACCGTCGAAATCCTCAACACCGACGCCGAAGGCCGTCTGGTGCTGTGCGATGCACTGACCTACGCCGAGCGTTTCAAGCCGCAGGCGGTCATCGATATCGCAACCCTGACCGGCGCCTGCGTCGTTGCACTGGGCGGCCACACCTCCGGCCTGCTGGGCAATAACGACGCGCTGATCAATCAGTTGCTCGACGCGGGCAAACAGGCCGATGACCGTGCCTGGCAGTTGCCGTTGTTCGATGAGTACCAGGAGCAACTCGATAGCCCGTTCGCCGACATCGCCAACATCGGCGGCCCGAAAGGCGGCACCATCACCGCGGCCTGCTTTCTGTCGCGCTTCACCAAGGCCTACCACTGGGCTCACCTGGACATCGCCGGCACTGCATGGCTGAGCGGCGGCAAGGAAAAAGGCGCCACCGGGCGTCCGGTTCCGCTGCTGACCCAATACCTGCTCGACCGCGCCGGCGTATAAAAAGAGACCCTGGCGTATCGACTGCACAGTCGATACGCCTCCGGTTCTGGAACCCACATGACTCAAGTCGACTTCTACATCCTGCCCAGCGCCGATCCTGCGGCCCGCCTGGACTTTGCCTGCAAGCTGACGGAAAAGGCCTGGCGCCTGGGTCACAAGGTCTATCTGCATTGCAGCGATGCTGCGCAGCGTGAGGACCTCGATGCCCGGCTCTGGCGTTTCAGAGGTGAAGTGTTTCTACCCCATGGCGACGCCGAGAGCGATCACGATGCTGCCGTGGTACTGGGCCTGGGCGACGACTCGGGCGAACACAGTGACCTGCTGGTCAACCTCGACCTGAGCATTCCGGCCTTCTTCAAACGTTTCGCCCGCGTGGCCGAAGTCGTTGTCGAAGACCCCGCCATACGTCTTGCCGCACGCGAGAGTTTCCGTTCTTATCGCGAACAGGGCTATCCTCCGCAAGATCACCGACTGCAGCGCCTTTGAGGACACGATGGATACTTCAAAAAAAGCTGAATCCGCGCACTTGCTGAACGACCTCGAGTCGATCCGCCAACTGCTCGGCGATGACCCCGCACACTCCCCCGTGTCGAACGACACGGCTCGTCCCGAAGGCCAGATTCCCCTGTTGTTCGATGTCGTCGGCGCTCGCCCCGACGCGGCGTATCAACAGGACTTCGACGAAGACGACATCCCGACACTGACACCTGATGCCCATACAGCGCCCGCCCCGCAGGTGCAGCAGACAGCCCAGCCGCAAGCGCAGCCCAACCCTGATGCACTGTTACATCTGGACAGCGAGTTGCGCGCAGCCGCGCAATTGATCATGCAGGATGTGATCGACGACTTCGCCCCGCATATCGAAAACGAAATCAAGCGTCGGCTGGAGGCAAGGCTGGAGCGGCTATTGGCGCAGCAGCAGAAGTGAAGTTTCTGGCTCGGGACCTGCACCTTGGGTAACTGACTGCGAGCGTATCAGAGCCGCCAGCGGACCCTCGGACCACTCGCCGCCTACTGACAGATCTGCCAGTTGTGGCCCGGCACTTATGGCTTGTCGCTGGCCGTCAGGTCTATACTTACCGGTTTCCGAATCAATGCCACAGGTTCCCGCCGCGCATGGACAAGACTTACCAGCCGCACGCCATCGAAACTTCCTGGTACCAGACCTGGGAGTCCGAGAACTACTTCGCTCCGCAAGGCGTGGGTGACTCGTACACCATCATGATCCCGCCGCCGAACGTCACCGGCAGCCTGCACATGGGCCACGGTTTCAATAACGCGATCATGGATGCACTGATCCGTTTCCGTCGCATGCAGGGCCGCAATACGCTGTGGCAACCGGGCACCGACCACGCCGGCATCGCCACGCAGATGCTGGTCGAGCGTCGTCTCGAAGCGCAAGGCGTAAGCCGTCATGAACTGGGCCGCGAGAAGTTTCTGGACAAGATCTGGGAATGGAAAGCCGAGTCCGGCGGCAACATCAGCCGTCAGATCCGCCGCCTGGGCTCGTCCGTCGACTGGAGCCGCGAGCGCTTCACCATGGACGACGGCCTGTCCGAAGCGGTGAAGGAAGCCTTCGTGCGCCTGCATGAAGACGGCCTGATCTACCGTGGCAAGCGCCTGGTCAACTGGGACACCAAGCTGCACACCGCCATTTCCGACCTCGAAGTGGAGAACCATGACGAGAAAGGTCATCTGTGGAACCTGCGTTATCCACTGGCTGACGGCGCAAAGACCGCCGAAGGTCTGGATTACCTGATCGTGGCCACCACTCGCCCGGAAACCATGCTCGGTGATGCCGCCGTCGCCGTGAACCCGCAGGACGAGCGCTACAAGGCACTGATCGGCAAATTCGTCGAATTGCCTCTGGTAGGCCGCCGCATCCCGATCATCGCGGATGATTACTGCGATCCCGAATTCGGCACCGGCTGCGTAAAAATCACCCCGGCCCACGATTTCAACGACTATGAAGTCGGCAAACGCCACAACCTGCCGCTGCTGAACATTTTCGACAAGAATGCCAACGTATTGCCCGCCGCTCAGGTGTTCAACCTCGATGGCACGCTGAACGAAAGCGTCGATGGCAGCCTGCCTGCCGCCTACGCCGGGCTGGACCGCTTCGAAGCGCGCAAGCAGATCGTTGCTGCATTCGATGCCGCCGGGTTGCTGGTCAGTGTCGATGATCACGCCCTTAAGGTGCCGAAAGGCGACCGTTCTGGCACCATCATCGAGCCGTGGCTGACCGATCAGTGGTACGTCTCCACCAAGCCATTGGCCGAGCCTGCGATTGCCGCTGTCGAAGACGGCCGCATCGCGTTCGTGCCCAAGCAGTACGAAAACATGTACTTCTCGTGGATGCGCGACATCCAGGACTGGTGCATCAGCCGTCAGCTCTGGTGGGGCCACCGCATTCCGGCCTGGTACGACGACTCCGGCAAGGTTTACGTCGGCCGCGACGAAACCGAGGTCCGGGCGAAAAACAACCTGGGGCCGGAAATCGCGCTGCAGCAGGACAACGACGTACTGGACACCTGGTTCAGCTCGGGCCTGTGGACCTTCTCCACGCTCGGCTGGCCGGAAAAGACCAAGGCACTGGAGACCTTCCACTCCACCGACGTGCTGGTCACCGGCTTCGACATCATCTTCTTCTGGGTCGCCCGGATGATTATGCTCACCATGCACCTGGTGAAGAACGAGGACGGTACGCCGCAAGTCCCGTTCAAGACCGTCTATGTGCATGGTCTGGTGCGCGACGGTCAGGGCCAGAAGATGTCCAAGTCCAAGGGCAACGTGCTTGACCCGCTGGACATCGTCGACGGTATCGACCTCGAAACGCTGGTAGAGAAACGCACCAGTGGTTTGATGCAGCCGCAACTGGCGAAAAAGATCGAGAAGCAGACCCGCCAGGAATTCGCCGAGGGCATCGCCAGCTATGGCACCGATGCCCTGCGCTTTACCTTCTGCTCACTGGCGTCCACCGGTCGCGACATCAAGTTCGACATGGGCCGCGTTGAAGGCTACCGCAACTTCTGCAACAAGATCTGGAACGCAGCGCGCTACGTACTGGACAAGGGCGAAGACTGCGGCCAGAACGGCGAAGCGGTCGAACTGTCGCTGGCTGATCGCTGGATCATCTCGCAGTTGCAACGCACCGAAGCCGAAGTGACCCGCCAACTGGATCAGTTCCGCTTCGACCTCGCTGCCCAGGCATTGTACGAGTTCATCTGGAACCAGTATTGCGACTGGTATCTGGAGCTGTCCAAGCCCGTACTGTGGGACGAAACAGCACCGGTCGAGCGTCAGCGCGGCACACGCCGCACGCTGGTCCGCGTTCTGGAAGTCGCGCTGCGTCTTGCGCACCCGTTCATGCCGTTCATCACCGAAGAAATCTGGCAGCGCCTCGCGCCGCTGGCCGGTGCGCAAGGCAAGACCATCATGCTGCAACCCTGGCCGGTGGCCAACGAAGCACGCATCGATCAGGCGGCCGAAGACGACATCGAATGGCTCAAGGGCCTGATGCTCGCCGTGCGTAACATCCGTGGCGAGATGAACATCGGTCCGGGCAAGCCGCTGCAACTGTTCCTCAAGAACGTCAGCACCGAAGATCAGCGTCGTTTGAGCGAAAACGATTACCTGCTCAAGAAGCTCGCCAAGCTCGAATCCATGACCGTGCTGACAGAAGGCGCAGAAGCACCGCTGTCCGCCACCGCGCTGGTCGGTGACATGGAAGTGCTGGTGCCGATGGCCGGGCTGATCGATAAAGGGGCCGAACTGGCGCGCCTGGACAAGGAAATCCAGCGTCTGCAAGGCGAAGTGCAACGCGTCGGCGGCAAGCTGTCCAACGCCGCCTTCGTCGACAAGGCACCGCCTGAAGTCATCGCCAAGGAACGCGCCAAGCTGACCGAAGCCGAACAGGCACTGGGCAAGCTGGCCGAGCAACACGCACGCATCGCCAGCCTGTAAGGTGGCCAGAAAAGCCAGCCCGATTATGGGCTGGCTTTTTGTTATCTGAACTTCTGTACTGACTTATTCGCGAGCAAGGCCTATCACGCCGAAGGCGACACTTCGCTTGCTCGCGAATAAGCCAGGCAACTCAACCTCACGGCTGACAATCGAATCCATGACCGATACCCGCAAACCACCGCGCAAGAAGCCTCAGCGGCCAGCCAAACCTACTGCGCCGCGTGAAAAGGCCACCTTGCACCCGCGCAATCGGCATCAGGGCCAGTACGACTTTGCGAAGCTGATTAAATCCAGCCCCGAACTGGCAGCCTTCGTGATCCTCAATCCTTACGGCAAGGAAAGCATCGACTTCGCCAATCCGCAGGCGGTACGGGTGTTCAACCGCGCGCTGCTCAAAGCGTTCTATGGCATTGCCCATTGGGACATTCCGGCCGATTACCTGTGCCCGCCGATTCCGGGGCGCGCGGACTACCTGCACTTCCTCGCCGACTTGCTGGGAGAGGACAATGAAGGCGTGATCCCACGCGGCGCATCCATCAAGGCGCTGGACATCGGCACCGGAGCCAATTGCATCTACCCGCTGCTGGGGCATAGCGACTATGGCTGGCAGTTCGTGGGTTCGGACATCGACAGCACGGCCATCGCGGCGGCTACCACGATCATCAAAGCCAATGGCCTCAGCAAGGCCATCAGCGTGCGCCAGCAGGGCAATCGCAAGCAAATCCTGCTCGGGTTGCTCGACAACAGCGAACGCTTCCACGTGAGCCTCTGCAACCCGCCCTTCCATGCTTCGCTGGAAGAAGCGCAGCGTGGCAGCCAGCGCAAATGGCGTGCACTGGGCAAGGCGGATCCCAAGCGCAAGCTGCCGGTTCTCAACTTCGGCGGGCAATCTCAGGAGTTGTGGTGCGAAGGCGGCGAGATTGGCTTCGTGACCCAATTGATCCAGGAAAGCGCCACATTGCCGGGCCAGGTGGTGTGGTTCAGTACCTTGGTGTCCAAGGCATCCAACCTGCCACCGATCCAGAGCGCCCTGAAAAAAGCCGGCGCGCTTGAAGTGAAGGTAGTCGAGATGGGCCAGGGCCAGAAACAAAGCCGCTTCGTGGCCTGGACCTTCCTTGACAAGGCACAACGCACACCCCACTGATAAGGCTATCGTGCCGCATCGACGATCGTGCGACGCCACGTCGGCAGGCCTTAATCTCGACTATCGTGCGACGCCGCGTCGGCAGGCCTTAATCTCGATTATCGTGCGACGCTCCGCGTCGCATGCCGTTCTGGACGCTCTGCGTCCTCTCTTGAGTATGCAGTGCAGCACAGATCTGTCACGCGGAGCGTCACGCAAGGCATTCCCACGCTGGAGCGTGAGGAACGATAATCTCAACTACCGTACGACGCTCCGCCGACATGCCTTAGCCACGACTATCGTGCGACGCTCCGCGTCGCATGCCGTTCTGGACGCTCTGCGTCCTCTCTTGAGTATGCAGTGCAGCACAGATCTGTGACGCGGAGCGTCACGCAAGGCATTCCCACGCTGGAGCGTGAGGAACGATAATCTCAACTACCGTACGACACTCCGCCGACATGCCTCAGCCTCGACTATCGTGCGACGCTCTGCGTCGGCATGCCGTTCTGGACGCTCTGCGTCCTCTCTTGAGTATGCAGTGCGGCACAGATCTGTGATCAGACGCCCACAAAAAAGCCGTGCCCGGTTAACCGGTGCACGGCTTTTTCACAGCAAGCGGTTGCTTACTTGTTGATCGAGTCGGTCAGCACTTTGGCTGGAACGAACTTGATAACTTTCTTGGCAGCGATTTCGATGGCAGCGCCAGTCGAAGGGTTGCGGCCAGTGCGAGCCGGACGCTCTGCAACTTTCAGTTTGCCGATACCTGGCAAAGTGATTTCCACGCCGTTTTCCAATTGGTCGGCAACAATTTGGCCCAATTGCTCAAGAGCATTACGCGCGGTGGTTTTTGGCGCGTCGATAGCTTCAGCGATATCGGCGATCAATTGGTCTTTAGTAAGAGCCATGGTGGTGTTCCTTCCCTATCAAATTCATTTGGATTGCAGAGCGCAACGTCGGCCCGTGGCCAGGCAACGAACCTGGCCACCCGCTAGCAGCCACGATTAATCGCGAAAGTGTAGATACTGAAACCGGGTAATGGTTCGACCTACGTGTGCGCTAACTGCATGCTTGACGCGCTAAGTGCGCAAGACCGCGCAAAACTAGCACAGAGCCGGGCAAATATCCGCCTCTACCTATCCTTTTGGTCAGGTTTTAATGCTAATTGCACAAAAAACACCCAGCAAACACTCGCTGCAGGCGAAAACCAGCCTGCCCCGGGCCATCAGGCGCATGCGTGCGTTACACTGGGCACCTTGCAACGAGCCGCACGCTCTTCACCTTTTTCAGCCGAGAAGCCCATGCCGATCCGTCACTGCATCGTCCACCTGATCGAGAAGAAACCCGACGGTACGCCCGCTGTTCTCCATGCACGCGACTCCGAACTCGCTGAGTCCCAGGCCATCGAGAACATGCTGGCCGACCTCAACGAAAGCTATAACGCCAAACAGGGCAAGGCATGGGGCCTGTTCCATCCCGAGTCCGGCGCACATCCATTCAGTGGCTGGCTGAAGGAATACATCGACGGTGGCAGCGACTTCACGGCGTTCTCGCGGGTGTCGGTCGAGCACCTGCAAAAGCTCATGGAAGAATCCAATCTGTCAGTGGGTGGCCACGTGCTGTTTGCCCATTATCAGCAAGGCATGACCGACTACCTGGCCATCGCCCTGCTGCACCACAGCGAAGGCGTGGCAGTGAATGCCGAACTGGACGTGACCCCGTCCCGACACCTGGACCTTGGCCAATTGCACCTCGCCGCCCGGATCAATATTTCCGAGTGGCAGAACAACAAACAGTCCAAACAATACATCTCGTTCATCAAGGGCAAGAACGGCAAGAAGGTTTCCGAGTACTTCCGCGACTTCATCGGTTGCCAGGAAGGCGTGGATGGCCCCGGCGAAACCCGCACCCTGCTCAAGGCGTTCAGTGATTTCGTTGAAAGCGAAGACCTGCCGGAAGAATCGGCTCGCGAAAAGACCAAGACCTTGGTCGACTACGCCAGCAGTCAGAGCAAGATGGGCGAACCGATGGGCCTGGAAGAGCTGTCCGAGCTGATCGACGAAGATCGTCCGCGCGCGTTCTATGATCACATCCGCAACAAGGATTACGGCCTGTCCCCGGAAATACCGGCGGATAAGCGCACCCTCAATCAGTTCCGCCGCTTCACCGGCCGCGCCGAGGGCCTGTCGATCAGTTTTGAGGCCCACCTGTTGGGCGACAAGATCGAATACGACGAAACCGCCGGCACCCTGATCATCAAGGGGCTGCCGACGCAACTGACCGACCAGTTGAAGCGGCGGTAATCAACATGCTGCTGCGCACCCTGAAGAAGTTCGCCCTGATCATGCTGGTGGTGGTGATTTACCAGAACTGGGGCAGGATCGAGAATTTCGTCAACCCTCCCCCGGCAGACGTCGCGCAGCGCTACAGCCAGGCAAAAGTGGTGATGTACGCCACCGACTGGTGCGGCTACTGCAAGCAGACCCGGCGTTTTCTGGACAGCAAGGGGATTGCGTATCAGGAGTTCGACATCGAGAAGTCGGAAGAAGGCCGCAAGGCCTATGAAGCGCTGGGCGGCAGAGGCATCCCGCTGATCGACGTCAACGGCACGCTGATCAGGGGGTTTGACCCGGATCAGATACTGGCGGCGCTGAAGTAGCCTACCTGACTATTGTGCCAATGCTCTGCGTCCTCCTTGCGACGCAGAGCATCGTAGAACCTCAGCGCTTCTCGATCCGATAGCCCATTCTCGGGAAGTGTACGTGCACGACACCTGCACGTTCGTCCTCGCGGCGCAGGATCAGTTCTTCGCGGCCGGTAAATACCAGCTCGCCCTCAACCGCTTCGACGCCATAGTCGACTGCAGAAACCGCGACCTTGTCGCCTGCCTTGAAGCCATTTGGATCGACGAAGGTTTCATCCGGCAACGACGCAGGCGTGGCGTTTCTGGCGATGTCGATGGCATCTGCCGAGCTCAGTTCGCTGAACGTGCCATGGCCAAAACCCAGCACACGATCGAGCCAGACCCTGACACTCGGATAATCATCGACAAAGGGTGCAGTGACCGGCGTCTGCTTGAGAAACCACAATGTATGGGCGACCGAGAAATCGGCAATCGACGGTACGCCGAACAGGAAGTCACCGCCGTGCGAGAGTTGCAGTTCCAGACGCGACATCAGCGTAGGCCATTGGTGTTTGACCTGCTCCACAGGCGGGCGCGACGCAGTGCCGCCATTGAACAGCGTCGAACGGTCGGCGACGAACGCCTTGGCGGCGTCTGGTGGCACCTTGGCAAAGCGCACAGCCATTGATTCAGGCTGAAACACCAGGCTAACAGCATGCATGAACAACACCGAATCGGCCCAGGCGGCCAGGCCGGCAACTGTGAACTCCTGCCCCTTCGGATAAAACGCCGGCGACGCTTTTTCCTGCTCCAGACGCCGCGCCATCAGCGCAGTGTCACAGTAGATGTCCGCACCCGCCTGCAACACCGGGGTTCTGCGATAACCGCCCGTCAATGCAGTCAGGTCAGGCTTGGGCATGATCGAAGGGATAGTCACCGAACGCCATGTGAGGCCTTTGAAGCCCAGCATCAGGCGGGCTTTTTCGGCGAACAGCGACGTGGGGTAGTGGTGAAGGATCAACTCGGACATGTTCAGCCTCTGTGCACATGGGAAAAACACAGCTTAACCCGCAGCACCCTGCCCGCACACAGCCTCAAACTGATGGGACAGCATCACGCTCATGGATCGATGACGTTGCGTAGCTGGCAGCCAACGCCTCTTTGGCGCTTTTTTTGAGCTTCTTGATCAGCCGCTCATGGCGCAACGCCTCGCCCTTGCTGGGCCATTGTTCAACGTAGACCAATGCCATCGCCGGACTCGAAGAGAAAAAGCGCGCGCCCTTGCCGCTCTGGTGCATAGCGAATCGGCGCTGCGGATCATCACTGATGCCACAGTACAGCGAGCCGTTGGCAGCGCGCACCAGATAGACAAACCAGGGTTTGCCGACCGCCTGTTCGGCAGTCGGCGCACTCGCGGTGCTGGCAACCTCAGGCACGGCGATTCTCTGAAAAGGTCTTCAGACCCTTGAGCGCCTGAGCCCTCACGGCATTGCGTACCAAAGGCGTCCAGCCAAGCAACAGGCCCTTCAAACCCAAGGCCTGACGCGACCAGCGCCATATGTCGAAATGATCGTGATGCTCGCAGATCTTGCCATCGCGGAACACGAACCGGGCCTGAATATCGTTCACCACCGTGCGCCCGGTCTGGCTGAACAGGTACGTCGCCACCCAGTGCGCACTGCCAGTCTGGTCATCGGCTCGCACCTGATCGAAGACCACCGAGAAATTCTTCGCCCGGGAAGTCAGCATGCGCCACATGTCGCCGACCTGAGCGCCACGCAATTCACCAAAGGCCGGGTCGCTGAACAGCACGTCATCGGTATAACAGGCACTCATCGCCTCGGCATCCAGCTGCGCAAACGCCTCATAAAAGCGGGTGATCAGTGCGCTGTTGGCCTGACTTTGTTCCTCGTAGTTCATGCGTGCACATCCCTTGGCGAATTATCCGTGCACGATAAGCGGCGCCGCTGAAAATGGCGAGGGTTGATGGCGCATCAGCCATCACTTTTACCTGTCCGGATAACGATTTCGCGCTGCACTGAACGCCTCTGAATTTTCAATCACCCAAGTCCACAGCGGAATCATTTGTACCAGCAGCCCCATGCCCAGGTCGGTCAACGAATATTCCACCCTGAGCGGCTTCTCGCAGTAGTCATGACGGGTGATCAACCCGTCCTGTTCAAGCTGGCGCAAGGTATGAGTGAGCATGCGCTGAGTGACACCGTGCAGCTTTCGGCGCAATTCGGCATGGCGCAAAGGGCTGCTGACGCCGAGGGCATGTACCACGCCCAATGACCACCGGTTTCCGGCGTGGCCGAGAATATCGCGCTTGAGACCATCCTCATCATCGCTGAGCGCAGCACAGGCCGCTTCGGAGCGTCTGACCACTTCCTGCGCGTCCAGCCCGCCCGGTATCACCGATGTGCCTACTTTTTGTATGTCGACAGGCATGCCAGCATCTCTCCCGCCTGAATTGAAAGACTGTCCAAAGGGGTCACCATGCAAGCCGATAACGCAAACGTCAAACAACGCATTCTGGTAATAGGCGCAGGAGAGCTTGGGCTCGCCGTGCTGCGAGGGCTGGTCGAGAAAGCCGGAGCATATGACTTGAGCATTGCCGTGCTGCTACGCCAGAGCAGCTTGAGCACTCAAGCGCCCGCCAAGCGTGTGGAAATCGAAGAAATCCGCGCGCTGAACATTGCCATCGAAACCGCCGATCTGGCCGATGCCACCGTGGACGAACTAGCCACTGTCATGAAGCGCTATGACACGGTAATCAGTTGTGCGGGTTTTGCCGCTGGCCGGGGCACTCAACGCAAACTGACCGATGCGGCGCTCAAGGCCGGCATAAAACGCTACCTGCCCTGGCAGTTCGGCGTTGACTACGACCTTATAGGCCGGGGCAGCCCTCAGGATCTGTTCGATGAGCAACTCGATGTACGAGAAAAGCTGCGCGCCCAGCAGCAAACCGAGTGGTTAATCGTTTCGACCGGTATGTTTACAAGCTTCCTGTTCGAACCCGCGTTCGGTGTCGTCGATCTGCAAGGCGGTCGTATCAATGCGCTAGGCAGCCTCGATACGGCCGTGACAGTCACCACCGCAGAGGACATTGGCAGGCTGACCGCTGCCATCGTGATGCACGAGCCGCGCATAGTGAATCAGGTGGTGTACACCGCTGGCGACACATTGACGTACGCCGGGCTGGCCGATCTTGTGGAGCGTGTAACGGGGCGCGACATCGAGCGGCACGTATGGAGTGTTGCGCAGTTGCAGGCCGATCTGACGGAAATGCCGGATGACAATCTGCGCAAATACCGGGCAGTCTTTGCCATGGGCCGAGGCGTGGCATGGGACGTCGCCCGTACCTACAACGCGAAATCAGGGCTGAGCGTCACCAGTGCCGAACAATGGGCCCTGGCCAATCTGGCTCAGACCTGAAGCAGCTCAAGCCCGGTCCGAACGATCAACAATCATCGAAAATCAAACCTTCTCGCTACTGACCTGCACCTGCAGCGCCCGACCGGCACCCATGCCCGCGATGATGGCGCCCAGCCCGAGTACCGCGAAGATCCAGCCAATCGCGCTCCAGCTGCCGGTCATGTCATGCACCACGCCCACGGCAAACGGGCCGGTCGAGGCGATGGTGTAGCCGAAGCCTTGCGCCATGCTCGACAGATTGGCAGCGACATGTGAGTCACGCGAGCGTAGGACGATCAAGGCCAGCGCCAGACTGAACGTGCCGCCCTGCCCGATCCCCAGCAGGATCGCCCAGCCCCACAGACCACCGAGTGGCGCGTACAGGCAGCCGAACAGGCCGATCAGGGTCAGCGACATGACCAGCATGATCGCCAGACGCTGATCCTTGCCGCGTGTGGCCAGATAGGGCACCGCCAGCGCGCTGAGGACTTGCGCGATGATCGAGCCGGACAGCAGCAGACCGGCCTGGGTCGGCGTCAGGCCGCGACCGATGAGGATCGACGGCAACCAGCCGAAAACGATGTACGACAGCGACGATTGCAGGCCCATGTACAGCGTGACCTGCCAGGCCAGTGGATCACGCAACAAACCGCGGACCCGGTAGACATCGCGATGCGTGCCATGCACCTCACGCGCCTGCGGAAGCCACAGCGCTGCGGCAATCAGCGCAGGAACCAGCCAGAAACCCAGGCCAATCTGCCAACTGCCACCAACGTACTGACTCAGCGGCACCGTCGAACCCGCTGCAATTGCTGCGCCCAGGCACAAGGCCATGGTGTAGACACCGGTCATGGCTCCGGCCTTGCGCGGGAAATCACGTTTGACGATACCCGGCAGCAGCACGCCGATGATTCCGATGCTCGCGCCCGCCAGCAGACTGCCGGAAAACAGCCCGATCTGGCCAAACAGACTGCGCACTGCCAGACCTGCTGCCAGCGTCAGAAGCACCACCAGAACCACGCGCTCACTGCCAAACCGGCGGGCAAGAATCGGTGCCAGCGGCGCGAACAAGCCCAGACACAGGACCGGCAAGGTGGTCAGCAGTCCGGCTTCGGCGGCGGACATGCCGAGGCTGTCTGAAACTGTATTGAGCAGTGGCGCAATGCTGGACAACGCTGGGCGCAGGTTGAGGGCAACCAGCACCAGGCCCAGCAACAGCAGCCAGGGGCGCTTCAAAGCAGAATGGGGTTGATCGGTAGTCGGTTGGGGGCTGGGTTGAGCCTTGGCAGTCATCAGTTTCTCGGTCATCAGGTATGTCGACCCTTTTCAGGGGGTCGGTATCCTGTTGGAGAATCATCGCGAATACAAGGTTCAGCGTAATTGCATACAACCCGAACAGCACCGACAGGCATAAAAAAACCGGGCACATGGCCCGGTTTCCTTGTTCAGCAGATGTCCACTCAGTGAATGATCTGGCTGAGGAATAGCTTGGTACGGTCGCTCTGCGGGTTATCGAAGAAGTCGTTCGGCGCAGCCTGTTCGACGATTTCGCCCTTGTCCATGAAGATCACCCGGTTTGCCACGGTACGGGCAAAGCCCATCTCGTGGGTTACGCACAACATGGTCATGCCTTCTTCAGCCAGACCGACCATGGTGTCGAGCACTTCCTTGACCATTTCCGGGTCAAGCGCCGAAGTCGGCTCATCGAACAGCATGATTTTCGGCTTCATGCACAAGGCACGGGCAATCGCCACACGCTGCTGCTGACCACCGGAAAGCTGACCCGGAAACTTGTGGGCCTGCTCCGGAATACGCACACGCTCCAGATAGTGCATGGCGATTTCTTCAGCCTTCTTTTTCGGCATGTTACGCACCCACATTGGCGCCAGCGTGCAGTTCTGCAGGATGGTCAGGTGCGGAAACAGGTTGAAGTGCTGAAACACCATGCCCACTTCACGGCGAATGGTTTCGATCTGCTTCAGGTCCGAGGTCAGCTCGGTGCCGTCGACGATGATACGACCCTGCTGATGCTCTTCCAGACGGTTGAGGCAGCGAATGGTGGTGGACTTGCCCGAACCCGACGGGCCGCACAGCACGATACGTTCACCCTGACGCACATTCAGGTTGATGTCCTTGAGTACATGGAACTGGCCGTACCACTTGTGTACGCCCTCCATGCGGATCATGCCTTCAGCGCCCAGAGGCTTATTGATAACTTCACTCATCACAAAACTCCTAACGCTTGTGGCCTGTGTCCAGCTTACGTTCCAAATGCATGGAATAGCGGGACATACCGAAACAGAAGATCCAGAACACCAGGGCCGCGAAGACGTAGCCTTCAGTGGCCATACCCAGCCATGCCGGGTCGGCGGTAGCCTGCTTGACGCTGTTGAGCAGGTCGAACAGACCGATAATGATCACCAGACTGGTGTCTTTGAACAATGCAATGAAGGTGTTGACGATGCCGGGAATAACCATCTTCAGCGCCTGCGGCAGGATCACCAGCCCCATGCTGCGCCAGTAACCCAGGCCCATCGCCGAGGCTGCTTCGTACTGGCCCTTGGGAATGGCCTGCATGCCGCCACGCACCACTTCGGCAATGTACGCGGACTGGAACAGGATGACGCCGATCAGCGCACGCAGCAGCTTGTCGAAGTTCATGCCCTCTGGCATGAACAGCGGCAGCATGACCGACGACATGAACAGCACGGTGATCAGCGGCACGCCGCGCCAGAACTCGATGAACGTCACGCACACCACGCGCACAGCGGGCATGTTTGAGCGACGACCGAGCGCCAGAACTATACCCAGCGGCAAGGCACCGACGATACCCACGGTAGCGATCACCAGGGTCAGCATCAGACCGCCCCACTGGCTGGTCGGTACGTTGGTCAGACCGAACGCGCCGCCATGCAGCAGGTAGAACGCAACAACCGGATAGATCACCAGGAAGGCGATACCGTAGACAGCCTTGCGTGGAAACTTCGAAATGAACAGCGGCGCAGCGCCGACGATCGCCAGGATAGCGGTCAGGTCGACCCTCCAGCGCAGCTCATTGGGAAAGTAGCCGTACATGAACTGACCGAAGCGCTGCTCGATGAACACCCAGCAGGCGCCCGCCTTGGTGCAGTCTGCCTTGGTCGTGCCGACCCAGTTGGCGTCCAGCAGGGCCCAACTGATGATAGGCGGCACGACCAGATAGATCAGATACAGGGAGAACAGGGTCAGCAGGGTGTTGATCCAGCTGGAGAACAGGTTCTGCCGCATCCACGCCATCGGGCCGAACACTTTGCCCGGTGGTGGCATATCAGGTTTGAAAGTATGAGTTGTCATGCGCTTTTCCTCACCGCTCGATCAGCGCAATGCGCTTGTTGTACCAGTTCATCAGCAGGGAAATGCTGATACTGATCGCCAGGTACACACTCATGGTGATGGCAATGACTTCAATCGCCTGCCCGGTCTGGTTGAGCACCGTACCGGCAAACAGGGAAACCATTTCCGGATACCCGATGGCTGCTGCCAGAGAAGAGTTTTTCGCCAGGTTCAGGAACTGACTGGTCAGCGGCGGAATGATCACGCGCAGCGCCTGCGGAATGATCACCTTGCGCAGCGTCGGCCCAGGGCGCAGGCCCAGTGAGCGGGCAGCTTCGGTCTGACCGTGGCTGACCGACTTGATGCCGGAACGCACGATTTCAGCGATGAACGCCGCGGTGTAGATGGTCAGTGCCAAGGTCAGGGAGATCAGTTCAGGGATCAGCACCCAGCCGCCCGTGAAATTGAAGCCCTTCAGTTGTGGCAGTTCCCAATGCACCGGGCTGCCGAAGATCAGCATGCTCAGACCGGGGATGACCAGCAACAATGCCAGGCCGACCCAGAACTTGTGAAACGGCTGGCCAGTGGCTTCGAAGCGTTTGTTGGCCCAGCGCACCATCATGACGATGGCGATCACGGCAACAACCAGACTGACCAGGAATGCCCAGGCGCCTTCGGCAGGCAACGCTCTGGGCATGTTAAGCCCGCGGCTGCTGACGAAGAACATGTCCAGATAACCATGCGCCTGACGCGGACCGGGCAGCGTGAGGAATACGGCGGTGTACCAGAACAGGATTTGCAGCAGTGGCGGAATGTTGCGGAAGACTTCGACATACACGGTGGCCAGCTTGCTGATCATCCAGTTCGGAGACAGGCGAGCGACACCAATGACAAAGCCCAGCAAGGTCGCCAGGACAATACCGATAACCGACACCAGCAAGGTATTCAGCAAACCGATGACGAACACACGGGCATAACTGTCCGCTTCGCTGTAGTCGATCAGGTGCTGAGCAATACCGAAACCGGCACTGTTTTCAAGAAAACCGAAGCCCGAGGTAATACCACGGTGTTGCAGGTTGGTCTGGGTGTTGTCGAAGATGAACCAGCCCAACGCGATCACCGCCACGACAGTGATGATCTGAAATAACCACGCGCGCACTTTCGGATCGCTCAGAGAGAGCTTTTGCTTGGGTGCGACGATTTGCTTTTCCATGAAATGCCCCAGGAAAAATCCAACAGAACAACGCCCGACAGGCTGGGAAGCCTGTCGGGCGCCGGGTCAATCAACGAATAGGTGGAGCGTACTGGATGCCACCGGCATTCCACAGGGCATTCTGACCACGCTTGATTTTCAGCGGGGTGCCTTCGCCCAGGTTGCGTTCAAACACTTCGCCGTAGTTACCGACCTGCTTGACGATCTGCACGACCCAGTCTTTCGGCAGCTTGAGGTCCTTGCCGTAAGTACCGTCGGCGCCCAGCATACGGGCTACGTCGGGGTTCTTGGTCGACTTGGCTTCAGCTTCAACGTTCTTGGAAGTGATTTTGGCTTCCTCGGCGTTGAGCATGGCGAACAGGGTCCAGCGAACGATCGAGAACCAGTCTTCGTCGCCTTTACGCACGACAGGGCCCAGAGGCTCCTTGGAGATCACTTCAGGCAGAACGATGTAATCGTCCGGCTTGGCCAGCTTGCTGCGCTGTGCGTAGAGCTGCGACTGGTCGGAAGTCAACACGTCGCAACGGCCGCCTTCCAGCGACTTGGCGCTTTCGTCAGAGGTGTCGAAGGTGATCGGGGTGTATTTCAGGCCGTTCGAACGGAAGTAGTCGGAGACGTTCAGCTCGGTGGTGGTACCGGCCTGGATGCAGATGGTTGCACCGTCCAGTTCCTTGGCGCTTTTCACGCCCAGCTTGTTGTTTACCAGGAAGCCGATACCGTCGTAGTAGGTAACGCCGGTGAACACCAGGCCCATGCCCGCATCACGGGAACTGGTCCAGGTGGTGTTACGCGAAAGGATATCGATCTCGCCGGATTGCAATGCGGTGAAGCGCTCCTTGGCGTTCAACTGGCTGAACTTGACCTTGGTGGCGTCGCCGAACACAGCGGCTGCAACGGCACGGCAGACGTCAGCGTCGATACCGGTAATCTTGCCGGTGGAGTCCGGAACGGAAAACCCTGGCAGGCCATCGCTGACGCCGCACTGGATGAAACCCTTCTTCTGAATAGCGTCAAGCGTGGCACCGGCGTTGGCAGCCCCGGTCACACCGAATGCGGCCAAGGCGGTGACGACAGCCAGGGTAGATTTCAACATCTTCATTCAAAAACCTCCAGTTTGCTCTTTGTTGTGTAGGTGTCTCAGTCGCGTCGCACCTTTGTGAGGCGCTAATGACCCGTGCTGGCTTATTTTTGGGTCATGCAACGCTGGGCCTGAATCATGAATTGCCTGCAGGATCATCCCGTCATTCGTCTTCATCATTCAGAATCGGCCCCGTGGACTGAAACCCCATGATTTTCCCGGACCGGAGCGGTACAGGTTGAATCGTGCCGCGAATCCTGACGCATGGACTCCCGAGCTGCTTTTCGATCGCTATAAGTAATAGCCTTATAGTGTTACCGAACGATGTGAGCGACTCGACTCCAGTCCTGCTGTAGCAAAGCCCGTACCAGCATGCTGGCTAAGTCGAATTAGCGACAGGTCAAGACAAAAACTTGTAACCTTGCGACATCTTCTTTCATTTTTAATCTACCCGCGCACCTTATTAATGCGCTCAAAAAGAGCCCGCGCACACAAATGGAGCAGTCATGAGCGATTCTTTGATCATTGAACCTTCCAGCCCCGCCGACGCCTGCGTTATCTGGCTGCATGGATTGGGTGCCGACCGCTATGATTTTCTGCCGGTCGCCGAGGCGCTGCAGGAGTCGTTGCGCACCACCCGCTTCGTACTGCCTCAGGCACCGACGCGCGCCGTGACCGTCAATGGCGGTTATGAAATGCCCAGCTGGTATGACATCAAGTCCATGAGTTCAGAGGCCCGGGCCATTGATCATGATCAGATGGAAGCCTCGGCGCAGAAGGTGCTGGACCTGATCGAGCAGCAGCGCGACAGCGGCATCGACCCGGCGCGAATCTTCCTGGCCGGTTTTTCCCAGGGGGGCGCGGTGGTCTTGCACGCTGGCTACCGTCGCTGGCAGGGCCCATTGGGCGGCGTACTCGCGCTGTCCACTTATGCCCCTACATTCAGCAACGAGATGACCCTGTCGGCGAGTCAGCAACGCATCCCGGCCTACTGCCTGCACGGCAAGCACGACGCGGTTGTGCATTACCCAATGGGCCGCGCCGTCTACGACCACCTCACCGCCCAGGGTGTAACCGTTCAATGGCAGGAATACCCAATGGAGCATCAAGTGTTACCGGAGGAAATTCGCGACATCGGCGTCTGGCTGGCTGAACGGCTTCGCTGAAGCGCTCTGAGCCCCTTGCGACGGACCGCTTTTGTAGCTCGCCATGGATGGCACTACGCCGAGCACGGTTCTTGCTTTACACTGCTCGGCGTACATTCCTTAACCAATTGATGAGATGACCGTGCTCAAAGCACTTAAAAAGATGTTCGGTAAGAGCGAGGCTGAGCAGCCTGCGCCTACTCCGATAACCTCTATTCCCACCTCTCCCGCTGCCACAGGCGACACACCGGATCATGCTGTCCAGACTCAGGCTCTGGACACAACCAGCGAGCCCTCCAAAGCCAGAGCGCCGCGCACCGACAAGCCGAGGGCCGAGCGCCCGCGTCGCGAGCGCGTGACAAAACCGCCCGCGCCGGCCTGGAAACTCGAAGATTTCGTCGTCGAACCCCAGGAAGGCAAGACCCGCTTCCACGACTTCAACCTCGCGCCTGAACTGATGCATGCGATTCAGGACCTGGGTTTCCCGTACTGCACACCGATCCAGGCGGGCGTACTGGGCTTCACCCTCAAGGGCAAGGATGCGATCGGACGCGCCCAGACCGGCACCGGCAAGACCGCTGCGTTTCTGATCTCGATCATCGAACAGCTGACCCAGACGCCGCCGCCTGCAGAACGCTACATGGGTGAGCCGCGCGCGCTGATCATCGCACCGACCCGCGAGCTGGTGGTGCAGATCGCCAAGGACGCCGTCGACCTGACCAAGTACACCAACCTGAACGTCATGACGTTCGTCGGTGGCATGGACTTCGACAAGCAGCTCAAACAACTCGAAGCACGGCACTGCGACATCCTGGTCGCCACGCCTGGCCGCCTGCTGGACTTCAACCAGCGCGGCGAAGTGCATCTGGACATGGTCGAAGTGATGGTCCTCGACGAAGCCGACCGCATGCTGGACATGGGCTTCATCCCGCAGGTACGTCAGATCATTCGTCAGACGCCGCACAAGGGTGAGCGCCAGACCCTGCTGTTCTCCGCGACCTTCACCGAGGACGTGATGAACCTCGCCAAGCAGTGGACGACGGACCCTTCGATCGTCGAGATCGAATCGCTGAACGTTGCCAGTGACAACGTCGAACAGCATATCTATGCCGTCGCCGGCGCCGACAAGTACAAGCTGCTCTACAACCTGGTGACCGACAACGGTTGGGAACGGGTGATGGTCTTCGCCAACCGCAAGGACGAAGTCCGGCGCATCGAAGAGCGTCTGGTGCGCGATGGCGTTAACGCGGCGCAGCTGTCAGGCGATGTGCCTCAGCACAAGCGCATCAAGACCCTTGAAGGCTTCCGCGAAGGCAAGATCCGCGTGCTGGTCGCCACCGATGTGGCCGGTCGCGGCATTCACATCGACGGCATCAGCCACGTGATCAACTTCACCCTGCCCGAAGTGCCGGACGATTATGTGCACCGCATCGGCCGTACCGGTCGCGCCGGCGCCGATGGCGTGTCGATCAGTTTTGCCGGTGAGGATGACTCTTACCAGTTGCCCGCCATCGAGGAAAAACTGGGCCGCAAGATCAGTTGCGAGACACCGCCGACTCATTTGCTCAGGGCCGTGGTACGCAGCAACGCCTGATGCTTACTTCCAGCGATCAGCCGCTTGGTGATCGCTGTGACGACCTTCCACCCAGCGCGTGCCTTCTGACGTGTTTTCACGCTTCCAGAACGGCGCGCGGGTCTTGAGGTAGTCCATGACGAAATCACAGGCTTCGAACGCCGCCTGACGGTGCGCGCTGGCAACGCCGACGAACACAATCGGCTCGCCAGGCTCCAGCGCCCCTACCCTGTGCAACACATCGACGCGCAGCAACGGCCAGCGCTGTTCGGCCTCGGTAACGATTTTTGCCAGTGCCTTCTCGGTCATCCCCGGATAGTGCTCCAGAAACATGCCGGACACTTCGCGCCCGTCATTGAAATCCCGAACATAGCCGACAAAACTGACCACTGCGCCGATGCCGAGGTTGGCAGCATGCAGCGCGTTGACTTCAGTGCCTGGGTCGAAGGCTGCCGCCTGGACGCGAACGCTCATCATCAACCTCCGGTCACGGGCGGAAAGAACGCGACTTCATCGCCATCGGCCAACGGCTCGGTCGGCTTGCACAGTTCCTGGTTGCGAGCACACATCAGGTTCTGTTCGGCAAGCACCTGCCAGGCCTCGCCACGCTGCAGCAGCGTCTGGCGCAACGCATCCAGCGTAGCGAACTCGCCTTCGACGGACTCGTTGTCCACGCCCAGGACTTCACGGTAACGGGCAAAATACTGGACCTGAACCTTCATGACGATACCTGTGCCTGATCGGCAATGAAGTGACCGCTCTTGCCGCCCAGCTTCTCCAGCAGCCGGACCGACTCGATGACCATGCCCCGGTCTACGGCCTTGCACATGTCGTAAATGGTCAGCGCGGCAACGCTGGCGGCCGTCAGGGCTTCCATTTCCACACCGGTCTGCCCGGCCAGCTTGCAGCTCGCGGTGATGCGCACGGCATCATCACCCTCAGCGGCGAGGTGGACCTTGATGCTGGTGAGCATCAATGGATGGCAAAGCGGGATCAGATCGCTGGTTTTCTTCGCCGCCTGAATACCGGCGATACGTGCGACGGCAAACACGTCACCCTTGGGATGACCACCGCTGACGATCATTTGCAGCGTCGTCGGCAGCATGCGCACAAAGGCTTCGGCCACCGCCTCACGGGACGTCACGGCTTTATCCGTGACATCAACCATATTGGCGCGACCCTGGGAATCGAGATGAGTGAGCACAACGTTACTCCTTGGCAGAAGCAAGAAGTGTAGAGGGAGTGGCAGTTACACGCTACAAGCCGTGAGCTGCAAGCAAGGAACCCATTCACACATGGGCTCCCCGCATGCATCTGATTTACAAATGACTCTCCGCGTATTCGGCCAGTATCGAGCGAGGCACGCCCTGCAGGGTGATGTGCACGCCGTTCGGGAAGTCCTTGAAGCGCTCCGTCAGGTAGGTCAGCCCAGAACTGGTGGCCGACAGGTAAGGGGTGTCGATCTGCGCCAGGTTGCCCAGGCAGACCACTTTGGAACCGGCACCGGCACGCGTGATGATGGTTTTCATCTGGTGCGGGGTCAGGTTCTGGCATTCATCGATCAGAATCAGACTTTGCTGGAAGCTGCGACCTCGAATGTAGTTGAGGGATTTGAACTGCAACGGCACCTTGCTGAGGATGTAATCGACACTGCCATGGGTGTTTTCGTCATCCATGTGCAGCGCTTCGAGGTTATCGGTAATAGCGCCGAGCCACGGCTCCATCTTCTCCGCCTCGGTGCCGGGCAGGAAACCGATTTCCTGATCCAGCCCCTGAACGCTGCGGGTGGCGATGATGCGCCGATAGCGCTTGGTGACCATGGTCTGCTCAATGGCAGCGGCCAGGGCCAGAATGGTTTTACCCGAGCCCGCAGCGCCTGACAGGTTGACCAGATGAATATCCGGGTCGAGCAACGCAAACAGCGCCAGCCCCTGATAGATATCGCGCGGCTTCAGCCCCCAGGCCTCCTGATGCAGCAAAGGCTCCTGGTGCATGTCGAGAATCAGCAGTTCGTCGTTCTTGACGCCTTTGATCCAGCCGACAAAACCCTGCTCATCGACAATGAACTCGTTGATATGAACCGCCGGCAGCATTTCAGTGAGCTGCACGCGGTGCCAGGTACGACCACGCTCCTGACGCGTATCGACCTTGCTGACGCGGTCCCAGAACGAACCGGTCATGTCATGGTAGCCACGCGACAACAGTGAAACGTCGTCGACCAGTTGGTCTGTACTGTAATCCTCGGCAGCAATGCCACAGGCGCGCGCCTTGAGGCGCATGTTGATGTCTTTAGTCACCAGCACGACGCTCAAGTCCTTGTTGCGCGCATGCAGGTCAATCAATTGGTTGATAATGATGTTGTCGTTCAGGTGCTCGGGCAGCAGGCTGTTGGGTTCCTCGCGTTTGCTCATCAAAATCGACAGGTAGCCCTTGAGCACGCCTGTACCACGATCGATGGGCACGCCCTTCTCGACTTCCTCCGGCGAAGCTTCGCCCAGGGTCTTGTCGATCAGACGGATGGCCTGACGGCATTCGGCAGCAACCGAATGTTTACCGGCCTTGAGTTTGTCCAGTTCCTCCAGAACCGTCATGGGGATGGCGACGTGGTGTTCTTCGAAGTTCAGCAGTGCGTTTGGATCATGAATCAATACGTTGGTATCGAGCACGTAAAGGATTGGCTGGTTGGTGGAAGGGGTGCGTCCGTGGTCATCCATACTCGCTCACCTTTGTAGAAGCCGGGCGACGCAGAACCACGACAGTACTGCGCCACGAAAAGGCCGCCGGATTCTCCCCTTCAGGCAGGGCAGAAATGTCGCTCAAGGTGGGTCTTGGAAGACGCCACCTGTGTTGCAGGTTTCGGCGGTCTGTATTCGTAATACAGCAAAAGGGATGACAGAAAAAAGCTCTTTGACAGTTTTTTGAAGTTTATTTCACAGCCTGACGAATAGGACTTGGCGGACGTACCCCGCACGTTTAAAGTCGGAAGTCCGCCCACGCCGAATCTGCCTTCATTCCCCTTCCGGCGCAGCCTCTTCACTGCTCTGCAGCCCTTGTTCTTCGGGCGCTTCAGAGATATTTCGGCAATCGTCCCAGATCAACTCGCTTTGCGCGGTATTGGCCAGCAGCAATGGCAGCGCCGACTGCGCCTTGTTGGCCACATCGTGGAATACCACCGTCCCTTTGCGCCAGAGCAGCATGAGGGTCAGTACACGGTCGCCCACCTGCTCTGCAGAAAGCCTTCCGGTGTCGTCTTCGGCGTCGATATTCCACAATGACACGCGCAAATGCTCGGTGCGGAAGAAGTTGCCGCTGTCGGCACGTCGATGGCCATAAGGAGGGCGAAACAGCGGCACGAAGTTGTCCGGCAACACCTGCTGAACCAGTGCCGCGCTGCGTTGCACTGAATTCTGCCAGTCCAGCCACTGACTGTGCGAACGGAACTCCCAGCCCTGGATGCCCACACACTGCTGGCGATACAGCGCCTGCAAACCTGCAACCGACGTGCTGTCGAGACGCTCCTGAAGACTCTTGCCCAGCACGAAGAAGGTGGCGGTCATTTTCTGCTGGCGCATAAAGTCAGCCAGCCAGTCGGTACCACCGTCGGCCGGGCTCGGGCCACTTTCGAAGTTGAGCATGAAGGTGCGATCCGGCATTTCGTCGCCGCTCATCTCATCGGAGTTGTAGCGTTCGATCTCGCTGCTGGTCTGCGGAAACAGGGCTGCCATGAACAGCAGCTCGTTCAGGTAACGCTGGTGGAATGCGGCGCTGGGTCTGGCCCAGTTGGCGTAGAACGAATCGTTGGATACCTGGTATTCCTCGGCGCGCTGCCGCAACTGATCCATGTCCTCGACCAGCACACAGAAATTGGCGTCCTGCTCACAGCTCTTCTGCGCGTTCTGGTAGTTCTCCAGCAACCGCAGCCACAGCCGATGACGAACCACATTCAACGACGGCACGTTGACGAAGCGCAGGCCGAGGCGCTGCTTGAGACCCTCCTCATCGAGCTTTTCGCTCAGGTACAACTCGTGGGCAAAAGCGAGGATCTCCGCACGCGACGCGACGTCGAACAACCCCGGCGTCTCGAGCCGTTCAGGCCAGACGCTGCGGTCAATGGTGGCGATGACCGGCGCTGCCGCCTGCGCCTGAAGCCAGAACAGACCTGCACACACTGCTAAAACGATACGCAAACCCGATGTCCTCTCGATCAACCATTAACGTCATGACCAGCGCGCCACTATAGCTGATATGCGCCGGGCTTCTTATGTCGGCGCGCATACAAAGCCGCAGGTCATGCTGGCATCACCCGCGGAACGGTCTCTATCGCCACCATAGCTGGAGTCGCAGGCTGTCAGCCCCTAGAATCCACGGACGATAAAAGGAGACGATTTCATGCTGATGGTGATTTCCCCGGCAAAAACCCTCGATTTCGAGACACCGCCCACGACCGGCCGCTTCACTCAGCCGCAGTACCTGGACCATTCCCGGGTGTTGATCGAGCAGCTGCGTGAACTGACGCCGGCGCAGATCAGCGAACTGATGCACCTGTCCGACAAGCTGGCCGGATTGAACGCGGCACGCTTTGGCAGCTGGAACCCGGACTTCACCCTCGACAACGCCAAGCAGGCACTGCTGGCCTTCAAGGGTGACGTCTATACGGGCCTGGAAGCGGAAACGCTGAGCGAAACGCAGCTCGACTACGCGCAGGGCCACTTGCGCATGCTGTCAGGTCTGTACGGCCTGTTGCGTCCACTGGACCTGATGCAGCCCTACCGGCTGGAAATGGGCACCCGGCTGGCCAACGCTCGCGGCAAGGACCTCTACGCCTTCTGGGGCACGCGGATCAGCGAATGGCTGAATGAAGCGCTGGCAGACCAGGGCGACGACCTGCTGCTCAACCTGGCCTCGACTGAATACTTCTCTGCCGTCAAACGTTCGTCGCTCAAGGCAAGGATCATCGACACCGAGTTCAAGGACTTCAAGAACGGCCAGTACAAGATCATCAGCTTCTATGCGAAAAAAGCCCGCGGCATGATGAGCCGCTTCGTTATAGAAGAGCGCATCAACGATCCCGAAGCATTACAGGCGTTCGATGCACAGGGCTATCGTTACAACCGCGAACAGTCGACCCCTGACAAGTTGGTGTTTTTGCGCAACATCGCAGAACACTAGATGATGTAACCGTCGTGTAACAGAGCGCTGTTACACGGCCTGTCCTACGATCCAACACCAAATGCCAACTTCATGACGCCAGACAAACGTCAACTTTTCGATTCGCCACTCACGTGCGATTTTTTCTTAAAAAAAAATCCATTTTTTTAACTAGTGGCGTTTCAGCTTTTTACAGTAGTGGCACTTTCATATTCACCCCTCTACACCCCTCGTAAATCGAGGCTTTTACGAAAAAAGCCATCATCTCGATACCCTCCCTGTGACAAATCGGATACCGCAAAATCTGCAAATCAGGACGAGTGGCCAGGAACTAAATACGAATTCATACGCTCCTACATCCCGTAACAATTCTGGGCTGACGTGTAAGAGATCACTTACAGGTCGCCTCGAAAAACGGGAAGTTACCGACACGGAAGCCAGGCCCACGTGATCCTGGCGTCAGGTACCAGAACTAAACTCACATCACTAGTTGATGTTGTAGACAGGCGAAGCGCCGAACCGGTGTGATGCGCAGGATTCGAACAGGACGGCCCTGGCTTGCGCCAGAGGCATGCTTACCGAGGTCCGCCGTCAATCGTCGAACAAGGAGTGGTTTACTGCATCCAAGGAGAGCAAGGCCCTGACCGAACGGACAGGTTACTTGCCGCTTGCACTTAGTGTCATTTGAGTTCGCCTTACTTGTTTTGGGCACTCACTCATTAAATATGCCTGCGTTAGTTCCACGGCGTTGTTAGCCGTGAGGGATGGCGCGTGACATCTGCTGGCCAAAATTAATATCCAGCCAATTTATGGCGTGAAAAATCGAGGAGAATACGATGCGTATCAGCATATTTGGTTTGGGTTACGTCGGTGCAGTCTGTGCCGGTTGCCTGTCTGCCCGCGGTCACGAAGTAGTTGGTGTGGATATTTCCAGCACCAAGATCGACCTGATCAACAACGGCAAATCACCTATCGTTGAACCGGGTCTGGAAGAGCTGTTGCAGAAAGGTATCAGTACCGGAAAACTGCGCGGCACTACAGACTTCGCCGAAGCCATTCGCGCCACCGACCTGTCGATGATCTGCGTCGGTACGCCGAGCAAGAAGAACGGCGATCTGGAACTGGATTACATTGAATCGGTGTGCCGCGAAATCGGTTATGTCCTGCGTGACAAAGCCACTCGCCACACTATCGTGGTTCGCAGTACCGTACTGCCGGGCACTGTTGCCAACGTTGTTATCCCGATTCTGGAAGACTGCTCCGGCAAGAAAGCCGGTGTTGACTTCGGCGTCGCCGTCAACCCTGAGTTCCTGCGCGAAAGTACTGCGATCAAGGACTACGACCTGCCGCCAATGACCGTGATCGGCGAGTTCGACAAAGCGTCGGGCGACGTTCTGCAATCGCTGTACGAAGAACTCGATGCACCGATCATTCGCAAGGACATCGCTGTTGCCGAGATGATCAAGTACACCTGCAACGTGTGGCACGCCACCAAGGTTACTTTCGCCAACGAAATCGGCAACATTGCCAAGGCCGTCGGCGTCGATGGCCGTGAAGTGATGGACGTTGTCTGCCAGGACAAGGCGCTGAACCTGTCCCAGTACTACATGCGCCCTGGCTTCGCATTCGGCGGCTCCTGCCTGCCGAAAGACGTTCGTGCCCTGACCTACCGCGCCGGCAGCCTGGACGTTGAAGCTCCCCTGCTCAACTCGCTGATGCGCAGTAACACGTCGCAAGTACAGAACGCTTTCGACATGGTTGCCAGCTACGACACCCGCAAGGTTGCACTGCTGGGCCTGAGCTTCAAGGCCGGTACTGACGATCTGCGTGAAAGCCCGCTGGTAGAGCTGGCCGAAATGCTGATCGGCAAGGGCTTCGACCTGAGCATCTTCGACAGCAACGTTGAATATGCACGCGTTCACGGTGCCAACAAGGACTACATCGAATCCAAGATTCCGCACGTTTCCTCGCTGCTGAACTCGGACTTCGACCAAGTCATCAATGACTCCGACGTCATCATCCTCGGCAACCGCGATGAGCGTTTCCGCGCCCTCGCCAACAAGACCCCTGAAGGCAAGCGCGTCATCGATCTGGTGGGCTTCATGGCCAACGCCACCAGCGAAGACGGTCGTGCCGAAGGTATCTGCTGGTAAATCAGCCGCAAGCCACAAGCGCCAGGCTCCAGGCCACAGGCTCAAGCAATGTGCTTGCAGCCTGGGGCTTGAGGCTCGCAACTGACTTAGGGATACGATTATGCAGAGGCTCAAGCACGGCCTGTTACAGGCCGCAGGTTGGCTGTTCTATTTAAGTTTACTCATGGGCCTTGCCGCGGCATTGCCTACCAGTATCTTCGACTCACAGTCGAAGAACTTTATATTCCTGATTGGCGCCGTTGGTATCTGGCGCTACTCGATGGGGATCACGCACTTCGTGCGCGGGATGATTTTCCTGTACATCGTCTACCCGCACTTGCGCCGCAAGGTTCGCAAGCTGGGCAGTGCAGCAGACCCGTCCCATGTGTTTCTGATGGTCACCAGCTTCCGAATCGACGCACTGACCACCGCACAGGTCTACAACTCGGTTATCCGCGAAGCCATCGACTGCGGCCTGCCGACGACTATCGTCTGCTCGCTGGTGGAAATGTCCGATGAGCTGCTGGTCAAGAGCATGTGGGCGAAGTTCAACCCGCCGGAGCGCGTCAAGCTGGACTTCGTACGCATTCCGGGCACCGGCAAGCGCGACGGTCTGGCCTATGGCTTCCGCGCTATCTCGCGTCACTTGCCTGACAGCCGTGCCGTGGTTGCAGTGATCGACGGCGACACCGTGCTCAACGAAGGTGTGGTCGCCAAGACCGTACCGTGGTTCCAGCTGTTCGACAACGTCGGCGGCCTGACCACCAACGAGTTCTGTGAAGTACGTGGTGGCTACATCATGAGCGAGTGGCACAAGCTGCGTTTCGCTCAGCGTCACATCAACATGTGCTCGATGGCCCTGTCCAAACGCGTGTTGACCATGACCGGTCGCATGTCGGTGTTCCGCGCAACCGTGGTAACCGACCCCGAGTTCATTGCCGACGTGGAAAGCGACTCGCTCAATCACTGGCGTCTGGGCACCTTCCGCTTCCTGACCGGCGACGACAAGTCCAGCTGGTTCAGCCTGATGCGCCTGGGTTACGACACGTTCTACGTGCCGGACGCAGCGATCAACACCGTGGAACACCCGCCCGAGAAGAGCTTCCTGAAAGCCAGCCGCAAGCTGATGTATCGCTGGTACGGCAACAACCTGCGTCAGAACTCGCGTGCACTGGGTCTGGGCGTACGTCGCCTGGGGATTTTCACCAGCATCGTACTGTTCGACCAGCGTGTGTCGATGTGGACCTCCATCCTCGGTCTGACCGTCGCACTGATCGCCAGCTTCAAGTATGGCGGCGCGTTCCTGTTGATGTATCTGCTGTGGATCGGCATGACCCGTCTGATCCTCACCTTGCTGCTGTCCCTCTCGGGACACAGGATCGGGCCTGCCTACCCGATCATTCTCTATTACAACCAGATCGTCGGCGCGCTGATGAAGATCTATGTCTTCTTCCGCCTGGACCGCCAGTCCTGGACTCGCCAGGACACCAAACTAAGCCGCGACATGGCCAGCTTTCAGGGCTGGTTCAACACGTGGTCGTCCCGAACCATGACTTTCTCGGCTGGCACCATCTTCGTCGCTGTGCTGTTGACGATGGTTTGACCGGGCCAACGGATTAATCGCTTAAGTAGGAAAAATAGCCATGAATACAGCCGTGAATGCGAACGTCGTACATGAATCCGAAGCCCAGCGCCAACACGCGCGGATCAAGATCCCTGCCAAGCTGCGCCTGCTGAATGATCAGCCCAACGCGCCACTGGTACGTGTCGAAGACCTGTCGGCCGGTGGCCTGAGCTTCGTTGCTCCGTCCGGGCAGAAATTCAGCGAAGGGCAGATCGTCAAGGGACGCCTGCAATTCATCATCGACAACCTTGGCCTGGCCATGGACGTCGATCTGCAGGTGCGCTCGATCGACAACGCCAGCAACCGCATCGGTTGCCAGTTCCAGAATCTGGAACCTCAGGACATCGCTACCCTGCGCCACCTGATCACCTCGCACCTGTCCGGCGAAGTCGTCACCCTGGGCGAAGTGCTGGCCACGCTGCAGCGCGATAACTTCACCAAGGCACGCAAGGTCAAGGGCAAGGACAGCGGCATGAGCGCCATGGGTCGCCTGCGCGCCGTGACCTTCAGCCTGGGCGTGTTCATTGTCGGTCTGGCCGCTTTCGGCTTCATCTTCAAGACGATCTACGGCCTGTACTTCGTCAGCCATGCATCGGCTGGTCTGGTCACCATTCCAAGCATGGACGTGACCATGCCGCGTGAAGGTACCGTACAAAGCCTGGTCGCCCAGAATGGCGAAGCCGCCAAAGGCGCGCCACTGGCGTCCTTCAACACCAGCATGCTGGAAATGCTCAAGGGCAGCCTGACCGGTGAAGACCTGCAGCCGGCCAAGATCGAAGAGCTGTATGGCAAGCAGATGAGCGGCACCATGACCAGCCCGTGCGATTGCGTCGTGGCTCGCCAGCTGGTTGCCGACGGTCAGTTCGCGTCCAAGGGCCAGGTGATCTTCCAACTGGTTCCACGCAACGCGCCGGCCACGGTTGAAGCTCGCTTCACCTATCGCCAGTTCAACGACGTCAAGCCAGGCACACGTGTCAGCTTCCAGATCGCTGGCGAAGACAAACTGCGCACAGGTCAGATCATCAGCAGCACCAACCTGAGCGACGCCGACCTGTCCACCGACATCCGCGTGCAGATCAAGCCTGACGAAAGCCTGAGCAGCTCGCTTGCCGGTCGCCCTGTCGAAGTGGTCAGCGATCGCGGCCCGTCCGTGAACTGGCTGATCGATAAAGCAATGGCTGCGGGTCTGTAACCATGAACAGCCCACTACGACGCCTGTCGACCCCCACGCTACTGAGCCTCGCCGTCGCGCTCGGCCTGAGCGGCTGTGCCGGCCTGCCTGATCAACGCCTTGCCAATGAAGCCCTGAAAAACGGCGACACTGCATTGGCGGAGCAGAACTATCGGCAGCTGGCGGACCTGGGCTACAGCGACGCGCAAGTCGGCCTGGCTGATATTCAGGTCGCGACTCGCGACCCGGCTCAGCTCAAGCAGGCCGAGGCTACCTACCGCGCTGCCGCGCAGACCTCCCCTCGGGCGCAGTCGCGCCTGGGCCGTCTGCTGGCTGCCAAGCCCGACGCTACCGAAGCCGAACATCGCGAAGCCGAAGGCCTGCTGAAAAAGGCCTTCGCCAATGGCGAATCCGGCACGCTGATCCCGCTGGCGATGCTGTATCTGCAATACCCGCACACCTTCCCTGAAGTGAATGCGCAGCAGAAGATCAGTGAGTGGCGCGCTGCCGGTTATCCGGAGGCAGGTCTGGCTCAGGTGCTGCTGTATCGCACTCAAGGCACATATGCTCAACACCTCGATGAGGTCGAGAGCATCTGCAAACAGGCGCTGTCGGCCACGGATATCTGCTACGTCGAACTGGCCACTGTCTACCAGACACGTGGCCAGGCCGAGCAGCGCACGGCCTTGATCGAAAAGCTCAAGAGCGACTACGCCGCTGGCCGCGTCAATGCTCAACGTGTGGACAGCGTCGCGCGTGTACTGGGTGACTCCACCATCGGTACACCAGACGAAAAGACCGCTCAGCAATTGCTGGAAAACGTTGCGCCGGGCTACCCGATCTCGTGGGTCACGCTGGCCAAACTGCTTTACGACTTCCCCGAACTGGGTGACGTCAACAAGATGATGGAATACCTGAACAACGGCCGCGCGGCAGACCAGCCTCGCGCCGAGCTGCTGCTTGGACGCCTGTACTACGAAGGTAAATGGGTCACGCCCGATGCCTTCAAGGCCGAGGAGCACCTGAAGAAAGCCACCGCCACGGAAATCTCTGCCCATTACTACCTGGGTCAGATCTACCGTCGCGGCTACCTGGGCCAGGTCTACTCGCAAAAAGCCGTGGACGAGCTGCTGACCGCCGCCCGTGGTGGCCAGAACAGCGCCGACTTCGCCCTTGCGCAACTGTTCTCGCAGGGCAAGGGCACTATGCCCGACCCGGTCAACGCCTGGGTGTTCGCGCAACTGGCGCTGGCCAGTCAGACCCCGCAAGCGACCGAGCTTGCCGAGGCCCTCAATACACAACTGCCGCCTGAAAAGCTCGCCACCGCCAAAGACCTGTTGGCACGCGAGCAAAAAGTCCGGGGCGCTAACGCCACTCAGAACGCGATGGCATTGCAGGCCCTGCAAGAAGAAAAAGACGGTGAGGAAGCATTATGAAGTTGAATCCCCTGATGGCCGCCGGCATGGGCCTTGGCTTCACCCTGTTGTGGGCCTGCCCGACACTGGCAGCGCTGACCGAACAACCGCAAAATTTCGGTATCGAAATCAAAGCCACGGCGCAGGCCGAGGATGATCGCGATCTGGGCACCCGTTCGGGCGGCGACGTCAACGGTGTGGGCCTGGACCTGCGTCCCTGGGTCTATGGCGAGCGCGGCGACTGGAGCGGTTACGCGATGGGCCAGGTGGTCACCGCCACCGACATCATTCAGACCGACCCGCTGGAGCAGAGCAACAGCGACGGCAGCGGCACCCAGACTTCGCGTGGCACGGCCAGCGAGCGCGAAGCCGACAAGACCTACGCCGCACTGCGTGAGTTCTGGATCGGCTACAGCGGTTTCACGCCCTACCCTGGCGAGATCCTGAAAGTCGGTCGTCAGCGTCTGCGCAACGACGACGGTCAATGGCACGACACCAATATCGAGGCCATCAACTGGTCGTTCGATACCACGCTGCTGCGCGCTGAACTGGGTGCTGCCCAGCGTTTCAGCGAATACCGCACCGACCTGACCGAACTGGCACCTGACGACGAAGATCGCAAGCACCTGTTCGGCTCGGTCAGCTACCAGTGGACACCAGGCCATTGGGCCGGTATCCGTGCTCACCACAGTGCCGACGACGGCAAGCTCAAGTCGCAGGGCCAGGTGCTGGATGATCTGGACAAGACCTCCAATGGCGATCTGACCTGGGTCGGCCTGCAGGCTGACAGCGATGCCTACAACTATCGCAGCAACACCAATCAGCTCAACTACTGGGGCAGCCTGACCTGGCTGAACGGAACGCGCGACGAGATCGGCGTGACCTCCGCTCCCAACGACCAGTTCATCGCCGGCGAAAAGAACAGCCGTGACATGAATGGCTGGGCCACCGACCTGGGCCTGCGCCTGCGTCTGGACCCGCAATGGCAAGTCGGCGCCGCCTACTCGCGCGCCAGCAAGGACTACGTCCAGAACGGTCTGGAAAGTAACCGCTCCAACTGGACCGGTACGCGTTCGCGCATCCACCGTTTCGGTGAAGCCTTCCAGGGCGAAATGGCCAACGTGGAAACCGGCTCGCTGTTCGCCTCCTGGCAGATGAACGAGGAATACGACGCGTCGCTGATCTACCACAAGTTCCGTCGCGTGGACGGCAACACCGGTATCGGTGGCTCGGGCATCAACGCGGTGAACGACAACCAGAACGGTACGTTCAGCTCGCTACCGCTGGAAGACGGCAGCAAGGACCTGGGTCAGGAAATGGACCTGGTCGTGACCAAGTACTTCAAGCAAGGCCTGCTGCCGGCTTCGCTGAGCCAGTCGTTCGATGAACCTTCGGCACTGGTGCGCCTGCGCGCAGGTGTCTTCAAGCCAGGCGACGCGTATCAGAACAACGTGGACAGCTACATGCACCGCGCTGTTGTCGACGTCATCTGGCGCTTCTGATGCGAACCGCCAAAGGAGTGCCAGAGATGAACAGTCATACAAGCAACGGGCGTAGCCGACACTGGCCGCACACCCTGCTCGAAAGCGCACTGCTGACCAGCGCCCTGCTGCTGGCCAGCGGTGTGGCGCTGGCCAACGCGCCTGTCGTACCCGACACACAGAAGGCGGTGGTCAAGGAGTTGCACCAGGCCAAGACCTACACCATCACCAGCCCGCCGACCGAGCCGTTGGAAATGGCCAAGCCGGTGTTGCCCGACCTCAAGGGCTACACCGCCGAAGCCGCCCTGAAAAAGATCGTGCGCAACAAACCGGGCAAGGTCACTGTTTCACGGATGATGGAAGAAACCGGCCTGAAGGAATTCATCGGCGGCGATAACAAGATGGCCGAATGGGTCAACCGTCAGCGCGGCATCCCCCAGGCCATCATGATTTCCGACGGCTACGTGAGCCTGCAGGACCTGGCCAGGAAGGTGCCCAAGCAGTTCCTCAACGAGGTTTCGCCAGGTGTCTACGTGGCGCGCCTGCCAATCCTGATCAAGGAAACCGGGATCTTCGAGATCGACAGCAAGACCAAGGAGTTGCGTCTGTCTCAGGAAAAGGGCTCGTTCATCGTCAGTGAAGGCAAGATGCTGATCACTCACACTCAGGTCAACGCCTGGAGTGAAACCCGCAACAGCCTGGCGACCTATCGCAAGCCTGACGAGTTTCGCCCTTTCCTGCTGACCTGGGGTGGCTCGGAAACCTGGATCGCCAATACCAAAATGGCGAGCATGGGCTACGACCAGAGCAAGTCCTATGGCATCAGTATTTCCCAGTACACACCCAACACCGCGAAGATTCTCAAGCGTGCCGAACCGACGGGCTGGATCATCGATTCAGAGTTCTCGGACATGTGGTACGGCTTCTACTGCTATGAAACCCGCGACTTCGTGGTCAAAGGCAACACCTACCGCGACAACATCATTTACGGCATTGACCCGCACGACCGTTCGCACGGTCTGATCATCGCCGAAAACGACGTTTACGGGACCAAGAAGAAGCACGGGATCATCATTTCCCGGGAAGTCGACAACAGCTTCATCTTCCGCAACAAGAGCCACAACAACAAATTGTCCGGCGTGGTTCTGGACCGTAACAGCGTCGGCAACATCGTCGCCTACAACGAGATTTACCAGAACCACACTGACGGCATCACCCTGTACGAAAGCGGCAACAACCTGCTGTGGGGCAATCGCGTGATCGCCAACCGCCGCCACGGTATCCGCGTGCGCAACAGCGTGAATATCAAGCTGTACGAGAACGTCGCCATGGGCAACGGCCTGATGGGCGTTTACGGCCACATCAAGGACTTGAGCGACACCGACCGCGACATTGAGCTCGATCCGTTCGACGCTCAGGTCTCGCTGATCATGGTTGGCGGCGAACTGTCCAGCAATGGTTCCGGCCCGCTGTCCATCGACTCGCCACTGAGTGTCGAGCTGTATCGCGTCTCGATGCTGATGCCTACCAAAGAAGTCGGCATCAGCCTCAACGGCGTCCTCGGTGAGCGCCAGGACGAAATCCTCGACCTGCTGGTACGCCAGAAGAAAGCCGTATTGATCGACCCCGTCGAAAGCCAGACCGAGCTGCGGGAATGAGGAAGGGTATTGTTATGCACGCACATCTGATCAAGCTGTTGAGCCTGTCCAGCCTCACCGCCGCCTTGATGGCCGCCGCTGGTGTCGCTCGGGCAGACGACTCGCAAGCGCCGACGTTCAAGGCCGAGCCTTGCTGCTCACTGTGCCCGGCCGCACATGATGCGAAAAACTACACCACGCGCTATCAGCAGAACTTCACCACGCTGGTCCAGGCTCAGGGTGACTGGCTGTTCCGGACTCAGGAAGACCTGCGCACCGAGTTCGACACCACGCCTGCCGGCTATCGCCGCATGAAACAACTGCACGATGCGTTCAAGAGCAAAGGCGTAGAACTGGTCGTGGTGTATCAGCCGACCCGTGGCCTGGTGGATCGCAACAAATTGTTCCCGGCCGAACGCGACAAGTTCGACTACGACAAGGCGCTGAAAAACTATCAGGCCATGCTTGGCCGCTTCAGCAAGATGGGCTACTGGGTCCCTGACCTGTCGCCGTTGACCAACGAGCAGCAGGCGCATGACTTCTACTTCCGCGGTGACCAGCACTGGACGCCGTATGGCGCACAGCGTACGGCGAAGATCGTCGCCGAAACCGTGAAAAAGATTCCGGCCTACGGCGATATCCCCAAGCGTGAGTTCGAAAGCCATATTTCCGGGCGCATGGGCAAAACGGGCACTTTGCACAATATGGCAGGTCAATTGTGCGGTACCAGCTACGCGATCCAGTACATGGACCAGTTCACCACCGAGCCCAAGGGTGAGGCGGGCGACGGCGACCTTTTCGGCGATTCCGGTAACCCGGAAATCACCCTGGTCGGTACCAGCCACAGCGGCAAGAACTACAACTTCGCGGGCTTCCTGCAGGAATACATGGGCGCTGACGTGTTGAACGTGGCGTTCCCTGGTGGTGGCCTGGAAGGTTCGATGCTGCAGTACCTGGGCAGTGAAGACTTCCAGAAGCGTCCGCCGAAGATTCTCATCTGGGAATTCTCGCCGCTGTATCGCCTGGATCAGGAGACCATCTATCGCCAGATGATGTCGCTGCTGGACAACGGCTGTGAAGGCAAGCCTGCCGTCATGAGCGCCAGCACCACGCTAAAGCCGGGTACCAACGAATTGCTGGTCAATGGCAAGAATGGCATCAAGGACATTCGCAACGGCAGCAATCAGATCGACATCAAGTTTGACGACACCTCGGTCAAAGTCCTTCAGGCCAGACTCTGGTACATGAACGGTCGCCATGAGGATCTGAAAATCGAGAAACCGGAAACGTCAGACACCGATGGACGCTTCGCCTTTGAATTGCGCGAGGATGAGGATTGGGCCAACCAGCAACTGCTGGCGCTGGAAGTCCAGGGACCGGAAGCAGGCACGGCACCACAAAAAGTCGAAGCCAAAGTATGCAAACGCAACGTGTTCCCGAGCGCTGCGACACACACCGCTCAAGCCGGACTATGAGGTGACTTATGCAGACTCCTAAACTGATACGCCCTACCCTGCTGTCGATGGCAATCCTGTCATCGATGGCCTGGGCCACGGGCGCGTCCGCCGCACTGGTTCCACCCAAGGGCTATGACGCCCCGATCGAAAAAATGAAGACGGGCGATCACAACTTCAGCTGTGAAGCCATTCCAAAGCCCTACACCGACAAGCTGGTCTTCCGCAGCAAGTACGAGGGTTCGGACAAGGCACGCGCAACGCTCAATGCGGTATCCGAAGAAGCGTTCCGCGACGCGACCAAGGACATCACCACCCTTGAGCGTGGCGTCAGCAAAGTCGTGATGCAGTACATGCGCGACGGTCGTCCGGAACAACTCGATTGTGCGCTGAACATGATGACCACCTGGGCCAAGGCCGATGCGCTGGAGTCGCGCGAGTTCAACCACACCGGCAAATCCATGCGCAAATGGGCACTGGGCAGCATGTCCTCCGCCTACCTGCGTCTGAAGTTCTCCGAGTCGCACCCGCTGGCCAATCGTCAGCAGGACGCGAAGATCATCGAGACCTGGTTCAGCAAGCTGGCCGATCAGGTGGTCAGCGACTGGAGCAATCTGCCGCTGGAAAAAATCAACAACCACTCGTACTGGGCTGCCTGGTCGGTGATGGCAACCGCTGTCGCCACCAATCGTCAGGACCTGTTCGACTGGGCCGTGAAGGAATACAAGGTCGCTGCCAATCAAGTCGACAAGGACGGTTTCCTGCCCAACGAGATGAAGCGCCGTCAGCGGGCACTGTCGTATCACAACTATGCACTGCCGCCGCTCGCGATGATTGCCAGCTTCGCCCAGGCCAATGGCGTGGACCTGCGTCCGGAAAACAATGGCGCCTTGAAGCGTCTGGGCGACCGGGTGCTGGCCGGCGTCAAGGATCCTTCGATTTTCGCTGAACACAACGGCGAGAAACAGGACATGACGGACCTGAAGAAAGATCCGAAATTCGCCTGGCTCGAACCGTACTGCTCGCTCTACACCTGCAGCCCGGATGTGCTTGAAGAGAAACACGAAAAGCAGCCATTCAAGACATTCCGTCTGGGCGGTGACCTGACCAAGGTCTACGACCCGACGCACGAGAAAGGCGACAAGGGCGATAACGACGGTTCGTGATTCACAGAGTTCTTTGTGGGAGCGGGCTTGCTCGCGAAGAGGCACGCCCAGGCGCTGAATCCGTAAGACCGGACCTCGCCTGAGCTGCTTCACCGACAAGCCGTAACGCGACGTGTTTTACCCCCCAATTTCAACGGGGGGTTTGGGGGGGCTTTAGCCCTTGAATGTTGGACAAACGGAGAGATAAGGATGGTTTTCTCATCCAACGTGTTCCTGTTCCTGTTCATGCCGATTTTCCTCGGCTTGTACTACCTGAGCGGGCAACGCTATCGCAATCTGCTGCTGCTGATTGCCAGCTATATCTTCTACGCCTGGTGGCGAGTGGACTTTCTGGCGCTGTTCGTCGGCGTGACCGTCTGGAACTACTGGATCGGTCTCAAGGTGGGCGCAGCAGGTGTGCGGACCAAGCCGGCACAGAAATGGTTGCTGCTTGGCGTGATAGTGGACCTGTGTATTCTGGGCTACTTCAAATACGCCAACTTCGGCGTGGACAGCATCAACGCAGCCATGACCTCGATGGGTCTGGAACCGTTCATCCTGACTCACGTGCTGTTGCCGATCGGTATCTCGTTCTATGTCTTCGAGTCCATCAGCTACATCATCGACGTTTACCGCGGCGATACTCCGGCCACGCGCAATCTGATCGACTTCGCTGCATTCGTCGCGATCTTCCCGCACCTGATCGCCGGCCCTGTGCTGCGTTTCCGCGATCTGGCCGACCAGTTCAACAACCGTACACACACGCTGGACAAGTTCTCCGAAGGTGCCACGCGCTTCATGCAGGGCTTCATCAAGAAAGTGTTCATCGCCGACACCCTGGCGGTGGTCGCCGACCACTGCTTCGCCCTGCAAAACCCGACCACCGGCGATGCCTGGCTGGGTGCGCTGGCCTACACCGCGCAACTGTATTTCGACTTCTCCGGTTACAGCGATATGGCTATCGGTCTGGGTCTGATGATGGGTTTCCGCTTCATGGAAAACTTCAAACAGCCCTACATCAGCCAATCGATCACCGAGTTCTGGCGTCGCTGGCACATCAGCCTGTCCACCTGGCTGCGTGACTATCTGTACATCACGCTGGGCGGCAACCGCGGCGGCAAATTCGCGACCTACCGCAACCTGTTCCTGACCATGCTGCTCGGCGGTCTGTGGCACGGTGCCAACGTCACCTACATCATCTGGGGTGCCTGGCACGGCATTTGGCTGGCGATCGAAAAAGCGGTCGGTATCAACACCAAACCCTACAGTTTCAACCCGATCCGCTGGGCACTGACCTTCCTGCTGGTGGTCATAGGCTGGGTCATCTTCCGCGCTGAAAACCTGCATGTCGCCGGTCGTATGTACAGCGCCATGTTCAGCTTCGGCGAGTGGCAGCTGTCGGAACTCAACCGCGCCAGCCTGACCGGTCTGCAAGTGGCAACACTGGTGGTGGCGTATCTGACGCTGGCGTTCTTCGGTCTGCGCGACTTCTACCAGAACCGCGAAAAAGACACCGGCAAGAGCGCCAAGGCTGACGGTCCTGCGACCGCTCAACCGGGCACCATCAAGGCCGTTCCCGGCGATGCTCCCGGCAGTCTGCACCTGCCAGGCTACACCGTGGGCAGCGAAGCTCAGGTGCAGCCCGCGTACTGGGTTGCCGACTGGCCACGTTACGCCATGCGTGCACTGATCCTGCTGCTGTTCGTGGCTTCGATTCTCAAACTTTCGGCGCAAAGCTTCTCGCCGTTCCTTTACTTCCAGTTCTGAGGAGCCTGACATGACGCGTTCATTACGAATCCTCTACATCGCCATCTTCCTGGCCATTCTGCTGGTCCTGGGCGTCTGGTCGCTGCGCAGCTTCAGCACCTTCTCGACGTCGGCAGAGACCACTGTGCTCAACGGCAAATGGACCAAGGCGGCGGAAACTCATTACGACGATGAGTTCCCGATCAAGCGCCTGGGCACCAACCTCTGGGCGGCGCTGGATTTCAAACTGTTCAACGAAGGTCGTCCGGGCGTCGTGCTCGGCAAGGACCAGTGGTTGTACACCGACGAAGAGTTCGATGCGGTTGCCAACGGCGAGCAGAACGAAGCCGACAACCTGGCGATCATTCAGGGTGTGCGTGACGCGCTGGAAAAACAGGGCACCAAACTGGTCCTGGCGATCGTTCCGGCGAAGACCCGTCTGTACCCGGAACACATCGGTGACAACAAGCCTGCCAGCCTGCACACCGACCTGTATCAGCAGTTCCACGCGCAGGTCGCCAAGGCCGGGATCTTTGCCCCGGACTTGCTGGCGCCGCTGCAAGCTGCCAAGCAACAGGGCCAGGTTTTCCTGCGCACCGACACCCACTGGACGCCAATGGGTGCCGAAGTCGCCGCGCAGCAACTGAGCGCCGCGATTGCCCAGAAAACACCACTGGAAGGTGAACCTGAGCAGTTCGTCACACAAGCCAAGGGAACCGAAGCCTACAAAGGTGACCTGACTACATTCCTGCCGCTCGATCCGTTGTTCAGCAACATGCTGCCCAAGCCGGACGAGTTGCAGAAACGCAGTACCGATCCGGTAGCAGGCGAGGCGGCAGGCGGTGACGCACTGTTCGCAGACAGCGACATCCCGGTGGGTCTGGTGGGCACCAGCTACAGCGCCAACCCTAACTGGAACTTCGTCGGCGCCTTGAAAGAAGCGCTGCGCAGCGATGTCGTCAACTACGCCGAAGACGGCCATGGCCCGATCCTGCCGATGCTCAAGTACCTGCAGACCGATGCCTTTAAGAACACCCCGCCGCAAGTGGTGATCTGGGAGTTCCCGGAGCGCTACCTGCCGGCACACAACGATCTTGGCGAGTTCGATCCGAAGTGGATCGCCGAGCTGAAGAAATCGCGTGACACCCAAGAAAACGTGGCGCTCAACGCCAAACAATCCGAGTCGCCCAACCGGGCGCAAAACTGAGAGGACTGACTCATGACTTTCAACACTACTGCCAACCGTTCGGCCGCAAAACGCATTTTCAAAACCTGCGCAATGGCCGCAGGTCTGGGCCTGATGTCCCTGCAGGCTTTCGCCGGTGACTCCGCCCTGTACGGCCCGACCGCACCGAAAGGCTCGACCTTCGTGCGTGTCTACAACGCCAGCAACGCTGAAATCAGCGCCACCGTTGGCAACACCAATCTCAACGAAGTGGCGCCACTGGGCAGCACTGCGTTCAGCTTCATGCCGCAGGGCGACTACACCGCCAAGCTGGGCAGCCAGAGCCTGCCGGTGAAACTGGCGGGTGATCACTACTACACCATCGTCAACAACGCCAGCGGCAAGCCACAGCTGGTCGAAGAGCCACCGTTCAAGAACAAGCAGAAATCCCTGGTTCGCGTGCAGAACCTGAGCGACAAGTCGCTGACCCTGAAAACTGCTGACGGCAAGACCGAAGTGGTCAACACCGTTGCGGCCAAAGGCACCGGCGAGCGTGAAATCAACCCGGTCAAAGTCAGCCTGGCGCTGTACGACGGCGACAAGAAAGTCACCGATTTGAAACCTGTGGCACTGGAGCGTGGCGAAGCCGCTGTGCTCTACATCACCGGCAGTGGCAGCAGCCTCTCGCCAGTGTGGGTCAAGCCACCGGTCGCTACCCGCTAAACGGATTATGCCGGTCGGTTCAGGGCATCAGCGTTGAACCGACCCGCGCGGAACAAGAACAAGACAGAAACGACAGACACCTCGTACGGCCCTAATTGAATGCTTTTGGAGAAACAAAATGATTCCAGTTATCTTGTCAGGCGGTAGTGGTTCACGACTCTGGCCGCTTTCGCGTAAACAATTCCCTAAACAGTTCCTGGCGTTGACCGGCGAGCACACCCTGTTCCAGCAAACCCTGGAGCGTCTGGTGTTCGAGGGCATGCAGGAGCCTATCGTGGTCTGCAACAAGGACCACCGTTTCATCGTCAACGAGCAACTCGCTGCGCTGAACCTGGAAACCCAGGCGATCCTCATGGAACCGTTCGGCCGCAACACGGCACCCGCCGTTGCACTGACTGCCATGAAGCTGGTCAACGAAGGCAACGACGGCCTGATGCTGGTGCTGCCAGCCGACCACGTCATCGAAGACCAGAAAGCCCTGCAACGCGCACTGGCACTGGCGACCGTCGCCGCAGAGCGTGGCGAAATGGTGCTGTTCGGCGTACCGGCCAACAAGCCTGAAACCGGCTATGGCTACATCAAGTCCACCGCCGATGCCCTGCTGCCGGAAGGCGTCAGCCGCGTGTCGCAGTTCGTCGAAAAACCTGACGAAAAACGCGCCAAGGAATTCGTCGAAGCCGGTGGCTACTACTGGAACAGCGGCATGTTCCTGTTCCGCGCCAGCCGCTTCCTGGAAGAACTGAAAAAGCATGATCCGGACATCTACGACACCTGCCTGCTGACCCTTGAGCGCAGCGTGCAGGACGGCGACGCCCTTGAAATCGACTCCTCGACCTTCGCCTGCTGCCCGGACAATTCCATCGACTACGCGGTCATGGAAAAAACCCAGCGCGCCTGCGTCGTACCTCTGTCGGCCGGCTGGAGCGATGTCGGCTGCTGGTCGTCGCTGTGGGAAGTCAACGCCAAGGACGCCAACGGCAACGTCACCAAAGGCGACGTCGTCATCCAGGACAGCCGCAACTGCATGATCCACGGCAACGGCAAACTGGTGTCGGTGATCGGTCTGGACAACATCGTGGTCGTCGAAACCAAGGACGCGATGATGATTGCCCACAAGGACAAGGTCCAGGGCGTCAAGCAAATGGTCGCCACCCTGAACGAACAGGGCCGCACCGAGACCCAGAACCACCTCGAAGTGTACCGTCCGTGGGGCTCCTACGATTCGGTGGACATGGGCGGTCGTTTCCAGGTCAAGCGTATCTCCGTCAAGCCGGGTGCCTGCCTGTCGCTGCAGATGCACCACCACCGCGCCGAACACTGGATCGTGGTATCCGGTACTGCGCAGGTGACCTGTGACGAGAACGTGTTTCTGCTCACCGAAAACCAGTCCACCTACATCCCGATCGCCTCGGTCCATCGCCTGCGCAACCCAGGCAAGATCCCGTTGGAAATCATCGAAGTACAATCGGGCAGCTACCTGGGCGAAGACGACATCGAGCGTTTCGAAGACATCTACGGTCGCTCGAACGCGCTGGAAGCGGGTGTGAAGACGCAAACTATCGCTCGTTGATAGGGTTTTAGCTGCACGCTACAGGTAACACAGCCCTCGACAACTCTTTGCGCAGATTTATACGCAGAGAGTTGTCGGGGGCTTTTCATTTGCGCGACGTCCCCCTCCCAGGTTCTGTAGGATGTCCAGCATTACCTTTGCTGGAGACCTGCATGTTTATCGGCATCCTGTTGATCCTGACCTGGCTCATCCTTCTGCTCCGCTACCCGGCGAAGGCCTTGCCCGTCTCGCTGGCTGCGGCGGTCGGGCTTGGGGCGGTGGCGGCCATCGTCATCTGGCAGGACAGCCGGGAAACACGCCAGCTTGAGCGTCTGGATATCCGCCTGAGTTACGATCCGCAAAACTGCCCGGCAGATCGTCCGTTGCAGGTCAGCATCACCAACACCAATCAGGTCACCCTGCAGGAACTGCGTTGGCGAATAGCGGCCTATGCGCCTGGTGATTCAGTGAATCTGATCGACAACACCTACGCATCCGCACGCTATCGCGGCCCCGGTGAACTTCAGGCCAAAGGCACGTGGCAGGATTGCGTGCCGGTGCCGGCACTGCGCAACGGGTACCGCCCGCAAACCCTGGAATTTCGCGCAGAACATCTACAAGGCAGTTTCTCGGACTGACCACAAGGATCTCCCTCATGCCCATCGCTTTGATTACAGGCTGTTCCAGCGGAATCGGCCGTGCTCTGGCCGACGCGTTCAAGGCCACTGGCTATGAAGTCTGGGCCACTGCGCGCAAGACCGAAGATGTCGCGGCACTCAGTGCAGCGGGTTTCATCGCCGTACAACTGGACGTCAACGACAGCCTGGCGCTGGAGCAACTGGCCGCCGGTCTGGAGCACAGCGGCCTGGATGTGTTGATCAACAACGCTGGCTATGGCGCGATGGGTCCCCTGCTCGACGGCGGTGTGCAGGCCTTGCAGCGACAGTTCGAAACCAATGTGTTTTCCGTCGTCGGGGTGACCCGGGCGCTGTTTCCGGCACTGCGCCGCAACAAGGGGCTGGTGGTGAACATCGGCAGCGTATCCGGTGTGCTGGTCACGCCGTTCGCGGGCGCTTATTGCGCATCCAAGGCGGCGGTGCATGCGCTCAGTGATGCGCTGCGTCTGGAGTTGGCGCCATTCGGCGTACAGTTGATGGAGGTTCAGCCAGGCGCGATCGCGTCGAGCTTTGCGCAGAATGCCAGCCACGAAGCCGAGCAGCTGATCAGTGAGCAATCGCCGTGGTGGCCGATTCGCGAAGGCATTCGTGCACGCGCCAGAGCTTCACTGGACAACCCTACCCCCGCCACAGCATTCGCTCGTGACTTGCTCAAGGCCGTGCGACATACCCATCCGCCACGCCTTCTGCGTCTTGGCAACGGCTCACGCCTGCTGCCGCTGATGGCGTGGTTGCTGCCCAAAGGGCTACTGGATATGGGCCTGAGAAAACGCTTTGGATTGAACACCGACTTGTGACGCAGAGCGTCACGAACTGCATTCCCACGCTGGAGCGTGCGGAACGATCACCTGCCTATCGTGCGACGCTCCGCGTCGGCACGCCGTTCTGGACGCTCTGCGTCCTCAAGCATCAGCCGTCTACCGGCCTGACAATCACCGTGCAGGTCATTCCCGCTGCCAGAAGTACGCCTTCAGGTATAGCGTCCAGATGGATACGCACCGGCACTCGCTGGGCCAGACGCACCCAGTTGAAAGTCGGGTTGACGTCGGCGATCAGTTCGCGGCTTTGCGGGTTGTCACGGTCGTAGATGCCGCGTGCAATGCTTTCGACATGGCCCTTCAGCACCTCGCCGCTCATCAGTTGCAGGTCCGCAGCATCACCCACTTTCAGATGCGGCAATTTGGTTTCCTCGAAGAAGCCGTAGACCCAGAACGAGTTCATGTCGACCACGGCCATCTTCGCTTCACCGATACGCGCATAGTCACCGCGATGGACATTGAGGTTGGTGACGTAACCGTCCACCGCCGCCAGTACCCGCGTGCGTGACAGGTTAAGCTCGGCCGCCTCCAGTTGCGCCTGGGCCAACTGGTAATCGGCCAGGGCCGAGGTGGCTACGTTACTCGCGTCGTCACGATTTTCCGCCGAGATGACCAGTTCATCCATGTCGGCACGCCGCCTGGCATTCAGTTTGCGCATCTCCCAGGTTGCCTTGCGTGAAGCCAGTAACGCCTGCGCCTGCTTTACGGCGATCCGGTAATGCTCCGGGTCAATCTGCATCAGCAGATCGCCACGCTTTACCCACTGGTTGTCACGCACCGGCACCTCGACCACAGTGCCGGACACATCGGCGGCCACGTTGATGATATCGGCGCGCACCCGGCCATCGCGGGTCCATGGGCTATCCATATAGTCGATCCACAGCGTACGACCGATCCAGAGCGCGACGGCCAGCACCAGCAACGTGGCAAACAGACTGAAGAACTTTTTCATCCAGAGATTTTTCCCGACTCAGGCGTCAACGATAAAGGGGCAGCGCCAACGCGCCGAAGATGCAGATAAACAGGCTCAGACGCAGCAAGGCCGGGTGCCAGAAATGCCGATACAGGTCAAAACCAGCCAGCAGACGATCCAGCGCCCATGCCAGAACCACGGCCAGCAGAAAGATCAGCGTGAGGGTCGGCATATACAGACCGTGGAAGGCTATTTCACGCGGCATGGGCGACTCCTGAAGCGGTTCGCGCAACGCCATAAGCGGCCAGCGGCGATTGCGGGTCCAGCAGTGACGTGCGGATAAAGTGCAGGTAGCTTTTTACCCGGCGCAGCACCGACGTATCGAAATGCGAGGCGAAGGGTTCATCGGCCTCCTGCACCCGCTTGATGGCCTGATCGACTGCCGAGAGACAGCGCTGCAGATTGACCGCATCAGGCTGGATGAACAGCCGCACCAAAGCGCGCCCCATGACTCGCAGCGCGATGCGCCAGGGCTGGTACTCGGCGTAGGCAGGGTGAATCGGCAGCAGCGCCTGTTCATGGCGCAGCTCGATAATGGCGTGGCCGATTTCCAGCACCACGAACATCCAGCGCAACAACTCGCGCTGAACCAGCGGTTTGCCAATCGCCAGGCCGTACGCCTGATGCATCAGGTCGCGGGTCTGGCTTTCGAAGCTTGAACCCAGACGCTTGAGCGGCGCGCTGATCGCAAACACCACTTGATTGCGCAAGGCCTGTTCCAGGCGTTGCCACATCCAGCGGCTGTTGGGCGGCAGGATGATTGCTCCGGCAGCGGCACAGATCAGCATACCGACGACCATCGCGAGGTAATCGTTGATGAAGGTGTAGGGGTCGTAGACCGTCAGGTTGTCCGGCACCGAGCCCAGGCTGAAAAAAATCAGCAGCCCCAGTCCGTATCCCGTCCACTGTGGACGTGAGCCCAGGTATGCACCGAGCACAAACACCGGGGCCAGCAGCAGGCACAGCAACGGAAAACCGTCGATGTGCGGGAACAGAAAAAAGGTCTCGATAAATCCCGACAGCGCGCCGAGCAATGTACCGCCAGCCATTTGCAGCGACATGCGTCTGGGGTTGTGGGTGGTCGACGACAGAGCAACGGTGGCCGCCGAGGCCAGGACCATGCTCGCGCCGCTGGGCCACGCGGTCAGCACCCAATACACACTCATCAGACCGACCACGCAGGTCGCCCGGGCGCCGGCTGCCAGCGCGGTCATCCAGTGGGTACGCGGTACGAACGAGCCCTTCCACTGTTCACGCTCATGGCTGTGGTCGGCCAGTGATGCATGGGTTCGTGCGTAGTCGAGCAACTCGCTGAGCAGGCGGTACAGCAGCTCGAACGAGGTGTGAAAGTCCAGTCGTTCGGCGTCGCTGGGCAGGGTGTGCTCCAACTCGGCGCGCAGGCTTCTGACCCGTTCGGGGAAGTGCGCCCTGCACGACTCCAGACGCGTGACCAGCAGCTCCGCGTCATCGTTGGTCAAGGCGCGGTCGGCGAATCCGTCGAGCAGCTCTGCAAGGTTTTCAAGGCCGGGATCGATATGCTTCAACACCTGATCGGCCTGTTCGAGGCGCAGACGCTCGAGCAATTGGTGCAGGGCATTGAAGCGCGTGGTAACCGCCATGAATTCGCTGTTCAAACGGTTGAGTCGACCGTTGCGGCGACGCATGTGCGGGTCTTCGAATACCGTGACGCTGCGCAGCCCTTCAAGGCCGATGGCCTCGGCCACAAAACGTACATTGCCGGTTTCAAATTCAGTGCGTGAAATATCGCCGCGCAGGCCGTTGACCACGAAGCGCGCGAACCCGCCGAAGCGCAGATAAAGCGCGTTGCGCATCGCTGCGCTGGAGCTCTGCGGCAGCACCGCTGCGCTGATGGCCGTGGAACACAGGATACCCAGAGTGATTTCCAGTACACGCCACACCGCCGACATGAACGAACCTTCCGGATGCGCCAGGGCAGGCAGCCCCACCATGGCGGCGGTGTACCCGGCCAGCACAAAACCGTACGCACGAAAGTTGCGATAGCGCGCCGCACCGGCCGAACACAGACCGACCCAGAGCGCGAGGCTGCCGAGAAACGGCAGCGGGTTCTGCGCAAACAGGGCCATCAACAGCACCATCATCGCCGACCCGGCCAGCGTCCCCAGCAGGCGATAAAAACTCTTGGCGAACACCTGTCCGCTCTGTGGCTGCATGACGATGAACACCGTGATCATCGCCGTGTGCGGCTGCGGCAGTTCCAGGCGCAGTGCCAGCCAGTAGGTGAGGAATGCGGCGAGCAGCACCTTGAAGATGTAAACCCAGGTCACCCCGTCACTGCGCGCCCAGCTGTGTAATTCGCGACGCCACGGCAGGTCGGTGATGCGCTGTAGCGAGGCGATCATTGCCCGCCCCCGGACTTGGCAGCAGTGTCAGCGGAATGACCAGTGGGATTGCCACTCTCGCCACCGTCACCGCCCAGCGCCACCACCAGCCCGGCGTAGGCTTCCAGCCGCGCGGCCTCGACCTGCTGCTGAATCTGCTGCTGGCGGAACAGCTGCGTGCGCGCATTGAGCACGTTCAGGTAATCGGTCAGACCGCGCTGCCAGGCGATCAACGCGATGTCGTAGGTCTTTTGCGCAGACGCCACCGACTCGGCAGCGAGTGCCTGCTGCTTGTCCATCGAGGCACGCCGAATCAACTGGTCGGAGACACTTTTCAGCGCCATCACCAGCGTCTGGTTGTAATGCGCAACGGCCTGATCGTAAGCAGCCGACGCCTGCCCCAGTTCCGCCCGCAAGCGTCCAGCGTCGAAGATCGGCAGGCTGATGGCCGGCCCGACCTTGTAACCCAGTTTGCTGCCGGTCAGAAACTCCAGCATGCCGCCGCCCGTGGCCATGTAGCTCAGGCTGCCGACCAGATCGACATTGGGATAAAAGCCCGCATGCGCAACGTCGATACCGCGCGCCTGCGCCGCCACCTGCCAGCGCGCAGCCACCACGTCAGGCCGCTGGCCCAGCAGTTCGGCAGGCAATGTCGAGGGCAATGTGAGTGAGGTGTGCAAGGACAGCGCAGGCCGCTGCAAGGCCGCACCCTGCCCCGGCCCCTTGCCTGCCAGCGCGGCCAGCTGGTTTCGACCCAACGCGATGGCCTCTTGCAGCGCGTCGATCTGCCGATGCGCCTCAGGCAGCGGGGTTTCGGCCTGACTGACATCGAAGTGCGTACCGATCCCGCCCTTGAGGCGACGCTGCGCCAGGTCGAGTATCTGTTGCTGCTGGGCCAGTGCCGCCTCGGCGATATCCAGTCGGGCGTAGTCGAGGGACAGCTGGATGTAGGCGCGCACCACGTTTTCCTGCAATTCGAGCTGCGCCTGACGCTGCTCGGCAGCACTCACGTGCGCCAGATCAACGGCCTGCTCGCTGGCGTTGCGTTCACGTCCCCACAGATCCAGCGCGTAGCTCAGGCCCAGTGACGCATTGTTGTCCCAGGTGCGAGTATCGGCCAGCGCGCCGGGGCCATAAAACTGATCCTCGGGCCAGTCGTGACGCATCAGGCTGGCGTTGCCTTGCAGTTGCACAGCCTCGGCGGACTCGGCGACCTGCGCCATCGCTCTCGCCTGGCGCACACGAGCCGCGGCAAGTGCCAGACTCGGGCTGCCCAGCGTCGCCATCTCGACCCAGCGGTCCAGTTGCGCATCGCCGTAGGCACGCCACCATTGCGCTGCGGGCCAATGGGCGTCGAGGGCAGCGCCCTGAATCGCCTGATCCGTGGCCAGGCTGTCGGCGTGCAGGACAGTGCCCTGCGGTTTGATTCCATGTGTTCCGATACAGCCGTTGAGGACCAGCGTAAAAGCCAGGATACCGACGGGCCAGAGCCCTCTGATGATGCGACGCGGCACAGCTGCAAGTTCCCGAACGAAGGTGACACACCTTGAATGGCGGCGATTCTAGGCGGCGCTCGACGCGGCGATAAGCGGGGAGATTTGTGAATCTTTGTTACTGAAACGGCGATAATCCTTTGGTCTGGATACATGCATCCGTTACTTCATGTCACAATTTGCCATCTACTCAGAGAAGTACCCATGGACACCCTGCAAAACATGCGTGCCTTCAGCTGCGTGGCGCAAGCGGGCAGCTTCACTGCTGCCGCCGCCGTGCTGGACACCACCACCGCTAACGTCTCGCGCGCGGTCTCCAACCTTGAAGCACATTTACAGACGCGCCTGCTCAATCGCACCACCCGACGCATTGCCCTCACCGAAGCAGGCAAGCGTTATCTGTTGCGCTGCGAACAGATTCTCGCCTCGGTAGAAGAAGCCGAGGCCGAAGCCAGCGACGCTCATGCCCGCCCGGCCGGGCAGCTCAAAGTGCATTCGATGCCCGGCGTCGGCCAGCATTATGTGATCGACGCCATCGCCCGTTACCGGCGTAACCACCCGGACGTCGCGTTCGATCTGACCATGACTCACCGCGTGCCGGACTTGCTGGAAGAAGGCTATGACGTGTCGATCGTGCTGGCCAGCGAACTGGCTGACTCGGGCTTTGTGTCTCAGCGCCTGGGCATTACCTACAGCATCGTGTGCGCGTCCCCCGAGTACGTGAAAACGTTCGGCATGGCCCACAAGCCTGCCGACCTGCTGAATCATGCGTGTCTGCGTCTGGTGAGCCCGGTGTTCCCGCTGGACAAGTGGCTGTTCGACGGCCCGGAAGGCCAGGAAATGGTCACCATCAACAGCTCGCCGCTGCTGGTCAACTCTGCGGATGCGATGAAAACTGCGATTTCCAGCGGCATGGGGATTGGCATTCTGCCGATCTACTCGGCGATCGAGGGGCTGCGCAACGGCACACTGGTGCGCGTATTGTCCGATTACCGCTCGCAAGAGCTGAACCTGTACGCCATCTACCCTTCACGCCAGTATCTGGATGCGAAGATCAGAACCTGGGTTGAATACCTGCGCGGTTCCCTGCCGGAAATTCTCGCTGCCGATGAAGCCGATCTGCATGTGCAGGCTCTCAAGTCATCGTACTGACATCGTACAACTGCAAAAAGCGGCTGCCAAAGAGCGGGGAGGAATGTTAGCGTGCTACTCATTCAACCGCTCGAGAGTGACTGCCCAATGAAAAAAACCGTACTCGCCTTCAGCCGTGTTTCTCCTGAAATGGCCGAGCGCCTGGCGCAAGACTTCAACGTGATCGTGCCCAATCCCAAACAGGGTGATATCAACGCGCAGTTTGCAGAAGCCTTGCCTGAATCCCACGGGCTGATCGGCGCAGGCCGCAAGCTGGGTCGCGAACAACTGCAGAACGCCACGAAGCTGGAGGTGGTGTCCAGCATCTCGGTGGGCTACGACAACTACGACGTCGACTACCTGAGCGAGCGCGGCATTCTGCTGACCAACACGCCGGATGTACTGACCGAAAGCACCGCCGACCTGGGCTTCTCGCTGATCATGAGCAGCGCTCGCCGGGTCGCCGAACTGGATGCCTACACCAAGGCCGGACAGTGGACGCGCAGCATCGAACCGCCGCACTTCGGCACCGATGTGCATGGCAAGACGCTGGGTATCGTCGGCATGGGTAACATCGGCGCAGCCATTGCCCGCCGTGGTCGTCTGGGTTTCAACATGCCGATTCTGTACAACGGCAACAGCCGCAAGACCGAGCTCGAACAGGAGCTGGGCGCACAATTTCGCAGCCTGGATCAATTGCTGGCCGAAGCGGATTTCGTCTGCCTGGTCGTGCCGCTGAGTGAAAAGACCAAACACTTGATCGGCCGCCGCGAGCTGAGCCTGATGAAGCCCGGCGCCATCCTGGTCAACATCGCCCGCGGCCCGATCGTCGATGAACCCGCGCTGATCGAAGCGCTGCAGAACGGCACCCTTCGCGGTGCCGGTCTGGACGTCTACGAAAAAGAGCCGCTGAGCGAATCGCCGCTGTTCCAATTGAAGAACGCGGTGACCCTGCCGCACATCGGCTCAGCCACCACCGAAACCCGCCAGGCCATGGCCGACCGCGCCTACGGCAACCTGCGCAGCGCGCTGCTCGGTGAACGACCACAGGATCTGGTCAACCCGCAGGTGTGGAAAGGCTGAAGCCCGCGCCTCTGCCGATCTGCCGGAAAGGCACGATAGCCACCAACTCAGGCCAGTTTGCCGCCGACCACGACGGCAACCGGTCTGATCTTCCTGAACACCAGCACGTTGCCGACCATCACCAGCACCAGCCCCAGCAAGGCAGCCAAGGTCCATTGATAGCCTTCCACCCAGGCGGAGATATTCAGCGCCACGACCGGGAACAGCACCGTGCAGTAAGCCGCACGCTCCGGCCCCATGCGCCCGACCAGGGTCAGGTAGGCAGTGAACGCAATCACCGAGCCGGGGATCACCAGAAACAGCAGTGAGCCTACGTAGCGCGTGTTCCATTCGAAGGTGAACGACGTGCCGCTCAGCAGGCAATACATGCCCAGTATCGTTGCCCCGTAGAACATCCCCCACGCATTGGTGGTCAGCGGACGCAGACCGGCTTTCTGCTGCAGGCTCGACAGCATGTTGCCCGCCGAGAAGCACAGCGTGCCGAGCAAGGCCAGTCCCAGGCCGATCAGGGTCTGCCGGCTCGCGCCATGCCCGGACATTTCAGGCCAGAACAGACAGGCCAGACCGATCAGGCCCATGGCGCCACCGGCCAGTACATTGCTGGCGATTTTCTGGCGAAAGAACACCCGTGCGTTCAGCGCATTCCACAGTGTCGAGGTCGAGAACACCACCGCGATCAGGCCACTGGGTATCCACTGGCTGGCCGTGTAGAAGCACATGAAGTTGACGCAGAACAGGCACACGCCCTGCGCCAGGCAAATCAACTGGCCACGACGATTGACCGGCTGCAGACGCTTGCTCAGCAACAGGAATGCAAACAGCACCAACGCTGCCAGGGCAAAGCGATAGACGATCGATACCGGAATCGCGACATCGCCGAGTTGAAGTTTCAGAGCGATCCAGGTGGTGCCCCAGATCAGCACGGTCAGCAGATAAAGCGAGAGGTTCATGGTGCAGGCTCCTTGATGAGCCATCAGTCTGCTGCGTGCCGGTCTGCCAGCGCTTGCACAATCTTGCGCATTTGCTTCAAGCGCTACTGGCAGCGGCGTCGCCAGCGAGTAGGATACAAATCCTAGAGGAATCGTCATGCCCACCATTGAATCCATCCAGGTCTTTCAGGCCCTGAACAGTTCGCCCAATGCCCATCTGGAGCAAAGCGCGCCGCTGGGCGACGGGTTGGTAGCGGCGTTGTGGAACAATCGGCATGACTCGCAGGAATATCACGCACCGACCCACCATACGCTGTCGTGCTATATCGAGGACGGTACCGGGACCTTTCGCCGCGGCAGACCCGACCAGAAAGGCGCGCCGGGCAAACTGTGCATCTTGCCTGCCGGCCATGAGTCCGCCTGGGTAGTGAATGGCGAGATCCGTCTGGCGCATCTGTATTTCAGCCCGGAACAGTTTGCGCTGGGCTGCGTGACCCTGCTGGACCGTGAGCCGCGCGAGATGCAACTGCGGGAAAACACCTTTCTGGAAGACCCCGCACAGGCGGCACGCTTCCGGCAGCTGATTCGCCTGAACTGGGCAGAACCCGGCGAGCGCCTGCTGACCAGCAGCCTGGCGCACGAGATGGTCAGCCATGCGCTGCTCAGCCAGGCTGGGCTGCGCGAAGGGCTGCGCTTGAAAGGCGGCCTGGCGCCGCACCTGCGCCGGCATCTGGTGGACTTCATCGAAATGCATCTCGCCGACCCGCTGAGCCTTGGCCAACTGGCCGGCCTGTGTGCGCTGTCGGAATACCACTTCGCACGCATGTTTCGCGAAAGCTTCGGCTTGCCACCGCACCAGTACCTGCTGGCGCGGCGTATCGAGCGGGCGCGCCAGTTACTGCGCGGCACCGGCAAGCCGCTGGGCGAGATCGCGCTGGCCTGCGGGTTCGCCAGCGCCAGCCATTTCAGCAACCGCTTTCGTCAGGCCACAGGGGCGACACCGGGTGAATACAGAACGGTGTTAGGCCAATAACTGACCTACCGCGGCCAAAGGGCTCAACAGCGCCCCACACCCCGCCAGTGCCAGCACCCAACGCGGACGAAACGACAGCAACGCAACCAGCAACACCGCGCTGCCCATCAGCGCAGCGAACCAGTACACCGTCCCCATCATCCAGCCACAGTCATGAACCGCAGCCCACGACGACAGTAGCAGCGCCCCCCAGCCAGCCAGTTTGAGCAGCCGTCGCCGCTGTTCGGTCAACGGCCCCTTGAGCAGTTCACCGTAATGTCGGGCCATGGACAGACACAGGCACGTGAACCCCACATAACAGAGCAAGGCCGCCAGCAGCATCAGGGGGCCTCCTGAGGTACGACCGGCAACGAGACGCGGGAGGTTTTACCGGCAGGCGCAGCCTTGAACTTCAGCGCCGCCCAGCCCAGGAACAGCCCGGTGACCAGCACCGTCAGGTCAAAAGCCGCCAACACCCGGTTTCCTGACATCAACGAATCCAACAGATAGCGACCGCAGGTCAGCAGATCGAGCACCGGCAGACCGGCGAACAGCAGCGCGCCGAGCCACAGTTGTTCTCGCCATGCGCTACGCCCCTTGCGCAGCGCAGCATGCATGACTGACACGGCCCAAACCGTGAAGAACACGCTGACCTCCCAATCAGCACGCCCGACGAATCCGCCAGGCAGCAAACGATTGGCCCAGAAAAAGCTGGCCACGGCGATCATCAACCCGGACATGCTGGCAATGTTCAGCACTTCGACCACACGCAGTTCCAGCGGCAGCACGCCGGTCTTGGCGTGTTTGAGCTGACGCTTGCCCAGCCACATCACCAACCCGGTGCCGATCATTGCAGTCCCGGCGACACCAAAAATGAAGTACAGCCAGCGCAGCAACGGTTCGGCGAAATGGCCCACGTGCAGGCCATACATCCCGCTGGAAATCAGCAGCGCCAGCGGGCGCTCGGGCACTTCGTTCAACAGTTCGCCGCTGGCACCGCTGAACGTCAGCGCCCCGCCCCGGTCCGGCACAATGCTGCCCTTGTCGTCACGCGTCAGCAGAATCGAAGCGGTGCTGTCGCCCGGATTATCAACGATAACCCGACCCACCTGACCGCTGTCCCATTTCGCATTCGCTGCGTTGACCAATGGCGCAAGCGCCACCAGCGGCGCAGCGGTGCCTTCGCGCTTGACCGTTTCCGGAAACGGATAGGCTTCGCTGTAGAAGGCCTGGACGGTGTCGTACTGGCTGAGAATGCTCGCGGGCATCACCATCGACATGAAGATCACCAGACTGCTGTAAGTGATCATCAGGTGAAACGGCAGCACCAGCACGCCCAGCGCGTTATGCCCGTCCAGCCAGGAACGCTGGCCCTTGCGCGGACGAAAGGTGAAGAACTCCTTGAAAACCTTCTTGTGAATGATGATGCCGGTGATCAGCGCGACCAGCATCACCATCGCTGCGCTGGTTGCCAGCCAGCGGCCCCAGGGATATGGCATCTGCAGTTGATAGTGAAACCGGTAGAAGAAATCGCCACCGCGTGTGTCACGCGCCTGCACCTCACTGCCGGTCTGCGGATCGAGCAGCTTGCGTACGAAGTTGTTGCGCTGGCCCTGTTTGCCTTCGGGCAGCCAGCCGACCATAAGGCCGGGCGTGCGCTGATCGGGCAGACTGATGAACCAGCGCGTAGCCCCGGCGGCATGGCTTTGCAGATAAAGCTGAGCCTGTTGCACGCTGGCGCCTGCATCGAGGGCGCGCACCGGAATCTCCGGCTGCATCCAGTGGGTAATCTCGTCCTTGAAATAGGAAAGCGTGCCGGTCAGAAAAATCGCGAACAGCAACCAGCCAAACAGTAAACCGACCCAGGTGTGCAACCAGGCCATCGACTGGCGAAAACCCTCCTTCACAGCAACCACCGACCACAGGCGTAGGCCGCGCCCAGCAGTGCACAGGGCGTCAGCACCCCGACCCACGCCTGCAGCGCCGTGCGGCAGGCAAAACACCAGAGCACCGCGCCCAGATAGGCGAGAAACGAGAACATCATCCCCGTCACCACCGCTTCGGCGCGGGTAATCGGCAGCCATTGTGCGATGCAGGTACTGAACAACGACGCCAGCAGATAACCGGCAAATACCGCAGCCAGTGTCCGCGAGACAATGGCAAGGCGATAGGCAGCCGTCACGCCCCTGGTTCTGGCTTTTGCCGTGCGCTTTTCCGGCAACGGGCGGCTTGCGGTGGTGACATCCATCAAAGGTTCTGCATTGATTCATGAAACCAGGGAAGCCGGTCACAAGCGGCCAGGAAGGGGTCGCAACGAAAGCCGGCGGTGTGCGCCATTCATCCCGAACGGGACAAATGAACCGCAATATTAATGATAAATATTCTCATACGCAAAAGAGTCTGCCAGAATCCACGCCATCAATGAGTCCCCGTGGATTGTTTCCCGTGATGCCCGTCGCCCACTCCGCTCTCAATCACACTGTCGAAGGCCTGTACAGGGCACACAACGTCTGGCTGACGACCTGGTTGCGGCGCAGGCTCGGCTGCCCGCACAGCGCGGCAGATCTGGCGCAGGACACCTTCATCAAGGTCCTGGGCGCACGCGATACGCCGCAGATTATCGAACCGCGTGCCTTTCTGACGACGATTGCCAAGCGTGTGCTGTGCAATCACTACCGGCGTCAGGACCTGGAGCACGCCTACTATCAGGCACTGGCCGCACTGCCGGAGAGCGTGGCGCCTTCGGAAGAAGAGCGGGCGATCATTCTCGAAACCCTGGTGGAACTCGATCAACTGCTGGACGGCCTGCCGACCCTGGTCAAGCAGGCGTTTCTCCTGTCGCAGGTCGACGGTTTGAGCCATGGCCGGATCGCTGCCGAACTGGGTATTTCCATCGCCACGGTCAAGCGCCATCTGCACAAGGCCGCCCTGCGCTGCTATTTCGCCCTATGAACACCAACAGCGAGTCCCTGAACAAATCCGACATCTCGCCCGCCGTGGCACAGCAGGCCGTTGGCTGGCTGCTGGAAATGCAGGAGGGCACGCTGGATGCCCGCCGTCAGCACGCCTGGCAGCTGTGGCTCAATGGCAACGTCGAGCATCAACGGGCGTGGGCGCACATGCAGCGGGTCAATCAGCGCCTGAGTGGACTGTCCTCGCCGCTGGCGCACGCGGCACTCAATGCGCCGAAGTCCGCCAGCCGTCGGCATGCGTTGAAGCTGCTGTTGCTGCTCGGCGCAGGCTCGGCAGCGGGCTGGAGCCTGCGCGAGCAGATCGCCCTGCAACCTTTGCTGGCCGACTACGACAGTGGCGTGGGTGAACAGCGCAAAGTGGCGTTGAGCGACGGCAGTCAGGTGCAGTTGAATACTGCCAGCGCGGTGGATGTGCGTTTTGATGCTCAGCAGCGCCTGATCGAACTGCTACAGGGCGAAATCCTCATGACGGCCTCGGCGGACACGCGCCCGCTGAACCTGTTGAGTGCCGAAGGCTCGGTCAGGGCGTCGACAGGCGCCAGTCGTTTCAACCTGCGTCAACTGAATGGGCGCACGCAGTTGGCCGTATTTGCCGGAGCCCTTGAAATAGTCCCTGCCGACAAGAGCGGCCCCGGTTTGATGCTGCTGGCCAGCCAACAGGTGACGTTCAGCCGTGATGCCTGGGACAAGGTTCGTCCGCTGGACGCAGGCAGTGGCGCCTGGGCGGACGGGATGCTGGTGGCGTCGCGCATGAGGCTGGTGGATTTTCTCGCAGAGTTGGGCCGCTACCGCCGCGGTCGTCTCAATTGCGATGCGAAGGTTGCAGGGCTGCTTATTTCCGGCAGTTACCCGCTGGCCGACAGCGAGCGCATCCTCGACATGCTCGAACGTGCCCTCCCGGTGCGCGTGCAACGCTTCACGCGGTATTGGGTGAACGTGCAGGCGCGGGTTTGATCGTGATTGCTCGTTTCCACGCCGGGTCCTCATGGTGACGTACACATCCTGAAGAGCCCGAAATACGGGACTGAAACTCCGCTGACTATCGTCCCCATGCTCCGCGTGGGAATGCCGTTCGTGACGCTCTGCGTCACACATCGGTTTTTGGATGACAGCTGGATTTGCGCTGGCCGGCTAAAATTTTTCAAAAAGCGTGAGCCGTTTTTCGACCCTCGCGTGACAGACAGGGAAAGCCTCTCTCAACCTTCCGGTCAAAGGACTCCTGCATGTCAGCCCGCCCTACTCAACTTTCACCGCTGGTGCGCACATTGCGCCATGTCATTTTCGGTGCCAGCCTCTCGGTCGGCAGTCTGTCGATGGTGCAGGCCGCAGAAGTCGCACCCAAGGTGTATCACATTGCGCCGAGCGAGCTTGAAGCGGCGCTGAGCCAGTTCGGTCGTGAGTCTGGCGTGCTGATTTCGTATGGTTCGCAAATCACCAGCGGCCTGAAAAGCCGTGGCCTGGAAGGTCAGTACACACCTGAGCAGGGCCTCAACGCCTTGCTCGAAGGCACCGGCCTGCAGGCCATGGCCGATGGCAATAACGGCTTCACCCTGCAACCGGTCAATGCTGTTGGCGCGCCGATCGAACTGGGTGTCTCCACGGTGGTAGGCGACTGGCTGGGCGCGGCGCAGCAAACCAACGTTTTCGAACATCCCGGCGCACGTGACGTGATTCGTCGTGAGGAGTTCGAGCGGGTCGGAGCGACATCGGCGCGTGAAGTGCTCAATCGCATTCCGGGCGTCAATGCGCCGGACAACAACGGCACCGGCAGCCACGACATGGCGCTGAATTTCGGCATTCGCGGCCTCAATCCACGCCTGGCGTCGCGTTCTACCGTGCTGATGGACGGTATCCCGGTGCCATTCGCGCCCTATGGCCAGCCGCAACTGTCGTTTGCACCGATCAGCATGGGCAACATGGACGCAGTCGATGTGGTGCGTGGCGGTGGCGCAGTCCGTTACGGTCCGCAGAACGTGGGCGGCATCGTCAACTTCGTGACCCGCGCGATCCCTGATGCACCTACTCTCAAAGGCGGCATACAAACCGAGACCAGCCCGTCGTCCAGCCACGACGGCTTCAAGACCACCGGCAACCTGCTGGCCGGCGGCACCGCAGACAACGGCCTGGGCGGTGCGATTCTGTATTCCGGCGTGCGCGGCGGTGACTGGCGTGAACACAGCGATACCGAAATCGACGACCTGATCCTCAAGGGTAAATACCAGATCGACGAAGCCAACAGCCTCAACGCCATGGCACAGTACTACGATGGCGAAGCGCAGATGCCCGGCGGCCTGAGCGTCAAGGACTACGACGCCGACCCTTACCAGTCGACGCGCCTGAAGGACAAGTTCTGGGGCCGTCGCACGATGTTCAACTTCGGCTATCGCTACGAACAGGACGCGCGCGTCTTCACCGCCAACACGTTCTTCACCAAGACCCTGCGCAGCGGCTATCTGGATCAGGGCAGCTTCGTTTCCCTGTCGCCCCGCGAATACTGGGTACGCGGTCTGGAAACGCGCTTCTCGCAAGGCTTTGCGCTGGGCGAAACCTGGCATGAAGTCGGCGTTGGCTACCGCTACGTCAACGAAGCCGGTCACGAACTGCGCTACCGCGAACCGGTCACCGGCAACCTGCCGACCACCGCCAGCCGCAACGACCGCGACACACGCGGCGCGACCGAAGCGCATGCGTTCTACATCGACGACCGCATCGATATCGGCAAGTGGACCATCACGCCGGGCGTTCGCTACGAGATGATCGACACCGCGCAGAACAACAACCTCACCAACGCACGCTACCAGGGCGACTACAGCACTGCGTTGCCGGCGTTGAACGTGCTTTATCACCTGACCGACACCTGGAACCTGTACGCCAACACCGAAGGCTCGTTCGGCAGCGTGCAGTACAGCCAGATGCCTAACCGCGTCACCGGGGATGAAGTCAAACCGGAAAAAGCCCGCACCTGGGAACTGGGCACACGCTACGACAATGGCAACCTGCGGGCCGAGATCGGCGCATTCCTGATCAATTTCGACAACCAGTACGACAGCAACCAGACCAACGACACGGTGATCGCACGCGGCGAGACTCGCCATCAAGGCATCGAGACCAGCGTCAACTATGCACTGGAAGGCCTGAGCCCGATGCTGGCCGGCTACGATATCTACGCGACCTACGCCTTCGTCGACGCCACGATCCGCGAAGACGGCCCGAACAAGGGCAATCGCGTGCCGTTCTCGTCAAAGCACAAGGGAACGATGGGCGTCAGCTACACCGAAGGGCCGTGGAAGCTCAATTTCGACAGCTCCTTCCAGAGCGACCAGTTCGCCGACAACGCCAATACCTCGACTGAAAGCGCCGATGGCAGCACCGGCAAGATCCCTGGGTACATGCTGTTCAGCACCCGAGCCAACTACGATTTCGGCCCGCAACTGTCTGACCTCAACGTAGCGGTCGGGATGAAGAACATCTTCAACCGCCAGTACTACACCCGCTCGTTCGACGACAACAACCGCGGCAAATACGTCGGCGAACCGCGCACGGTGTACGTACAGACGTCGGTCGCGTTCTAGTTTCGGACGCCAGAGCGCCAGAGCAGTGTTCTCCCGGACACCTCTCGTTCCTCACGCTCCGCGTGGGAATGCCGTTCTGGACGCTCTGCGTCCGTTCCTGATTCGTAACCTCGCGCCAGGGCAGCCATTTTTTGCTGCGAAATATTTCTTACACATTGGGGTTGAATTGTCAGGCCATTGCCGCCAACACTGTGAATGAGCGCAAACGAAATCGATTCCGCCAGGAATCGTGCAGTCCAGCCTCGCACGAGCAAGCCCTAATAAGGATTAACTATGCAAATCCAGGTCAATAGCGATAATCACATCGAAAGCAGTATCCGACTGGAGGAGTGGGTTCGTACCACCGTTGAAAGCACGCTCGAACACTACGATGAAAACCTGACCCGCGTGGAAGTCCACATCCGCGACGAAAACGGCGACAAGCCTGGCCCGCACGACATCAAGTGCCAGATGGAAGCTCGCCCCAAAGGACACCAACCCATTTCTGTTTCCCACAAGGCCGATACGGTAGATCAGGCTGTGGATGGCGCTGCTGTAAAACTCGATCACGCCCTTGAGCATCTGTTTGGCAAACTGCGCGGAAAACGAGGCGCCGCACCGACCATCGCCGAACAGGATGAAGATCCGATCAGTCCGGACGCGTTGCTCGAAGAAGAATTTCTGGAAAAAGAGCAGGAGAAAGAAGCCGCTCGTCTGACCTGATGCTTCACTGACACGTTTTGCAAGAAAAGGGCGAACCGGCAACGGTTCGCCCTTTTTGTTCGCCATGGGTTCACGCCCCAATCAGTACGCACCACAAACGCTCGCTGCACAGCTTTGGCCGCCTTGACCCGTCGCTAGCCTCGCCGCCATTTCGATCGCCGGGTGCCGTCCATCGAATTTAACATTCAGCGCCGTGCAGCCCGAGCGCTGTACCTGAGCACCATCGGCGAGCAAAAAAACATGCTGCTCGCTTCCATGAGCAGGCAAGTCAGCCAGTCATACCGACAAGCGTTCAACACTCATCCCGCAGCTCCGCAGCACGACGCTCAACGTCAGAACCTGGACAGTGGGCGAGTACGGTTTCGACCCCGTCTTTACGAATCTCTGACGTCAAGATTCGGTTGTCGGAGTGTCAGACAATCACTCGAAAAAGTCATAAGCAAAACGCATTCGCGAGACGAGCAGGCCATGTCCGGGAGCTGTTTTCGCCCAGCTTGGAAAGCACTGTTCTCAACCGAACTGAACGGCTCGTCCTGTGGCAAAGCCAACCAGGAAGCGGCTGCGGAGTGCTCCCGCTCGGCGGCTTCTAGCGCATCGCCCCTGCAATATGGCCCGAACCATGCAAAGCCCTGTAGTACGCGCCACGAGGCAGGCCATCAGGACGGCCACTTTCTGGCGCGAACTGAACGTCGTGAATGCGTCAAAGCTTCTCTAAACGAAACCCTGTCATCAACGCGAAAGACGACAGCAACACCGTCAGCAGCAAGCGCAGGAGTAACGCAACCGCTGATCAGTCGTCGAGAACCAAAAGGACTAATACCCGGTCAACTTATGCAGACCATTGAGCAGGTGAATGATATGGACAATCCTTTTCAGATGATCACGGACACGTTTCACCCTGACTATCGGGTGAATCTGAGCATTCAAGGGCTGGACGGCAGCATCATGCTGACCTTGTCCAACGAATGCGGCGTCGTTGCCAAGCGCTTGATCAGCGCTGCCCAACGCAATGACCCACAACGCCTGCGCAAGCTGATAGAAAGCGTGCAATTCGGCATCGCCATCGAACGTGGCGACAGCGCGATCAAGATCCTTGCAGCGATGACTGACGGCGCGACGCTGAAAAAGACACCTGTCCCGGCCAATGGTCTGTGGCCACAGAGCCAGGCAACGGTGAATGTCGGGGTTTGATGCACGCCTGCCCTTCCCCGCTGTGCAGTGCCGTTGTTGGCACTGCACAGAGCAAGACTATCCCGATGCCGCTCGATACTTTCCAGCCTGCTTGAACGGGCTTTCCCCCCAGTAAAACCGGCCTTTCGCTATCATTCCCCCTTCCTCCTCTTCAGCAAAAGTACAGATACATCCTGCTACAACAATCCTTGCGCAGAAACATTCGAGCGACTGGGCACTGAGCTCAGCGCCACTGCACCTGCGGTTGATTCCGAGGAGGCAACATGTACTTACGTTATGGGGTATTGATCGCATCACTTGCGATAGCGTCAGGCTGTGTCGAGGAGCGCGTGGTTCATGAACGGCCGCATGTCCATCACGAATACGTTGAAGAAGTGATCGCGCCACAACCGCCACCGGAACGCGTCGTCGAGGTGGAACCGGCGCCTCGTCCCGGCTATATATGGGCACGCGGTTACTGGCACTGGAACGGCCAGCGTTTCGTGCCGGTGCATGGCCACTGGGAAGCAGAGCGTCCCGGCTATCACTATGTACATCCGCACTGGGAAAGCGCCGGTGACGGCTGGCACTGGCGTGCCGGGGTCTGGCTGAACTGATTGGGCTCCTGTCCAGCAACATTGCTGGCGGCATCTTGCACAGATGCCGCCACTGCCTCGATCAGATCTCGCCCTTTTCTTCCGTCACTGCACCTTTGACGGTGCTGGACGAATCGGGAATCTTCGCTGACGGGTACTTGTACGACGCATAGCGCACCACCAGAATCGCAAACGCCAGCAACAGGATGCCGCCACACAGGTAGATGATGCCGATGTCCGGCGGGTTGTGATGGGACACGTCGGAAATCAGCAGCCGGGTCAGTGCAGTGATCGCAACATAGATCAGGAAGCGCACGGGCATGTGGTTGGTCTTGAAATAAATCCCGGTCATCGCCCCCAGTTCGAGGTAGATGAACAGCAGCAGGATGTCATCGACCGTGACGTTGCCTTTCTCGACCATCCCCAGGAATGCGACCACTGACGCCCAGGCAGTGATCGCGCCGATCGCGAACAGGGCGAGAAAGTGGAAGCTCTCCACACACAGGTTGCCCAGTGACTCGGCCTGCGCATGTACGCGGTGTCTTATCTTTACTGCCCATTTATTCCCCATGACGCGTTACCTCTGAACCTTCGTTTATGCCGACCGGACGATGCCGGGTACTCGTGACACTCTTGTGGCCTGCTTTTTAAAGCAGGAACAGGGCCATAGGCTATGGTTGAGAGCGCGGCGGGTTGTCGCAAGGCACATTTGCAGCGCAAAAAAGATGCGTAAACGCCACTATTCAGGCGGGGCTTGATTGGCACATGGCTTTTACTGTATAAAAACACAGTAATCGAGAAATCGCTTCCGCTGTTGCGTCGCAGGCCAGCCTCCCTAAAGGTCTTCACGCAGTGCCCCGCTACACCTGACCGGCGCGCTGGTCATGCACGATCAATGCTTTGCATACCCGCTGGTCAGAGCACGACGCCCTGAACGTCCGGGTCTAGCCCTTTCAACACTGGATAAGACGACGAGGCCAAAATGGCTGTTGAAACCCTTTACCGCAGTACCCGCGATCTGGAGACTACTTTCGTGGACCGTAAACTCGCCGATGCGCACGACCAAATGCTCGAGCTGGCCGAGCTTCTCACCGACGTCCTGATCAAGAACGTGCCGGGGATCTCGGAGAAGCATGCAGAGGACGCGAGCATTTACATGGCCAAGAATCGCGCCGTGTTCGCCGCGGCGTTCAAGAACAACGCGACCGCGCTCAGCGAGCTGTCGGAACCGGCCGAGGCGAAAGACTGATTCCGCTGTGGGCTGCGACTCCCCTCATTGCGAGGGGGTCGCCAATCATTCTCATTTAATGGCTGGGCAATCACCCGTATTGCTGCTACAACTCAATACTGTATATGCCGCGCAAACTTGAACAGCATCTAAGCTAATTCCTAACATCCCGTCTGCCGCTCAGTGTGTCAAACTCGGTACATAATCAAAGTTCCCAAGCGTCATTATATCAGCGTCATTTTTGTGAACCCCTTCTCTCTTCCTGTCATTAAACAGGCGTCAGGATTCTGCTGTAGTGACGCACACCTCGCTGCTGATATTTTTGTTGGAACTTTTTGCCATCATCCAGAATTACAGCGAATAACCCAGCACTCAAAACAGCAGGAAAAGCGTTACCAAGAGCCCCCGAAGACCCCGTATTCATTGGCCTAAGCGCCTTTTTTCAAAAAACACAACCCTGTACTGACCGTGGTGAAAAACTAAAGTTCCTACCCATTGTTACTTTGAAAAATACTTAATAAAACGTTTTGCTTTATTATCTTGTTCTGCTAATAATCCCGACAATTCCGGGTAACAAGGCATATTGCTACATTCACACTGAAGTGAACATCGAGCCACAAACTCCGATCTTTCCGCCCGAGAAACTCATCAACTCGCAGTCTCACCAAGCTGTTCTCAGCCTGGTTTTTGCTGCTGTGCGGCGCGCTAAAGGCGCGGGAGGAAATAATGGCTGGTCTGCACCCCAGAATGAAGGTCCTTTCCATTTTCGGTACTCGTCCGGAGGCCATCAAAATGGCTCCCTTGGTCAGAGCATTGGCTGCAGAGCCGGGTATCGACTCAAGAATCTGCATTACCGGGCAGCATCAAAGCATGCTGCAACAGGTGCTGGACATGTTCGAGCTCAAAGCCGACTATAGCCTCGATGTGATGCGCCCGGATCAGACGCTGAATTCTCTGACGGCTGCGCTTTACGCGGCGATCGACCCGATTCTGGACGAGATGAAGCCGGACAAGGTGCTGGTTCATGGCGACACCACATCAGCGATGGTGGCGGCCATGTCGGCCTTTCATCGCCGCATCCCCATCGGCCACGTCGAAGCCGGTCTGCGCACCGGCGATATCCGTCAGCCGTGGCCTGAAGAGATGAATCGTCGCTGCATCGATCTGATTTCCGATCATCTGTTCGCGCCTACCGCCGAGTCGCGCCGCAACGTGCTGGGCGAACGCCTGCAGGGCATCTCGTTCGTGACCGGCAACACCGTGATCGACGCCCTGCACCTGACGGCCCAGCGAATCGACAGCAATCGCCAGTTGCGTCATGCCCTGGATCGCCAGTTTTCGTTTCTGGTGCCCGAGCGCAGGGTATTGGTGGTGACCGGGCATCGCCGTGAGAACTTCGGCGACGGCTTCCTCAACATCTGCAAGGCGCTGGGCGAACTCGCCAGGCGTGACGACATACAGATCGTCTACCCGGTGCATCTGAACCCCAACGTATTGGGGCCGGTGACCGAGCACCTGGGCGACCTGCCCAACGTGCACCTGATCAAACCGCTGGACTACCTGTCGTTCGTGCGCCTGATGCAACGTGCCCACGTCATCCTCACCGACTCCGGTGGCGTGCAGGAAGAAGCGCCGTCGCTGGGCAAGCCGGTGTTGGTCATGCGCGATGTCACCGAGCGCCCGGAAGCGGTCGCAGCGGGGACCGTGCGCCTGGTGGGCACCGAAACGGACGCCATCATTCGCGGCGTGAACGCCCTGTTTGACGACGACGCCCTGTGGCAGAACGCATCCCGCGCAGCCAATCCTTATGGCGACGGCAAAGCCAGCTCACGGATCGTCGATGCCCTGATGGGCCGTCCGGTGGATGAATTTGTCGCCGAGCTGCCGCGTCAGCGCCAGGACCCGGTGGACATGCAACTGGATACGCGAATCAAGCCTCAGCACGAACATGCAGAGTTGCGCTCGATGGCCAGTTAGCAAAAAGGACGCGCAGGCAGCGCAAACAAACCCTAAAACAATCCGCAGGAAGCAGTCCGCAAACGATACGGGCACCCGGTTCAGACCGAGTGCCCGAAAAACGTTGTAGCAGACCGGCAGCCTGTATCAAGACCCAATGGCCTTGAGCCTTTACCGAGATCTGCACGATGAAATCTTCCGTTGCCGTAAACATGGGCGCGTTTGGCGTACTTGCCTGCGGGATGAGCCTGCTGGCGCTGATGCCTGCATTCGCCCTGGCTGCCGAAAGCCCCCTGACCCAGGCGATCAACCGAATCACTGCCGACAATCGCCAGGAGCGCGTGATCGAGCTGAGGGAGCTGGGTATCGATCGCCCGATCATCCTCAATGCTACCGACGCACGCCGCGAACTGTACCTGCCGGTGCCGGCCAATGTGCCATTGACCGAGGCCACGCTGAATTTCGATGCCAGCTACCTGAACGGCGAGGCTGGCCGCAACACGCTGCTGCTGTCGCTGGACGGATATCCGGTACGCGCGCTGGGCCTCAATGAAGAACAGGGCAATGCCAGCGCGACGCTGGGTGTCGACAAGGCAGCACGGGAAAGCGGTTCGGTACGACTGGGGATCGCCTGGTCGTCGGTGATCTCGAAAGTGCTTTGCGAAGACGAACGTGCGATCGGCAACGTGTTGCGCATCGACCCGCACACGCGCCTGACGTACAGCTATGACGCCAGCCAGTTGCAGGACGTCGGCGCGGTATGGAATGCACTGCCCGGCAAACCCGGCCTGCTGGTCGCACCCGGCACATTGTCGACCGCCAGCTACGATGCCGCCTGGCGTCTGGGCGTAGCGCTGGAGCGCATCGGCAAGCAGGCACGCATCCTGCCGTTTCCTGCGGTGCAGGACAGCGTGGACCTGAGCGGCCTGACTATTCCAGCGGAGCTCAAGCAGATTCCGGCGTTTGCAGGGCTCGAAGGCAAGGGCCAGTACACCCTGCGCGACCCGGCGGAAATCGGTGCATTGTTGATGCTTGGCCAGACACCTGCGTTGCAGGCCGACCTGGCGATCAGCGATCCACAGCTGCTCAAGGCCATCGACGACGCCATGGACGCTCTCCAGGCGCAGGTGCAGGGTCTGGATGCTTCGGCGGCCAGCGCACTGGGCCAGTGGCGCGAGCGTCACATCAAGAAGCCGCTCGCCAACAGCACCGGGGATGACGTAAGCCTGGCCCTGCTGGGCAATCGTGCGCTACTGATGATCAAGCCGGAGTCGGCCAACAAGGCCATTGGCCTGTTCAGTTCGGCGTGGAACAAACTGGCGCGCAATCGTCAGCTGACCATTGGCGAAGAAGCCGCCATGCCGCTGAGCGAAGACGGTCGCGTCGCGCTGATCCGTCTGGGCGGCAAGCCCGGCACGGTGGATGTGCTGGCAAAAACCGACTGGAGCGCCTCGTTCCCGCTGGGCAGCGTTGCCTATGACGGTCGCGTACCGGTGACTGCGATGATCGATATCGCTGCCGCCCCGGGCGCATCGGGTACACCACCGGTTGCCACGCTGTTCCTCAACGATTACCTGATCGGTGCGATGCAACTGACTGCCGATGGCAAGAAAGAGCGCATCGAAGCCCGCATTCCGCAGTACGCACTGGCGGCGCAGAACGTCCTGCGCGTGTCCTTCCAGCGTCAGCCGGTCAGCAACCAGTGCCTGGAAACGCCGCAAGCGTTCCCGATCTCGGTATTGCCGACCAGCCACATCGTGCTGGACAAGGTCACGCCTGACGAAAACTTCTCGGGCATGGCAGCACGCTTCGCCACCGACACGCAGATCATGGTGCCCAAGGGCTACCTTGAGCGCCCGGCCAGCAGCCTGCCGCAAGTCATCCGCATCGCCAGCGCTTCCGGCGTCTCGCCGTTGCGTGCACAGCTCAGCGTCAGCGATGACGCCAGCGTCGCCGTGACACCGGCCAAGGCGTTCCTGGCCTTCGAACTGCCGGTCAAGGACGGGGCCGAGTCGGTCAAGGCCAGCAACGACGGGCACCTGCTGATCAACCACAAAGAACAGACGCTGCTCGACCTCAAGTCGCTCAACCACCTGGCTTCGCTGCAAGTGATCGAAGCCGGCGGCCAGCACGGCATGGTCTATCGCTCGTTGGGCGGTCAGGCCCCGGTTTTCGAACGTCCGTTACTGCTGGAACGTGGCAACGCCGCGGTGCTGGCTGACAGCGGCCCGATCGCCACCTTCGACGCCAAGGACCCGACCGGCAGCCAGATGATCGAGGAGGAGGAAAGCACCGGCATCGACGCCTGGCGCAAACCATCGCTGCTGTGGCTGATCCCGGCCGGCATCGTACTTTTTCTCATTCTGTTGCTGGCTGGCCGTAGCGCCCGTCGCAATCGCTCGTAACAGGCCGCCGCAATGACGTCGCTCTATTGGCCTTACTGGCTGGCCCATTACTACAGCGTGCTGGAAGTCGCGACGATCGTTGTCGGGCTGATCATTCTGGTATCGAGTATCGATGACCTGTTCATCGATATCTGGTACTGGTCGCGGCGGCTGTACCGCAAGTTCACCGCCGAACGTCGCTACCGGCCACTGACTGCCGAGCAGTTGATTGCCCGCGACGAGCAGCCGCTGGCAATCATGGTCCCGGCCTGGCTGGAATACGACGTCATCGCGCCGATGATCGAAAACATGGTGTCGACGCTCGACTATCAGAACTACGTGGTGTTCGTCGGCACCTACATCAACGACCAGCGCACCATCGATGAAGTGGAGCGGATGCGTCGCCGCTACAAGCAGTTGCACCGCGTGGAGGTGCCGCACGCCGGCCCCACCTGCAAGGCCGACTGCCTGAACTGGGTGATCCAGGCGATTTTTCTGTACGAAAAGACTCACGCCGTACAGTTCGCCGGGACCATCCTGCACGACAGCGAAGACGTGCTGCACCCGCTTGAATTGCGCCTGTTCAATTACCTGCTGCCGCGCAAGGACATGATCCAGTTGCCGGTCGTGTCGCTGGAACGCAATTGGTACGAATGGGTGGCCGGCACCTACATGGACGAGTTTGCCGAATGGCACGGCAAGGATCTGGTGGTACGCGAAAGCATGACTGACACCGTGCCTTCGGCTGGCGTCGGCACCTGCTTCTCGCGGCGTGCACTGATGGTGCTGGCGGATGAAAACCAGAACCAGCCGTTCAATACCGAAAGCCTGACCGAGGACTACGACGTCGGCGCGCGATTGGCTAAGTACGGCATGCAGGCGATCTTCGTACGTTTCCCGGTGCAATTTCGGGTGCTGCGCAAGTCCTGGTTCCGCAAGCCTTATGAGTCGACGCTGGAAATGCCGCTGTGCGTGCGCGAATTCTTTCCGGACACCTTCCGCACCGCCTTTCGCCAAAAGGCGCGCTGGACGTTGGGTATCGGTTTGCAAGGCTGGGAGCAAATGGGCTGGACTGGCTCGTTGGCCAACCGTTACCTGCTGTTTCGGGATCGTAAGGGCGTGGTGACATCGTTCGTCAGCATCCTCGCTTACTTTATCCTCATTCAATTGCTGGCGTTGATTGTGCTGCGCTCCAGCGGACTGTGGAACACCAGCTTTCCGACCCCGTTTGAAACCACAGGTCTGATTCAGTACCTGCTGGTGGCCAACGGCATCGCGTTGCTATGGCGAATCCTGCACCGCTGCTACTTCACTACCGTGCTTTACGGCTGGCAGCACGGTTTGCTGTCGATACCGCGCATGGTGGTCGGCAACTTCGTCAACTTCATGGCTGCAGCGCGCGCCTGGCGGATGTTTCTGGTGGGCAAGGTGCTCAACCGCAAGCTGGTCTGGGACAAGACCATGCATGACTTTCCGTCTTCCGACCTGATTGCCGTAGCGCCACGCCGCCTGGGTAGCGTGCTGCTGTCCTGGCAAGCCATCAACGACGAAAAACTGCAGACTGCACTGGCTGAACAACAGACCCGTCAGCTGCCGCTGGGCAGGATTTTGCTTAGCCACGGCTGGCTCGACGATGAAACCCTGGCTGAGGCCATCGCTTTTCAGAACGACCTGCCACGGGTATTCGACATTGCCGGCAAACGTGCGACAAACGATGTGCTGGCCGATGAGTTCTGCCTGCGCTGGCGTGTCGTGCCGTTGCAAATGAATGCGCTGGGTCGCCAGGAAATTGCCGTGGCCAGCCCGCTGCCGCCTGACGGTCTGCAACAGATTACCGAGCAACTGGGTGCCGAGCCGGTGCAGTTGATTGCCCGTGAAAGCGACATCGTCGCGCAGTTGCGTCAGCTTCAGGTGGTCGAGGGTCAGCCGCTTCCAGCCAGAGCGCCACTGCTCGGCGATCTGCTGATCGAGCAAGGCCTGCTGGACCGCGAAGTGTTCCAGAAAGCCATGCTCGGCTACCGCCCGCATGTGCATGGCCGGATCGGCGATTACCTGGTCGACATCGGCGTGCTGTCCAGAGAAACCATCGAACAGGCTGTGGCACGTCAGCACAACCATTACCGATCTGACGATCAAACGGAGCAGCCACTATGAAGCGCCCCTTCATCCTGTCGCTGCTGGTGAGCGGCCTGGGTCTTGTTGCACCGCTCAGCCAGGCGGAAACACTGCCCTTGCCGTTGACCGGACCCGCCTATGCCATCGCCAACGAAGCCTACATGGCCTACAACCGCAAGGACTACGACCTGGCCATCGCCAAGGCGCGCGAAGCGTTGCGTCAGCGTGCGGATGCCGATCAGTTGCGTGATCTGATTGCCCTGGCAGAACGTGACAAATACCGCCGCGATCACCCGGCCCGCTTCCCCAAGGCGCGCCCCAAGCCTGGCTACCTGGAAGGCAATCAGGCGCTGCGTGCCTACGCCAACCGCGACTACGACGGCTCGGCCAGTCATGCACGCAAGGCCATTGCCCAGGCACCTAAGAATCTCGATTACCGCATGATGCTGATCGAGGCGCTGCAACGTCAGCAGCGTCTGGATGAAGCGCAGGCAGCGATCAACGAGGCCGAACAGGCACTGGGGCCGCAACAGGTCCTGACGCGTCGTCGGCAGGCGATTCAGGAGCAGGTGGCAGTCGACAAGGCAGCCACTGGCTATAAAGCATTGGCACGCGGCGATAACGACACCGCAGTCAGCGAGGCGCGGGAGGCTGTGCGCAGTTTTCCCAAACAGATGGCCTACCGCAAACTGCTGGTCAGCGCATTGATCGCTCAAGGGCAGTATGCCGAAGCGCGCTCTGCGGCCACCGAAGCGCTGGCGCTGAATGGCAACGACGCTACCCTGCTCGTCCAGCGCGGACAAATGCGTCAACGCCTGGGTGATCAGGACGGTGCACGTCAGGACTTCGCTCAGGCAATGGCGGTCGGCAACCTGCCGCTGCGTGAGCAGGCCTCGTTGTATGCTGCCATGGGCCAGCCGAGTGAAGCACTGCAACGTCTGCAGCAAGCTCGCGATGCGGGCGAACTGCAACCCGGCGATGAAGTGCAGATTGCCTATTTCCTCAGTCAGGCGGGCGATGATCAAGGCGCACTGGATACGTTCAAGCGTGTCGACCGTCAGTCCGGTCTCAAGCCCCGCGAAGTACAGGATGCCGCCTACAGCGCGATGCGCACATCGGATGATGCGCAAGCCATCGCCTATTTCAAACGCGTCCTCGATTATCAGCAGACCGGCGATCTGCAGATGCCCGCGCAACAGGTGTTCGACACCCGACGCGCCGTGTCTGATCTGTCCCGTGAATGGGGCCTGACCAACACCACGACTTATCGCGGTGCCAGCACCAGCAGCGGCCTGAGCGGCGCGCCCGGCGGCAGCAATGACAGCGTGCAGAACAGCACCGAAGTGTTCTGGCGACCCTTCGGTTACCGTAACGCGCGCTTCGTCGAGCTTTACGGACGCGTCACCGACACGCTGTGGAGCAAGGAAGGCGACTCCGACACAGGCGCGGACGCCTTGCAGGGCGCGCTCGGTATCCGGGTCAAACCGTTCAGCGCAGTCAACGTGATCGGCGCCTTCGAACGCACCTTTCCGCTGGGCAACTCGAACGCCGACGGCGACTGGCTGGTGCGCCTGGGCTACGGCTCGAGCATCGGCACCGACCTGCGCGTCGATGTACCGAGCTGGTGGACTTCGCAGCTGTACGCTGAAGGCGGGCGCTATCTGCAGGACAAGCGCAACTATTTCAACAGTGAATGGCAGGTCGGGCGCAGCTTCCGTCTGGACAGTATCAGCCCGCGGCTGGTGGTGTTTCCCCACGTAGTCGCCGCAGTGGACTACGATTCAAAGATGCGCAGTGAAGTCGACAGCCTCGGCCGTAGCAGCACATCATCCGGTAACGCTGGCGGTCTTGGTGTCGGTACGGGCGTGCGTTACTGGTTCCGTGAAGACAAATACAAGGCACCGCAGTCGTATGTCGATTTCTCCGTGCAGTATCGCGAGAAGGTCTTTGGCGATGACCGTGCAGAAGGCGTCTTCGCGCGCATGACGTTCTCGTGGTGATCCACGCCCGTCATCCATCAGGGAGTAATGTTTGAAGGCTCTGGCCGCACTGCTGCGACAGGCAACATTGATCAAGACCTCGGTGGCCGCCCTGATGGTGGGGGCGATCGCCCTCGGCACCAGCGAGCTGTATCTGCTGATCCAGCCCAAGGGCCCGGGGGTTGTCGGCATCGTCTGGCAACCGGATAACGCAACGGTAGGCATAAGCGGCAACTGGGACAGGCTCGGCGCACGGCAACTGCTCGTGCAGTGGACGGCGGTCGATGATCAGGCGTTCATACCGGGCACCCCGATGACCAGTGTGCCGGTGCTGCCGGACTGGACACGGATCGGCAAGGAGCCGTGGGCCCAGGAAGTAATCCTCGGACTGGCCGGGTACTTCAGCGAAACCCGCTCGCGGGACAATATCGAGCAGCTGGCGGTGCTTTCGGCGCAACTGGCCAAGGTGAAAACGCCGCTCAATGTCACCGGCTGGTACTTCCCCGCCGAGGTCGACCCCAGCTGGAGTCGTGCCAAGGAGTTACCGGCACTGCTGGCGAAACTGCCCAGACCACTGTGGATCAGCGTCTACGACGGCGCCAATATCGGGCCCGCCGCCACAGCGGACTGGCTGAAAACCTGGCTGCCGGACGATATCGGTGTGTTCTTTCAGGATGGTGTGGGCGTCTATGCCCGCACCGCTCCGGTTGCCCGCACCTACGCCGACGCCCTGCGCAAACGGCTGGGCAAGAATCGCGTCAGAATCATCGTCGAAGCCTTTCGCCCGCAGGTAGGCGGCGGCTTCCGCCCGGCAACGGCGGCCGAACTGAAACCGCAGATTGCAGCTTTCGATGGCTATCCGCTGTACCTGTTCGACGGTCCTCACTATGTGACACCCGACCTGATAAAAGCCCTGAACAAGTAGAAACACGTGGCGCTGGACGAAATTCGCGCACAGGGCTACAAAGAGTCTTCGCACTGGATTTCGAGCCGCACGGAGTGGTCCATGACGCCACGTCAGCATTGCCTGGCCTGCCTGCAACAGACACCGCCCTCGGTGTTTGAAGCTGCGTTATGGGTGTCGACCGAACATGACGCACATTTCGAGTGGCATGAGGTAATGAGCGAAATGGCCCAGTTGCAGCGTCAGATAAATTCAGCGCTGCCTGTCCTGCCTGCGCCTGAACTTGCCCAACCGCTGTTACGGCAACTCAACGCCCTGGGCTTTCAGCAGAATGACTGGAACCCTCCCAAACCCGATTCGGCCCTTCTGCACAAGATCGTGCTGCAGCGTCGAGGTCAGCCACTGGGGCTGGCAATGATTGCGCTGGAGATCGCACGGCGCCTGGACATTACCCTGGAAGGCGTGAATTTCCCGGGTCACTTCCTGTTGCGCGTGCCGGGTGCCGATCATCTGCTCGACCCCTGCAGCGGGCGCAGGCTCTATCCCGCTGACTGCCGCGAGCTGTTGATCAGGCAGTTCGGCCCGACCATGCAACTGCGCGCAGAGCATATGACTCGCGCCACCCCGACCAGCATGCTGCAACGGTTGTCGCGCAACCTGCGGCATCTGCACCAGATCAACGATAATGTTCTCGCGGCGCTCAAGGATGCCGACCGCATCGTCGAACTGGGCCAGGCCACCAGCAGCGATCACCTGGCCCGCGCCAGCCTTTATCAGTTGCTCGAATGCCCGCAGGCCGAACGTTTCGATCTGGAACGCGCGCTATTGCTCAGTGAAGACCCGATGCAAAGACTCCAGCTTGCCGAGCGCCTGAGCCGCTTACCGTTAAACCACCGCGTTCATTGAGCAACCTGCTCATTCGCTGCGAATTGTTACCCGCCAGGTAATGCTGCATATCCTGTGCGGGGATTTTTCGGGCGCGTGATGGCGGTTAACCTGCGCGCGTTAAATCGACGTGGATTTGCAAGCTCCCTTGATCCTGCGTTTTGTTTGGCCGCCGTGCAGGTCTCTGTGCAGCGGCCTTTTTTATTGCCCGCAGATTAATACTCTCCGCGTTTATATCGTGCAGCCTGCCTCAGCCCTTGGCATCCGGCGTTCTTTTGATCAGCCCCTTGTTTTCCATGTCCTTGATCTTGCGCATCTCGTAACTGTCGCCCGACTCGGCAAACACCTGAAGATTCTGCATGATATGGATGGTCCTGATGTAATCAGGCAATAGCGCCTTGGCATAGGGATCGCCGCTCAGCGCCTTCTCTTTCATATCGATGATCCGATTGGCAAAAAACTCCAGCGCGTTGATTTCCTTGCTGGGGTCGACCAGTTTGCCTTTCTTGTCGAACTCATCGCCTGCGCGACTCATCAACTCGGCGGTGTGATTATCGATCATGCCGAACTTGTATAAAATCATCCCCGCTCTGTTGAGATCCTTGGGGGTTATCTGTTCGGGATTGAAGCCCTTGAACAGCGGCTTCATCTTGCGTTTTTCCATCGCCAGCGCATTGAGCGCAATCGAATTTTCACCCACCTCCTGAAGCACCTGGGTTACCTGTGCTGCAGCCTTCTTGACCTTGACTCGTTCAGGAGGCGCGACGACGCTTACCGGTGGAAGTTCGCCCCATATTGATTTGGCCATGTGTCACTCCAGATATGAATGTGTTCGAACTTCATATCGGAGTGGAAGATGCTTAATTAATAGACCTGCAAAAATCCATACTCGACCTACAGGGCAAAAAGACAGTTCTTACATAACACAGTGAAACTTCCCATATACAATTAAGCAACCCGCTTAAAGATGCGCACACGTTCAACAAACACTCTCGTCTTGCGTCAGCTAGCAAAGGCGGGTTATTTAACGTACTTCTGCAGGTTGACCATCATCTCTTTCAACGCTTCGCCAGTGTCGGCAGGATGCGCTGCGTTGGCGAAATCACCAATCGCCTGCCACTGCTGCGCAACGTCTTGCGGGCTGAAACCTGTCTGCGGGTCGAAGCAGGCCCCCTGACTGCGCTGCCAACGGACCTTGCCGATCCAGCCGCCGCCCACTTCGAACAGGTCGCCACTGCTCTGACATTGTTCGCTGCACAGGTACACCACCAGCGGGCTGACCAGTTCGGGCTTGAGCAGCTCGAAGACATTATCGGGGATCAGGCCCTCGGTCATGCGTGTGCCGCCCGTTGGCGCTATGGCGTTGACGAAGATGCGGTTCTTGCGACCTTCCAGCGCAAGGGTGCGGGTCAGCCCGTAAAGCCCCAGCTTGGCCGTCGCGTAATTGGCTTGCCCGAAGTTGCCGTAGATACCGGACGTCGATGACGTAAAGATCACCCGTCCGTAGTTCTGCTCGCGAAGGTAAGGCCAGGCGGCACGGGTGACTTTGTAAGCACCCTCGACATGGACGCGATAGACCAGATCCCAGTCGGCGTCCTGCATGTTGGCGAAGGTCTTGTCACGCAGGATGCCCGCGTTGTTGACCAGCACATCGATGCGCCCGAATGCGTCCAGCGCATGCTGCACGATGTGGCCGCCCTCGGTCACCGAATCATGATTGGCTATCGCTGTGCCGCCTGCCGCGCGAATCTCGGCGACGACGCGATCTGCGGCAGACGCGCTGGCACCTTCGCCATGCGCCGAACCGCCCAGGTCATTGACCACCACCCGCGCGCCATGTTTCGCAAACAGCAGCGCATGAGCCCGACCCAGCCCACCCCCTGCGCCGGTCACAACCACGACTTTATCGTCAAAACGTACTGACTCGCTCATCGCTGGCTCCATGCCTCAGGAATACGTTGCGATGAGTGTCGTCCACGTCCGGCACAGCCACAATCAACACTGCTGTGCTGAATCATGTCCGATAAAGACGCGCGATGTTTTCACCCAAGGTGCTTGATGAACGCTTCCAGCCAAGGCTCGGCGTCGGTTTCCGGGGTGACGCTTTCGCTTCCGTCCAGACGCAACATATCCTGGACTTCGGTAACGCCCATTTCAGCGAACAATTCGCGCATCTGCTCACCGCCCGCGCAGAAGGTGTCGCCGTAACTGGCATCGCCCAGTGCAATCACCGCGCCGGGCAAGCCGCGCAGTTCGCCTGGCAGACCGTCGCGCAGCGCTGAATAAAGAGGCATGAGGTTGTCGGGCAACTCACCCATGCCGGTGGTCGATGTCACGGCCAGGATCGCCTGAGGCTCGAAGGCGAGCAGCTCCGGTAACATGAGCCGGGGATTGACGAGCGTCTCATGGCCGGCGGCACGCAACAATGCAGCGGCGTGTCTGGCGACTTCCTCGGCCGATCCGTAGACCGTTCCACACACGATGGCGACTTTCATGGTTATTCCTGCAGCAGCTTAAAAAAGTGAAACATTATGCCTTAGAATGCCGTCTGAATTTTCTACGGACCATTCTGCCTTCGGTCAACCCGGAGAAACACAGCAGAGTTGAAACACTTGAATGAAAAAATATGATGAATGGTCCGAACACATTACGGAATCAATGGTCTTTGTTCTCAATAACCGGTCAGACCGAGCCTCCGCCCATGCAACCTGATTCACTACTCACCCAGGCTGAGCTGGATTTTATCCAGAGCATGCACCGCAACCCTCAGCTGAACGTACGTGACAGTACGCGTAGCCTGCTGGTCAACGGTGGCATCCAGATTCAGGATCTGCTGACCCGACTGGCCGCTCATGAGCAGGTCACGATCCATGCGCAGTTCGAGAATCAGCAGATGAATTTCCCGCTGCATCTGGTCGAGGACGAATTCCACGCACTGCATCTGGAGCTCGGCGCGCCGAGTATTTTCGAGGAAGGCCCGAAGATCCGCCCATGGCGACTTGTGCTGGAAGAACCCATCCCTCTCGAAACAGAAAAGGGTGCATTGACGGCACTCTGGGTTCATGAGTTGTCGTTCAAGGGTGTGTTGCTCGAGTACCGCAAGGAAGGCAAGCTGCCGAGAAACTTTTCCGCCTGGTTCAACCCGCCGGGTCAAGCGCCCATTCCGATGCGCGGCAAGCTGGAGCGAATGATCGGGCAAAACGTCGGTGCCTATCATTTCAGCAAGCATGGCAAGGACGATGCCGAGCGCTTGCGCCAGTACATCCTGCAAGAGCATCGTCGCAAGCATCCATCCTTGCACAAGTAACCTGCCTGCCCGACAACGCTCTACCGGTCTATCAGCGTTTCAGGAATAATCCTTGCTTGCTGTTTACGTGAAGCTGTCGCGACCCACCATCCCGGATCGCGGCATGTGACCTCCCTACCCGGGAATTTCACGCCTATACCGGAGATATACAATGTCTACCTCACCCGTCACCTTGATGGTTGCACGCCGCGTGGCGCAGGGTCGCTACCATGAAATGATGGCCTGGCTGCACGAAGGCGAACAGTTGGCCACGGACTTTCCAGGGTATCTGGGTTCAGGGGTACTGGCGCCGCCGCCCGGCGACGACGAATTTCAGATCATTTTCCGCTTCACCGATGAACACACCATGCACGCCTGGGAGCATTCCGCCTCCCGACGCTCCTGGCTGGTGCGCGGCAGCGGTCTTTTCGCACAACCTTCGGAGCATCGGGTCAGCGGCATCGACGGCTGGTTCGGCGCAATCGATCAGCGTCCGCCACGCTGGAAACAGGCTGTCGCGATCTGGCTGGCGTTTTTTCCCGTGTCGCTGATCTTCAACTTTCTACTCGGCCCGTTGCTCAATCATCTGGACCTGTTACCGCGCATCATGATCAGTACAGCGGTGCTCACCCCGCTGATGGTCTACCTGTTCATCCCGCTGTCCACACGCCTGCTCGCACCCTGGCTGCAGAGCACGCCTGCACCGGCACGCCCTACGCAATCACCTTCCCCTCGCTAGACTCATAAAGACCTGTACACCTTTACACCTCGGTACAGGTCTTGGTCGCGTCCCAGCCCCGCTCGTTCCCTCAGCCTCCCCGTGCTCAGCGCCTTCGAGCACTGCCTCGGCGAGTTTCATGATGCCCAGGGTTGTACAAAAAAATTCTCTGGTATAACTTTGCCTGTAAACCGGAAGAAACAATCGACCGTACAATCCCCGTCCACTACGGATAACCGATACGTGAGCTGTCGATGGCAATGTCTTCTGCACCTATCCTGATCACCGGCGCCAGCCAGCGCGTGGGCCTGCATTGCGCCTTGCGTCTGCTGGAACACGGGCAGCGGGTGATCATCAGTTATCGCACCGAGCACGAAAGTGTGACGGAACTGCGCCAGGCTGGCGCAGTGGCCATCCACGGGGATTTTTCCTGCGAAGCCGGCATCATGGCTTTTGTCGAGCTGTTGAAAACCCAGACCTCAAGCCTGCGGGCCATTGTCCACAATGCTTCCGAGTGGCTGGCAGAAACACCGGGCGATGAAGCCGACAACTTCACACGCATGTTCAACGTGCACATGCTGGCGCCCTACCTGATCAATCTGCATTGCGAGTCGTTGCTGACCGCCAGCGAGGTCGCTGACATCGTGCATATCAGCGATGACGTGACCCGCAAGGGCAGCAGCAAGCATATCGCCTACTGCGCAACCAAGGCCGGCCTGGAAAGCCTGACGCTGTCCTTCGCCGCCAGGTTCGCCCCACTTGTCAAAGTCAACGGCATAGCACCGGCGCTGTTGATGTTTCAACCCAAGGATGATGCGGCCTACCGCGCCAACGCCCTGGCCAAGTCGGCCCTGGGCATAGAGCCTGGTGCAGAAGTGATCTACCAGAGCCTGCGTTACCTTCTGGACAGCACCTATGTCACCGGCACAACACTGACCGTAAACGGCGGACGGCACGTCAAGTAAGCCGCCCCGAGGATCATTCTGATGAGTTCGTCCCTGCCCCAGCACTATCGAGACATTCTGCTCGGCCTTGGTGAAGATCCAGACCGCGAAGGTCTCCTGGATACGCCGAAACGCGCCTCCAAAGCCATGCAGTATCTGTGTCATGGCTACACCCAGAGCGTCGAAGAGATCGTCAATGGCGCGCTGTTCGCCTCCGACAACGATGAAATGGTCATTGTCCAGAACATCGAGTTGTACTCGCTTTGCGAGCACCACCTGCTGCCGTTCATAGGCAAGGCGCATGTGGCGTACATTCCGACCGGCAAGGTACTGGGCCTGTCGAAGATCGCACGCATCGTCGACATGTTTGCCCGCCGTCTGCAGATTCAGGAAAACCTGACCAAACAGATTGCCGATGCGATTCAGAAAGTCACCGGAGCCGCCGGTGTGGCTGTGGTCATCGAAGCCCAGCACATGTGCATGATGATGCGCGGCGTCGAAAAGCAGAATTCAACCATGAACACGTCAGTGATGCTGGGGGCCTTCCGTGACTCGAGCAACACACGCATGGAGTTTCTGCAATTGATCGGACGGAGCAGACAATAATGGCAAGACTCGAACCTGGCACCGCGCGCATCCGGGTCAAGGACCTGCGCCTGCGTACCTTCATCGGCATCAATGAGGACGAAATCCTCAACAAACAGGACGTGCTGATCAACCTGACGATTCTCTATGCCGCTCAGGAAGCGGTCCGGGATAATGACATCGAGCATGCCCTCAACTATCGCACCATCACCAAGGCCATCATCCAGCACGTCGAAGGCAATCGCTTTGCCCTGCTGGAAAGACTGACCCAGGAAGTGCTGGATCTGGTGATGAGCCACGAGGCGGTGACCTACGCTGAAGTGGAAGTCGACAAGCCGCATGCCCTGCGCTTTGCCGAGTCGGTATCGATCACGCTCGCCGGTCAACGCTGAAACTCTTATCATGACGTCAACCGTCCACTGAAAAGAGCCCGTCATGACCGAGCAAGAACGCCTCGAACTCGAAGCCGCAGCCTTCCGCCGACTGGTCGCGCATCTGGACAGCCGCAAGGATGTCCAGAACATCGACCTGATGAACCTGTCCGGCTTTTGCCGTAATTGCCTGTCCAAGTGGTACAAGGCCGCCGCTGACGAAAAGCACATCGACCTCAGCCTCGATGATGCGCGCGAAGTGGTTTATGGCATGCCATACAGCGAGTGGAAAGCCCGCTATCAGAAAGAAGCGAACGCCGAACAACAGGCGGCGTTCGTCAAGGAAACCAAACAACATGACTGATCTGAATTCCCTGCGCACCCGCTTGCGCAGCGGCGAGCATGCGTTTGCCGACACCCTGGCGTTCATCGCCGAAGGCTACGACTACCAGCCTCAGGCCTTCAGAAACGGCGACGTCGACAATGCTGCCGGGCAAAACGAAGGGTCGTGCAAGACGCTGGGCCTGGCGCTACTGGAAGGTTTGACTGACGAGGAGGCACTGCTGGCGTTCGGCGAGCATTACCGCTCGGTACAAGCCACACCTGAAGGCAGCGACCACGGCAATATCCGTGCGCTGATCGCGAATGGTCTGGCGGGTGTGAAGTTTGAAGGCGAGCCGCTCAAGCGCAAGGCTTGATCGGCTGGGTTGAAATCACATCGTTCTAGTGCCCATACCTGGGCACTCCACGCTATACACGCGTCCTGGTAAACCCGGAAAACGGGGTTAAACACAGCATGAGGCAGAGTACAGCCCACTGTGGGAGTGAGCTTGCTCACGAAGGCATCGGTTCAAACACCCTGTTTCTGGGGAATGTGCTGACCTCCTCGCGAGCAATGCGGATCGCTCCGCTCCCATAAGATTTGTGTATAGCGATGAGCGCTTGGGCACGAGAGCAAATCAGAACGATACGTCAGCCAGCCCGTCCAGGTAGCGCTCGACGTCCAGTGCCGCCATGCAGCCGGCACCGGCCGAGGTAATGGCCTGGCGATACACGTGGTCAGCCACGTCGCCGGCAGCGAATACGCCTTCGACGCTGGTCGCCGTGGCGTTGCCTTCACGGCCACCCTGCACAACCATGTAACCGTCTTTCAAGGCCAGCTGACCGTCGAACAACGAGGTGTTTGGTGTGTGGCCGATCGCGATGAACACACCGTCGACTTTCAGCTCGCTGCTGCTGCCGTCGTTGTTCTTCAGGCGCGCACCGGTCACACCCATGTTGTCACCCAGAACTTCGTCCAGTGTGGCGTTGAGCTTGAGTTCGATCTTGCCCTCGGCGACACGTGCGTGCAGCTTGTCGATCAGGATCTTCTCGGCACGGAAGGTTTCGCGACGGTGAACCAGGGTCACCTTGCTGGCGATGTTGGCCAGATACAGCGCCTCTTCAACCGCCGTGTTACCACCACCCACCACTGCGACTTCACGGTTGCGATAGAAGAAGCCATCGCAGGTGGCGCAGGCAGACACACCCTTGCCCATGAACGCTTCTTCCGATGGCAGGCCCAGGTAGCGGGCGCTGGCGCCGGTGGCAATGATCAGAGCATCGCAGGTGTAGGTTGCGCTATCGCCCTGCAGGCTGAACGGCTTGCCAGCCAGGTCAACGGAATTGATGTGGTCGAAGACAATTTCAGTCTCGAAACGCTCGGCATGCTCGCGCATGCGTTCCATCAGCGCAGGACCGGTCAGACCGTGCGGGTCGCCTGGCCAGTTATCAACTTCTGTAGTCGTGGTCAATTGGCCGCCAGCCTGCATGCCAGTGATCAGCAGAGGCTTGAGGTTGGCGCGAGCGGCGTAGACCGCAGCGCTGTAACCGGCAGGGCCGGAACCGAGAATGATCACTCGGGAATGACGTACGTCTGACATGACACACTCCTATCGACCGACCGTTTACGCCGCGGTCGGGACGGCTGGATAAAAAGGACCACCGAAACGCTTGGGGAAGCGTCGTTTGGTTCGGCAGGTCCTGAAAATTCTGACCTGAAGGACAGGTCCTAGATTGCCGAACAGCCTATCGGGGCCGCAGAGGTTAAGGAAATATCGTTTCACAATCCACCCTATAGGTCACTTCTATAGCGCGGGCGCTTGAAAGCGGCGCCATCCGGATATTCTTCGTCGAAGGATACGCCACAAGTCTGACATGCTCAAAAACCGTCGGCGCTCCGCTCTTTCATGGCCATCACAAAGCCGGTAAGGTCACGCCTTTCAAGCACTCGGAGACTCCCATGCCCGCTCCCGCCCTTACCGGCCCGCAATACCTGAGAGAGGGCCTGAAACTGGTCCTCAGCCCTGGCTTGCGCTTGTTCGTTCTACTGCCATTGAGCATCAACGTGGTGTTGTTCTGCGGCCTGATCTATCTGGCGGTGCACCAGTTCGAGCTGTGGGTCGACACCTTCATGCCGACCCTGCCCCACTGGCTGAGCTTTCTCAGTTATATCCTCTGGCCACTGTTCGTGGCGCTGGTGCTGCTGATGGTGTTTTTCACTTTCACCATGGTCGCCAACATCATTGCCGCACCGTTCAACGGGTTTCTGTCCGAAAAGGTCGAAGCCGTGGTTCGTGGCGTAGACGAATCGCCCGATTTCAGCTGGGCCGAACTGGTTGCCATGGTGCCCCGCACCCTGGCCCGCGAAGCACGCAAGCTGGGCTACATGCTGCCACGCATGCTCGGCCTGTTCATCCTGTCGTTCATCCCGGTCGCCAACATCATCGCCGCCCCGCTGTGGCTGTTGTTCGGGGTGTGGATGATGGCGATCCAGTACATCGACTACCCCGCCGACAACCACAAGCTGGGCTGGAACGAAATGCTCGGCTGGCTGAAAAGCAAGCGCTGGCAAAGCCTGAGCTTCGGCGGCATTGTCTACGTCGCCTTGCTGATCCCGGTGGTCAACCTGCTGATGATGCCCGCGGCAGTGGCCGGTGCAACGCTGTTCTGGGTGCGCGAGCGCGGCGCGGATGCGTTGCCGGTGACCCACGCACGAGGCTGAATGCCGACCTGCCGGGCCGCGCCATGCGGTTCGGCACACCCGAAGAAAAATCACACGCATATAAATATGCACCGCAACTCACCCCGCCAACCAAGGCTAAATGGGGCCTCAATCAATCCGTTCATGTGAAGCCAGCTTCCATGAAACTCAGCGACACATGAACTTAACAAGGAAGTTAAATCATGAATGCTCAAGTAAATCCTGCTGCACTGACCACCGACAACGCAACCGTTCAGGAAAAGATCCGCGCCTTTCTGGTCAGTGAACTGGCCGAATGGTCGATCAATCCGGACGACGTATACATCAACGGTGTAAATAACCCGGAAGAACGTTTGGTCATCAGTTCCAGCTCCCTGACTGCAGAGGCAGCCAACCGTGTTTTCGAGAAAGACGCTCCGTCTTACTCTACTCGCACCGCAGGCCTGTTCAGCGTGGCGTATTCGTATGCTGATGAACATCGCCTGGCTGCTCCGGACCTGGCCAAGGTGGGTGAAGTGATCGGCCAACTGGTCAGTGACCTGGGCTGAATGCTCTGATTGAATGGCCGAGTGACAACAAAGCCTGAAAAAGTGCCGAATAGATAATGGATGATCTGTTCGGCACTTCCATTGGCATCAATAGCATCTACCCTGCAGCAGACGCAGAGAGGTAGGTCGGTATACTCATCAACCAGATTACACACCCGGCAAGAATCCATATGCCATTGGCCCATGTCAATCTTGAGTTGGTACTTCCATCTGGATCAAGCGCCGCAGCATTCATCTTCGACTGCACCAGCATTAAATTAAATGTTTGCGCAGTGGCCAGCAGAACGGCCCATACCAGCCAGCCGCCGACCGGTTTGAATTGCATATGCCCGGAAACACCTTGCGAAAGCACCATCCCCACAATAGTCAACGCCAGCAACACCAAGCCGCTAATCGCCCAGTACGCCATGTGACCACGCCCCTGTCGCCGCAGACTTTTGTCCACAGTGCGAAATAGTGGAAAGGCGTAAATAACGGCGAAGATCACACGCGCAACGGGCCACACCTTACTGCCTGAAAATTTCTTGTTCAGCGACCAGTTTCGATAAAACCAGTAAATCGCGAAAAAGCCCGATGTCAAAAGATACAGAATGAAGAATTTCTTTAGAGACACGACATAAAATTCCGGACCTCTACTGTCCGTTTCATCTTTTTCCAGGCCGGCTTTCGGTGGCGCATACATTAAATCTGACATTTCATATCCCTTTGAAAAGAGAGCGGATGCTATCAGACGAATCAAAACCCTGCAAAAAAATATAGCTACAAAGAAGCTTCCTACAAACAAAAGCCTCAAGCCTTACAACCATTACCAAACTCGTCTACCTGACAGTCGGCAAGCGGTTGCCGCTAAAGAACAAACATTACCAACGTTTCAAAAAATTTCATGTAGGCCGTCTCTGTAGGTAAAAAAAATTAACACCCTGCCCACTCGGTTCAAGCGTGTAGGACCAAACTAATTTATCAATATTGGCATTACGCTTGCTCTGTTGCGTCTAGACAACAGGAGCATAGAGTAATGGAAAACATCGTAAATACCGCAACAGTCAAACCCATCAATACCAACCGACCTGCAGGTCTCGAAACACTCCCGCAATCGCGATCAGGTAGGTTTGCTCAGATATTGAGCCAGAGGGTCGAAGACCTTACAGCGACCGAACCTGCCACTCTGGGCAAACATATCCAGCCCCGCTCGACCTTTTTTATGGAAAACATGAGCCTTGAGCAGCTCAGATCTGTGGTCGACGACAACGGATTTCTGCCAAAACCTGCAGCCATGGAGCGAATCGCCGACCCTAAAAATCGCCGAGTGAGATGAATCGGGGCGGTTGATGTGAAGCCACTTGAAGTTCACACAACCGCCACATAACCGAAATGTAACCCGCCGAAACTGCTCCCATGAGCCAAATTCTTAATGTCACCCTGATTACTGAAACCTTCACTCCCGAGATCAACGGCGTTGCCAATACCCTGGGGCGTCTTTGTGAAGGGTTGCGGTTGCGCGGGCACCGGGTCGAGCTGGTGCGGCCACGTCAGAACGACGAGATCGGCGCGGGCGCTGCGGAGGACCTGCTGCTCTGCCGGGGCTGGCCGATACCGGGTTACCCGGGGTTGCAGTGGGGTCAGTCTTCTATGCACAAGCTGTTGCGCCGCTGGCAACGGCGTCGACCGGATGTGTTGTACATCGCCACTGAAGGCCCGCTGGGTTTGTCGGCGCTACGGGCAGCTCGGCGCTTGGGAATAGCGGTGATCAGCGGCTTTCACACCAATTTTCCACAGTACACGCAGCAATACGGCATGGGGTTTATCACTCGGCTGCTGACCCACTACCTACGCTGGTTCCACAACCGCTCGCGCATGACGCTGGTGCCGAGCATCAGCCAGAAGGTGGAACTGGAGCGGCGCGGCTTTGAAAGGATCGAGTTGTTGTCTCGTGGTGTCGACAGCCAGATGTTCAACCCGTCCAGGCGTTCGCAGGCTCTGCGCGAAAGCTGGGGCCTGCAAGCAGGTGATATCGGCGTCATACACGTCGGCCGCCTGGCACCCGAGAAAAACCTGGGCTTGCTCAAAGCCAGCTTCGAAACCCTAAAGAACAGTTACCCGCAACGTAATATCAAACTGATTGTTGTCGGCGATGGTCCGCAGCGCCAGCAGCTTGAGGAGCAGATCCCGGATGCGATCTTCTGCGGCACTCAGCGCGGTGAAGTGCTGGCCATGCACTATGCCTCGGCAGATATGTTTCTGTTCCCCAGCCTGACCGAAACGTTCGGCAACGTGGTCCTTGAAGCGCTGGCCTCAGGCCTCGGCGTGGTCGCCTACGATGAAGCCGCAGCCGGGCAGCACATCCGCCATGGCCACAACGGTGCGTTGGCCATGCCGGGTGACGAGGCGGCATTCATCGACGCGGCGCGCTGGTTGCTGGAAGACAGCGAAACATTGCGCCGGGTGCGCCTCAATGCTCGTCAACACGCCAGTCGCCAGGGCTGGACGGCGATAATCGATCAGTTCGAACGGCAATTGCGTGAGGCCTGCCCGGGCGAAAAACCTGTAAATGCCAAAGAGATCAGGCCGGTAGCCAGCAAGAAGATCAGACCAGTGTCATCAGTGCGTCTCGACTGAAAGGCAGGATGTCCTGCTCGCGGCCCTCGCGCACTTTCAATGCCCAATCCGGATCGACCAGCAGCGCACGTCCCACCGCCACCAAATCGAACTCGTCGTTGCCCAGCCGCTTCAGCAGATTTTCCAGGCTGGCCGGCTGAGCGACCTTGTCGGTGTTGACCATGAACTGCAGGAACTCGCCGTCCAGTCCGACGCTGCCGACAGTAATGGTCGGTTTGCCGGTCAGCTTGCGCGTCCAGCCCGCCAGGTTCAGGTCGGAGCCTTCGAACTCAGGCTCCCAGAAACGCCGGGTAGAGCAATGAAAGATATCCACACCAGCGTCGGCCAGAGGCTGCAGAAACTCGCCCAGCGCCTCGGGCGTTTGCACCAGACGCGCGGCGTAATCCTGCTGCTTCCATTGTGAGAAACGGAAGATGATCGGGTAGTCCGGGCCCACTGCGGCGCGCACGGCCTTGATCAGTTCGAGGGCAAAACGTGAGCGGTTGGCGAGGCTGCCGCCGTACTCGTCGCTGCGCTGATTGCTGCCTTCCCAGAAGAACTGATCGACCAGGTAACCGTGAGCCCCATGAATTTCGACACCGTCCATGCCAATTGCCTTGGCATCGGCGGCAGCCTGGGCGAAGGCCGCCACGACTTCGTCGATGTCCTGCTTGCTCATGCCATGCACCAGCACCTGACCGTCCTTGACCTTCTCCATCGGCCCGTAGGCAGGCACGCTGCCATCCGGCTCGGTGCCAGGACGGCGAACTGCGCCGACGTGCCAGAGTTGCGGAACGATGCTGCCGCCCTCCGCATGTACTGCCTCGACCACCTTGCGCCAGCCGGCCAGTGGCGCGTCACCGAAAAATTGCGGGACATTCGGATAACCGTTGGATGCCTTGTGATCGACCGTCGTACCTTCGGTGATAATCAGCCCGACACCTGCCGCCGCGCGCCGCCGGTAGTACTCGACGACCTTCGAGTTGGGCACGTGCCCTGGCGAAAACGAACGGGTCATGGGGGCCATGACCACACGCGATGACAGCTCCAGGCTGCCCAGACGGAAAGGCGTGAACAAGGCTTCTGCCGACATGCGCAACTCCTGTGAAATGGTCGATTGTCATCAGGCGCGCAGAGTATCGCCGGGCGTCTGCGGTGGCCCAGTACTATTGATCTGGCTGATTTGAGTTCAGAAGCGACGAGCGCGCAAGAAAGCCGGGCGAATGCGAAATGCTACCCCGGCTATACGATCAGCCTTGCGCCAGGGCCTTTTCAATGGCCTGGATCACGGCAGGATCATCCGGAGTGGTACGCGGAGAAAAACGTGCGCTGACACCACCGTTCTTGCCGACCAGAAACTTTTCGAAGTTCCAGGTGATATCCCCGGGAAACTCGGCACCCTCGCCCGCCAGCAAACGGTAAAGCGAGTGACGATCAGGGCCGTTGACGTCGAGTTTTTCACCCAGCGTAAACGTCACGCCATAGTTGAGCTGGCAAAACTCGGCGATCTCTTGCTCGGTACCTGGTTCCTGCCCGGCAAACTGGTTGCACGGCAGACCCAGTATCTCCAGGCCTTGGTCCTTGTACTGCTGATAGAGGTTTTCAAGTGCCGCGTACTGCGGTGTCAGCCCGCATTTGGACGCGACGTTGACCACCAGAACCACTTTGTTCCTGAAATTCGCCAGCGGCAGTTCCTGGCCACCCAGCGCTTTCAATTTGATGTCGTGAAAAGCACTCATGAGAACCCCTTTTGAAACAAGTCGCCCCAGGCTACAACCCGAAAAAAGGCACCGTGACCGCACGCGTAACGAAAGTCGTCATCGCAGAACAGCCAGGGCGCCTTTTCAGTGCCTGAGCTTAGCAGCACAAATCAGTGTTGATGGCCGCCTTCACCATGAACATGGCCGTGCGCCATTTCTTCTTCACTGGCATCACGGATAGCCACAACCTTCACGTCGAAGTTCAGACGCTGACCCGCGAGCGGATGGTTGCCGTCAACGGTGACATCGTCGCCTTCCAGATCACGGATAGTCACGATCTGCATGCCGCCATCCGGGCCGGATGCGTGAAACTGCATGCCGACTTCGAGCTTGTCGACGCCTTCGAACATGCTGCTGCTCAGGGTGCTGACCAGTTCGGCCGAGTACTCACCGTAGGCGTCTTCGGGCTCGACGGCAACGTTCAGCTGGTCGCCTACTTCCTTGCCTTCCAGTGCCTTTTCCAGGCCCGGGATGATGTTGCCTGCACCGTGCAGGTAAACCAGCGGCGCACCACCGGTAGAACTGTCGATGACCTCACCAGCGTCGTTGGTCAGGGTATAGTCAATGGAGACAGCCTTATTGGCGGCGATCGGCATGGGGACAAGACCTTTTGCTTAAGATTGAAGAACGGGCAAGTTTAACCAAGCAATCGCCCGAAAGCGAACGCAACTCTGACGGACGGCCCGCTTTGAAAGGTTCAATCGTTATCGATCTGAGACAGGACGAGCACGGGCACTGGTTCGCGCTGCTGTCGTGCGGCCACACCCAGCACTTGCGTCATGATCCTCCGTGGCAGTCACGCCCTTGGGTACTCGACCCTGCACAGCGTCAACAGATGACCGGTAAAGCCTTTCGTTGCGGCTGGTGTGCGAACGCCGCAGATAACGATAGTCTTGCCGCAGAGAAATCGCGTTAGACGGTTTCCGGACTTTTTCGGTCGGCAGCGCTTCCCTATGTGCTGCGACCCCTTGCACTGCTCAATCGAGAAGCCAGTATGCAGACTTTTTTTATCGCCCCCACTGACTTTGGCGTGGGGTTGACCTCCATCAGCCTGGGACTGGTGCGCACGCTGGAGCGCGCCGGCTTGAAAGTAGGCTTTTTCAAACCGATCGCTCAGCCACACCCCGGCGATCTGGGCCCCGAGCGCTCGACCGAACTGATGGCTCGCACCCACGGCCTCAAGCCGCCCAAGCCTTTGGGGCTGGCGCATGTCGAACGCATGCTCGGTGATGGTCAACTGGATGAACTGCTCGAAGAGATCATCAATCTTTATCAACAGGCAGCGGTCGGCAAGGATGTGCTGGTGGTCGAAGGCATGGTCCCGACCCGCAGCGCGAGCTATGCCGCGCGGGTCAATCTGCATTTGGCCAAGAGCCTGGATGCCGAAGTCATTCTGGTCTCCGCCCCGGAAAATGAAGTGCTCGCCGATCTGTCGGGCAGGGTCGAATTGCAGGCCCAGCTGTTTGGCGGCCCCAAGGACCCCAAGGTGCTGGGGGTGATACTCAACAAGGTGCGCACCGAAGAGAGCATGGAAGTCTTCGCCTCGCGCCTGAAAGAGCACTCGCCGTTGCTGCGCAGTGGCGACTTTCGCCTGCTGGGCTGCATTCCGTATCGCGCCGAACTCAACGCACCGCGTACCCGCGATGTGGCCGAGCTGCTCGGCGCGCAGGTGCTGAACGCAGGCGACTACGATCAGCGCCGCATGACCAGAATCATCATTTGTGCCCGTACCGTGCTCAACACGGTTCCGTTGCTCAAGCCGGGTGTGCTGGTGGTGACGCCGGGTGACCGCGACGACATCATCCTGGCGGTGAGCCTTGCAGCCATAAACGGCGTACCGCTGGCCGGCCTCCTGTTGACCAGCGATACCGTGCCCGACCCACGCATCATGGAGCTGTGTCGCGGCGCGCTGCAGGCGGGGCTGCCGGTGCTGTCGGTCAGCAGCGGCTCGTATGACACGGCCAATCGCCTGAATCAGTTGAACAAGGAAATCCCCATCGATGACCGCGAGCGCGCGGAAAACATCACCGATTTCGTTGCCAGTCATCTGGACGCCAACTGGCTGCACCAGCGCTGCGGCACGCCCCGCGAGCTGCGCCTGTCGCCCGCGGTGTTTCGCTATCAGTTGATCCAGCGCGCGCAGGCGGCCAACAAGCGCATCGTACTGCCTGAAGGCAACGAGCCGCTGACCATCCAGGCCGCCGCCATCTGCCAGGCGCGCGGTATCGCGCGTTGCGTGTTGCTGGCCAGACCCGAGGAAGTGCACGCCGTTGCGCAGGCGCACGGCATCGAGCTGCCGCAGGGGCTGGAAATTCTTGATCCGGACCTGATTCGCGAACGCTATGTTGCGCCGATGGTGGAACTGCGCAAAAGCAAAAGCCTGAATGCCCCCATGGCCGAGCAACAGCTCGAAGACCCGGTGGTGATCGGTACGGTGATGCTGGCGCTGGACGAGGTAGACGGGCTGGTGTCCGGCGTCATTCACTCCACCGCCAACACCATCCGGCCAGCCCTGCAACTGATCAAGACCGCGCCAGGCTGCACGCTGGTGTCTTCAGTATTCTTCATGCTCTTTCCCGAGCAGGTGCTGATGTACGGCGACTGCATCATGAACCCGCATCCGAGCGCCAGCGAGCTGTCCGAGATTGCCTTGCAGAGCGCCGATTCGGCCACTGCGTTCGGCATCTCGCCGCGCGTGGCGATGATCAGTTATTCCAGCGGCAACTCGGCCAGCGGCGAAGAGGTCGAGAAGGTCCGCGAAGCGACGCAACTGGCACGCGAAACCCGCCGCGATCTATTGATCGACGGGCCGCTGCAGTATGATGCGGCCGCCAACGAACAGGTCGCCCGACAGCTGGCTCCGGACAGCGCGGTCGCAGGACGCGCCAACGTGTTCGTGTTCCCGGACCTGAACACCGGCAATACCACGTACAAGGCGGTGCAACGCAGTGCCGACTGTGTGAGCCTCGGCCCGATGCTGCAAGGCCTGCGCAAACCGGTAAACGATCTGCCGCGCGGCGCGCAGGTCGACGACATTGTCTACACCATCGCGCTGACAGCCATACAGGCCGACACGCTGTCCTGATACCTGACACGAGTGCCGCAGAGCAGTCTGCGGCTTCCGATAACTTGCGGAGCCATCTCCTTCATGGATTTCCTGCCTGCCCCGTTACGCGGCGTCATTGCCTCGCTGTTGCTGGCGCTGAACACCATCGTCTGCTGCACGGTGCTGTTCGCGGTCACGATCCTCAAGATCTGCCTGCCCTTCTCTGCGGCACAGCGTTTCACCGACTGGTTGATGAGCCACATCCATGAAACCTGGATCGGCAACAACAATGCCTGGATCAAACTGCTGTGCCACACCCGCTGGCACCTGAGCGGTCTGGAAGGGCTGGATTACAAGCACTCGTATCTGGTCACCAGCAATCACCAGAGCTGGGTCGACATCATGGTCTTGCAGTACGTGCTCAACCGGCGTATTCGCCCATTGAAGTTTTTCCTCAAGCAGGAGCTGATCTGGGTTCCGGTGATCGGTCTGGCGTGGTGGGCACTGGGCTTTCCATTCATGAAGCGCTACTCCAAGGCGTACCTTGCCAAACACCCGGAAAAGAAAGGCAAGGACCTGGAAACCACCCGCCGCACCTGCGCGAAGTTTCGCCATAACCCGGTGGGGATTTTCAACTTCGCCGAAGGCACGCGCTTCACGGCCGGCAAACACGCGCAACAGAACTCGCCGTTCCGCCACCTGCTCAAGCCCAAGGCCGGCGGCATTGCTTTCGTGCTGGATGCGATGGGCGAACAGCTGGAGTCGATCATCAACGTGACCATCCATTACCCTGGCGGACAACCCGGCTACTGGGACCTGCTGTGCGGTAACGTGAGGGAAGTGGTTGCGCACTTCGAAGAGATCAAAATCCCGCAGCAGTTTCTCGGCAAAAATTACGACCAGGACGGCGAATACCGCCTGGAATTCCAGCAGTGGATCAATATGCTCTGGGAAGAGAAAGACCTGCTGCTGGACAGCCTGCATGAGCAGTATCCGGCGCAGCATGGATAGTGACTCGTGGGAGCGAGCTTGCTCGCGAAGAGGCCATCACCTTCGCGAGCAGGTTAGCTCCCACTTCTTTGCCCCGCCGTCAACCAGCCTGCGAGCGGAGCGGCATTGATCAGTACTGCTGACCCGGAATCGGCTTGAGGTTTACCTCGACACGGCGGTTCTGGGCGCGACCGTTGACGTCGGCGTTGCTGGCAATCGGTTGGTCAGGCCCTGCACCGCGCACTGACAGGTGCGATTGATCGACGCCTTGCGAAGTCAGGTAAGTCGCGACGCTCTGGGCACGCTGTTGCGACAGGTCCATGTTGTGCTGGCGGCTGCCGGTGCTGTCGGTGTACCCGACGATTTCAATGTTGTTCTGGTTGAACTGCTTGAGCGAACTGGCCAGGTTGTTGAGCGGCGAATAGAAGCTGCTGGCAATGGCCGAAGAGTCCGTCGCGAAGGTGATGTTACCCGGCATGATCAGTTTGATCTGGTCACCCTGACGCTGTACCTCGACACCAGTATTGGCCATGCTCTCGCGCAACGCAGCTTCCTGCTTGTCTGCGTAATAGCCGTAACCCGCCGATGCGGCACCCGCCACTGCAGCGCCGATCAGGGCACCCTTGCCGCGATGATTGTGATCGATGGCCGCGCCAGCGACCGCACCCGCCAATGCGCCGAGCCCGCCGTACTTGGCCGTTTTGCTCATACCACCGGAGCTTTGCGCCTGGCCTTGATTGTCATAGGGATTGGATGTTGCACAGCCGGAAAGCATGGCTACGGCGGTGGCAACAATGATCAAACGACGCGAGGTAAACATTCAGGAGCTCCTGGTTTTGACGAACGCTGGTAACCGGATTAGAGCATACCCGCTATCAAAAATTCCTTAACCCGTGCTGAACCGCCCGTCTTGCGGGCTTCTGCGCGCATCGCTCAGCGACGCTCCTCGCGAATGTAAGGTTCACCCAGCGCACCGGGCTGGCTGCTCGATTGCCGCTTGCCGCTCGCCACCCAGACCATGACCAACAGGGTGACCGCGTAGGGCGTCATCAGGACGAAATACTGAGGCAGGCGCACGCCGGTTGCCGCCAATTGCGGAATCAGTGCCTCGATCCCGCCGAACAGCAAGGCGCCAGCCAGCGCACGCCAGGGCGACCAGCGTGCAAATATCACCAGCGAAACCGCAATCCAGCCGCGCCCGCCAGTCATGTCGGCGATCCACATCTTGGTGCTGAGCACGGCAATGAAACCGCCGGCCAGCCCCATCAACGCAGAACCAACGAAAATCGCTGCCAAGCGGTAACCAAGTACGGAAATACCTGCGGCATCGGCGGCCTGCGGGTTCTCGCCGACCGCGCGCAGACGCAGCCCGGTGCGCGTACGATCCAGCAGCCAGACCACCGCGATGAAAATCACCACGGTCAGGTACACCAACGGGTTCTGCACAAAGACCCGGCCCACCACAGGCAGCTCGGACAACGGCCACAGTTCGACCGCCTGCAAGCCGCTGACCGGGCGGTTGGTCCAGCCCAGCAGCGTGCCCAGCAACCCGGTCAAGCCCTGACAAAAGAACACCAGCGCCAGCCCGGCGATCACCTGATTGATCCGCAGCACCAGCACCATCAGCGCGAACAGCAACGACACCAGACCTGCCGCCGCCATCGACGCCAGCAGCGAAAGGCCAGGCGAGCCGAGGCTCAACTGCATGCCGATGCCCGCCAGTGCGCCGACCAGCATCAGCCCTTCGACGCCCAGCGCCAGTACGCCGCTGCGCTCGATGAGGATCAGGCCCAGCGCTGCCAGGGCGAACGGCACGGCAAAATCCGGTGCGCTGCCCAGCCAGTGGGAAATAAGCTCCATCAACGTTCTCCTGCCTGAATGCGCCGCAGGCGATGGCGGATGAAAAAGTCCGAGGACGCGACGCAGATCACCAGAATCGCCTGGATCAGTTGCACCATCGAAAACGGAATCTGATAGAACACCTGCAGATTGCGTCCGGCGACGAACAGCATGGCGATCAGCAGCGCGACCACGGTTGCGGCCACTGGATTGTTGCGGGCCAGAAAAGCGATGAGAATCCCGGAAAACCCGTAGCCCTGATAGAACGACTGGGTAAGGCGCCCCTCCTGCCCCGAGGTCACGACAAAACCTGCGAGCCCCGCCAGCGCGCCCGACAGAAGCACGGTGCCGATGATCATCTTGCGCACCGGGACGCCCACGGCCCCGGCGACCTTGGGGTTGGCATCGACGAAGCGCAGGTACAACCCCGCTCGCGAAACACCAACGAACCACAGGGTCAGACCGGTGACCAGCAGCGCCAGAGGGATCGCCGCGTTATACCCGGCAAACAGGTCGGGCAGCCGCTCGAAGCTCTGGAACGCGGGGGAATAGGGAAAGTTGTCTCGCGGGTCCTTCCAACTGCCGTACACCAGGTGCAGGAGGAAATTGGCGGCGATGTAATTGAGCATCAGCGTCGAGATGATTTCGTTGACCTGCCACTTGAGCTTCAGCAGCACCGGGCCCAGGCTCCACAGCAATCCGCAGATAACGGCTGCCGCCATCATCAGCGACAAACGCAAGGCCTCCGGCCCCACCTGAAACAGCGAGATCGCCGTAGCGCCAATCGCCCCCCAGATCATCTGGCCTTCCAGCCCCAGGTTCCAGAAACGTGCTCGAAACGCCATGCACCCGGCGAGCCCGACCATGATCATCGGCGATGCCTGAAACAGCACTGCCTTGAAGTTTTGCCCATCGAACACCGTCTGCACGACGAATTCGTTGAGCAACTCGTCAGCAGGCACGCCAGCAAGAATCAGAATGGTGGTGCAGATCGCCAGCCCGATCAGCAATGCCAGGGCAATGATCAGCGCCTGCAATAGCCAGCCGGTCTGCTGACGAAGTTCCAGGGTGTAGCGCCGCGCCAGCAACGGTTGCCGTACGGATTTCATCGGATGTACTAATTCAGTCATGGCTCACCATCGCTTTGCCGATGGCTTGCCGGTCGGCAGGGTGCGCGAACTCGGCGACGATGCGCCCGCCGTTCATCACGCCGACACGGTCAGCCAGGGCCAATACTTCGTCCAGATCCTCGCTGATCACCAGCACCGCAGCGCCCGCGTCCCGAGCCGCTCGCAAGCGGGCATGCACCGCCTGTGTGGCACGCACATCCAGGCCCCGGCTCGGGCTGTGCACCAGCACCAATTGCGGGTCGCGGCTGAATTCGCGGGCGATCACCAGTTTCTGGGCGTTACCTCCCGACAACAACGCAGCTTTCTGATCGAGAGAGCGCACGCCCTGTACGTCGAAGTCCGCCACGGCGCGCTGCGCATCCTGTTTCAGACGCTTGTAGCCCAGGCGCCAGAAAGAGCCGTATTGCCCGCTGTGGAGGTTGCCGATGGCAAAGTTCTCGGCCACCGACAGCGACCCGGCCAGCGCCGCGCCGTAGCGGTCGGCCGGGATCGAGGCAATGCGCAACTGCCGACGCTGATCGGCCGACGCGCCGCGCAGATCGCCAAACCCGGCCACGTGAATTTCACCCTCAGTGGCTTGCGGAAGCCCCATCAGGGCGTTGGCCAGTTCAGCCTGACCATTGCCGCCCACGCCTGCGATGCCGTAAATCTGCCCGGCGTGCAGGCTCAGGTTGACACCGTTGAGCGTACTGCTGCCGACGCTGCGCAAGTCCTTGACCTGCAAACGCACCTCGCCGGGTGTCGACGGTTGATGTTCGGCAACCGGCACCGATTCACCTACCGTGAGCTGCACCAGTTGCTCGACACTCACCTTCTGCGGGTCAAGGGTTTGCACGGTGCGCCCGCCACGCATCACGGTTACCCGGTCGGCATAGCGTTTGACGTCAGCCATCTTGTGCGTGACCAGAACCACCGCCGCGCCTTGTCGGGCGAATGCCTGAACGGTCAGCAGCAGACGCTCGGCCTCCTGATCGGTCAGCACTGCTGTCGGTTCATCGAGGATCAGAATCCGCGCACCGGCCAGCAGCACCTTGAGGATCTCGACACGCTGCTGCTCGGCGACTGACAGGCTGTCGACGGTACGCGCCGGATCAATCGCAAAACCCAGCGCCTCGGCCTTGCCGACAATCTCCTGTTCCAGCGCACGCAGACGCTTGCGATAGCTGCCTTCGCCAGGTTGCTCGGGCAGCGCCAGGAGAATGTTCTGCGCCACCGTGAACGGTTTCACCAGCTTGAAGTGCTGGTGGACCATGCCGATCCGGTAACGGCTGGCGTCCCTCGGCCCCTGAAGCTGAACCGGGTTGTCGTCCAGCAGCAGGGTGCCGGTTTCCGGTGCGTACAGCCCGGCGGCGATGTTCATCAGTGAGGACTTGCCTGCACCGTTTTCGCCCAGCAGCGCATGCACTTCCCCCCAACAGGCGGTGAAGTCGGCATCGATCAGCGCCTTGAAGCCATCGAACGATTTGCTGATGCCGGTGAGTTGCAGCGCATTGACCTGACTCATTGCTGAGTCTTCACGCCTTCGACGAACCAGTCCATTTTCCACAGGTCCGGGTCAGACAATTGCTGACCGGCCGCCACTCGCTCCTTACCGTCACGATCGGCCAGCGGACCGCTGTAGATGATTTTCCTGCCGGCCAGCAGCTCGGCGCGCTCGGCCTCGATCTTCTTGCGGTCTGCATCGGAAATGATCGTGTCCGCAGTCAGCTTGATATCGGTACCGCCCTGCTGCATCGACAGCAGCGCGCCGTTGGCGGGCGGCGTCCAGTTGCCGGCAATGATTTTCTTCAGCTCCGGCCCGAGGAAGCGATCCCAGACCCACAGCGAAGAGCAGACCGTCGCCTTGGGAGCGAACTCGCTCAGGTCACGATGGTGGCCGGTGCCATGAATGCCCCGCTCCTGTGCGACGATCTGCGGTGTCGGGCTGTCGACGTGCTGACCGACCACATCGGCACCGTTGTCGATCAGCGCCATGGTGGCCGCGCGCTCCTTGACCGGATCGTTCCATGCACCGGTATAGACCACGTTGACGGTGGCCTTCGGATTGATTTGCCGGGCGCCCAGTTCATAGGCGTTGATGGTCCAGTTGACCTGGCCGAACGGGTTAGCGGCGACGAAGCCCAGCTTGCCGGTCTTCGAGGCCGCACCAGCGGCCATACCGCACAGGTACTGGCTCTCGTAGGTACGCCCGTAAAACGATTCGAGGTTGGGCGCATTGGTGGTGCCCGAGCCATTCAGGAACGCGACTTTCGGGTATTTTTTGGCCAGTGCAAGAAAGGTGTCGGAGTAGCCGAACGCAGTGCCGACGATGATGTTGGCACCGCGTGCGATGAGGCGGTCGACCACCGGCGTAATGGCCGCGGCGTTCTCGGGCACGCTCTCGACGTACTGGATCTTGGTGTCCAGATCCTTTTCAAGCTTCACACGTGCTTCGTCGAAGGCCTGAGTCCAGCCGCCATCATTGCGCGGGCTGATATACACCATGGCGATTTTCGGCTTCCCTTCGAGGGTCAATCCTTCAGCCTGAGCGAGGCCGACCGCTCCCAACGCTACGGCCGCACACAATGTCCCGGGCAACAGTTTCTTGTACATAGACGTTTTCCTGAGGGTAATGGCCGATGAGGACCGCACACGCAGGCATTAGCAGCATCCATGCCAGTACAGGAAAAACGCTACGGAACAACGACCTGACGCCATCGAGACGAATAAAACAGATCAAATGGTCCGAATCAGAGCACTTGGTTTGTGCAGGACGTCCGCGCACTGCGCAGGCGGGGTGCGCGGGTCAGGGCCGGCGCCCCCCGTTCACACCTTGCGCGGCAGGATCCCGTCCAGAACCATGCTGCGCAGGCTCGCCAGCACTTCTTCGAAAAACGCCGGATCATCCAGTGTCTTGCCGGTCACGGCCTCGACCTGAGTGCGGAAGTCGGCGTAATGCTGAGTGGTCGCCCACAGAGTGAAAATCAGGTGATGCGGGTTGATGGAGGCCAACTGGCCGCTGTCGATCCAGTGCTGAATCACCGCCACCTTGGCCTGCACCGTGTCACGCAACGGGTGCTGCAACTCGCCCTGAATCAGCGGTGCGCCCTGCATCACTTCCATGCAGAACAGCCGTGATTCGGCCGGATGATCGCGGGACATCTCCAGCTTGGCCTTGATGTAGGCGCTGATCGCCTGCACCGGCTCCTTGTCGGCGGTGAAGTGCACCAGCGGGCTCAGCCATACCTCGAGCAACTGGCGCAGCACGTTCAGGTACAGGTCGTCCTTGCTGCTGAAGTAATACAGCAGGTTGGTCTTGGAGACGTCCGCCAGGCTCGCGACCTGATCCAGGCTGCTGCCGTGCACGCCATAGCGGGAAAATATCTCCAGCGCCGCATCGAGAATCAGCGTGCGCTTGCCTTCCATCAGGCGCATGCGCCGCTTCAGGGATGTCGCACTGGGTTCGCGGGTCGTCTTGACCACGGTCTCCGGCTTGACCTTGCGTACGCGCTTGTTCGCCGGGTCCGCCAGGGGAGGTTTCTTGTTCACGCACATCCATCCAGTGATGCCGAAATGAGCGGGCATCTTAACGGGCGCAGCTGTTTTGTCGATACGGATTGCCTGCGCCGTCAGCCCTGCCCCATCTGCGTGCGCCCTGCACAAACCAAGTGCTCTGATTCGGACCAAATGGTCTGAAATAAACCATGAAAACTTTCAAGCCTTTGAATAAAAACAACAAAATTTTCTGGCCCGCTTAATGCAGAAGGTGATCAAGAGACGATTGAAAGACGATTCAAGTGCCGCCAGTCGCGCCTTGGCACGCATCGACCCACGCAGAGAGGCCTCATATGGACATTGGTATCTTCATCCCCATCGGCAATAACGGCTGGCTGATTTCCAGCAATGCTCCGCAGTACATGCCGACCTTCGAGCTGAACAAACAGATCGTGCAGAAGGCCGAGGGCTACGGCTTCGACTTCGCGCTGTCGATGATCAAATTGCGTGGCTTCGGCGGCAAGACGCAGTTCTGGGAACACAACCTGGAGTCGTTCACGCTGATGGCCGGCCTGGCCGCAGTGACCAGCCGGATCCAGCTGTTCGCCACGGTTGCCACCCTGACCATCCCGCCCGCCATTGCCGCGCGCATGGCCTCGACCATCGATTCGATCTCCAATGGCCGCTTCGGGATCAACCTCGTCACCGGCTGGCAGAAGCCGGAATACGAGCAGATGGGCCTGTGGCCGGGCGACGAGTTCTTCCACACACGCTATGAATACCTGGCCGAATACGCTCAGGTTCTGCGCGACCTGTGGGCCACCGGCAGCAGCGACTTCAAGGGCGAACATTTCAGCATGCAGGACTGCCGCGTCAGCCCTCGCCCTCAGGCCGACATGAAGCTGATCTGCGCCGGTCAAAGTGAAGCGGGCATGGCGTTCTCGGCGCAATACGCTGACTACAACTTCTGCTTCGGCAAAGGCGTCAACACCCCCACGGCTTTTGCGCCAACCGCACAGAAACTGATCGAAGCCAATGAAAAGACCGGCCGCAACGTCACTTCCTGTGTGCTGTTCATGATCATCGCCGACGATACCGACGAAGCTGCACGGGCTCGCTGGGAGCACATCAAGGACGGTGCCGATGAAGAAGCGATCGCCTGGCTGAGCGAGAAAGGTTCGGCGGATAAAAGTGCCGGTTCCAATCTGCGGCAGATGGCCGACCCGACCTCAGCGGTCAACATCAACATGGGCACGCTGGTGGGGTCGTGGGCCACAGTGGCAAGAATGCTCGACGAAGTCGCCAGTGTGCCGGGGACCCAAGGCGTGATGCTGACGTTCGATGATTTCGTCAAAGGGGTCGAAGACTTCGGCGAGAAAATCCAGCCGCTGATGACCAGTCGCAAGCACATTGCGCAACTCAAGGAGGTGGTCTGATGACGACCTCGGTAACCGTCGCAGGCGTTGACCTGCCGGACGTGCAGCCCGCCCGCGAGCTACCCGCCCGTCCCGAACCGCTGTGCATGAAACCCGGCGAAACCGCGCTGGTAGTGGTCGACATGCAGAACGCCTACGCATCGCTCGGCGGGTATCTGGACCTGGCCGGGTTCGATGTCAGCAGCACCGGGCCGGTCATCGCCAATATCAACAAGGCCTGTGCCGCCGCACGTGCGGCAGGCATTCCGGTGATCTTTTTCCAGAATGGCTGGGACCCGGCCTATGTCGAGGCCGGTGGCCCCGGCTCACCTAACTGGCACAAGTCCAACGCCCTGAAAACCATGCGCAAGCGCCCTGAACTCGAAGGGCAACTGCTGGCCAAGGGTGGTTGGGACTACCAGTTGGTCGACGAGCTGACGCCACAGCCTGGCGACATCGTGGTGCCGAAAATCCGCTACAGCGGCTTCTTCAATTCCAGCTTCGACAGCGTGCTGCGCAGCCGCGGCATTCGCAATCTGGTGTTTACCGGCATCGCCACCAATGTCTGCGTCGAGTCGACCCTGCGCGACGGTTTTCATCTGGAGTATTTCGGCGTGGTGCTGGCTGACGCGACCCATCAGGCAGGCCCCGAATTCGCTCAGCAAGCCGCGCTGTTCAACATCGAAACCTTTTTTGGCTGGGTTTCCAGCGTCGATGACTTCTGCACCACTTTCAGCCCTGTCGGGCAACCTTCGTGAGGATATCAGTATGACCAAAAAAGCGATCATCCCTGCCGGCACCAGCAAACCCATCGCGCCGTTCGTACCGGGCTCCATGGCCGACGGCGTGCTCTATGTCTCGGGCACGCTGCCGTTCGACAAGGACAACAACGTGGTACACGTCGGCGACGCCACCGCGCAGACCCGTCACGTGCTGGAAGCCATCAAAACCGTGGTCGAGACCGCGGGCGGGACGATGGACGATGTCACGTTCAACATGATCATGATTCGTGACTGGGCCGACTACGCCAAAGTCAACGAAGTGTATGCCGAGTATTTCGCGGGCGAGAAACCGGCCCGTTACTGCATCCAGTGCGGCCTGGTCAAACCCGAGGCGCTGATCGAAATCGCCAGCATCGCCCACATCGGCTGAATCGCGACTGTGGGCAGTTGACGCCCACCCGGAGAAAACCCATGTTCCATGAGTTTCATGCCTGCCAGCATGCCGATGCACCGACCCTGGTGCTCAGCTCCGGGCTGGGCGGGTCCGGTCGCTACTGGGCGGATGACCTGGCACTGCTGACCCGCGATTACCGCGTGCTCGTCTACGACCATGCCGGAACCGGACGCAGCCCTGCGGTGCTGCCGGCGGATTATTCGATCCGGCACATGGCTATCGAGTTGCTGGCCCTGCTCGATTCACTCGGTATCCAGCGTTGCCATTTCATGGGCCATGCGCTGGGCGGCCTGGTGGGTCTGGAACTCGTCCTGCTGCGTCCGGAACTGTTGCAAAGTCTGGTACTGATCAATGCCTGGAGCAGCCCGAACCCGCACAGCGCGCGCTGCTTTTCAGTGCGCAAGAAACTGCTGTTGAACAGCGGACCTGAGGCCTACGTACAGGCTCAGGCGCTGTTCCTCTACCCGGCGGACTGGATCGCCGCCAACGGCCTGCGGCTGGCCGATGACGAAGCCCACGCGCTGGCGCATTTTCCCGACACCGACAACCTGCTGCGGCGTATCCATGCCCTTGAAACCTTCGACGTGGAGGCCAATCTTGCACGCATCCACACCCCGACCCTGTTGATTGCCAACCGCGACGACATGCTGGTGCCCTGGCAGCAATCCCGGCACCTGGCCAACGCGCTGCCGAATGCAACGCTGGCGCTGCTGGACTATGGCGGCCATGCCTCGAACATTACCGATCCACAGCCCTTCCAACGCGCCTTGTTCGATTTTCTCGGCACACAACCCTGAAAGGACTCATTTCATGACTACTTCCTCTGCAGCTCCCACCATTCTGCCTATCGCTGCTGTCAGCCAGCTGGCGTTTCGCGAGGCGATGTCCAGCCTGGCCGCCGCCGTCAACGTCATCACCACCGATGGCCCTGGCGGACGTGCCGGCTTTACCGCGACCGCCGTGTGCAGCGTGACGGATCAACCGCCGACGCTGCTGGTCTGCATCAACCGCAGTGCATCGGTGTATGACGCTTTCATGGAGAACGGCACGTTGTGCGTCAATACGCTGGGCAACGGTCAGCAGGACTTGTCCAACCTGTTCGGCGGCAAGAGCTCACAGCAGGAACGCTTTGCCTGCGGCCAGTGGGAACCCGGAGTGACCGGCGCGCCGATCCTGGACGGTGCGAAACTGGCGCTCGACTGCAAGGTGAGCCAGTCGATCAGCGTCGGCACGCATGACATCCTGTTCTGCGAAGTCGTGGATATCAGGCATCAGAGCGGCGCAGACGCATTGGTGTACTTCGCCCGTCGCTATCATCACCTGCCGAGCGAAACGCCAGTGTCATGAAGGCTTTGCCGGCTGACTGGCGGACTTGCAGAATGAACCCACCGGAATGCACCAAATAGGCATGATTTTTTGCGACACCTCCGTATACTGGCATTGTGAGATCAGGATGATCCTTGCAGTCAATGAGGTGAAGTCATGTCGGTCCATAGCGCCTGCATCCTGCTGATACCCGCCAGCAGCCCATCGTATGCTCGTCGCGCTTACCCGCCGCCTGGCATGCCTATGCACGCGGGTGGCTGAGCATGCTGAAGAAAATACCTGTGGCTGAGCTTGCCCTGGGCATGTACATCCACAAAATCTGCCGCCGCTGGACCAATGATCCATTCTGGATAGGCCTGGTCGAAGTCATGCTCGATGACATTGAAGTGCTCAGGCGCATCCAGCAATCGGGCACCCAGGAAGTCTGGATCGAAACCGGCAAAAGCCGTGTACTGGCACCCGAGCCCTCGGCCGCCTCGACAGCGCCATCGGCCAGCGACGATACGACTCCGACCAGTCTCGAAAAGGAAGTTCTACGCGCCAGGGTGATCTGTGGACGGGCCAGAGATGCGGTCATGTCCATGTTTACCGAAGCGCGCATGGGCCGGGCCATGGATGTCGGCAATGTGCAATTGCTGGTGGAAGAAATCTCCAACTCGATCCTGCGCCATCCGCACGCGCTGATCAGCCTGTCACGCCTGAAGACATCCGACGAATACACCTACATGCACTCGGTGGCGGTCTGCGCGTTGATGGTTGCGCTGGCCAAACGCATGGGCATGCCTGACGATCAGGTCCGTGAGGCCGGTGTGGCCGGGCTGATGCACGATGTCGGCAAAATGATGATCGCCCCGGCGGTGCTCAACAAACCGGGCCGCCTGACCCGCGACGAATTCGAGATCATGAAGGCCCACCCCGAGCTGGGTGTGAAGATCCTCATGGAGACGCAGCCCGTGGCAGCGTCGGTGATTGACGTCTGCCTGCATCACCACGAAAAGGTCGACGGGTCGGGCTACCCGCATGGCCTGAAAGGCGACCAGATCAGCATCTTCGCGCGCATGGGCGCGGTCTGCGATGTGTATGACGCGATTACTTCCGACCGCCCTTACAAAAAGGGCTGGGGCGTTGCCCATTCGATTCGCGAAATGGCCTCGTGGAAAGGGCATTTTGACGATGTGGTGTTTCAAAGCTTCGTCAAGACCGTGGGTATTTACCCGATCGGCACACTGGTACGCCTGGAGAGCGGGCGCCTCGGCGTGGTGGTCGAACAAGGTCAGGCATCGCTGCTGAAACCGAAAGTGAAGGTGTTCATGTCGGCGCGCACCGGCAAGACGTTCGCCGCGCAAGTCATCGACCTGACTTGCCCTTCCGACCCGGACGGGATCGTCAGAATCGAAAAACCCACCGACTGGGGGCTGGAAGAAGTCGATACGCTGTGGGCGGGCAGCCCGGCCTGAGCGGCCCGGTGAACGCCACCGCTGTCAACCCAGCAAGCCCAGCGTCTTGGCCCTCGCCACCGCTTGAGTACGACGCTCGACCCCCAGTTTGCTGTTGATATGACTGGCGTGGGTCTTGACGGTGTGCAGAGAGATGAACAGCTGCTCGCTGATCTCCTGATTGGAACAGCCCTGTGCAATCAGTTGCAGCACTCCCAGTTCACGCACGCTGAGGCAATCGCCGCCATGTGCCGGCTCGTGCAACGGCGTGCAACAGACCGGGAGTTTTTCCAGCAGCGCAGCTCGAACCCGACAGGGTGGCAGTTGCAGCAGTTGCTCATGCAGCCACTGGGGGTGCTCGGCAATCAGCGCCTTGAACGGTATCAGTGCGCCGCCGGACGCTGCGGGCAGGCTGCGCAGCAACAATTCCCGCGCCTCATCGCGTCGCGCCTGGCTCAGCAGCAGGCCGATCTGCTGGGTCATGGCGATCAGTCCCAGCAGTTTCGCCCCCACCTCCTGAGCGCGCAGCTCAAGCGCCCGCAAGCGCTGCTCGCAGGCAACGCCGTCACCCTGTAGTCGTTCGAGTACGGCACGCTGCAACTCGATGTGTTGCGGCAATTGTGGATGGCATTCAGGGGCCGCAGCGCCGAGACCGCCGTTGTAGGTTTGCGTCAGGCGCAGCAGCCACGCTTCGGCAAGGTCCATGCGCCCCTGCAACAGCCACAGCTCGCATTTGACCAGGGTAATCATCGCCAGGTAGTAGATCGGCGGCACGTCCCAGATGTGCATCAGACGTTCGGCCTCGGCAAGTTCGGCGAAGGCTTCGGCAAAGCGGCCGGCGCAGCCTTCCATGGTGGCGATCACGCAATGACCGATCAGCACGCTGATGTCGCGGCAGGCGCGCGCCTCGGCCAGCCCGGCCAGCAATAACGCCCGCCCCTCGTCCACCTTCAGACGCAGGGTCAGCAAGTAGCCTTCATACAGCGTCAGACGCGCGCGGACCGCGTACAGCCGAACGGTGGACAAGCCCTTGAGGCGTTGCTGCCCCTGCCGTACTTCCTCGAGCGCGCGCAGAATCTCGCCCCGTGCCTGCAGGACTCGGGCGCGGTCGTAATGCGCCAGCGCCTCGAACAACGGATTGGCGACCCGCTGAGCCAGCTCCAGCGCATCACGATTCAACACGCGGGCGCGCCACAGATCACCGTTGGCAACTGCGAGGTTGGCCAGTGTCGACAGGCACACCAGCCGCTGCCCATAGCGTTTTTCCGGCAGGCTCAGCAGGGCTTCGGTGCAATAGCGCTGAGTCTTTTCGCTGTCTCCACGGCCACGGGCGATGATGCCGCTGAGCGCCAGCCACTGGGCGAGCATGGATTTCTGAGCGGTTGCCGAGGGCGCCGGCAGAAACCGGCTCAGTTGATTGGCCAGTTCTTCGGCGGCATCCAGCTGGCAGGCCAGCCCCAGCGCCCAGGCGTAGAGCACGATCAGGCGTGGCGTGCTGGTCAGCAGGTCATCCGGCAAATCCATCTTCCAGCGCAGCAGCATGCCGACGTTCTGTTCGGCCAGCAGTTGCTCTTCCGAGAGGTTCTGCACCAGATTGGCCGCCACATCCAGATGCCCGGCGCGTAACGCCTGCTCGACCGCTTCGTCCAGTTGGCCCTGAGCGCTGAACCAGCGGCAGGCATTGAGGTGCAGACGGGTCGGTGGTGCACCGGCCGCCTGACGCGCGCGCAACAGATCGGAAAACAGATGGTGATAGCGAAACCAATGGCCCTGCTCGTCCAGCGGCACCAGAAAAACCTGATGCGCCTGCAGATAACCCAGCATCTCAACACTGTCATGGCTGTCCCGCGCGGCGTCGCACAGCTCGGCGCAAAAGCGTTCCAGGCAGGCGGTATCGTAGAGAAACGCCTGAACATCGGCAGGCAGGCAGTCGATCACTTCTTCAAGCAGGTACTCGCGAATCAGCACCTCACTGCCACGCAGCGCCTGGGGCAAGGCGCTTTCGTCGCCGGCTTCGGATGCCGCCAGCAACCAGAAGCGTAGCCCGGCGACCCAGCCTTCGCTGCGCTGAATCAGGCTTTGCAACGCCTCGCTGTCGAGCGACCCGCAGTGCCGCTCCAGCACTGCCATGGATTCGGCGTGCGTGAGGCGCAGGTCCTGTTCGTTGATTTCCAGCAACTGCCGCGTCAGACGCAAGCGTGCCAGATGCCAGTCCGGGCGCTGTCGGCTGGTCACCATCACCACCAGCCCGGCCGGCAGATGATTGAGAAGGAACTGCAGGCAGCGATCGAGTACCGGTCCCTGGGCCAGATGATAGTCATCGAGCACCAGCAGCAGCGGCTTGCTCAGTATCAGGTGCATGGCCAATTCGTCGAGCAGGCCGTCGAGCCACTCCTCGAAGGCAAACGGCTGGTGGCGCTGGCGCATCTTCAGCAGGCTCATCGCCTGCACGCCCAGTTGCGGGAAGAACTGTTGAAGGCTGGCCAGCAAACGCTCAAGAAAACGGCCCGGGTCGCTGTCCCGCGCGCTCAGACCCAGCCATACGTTTTGCCAGTTGTCCGGCAACCCCTGACAGAACTCGACAGCCAGCGAGCTCTTGCCGAACCCGGCCGGGGCGCAGATCAGCAGCAGTCGGCCGCCAAGCCCCGCATCGAGACGCTGACACAGGCGCGCACGGGGGACATAACCCTCAGGCAGAGGTGGACGGAAAAATCGTCCTTCCAACGCAGGAATCGCGCCGTCTGCAAACCCTTGCATTCGGGACAGATCAGTCATGGCCGGCTCGTGTAGGAATCGTTGTTTCGGCATCGCGGTGTTCGGAGACTAGCGGGTAAATCGCTACTTTTGAAAGGCCATCACCGAAAAGACTGTAACAAAATTCCTACAGCTTATAAGGCCGCTTTCCACAACTGAAAAAGCCCCGGTCAAGGGGCTTTTCAGGCGCACAAGGCAGGCGCTGCGCTACAGCGTGTATCGATCAGGTATCAACGAACCCCTTCCTGACGCAGCGCGTTGGGGGTGAAGTCGCTGATGCCGGCCGTGAAGCCGAACTCGTAGGCTTTCTTCTCTTCGTTCTTCATGCCCAGCGCCACGTAGCGACCCGATTGCAGGTCGTACAGTGTTTCTACCGCGTACCACGGCACTTGCTTGTCGTAGTAGTTTTCCGAGTGTGCCTCGGCCACGCGCCACAACTGACCACGCCCGTCGTAATGATCGATGACGGCAGCCTGCCAGGTGTCCTCATCGATGAAGAAGTCACGCTTGGCATAGATATGACGCTGCCCTTCCTTGAGGGTAGCGGTCACGTGCCAGACGCGGCGCAGTTCGTAACGGGTCAGGTCCTGGTTGATATGGCCGGCCTTGATGATGTCGGCGTACTTGAGCGTCGGATCGTCCAGCTTGTGGCTGTTGGCGGCGATGTACATTTCCTGCTTGCCGATCAGTTTCCAGTCATAGCGATCCGGCGCGCCGTTGTACATGTCGAGGTTGTCGGAGGTGCGCAGCCCGTCGGACGCGGTGCCCGGCCCGTCATAGGACACCTGCGGCGCACGCCGGACGCGGCGTTGACCGGCGTTGTACAGCCAGGCCGAACGCGGCTCCTTCACCTGATCGAGGGTTTCATGCACCAGCAGCACGCCACCGGCCAGACGCGCCGGGGCGGTGACTTCCTGCTTGAAGTAGAACAGCACGTTGCCCGGATTTTTCGGGTCGAAATCCCTCATCTTGTCGCGAAACACGAACTGATCGGAGAAATACACCAGGCTGTAGGAGCCGTTGGGCTGTGGCGTGGCCTGGGTGACCAGACGCTTGACGCTGCCGCCCCGGTAGCGGGTGATGTGGTTCCAGATGACCTCGACACCGCTGGCCGGGATCGGGAACGGGATGGCCGTGTCGAAGTTTTCCAGACCACTGCCGCCGCCGACCAGCTTGGTGGTGGTGGCATTCTTTTTGATCGCGGCGAACACGTCATCCGGCACGGTGGCACCGCGATGGGTCGGGTACACCGGAATCCGGTAGCTGTCCGGGTAACGCTTGAACATCGCGTATTGGCCCGGCGCCAGCTTGTCCTTGTACTGCTCGACATTGGCCGCAGTGATAATGAACAGCGGTTTTTCACTGGCATACGGGTTGGCAAGGAAACCCTTACTGTCCACCGCCCCGGCGTTTTTCGGCATCGGGCTCCAGGCCGAAATGGTGTTGGCCGCATTACCGGCCTTTTCCGCGCCCATCGGCGTCAGCGAGGTGCCCAGCTTTGCCGCTTCGGACTCGGATACCGCAGCCATCACCCCTGTCGCCAGCAGCGACAGACCCAGAACCCCGGCTTGCAACAGACTTTTTGTTATTTTCATGTTCATCGTCATCCTGAAAACCATGTTCTTAGAAGTTCATGCCGAAGCTGAGCGCCACGAAGTCCCGGTCATCGACCGTGGTGTACTTGCCATCAAAGAAGTTGGTGTAGGAAAGGTTCGCGGTGTAGGTGTTCTGGTACTCGGCATCGAGCCCCAGGCTGACGGCCTTGCGCCCTTCTTCGAAGTTGCCGCCAGGGCCGGGTGAGTAGCCTTTGACGTCATGCGACCAGGCCACGCTCGGCTTGAGGTTGACCCCGGCAAACACGCTGTTGTAATCCCAGATGGCGCGGGCGCGGTAGCCCCAGGAGTTGGCAGTGGTAAAGCCGTCGTCTTCGCAATAGCGGGTCAGGTTGTTCTGCTCGGCACCGGTCAGCGTGCCGGCGTTCAGCGTTGCGCATTGACCGCCAGGCAGCGGCCCAGGGCCATACACCGGATCGCGTCCGTAACGGATTTTGGAGGTGCTTTCGAGCCCGCCCACGTGCGTCCAACCCACTTCACCGACCACCGTCAGACGCTCTGCGCCCATGACCTGATCGAAGAACTGGGTAAATGTGGTCTGCATCTGGGTGATTTCTTTGCGGCGATAACCGGCTTGATCCGTATTCGGCTGACCGCTGAGCAGCGACACGTTGGGGTTGAGCGGTGAAATGCCCGAATAGAGGATGTCGGTGGTGTTGACCTGAATCGGTGCGTTGGGGCGGTAGCTGATCTCACCGCTCCACGCCGTGCCGGTGGGCAGCGTGGTCGAGAAGCTCAGGCCGTACAGGCGAATGTCTTCGGGGTACTCAACGTAGTAACTGGAGTTGCCCGCCACCACCACCGGCAGCAGGCTGGGGGCCAGCGCGGCGGCCGTGCTGGCAGGAATGCCGTTGCGAACCAGCGAACCGACCAGCCCTTGCGGACTGAACGAAGCGGCCGAGCCGCCGCGCCCGCTGAAAATCGGTGCACGGCTGTGGTAATTCATCATGTACGCGCCGAACTCGGTATCCAGCGGTTCGAAGTTGTAACGCAAGGCGAAACCGAACTGGCCGCTGTCGCGCGCATCGCGGTCAGGGCCTCGACGCACCACCGCGCCCTCATCCGGGTTGCCGAACACCACGCCCTGCTGCGACAGCGAATTGAACACCGCACCGCGCGCGCCGGCTGGCAAACCGGCCGCCGTCAGCGAGCTGTTCAGGCCGCTGCGGCTGCGCAAGACCGCCAGGTTGTTGTTGCAGCCATCGGCAATCACATCGGGTTGCGAGAAGAAGGTGCCGCAGTTGTCGACGACCGTCTGATCCCATTCCAGCTGGTAGAAACCTTCGGCAGACAGGTTGTCGGTCAGGCTCTGGGACAGGTAGAACATGTTGACCGGAATCAGGCCTTCCTTGATTTCCGAACCGGGCCGCCGGAACGCCGAGACATCGATCGGGTTGACGCTGTTGATGCCGCCCTGAATGAAGGTACTTTCACCCCAACTGATGACCTGCTTGCCGAAGCGCACCGCGCCGGGCTGATCGGCAATCGAATAGTTGTGATAGACGAAGGCGTCGAGCAGCTGGAACCCGGACGACTTGGCGCCCTCCTTGCGGCCCGAGTCGCTGATGTCCTTGAACTCGCGGTTTTCATCCTTGAGTTCGAAGTCGTACCAGTATTTGCCGCGCAGGAAAACGCCGGTGTCGCCGTATTTCAATTCCAGATCATGAATGCCCTTGAAGATCTTCGAAAACGTCTCCCCACGCTTGAAGTTCAAGTGACCGTCATCGGACGTCTGCGACAGACCACGCCCACCGTTGTTGGCGCCGATCAGGTTCTTGTTGGGATTGGCCGTCGACCAGCTCGCGCCCACCGACAGCGAGGAGTCAAAACTGCCTTCGATCTCGCCAACGTTGAAGGTCACGGCAAAGGCCGGGCTGGCGAGCGATGAGGCAAGGCTGACAGCCAGAGGCAGCCTGGCCCGACGCCAGAAGGGGGATGTGCTTGTCATCGACGCTACTCCTTGTGTTTTATTGTTATGGCGGTGGGGAAATCCAGAAACGAATCAGTCATCGAATCAACACACACGCCAGGTCCGCTCTTGCCATTCCCGGTGCTGACTATAGCCAGCACACTCTGACGCTAGATCCCTCTAAAGTGTGATTTGCACGACCAACGCCTCTGGACCGCCCGTTTCCGGGAGGCCGCCAAAAAACATGTGGCGGGGAGGATGGCGTAATTTGCAAATTTGGCAAGTCACAGAGCAGGACCTGCAGCGCAGACACGTGCCGTCGCCGACGGATACGGCACGCCCGAGGTGTCAGAGGGTCGACAGAAAGGCACTGTTGCTGCTTTGCCACTCCACGATGTCCAGGCGCATGCGTTTCTTGTCCAGCTTGCCGACGCTGGTCTTGGGAATTTCGGTAACAAGCGCGATCTGGCTGGGAATGGCCCACTTATTGATATGACCTTGCTCGACAAACGGCTTGAGGTGTTCCTTCAAACCCTTGGCATCGAGCTGGTGGCCATCACGAATCACCAGCAAGGCAAACGGCCGCTCTCCCCATTGCGGATCGGCGATGCCGACCACCGCCACTTCGCGCACTGCCGGGTGGCGACTGCACAAGTCTTCGAGTTCCAGCGAGGAAACCCATTCGCCACCGGTCTTGATCACGTCCTTGATACGGTCGCGAATGTCGATGAAGCCCATGCCGTCCAGCGTCGCTACATCGCCGGTGTGCAACCAGCCGCCCGCCCACAACTCGGCGCCTTTTTCGGGCTCGCGAAAGTAGCTTCCGGTCAGCCAGGGCGCACGCAAAACCAGCTCGCCTTGGGTTTCGCCGTCGGCCGGGAGGAAGTTGCCCTGTTGATCGATGATGGCGGCCTCCACCAGCATCCCCGGCACGCCGGCCTTGATCCGGTAGGTGATGCGCTCGTCTTCACTGCCCGCTTTCAACTCCTCGTTGATGTGCGCTACGGATATGAGCGGTCCGGTTTCGGACATGCCGTACGCGGCAGTGAGCTGGATACCCTTGGATTTGGCGGCCTGATACAGGCTGCGGGTCAGGGAGCTGCCGCCAATGATGATCTTCCAGCCGCGGAAATCGACATCCTGGGCAGACTTGGCGTTCAGGAGCATTTGCAGGATGGTCGGCACGCAATGAGAGAAGGTGACTTTCTCCCTGCGCCAGAGCTCTACCAGCAACTCTGGATCGTAGCGGCCGGGGTACACCTGCTTCAGACCAAGCATGGTTGCGGCATAGGGAATGCCCCAGGCGTGCACGTGAAACATCGGCGTGATCGGCATGTAGACGTCATCGGTGCCGAGCAGCCGGGTGCTGTCGATACAGCCCATGATGGTCGCCACGCCCATGGTGTGCAGCACCAGTTGGCGGTGGGTGAAATACACCCCCTTGGGGTTGCCGGTGGTGCCGGTGGTGTAAAACGTGGTGGCGACCGAGTTTTCGTCGAAATCCTCGAACACGTATTCGGGGCTGGCCGCCGCCAGCAGGGTCTCGTACTCGCCCACGAGGTTGGGCAGCTCGGCGGTCTTGTCTGGCAAATCGGTCAGCAGCAGGGTCTTTTCGACCGTATTCAGATGTTCGGACATCGCCTGATACAGCCCGGTGAACTCGCTGTTCACCAGCACCAGACGGTCATCGGCGTGATTGATGGTGTAGGCGATCTGCTCGGGAGAAAGCCGCACATTGACGGTGTGGATGACCGCGCCAATCATTGGGATGGCGAACATGCACTCCAGGTAGCGGTGGCTGTCCCAGTCCATCACCGCCACGGTGTCGCCGGCTTTCACGCCCGCCGCGGTCAGTACGTTGGCCAGGCGGCAGATGCGTTCGTTGAGGGTGGCGTAGGTGTAGCGGACCGAATCACGGTAGATGATTTCGCGCGTCTTTTCATAACGACTGCCGGACAGCAGCAGGCGCTTGATCAACAGAGGGCACTGATAAGCGCCATCGGCGGGCGGAAGAACGCGAGTCTGTAACATATGAAGCCCTTTTCAAAGTCCACAGGCGTGGCTGGAAATATGGACTCTAGGGCCTCGGGCTGCCAGTGAAATCAGTAAAAGGGATGATTTGGCGAGACGCCCCGTGCTGTCTGCAAGGGGCGTCCGGGTTGCTGCATATGCTCGGTGTTAGGCGTCCTGAATTCAGGTTTCAGCGGACCTCGGTCAGCGCCAGCTTGATGCCCAGCGCGATCAGCACGCCGCCCATGGCCCGATCGAACCAGTGCCCCATGCGCGCGAATCCTGCGCGTACTCGGGCCTGGCTGAACAGTCGCGCCACCAGACAGAACCACGCCGCCGTCGCCACCGCGAGATACACGCCGTAACCGCCCTGCACCAGCAATGGCGTATGCGGATTGATCACCACGGTGAACAGCGAGAGGAAGAACAGCGTCGCCTTGGGGTTCAGGCCATTGGTGACGAAACCGCTGATGTAGGCACCGCGCGCCGTGCGCTCGCCGGGAGTGGCCTTGATGGCGGCATCGCCCGTCGCAGAGGCCGGTTTGGCGCGCAACGCCTTGATGCCGATGTACAGCAGATAGGCAGCGGCTGCCCATTTCAGCGCGTTGAACAGCACGATGGACTGGGAAACGATAATCCCGATCCCCAGCAGCGAATAGCCCACATGCAGAAAGATCGCCGAGCCGACGCCCAACGCCGCCCAGGTCCCGGCCTTGCGCCCATGAGTCACGCTTTCACGCACCACCACCGCGAAATCCGGGCCGGGACTGGCAACCGCCAGCAAGTGAATCAGCGCAACGGTAAGAAACTCTGCCCAGTACATGTGGGACCTCCTGGAGGATTGACGTCTGACCCGGCAGATTACGCTGTCTGGTGTGTCCGCAACAGGTGCCCGCATTGATGCGACGCAGGGCTTGCTCTAACTATCGTGCGACGCTGGAGCCTGGGGAACGATCATCGCAACTATCGTGCGACGCTCTGCGTCGCATGCCGTTCTGGACGCTCCGCATCCTGCTGGCCCATATCCTGTTAGACTGCGCGCTTTTTCAGGAGCCATTCCATGGACCCGCGCAGCGAAGTGTTACTCCGTCAGGCCGAGCTGTTTCAGGGCTCGCTGTTGTTGGTCGGGCTGCCCGCCGATGACCTGCTCGGAAAACTGCCGGATGCCCGTGGATGGTGCTGGCACGCCGGTGATCAGGCGGCGCTGGACGCACGTTTTGAAGGGCGCGTGGATTTCGGCGTCGAAGCGCCACAGACTGCTTTTGAAGCCGCCGTGCTGTTCCTGCCCAAGGCACGTGACCTGACCGACTACCTGCTCAATGCGCTGGCCTCGCGACTGGCCGGGCGCGAGCTGTTTCTGGTCGGCGAGAAACGTGGCGGTATCGAAGCGGCTGCCAAGCAACTGAGCCCGTTCGGTCGCGCACGCAAGCTGGACAGCGCCCGCCACTGCCAGCTGTGGCAGGTGACGGTCGAGCACGCACCGCAAGCCGTCAGCCTGGAAAGCCTCGCCAAGCCCTACCAGATCGAATTGCAGGACGGCCCGCTTACCGTCGTCAGCCTGCCCGGCGTGTTCAGCCATGGCCGCCTCGACCGTGGTTCAGCCCTGTTGCTGGAAAACATCGACAAGCTGCCCAGCGGCAACCTGCTCGACTTCGGTTGTGGCGCCGGAGTGCTGGGGGCGGCGATCAAGCGTCGTTACCCGCACAACGAAGTCATCATGCTCGATGTCGATGCCTTCGCCACCGCCAGCTCGCGCCTGACCCTGGCCGCCAATGGCCTGCAAGCCCAAGTGCTGACCGGTGACGGCATCGACGCAGCACCGATGGGGTTGAACACGATTCTGAGCAACCCGCCGTTCCATGTCGGCGTTCATACCGATTACATGGCAACGGAAAACCTGCTGAGAAAAGCCCGCCAACATCTTAAATCAGGCGGCGAACTGCGCTTGGTGGCGAATAATTTCCTGCGTTATCAGCCGTTGATCGAAGAGCACGTCGGGCAGTGCGAAGTCAGGGCGCAAGGCAACGGTTTCAAAATCTACAGCGCCAAACGCCCCTGAAATAAGCACTTGCCGAAACGTTTTCGCGGAGGCAGAATCCGCTCCGTCCTAGGGGAGTAGTCTCCCACGAGCGCCATGCTCGTCCGGCACGTATCAACATACTTGGTCCTCAGACCATGGTACGTGCGACCCGGAATCCGCTCAGACGGATCGGTGGTTTGACAAGACCTATGACACGAACACCTTACCCGGGGCGGGGAGGTCGTACGTGTCATAGCCGTGTCGGCCCGCCCCTTAGGAAACCTGATGCTGGAATCATTCTTAATCCCTACCGCAGTGGTCGCACTCGCCGAAATCGGTGACAAGACGCAGTTGCTCGCGCTCATTCTCGCTGCGCGCTTTCGCAAGCCCTGGCCGATCATCGCAGGCATCGTTGCCGCAACGCTGGCCAACCATGCAGCAGCCGGCGCTGTAGGTGCGTGGTTCAGCAGTTATCTGTCAGACGCAGTGCTGCACTGGATACTCGCCGCCAGCTTTACCGCCACGGCGCTGTGGACACTGGTTCCGGACAAGATGGACGATGACGAAGCCAGCACGGCACGCAAGTTCGGCCCGTTCATGACCACGCTGATTACGTTCTTCATCGCTGAAATCGGTGACAAGACGCAGATCGCCACGGTGATGCTGGCGGCGCAGTATTCCTATCTGTGGCTGGTCATTCTGGGCACCACGGTGGGCATGCTGCTGGCCAACGTGCCGGTGGTACTGGCGGGCAATTTCGCCGCCGAGAAACTGCCACTGACCCTGATCCGCCGACTGGCTGCCTGCGCGTTCTTCGTGCTGGCGCTGGTGGCGGTTTACAAGGCAATGCAAGTCAGCGGCTGGGTGTAATGCTGGCCCGTAGCGTTGCAAAGACACTCGCAACGCTACGGACGACTCGTTCACTCAGGATTTGGGGGCAGCCTGATACAGCGGCATGACTTTCGGAATCGCAGCCTGCAACGAAGCGATGCGACTTTCCGAGGCCGGGTGAGTGCTCATGAACTCAGGCTGCGAACCACCGGAGTTCTGGGTCATCTTCTGCCACAGGGTGATCGCCGCATTCGGGTTGTAACCGGCACGTGCGGCCAGCTCCAGACCGAGCAGATCGGCTTCGTTCTCGTTACTGCGGCTGTTGGGCAGTGTCAGGCTGTAGTTGACCACGGTATCTGCCAACGCCAGGCTGTCCTGTCCCAATCCCAGCAAGGCACCTGCGCCCTGCTTGGCCATTGAAACGCCGTATGCCTTGGACATCGCTTCACGCCCATGCTCGCGCAGGGCATGGGCGATCTCGTGGCCCATGACCGCAGCGATTTCATCGTCGGTCAGCTTGAGGGTATCAATCAGACCGGTGTAAACGAAAATCTTGCCGCCAGGACCACAATTGGCGTTCAGCTCGTCGCTCTTGATCAGGTTGACTTCCCACTGCCACTGCGCCGAATCAGGCCGCAATTTGGGCGCCTGGGCAATCAGTCTATTGGCGATTGCATGAACCCGCTTGGCATTGGCGCTGGTGGTGTCCAGCACACCTTTGCTGGTCGCCTCGCCAACGGTCTGCTGGTAGGACTGGGCGTACATTTTGTTGACTTCATCCGTGGAGAGCATGCTGAACATGTACTGTTTGCGCTCCACACCGACCGAGTCGCCACTCGTGGTATTGACTGCCTGACACCCGCCGAGCAGCAACGCAGCGCTCAAGGCACAGAAGGCAAATGAAGGACGCATGGTGTATCTCCTTGTGTGTAAAACGGTCAGTCCCGGGGCAGACCTCTGCGCCAGATACCGGCCAACTGGCATCTTGGTCTTTGACAGGGGTGGATGGTTCCCGCAGGTGTGTCCAGTTTGTATCAGATGTACTTCAACGCGGATATCGGATTTGTCCGATTCGGTGTTTTTTGCCGTCCCCGCCTAGCTTAATGGCGTGAGGCACTCGGGCGCATTCAGCTTGGGATCGTTGACCAGATTGGCCAAAGGCCGTTCGCGCAGCGCCGTCTGCGGGGCAGCCAGCAACGCTTGCAACGTCGGCAGCGGCGTGTCGGCGGCCAGCCAGTCTTTCTGGCCCTTGGCATCCAGAATCAATGGCCGACGCTGGGTCGCAGCCGCCTGGGTGACCACCGCGACGCTCAGGTACGTATGCCCCTGCACCGGATAGGCTTCCCAGATCGCGGCGAAAAACAGCGCGGCGCCCTCCCCCGGCGTCAGCCAGAACGGACGCTTGCGCACCGTGCCGCGCCACTCGTAAAAGCCGTTGGCGGGGAGCAGACAGCGGCGATGGGTGAAGGCATCGCGAAACATCGGCTGCTCGGCCACGGTTTCGGCGCGGGCATGGGCGGGCGTTTTCGACAGGTCGGTGAGCCAGGCCGGCGTCAGGCCCCAGCGCGCGCGCACCAGCTCGATACCGTCAGCGTTTTCGGCGGCGCGCATGATCAACACCCAGTCGGCTGGCGAAATATTCCATTGCGCCTGCTGATCGGCAGGAAAACCGGGCAAGGCGGCAAAGGCAGGGGTCCAGCGAAACAGGGCGTAGCGTCCACACATGGGGGCTAATCAGACTCTTTTAAGGTGCTCAGCACACCAGTACATCGGGGAAGTCGTCCGGCTCATCGCCAGACAGAGGCGAGGCACTATTGTACGCAGTGATCAACGCTCGTGCGCGAGCGACCTGCGCATCTTCGACCTTGAGTGCCAGCAGCCCCAGCCCCGGCAGCTCGCCCATCGCCCCGAGCAGATCGCGACCGGCCAGATGCGCCTTGATGCCTTCACTGGCGAGCATTGCCAGCAGCAACTCGGCCTCCATCAGGTTCTCGGGCTCGTAGATCTTCTGCATCACTCGTTCTCGCTGCGAACGTCCAGATTCCAGTCTTCGCCGTCGGTCTGCAGGTCGAAAATGATCGGGCGGCAACAGACCGGACAGTCTTCAATGTACTGTTGATCGCCACCGGAAAGGTCCAGTACGGCTTCGACAGGTTCGCCGCAATAAGGGCAGTCGTAACTCTGTAATTCCTGCATCACGGTCTCCGGGATCAGTTATGCGTATAATTGACCCATTCTTCAGAAGGCAGTTTTAACAAATCCGTCTTCTTTTTACCCTATTCGATTCAAACAAGAGAGCATGATGGGCGAATTTGATGCCATCCGACCTTACAACGATGCAGAAGTCCCCGCCGTCTTGGCACGTCTGCTGAGCGACAAAGCCTTTCTCGCCATTCTGACCCGATTCCGCTTTCCCCGCCTCGCGGGCGCATTCGGCTGGCTGCTGCAGCCTACCCTGGCGCGCAAGCTGCGCCGCGAGTTTGCCGGTATCGACTCGGTCGCCACGCTGCAGGACAAGGTCGAATATTACGTCGACCACACGATCGAACGCGCCACGGACGGGGTCACCTACACCGGCGTCGAACAGCTGAAGTCCGGTTGCGCCTACCTGTTTTTGGCCAACCATCGCGATATCGTCATGGACCCGGCGTTCGTCAACTACGCCGTGTACCACGCAGGCCTGCCCACTCCGCGCATAGCGATTGGCGACAACCTGCTGCAAAAGCCATTCGTCAGCGACCTGATGCGCCTGAACAAGAGCTTCATCGTGCATCGCTCGATCATCGGGCGACGCGAGAAAATGGCGGCTTATCAATTGCTGTCGGCGTACATCAATCACTCGATCACCAAGGACTGCCAGTCGATCTGGATCGCTCAGGCCGAGGGCCGCGCCAAGGACGGTGACGACCGTACCGAGTCGGCGATCCTCAAGATGTTCCACATGAGCCGCAAGGATGAGCCGTTTGGCGACGTGATCCGTTCGCTGAACCTGATCCCGGTGTCGATCAGCTACGAATATGATCCGTGCGACAGCGCCAAGGCCCGCGAGCTGTACATTCGTGCGACAACCGGCGTCTACACCAAGACGCCGGGCGAAGACGACGTGAGCATTGCCCTCGGCATCACCGGCTATAAAGGCCGTGTCCACGTGAACTTCGCACCGCCGATCACCGAGTATTTCGAGGACACCAAGCAACTGGCCATCGAGATGGACCGGCAGATTCTCGGCGGCTATCGGCTGTTCCCGGTGCATTACCTGGCTTACGCGCAGTGGAGCGATGCCGATCCGGCGCTGGAAGTGCCGAAGGCTGACGCACTGTTCCCGGCCGATGAACTCGAACGCGCCAGGGAGGAGTGGGAAAGTCGCCTGGCTGGCACGCCGATCGAGCACCGCCCTTACATGATTCAGCAATACGCGACACCGGTGCGCAACCAATACCGCGTCAAGGCAGGGCTGGCGCTTTAAGAGTCGGAACGTCTATCGCGCCCATGCTCCGCGTGGGTACGCCGTTCTGGATGCTCTGCGTCCGGTCTTGAGCGCTTCAGCGCGCCGTGACGCAGAGCGTCACCCAAGGCACTCCCATGCTGGAGCGTGAGGAGCGTGAGGAGCGATAGGTATGCGGGAGAGCACGTGTCATGCCCATGCTCCGCGTGGTCATGCGCCCCCGAAATATTCTGCATGACAATTCTCTGCCGCTGTCACCCCAGCGTCATACTTCGCCTGCATTGTGTGGCTCCTCGAGAAACGGACTTCCCTCTCTTTGGAGCTTGTCATGCTGCATGCAAAAAATCAGGATCGCCTTTATCTCATTGCCCCAAGCGATGAGCAGCAGGAGTTGATCGATGGCCTGGCCTTCAATGTTCAGGACCGCCACTGGTTGGTCTACTGCGCACTGGGCGGGCATGTTCATTATGATCTGCCGGATCTGGATCAGGACACGGGGTTGAGTTTTCTGGACTTTTACCAGCAGGCAGCCTGATACCAAACCCGGAACAGCAAAAAGCCCGGCCCCCCTCAACAGGGGCCGGGCTTTTTTTTATCGCGATGGTTAGAGGCTTACTGCGACAGGGTCGAACCGATGGTCGGGTCCTGGAACACGCGGGTCAGTGCGTCGCTCAGCACGTCGCTCACCAGCTTGGTGTTGGTTTCCTGATTCGGCGCCATACCGAAACGCTGATCCAGCGATGCGGCGTAACGACCACTGTAGGTGCGACCGTTATTGCGCACGTCAGCGCGGAACGTCGAGCTGATGGTGGCTTCAGTCACATACAGACCTTCCTTGGGCGACTGGTACTTCAAGTCAGCGAGGGTCACGGTCAACTGCGGAGCGCTGCCGCCCTGGGTCGGCGTAAAGCCCAACAGGCGCACGGCGGCTTCAGCCTGGGCCTGGAGCTTGGGAACGATATCGGCACCGTTGACGCTGATCGAACTGGTTTCCGGGTACATGCCGCCGCGCGTGCCCAGTGTCGGGCCAGGACGGCCGTCGACGACACGCACCACCACAGGCTGCCCGCGCCCTACCGGCGCCAGCTGCGCGTTGAGCTTGGGCGTGGGGCTGAGTTGTTGTGGGCTGTGGGCGCAACCCACCAGGGTCAAACTGCTTACAGCAAGCAAACCGAACAAAATGCGACGCAGCATGCTCATTTCTCCATGGGCCAGACACTGAATGTGCCGCAGTATAGCGGCCTGTAACAGCCGCTAACCAGAGGCCACTGACCGTTAAGCCTCGGACATTCGACACGCATCGGGGTTCACGCAGCAACGCAGGGCGAGATTCATCCGGCACGGTGTAATCATGGCGTCACATCCACGCGGCAGACTCGCCTCCATCGCACAGACGCTCATTCACGTCACAGGAGCTGCGCCATGAATCTGTTCCGGTCTCTGTTCACCGCACGCCCCCAGCATCGCCACTACGCGCGTATCGATCAGGCAGGCATCTGCCGTGCATTCAAACACTGCGCGCAACGTCCGACCGGCGTGGAATGGGTTGAAGTGACCGAGCAACGGATCAGCTGGCTGAATCGACCACTGCCCGCCAGCGCACGCGTGACGCAGCGTAGCGAACGCTCAACGCGCGGCCAGTTGCTCACCGCCTGACCGGAGAGCGAATAAAAGTCATTTAAAGCGATCAATTCCTGCCATTTCATCGCTATAATCTCCCCCCGATTATAAGGACGTCTCCTGATCGGGCCTCGCAGCACTGCTAATCGCCGTATTAGCGCCTTCGTAATGCCCACAGAGAGCCGCCCACACAGGTCATTTGCGCACGAGTGTGCTCGATGAAAGGTGAAGAAAGCTCGAATCGAATCGAACCTTTCCCGCCCGTCAGCGCCTCACTCTTTATGCTCCTGACCTGCCAGCGCTGTCATCGCAGCCATTTCGAGGTTTGGTTCGCGTTCCCAAAAGGACGTGAAAAACGGGTTTCACTACTTCACAAGAGTGTGGCGAGCAAATGAATAGGTACGCGTTTGTAAATGCACCATCAGCGTCTGAACCGACTCTCTTGAACAGGACTGACCGCGACTGCGCCTCCATGACCGGAGCCTGACGCCATCGGCAGGAGCCAATTGCACAAGGGGCTCCCTGACGATGGTCGAATGGCCTCGCAGGCCTGGAAATGCGTTCATGAAGCATTGATGAACCATGACCGGACCTGACCGGGACCTGCGCTTTGGATGCGAAAAATTGCGAAGAATCGGTCAGGCGATCCTGGCAAGGCGCACGAGGGTAGACATTTGATCCAGCCCACGAACACCTGGCAACCAGCCTCAGGATCGTATGCCGTCAATTTGGTGCTGCAGATTTTGGAGACGCGTTAATGGCGCATAAAGAAGCAGTCGATGTAGTACTGGTCGGAGCGGGCATCATGAGTGCCACTCTGGCGGTATTGCTTAAAGAGCTCGACCCCGGCATCACGCTGGAAGTCGTTGAGCTGATGGATTCCGGTGCTGCAGAGAGTTCCAACCCGTGGAACAACGCCGGCACCGGCCACGCAGGTCTGTGCGAGCTGAACTACACGCCGCCTGCGGCTGATGGCTCCATCGACATCAAGAAAGCGGTGCACATCAACACCCAGTTCGAAGTCTCGAAACAGTTCTGGGCCTATCTGGCACGCAAGGGCACCTTTGGTTCAGCCAGATCGTTCATCAACCCGGTCCCGCACCTGAGCTTCGTGCAGGGCGAAAAAGGCATCTCGTTCCTCAAGACCCGTTTTGAAGCCATGAGCAAGCATCACGCCTTCTCGTCGATGGAATACACCGAAGACAAGGCAAAGCTGGCCGAATGGATGCCATTGATGATGCCAGGGCGGCCTGCGGACGAAAAAATTGCCGCAACACGCATGATGAACGGCACTGACGTCAACTTTGGCGCGCTGACCAATCAACTGCTCGGCCATCTGACCAGTGCTCCAGGCACACAGATCAAGTACCGCAGCCGGGTGACCGACCTGACCCGCAACGGCGCTGGCTGGACCGTCAGCGTCAAGGACGTGAATGGCGGCGGCACGCGTGAGATAGATGCCAAATTCGTGTTCCTCGGTGCCGGTGGCGCAGCGTTGCCGCTGTTGCAGTTGTCGGGCATCGAAGAAAGCAAGGGCTTTGGCGGCTTTCCGGTCAGCGGTCAGTGGCTGCGTTGCGACAACCCGGAAGTGGTCAAGCATCACCAGGCCAAGGTCTACAGCCAGGCCGCCGTGGGTTCGCCGCCAATGTCCGTGCCGCACCTGGACACCCGCGTGGTCGATGGCAAGAAATCCCTGCTGTTCGGACCGTATGCCGGCTTCACCACCAAGTTCCTGAAACACGGCTCGTTCCTCGACCTGCCGCTCTCGGTCCGCGTGGCCAACATCAAACCGATGCTGGCGGTGGCGCGCGACAACATGGACCTGACCAAATACCTGGTCAGCGAAGTGATGCAATCAATGGAGCAACGCCTGGAATCGCTGCGCCGCTTCTATCCGGAAGCGAAAGCCGAAGACTGGCGTCTCGAAATCGCCGGTCAGCGCGTGCAGATCATCAAGAAAGACGCGAAAAAAGGCGGCGTGCTGCAATTCGGCACCGAGCTGGTCTCCGCAAAAGACGGCTCATTGGCCGCCCTGCTCGGTGCGTCACCGGGTGCATCGGTGACCGTGTCGATCATGCTTGAGCTGCTCGAACGCTGCTTCCCGGAGAAAACCCGCACGGAATGGGCGACCAAGCTCGAAGAGATTTTCCCGGCCAGGGAAAAGATCCTCGAAACCGATGCGCCGCTCTACGAGCGCATCAGCGCGCAGAACGACGAGGCGCTGGAACTGGTCGAGAAAAGCAGCCAGGAACACAGCTTCGCCTGACCCTACCGCTGCTGCTGTGCTGTAACAAAAAGCCCCGTGAGCCTTTACCAGCCACGGGGCTTTTTATTGGGTTTATTGCAGGTGCCGGTCAGAGGCTTCCGGACAGTACGGCAATGTGCTCCGGGCCAATTCCGCAGCAGCCGCCAATGTGCGTGGCGCCGCGCTTGACCCAGTCTGCCGCCCACTGCTGATAGCCCTGCGGGTCAAGGTCTTCACGCAGCTCATCCAGACCGTCGTTGGCCGTGGCGTCCTTGGGTTGCGGCGGGAAGGCGTTGGCATACGCACCAATGGCTATGTCGACGTTCAACGACTTGAACACCTCACGCGCCGCGTCGATTGCGCCGCCGATCACCTCTGGCTGGCTGCAGTTGAACAGCAGCGTGGCGACCCCCATTGCTGCGGCGGCCCTGGCGGCATCGGCGACCGGCTCGCCTGAGCGCAGACGCGGAGTTTCGTCAGCGTCCTCATCCTGCAGGGTAAACGACAGCCAGAACGGTTTGCCGTCATTGGGCAGCCCGGCGCGGATGGTCTGCGCTTCGAGAATGCAGCTCTGGGTTTCGGCCAGCCACAGGTCGACATACGGCGACAGCCCGGCAACCAGTGGTTTCAGCACATCGGCAGCCTGCTCCGGCTGATACAGGTCAGGGCGATAGGAGCCGAACAGCGGCGGAATGGAGCCCGCCACACGGGCGCGTCCGCCAGAGGCATCGGCCGACTCACGCGCCAGTTGCCCGGCCAGCGCAGCCAGTGCCTGACCTTCGCGGGCAAAACGTTCTTCGCCAATATGAAACGGCACGACGGCGTAGCTGTTACTGGTGATGACCTGAGCACCACTTTCGATATAAGCGGCGTGTACCGCACTCACCGCTTCGGGTGCTTCACTCAATGCCAGAGCCGACCACTCCGGCTGGCGAAACGGGGCTCCGCGACGCTGCAGTTCACGGCCCATGCCGCCATCGAGAATTACAGTTGTGCCTTGAGTCATATGTGATCTGCTTATATGTATATGAAAAAAACTCATTATGAGTCAGTCTTGTATAACGTATTTAATACGGCCCTTTCATCAAACTACAAACACTTTTTCAGGGGAAATCTGTGAATTATCGCGCTCTGCTGGGCATCGGCCTGGTCACTCTGGCGGCCTCCACACACGCTATGGCCGGCGCCACGCTGGATCGCGTGCAGAAAAACAAAGAGCTGGTCAACGTCCTCATGGAAAGTTACCCGCCCTTCTCTTTCCTGAATGACAAGAATGAACTGGACGGCTTCGATGTCGACGTCGCCAAGGCCGTGGCGCAGAAACTGGGCGTCAAGTTGCGCCTTGAAACGCCGTCCTGGGACGTGATCGCCGCAGGCCACTGGAGTGGCCGTTATGACATCTGCGTCTGCTCGATGACACCGAGCAAGGCCCGCGCCGAAGTGTTCAACTTCCCGGTCGAGTATTACGCCTCGCCTGCGGTGATCGTAGTCAACGCCTCGGATGATCGTATTCATTCGGCCAAGGACCTGAGCGGCAAGAAGGTCGGTCTGACCAGCGCCTCCAGCTATGAAAGCTATCTGAACAAGAATCTGGTCATTGATGGCGCCGAAGACAAGCCACTGCAGTACCCGTTCGAAGACGTACAGATCGCCCCGTACGACAACGACAACGTGGCCTTTCAAGACCTCGGGCTGGGTGCTAGCAAGCGGCTGGACGCGATACTCACCAATCTGGTGACCGCAAAACCGCGCCTGGATCAGGACAAGCGCTTCAAACTGGCGGGCGAGCCGCTGTATGAAGAACCCAACTCGGTGGCCATCGAAAAAGACGATCCGGAATGGGACGCCAAGGTTCGCCAAGTCTTCGCCGAACTCAAGAGCGACGGCACCCTGAGCAAGCTGTCGCAAAAGTGGATCGGTGCTGACATCAGCAAATGACTTCCTTTCAGCCCCAGCGCCCACCCGAGCAGGCCGAGCAGAGCCTGCTCAAGCGAGTTTTCGGCTTCCGCACACGGCTTTACCTGACCTGGCTGGCCATGTTTGTGCTGTTCGCCGGTTTCTTCCTGAGCTTCGATCTGAAGCTGTCGATCATCCTCGACAAACTGCCGAATCTGATCGGGCTGCATCTGGCCCCCAACGGCTTTCTGCAGGGCGCGGCGCTGACATTGTTCGTGTCAGTGTGCTCGATCGTGGTCTCGGTGGCGCTCGGCTTTGTCACGGCACTCGCGCGGCTTTCCAGCAGCGCGGTGGCGTTCGGCATCGCCAGCTTTTACGCCTCGTTCTTTCGCGGCACGCCGCTGTTGATCCAGATCCTGCTGATCTATCTCGGCCTGCCACAACTCGGCATCGTGCCCGGAGCCATCACGGCGGGGGTGATCGCGCTGTCGCTCAACTACGGAGCTTACCTGAGCGAGATTTTCCGTGCGGGCATCATCGGCGTCTCTGCCGGACAGCGTGAAGCCGCGCTGGCCCTGGCCTTGCGCCCGGCGCAAATCTTCTGGCGCGTTACCCTGCCCCAGGCCATGCGCACGATCATTCCGCCGACCACCAACCAGTTCATCTCCATGCTCAAGGACTCCTCACTGATTTCAGTGATGGGCGTCTGGGAAGTGATGTTTCTGGCACAGTCTTACGGCCGCTCCAGCTATCGATACATCGAAATGCTGACCACCGCAGCGGTGCTGTACTGGATCATGTCGATCGGGCTGGAGTTGTTGCAGTCACGATTGGAGCGGCATTACGGCAAGGCGTATCAGGCGCGCAAATGACTGCAGCTTTCGTCCGTACGCTTTGCGTGCGGTGCAGCGTAGCCGTGTGACGCAGAGCGTCACGAAATGCATGCCAACGCGGAGCATTGGCACGATAGGTGTTCTCTGGTGCGCCTATCGTTCCTCACGCTCCGCGTGGGAATGCAGTTCCGGACGCTCTGCGTCCAGCCCTGGCAATGCGGAGCCTTGGCAGGATAGTCAACCGCGGGCTTTTTCGATCAGTTCGATGTACTCGTCAGCGTTACGCTGATCCTTGATCAGGGCGATGAAGTCGTTGCCGTGCTCGTCCTTGCCGTCGAAGTCATGGCCCGCTTCCTTGAAGAACACCAGAAAGCGTTCGAAATCGTTGATGCGCAGCCCACGGTAGGCCTTGATCAGCTTGTGCAGCGACGGCGAGGTAGCATCATACGGCTCGAAATCGAGGAACAGTTTAATCTGCTCATCGCCGATCTCATCGCCAATCAACTGCTTCTTATCTTTACGCATTACAGGCTCCAGCAGGTCGCAGACACTTTCACGGTCGGGCAGTTTACCCTCCGGCGAGCGCCGCGCTCAACGCGCACGTGCAGAGGTGGTGTGCAGATCAGCCCAGATGTGCCCGTTGGCATAACTGAGGAACTGGCAATAGACCTTCTCGTTGCGCAGCAAGTCCACCAGCACACGGTATTGGGACAGCGGGTAATAAAGCGTCAACGTGCGCGACGGCTCATCATAGGTCGGCTTTTTAAGGCTTTTGCTATCACCGCCATCGAAGTGCACGAGCACCTGGGAGATGGACGCGCCCTTGTTCAGCGACTTGCCCTTGAGGCGCAGCGACAAGGGCGAGGTGACCGGAATCGGCTGCTGACTCGACTGCCGCTGGTTACCGGCAACGATGGTGTATTCGGTGACACGCATCAACTGTTGCTGCTCGGGCACACCTTCGCGCAGGCTCAGGTCGTCAGGCGGCAGGTATTGATCGTGCATGGGGCTGGCCGAAACCGGCGCAGCAGGTGCGGCAACTGCCAGACCAGACAACAGCACCAACGCCACGGCGCCGGGAATCAGTAGCTTCATTGAGGGTTTCCATGTAATTGCGAATCGACGACCGCCCCTGTTCGCAGAAGCGGCCGTCAGAATGCCTTACATCCCTTTGACCGCATAGATACCGGCAGCGTTACGCCAGTAGCCTTTGTAGTCCATACCGAAACCGAAGATGTAGCGGTCGATGCACGGCAGGCCGACGTAGTCGGCTTTCAGGTCCGGACGGGCCTTGCGGTCGTGGTCCTTGTCGATCAGCACGGCGGTGTGCACGGCGCGGGCACCGGCGTGTCGGCAGAAGTCGATGATGGCACCCAGGGTGTGACCTTCATCGAGAATGTCGTCGATGATCAGCACGTCACGGTCCATGAACGAGACTTCCGGCTTGGCTTTCCAGAACAGATCACCACCGGTGGTTTCGTTGCGATAACGCGTTGCGTGCAGGTAGGACGCTTCCAGCGGGAAGTTCAGGTGGGTGAGCAGCTTGCCGGAGAAAATCAGGCCGCCATTCATGACGCAGAACACGACAGGATTGCGCTCGGCCAGTTCGGCATTGATCTGCGCGCCGACGCGGGCAATGGCCGCATCCACTTCGGCCTCGGTGTACAGGCAGTCAGCTTCGCGCATGACTTGACGGATATGCTCGAGATCAGCGGACATGACGCTCTCCAGGTAAGGCAGTTTGAGAAAAGCGGGCAAAGGTACGCATCCGTTCAAGCCAGAGCAAGTGATTCTGGACTAACGTTGCGTGTGTCTTGCAAAAGCCGCGAACGTCGAAGCTTCGTAACGATACTGCACGTGCTTTAAGACAGTAACAGCTGAATAGATTAACCTAGACCGATTTTTGCCCCGCTGGAGCCTTTCCCCATGCCCATTCGTGAGATCCGTCACCCGCTGATCCGCCACAAGCTCGGCCTTATGCGCCGCGCCGACATCAGTACCAAGAACTTCCGTGAGCTGGCTCAGGAAGTCGGCGCGCTGCTGACCTATGAAGCCACGGCCGACCTGACCCTGGAAAATTACGACATTCAAGGCTGGGCCGGTACGGTGTCAGTCGAGAAGATCGCAGGCAAGAAAATCACCGTCGTGCCGATTCTGCGCGCCGGTATCGGCATGCTGGACGGCGTGCTCAGCCTGATCCCGGGTGCCAAGGTCAGCGCGGTCGGCGTGGCCCGCAACGAAGAAACCCTGCAGGCACACACTTACCTGGAAAAACTGGTCCCGGAAATCGACGAGCGCCTGGCGATGATCATCGACCCGATGCTGGCCACCGGCAGCTCGATGGTCGCCACCATTGACCTGCTGAAGAAGGCTGGCTGCAAGGAAATCCGCGCCATGGTTCTGGTTGCGGCGCCCGAAGGTATCGCTGCCGTAGAGCAAGCGCACCCGGATGTGATGATCTACACCGCCTCCATCGACGAGCGTCTTAACGAACACGGCTACATCATTCCGGGCCTGGGCGATGCCGGTGACAAGATTTTCGGCACCAAGCAGAAGGACGCGTAACCCGATGACGCAGCAGGAGTTCAACGATCCACTGTGGCGCACGATTCTATCCGGCGCGCAAATGCTGTTCGTGGCCTTTGGCGCGCTGGTCCTGATGCCGCTGATCACCGGGCTCGATCCGAACGTGGCACTGTTCACCGCAGGCCTGGGCACGCTGTTGTTCCAGATCGTCACCGGGCGTCAGGTGCCGGTCTTTCTGGCCTCGAGCTTTGCCTTCATCACCCCGATCATCCTCGCCAAGGGCCAGTTCGGTCTGGCCGCAACCATGGGCGGTGTCATGGCGGCAGGCTTTGTGTACACCTTTCTCGGTCTGGCCGTGAAGATCAAGGGCACCGGTTTCATCGACCGCCTGCTGCCTCCTGTGGTGATCGGGCCGGTCATCATCTCGATCGGTCTGGCGATGGCGCCGATTGCAGCCAACATGGCGATGGGCAAGTCCGGCGATGGCGTGCAGTTGATTCCTTATCAGACCGCCATGCTGATTTCGATGCCGGCCTTGCTGACCACACTGATTGTGGCGGTGTTCGGCAAAGGCATTTTCCGTCTGGTGCCGATCATCTCCGGCGTGCTGGTGGGCTTCGCGCTGTCGTTCTACTTTGGTGTGGTCGATACCAAAAAGATCGCTGACGCCGCCTGGCTGGCCTTGCCGCACTTCACCGCACCGGAATTCAACTGGCAGGCGATTCTGTTCATTGTCCCGGTCGCCCTGGCCCCGGCCATCGAACACATCGGCGGGGTGATTGCAGTCGGCAGCGTGACCGGACGCGACTACCTGAAAAAGCCGGGCCTGCACCGCACGTTGTTCGGCGACGGCATCGCCACCACCGCTGCCGGCCTGTTCGGCGGCCCGCCCAATACCACCTACGCCGAAGTGACTGGCGCGGTGATGCTGACCAAGAACTACAACCCGCAGATCATGATCTGGGCGTCGTTCTTTGCCATCATCCTGGCGTTCATCGGCAAATTCGGGGCGCTGCTGCAGAGCATTCCAGTCCCGGTAATGGGCGGCATTCTGTGCCTGCTGTTCGGTTCGATTGCCGCAGTGGGCATGAACACCCTGATCCGCCACAAGATCGACCTGGCCGAAGCGCGCAATCTGGTGATTGTCTCGGTCACGCTGGTGTTCGGGATCGGCGGCGTATTGATCGGCACCGGCAACGGACCGAACGATTTCGGCCTGAAAGGCATTGCCCTGTGCGCCGTGACCGCCATCGCCCTGAACCTGATCCTGCCGGGCAATGACAGCTGGAAGAACAAGCAACTGGATGATCAGTTGCCTTGACGCTTCACTTCTTGACTATCGTGCCAATGCTCCGCGTTGGCATGCAGTTCTGGACGCTCTGCGTCCTGTCCTGAACATGGGGTGCGGCGCAGATTTGTGACGCGGAGCGTCACCCAGGGCATTCCCACACTGGAGCGTGAGAAACGATAAGCGTCTGGAAGAACACTATCGTGCCCATGCTCCGCGGTTCAGCGCATCACAACATCAACGGCGCACGCTCGCACAGCCTGTTCAGCTCTTTCGCCCAGTTGGGGTCGTCGTTCAGGCAAGGGATCAGGATCAGTTCCTCTCCCCCCGCTTCCTTGAACTGCTCGGCACCGCGGTCACCGATCTCTTCCAGTGTCTCGATGCAATCAGCGACGAACGCCGGGCACATGACCAGCAGCTTCCTGACACCTTTCGCCGCCAGTTCATCCAGATGCGCTTCGGTGTAGGGTTCGATCCACTTGGCGCGCCCCAGACGTGACTGGAACGACACCGACCACTTACCGTCAGGAATGCCCATACGCTTGGCGAACGCCGCCGCCGATTGTATGCACTGCGCGCGATAGCAGGTGGCGAGCACTTCGGCGGGTGCGGTCATGCAGCAGTCGTCCTTCAGGCAATGCTTGCCGGTAGGGTCGAGCTTGTGCAGGTGCCGCTCGGGCAGACCGTGGAAGCTCAGCAGCAAATGGTCATAAGGTTGCTCCAGATGCGGCCGCACGCTTTCCACCAGTGCACTCAGGTACTCGGGCTGATCGTAGAACGGCTGCAGAACCGAGAACTGCATCTTCAACGATTTGGCGCGCACCACGCGTTTGGCTTCTTCAATGACCGTGGTCACCGTGCTGTCGGCGAACTGCGGGTACAGCGGCGCCAGGGTGACTTTCTTGAAGCCCTGCTCTGCCAGCCGCGTCAGCACGGTTTCGATGGACGGCTCGCCATAACGCATGGCCAGTTCAACCGGCCCGTGCGACCACTCCTTTTTCATCGCCTGCTGCAGACGCTTGCTCAGCACCACCAGGGGCGAACCTTCATCCCACCAGATGGACGCATAGGCGTGTGCGGACTGCTCGGGCCGCTTGATCAGAATCAGCGAGACCAGCAGCCTGCGCACTGGCCATGGCAGGTCGATCACATAAGGATCCATCAGGAACTGGTTCAGATAGCTGCGCACGTCTGCCACTTGAGTAGAGGCAGGCGAACCCAGATTGACCAGCAACAAAGCGTGATCGGTCATGCAACATCCTATTCATTTCAACAGCGTTCAGTGGCGACCCAGCAAATCCTGCAAGGCGGTGTCGAGTTCGGTGTACTTGAATGTAAAACCAGCTTCCTGCAAACGCTCCGGCCGAGCACGCTGGCCACCGAGCAGCAATACCGAAAGCTCGCCCAGCAATACTTTCAGGGCCAGCGCCGGCATGGGCATGAATGCCGGCCGGTGCAGAGTGCCGGCCAGGGCCTTGGCAAACTGACGATTGCGCACCGGCGACGGCGCACAGACATTATAAGGACCCTTTGCTTCATTCAGATTCAACAGAAAATCAATCGCGGCGATTTGATCCTGGATGTGAACCCACGGCATCCACTGCCTGCCATTGCCGATCGGCCCGCCCATGCCGAATTTGAAAGGAGGTAACAGACGCTGCAGAAAACCGGCACGATCGGACAGCACCAGGCCTGTGCGTATCAGCACCACGCGCACGCCCAGCGCCTCGGCGCGTTGTGCGGTTTCTTCCCAGGCGTTGCACAGCTGGCTGGCAAAGTCTTCCTTGGCAGGCAGCGAGGTTTCGTCGATCTCGCGCTCGCCACTGTCGCCATACCAGCCGACTGCAGAGCCGGAAATCATCAGCGCAGGTTTTTGCTCGCGAGTGCCCAGCCATTTCAGCAGTTGCTCGGTCAGGCCGACGCGACTTTCCCACAGCAACAGGCGGCGCTTGCGGGTCCACGGACGATCCGCAATGGGCGCGCCCGCCAGGTTGATAATTGCATCCACCGGCTGCGTACCCAGCTCATCAAGGCTGGCAATGCCACGCACCGAAGGGCCGCACAGCTCGACGACGTCGGCGGGTTTTCGGCTCCATACCGTCAATTCATGGCCTTGAGCAGACCAGAAACGGCAGAGCGCTCGTCCTATCAAACCAGTACCACCGGTCAGCAATATGTGCATGGCAGATAACCTCGCGTGGCGTAGGTGACAATTGGGTAGTCTTATTTTTACCAGTGACGCTGTCCGTGACGCTGGTCCGGAAAACGAAACTGTCAGCTGAACCATAGGCCACAGCAGAATGAAACGCAGCCTCGAGGCCTTTGCCCGAGTCGCTGAACCGTTCGACCTTGCCAGTGGCAATGTGACTCAACCGCTAAATTCTAAAACCACTGCAAGTTATACCAAACAAGAAGATTGTACAGGTTTTAACTACGGCGTAGTCTGTACAGACAAGGTAACGAGGCCCCTATGACTGTCCCTATCGCAATCATCGGTACCGGTATCGCCGGACTCTCCGCAGCCCAGGCGCTGACATCCGCCGGGCATCAAGTGCACCTTTTCGACAAGAGCCGCGGCAGCGGCGGTCGTATGTCCAGCAAGCGCAGCGACGCAGGTTCGCTGGACATGGGGGCACAGTATTTCACCGCCCGTGACCGACGCTTTGCCACCGCAGTCAAGCAGTGGCAAACCCAGGGTCACGTCGCCGAGTGGACACCCTCGCTCTATAACTTTCATGGCGGCAGGCTCAGCCCCTCTCCGGACGAGCAGGTGCGCTGGGTCGGCACGCCTGGCATGAGCGCCATTACCCGGGCGATGCGCGGCGATCTGCCGGTGTCGTTCTCGTGTCGCATCACTGAAGTGTTCCGTGGCGAACAACACTGGAACCTGCTGGATGCCGAAGGCGAAAGCCACGGCCCTTTCAGCCATGTGATCATCGCCACCCCGGCCCCTCAGGCCACTGCCCTGCTGGCTGCTGCGCCGAAACTGGCCAGCGTCGTGGCAGGCGTGAAGATGGACCCGACCTGGGCCGTGGCGCTGGCCTTCGAAACCCCGTTGCAGACGCCCATGCAGGGTTGCTTCGTGCAGGACAGCCCGCTGGACTGGCTGGCCCGCGACCGCAGCAAACCTGGTCGCGACGCCACGCTCGATACCTGGGTGCTGCACGCCACCAGCCAGTGGAGCAGGCAGAATCTCGACGCTTCCAGAGAACAGGTCACCGAACAGTTGCACGGTGCATTCGCGGAATTGATCGATTGCACCATGCCCCCGCCAGTGTTCAGCCTCGCGCACCGCTGGCTGTACGCACGGCCTGCCGGCTCTCACGAATGGGGCGCCTTGTCGGACGCCGATCTGGGCATTTATGTCTGTGGCGACTGGTGCCTGTCCGGGCGCGTGGAAGGCGCATGGCTGAGTGGCCAGGAAGCAGCGCGCCGACTGCTGGAGCATGTGCAATGAATCAGATCAACCCGCGCAAGCTGCTGCTGTCGAAATGGACAGCCGCCACCCCGCTCAACCGGGAAAAGCACTTCCTGGTCACCGAGCTGTTCAAGGACGAAGAAGGCACTGTGCTGGAAATCGAACTGCAGGCTGTGCTGACCCAGCGCAGCGAGCGGCTGCCGTGGCAGGTGTTGCAACAGGCGGATACCTGGCGAATGGGCTGGAAGTAGCTTTTACCGCCCTCTACAAAGAATTTGACTTGTACAGTTACACCCCTATGATGAAGACAAGTTGTACAGCACGAACTATCTGTACAAGTCTTCTGTAGAGGTGACTGATGGCGACGTCCTTAATCGAAAAACCCAAACTCGGCATCAGTGCCTGCCTGATGGGTGCCGAGGTTCGCTTCAATGGCGGACACAAGGAATCTCATCTGTGTACGCAGGCGCTGAGCAAGTATTTCGATTTCGTCCAGGCGTGCCCCGAAGTCGCTATCGGCATGGGCATCCCCCGCGAGCCGATCAGGCTGGTAGGCGACGCAGAAAATCCAAAGGCGCTCGGCACGGTCAATCGTGACCTGGACGTTACCGAGGCATTGGCGGATTACGGCATACAGATGGCCGATGAGCTGGGCGATATATGCGGTTACATCTTCATGCAGAAATCCCCGTCCTGCGGTCTGGAGCGCGTCAAGGTCTACCGCGAAAACGGCGCTCCGGTCGATGGCGGTGGTCGCGGGATCTATGCGCAGGCCTTCTGCGAACGTCATCCCGATCTGCCCGTTGAGGAAGACGGCCGGCTCAACGATGCGGTGCTGCGCGAAAATTTCGTCACCCGCGTGTTTGCCTATGCCGCCTGGAAACAGCTGTTGAAGGAAGGCATCACCCGGCGCGCCCTGACCGAATTCCACTCGCGCTATAAATACCAGCTGATGGCCAACGATCCGGTGCAGTACAAGGCGCTGGGCAAGATGCTCGGCAGCATGGGCCGCACCGACCCGAACGAAATCGCGCCGTTGTACTTCAGCCAACTGATGGCGGCCTTGAAAAAGTGCGCCACGCGCAGTACGCACACCAACGTCCTGCAACACCTGTGCGGTTATTTGAAACAAACCATTACCAGCGAGGACAAGCAGGAAATCCAGCAGGTCATCGCCCAGTATCACCAGGGCATCGTGCCACTGATCGTGCCGCTGACGCTGCTCAAGCATCATTTTCGCCAACATCCGGACCCCTATGTGGCACTGCAGGTGTACATGCAGCCCCACCCGGAAAACCTCAGCCTGCGCAATGCGATTTGACTCATGAATGAAACAGACACAGACGTGCCGGGCGACTGGCTGCCGATCCGCGAGGTCGCACGACAGACAGGCGTCAACGCCGTTACCCTGCGCGCCTGGGAGCGGCGTTACGGACTGATTGTCCCGCACCGCACCGCCAAAGGTCATCGGCTGTATTCGGACGAGCATGTGCAGCGCGTCATGAAGATTCTGACCTGGCTCAACCGTGGCGTGTCGGTCAGTCAGGTCAAGGGCCTGATCGACGACAATCGCCAGGACGCTCTGCCGCCGACCAACGACTGGGACGCATTGCGTCAGACCTTGCTGGTCGCGATCGGCGAGCTGGCCGAACGCCGGGTCGATGACGTGTTCAATCAGGCGATGTCGCTGTACCCGCCGCGCACACTGTGTGAACAGTTGCTGCTGCCGCTGCTGGCCGAACTGGAACGGCGCTGGCAAGGCAAGTTCGGCGCACAACTGGAGCGCACGTTTTTCTACTCCTGGCTGCGCAGCAAGTTCGGCGCGCGCATCTATCACAACAACCGTCAGCTCAATGGCAGCCCGTTGCTGCTGGTCAATCAGTCCGATCTGCCGCTGGAGCCGCATCTGTGGCTCGCGGCCTGGCTGGTGAGCAGCGCCGATTGCCCGGTCGAGGTGTTCGACTGGCCATTGCCGGTCGGCGAGCTGGCGCTGGCAGCCGAATACCTCAAGCCACGCGGCATATTGCTGTATTCCAGCAAGTCGCTGAACGTGACCCAGCTGCCACGATTGCTGGCCAATATCACCTGCCCTGTCGTGCTGGGCGGACCAACGGTGCAGATCCATAATGCCGAGTTGCTCGTACAGGCCAACGAGATATCTGGACTGACCCTTGCCCATGACGTACTCAGCGCTCAGATCGAGCTGGGCAAGCTCGGACTTATCTAAGGACTTCTCATGCAACTGATCTGGCTGCGCAGCGACCTGCGCGCTCAAGACAACACTGCCCTGACCGCCGCCATGGAGCGCGGTCCGACGCTGGCGGTTTACCTGCTCAGTCCCGCGCAGTGGCGCAGCCATGATGACGCCGACTGCAAGGTCGACTTCTGGCTGCGCAACCTGGTCGAGCTCGAGAAAGCGCTGGGCGAGTTGAATGTTCCCTTGCTGATCCGCGAGGCGGACACCTGGGACCAGGCGCCTGAAGTGCTGGCAAAGCTGTGCACACAGTTCAAGGTCGAGGGCCTGCACCTCAATCAGGAATACGGCATCAACGAGACCCGTCGCGACCAGGCAGTGCAGAAGGCGATGGAAAAAGCCGGTGTGCACTTCAACAGCTATCTCGATCAGCTGTTATTCAAGCCCGGCAGCATCCTGACCAAGACCGGCAACTATTTTCAGGTATTCACCCAGTTCAAGAAGGTCTGCTACACCCGACTGCACGAGGCCATGCCGCACCCGGTGCGCACCCCGAAAGCGCAGCCGGCACAGTCGATAAAAAGCGATCCGATTCCCGATCAGGTCAAGGGCTTTGCCACGCCAGCGAAAGCGTTGCGTGACCTGTGGCCAGCCGGTGAGGCGGAAGCCAGAAGGCGCATGGACGCGTTCGCCGACGAGCAGATCAGCTACTACAAGGACGAACGAGATTTTCCGGCCAAGCCCGGCACCAGCCAGCTGTCGGCCTATCTGGCGGCCGGGGTGATTTCGCCGCGCCAGTGCCTGCACGCGGCCCTGGCCAGCAATCAGGGCGAGTTCGAGACCGGCAACGTGGGCACCGTGACCTGGATCAACGAGCTATTATGGCGAGAGTTCTATAAACACACGCTGGTCGGCTACCCGCGCGTCTCGCGTCATCGCGCCTTTCGCCCGGAAACCGAGGCGTTGAAGTGGCGCGATGCCCCCGAAGAGCTGCGCGCCTGGCAAGAAGCGCGCACCGGGCTGCCGATCATTGACGCAGCGATGCGCCAGTTGCTGGAAACCGGATGGATGCACAATCGGCTAAGGATGGTCGTTGCGATGTTTCTCACCAAAAACCTGCTGATCGACTGGCGCGAGGGCGAGCGCTTTTTCATGCGCCACCTGATCGATGGCGACCTGGCCTCGAACAATGGTGGCTGGCAGTGGAGCTCGTCCACCGGCACCGACTCGGCGCCCTACTTCCGTATTTTCAATCCGTTGTCGCAGTCGGAACGCTTCGACCCCGAAGGCGTGTTCATCAAACGCTGGCTGCCGGAACTGGCGGATCTGAATAAAAAGCAGATTCATGACCCGTCGTTAATCGGTGACCTGTTTGGCGCGGCTGACTACCCGAAACCCATCGTCGACCTGAGCAAAAGCCGCGCCCGCGCCCTGGCAGCGTTCAAGGCCCTACCGGCTCGACAGCCGGCCGCAGGAGTCGAACATGGCTGATTTCCTGCATCGCTTCGCCGAAGGTTTTGCCGCGCTGAACAAGGACAACCTTGACCAGGTTGCCGAGCTGTACAGCGAAGACGTGTCGTTCAGCGACCCGATGCACGATATCCACGGCCTTGCCGCCATGCGCCGCTATTTCGGCGAACTGTACGCCAACGTCCAGGACCTGCACTTCGACTTCCACGCCTTCGACGAGGTGCGCCCCGGCGAGGGCTATCTGGTCTGGACCATGAGTTATTCGCATCCGCGTCTAGCCGCCGGCCGGACAATTCAGGTAGAAGGCTGTTCGCACCTGAAGTGGCGCGACAAGGTTTATCGGCACCGGGACTACTTCGATGCCGGTGCATTGCTCTACGAACATCTGCCCATCATGGGTCGGGTCATCCATTGGTTGAAGAAGAGGTTGGGATGAGCACTCCTGTTGCACGACGCATCTGGTTGACCGGGGCAAGCAGCGGCATTGGCCTGGCGCTGGCCAAAGAACTGCTCAACGCCGGTCATCGGCTCGCGCTGACCGCCCGCACGCTTGAGCCATTGCAAAACCTCGCGAACGTTTATCCCACGCAGGTGCTGCTGGTGACCGGTGACATCACCGACCCCGAGCAAGTCAAGGCGATTGCCGGCGATATCGCGCAGCAATGGGGAGCTCTGGACACCGCCATCTTCAACGCGGGCACCTGCGAATACATCGATGCCCGGCAGTTTGAAGCGGCCATGGTCGAACGTGTGGTGCGCACCAACCTGCTGGCCAGCAGTTACTGCATCGAGCACGCGTTGCCGCTGTTGCGCAAAGGTCATCAGCCGCATCTGGTCGGCGTCGCCAGTGCGGTGACCTACCTGGCGCTGCCCCGCGCCGAGGCCTACGGCGCGTCGAAGGCCGGCCTGCGTTATCTACTAGAAGCCCTGCGTCTGGATCTGGCCAGCGAAAACATCGACGTGACGGTGGTCAGCCCTGGATTCGTCGACACGCCGCTGACGCAGAAAAACGATTTCCCCATGCCGATGCGCTGGCCGGTCGAGAAGGCCGCCAAACATATCGCCAGCAAACTGGGGCGCAACAAACGCCCCTTGGATATCGCCTTTCCGGCGTTGTTCATCTTCAGCATGAGCTTGCTGGCCCTGCTCCCGGCACGCGCCCGACTGGCCCTCGGCAAACGCATGGCGCGCAACGAATCGTCGAATAAGGACGCGCAATGAAGATCGCAGTCATTGGCAGCGGGATCGCTGGCCTGACCAGTGCCTACCTGCTCAACCGCGCGCATGAGGTGACCGTGTTCGAGTCTTCGGACTGGATCGGCGGGCACACTCACACGGTGGACGTGCAGGTCGAGGGCCGCGCCTACGCCATTGACACCGGTTTCATTGTTTTCAACGACTGGACCTACCCCAATTTCATTCGCCTGCTAAGCCAGCTGGGTGTCGGCTTCAAGCCCGCCGAAATGAGCTTTTCGGTGCATGATCCGCGCACCGGCGTGGAATATAACGGCAACAACCTCAACAGCCTGTTCGCCCAGCGCAGCAATCTGCTGTCGCCACGGTTCTGGGGCATGCTGCGCGATATCCTGCGTTTCAATCGCCAATCGGTCGATGATCTGGAAAACCAGCGCATCGCGGCGGACACCACGCTGGGCGAATACCTGAAGACCGGCGGTTATGGCCAGCGCTTCATCGATCATTACATCGTGCCTATGGGCGCGGCGATCTGGTCGATGTCGCTGGCCGACATGCTCGGCTTCCCGTTGCAGTTCTTCGTGCGTTTTTTCAAGAATCACGGCCTGCTCTCGGTCACCCACCGCCCGCAATGGTGTGTGATTCAGGGCGGTTCCAGAAGTTATGTGGAACCGCTGACAGCCTCGTTCCGCGAGCGCATTCGTCTGTCGTGCCCGGTCACACGTGTCGAGCGTGACAGCGAAGGTGTGACGCTGCACAGCGCCATGGGCAGCGAACGTTTCGACAAGGTGGTGTTTGCCTGCCACAGCGATCAGGCCCTGGCCCTGCTGGCGCAGCCATCGAGTGCCGAGCAGTCGATTCTCGGCGCCCTGCGCTATGCCGAAAACGATGTGGTGCTGCACACCGACACGCGACTGCTGCCCAAGCGCAAACTGGCCTGGGCGAGCTGGAACTACCGCTTGGGCGGCGGCGAACAGCAGTCGGCCGCCGTTACCTATGACATGAACATTCTGCAAGGGATCGAGAGCGACACGACGTTCTGCGTCAGCCTCAATCAGACTGCCGCCATCGACCCGGCCAAAATCCTTGGCCGCTACCACTATGCCCATCCGCAATACAGCCTCGGTGCGATCGCTGCACAGGCGCGCTGGGAGGAAATCAACGGTGTCGATCACACTTGGTACTGCGGCGCCTACTGGGCCAATGGCTTCCACGAAGACGGCGTGGTCAGCGGCCTGCGTGTCGCCCAGGCCTTTGGTGAAACGCTGTGAACAGCGCCCTCTACAGTGGCTGGATCAGCCACCGGCGGTTTGCACCGCGCGCCCATGAGTTCACCTATCGGATAGGCCTGCTCTATCTGGATCTGGATGAGCAGGACAGCGTGCTGGGGCTTTCCCCACTGGCAGGTCGGGGGCGTTTTGCGCCGTTCTCGTTTCGTGAGCGAGACTATCTGCCAGAGCTGACCGGGCAAGGGCTGACGCTCATCCAGGCGGTCCGCGAGCGGGTCGGCAAAGCGTTGGGCCGCATTCCGTCGGGTCGCGTCTGCCTGCTGACCCAGGCACGCAGTTGGGGCCTGTCGTTCAACCCGGTGAGTTTTTTCTACTGCCATGAGGCAGACGGCACACTGGCCGGCATTCTGTGTGAAGTCACCAACACCCCGTGGGGCGAGCGCTACAGCTACGTGCTGCCCGCCACCGGTGAAGGCCATCAGCATTTTGCCGTGGCCAAGGCCTTTCATGTTTCCCCGTTCCTGCCACGTGATCTCGAATACCGCATGAGCTTCAGCCAGCCCGCCGAACGGATTGGTGTACACATGGCTGACTGGCAAGGCGAGCTGAAGATGTTCGACGCCACGCTCAATCTGACCCGCCAGAATCTGAACCGCAAGACGCTGCACCGCTATCTGATCGCTTATCCATGGATGACCGCGAAAACCTGTCTGGCCATTTATTGGCAGGCCATGCGCCTGCTGGTCAAACGCATACCCATCTTTTCCCATCAGGCCGCTGACGGCGAGTACCGTGCTGCCGCCGCGCAATCCAAGGACTCACTCCATGAAAAGCAGTAGCAGTAGTTTTTCTGCCAATCTGGGCACCAATGGTTTGACTGCCAACCTCTTGCGTCGAGGCGTGCTGAGGCAACTCGCAGGACTGCGTAACGGCCAGTTGGTAGTAATCGAACGGGGTGAGCGCCATGTGTTCGGCAAGAACGGCGCACTGATTCAGGCTGAAATCCACATTCTCGATTCGGCAGCCTGGGGCATGGTCGCCAGCAACGGTTCCATCGGTGCGGGTGAGGCCTTCATTCATGGCTACTGGACGACACCAGACCTGACGGCGGTGGTCCGGGTGTTTGTCAGCAATCTGGATGTGCTGGATGCGATGGAGGGCGGAATGGCACGCCTGACCCGCCCGCTGATTCATGCGCTGCACTGGCTCAACCGCAACACGCGCGAAGGCTCGCAGAAAAACATCGCGGCCCACTACGACCTGGGCAACACCCTGTTCGAGCAGTTTCTCGACCCGACGATGATGTATTCGGCCGCGCAGTTCCTCAGCGAAGACGACACGCTGGAACAGGCGCAGTTGAACAAGCTTGAGCGTATCTGCCAGAAACTTGCCTTGAAACCCACCGATCACCTGCTGGAAATCGGCACCGGCTGGGGGAGCATGGCTATTTACGCTGCGCAGCACTACGGCTGCCAGGTGACCACCACGACCCTGTCCAAAGAACAGTTCGCCTACACCGAGCGACGGCTGATCGAACTGGGCCTGCAGGATCGCGTGACGCTGCTGCTGACCGACTACCGTGACCTGACCGGTGAGTATGACAAGCTGGTGTCCATCGAGATGATCGAAGCGGTCGGCCATCGCTTTCTGCCCACGTACTTCAAGCAATGCGCGAACCTGCTGAAAAGCAACGGCATGATGCTGTTGCAGGCGATCACCATTCGCGAGCAGCGTTACGCACAGGCCAAACGCAATGTGGACTTCATCCAGCGTTACATTTTCCCCGGTGGCGCCCTGCCCTCGGTGGCGAAGATGCTCGACATCGTCGGCAGCGATACCGACATGAACCTGCTGCACATGGAAGATTTCGGCTTGCACTACGCACGCACCCTGCGCCTGTGGCACGACAACTTCAAAAACGCTCACGGCAAACTCGCTGAGCTGGGTTACGACGAGCATTTCCTGCGCCTGTGGGAGTTTTACCTGTGCTACTGCGAAGGCGGCTTCCTGGAGCGGACCATTGGCACCGCGCAACTGCTGCTCGCCAAGCCCGAAGCGCTGCGCGAACCCTTGCTTGGGCGCTTCAATGCTTAAATCCATCGCCAATGCGCTGTTGTTTCAGATCGGCTGGTTCGCCTGCGTACTGGGCGGCAACAGCTTCTGGCTGCTGATCGCCATCGGCGTCCTGGCGGTGCATTTTATGTGGATCAGCTCATGGGCAGCCGAAGGCCGGCTGATTCTGACCGTGACCATGATCGGTATCGTGCTGGACAGTGCCTTGATGACACTCGGCGTTTTTGATTTCGGCACGGGCGGCTATCTCTTGCCGCTGTGGCTGGCGCTGTTGTGGGCGGTGCTGGGCACCACGCTCAATCATTGCCTGGCCTGGACGGCGAAGCCACTATGGCGCGCAGTCGTGCTGGGCGCTATTGGCGGCCCGATGTCGTACTATGCCGGCTCGCAACTGGCACAGGTCCATCTTCCCCTTGGAGTGTGGCCAGGCATGCTGGTGCTGGGCCTGGTCTGGGCGGGTGTATTTCCCCTGCTGCAATGGCTGGCAGCCCGCGCCGCCAGACACTCGGGAGAACCGCTCTGAACGCTACACTCATCCCGCTCGCAGAGATCCACGGCGAAGAACCCGCGGTCACGTGTTCGACCTGCGCAGCCTGCTGCTGCCAACTGGAAGTGATGCTGATCACCGATACGGGCGTGCCTGAGCGTTACATCGATACCGATGAGTGGGGTGGCGAGGTCATGTTGCGTCTGGATGACGGCTGGTGCGCTGCGCTGGATCGCAACACGATGATGTGTACGATCTACGAGAAACGCCCGTTGATCTGTCGTGAATTCGAAGCGGGTGCGGAAGATTGCCTGAACGAACGCAAAGGGATTGCGACGGCTTATCTTTGATCAGTGTTGCCTGGTTGATAACTATCGTTCACACGCTCCGCGTGGTAATGCGTTTCGTGACGCTCCGCGTCACACGGCGGTTCTTCGACATCAGGTGAATTGGTGCCCGACTCAGGTCACCTTTTCGCCCCTCGGCGAGTTACTTTGATAAGGCCAAAGTAACCAAAGCCTTTCGCTCCTGTTTCCGGCCCGACTTCGTCGGGTTCCTTCGCCCTGACACTGATCCGGGGGCCGCCGCAACGGGCCATCCTTGGCCCGGTGCGGCTTGCTCGGCGTTCTGCCTCGCATCCCCCGGATCAGCGCCAGAACTCAGCCGTCACTAACGTCGCACTCTGCGTTGTCAGTGCCATCGCGATAAAAAAGCATTTTGTGCGCAATGGCTTTGGGCAGGGCATTACGTTGTGCTGTAGCGAAGCGTTGGCACGAATGCCAGTCAAATCAGAACGGCATCTTGTAGTGCAGTGCGTAGCTTTCTATACCGTCGTTCGGCTCTTTGATGCCGGCGTTGGAGTAGTGGGTCGCACGGATACCGACTTCATGCCCGCCCGCGAAGCGCAGACCAAAACCGATACGGTCTTCGAAGTTGAAGGCAGAACCGAACTTGCGGTCTTCAACCTGGGTGTTGGAGAACACCGAGACGCCGATACCGGCTTCTACGTATGGCTTGACGTTGCCGTTGCCGAATTCGTAGACCAGAACCGGGGAGAACGACAGGCTGTGGTTATCCTTGTAGTCCTTGCCATCCCAATAGGTGTAAGCGCCATCCCAGTAGCCGGTCAAACGGCCGATGTCGCTTTGCAGCCAGGTTTTATCCCAATCGAACTGCACGCCCAGACGATAAGTCATGGTCGACTCGCCGGTCTGACCGACCGAAAACTCAACACCATCAGCCTGCGCGATTGAAGCTTGCCCTGCCAAAGCGGCCGCAATCACGGCCAGGCAAAAGAGTCTCTTCATGAGAAACGTCCTAAATATATTAAATTGTACGAAAAGTGTTGGAATTCATCAGCCGCTTTTATAGAAGCCGCGGAGGCGACGTTAGTTCACCCCAAAAGCGCCTTTTTTCACGTTTTTTTTACAAACGGAAGCTTCTCACATCGCCGACGTTTTGCGACAAAAAAGGTAGGATTTTTCTGAAATTGTCCGGTATGTCACTAGACCAATACACAGTGTCGCGTGCGACACCACTGGCAAGCAGGTCGGACCGTGCCAAAAGACGCTGCAGCTGTCGCGCCACTGCGGCTCCGGTGTCGATCAGGGTGACCGATTCGGGGAGCATTTGGCGCAGCAATGGCTTGAGGAACGGGTAGTGCGTGCAGCCCAGAATGATCGTGTCACAGCGCGCTGCCAGTAGCGGCTCTACATAGTGCTGCAGCAACTGACGGATTTGCGGGCTGACCAGATCGCCGGTTTCGATCAGTTCGACCAGCCCGGGGCACGGCTGGGTCACGACCCGCACATCGTTGGCAAAACGGTCCAGCAAGGCCGCGAAGCGGGCGCTTTGTAGCGTTCCGGTGGTCGCCAGCACACCGACGACACCGCTGCGGGTCGCCTCGGCAGCCGGTTTGACCGCTGGCTCCATGCCGACAATCGGCCAGTCCGGGTAGCGCTGACGTATGTGCGACACACCTGCTGCCGTGGCCGTGTTGCAGGCGACGACCAGCGCCTTGGCACCCTGCTCGCGGAAAAACCCGGCAATCGTCAGGCACCGCTCAATGATGAATTCGGGAGTCTTTTCGCCGTAGGGAATGTGCCCGCAGTCCGCCAGATACAGCAGCGACTCGCTGGGCAGCAGCTGACGGACTTCATTGAGCACTGACAGACCGCCGACCCCGGAATCAAAGATTCCGACCGGCGCATCGCTGCCATGGCTCATATGAACGTCAAGCATGCTCGCCCTGCACGCTGGCCGGACCACAGACGCTGCACGCCGGGTCTCGCTTGACCTTCAGTTCACGAAAACGCGTGCTCAAGGCGTCGATCAATAACAGTCGACCAACCATGGGTTCGCCAAAACCGGCCAGCAGCTTCAATGCTTCCAGCGCCTGCAGGCTGCCAACCAGACCGACCAGCGGCCCGATGACACCCGCCTCGCTGCAGGTCAGCTCGGCTTCGCTGCCATGCCCGTACAGACAATGGTAACAAGGGCTGTCCGCACGACGCGGATCGAACACCGACAACTGCCCTTCGAGCCGGATCGCCGCTCCGCTGACCAACGGCTTGCCGGCGGCGACACAGGCGGCATTGACCGCTTCGCGGGTGGCGAAATTATCCGAGCAATCCAGCACCAGATCGACAGCCTGCACCGCCGCGTCCAGTGAGTCGGTATCCAGCGCTGCGCGATGAGCGACAAGGGTGATCTCGGGATTGATCGCGCTGAGCCGGGCGATGGCCGAATTCACCTTGGCCTGCCCGATGCTCTGAGTGTCGTGGATGATCTGGCGTTGCAGGTTGGTCAGGTCGACGTGATCGAAATCCGCCAGATGCAGCTCACCAACCCCTGCGGCGGCCAGATACAGGGCCACCGGCGAGCCAAGCCCGCCGACGCCCACGATCAGCGCACGACTTTGCTTGAGTCTTAGCTGGCCGTCGATATCGACGTGTTGCAGCAGAATCTGGCGACTATAGCGCAGCAGCTCCTGGTCACTCAGCACGGCTTGCATCCGAACGTGATGCGCTCATGCTCGCCCAGATCACGGCGCGTCTGAATACGCTCGAAGCCCTCGCGAATCAGCAGTTCACGCACCGCAGGCCCCTGATCGTAGCCGTGTTCCAGCAGCAGCCAGCCATCCGCGTTGAGGTGTGCAGGCGCCTGTTCGATGATCGTGCGCAAGTCATCCAGCCCGTCGGAACCGGCCACCAGCGCACTGCTCGGCTCAAAACGCACGTCACCAGCCGACAGATGCGGATCGGCGTCGGAGATGTACGGCGGATTGCTGATGATCAGGTCGAACTGTCGACCTTGCAGGCCACTGAACCAGTGACTTTCGAAGACTTCAGCGTTATTCAGTTGCAAGCGCTGCCGGTTGCGTTCGGCCAGGGCGACGGCCTCTGGCACACGGTCAACCGCGGTGACCTTCCATTGCTGGCGTTCGTTGGCCAGCGCCAGCGCAATCGCGCCGGTGCCGGTGCCGAGGTCCAGCACCTGAGCGGGTGCGTAGGCAGGCACCAGTTCCAGAGCGGCCTCGACCAGCATTTCGGTCTCGGGGCGCGGGATCAACGTGTGCGGCGCGACTTCCAGATCAAGCTTCCAGAAGCCCTGCTGGCCGAGAATGTAAGCGACCGGCTCGCCCTTGCGGCGGCGCTCCATGTAACCGGCGAATGCCACCGCGGCTTCGGTGCTGACGATGCGCTCGGGCCAGGTGTGCAGAAAACTGCGCGGTTTGCCCAGCGCTGCCGCGAGCAGCAACTCGGCATCAAGGCGTGCAGTCGGTGAATCGGGAAGCTCGGCGCTTCTAAGTACACTTGCGATGATGGTCATTTACTCACCCAGTGCCGCAAGTTGATCAGCCTGATATTCAGCGAGTAGCGGCTCTATCACTGCATCGACCCCGCCCGCCAGAACTTCATCCAGCGAATACAAAGTCAGGTTCACGCGGTGATCCGTCACTCGCCCCTGAGGGAAATTATACGTACGTATGCGCTCGGACCGGTCGCCCGAGCCAACCAGCAGCTTGCGTTCGCTGGCGATGGCATTGGCCGCCGCGCTGGTCTGCTGATCATTCAGTTTGGCAGATAGCCAGGACATTGCCCGGGCTCTGTTCTTGTGCTGCGAACGCTCTTCCTGACACTCGACGACAATACCCGACGGCAAGTGGGTAATGCGGATCGCCGAGTCGGTCTTGTTGACGTGCTGACCACCGGCACCCGAAGAACGATAGGTGTCGACCCGCAGGTCGGCAGGGTTGATCTCGATCGCCTGCTGCTCGTCAGGCTCCGGCAACACCGCCACCGTACAGGCAGAGGTATGAATACGGCCCTGGGATTCGGTCTCCGGCACACGCTGCACACGGTGCGCGCCGGACTCGAATTTCAGCTTGCCATAGACGCTGTCACCCTCGACACGCGCGATGACTTCCTTATAGCCGCCATGCTCGCCTTCGTTTTCGGACAGAATCTCGACCCGCCAGCCACGCCGCTCGGCGTAACGCGAATACATGCGGAACAGGTCGCCGGAGAAGATCGCCGCTTCATCGCCGCCGGTGCCCGCGCGAATTTCCAGAAACACGTTACGACCGTCGTTCGGGTCCTTGGGCAACAGCATGCGCTGCAATTGCGCTTCCAGCTCGACCAGTTGCTGCTTGGTTTCGCGAACTTCCTCGACGGCCATTTCACGCATGTCCGGATCGCTGTCCTTGAGCAGCGCCTGTGCGCCCTCCAGGTCACCCTGCACCCTGAGCAACTGCGCGTAGAGCGCAACGACCGGCTCCACTTCAGCGTATTCACGGGAATAGGCGCGAAAGCGTGTCTGATCGCTGATGACTTCCGCGTCGCCGAGCAGCGCGGTCAGTTCCTCGAAACGGTCGCTGAGCACATCCAGCTTATTGAGCAGTGAAGCTTTCATTGCGGGGTTTTATCCGTCGAGCCCTCACCGAGGGCAAATAGTTCCTGGGCCATGGCCAGCGCATCGACGCGACCTTCGGCAGACAGCTTCTTGAGCTGCACGCTCGGTGCATGCAGCAATTTGTTGGTCAGGCCACGCGCCAGCTGGATCAGTACGTCCTCGGCATTGCTGCCGTTGGCCAGCATACGTTGCGCCTTGCTCAGCTCTTCGTCACGCAGCCGTTCGCTTTGCTGACGATAGGCACGCAGCACATCGACTGCGGCCAGTTCGCGCAGGCGCGACATGAAGTCCTCGGCACCCACGCTGACCAGTTGCTCGGCGGCCAGCGCCGCGCCCTGACGGCTCTTGAGGTTCTCTGCCACCACTTCATGCAGGTCATCAACGCTGTACAGGTAAACATCGTCCAGCTCGCCGACTTCAGGCTCGATATCCCGCGGTACGGCGATATCGACCATGAAAATCGGTTTGTGCTTGCGCAGCTTCAGCGCACTTTCCACGGCGCCCTTGCCCAGAATCGGCAACTGACTGGCCGTCGAGCTGATCACGATGTCGCTGTTGACCAGTTCCGCCGGGATGTCCGACAGCAGCACCGCGTGCGCGCCGAACTCGGCGGCGAGCATGCTGGCGCGCTCCAGCGTACGGTTGGCGACCACGATACGCTTGACGCCCAGATCATGCAGATGCCGGGCGACCAGCGTAATGGTCTCGCCTGCACCGATCAACAAGGCCTGGCTGCGTTGCAGGTCACTGAAAATCTGTTTCGCCAGGCTGACTGCGGCAAAGGCCACAGAGACCGGGTTCTCGCCGATGGCGGTGTCGGTACGCACCTGTTTGGCGGCGCTGAACGTCGCCTGGAACAGTCGACCGAGCAATGGCCCGACCGTGCCGGCTTCGCGGGCAACCGCGTACGCGGACTTCATCTGGCCGAGAATCTGCGGCTCGCCGAGCACCAGCGAATCGAGCCCCGAGGCGACACGCATCATGTGCCGCACGGCAGCGTCATCTTCGTGCACGTAAGCACTGGCACGCAGTTCTTCAAGACTGAGGTGATGATAATCGGCGAGCCAGGCAAGAATACTGTCCGCGCCGAGGTGCTCGTGTTCGATGTACAACTCGCTGCGGTTGCAGGTCGAGAGGATCGCAGCCTCGCGGCTTTCCGTCAGTTGGCAGAGCTGCTGCAATGCCTCGACCAGCTGTTCCGGGGTAAACGCCACACGCTCGCGAACGTCGACCGAGGCGGTCTTATGGTTGATACCGAGTGCAAGGAAGGCCATTCAGGGTCGCAGGTGGTGACGTGAAGCCGGTAATTGTCCTACTTCGATAAGCTCAGAACAACCACCACATATTATTGTCCCACTACAATCGCTCGTCGCAGACCGTGCTTTTGGGTCCGCGACACTGCAAACACACGCATTGCATCAGTTTTTCCGACGGCTGTGGGTTTTGCCAACAGCCTTGTGTCATGATGCTCACACCGCAGGTAAGCCGCCCTTCTTATATATGAATAGATCCTCCGCGTTGTTCCTTGCTCTCGCCTTTCTGGGCGGCTGTCAGTCCATGACTCCCGCCTCGTCACAGCCTGTGCCCGCTCAAAAGGACGCCCCGCCCGCGCCTGAAGCCAAGCCGCAGGTCTATGGCTCGTTCACTCAGGACACCCTGGTCAGCCTGTTGAGTGCGGAGCTGGCTGGCCAGCGCAACCGCTTCGACATCGCCCTGGACAACTACGTGACCCAGGCGATCAAGACCCAGGACCCGAGGGTCTCGGAGCGCGCTTATCAGATTGCCGAGTACATGGGTGCCGATCAGTCGGCGCTGGATACCGCATTGATCTGGGCGAGGAACGCACCGGGCAATCTTGAAGCGCAACGCGCCGCCGCCATTCAACTGGCGCGCGCCGGGCGTTACGACGATTCGCTGGTGTACATGGAGAGAGTCCTGCAAGGCCAGGGCGACACGCACTTCGATTTCCTGGCCCTGTCGGCGGCCGAAACAGATCCGGACACCCGCAATGGTCTGCTCAAGAGCTTTGACCGACTGCTGGGCAAATACCCGAACAACGGTCAGCTGATTTTCGGCAAGGCGCTGTTGCTGCAACAGAACGGCGATTCCGAACAGTCGCTGAAACTGCTTGAGGACAATCCGCCTAAAGAAGGTGAAATCGCGCCGATCCTGCTGCACGCCCGCCTGCTGCAAAGCATGAACCGAGGCAAGGAAGCGGTGCCCCTGCTGGAAAAAAGCATCAAGAAATACCCCGACGACAAGCGCCTGCGCCTGACCTATGCGCGCATGCTTGTCGAGCAGAACCGCATGGAAGACGCGAAAGTGCAGTTTGCCGCACTCTTGCAGCAGTATCCGGATGACGACGAGCTGCGCTTCTCGCTGGCCCTGGTGTGCCTTGAAGCCAAGGCCTGGGACGAAGCGGCGGGCTATCTGGAAGAACTGATCGCCCGTGGCGCGCATGTCGATTCAGCGCACTTGAATCTGGGCCGCATCCACGAAGAGCGCGATGACCCGCAAAGCGCGCTCAACGAATACGCTCAGGTAGGCCCCGGCCCGGACTTCCTGGCGGCGCAATTGCGCCAGGCCGATATTCTGGTCAGCAACGGCAACGGTGCCGAAGCCGCCAAACGGCTGTCCGAAGCCCGCGCCGAAGAGCCCGATTATGCCGTGCAGCTGTACCTGATCGAAGCCGAAACCCTGACCAGCAATGATCAGCTGGATCGTGGCTGGCAGGTATTGAATCAGGCGCTCAAGCAATACCCGGATGACGCCAACCTGCTGTATACCCGCGCCATGCTGGCTGAAAAACGCAATGATCTGGCGCAGATGGAAAAAGACCTGCGGACCATCATCAAGCGCGAGCCGGAAAACGCCATGGCGCTGAATGCGCTGGGCTACACCCTTTCCGATCGCACCACGCGTTATAGCGAAGCCCGCGAACTGATCGAAAAAGCTCACCAGATCAGCCCTGATGATCCGGCAGTGCTCGACAGCCTTGGCTGGGTGAACTACCGCCTGGGCAATCTGGACGATGCCGAGCGCTACCTGCGTCAGGCACTCGAGCGCTTCCCCGACCACGAAGTCGCCGCTCACCTGGGCGAAGTACTCTGGGCCAAGGGCGAGCAGCGCGAAGCCAAAAAAGTCTGGGCCAAGGCCCTGGAACAACAACCCGACAGCACCGTCCTGCGCAGCACACTGCGACGCTTGACCGGATCAGAGACCCTTTGACGTTATGTTTTTGCGCCATGTAATCGTATTCAGCCTCATCGCCCTGCTCACCGGCTGCGCCGGCCTCACCTCCCGCGAAGCCGTTCAGGGCAAGGGTGACCCCGCGCAATGGCGCGAGCACAAACAACAACTGAGCAGCCTCGATGGCTGGCAGATCAACGGTAAAGTCGGTATCCGCGCGCCGAAAGACTCTGGCAGCGGCACCCTGTTCTGGCTGCAACGCCAGGATTACTACGATATCCGCCTGTCCGGCCCGCTCGGCCGTGGTGCAGCGCGGCTGACCGGCAGGCCCGGCGCCGTGGTGCTCGAAGTCGCCAATCAGGGCCGCTACGAAGCCACCTCGCCAGAATCACTGCTGCAGGATCAACTGGGCTGGAAGCTGCCCGTGTCCCACCTCGTATGGTGGGTACGCGGTCTGCCGGCACCGGACAGCAAAAGCAGCGTGACACTCGATGGCGACAACCGGCTGGCCAGCCTTGAACAGGATGGCTGGCAGGTGGAATACCTCAGTTACGTCGAGCAGAACGGTTATTGGCTGCCAGAGCGCGTCAAGCTGCACGGGCAGGACCTGGATGTCACGCTGGTCATCAAGGACTGGCAGCCTCGCAAACTGGGGCAATGACCATGAGCACGCCAAAACTGGTTTTGCCTGCCCCGGCAAAACTCAATCTCATGCTGCACATTCTGGGACGTCGCCCTGACGGCTATCACGAACTGCAGACGCTGTTTCAGTTTCTCGATTACGGCGACGAACTGGGTTTTACCGTTCGCGAAGATGGCGAGATTCGCCTGCAGACCGATGTTCCCGGCGTTCCGCATGACAGCAACCTGATCGTCAAAGCTGCCCGAGCGCTGCAAAAACAGTCCGGTTGCACACTGGGCATGGATATCTGGCTGGAAAAACGCCTGCCCATGGGTGGCGGTATCGGCGGCGGCAGCTCGGATGCAGCGACCACCCTGCTGGCCCTGAATCATTTGTGGCAGCTCGGTTGGGATGAGGATCGTCTGGCGCAACTGGGGCTGACGCTGGGCGCCGATGTACCGGTTTTTGTGCGTGGACATGCCGCTTTTGCTGAGGGCGTCGGCGAAATTCTCACCCCGGTGGACCCGGAAGAACCGTGGTATTTGGTGCTCGTTCCGCAAGTCGCTGTAAGTACAGCAGAAATTTTTTCAGATCCGTTGTTGACACGCGACACGCCGCCCATTAAAGTGCGCCCCGTTCCCAAGGGAAACAGTCGAAATGACTGTAAGGCGGTTGTAGAGAGGCGTTACCCAGAAGTACGTAACGCTTTGAATTTGTTAGGTAAATTTACCGAAGCAAAATTAACCGGAACTGGAAGTTGTGTGTTTGGGGCCTTCCCAAACAAAGCTGAAGCTGATAAAGTCTCGGCCCTTCTTACAGAGACCCTTACGGGGTTCGTAGCGAAAGGAAGCAACATCTCGATGTTGCATCGTAAGCTGCAAATTCTGTAGCAGGAATTGAGTGCCAGGCACTCGATTGATTCAATACAGGGGCGTCGCCAAGCGGTAAGGCAGCAGGTTTTGATCCTGCCATGCGTTGGTTCGAATCCAGCCGCCCCTGCCATTTTCTATACTCATCCAGGTTACCCTCAGCCTCTAGGTACTGCGCGTGTCCAAGATGATGGTCTTTACGGGGAATGCCAACCCCGATCTCGCTCGGCGTGTAGTACGTCAGCTGCATATCCCACTGGGTGATGTTTCTGTTGGAAAATTTTCCGACGGTGAAATCAGCACTGAGATTAATGAAAACGTCCGCGGTAAAGACGTCTTTATCATTCAGCCGACCTGCGCACCCACGAACGACAACCTGATGGAACTCGTCGTGATGGCTGATGCCTTCCGTCGCTCCTCAGCGTCCCGAATCACTGCTGTGATTCCCTACTTTGGTTATGCCCGCCAGGATCGCCGTCCGCGCTCCGCACGTGTTGCAATCAGCGCAAAAGTTGTCGCTGACATGCTGACCGTGGTGGGAATCGATCGTGTACTCACGGTTGATCTTCATGCTGACCAGATTCAGGGCTTCTTCGACATTCCGGTAGATAACATCTACGGCTCCCCCGTTCTGGTGGATGACATCGAAGATCAGCGCTTTGAAAACCTGATGATCGTTTCCCCGGATATCGGCGGTGTCGTGCGTGCACGTGCTGTCGCCAAATCCCTGGGTGTCGATCTCGGGATCATCGACAAACGCCGTGAGAAAGCCAATCACTCCGAAGTGATGCATATCATTGGTGATGTCGAAGGGCGTACCTGCATTCTGGTTGATGACATGGTCGATACCGCCGGCACGCTGTGCCACGCGGCCAAGGCCCTGAAAGAGCATGGTGCTGCCAAGGTCTTCGCCTACTGCACACACCCTGTGCTGTCGGGTCGGGCGATCGAAAACATTGAAAATTCCGTGCTGGACGAACTGGTGGTGACCAACACCATCCCGTTGTCCGCCGCCGCTCAAGCCTGTGGCCGTATCCGTCAACTGGATATTGCCCCGGTAGTCGCCGAAGCGGTTCGCCGCATCAGCAACGAAGAATCGATCAGCGCGATGTTCCGTTAACTGACATCACGCAGACGAAAAGCGCCCCGCCCTGACATCCGGTCAGGGCGGGGCTTTTTTGCCCATACCATCCGAGCGCTGGTCGCAAACGCAACGGTGGATGTGGTTAATTTGGAGATACAACATGAACGAATTTACCCTGAATGCAGAACAGCGTTCCGACCTGGGGAAAGGTGCGAGCCGCCGCCTGCGTCGTCTCGCTAGCCTGGTTCCAGCTGTCGTCTACGGTGGCGACAAAGCCCCCGAGTCCATCAGCATGCTGGCCAAGGAAGTTGCCAAACTGCTGGAAAACGATGCGGCCTACAGCCACATCATCGAGCTGAACGTTGGTGGCAAGAAGCAAAACGTCATCATCAAGGCGCTGCAACGTCACCCGGCCAAAGGCCACGTGATGCACGCTGACTTCGTGCGCGTTATTGCCGGCCAGAAACTGACCGCAATCGTGCCGATCCACTTCCTGAACGAAGAAGCTCCGGTCAAGAAAGGCGGCGAGATCTCGCACACTACCACTGAACTGGAAGTGACCTGCCTGCCGAAAGACCTGCCAGAGTTCATCGAAGTTGATCTGGGCACGCTGGAAGTAGGTGACAACGTTCACCTGTCCGAACTGAAAGCCCCTAAAGGCGTTGAGTTCGTCGCTTTGGCACACGGTACTGACCTGGCAATCGCCAACGTCCACGCACCGCGTATCGTCAAAGACGAAGAAGAAGGTGAAGCTGAAGAAGGCGCTGCCGAGTAATTCATTACTTGGTAACGTCGGAGTTGCTCAGGAGACATCGCGAGCGATAGCAGGCAAAGCGGGCGAGATCGCTGAGTTTACATCATGGTAAATGAGCAGTTTTCGTCCACATTGCCGCTGTCGTCAGCGGTTCAACCCTCAACTCCAAAGGAAGAGCCCCTGTCGTGACCGCCATACAACTGATCGTGGGCCTGGGAAATCCAGGCGCCGAATACGAACAGACCCGGCATAACGCAGGGGCTTTTTTTGTTGAGCGTATTGCTGCGGCGCAACGAGTCAATCTCGTTCCCGAGCGCAAATTCTTTGGCCTGACCGGGCGCTTCACGCACCAGGGTCAGGATGTTCGTCTGCTGATTCCCACCACTTACATGAACCGCAGCGGCCAGGCTGTCGCGGCACTCGCCGGCTTTTATCGCATCCCGGTCGAGTCGATTCTGGTGGCGCATGACGAACTTGACCTGCCTCCAGGCGTCGCCAAACTCAAAGTGGGCGGTGGCCATGGCGGTCATAACGGGCTGCGCGACATCATTGCGCATCTCGGCAATCAGAACACATTCCATCGCTTGCGGCTTGGCATTGGCCACCCGGGCGATGCCAGCAAGGTATCCGGCTTTGTCCTGGGTCGAGCGCCACGCGCCGAACAGGAAAAACTGGACGCCAGTATCGACTTTGCCCTCGGCGTGCTGCCGGATATCTTCGCCGGTGAATGGAACCGGGCGATGAAAAACCTGCACAGCCAGAAGGCCTGACATCACTCGAGGGGAAACACCATGGGATTCAATTGCGGCATCGTCGGCCTGCCTAACGTCGGCAAGTCCACCCTGTTCAACGCCCTGACCAAATCTGGTATCGCGGCCGAGAACTTCCCCTTCTGCACCATCGAACCGAACAGCGGCATCGTGGCCATGCCCGACCCGCGTCTGGCGGCCCTGGCAGCTATCGTCAACCCGAAACGCATCCTGCCGACCACCATGGAGTTCGTCGACATCGCCGGCCTCGTGGCAGGCGCTTCGAAGGGCGAAGGCCTGGGCAACAAGTTTCTCGCCAACATCCGCGAGACCGACGCCATCGCCCACGTGGTGCGCTGCTTTGAAGACGAGAACGTGATTCACGTTTCCAACAGCGTCGACCCCAAGCGCGATATCGAGATCATCGACCTGGAACTGATCTTCGCCGACCTCGACAGCTGCGAGAAGCAACTGCAAAAGGTTACCCGCAACGCCAAGGGCGGCGACAAGGACGCAGTGGTCCAGAAAGGCCTGCTTGAGCAGTTGATTGCACACTTCAGCGAAGGCAAGCCTGCACGCAGCCTGATGAAGAGCATGAGCAACGACGAGAAGACCACCATCCGTGGCTTCCACCTGCTGACCACCAAGCCGGTCATGTACATCGCCAACGTCGCCGAAGACGGTTTCGAGAACAACCCGCTGCTGGACGTGGTCCGCGCCATCGCCGAAGAAGAAGGCGCAATGCTGGTGCCGGTCTGCAACAAGATCGAAGCCGAAATCGCCGAGCTCGATGACGGCGAAGAAAAAGACATGTTCCTCGAAGCCCTGGGCCTCGAAGAACCCGGCCTGAACCGCGTAATTCGCGCTGGCTACGAAATGCTCCACCTGCAGACCTACTTCACCGCAGGCGTCGAAGAAGTCCGCGCCTGGACCGTCCGTGTCGGTGCAACCGCACCACAGGCCGCAGGCGTGATCCACACCGACTTCGAAAAAGGCTTCATCCGCGCCGAAGTGGTGGCGTATGACGACTTCATCCAGTTCAAGGGTGAGTCAGGCGCCAAGGAAGCCGGGAAGTGGCGTCTGGAAGGCAAGGAATACATCGTCAAGGACGGTGATGTGATGCATTTCAGGTTTAACGTCTGATTCGAGTCTTCGGTTTCAGGGGCATCCTGAAACACTTCGAACTGCACACCTCGATAAAACCGCGCCCTGACGCGGTTTTATCGTTTTTGGGCTGCCTGCGAGAAACGCGCCTTGCGCCTGATACGCTCCATTTTTGTGTTGCACTAAAAGCAACAAAGTTTTCAGTTTGTGTTTTTGCTCGCTCTTCGACCCCATGTCCATACTCCCCTACCGACACAGGAGATGGATATGAGCCCTCTTTGGCAGCGCCTTCGCGAACAGGCTCACCAGTTGAGCGAACGCAATCCAGCATTAGGCGAATACGCCAAAAGCCACCTGCTCGACTACGAAACGTTCGAGGCTGCGCTTGCCGCAAACCTCGCGCGTCAGATTCAGGCTCAAGCCAGTAACGTAGCACTGGAGAGCTGGTTCAAGTCGATCATCGACGCCAACCCCGGTATCGCAGAAGCGGCCGCAGCCGATATAAACCACCTGGAAATCGTCAATCCGGCTTGTCCTGACCACCTCACCGCTTTTCTGACCTTCCGCGGTATCCTCGCTGTGCAGGCTTATCGCATCGCCCACGCACTCTGGGCTGAAGGAGACGTGCAAAGCGCGGTGCTCTTACAGAACTGGGCGGCCAATACCTGGAGCATCGACATTCATCCTGCCGCTCGTCTGGGCCGGGCGCTGTTCGTCGATCACGGTATTGGCCTGGTCATTGGCGAGACCGCTGTAGTCGAGGATCAGGCAAGCCTGTGGCACGGCGTCACTCTGGGCAGCACACTCAGCGAGGCGGGCGACAGACATCCCAAGATCCGCCGGGGCGCATTGATTTGCGCCGGTGCAACCGTTCTGGGAAACATTGAGGTGGGAGCGCGTGCAATCGTGGCGGCCAATGCGGTGGTACTCAAGCCGGTAGCCGCAGGAACCGTGGTTGCGGGCGCTCCAGCCAAGGTAGTAGGCGACGCTCCCGCAGCCCTCGCTACCTTTAACGCAAAATCCCGACGCTAACAGGAGATCCCGCCATGACAGCTACCGCGCAGTTCCCGCAGGGTATCGATCATCCTCTGGTCACGGTACGCAATCACTCCGAGGCACTGGAACTCTATCGCAAGATGGGGTTCGCGCCCTCTCCGGTCAGCCGTCACCCTTGGGGAAGTGTCACATCCCTGATGATGTTCCCGGGTAACTTCATCGAACTGATCGGCGTAGAGGATGCCTCCAAATTCGGAACTAACGCGGTAAACGGCTTCTGTTTCGGCCGTCAGTTGGGGCAATTTCTCGACCGCGGTGAAGAAGGCATTTCGTTGGTAGCACTGCACAGCAAAGATGCCGATGCTGACCACACCCGTCTGGTGCAGGCTGGTCTGGAAAGTCAGGGTCGTATCGACTTTCGCCGCAAGATGACCTTGCCCGATGGTCGTCAGGATGAAGCGGTGGTTTCCCTGGCCTTGTTTATAGACCCTGAACTACCGGACGCCTCCAACTTTATCTGCCATCAACACAGGCCAGAGCTGATATGGGTTCCAGACTGGCAAAACCATCCCAATGGCGCGGACGCAATCCTGGCGATCACCTACCTTGCAGAACACCGGTTACTGGAGACCCGCTGGAGAGCGATCTATGGCGATGCGGTGAAGTACAACGACGAGGTACTGGAAGCAGATACACGATGCGGCCTGCTCAGGGCCATAGACGCAGCCACGGCAGCCCGAGAGTTTGCAGGCATCGAACTGCCCGGCAGCGTTGAAGAGCGTCCCCACGCGATTGCCATCCGGCTGCACACCAAACGCCTCGATGCGCTGCGCGCGATCCTCGAAGACAACAAGGTTGCGCATCGAGATGCCTCGGGGCGCATCTACGTCGCACCGCAAGCCGCCGGCAACGTCATCCTGGAGTTCACTCAGAACCGCTAGACGAGGCTTATCCAAGGACCTGTCACTGTCCTGAGCGATCAGGCGGCAAACACATGGACAGAACAACCGCTCCTTTCCCAACGAAAAACGCCCCGCAAACAGGTTTGCGGGGCGTTCGGACCAACATTCAGCGGATGCCGGATTACTTCTTCAGACGACCGTAGCGGTCTTCAAAGCGCACGATGTCGTCTTCGCCCAGGTAAGAGCCGGACTGCACTTCGATCAGTTCCAACGGCACCTTGCCAGGGTTGGCCAGCGAGTGCTTGACGCCCAGCGGGATGTAAGTGGACTGATTCTCGGACAGGATCAGTTCCTTATCGTCGCAGATAACCTTGGCGGTACCGGATACAACGATCCAGTGCTCGGCGCGGTGGTAGTGCATCTGCAGCGACAGGCACTCACCTGGCAGTACGCTGATGCGCTTGACCTGATAACGCTCGCCGAGATCGATCGTGTCGTAGTGGCCCCACGGGCGGTTGACCAGTGGATGAGTGACGAACTCGGGACGCTCTTCTGCCTGCAGACGCTTGACCACGTCCTTGACCTGCTGGCTGTTGTGCTTGTTGGCAACCAGGACGGCGTCCTTGGTTTCGATAACGATCAGGTCCTCGACGCCAACAGTGGCAACCAGTCGATGGTGCGACTGCACCAGGCAGTTGCGCGTGTCGATTGCCATCACATCGCCTTCCAGGCGGTTGGCATTTTCGTCGTGCGGGCCCACGTCCCAGATCGCTGCCCAGCTGCCCAAATCGTTCCAGCCTGCATCCAGTGGCACGACCAGACCAAGGTCGGTGTGCTCCATGACCGCGTAGTCCACGGACTCATCGGCGCACAAGGCAAACTTCTCGGCCGAGACATGCAGGAAGTAGTTGTCGGCATCGGAGTCAGCCAAGGCTATGCGGCAGGCAGACAATATGTCGGAGCGATGCTTTTTCAGCTCAGCCAGGAACACCGAGGCACGGAACATGAACATACCGCTGTTCCACAGGTAAGCACCTGAGGATAGGTATTCGGCAGCCATCTCCGGGGAAGGCTTTTCCTTGAAGGCCTCGATCGCGAAGCCACCCTGAGCAATGGATTCACCACAGTGAATGTAGCCAAAACCGGTTTCAGCGTGAGTCGGGGTGATACCGAATGTCACCAGACGGCCTGCCTCAGCGTGCGTCTGTGCAACCTCTACCGCTTGTCGGAAAGTTTCTTCATCATGGATATGGTGGTCGGCAGCCAGCACCAGCAGGATCGGGTCGGTGCCATCAGCCATCGCTTCAATCGCAGCCAAGGCGATGGCCGGCGCCGTGTTGCGGGCAAGTGGTTCGAGAATGACACGACGACTGCCCATTTTCGCAACACGTAACTGCTCGGCGACAATGAAGCGGTGATTTTCGTTGCTCACAACAACCGCAGGCGCGTGTTCAAGGCCTTTCAGGCGAGCCAGTGTGCGTTGAAACATGGTTCCCTGATCCTGGCCATCAAGGGCAAGAAACTGCTTCGGGAAACTCTGCCGCGACAAAGGCCATAACCGCGAACCACTACCGCCAGCCAGGATTACAGGGGTGAACATAGACGCTCCATTCTTGGGCCACGAAGGCGTGGCAAAGGCCCATTATCCGGGTGCTCTGGCTGCTATGCAACATGAAGGCCACTACAATATGCCTGCCATTCAGTAACTCCGTCGCCGCAACTGCTCGCCACCCCGTGCGAGCCAAGCCGCCGCATGTTAGTCTTCGCGCCCGATTCCGCGCCTGATTCCGCATATCCGCCACACGCAAGCGTAATACGCTGCCTTGGTACACCATTGAGAAGTAATGTAATTGATCGACATTGAGAACGACAGAACATGGATATAGGCTTGAGTTGTACGGTCTGGGCGAAAGGCGAACGTGCCGGCCATCTGGACGGTATCGGCATATATTCCAGGGCGCTTTGGCACAGTCTGACCAAGCTGAGTCAGGCTGAAGATATCCACGTCAAACCTTACGCATTCGGCAAGCACCTGCCAGTCCTGGCCTGTGGTCAGCCGCAACAGTTGTCCAGCGACTACCGTATTCATGCCGTGCTCAGTGGCGTCCTCAAACTGCCATTGGGTAGCTCGGCAAGCATCGCCAAAGACGTACAACTGTTCCATGCCACGGATCACCATATCCCGCGGATCAAAGGCGTACCTGTCGTCGCTACGATCATGGACATGATTCCGGTGCTGCACCCGGAATGGATCAAGCAAGACCTCAAGCGCCTGAAAAGCTGGCTGTTCACCACCAGCATCGAACGTGCCGATCACATCATCACCATCTCCGAATACAGCAAGCAGGACATGATTCGTCACCTGGGCATAGCGCCAGAGCGCATCAGCGTCACGCCCCTAGGCGTGGACCCTGTGTATTTCGAGCGCATCGGCGCCGCCGAGCGCAACAGGGTGCTGGACGCCTATAGCCTCAAACCCGGCTTCTTTCTGGTAGTCGGCACCCTGCAGCCTCGCAAAAACCTGCAGCGCGTGCTGGAAGCCTTCCAGCAACTGCCCGCACAGGTACGTAAAGAGCATCCGTTGGTAATTGTCGGTCGTGACGGTTGGAGCAACGAAGAACTGCTACCGCAGCTTGAGGCGTTGCAGCAACGTGGCGAAGGTCGCTGGCTGAGTTACCTGCCACAGAATGAGGTGCTGGCGCTGCTGCAAAGTGCCGGAGCGCTGGTGTTTGCTTCGCTGTATGAAGGGTTCGGCCTGCCGGCCATCGAGGCATTCGCGGCGCAGTGTCCGCTGATCGCGTCCAACAATTCTTCACTGCCGGAAGTGACGGGGGATGCAGCATGGGCTGTCGACCCGAACAGTGCGGAGAGCATCAGCACTGCAATGCTCGCCGTACTGGAACAGCCAGAAGAGCGTGAGCGCAAAGTTCAGTCAGGGCTGGGGCGTGCGCGTCATTTCAGTTGGGATGCCTGCGCGCAGAGCACGCTGGATATCTACCGCAAGGTGCTGGCGGCTCGTCGCTAGAAGAGCCACCAGGCACAAGCCCTTAAGCGCGTAGCAGGTGCGATCAGGGCGTCTTTTTCAAGGCCGAGTCCGCAGCCTTCTCGACTGCCGGATTGGTTCCACCCAGCCAGACATTGACGCTGTCGACACTCTCCTGCGGCGGACGGCCTGCCCATCGATTGAGGATGAACAGGTTGGTGATGAAGTCGTACTGTGCCCTGAGCAGGTCACGCCGCGCCTTGAACTCGTTCTGCACGCTGGTCAGCACATCGACCGCGTTCACCACGCCATAGGAAAAGGCTTTCTGCGCCGCAATACTCGATTGCTCTGCCGATCCCAGCGCGTTCTTGTTGGCGCGGATCTTCTCGACACTGGAAAACGCCGTCAGGTAGGCGTTGGTGGTTTCCTTGACCACCTGGCGGCGCACGCTTTCCACATCCTGTTCGGTGGCCAGTTGCTCGTTGTACAGCCCACGCACCCGCGCAGAGGTCGAGCCGCCGCTGTAAATCGGCACGCGCACGCCGATTGTCGCCACATAGCTGTCGCTGCGCGGTGACAGGGTGTTGTCGTAGCCCACGTCACTTTGCTGGGCACCCAAGGTGAAGGTCAGCGTCGGATAATGCCCACCCTTGCCTTCACGTACCGCGGCGTTGGCAACGTCGAGACTGCTTTCACGAGCCTTGAGCAGCGGGTTGCTGTCGATGGCCTGGGCCACCCAGGTATCCATCGATTTAGACGGCGCCTGCAGCGCAATGTCGTTTCTGATGCGGCTCAAAGGCTCGGTGATCGGCCGCCCGACAATTTCAGAGAGCGCAGCACGGCTGAGCCTGATCTGGTTACGGGCATCAACCTCCTGTGCGGCCAGCAAATCGACACGCGCCTTTAGATCCAGCAGATCAGTGACCACGGCCATCTTCTTGTCGTACATCGCATTGACCCGATCCAGGCTCTTTTGCGTCGCCCGGCGCTCAGCCATGATCAGCTCGAGTTCATCGTCGGCAGACAGCGCCTGGAAATACCGTTTGGCCAGATCAACCGTGGCCTCAGCCTGGGCATCTTCGGCCTGATGCCCCTTCTGCTCCGTCGTGCTCTTGGCCTTCTGGTAGGCTTCCCAAGCCTGTTTGTTGTACAGGTACTGGGTCAGGTTGAGCGAATAGCTGGAGTTGTTATAAAGCTCGCGCTCCGTGTCATCCTTGCGCAGGATCCGGTTGTAACTGCTGTTCGCAGTGACCTGCGGCAACAGCCCGCCAAAGGCATCACGCTCGCTGTCGACTGCCGACTGAGCACGCAGATAGGCAGACAACACTCGCGGGTCTTCCAGACGCGCCTCTCGATACAGTTTCATCAGATCCACGGAGTATGCCGAAGCACTGGTGACCTGAGGCGCAGCGGGCTGCGTAGGGTCTGCATGAACCTGAATACTGACCAGCCCGAGGGAAAGGAACACAGGAACGAAGCGCAGCACGATCATTCCTCGATCATTGATTTGATAAACACATTGGACGCCGGCTTCAACAGGTATTGAAGCATGGTCCGTTCGCCAGCATTGATCAGCACTTCAGCGGGCATGCCCGGCTGCAGCTTGTGGTCACCAAGACGCTTCAAGCCTTTCTCGGTCAGTTTTACCCGAACCAGGTAATACGGCTCACCGGCATCGTCTTTCAAACGGTCGGCGGAGATACGCGTCACCTCACCCTCGATGACAGGAGTAGTAGCACTGTTGAAGGCGCTGAAGTGAACGTCCGTCAGCTTGCCGATGGAAATCCGGTCAATGTCGGTGATAGCGACATGAGCCTCAACGACCAGCTCGGAAGATTCCGGCACGATATCCAGCAACGGCGTGCCAGCGCTGACTACACCGCCCACGGTATGAACCTTCATGTCCAGTACCATGCCGTCCTCAGGGGCCCGAATGACCACGCGAGACAGACGGTCCTGCAGCGCGGTAGCGGTCTCCTGCAAATCGAATACCTTTGACTGCACATCGCTCAACTCTTTCGCGACGTCAGAGCTGAAGTTCTTGTTCAACTGAATGATCTGCAGTTCGGTCTCGCTGATCTGTAGCTGAGTCTTGGTGATCGTGGACTCGTGATCGGCCACTTCGGACTTGAGCATGTCCAGCTTGCGCTCCTGCTCAAGCAATCGTTGCTTATCCACGAAGCCCTGAGATAGCAGATCCTTCAGCTCGGTGATCTCACTGCTGTAGGATTTTTCAAGGCTGATCTTGGTGCGGATCATGTCTCGCAGACCACTGATCTGCTGCTTCAATTGCCCGATGCGCTCGCGTTGTACCGATATCTCGGTCAGGCGGGAGTTTTTCCGGGTGCTGAATACCTGTTGCTCGCCTGCTATGGCCTCTTTGGCCCGCACACTGTCCGTACCACTGATGGTCAGTGGCGGAATCGAGGGCAGTTCGTCGCGCTCGGCGCGCAGTCGCGCCTCCCTGGCCTGGGTAGAAATCAACTGATTGCGGGTCGACTCGTATTGAGAGCGCAATTGCGAGTCGTCCAGCACGATCAGAGGATCACCCTTGTGAACGGTGTCCCCATCACGGACAAGCAGTTCCTTGACGATACCGCCTTCAAGATGCTGAACCGTCTTGCGATAACTCTGCACCATCACCACACCTGAGCCATACACCGCATTATCCAATGGAGCCAGCGCTGCCCAGGTACCGAACAGGCCGAAGGTGACCAGTACGATCGCCACACCGATCCGGCGAATCCCGCGATCGGAGGTGGGCATGTCATCCGCGTGAGTGTCGAGCGTGGATATTGTCTTAATGCTCATTCATGAATTCCTTTCACGCGCCAGGTTGCGCCGGTGCAACACCGGTGGCTGCAGGAGCCACTCGTTGCTGAGCCTGCTGCGCCTTGGCCTGTTGCTGTGCCAACTCGGCAATGACCTGATCACGCGCGCCGTACAAGGTGATGGTGCCGGCGTTCATGACCATTACCCGGTCAAGCCGCGACAGAATATTGGGGCGGTGAGAGACGATGAATACCGTGGCACCTGACTCCTTGATCAGTTGCAGCGCCACGCTCAGGGCACGCTCGCCGACTTCATCGAGATTGGAGTTGGGCTCATCCAGCACAATCAACCGCGGGCTGCCGTAGATAGCCCTGGCCAGACCGATGCGCTGACGCTGTCCACCGGACAGGTTGACGCCATCACTGCCGATCACGGTGTCGTAGCCGTCAGGCAACTGCAGGATCATTTCATGCACACCCGCGGTGCGCGCCGCCAGAACCACTTTCTCGGGGTCGACCTTGGTAAACCGGGCGATGTTATCGCTGATGCTGCCCTCGAACAGTTCGATATCCTGTGGCAGATAGCCAAGGTGCGGGCCAAGCTTCTGTTTGTCCCAGGCACTGATGTCGGCACCGTCCAGACGCACCGTGCCGTGCTGCGCAGGCCAGATGCCCAACAGAGCTCTTACCAACGTCGATTTGCCTGCCGCGCTCGGCCCGACAATACCCACAATGGTGCCAGCCGGCGTTACGAAACTGATGTTGCGAATGACCGGGTTCTTGCCACCCGGCGGTGTGACTACCAGGTTTTCGACCTGAATATGCCCTTCGGGATCAGGCAAAGCCATGCGATCCGGTTCGTTATGCAGCTTTTCAAGCGTTTCACTCAGGCGAGTGTACTGAATGCGCGCAGCCACAAAACCTTTCCAAGTGCCGATAATCTGATCGACCGGAGAAAGCGCGCGCCCCAACAGCAGTGAGCCAGCCATCATCAAGCCAGGATTCATTTGGTGAGTTATGACCAGGTACGCACCCAGAGCCAACATGATCGACTGCGCCCAGTTCCTGAAGGTTTTTGAGATTGAGGTAACAATACCGCCCTTGTCGCTGGCATCAGACTGCAGCACCAGGACTCTGCGCTGACGAACACCCCAACGAGCCATCAGAGTATCGAGCATCCCCATGGACTCGATGACTTCAGCGTTACGCAGGTTTTTGGTAGTCACCAGATTCGCAACCATGCTCTGCTGATTGGCTTCGGTCAGTGCCTTACCGGTGAACCGGTGGTTCAGATAGGCAAGTATTATCAGCACGATTGCAGAACCGACGGTCATCCATCCAAACCATGGGTGAAACAGGAACATCACGGCGGTATAAATGGGCAGCCAGGGAGCATCAAAAAATGCGAAAAGGCCATTACCGGTAAGGAACTGGCGCAACGATGTAAGGTCGTTTAGAGATTGTGCCGACGCATCCATACCGCCACTTCTCAACGCTTTCCTGAAACTGGCTCGATAGACGTCACGGCTTAGAAGGACATCCAGCCTGTTGCTGATACGAACCATGATTCTGGAGCGAACCCACTCCAGCGCTCCCATAGTGATCATCAGTACGGTCAGGATCAAGGTCAGCATGATCAAGGTCGGGACGCTGCTGCTGGGCACCACTCGTCCGGATATCTGAATCATGTAAAGGGTGGGGGCCAGCATCAAGGCGTTTACAAACAGACTGAAGAAACCGACTGAGATAAAGCTGCCTTTGCAAGCCTTGAGGGCTACCTGCAAATTATTTTCGTGTGAACGACTCATAGAATCCGTACTGATGAGAGAGCGATGAACGCGCGGCAGTGTAGCACCTGCTTTTGAAGCAAAGCAGCATTGAGGCGCCATCAAAATACGCAAAATTCAGCCAGATACAAGTGAAGGTTTCCGGGCGTCAAGGTTCGACACCGCCACACATACCGCCGGAAACCTGAACAAACTTCGAAAGTTAAATCTTTCAATCTGACAGTGCAAAAAAGCGCGCAATGCAAAAACTGTCATATAGGCAAAGGCGCAGTAAGCAGTGAAAGGATACGGATCCGACTTCAACAAGCCTTTATACGGCATAGACCGTCAGCACACGAGGCGCCCTGCCTGCAACTTAAACGATTCACCTATCGTGAATTGTAGAACAATATCGAGAGCTGGACCCGCTTGATATGAAATTCGACAGATTTGCCAAATCTGGTCTTTAGAGAAAAACGTAAATCTCTACGCCAGCGCGGAAACATCTCGAATCAATCGGACCGAGCACAAGAAAGGACTCGAAAACCTGTGGCATTCCGCCGCTTTGCGACAATAAAACGGTACTTTTGGCCAGAGTTTGTACACGAGAAATCTCCTACACAAAGCCACGAAAATTCATCTGATTCAAATTGACTTTTCCTACCAAAGGACTAATCTCGCAATCTGGCTAGCACAGAGCCACCAACCATGTGTAGCAGTACCCGAGCAGTGTGTTATCAGCCCTGTAGAAGGACTGACGGCGTAGCCGGCTTAGGATAAGAAGGAAGCTTGTTGGGTGCAGTCTCCAGAACTTGATGGACTAAAGATCAGCTCTCGCGTGACGCTGCTCGAGCCAGGAATGTACATATTCCGTTATGCCTCGCAGCCACCCGCGGACAAGCCTGTGTGCATCGCACTGCAGCAAGCCCCCCTTGGTAAGGGATCTATTGATTTCTTTCCGGCCGAAGGTGTCAGCAAGAACATGCTGACCCGGCTTGGCGATACCATCGTTGCTCGCGTCAAGGGTGGCATTACCACGGTTCTGATCACCGAATACCATATGTTCGATGCAGTCATCGACCCTATCGACTTGCGCATCGACCGAATCGACACCTCCACCGCCATCATGCGCAATTTCACTATTGCTGCGACCGCCGAACCGAGCGCGGCGATCTCGTCAACTCCCATGCCCGTGGCGCTCAAGCTGGTTGCGCATCTGCAGGGAGAAGGTGATGTGGTCTCTACGGAAGGCTGGGCAGGCGAACCTCACGGCACCCGGCGCCTTGAAGGGTTTTCCATCCTGTGGGGCGACAAGCCGGCAGGCGTGGACCTGGTTTACACCTCTACCGTTGCAGGCTCCGGCCCTAGCCCTAATGTCGCTTCGGGAGCCTTCACAGGTACCCGCGGCAAGTCTTTGCCTCTGGTCTGCGCAGGTTTCAGCCTGGTAGGACCCAATCAGCATTTTTACGAATTGTCTGGCCACCTTGTCTTCCGCGGCGCTGCGCCGCAGGTCATTGTCGCCAACCAGATGATGTACGGCCCCACTGGCACAGAGCCCCTGGTGGCGTTACACATTTGCATCGCACCCGCTACGAAGATGAACGCTGCCCGCTATAAGTCTCCGTGGGAAAACTCTGCATTGACGCAGAAAATTAGCAGCACAGGCCAGATGGCTTGAAGTAACAGGAATTTCCCATGCAATACGATGCCCCGGTAACTACAACTCAGTTCAACACTTTTCTGACGGCTACCAATCTGACTGACAGCACCACGGCTGCAATCAGTACTCTTCTGGCTCTCGACACTGCGACCACCGTAGACCTCGCTAGCTGGGATGGCGTAAACGCTCTCCAGATTCCTACCGGCCAAACCGGTACTACTGACGTCATCACCGGCACTATCGCTGGTGCACGTGGCGATCTGGTCACCCTGAATGTTACTGCTGAAGTGGCTGCTGCCAAGGCAATCATTCTGGACAGCCAGGCTAACCTGAACGTCAACATCACTCCGACCATCGCTACTGATGCTGCTGCCGACGTTTCGTCGCTGGCTCGCGTTGCTGTGTCGGCTGATGCTTCCGCTACCACTCAGTTCCTGCTGACCACTGGTACGGGCGATGACGTAATCATCGTCAATGGCAATCAGAACAACTTCATCGATGCAGGTGCAGGCAACGACACCATCATCACTGGCAACGGTAACAACACTGTTATCGCTGGTGCTGGCAACAACAACGTGATCACCGGTAGCGGCAACGACACCATCGTTCTGAGTGGCACCAACCACGCAGACGTCGTCAATGCAGGCGCAGGCTACGACGTTGTTCAGTTGGACGGTTCGGTTGCTGACTACACCTTCACTGCTGGCAACAACTTCAACGTCAACCTGACCGGCGCGCAAACTGCCTCGATCACTGGCGCTGAGTTCCTGACCTTCGTCAACACTACTACCAGCGCTGTTGAAACTGTTGTTCTGGCACAGAACGATACAGAAGCTACAGCTCTGCGCATGTTCGAAGGCATTCTGGGTCGTGACGCAGATCTGGGTGGCGCTCAGGCGTTCGCTGGCCTGGCGAATTCCGGTGCATCGTTGACCGACATCGCCAATAGCTTCCTGAACTCCTCCGAGTTTGCCGATACTTCCTCTGCGGCTCCTATCAGTAGCTTGTACACTGAACTGTTGGGCCGTGCGGCAGACGCTGGTGGCCTTGCCAACTGGCAAGCAGTGATAGCTAACGGCGGCACTCTGGCTGACGTTGCAGCAGGCCTCGCCGTTTCCACCGAGGCGCAAGCTCTCGACCAGTCGAACGGCGACTTCGTCCGTGACCTGTACACCTCAGTACTGGGTCGCGATGCCAATCAGGATCAAGGTGGCCTGAGCAATTGGGTATCCCAACTGTTCAACGGCACCAGCCGTGCTGAAGTGGCTCAGGGCATCGCTGGTTCGCAGGAAGCTGCAACCAAGGCAGATAGCGATTTCATCAACAATCTGTACCTGACCGCTACCGGTCGCGCCGCTGATGCAGGCGGCAAGGCTGCATGGAGCGACTTACTGGCCAACGGCGGCACCCACGCTGATGTTGCTATCGGCATCGTAGGTTCTCCAGAGGCAGTAGCACATAACGACAACGTTATCGTGCTGCACGGCGCGGTGTAACTAGCCCCGTCGTTGTAACAAATACGCCCGGCCGCAAGGCCGGGTCGTATGCAAAAAGGGGCGACTTTCGGGTCGCCCCTCTTTTATTTTTAAAGTGAACACGCCAGCTTATGTCCAGACACCTCGACCGTGGGCGAGAAACGCTCATGGATATGTTTCATCGCCACCGCCAGGCCGATGAGCACGACCTTGCCACCGTGGCACTCGAGTGTGCGCTGCAGACCCCTGAATACCGTCCGGAAGCACTGGTCTGGAAAGGTATCGAGGCCCTGCCGCAAGACCCAAAGCTTGCCTTTATTTATTTGCTCAACGCCGCGCACGCGTTTCCTTTGCGTGCGGACATTCACGCCCTGCTCGGGCGCAGCATCATTGCCCAGGGTCAGCCGTTACTGGCCAACCGTTACATGAGTAATGCCTGGCAAAAACTGCCTGCCGACGCTTCGCTACGCATGATGCTCTGGCAGGCACGCAGCCTGTCGGAAACACCTGAAGACTTGCGCCGCATCATTCTCGCGCACCTTCCTGATATTACCGCTGCCAACGAACTCGCTCTGGTACTCAAACTGCTGGCTGCGCAGACCGGATTGCCAGGCGCGCTCGGCGTGGTCCGTTACCTGCCTGATGTGCAGGAGATCCACGGCTGGGCCATCGACGTGCACAACGTGCAGACGCCTGTGTCGTTGCAACTGGAAGCCAACGGTCACTTGATCAGCATGGTTGCCAGCGCCCCGCACCCGTTACTGACAGCGGCAGGATTGCCTGCGGCTCACGGCGGTATTCGCATCAAGGTGCCCAATGCCACCCCTGCCGTGCATGTGCGCTTCGATAACGGCACCGCGCTGCTGGGCAGCCCACTGTCAGCGATGCCGGTTTTCGTTGCTCCACCTGCGGCGTTGAAGGTTGGTGACAAGCAGCCGGTGGATGTACTCATCCCTGTTTACGACGGCCTGGAAGAAACCCTTGAGTGCATCAACAGTGCACTGGAGGCGCGCAAACGTAATCGCACACCTCACCGCCTGGTGGTGATAGAAGACGCAACGCCGGTCCCCGCTCTGCGCAAAGCCCTCAAGGTTCTCGCGGGCAAGGGCAAAATTACTCTGGTGCAGAACCCCATCAACCTGGGCTTCATCCGCAGCATGAACCGCGCGATGGCGTTAAGCCCCAAGCAGGATGTGGTCTGGTTGAATGCCGACACCCGTGTGCAGGGTGACTGGCTGGACCGGCTGCGCACAACTGCCTATGCCGACGAGACCATTGCCTCGGTCACCCCGTTCACCAATAACGGCGAGTTGATGAGCTTTCCTGAAAGCCGATTCAGCCATCCGATGCCCAGCGCAGCAGAACAGGCCCGCCTGGACGATCTGGCGCGAATGACTGGCAGTCCGGCCATGGAGCTCGAAACCGGCTGCGGCTTTTGCCTGTACATCAAACGCAGCGCTCTGGACAGTGTGGGTTATCTGGATGAAGTCGAACTGCTGCGCGGTTATGGTGAGGAAACTGACTGGTGCCTGAGAGCGCGCGGCCTGGGTTGGCGTCATGTCGGAGCGCCGAATGTGTTCGTTGCGCACCAGGGTGGCATTTCATTCGGCGCCGAAAAGGCGCTGCGGGTTGCGCACAATAACGCCATCCTCAAGCGTCGATACCCGGACGCGTCATCGCGCTATGAAAACTTCTGCCTGCGCGATCCCATCAGGCCCGCGCGTCAGGCTCTGCAACGCGCGCGCCTTGTGCAACTGCCCGAGCAGTTGTCGACACCCGCATTACGGCAGTTGCATATCGCCAACAGCACATCGCAAGCGCCTTTAAGCCTCACCTGGCGCAACAAGGGCCAGCATGCGCAGGCAACGCTGCAGGCCAACGTGCTGCCGCTGGCATTCAGCCTTGATTACGAACTGCCTGCCCACACCGAGCAACTGCTGCAAGACCTGCGCAGCCTGCCACTGGACGAACTGATCTATCAGAACCTCGCCAATTGCCCTGAAGCGCTTTGCGCACTGGCCGAACAACTGGATAAACCTTACCGAATCGTTTGCCGCGATGACGTGTTGCTCACGCCAGACAGCCGCTTCGACTGGCCGCATTTCGCACGCAAGGCGCAGAGCATCGAGTTGCCGTGGCAGGCCCTGCGCGAGCGTTACGCTGCCGCTCTGCCCCAGGCCAATATTTTGATCCGGTCAGCCCCTCAAACGCTGCCGAACAACGATCTTGTACCAACCACCCTGCTGATTGCCGACCGCCTTTCAGACCCTGACATCGCCAAACAGTGGCTGGAACTGGGCAGGCGCATCACATACGAAAACCAATCTCTGGTATTGCTCGTTGCAGAGGACGGCCCGTGGGTCAAACCCTTGCTCGCCACTGGCGCAATTCATGCGTTACCCATCGCGCAAGGCCTGAGCCAGGCCGACTCCGTCTTGCTTGCCGGATGCACCGCTGCATTGAGCCTGGAGCGCAGCCCAGGCGCATCCTGGCGCGCTGCGGACCTGGCTGTCGAACTGGATCTGCCGCTGTACGCCATGCCAGGGCCGCTCGCCCAGGAAGCCGGAGCATTACCGATCAACACACTGCCTATTTCATTGAGTCGGACATGATCTCAGAACACACACCGGTCAACTCCGACCCGCCCCCCCAGCCCTCCGGTAATACACGATTCAATGGTGCCATCACCGGCCTGTATGGCGATGTACTGCAAGGCTGGGCGCTCGATACCCTGCATGCGGATGAACATCTGGTTGTCGAGGTCTACATCGACGGCGCCTGCGTTTCACTGGTCCGGGCCGACCAGTTTCATCCCCGCGCCGGTGCGGATGATCCATTCCATGGCTTTGGTGTACAGCTGCGCCAAGGCTGGCTGGATAATGCAAAGCACATCAGCGCCCGGGTGGCCAACAGTGACTACTGGCTTGCTGGCGACCTGCAATTACCGACCACGCCCAGCGCAGAGCCGGCGCCCATCGCGTCTCAGGTCTGGCACAGCGGTGGCCTGAGGCTCGGCGGCTGGTCTTGGGACCCGGATGCACCGCAGCGGCATGTGCAAATCACCGTGCGAGAGGGCAGTCGGGTACTTGGTCAAGCTACGTGCAATGTTCATCACCAGGCGCTGGTCTATCGAGCAACGAGCGATCACGGTTTCAGTTTTGATCTGCCTTGGGAACTGGCTGATGGTAAGCCACATACACTGGACATCGAAAATGACCTCGGCCATACGCTATCCGGCAGCCCAATAACCCTGTGCTGCTGGCACGACGGGCTGGAAGGTCTGCTCAAGCAGCATGAGCACGCACCCACCGAGCAAAATCTGGCATTGCTGACCCGGATTGCAGCGGACCAGGCAATGCGCCTGCCGAAAAGTGCAGGCTTTCATCATTACCCCGAGTGGTTTGAACGCTTCCGTCCTGCTGCGCCAAAAGACGATCAACCGCAGCAATGCAGGATCGGTTTGCTGTTAATAAGTGATGGCAACAGCACGCTTGAAGCCATCAGCCTCGCGAGCCTGAACGCCCAGCCCACAGCGCCTCATCAGTTGGTCAAAGCAGACGCCGCAGACCTGCTGCCCGCACTCAAGCAGTTACTTGAAGCCGGCTGCGATGCAGTGGTCCCGCTGATGGCCGGCGATCATCTGGGAATGCACGCACTGGAACACCTGAGTGCTCTGCTCGACGATGGCTGTGCGTGGGGTTATGCAGATTGTGATCGCGATGGTCCGCAAGGCGAGCGTAGCCTGCCGTGGTTGAAACCGGTATGGGACATCGACCTGTTTATGGGGGCCGATATCTTCACCCCCGGTGCGATCTTCGGCGCTGCGATCATCGATAAGGCACTGGCGCTGATAGCCGCCACTGATGGCCAGCGAACTCTTGATTGGCATCAGTTGAGCGCGGCCATCGCTCTGGCCAGCGAAACCGGTCAGGCTATGGTGGCGCATCTGCCGCAGGTGCTCTACCACCGCAGCCAATTCGCCCCGGCCAGCCCCGAGCAGGTCGAGCCATCAGCCCAGCGTCTGAACGCCATCGCCTGGTTGAGCGAAAGCCTCGCATCAGGTGCCAGCGTCACACAACTGCCGAACTTCCCGGCGCTGTTGCGTACGCAGTGGCCCTTGCCGGCCACCCTGCCCCGCGTCAGCCTGATCGTTCCAACCCGCGACCAACTCGGGTTGCTGCGCACCTGTATCGAAGGCCTGCTGACCGCGACTGATTATCCTGACCTGGAAATCATCGTTGTCGATAACCAGTCCAGCGACCCGCAAACCCTGATTTATCTGCAAGAGTTGTCTGGGCGCGGAGTGAAGGTTCTGCCCTACCCTCACCCTTTCAATTATTCGGCCATCAACAATTACGCCGCCACCCACGCCTCCGGTGAACTGATCGGGCTGGTCAACAACGACATCGAAATCATAGCAGCCGACTGGTTAACGGAAATGGTCAGCCAACTGCTGCGTCCGAACGTCGGCGCAGTAGGAGCCAAACTGCTGTGGCCCAACCGCATGGTGCAACACGGCGGCGTGGTGGTCGGAGTCAATGGACTGGCCGCGCACACTGGCAACCATCTGGAACAACGCGATGCCGGCTACCTGGGGATGAATCAGATCACCAGACGCCAAAGCGCAGTTACGGCGGCATGCCTGCTGTTGCGCAAATCGGTCTTCGATACGCTGCAAGGCCTGGATGAACAGGCTTTCCCGGTGGCTTTCAATGACGTGGATCTGTGCCTGCGTATTCGACAACAAGGCTTAAACATCATATGGACGCCATTTGCCGAACTCATCCACGCCGAATCGGCCAGCCGCGGCAAAGACCAGACTCCGGAAAAGCGAGCCCGCGGCCAGCGCGAACAGCAAGGCTTTATCGAACGCTGGTCCCAATCTGGCCAAAGCGATCCGTACTATCACCCGGCGCTAAGCCTGGATTATTTGAGCGGGCCTTACGGGGGCTTGGCGATTCCGCCAAGACATAGGCAGTTACGACGCGTAGGCACTTAACTCAAGAGATCTTATGAGTATTTGCAAGCCTAGCCTTCAGGTTGTGCAAGGCGCTACTGGTCTAAGGTGATGGCCAACAGTTCCGAGACTGTTGTACGTAGAAGATCACTACTGCGGTATTCGCCGTGCTCTGGAAGTCGATGCGCTAGGCTAGACTTACAATATGGCGGCTGGAACAAGAAGGCCAATATCGATATTGTCCAGACCCTGTGTGCCTTGCTCGATGAACTGGCTCCAGCCGCCGGGCTTGAGGTCATCAATCGGAAGACCGGCCAGCCGGTCAGAGCTTACGCAGAGCTGATCACATATGTGACCCATCGCCATGGCCATGACCGTCGCTATGCGATCATGCGCGCAAGATTGAACGCGAGCTGGGCTGGAAGCCTGTGGAAACCTTTGACACCAGAATTCGCAAGACCGTGGAATGGTATCTGGCCAATCAGAAATGGGTAGGTGGCGTCATGGATGCAAGTTACCGTGACTGGATCGTGCAACAGTATGAGGTCAGCGACGCATGAAGATTCTGCTGCTGGGCAAGAATGGGCAGGTTGGTTGGGAACTGCAGCGCGCTCTGGCGCCGTTGGGCGAGGTGATTGCGCTGGATCGTCAGGGTGCCGATGGCCTGTGCGGTGATCTGGCCGATCTGGAACGCCTGGCCGCCACGGTTCGTGCGCTGGCGCCTGATATGATCGTCAACGCAGCGGCCTATACGGCCGTGGACAAGGCCGAGAGCGAGCCGGACCTGGCGATGTTGATCAACGGCGAAGCTCCGGGCGTCTTGGCTAGAGAGGCTGCCGCACTGGGCGCATGGCTGATTCACTACTCCACTGACTATGTGTTTGATGGCAGTGGTGAAGAACAATGGCAGGAAAGCGCGCCAACCGCTCCGTTGTCGGTCTACGGCCGCAGCAAGCTGATGGGCGAGCAGGCGATTCAGGCCAGTGGTGCCAAGGCATTGATACTGCGCACCAGTTGGGTGTATGCGGCACGCGGCCATAACTTTGCCAAGACCATGCTGCGCCTGGCCACCGAACGTGACTCGTTGAACGTGGTAGCAGACCAATACGGCGCCCCCACCGGTGCCGAACTGATCGCCGACGTCACTGCGCAGATTCTGCATCGAGTGCGCGCTGATCAGAACCCGGCAGCATTGGCAGGCATCTATCACCTGGCTGCTGCCGGTGAGACGTCATGGCACGGCTTTGCACAGTTCGTTCTGGAACACGCCGCACGTAATGGCGTGGCATTGAAGGTAGCGCCCGACCAGATCGGCGCCATCCCCACAGAAGCGTATCCAGTGCCGGCACCGCGCCCGCGCAATTCGCGGCTGGCTTTGGCTAAACTCGAAACTGCTTTTCAATTAAAGATGCCGTCTTGGCAACAAGGCGCACAACGCATGCTGGACGAAATCCAGCGCTAAGGACTCTCATGGCTCGTAAAGGAATTATTCTCGCCGGTGGCTCGGGTACTCGTTTGCACCCGGCCACACTCGCTGTCTCTAAACAGCTGCTACCTGTGTACGACAAGCCGATGATCTATTACCCGCTGAGCACGCTGCTGCTGGCCGGGATACGCGATATTCTGATCATCTCCACACCACAGGACACGCCACGCTTCTCGCAGCTGCTGGGCGACGGCAGCCAATGGGGTCTGAACCTGACCTACGCCGTACAGCCAAGCCCGGATGGCCTGGCTCAGGCGTTCACCATAGGCGCAGACTTCATCGGCAACGATGCATCGGCGCTGGTACTGGGCGACAACATTTTCTACGGCCATGACTTCCAGTCGCTGCTGCTCAATGCCAGCAACCGTGAGTCGGGTGCCTCGGTCTTCGCATATCACGTGCAGGACCCCGAGCGTTATGGCGTAGCCGAATTCGATGACAGCGGCCGAGTGCTGTCGCTGGAGGAGAAGCCGCAGGTTGCCAAGTCGAACTACGCCGTCACCGGCTTGTACTTCTACGACAATCAGGTGGTCGATCTGGCACGTCAGTTGAAGCCCTCCCCACGCGGCGAGCTGGAGATCACCGATCTCAACACGCTGTATCTGGAGCAGAAGCAACTTCACGTCGAGATCATGGGGCGTGGCTATGCCTGGCTGGACACCGGCACGCATGACAGCCTGCTAGAGGCCGGCCAGTACATCGCCACGCTGGAAAGGCGCCAGGGCTTGAAGGTCGCCTGCCCGGAAGAGATCTGCTACCGCGCGGGCTGGATTGATGGTGCGCAGCTTGAAAAGCTTGCACAGCCGTTGATCAAGAATGGCTACGGCCAGTATTTGAAGAATGTGCTGAAGGAAAAGGTCTTCTGATCTGAATCTGGCGGTTCGAGATGCCAGATCGATAAAGGGCGCGATACCGTTTTTAACGGCATCGCGCCCTTTCGCTGTTTAGCGCTGCTGACAGGAGTTACATCTGGAGTCAGTTGACTTCAAGCACCATTTTGAGCAGTTTTTTCTCACCTACAACGATAGGCTCGGCCTTCTTGACAACCAGTTGGTTATCACCTGTGACACCGAAGTTACCAACGATTTCGTTTACGCAAAGCTCAGTGGTGTCGAAGAAGCAAAGCGCCGTAAATTCGCCCTTGCCCTTTGTCGTTGCCAGGAAGTCATCTCTGAGGACTCCGCCACGAAACGCAGCGCCATAGACCGGCAAATCAGGCTGCAGATGCTTGGTTTCGAATACAGCGGGCCAGACGTCCCAGAAAGCACCAGCAATGACCTCGGCTTTTTCTTCCACAGCCACATTGGCCACGGCACTGGAATTGGAGCGCCATGGTGCACCAACCAGCTCTTTATAAGTCGCTGTGAAACCACCCAGAGGAAAAAATACACAGTACACCAGTGCAAGCCCCGGGATGAGCAGTGCGTACTTGTACCGACCCAGCATGAGTGTACGGGTGATGACAAAACCGAACACACTGGCGATGATGAGTTCGCTGGTCAGGAAATAACGTATGTTATGTAGGTTCATTTGAACCCATAGTGTGTTGGCCAACAGTACAACGATGGCCAACGCTACGCACAACACGCCGCTTAATTCAAGAAATTTTTTCTCTGCCGATATCTGATAACAAACGAATGTGATAGCGAGGAACAGCAGAAATGCGCCAAGTTTAAGATTCTGATAAATGACATGCAGGGCATCAATGACGGCCTGAAGCGATATCAAAAGACCTAGCTCAGTAGGTGCCACGCCATAGGTCTGGCTATGATAGCGCGCGATCAGAACCGCCAGGCAATTGATGACAAAAAAGGAAAGGTATCGTTTCCAGGAAGGCCACCTCAAGACGCCAAGCAGAAAGATCGCGGGGATCGCGTAGGTCAGTAACGCATAGTTAGTGGCGTAAGCGACACTGCACACAAACAATGCAATGGCAGCAATAACAGGCTTTGGTAGTTTTGAGTAGGTCAGTGCGTAAGCGAAGGCCAGCATGACCAGCGATGTACCGAACGTATTGTGCTGAACATAGAAATTGAAATGAGCGTATTGGCTCAGGCAAGCCAGCAATATGACGTTGGTAATTGCAATTGCGACCAGCAGAAACTTCGGGCTCCTGTTGAAGAAGATCAATATGCCCAACGGGGACAGATACGCGAACAGGCTGCGAAAGAAAACCTGCACCCTCAAATTGGTCTCCACATCTGTAAATGGCGAGGCCAGTGCGGGTATGAAATTCAGCAGGCGGTCCTGGCCCCAGAAATACCAGGTCAACTTCTGGGTCGACATCAGCGAGGTCAGGATCCCATCGCCATCCTGAAAGCCGGCTAACGCCTGGGTAAGCGGGAATACCGCACCCGCTATGACTCCAGACATTACTATAAGCAGGACACCCAGAAGCAGCTTGCGACGATCATCACTGGTAGAGGTACCTGTCATGCGCTTTTCGCACCATGCTGACGGTTACCGCAGCTCAGACAAACGTCGTCCTTGATATCTTTTGAGTTCGGCTGATCTACTTTGATCAGCGAGAATTCACATTGGCACTTCTCGCATTTCATTATCACGTTGTTCACAGCAGGAGAAATCTTGGTGAAATGACTGATTGCCGTCAGCCTGAGCAAATTAGCGATGCCGCGGAAGATTTCCAGTGGAGGAATCTTCGACACACCAGCATTGCGCTCATGGAAGTGGATCGGACGTTCAGATAGTTTCAGACCATGTCGATAAGCCTGAACAATCACCGCGAGGAAGAATGAGTAGCCACCCACGACCAGCGTGTCGAAGTCGATTGCATTCAACCGGCTGACGCGAAACGCGCGAAAAGAGGTAGTGAACTCGGTCAACTTGATGCCCAGCAATAGCCTGGCGGCTTTGTTTGCTGCCTGACTGACGCGCAGACGATAGCCTGTGTAATCACACTTTCCGCCTTCAGCGTAACGAGAGCCGATGACCAGATCAGTGGTCGCATCAAGAGCGCCAATCAGCTTCGGGATGTCAGCGGGGTCGTGGGAGTGGTCGCCATCCATGGTGACAAGAATGTCGTATGAATGAAAAATCGCATACTTCCACGCCAAAAGATGCGCAGTACCCAAACCAAGTTTTCCGGGACGTACGATCACTTTCAGGCTTGGCCTGGCCAAGGTGGCCAGAATATCAAGGGTGCCGTCCTTGCTGCTGTCATCGACCACAAGGATATCCGCATCGGGTGCGGCAGCGGTGATCCGCTCGATCATGGACGTTACGTTGCCTGCCTCATTGTAGGTGGCAAAAAAAATCAATTTTTTCATTATTTTTGCTTAATTCTGTTCAATTGGTTTGGGTTTTGGAGACAGCATTTTCCAAACGAAGTTATAGGACATGAAATAATTCCAGAGCGAACCCACCACGATGCCACACAGCGCGGAAATCATAGGCATCTGTATCCGGTCGTAAACCTCTCCAGAAATCAGCAAGCTCAAACCCAGCCCAAGAGAAGTGATCGTCAGATAGATCAAATACCCGGCAATGATTCGCTTGCCGGCCAGGCTTGTCTCACGGTAGGTCGACTTGTTGTTCATCAGATAGTTGAAGCTGGCAGCAACGATCATCGCTCCCGCGTTGGCGTACCGGAAGCTGTCCGTCGAGGTCAGCATGAGTGTTTTGAGAACACTCATGTGTACCAGAACACCAAGTGATCCAACGATCAGGAATGAGATGAGTGATAAGGGAAATATCCCTCGGGTAATTCTGTAAGCGAGGTTGGCGATTCTTCGTATTAAATTAGGTATCACGCTGTTCACTACCGTATGGAAGGTTTTGACGCTGACAAACGCTGATTAACGCGCAGAAATCGCCCAAAAAATAGGCCGGAATGATAGGGTTTTTAGGCCTATCTAGCAAGCAACACGACGTTACAACCAGACCAAACGACAACACACGCCACGTCGTACAAGGTCCAGATGAACGCCTACGAGCAAGCAAAACAACCTAAATCTCACACCATTTTCAGGCCACAGGACTACTCCTGCAGCACATGATCAGAACTTGAGCCAAGAATAGCGTTTCAAAAAGCGTACTTTTCTATCTCGCCAATGAGCTGCTGCGCGCTACCTTTCCAGGTAAGCCAAGGCATCTCGCCGGACTGTGGATGTTGCTTCTGCTCGAAAAGAATCAACCACTCAGTCAGGCTATCGGCGACGTCCTGTGCACTCGCGCCATTGAAATACCAAGCAAACTCACCCGCCACCTCGCGAAATACAGGCAAGTCTCTCGCGATGATCGGCAGCTTGTATTGCGCTGCTTCAATCAATGGCAGACCAAAGCCTTCACCGTAGGAAGCTGCTATCAGGCAATCTGAATGGTTATAGAGATGCTCGAGGTACTCATCACTTACCCCGTCCAGCCACAGCAATTGCTTGCCCAGTTGCTCATGGCTCATCAGCCGCGCCGCCAGATCATCCACCAGCCAGCCATGCTTGCCAACGATGATCAGATTAGCCTTGACACCTGCCGCCCATAGCAGCTCAAACGCGTCCAGCGTCTGTGCGTGTCCCTTACGGGGCTCAAGTGTACCCACCATGAGAAAGTGCGGGAAAGGCTCAAGCGACTCTATGCGAAGTGCGGGATTTTCCGGAAAGCCGGTCGACGGCATTGATTGGTCAATATCGGCGCCTAGATGGAAAGCGCCTATGCGGAAAGGGCGAGTACGCGCGGGAGCATTGTGCTCCAGCCACTCGCGCATTTCGTCTGCAACCGCATGAGATATACACATCGCGCCATCATACTGGGCAACTGCGTGAATCCACTTCACGTAATGCGCCTGCAGACTGTCAACAAAACAGTGCGGCAGTTGAAGAATCAGAAGATCGTAGACAACAAAGAAGATGTTGACCCCATGGGCCTGCATCGTATCCAGATAAGTCTGCTTATGTGGCAGAACATCCATCAACAGATCGAGGCAAAGGTAGGTATCACCCGCACGGTAGCTGATGACTTCGTCCTCTTCTGCTTCACTGGCCTCCTTACCCAGAAACAATGTCGTAAACTGCGCTGCATACCGGTAAAAAGGCTCACCTGCCTTCGTATAAACCGGCTTGATAACATAGCCCTCAGGAGCGTGGTTCAGCCATTCGGCCAGGATGCTGCGTACAACTCGCTGTATTCCGCTCTTGCCGTCATGTTTGCACAATTCCGAGATATCAACGAACAGCGTTGGTTTATCTGCGGGGCCCTGCAAAGAAAAATCAATGGCTTTGGCAAGGCGCGAGATATCCAGATCTCCAGAGCCCAAGTGCCCTGTCGCGGCCAAGGCGTCAACCAGAGCCAATGCACTATCTTTTTCCGGCGAAATTCTGTCCGCCGAACGTCTGAAATTGGCCAGAGCCTGTTCGAATGCCTGGACCGAGGCAATGCCAGTACGGTCCCATGAGAACTTCTCGGCACGCTGCAGACCATGGCTGACAAGGGTATTTCGGAACGAGTCATCGGTGAGTACGGTACGGATTTTCTCGGCAATCGCCTTGACGTCGAACGGATCAAACGTCGCGTCATGCCAACCGATGACTTCTGGCACGCTAGAGGTATTGGCACCTATTACCGGCGCACCACACTTCATCGCCTCGAGCGGTGGCAAACCAAAACCTTCATGCCAAGACGGAAATACGTACACCTGACATGAGCTATATAACGCCACCAGCTCAGCGTCAGTGACATAGCCCGTTAGCACCACATCATTTGGGCTCAGGCCAAGTTCTTCGGCGAGTGCCAGATAAGTGTTTACATGGAAATCTGGCATTTTTCCTGCAAAGACTAACTGAATGTCGCTCTGCTCCGCCTTGATCATTGAAAACGCTCTGATCAGTTGTGGCAGGTTCTTGCGCTCGTCAGCTCCGCCGGAATAAAGCACGAACCTCTCTCGCAGGCCGAACTTTTTTTCAAGATCGGCGCGTTCATCAATACTCAAAGCAACCGGCTGAAAAACATCGTCTGCGGCTGTCGACACATTGACGACCCTGGAGTCATCAAGCGGTAGCAGAGACAGCGCCTCTTCCTTCGCAAACTCCGAAATAGAAAGCAGAAGACCGTAGTGTTTGAAGTCCTCAACCTTGTTCAGATAATGCTTTTTGTAGACGGGATTGTTGTCTAAGTACTTCTCCGGACTCACGAAGGGGATCAGATCATACAGTGTCGAGCTGACCAACGATGTCGTGTCCAGGAGAGGGCTGCCAATGACCGCATCGTCGCCATACCCTTCGACTGCGCTAGTGACATGCACTACATCCGGCTTCAAGTCGCTGATGCAGGCTTGCCGAATCCGCTGCGCCACATCCCTCCTGACACCATTGGCCGGATCCATATCAGATACCGGCCCTTGGGCATACCATACACGTATATGACTCTGCGGCAGAAAGCCGACAAACGCTGCGCGGATGCTTTCAATACTTTCGCTAAGCATACCGTTGAGGACCAGGTAAACCTCGTGGTCACCACGATTGCGCACAATACCCATCGCCAGAGAAAGACTATAACGACCAATACCGCGGAACCGGCTTTCTGTTTGTGCGCCCTGCATGTCAATTACGATGCGCATTATTCTTGCCCTCTAATCATAGCTTCCCTGAGGGCATTCTCGATGGTGCGGCCTCGCTGGGTCAGTGGTGCGTGATCAATCACGCCGTGCGGTGGATCGCTGATAATGGTTTCAGGTGCCGGGTTCACAGTCGCTTGATGCATTCCACTCAGCTTGGCGTGAAGCCAAGGACTGGATTTCAAGACAGCGAGGACTGGACGTTCGATTGCTGGTCTACGTGCCAGCCACAGCCGCGCATGTGGAACGGTGCGACGCAGTGCCTGGCCGAGCGTAGGACGACTGCGGCGGAACGGCCAGTAAATGCAGCGCGCGATGAACCGCAGCGGTGCAGTAAGGCGCCAAGACGTGCTCCGGTGTACCGCATTCAACTGCTGCTCATAGGCTGTAGCGCGCAACCACCAGTGATGTGCATTGCCCAGCGACGCATTCAAACGTGCATTCAAATCGTCAAGTTGCGCTTGCGCCTGAGCCTGCTCTGCCTGTCCATCAGTTAAAGAATCCCGAGTCAGGAGTTCAATCCTGGTCTGGAGCTGCCCTATGGTGGCCAAGGCTTCATCAATACGATCCTCTGCCTGCTTTAAATGATGGAACGTATCTTCCTGCAACAACTGCACAGTGTGGTAGCGCGACTCCGCAAGATCAGCGCGCAAGCCAATCTCTCGTAACTGCGCGTCCATGTACGTACGATGTTCTTGAAGTTGGGTATCCATACGTTCGTGAAGCGCTTGCAGTTGAGCTTCCATTCGTGCGTAATTTATATCAGTACGCCCTCCAAGCTCATGAACGACGACTTCCAATTGCTCGCTGTGCTGCACGGCATGTTCGATGTCGTGCTTGGCTTGCTCGCTCTGAATCGTTAGCTGTTTTGAAAGAGCTTCCAGGTTCTGATTGCGCTGTTCAATCTCCTGCAGTCGACTCAAGGTCTGCTCATCATATCGCTTGGCAAGCGTATTGAGCGGAAGGCCATAGTCCGTCGAAAACGCATTATCAAAATGTTCGAGCTGTTCATCTGATGCCGTTTTTTGAGCGACAATCGCATAATCAGGGCTAGCCCCCCCCAAAACGTCCATCAGATCGACGGGACCACCCTCTGCCAATACCGTAGGTTCGTGAAGGCGCATCAGCTTCGAACGACTGAACCCAGAGAACTCGATCAGAAAATCCAGTAACAAGTGCGGAATCGGGCGTTCATGGGTCGGATCAAGATAGAAATGTTGCGTGCCCACTACCAGATTTTCTGCGTTGGGCGTCTCCAGAATCAATAGTCCTGCCGGCTTCAAAACTCGCAGTGCTTCTGCAACCAGGACTTTCAGATCCTTGAAGGGTATGTGCTCTGCAATATGAAAACCTGAAACAAGTGCCTGACTTTCGTCAGGCATCTTTTTTAGCGCACTCAGTGCATCATCCAGTTCAACGGGCAAACCGCGTTCGATGCAGGCGTCGAGCATGCCATTATCCATATCGATACCGAGCGGAGCGAAGCCTGTCTGAATCAAGATTTCGAGCCATTCTCCGCGACCACAGCCAAGATCCAGAGCCTTGGACGCTGGATACAGTCTTTCGAGAGGCTGAATGAACGGAAAGAATGCCTGTTGCCGCTCGCGAATCAACTCACGGGAACCACGATGGCGGTCTTCAAAGGCGCGATAGAAAGGAAGGGTCATCGATTGCACTCCACAACAGGCGGCAGCCAAGCCAGTCCTACAAACTCGCTTTGCGAAATATTGACTACGTTAAACACAAGCGTCAGGTCCACCCACTCATAGTTGCGTGATAAATGACTGTCTGTTGTATGGAGCGCTACCGCAATCGAGTAAGAGCCCGGACCGAGGTTGGCCGCAAAGCTGAACACGTAGTCCAGCGACTCGCCCGCCTGTAGATCAACAACCTTGCACCCCATGTGGTGAGTGTTGGTGCCATACACCGGCTGTCCAAGTCGGTCCTTGACCAGGTAACCCACCACCAACTCGGGGATAGCGCTATTCACTTGAGCGTTAACACGCAATGAAACCGGCTCACCAACAGACACATATTCAATGCGTTCGCCCGCAGCGTTATGCAAAGTCACGGGGCCTATTGTGGCCTCGCCGCTACCTGACCGCGTCTGCACAACACCCTCCTCCAGCTCTCGAGTCTGCACGGTGGCGTTTTCTTTTTCAGCGATCAAAGCATTGTAAAAGTCCATGACCTCTTCGGGCTTGCCATCCTTGATGACGGTGCCTTTTTCAAGAAGGATCGCTCGATTACACAATGCCTGAATGGACCCACGGTCGTGCGACACGATCAACAGGGTTGTGCCTTGCTTTTGAAACTCGCGTATGCGGTCAAAGCTTTTGTGCTGAAAATAACTGTCACCTACCGACAAGGCCTCGTCGACAATAAGGATCTCAGGCCTGATGGCAGTAGCGACGGCAAATGCCACACGCATCTGCATACCACTCGAATAGGTGCGCACCGGCTCATCGAAATAGCTTCCGATCTCCGCAAAGGCTTCAATCTCGCTGATAACGGTATCTATCTGGTCGGCATTGAAGCCCATGAGGCCTGCCGCATGATACACATTCTGACGGCCAGTCAGATCAGGGGTAAAACCCATTCCCAGCTCAAGAATCGCAGCGATGCGTCCATTGACCTGCACATTGCCTTCAGTCGGCTGCAGGGTGCCAGTTATCATTTTCAACAGTGTCGACTTGCCCGCGCCGTTCTGTCCGACAATGCCTATAGCCTCACCCGGGTGAATCGAAAAGCTTATATGTTTGAGAACCCAATGTTCCTCTTTGGGCTTGGTACTCAGCCCAAACCAGCGAGCGATACGCTGAAACTCGGAGGCATAGACGCGATAGGCCTTACCCAGATTATTGACACTTAGCAGGCTCATAGTACATCCACCATTTCCGGCGCCGCCCGGCGAAACATGAAGAGGCCCAACAGCATCAACCCAACAGCAACAGAGGCAGTGACGGCCATACTTTGCAGATCAGGCGCTCGCGCATAAACCAGAACATCGTGATAGGCGCTGACGATCGGAAACATGGGATTGATGCCCATGACACTCTTGAATTGCTCAGGGATGATGTTGAGCGGGTAGACAATCGGGGTAAACCAGAACCATACCTGCAGCAGAATGGGAATGACCTGACCGACGTCGCGTATGAATACGTTCAACACGCCGAGAATCAGCCCCAGACCTACAGCAAGCGCAGTGATCACGATGGTCAGCGGAATCAGCCACAACATTTGCCAGTGCGGCCATTGTCCCAACGCTGCGAAGACCAGCAAGATGGCGGCAAACAGCAGTACGTAGTTGAGCAGGCATGAACCCGCGACAATCACCGGCAATGTAATACGCGGAAAGCGCATTTTTTTCATCAGGTTGCCCTGATCGATGAACAGCGTCAGGCAACGACCGATGATTTCAGAAAAATAGCTCCAGGCCAGCATACCGGCCATCAGGTAGACCGCGTAGGCATACTTGTTGTCGATGCCAGGTAGTTTGGCAGCCAGAACGTTGGAGAGAACCAGCGCGTAGATCGCAACCTGTGCCAGCGGGTTGATAATCATCCACAGGCCACCCAGGCGGCTGCGGGAGAATCGTGCGGAAAACTCATTGCGTATAGATGAAAAGACGAATCCCCGGTAACCCCAAAGGCTTCTGAACAGCTCCAACATTGATGACTCCTGAAAAGGGTGAAGTCGTGCTTACCCTGAGTGTTTCCGTTTCGCGCAACGTTACTCAAGGCCTCAATCGAGGCTCGCCCTGTGAGAGGCTTAAGAAGCCGCGATACGTAAAAAGCAGAAAAGGTTTCTGGGGGCGCACTATATCGCCTTCGCTGGAATAGTCACCGTCTAGTCTACAAATCCCCGCTTTATAGTTGAATTGTTCATGAAGTCCAGCCGGGTCTGACGGTGGAAAGCATCGAAAAATCAGCTATTTTCGGGCAAGCCTGCGCCAGCTTGAAAATCACGGAGATTGAAGACTCCCAATGATGCCTCATGGCCATAGCGATTGCACCGCCAGACACTCGGGATCGCGGATCACTCACTCTTGAAAGCTAAGGATCTATGGGTGAAACAGTCGTATATAGGCTTTCTAACCTGTATCATTGCACACCAGACATACAGTACAAGCCTCGAGAATAACCCGGGGCCCCGTTCCTCGATGGAGTTAAAAGACATAGCATGAAAGCAATCATTACCGGCATTACTGGTCAAGACGGCGCTTACCTGGCTGAGCTGCTGCTCGAAAAAGGCTATACCGTTTACGGCACCTATCGCCGTACCAGCTCCGTCAATTTCTGGCGCATAGAAGAGCTCGGGATCCAGAACAACCCTAATCTGCATCTCGTCGAGTATGACCTGACTGACCTGTCTGCCAGCATTCGCTTGCTGCAAACCACGGGCGCCACCGAGGTCTACAACCTCGCGGCACAAAGCTTCGTGGGCGTGTCGTTCGAACAGCCGTTGACCACTGCCGAAATCACCGGCATCGGCGCAGTCAACCTGCTGGAAGCCATTCGCATCGTCAACACCAAGATCCGTTTCTACCAGGCATCGACTTCCGAGATGTTCGGCAAGGTCCAGGCCATCCCGCAAGTAGAAAGCACTCCGTTCTACCCGCGCAGCCCGTATGGCGTCGCCAAGCTCTACGCTCACTGGATGACCATCAACTACCGTGAGTCGTACGACATCTTCGCCACCAGCGGCATCCTGTTCAACCACGAGTCGCCGCTGCGTGGCCGTGAGTTCGTAACCCGCAAAATCACCGATTCGGTTGCCAAGATCAAACTGGGCCTGATCGAGTCGTTCGAACTGGGCAACATGGACGCCAAGCGCGACTGGGGTTTTGCCAAGGAATACGTCGAAGGCATGTGGCGCATGCTGCAGGCTGATGAGCCGGACACCTTTGTCCTGGCCACAAACCGCACTGAAACCGTACGCGACTTCGTGAGCATGGCATTCAAGGCCACTGGCGTGACCATCAAGTGGGAAGGCGAAGCCGAGTCGGAAAAAGGCATTTGCGCAGACACTGGCAAGGTACTGGTTTCGGTCAATCCGAAGTTCTATCGTCCGACCGAAGTCGAGCTGCTGATCGGTAACCCTGCAAAAGCCAAGGAAGTCCTGGGCTGGGAACCGAAGACCAATCTGGAAGAGCTGTGCCGCATGATGGTCGAAGCGGATCTGCGTCGTAATGAAAAAGGCTTTTCGTTCTGATGAGTATTGCCGGCAAGCGCGCACTGATCACCGGAATCAACGGCTTTACAGGCCGTTTCATGGCGAACGAGCTTGCCGCCCAGGGCTGTGAAGTCCTTGGCGTCGGCAGTCAGCCTTCGGACAGTCCAGGCTACTACCAGGTGGATCTGGCAGACGTGGCAGGTCTTCGCAAGCTGCTGGCAGACACTCAGCCGGATATCGTCGTGCACCTCGCAGCATTGGCGTTCGTCGGGCATGGGGCAGCGGATGCTTTCTATCAGGTCAACCTGATCGGCACCCGCAACCTGCTCGAAGCGATCGATGCCTGCGGCAAGGTGCCTGACTGTGTGTTGCTGGCGAGCAGCGCCAATGTCTACGGCAATGCTTCATCCGGCATGCTGGATGAAACGACTCCGCCCGCACCGGCCAATGACTATGCCGTGAGCAAACTGGCGATGGAATACATGGCGAGCCTCTGGCACGCCAGGTTGCCCATTGTCATCGCCAGGCCGTTCAACTACACCGGCGTCGGGCAGGCAGAGAACTTTCTGCTGCCCAAGATCGTTTCGCACTTCGCACGCAAGGCCAGCACCATCGAACTGGGCAACCTTGATGTGTGGCGTGATTTCAGTGATGTGCGCGCTGTTGTCAGCGCCTACCGTGGTCTGCTGGAAGCCTGCCCGGTCGGACAGACGATCAACGTCAGCTCCGGCGTGACGCACTCGCTGCGCGAAGTGATCGACATGTGCCGGGAAATCACTGGCCAGGATATCGACGTTCAGGTCAACCCTGCGTTTGTCCGGGCCAATGAGGTCAAGACCTTGTGCGGCAACAACGCTCGCCTGCGTGCGTTGGTCCACGACTGGGAGACCCCGCCGCTTCGGGAAACCCTGAGCTGGATGTTGCCCTCCGCTTGATTGGTGGGCAGTTACAAAATAAGGCCTGTCTACCTGGTAGACAGGCCTTTCCTTTTTAAACACCCTTAAAGCCCGTGGTGAACGACTCAGCACGCATGGCTGAATCAGGCAGACGATGATCAAGGTTCTTCACTTCTTCAAAACCTACTACCCGGACACCACCGGCGGGATAGAGCAGGTCATTTTCCAGCTCGCTCAGGGCTGCCGTGCGTTGGATGTAGAAAGCCAGGTGCTGACGCTGAGCCCCTCCCCCTCCCCCGCTCGCCTGCAGGTCGCAGACCACCAGGTCACGCGCGTGAAGGAAAACTTCAATCTGGCGTCCACGGGCTTTTCTGCAAGCGTCTTCAGTCAGTTCAGGGAAATGGCCGCGGAAGCCGATCTGGTCCATTTTCATTTCCCCTGGCCGCTGATGGATCTGGTGCATTTCGCCACCCGCCATGGCCGGCCAACGGTGCTCAGTTATCACTCGGACATCATCAAGCAGCGCACACTGCTGAAGCTGTACAGCCCGTTGATGAACCAGTTTCTCAAACGCATGGACCGCATTCTGGTGGCCTCGCCCAATTACCTGCAGACCAGCGAGACCCTGAAACCCTTCGCCGACAAGACCGTGGTCGTGCCGTACGGGCTGGATCAGTCGGCCTATCCGGTGGTCCCGGCGCAGAAACGTTCAGAATGGCAACAGCGCGTGCCGGGCAAGTTCTTTCTGTTCGTCGGCGTGCTGCGCTATTACAAGGGCCTACATACACTGCTCAGTGCCTTGGAGGGCGTTGATTACCCGGTGGTGATCCTCGGTGGCGGACCTCAGGAGGCCGAGCTCAAGGAACAGGCCGAGAAACTGCAACTGCGCAACGTGCTGTTTCTCGGTCGACTGGACGATGAAGACAAGGCGTGTCTGCTGCAGATGTGTTACGCCCTGGTCTTCCCTTCCCACCTACGCTCGGAAGCATTCGGCATCTCGCTGCTTGAAGCCTCGATGTACGGCAAGCCGATGATCTCCTGCGAGATCGGCACCGGCACGACCTACGTGAATATCGACGAAGAAACCGGCCTGGCAGTACCACCGGAAAATCCGCTGGCGTTGCGCGAAGCGATGCGCCGCTTGTGGGAAGACCCGCAGAAAGCGGCCCGCTTTGGCGAGAACGCGCTGGCACGCTTCCATGAGGTGTTCACCGCCGAAAGGATGTGCGCGTCGACTGTGCAGGTCTATCAAAGCCTGCTGAAATGAATGTCATCTCTCGATGAATAAAAAAGCCCCATCACTGGGGCTTTTTACTGACTATTTGGCGTATCACCCCAACCGAAACCGCGCCGTATTGTCATTCAGCGCCCGACTGCCCTGACTCAAGGTATCCGCCGCCTGATTGACTGCGCGGGCACCTTGCAGCAAACGCCCTGCGGCCTGATCGACCTGCTGGATGTTGCTGCTCACTTCATCAGCGGTCGACGCCTGTTCTTCCACGGCGGTCGATATCTGCGCCAGCGTATCGGTCACACCCTGCACTGCCGTGGCGATTTCGCCCAGGCGGACGCCCAGCCCGGTCACCGACTGCGCATCGTTGACGGCTTGCCCGCAGGCCGCTTCCATCAGGTTGACCGCCTGCGTCACGGTGGAGCGCAAGCTGTCGACCGTGCCGGCGATCTGGGCGGTCGAGGCCTGGGTACGCTGGGACAGGCTGCGCACTTCATCGGCAACCACCGCGAACCCGCGTCCTTGTTCACCGGCGCGTGCCGCCTCGATGGCTGCGTTGAGGGCCAGCAGGTTGGTTTGTTCGGCGATGCCGCGAATGGCATCCACCACCGATTGAATCTGCTGGCCCTGCTCGCTGACCCGACCCAGCGCGGCGGCAGTCTCGGTCAGACGCTGATTGAGCTGCTGGATACTGTCAGTGGTGCGCTGGCTGTCCTGACTGCTTTGCTGAGCAATCTGACGCGTCTGCCGAGCGCTTTCCGATGCCTGCTCACAGCTTCTGGCCACGCCCTGGGAGGTGGCGGCCAGCTCGGTGGCTGCTGCGGCGATCTGACTGATCTGTTGTTGCTGGTCTTCGACCTCGCTCAGCGTTCCGCTGGACTGGGCATTCAGCGTCAGCACCGCATCGCCGACGCGAACCGTTTCCTGATTGACGCCCAGCAGGCTGGTACGCAGTTGCACCACCGCGACGTTCAGCGCGCGACTGATGGCAGCAAGCTCGTCACGGCCCTGCACAGCCACTTCCACACACAGATTGCCGTCACGCAGGGACTCAGCCAGCGTGGTGATGCCTTTGGCGCTATTACGGATCGAGGATTGCAGACAGGCGAACAGATAGATTGCCATGATCACCAGGACACAGAAGATCACTGCCATCGGGATGAACTCGGTGTTGGAGCTCTCGTGGTAGTAATCGAGACGTCCATTGAGCGCGTCAAGCGATTGCCTGCGCAAATCTGCCGTGCTGCCGGTCAGGGTGTCGATGCTCTTTTCGAACTCTTCAGGCTTGAGCTTGATGCTGCCGCCGAAAACACCGTCATCAATGACCTTAAGCTGCGTCTCCAGCACTTGTATTACTGCAGCGTACTTGTCCGCCCAAGGCTGCAACTGCTCGGGAAGCTTGGACAGCAGCAGGCCGGCAGCCTTTTGCATCTGATCCTTGGAGTCATCGATGCGACCGCGCAGATCACGCATTTGCAGACGGCTTTGCAGACTGAACTGACCCGATGCCACCGACGTCTGCCCGACACTCGACAGACGGCCGATACGCTCGATCAGGTCCGGCACTTGCTGGGTGGAGAGCTGCATGAGCATGTAGGTTTCAAGCCAGGGGTCGAGAATCAAACCGCTGTCCATCGCGATCTGCTCGCGCAGCGCCTGGACCAGATTCAGCACCGTAGTGAATCGGTCATAGCCATCAGGCCACCAGCCCACTGTGCGCAATGATGCCGTGTCCAGACCGGTGACAGCGGCTTGAAGCGTCTTGAACCGGTTCATGGTATCGACAGGCGCCTTTTCCTCGACCAATGCGGCCTGAACGCCTTCCAGCGCCTTGGCAATGCGAGGGATCCCCGCATCGACGTTGGCCATCGCCGCCTTCGCTGCCGGGGTCGGCTCGCGCAGGATATCGGCGGCTTTCCAGCGTGCGGCATGATCGCGCTGAGCGGACAGCTCGATGTTCAGATCGTCGAGCGCCAGCAACTGACGCACGCCGGATTGCTCCCCGGAAATGACATCGAGCTTGTTGCTGTACTCCTTGGTGATGACCCACGCGCTGCCCGCCAGCGGCAACATGAACAGCAGGAACAAGACCTGAAACTTGCGAGCAAAACCAAAATGTCCCATCAGGCGCATGCCTGGTGACAAAAGACTGTTCATGTCCTGCGACTCCCCGTGAACACCTGCCAGATCTGCACAAACAGAGGCGATGCCTTTTGTTGGAAAAACACTAGCAGCAAAATGCCATGTTATTGTTTCAATGACGATACGCGTCGCCTCAGATTGATACGCAAAGTGTCGCCATTCGTTGTTTTTGGCGTCAAAAAGCTTCTCAAACGAGCTATCAGGCACAACCAAGCAAGAACCGGACCGCCCAGCCGACGGGAAAAGCGCTTTACGGCAGCCATTTTCTTATCCCGTAAAAGCTCGAAACCAGGTGCAAGCTTTTGCAGCAGTGGCTCGCGATTTCAGCAAGCCGCGAAAAGATGTGGATCGAAGAGTTGATTCCGATGCTCGGTAAGCAGGCCTAGCAGGCGCGAGGCTCACAGAAGCCAAAAAAAGCCGCAAGCTGGCCAGCGCGCTGCACCCGGACCGTGAACAGGATGCCGATGAGCGCGAACGGACAACGGCGCCAAGGCCTGGCTCAGGGAGCGAAGGGAGATGGCCGAGTGCTATTCGATGACCTGAAGATACTCGACACCCTGTTCCGGTAAGCGCCCGGAAAGACGTTCCGACAAGCGCTGCCACCTAACCGGTTGATCGCACGCAATTATTTTTCACAACAACGCTTGACACATATGCGTTCTCCGAGAATAATGCGCGCCACTTGGCTACATAGCTCAGTTGGTTAGAGCATAGCATTCATAATGCTGGGGTCCGGGGTTCAAGTCCCTGTGTAGCCACCAAGTACCGATTCACAGTTTTCTTCTGATCACTGTGAATCAACAAGAAGCCCGCCTCGTGCGGGCTTTCTTGTTTCTGGACTTCCCGTTTTGTCACACCTCTTATGCCTCCCAGCCCCCCCTGCGTGTGCTTAAAGCACGCCTCCGGGATTTCAGGACGTCGTCGGGAGACGGGTTTCCCTAGCGAGCGCCAACCAGGCCTCGGCCGCAGGTGACAAGTGCGCGTTCTTGCGCCATGCCAACACCATATGCCAATCCGTATCCGGCTCGTCCAGCGCAACCAATCGAATCCCGTCGTGATAGTGCTTTTGCGCCAGCATCCTCGGCAAAAATGCGACACCCAGTCCTGCCGAGACCAGATCCACAATAAAGTCGACCTGACCACTGCGTGCAGTCACTTTGGGCGTAACGCCCTTGCGGTCGCAGGTCAGTTTGATCATGGTGTTCAGTGCAAACCCCACCTCGAAGAGGATAAATGGCGTTTCGGCCAGGTCTTCAATGACGACTCGTTTGCGCTTGGCCAATGGATGGTTCTCTGCCATGACCACCACCACCGGCTCGATACGCACATCCTGGTAATCGAACTCTTCACTGAACGAGTTCATCTTCAGCAGTGCTGCCAGCTCGACTTCTCCCGACGCCAGGCACTCATGCAGTTTGCTCGCGCCGTGTTCGGTGAGCTGAATATCGATATCCGGATAGCGGGCGCGGTATTGAGTGAACATGGCGGCGAAAAGCGCACCACTGCCCACGGGTGGCAGACCGATGCGCAACACGCCGCCCTTCAAACCACGCAGGTCGTTGAGCTCGGTCAGCAGATCGTTGCGCTCGGCCAACAGGGTCAAGGCGCGGCGGTAGACGATTTCACCGGCGGCGGTCAGTTCGCTGCGGTGGCCAATGCGGCTCAACAGCGGCGTGCCCAATTCGTCTTCAAGGGTCTTGACGGCTTTGCTGACGGTGGACTGGGTAAGCGATACCACGTCAGCGGCCTGGGAGAAGCTACCCTGACGTACCACTTCGACAAAAGTGCGTAATGTTCGAAGGTTCACAAGTATTCGATTTCCGACTGAATTTAAGTTGTATTAGTTGTTTTGATCATAGTCGGTTTTTCCGTAATCTGAATCTGCCGCTCACCCCTGGCGGCCTTGGTTCGTAGATTTATTCGCTCAGGAAAACGTCATGATTATTTCTTCGGCATCCGATTACCGTGCAGCGGCCAAACGCAAACTCCCGCGTTTTCTGTTTGATTACATTGACGGCGGTGCGTATGCAGAGCACACGCTGCGTGCCAATGGTTCGGACCTGGCCGATATCAGCCTGCGCCAGCGGGTCCTGAAAAATGTCGATAACGTGAGTCTTGAAACCAGGCTGTTTGGCGAATCCCTGGCCATGCCGATTGTCCTCAGCCCCGTGGGTTTGAGCGGAATGTATGCGCGCCGCGGTGAAGTTCAGGCAGCCAAGGCCGCGGCGAACAAGCGGATTCCATTCTGCCTGTCGACGGTGTCGGTGTGTTCGATTGAAGAGGTAGCGTCGCAGAGCAAGCAGGCGATCTGGTTTCAGCTATACGTGCTCAAAGACCGTGGCTTCATGAAAAACGCTCTGGAGCGTGCCAGGGCAGCCGGCGTCACGACGCTGGTCTTTACCGTCGACATGCCAACGCCCGGCGCGCGTTATCGCGATGCGCACTCGGGCATGTCCGGGCCTTATGCCGCGCCTCGACGCATTCTGCAAGCCATGACCAAGCCGGACTGGGCGCTGAATGTCGGCCTGCTCGGTCGCCCTCATGATCTGGGCAATATCTCCAGATACCTGGGCAAGGCCACCACGCTGGAAGATTATGTGGGCTGGCTGGCGAACAACTTCGACCCGTCCATCAGCTGGAAGGATCTGGAGTGGATTCGTGAGTTCTGGGAAGGCCCGATGATCATCAAGGGTATTCTCGATCCGCAGGATGCCAGGGATGCGCTGAGTTTTGGCGCGGACGGCATTGTGGTATCCAACCACGGCGGACGTCAGCTGGATGGCGTGCTGTCCACCGCCAAGGCCTTGCCGCCTATTGTTCAGGCGGTCGGCAGTGACCTGACGGTGCTGGCCGACTCCGGCATTCGCTCGGGTCTTGATGTGGTGCGCATGCTCGCTCTTGGCGCCAAAGGCATGTTGCTCGGACGCTCGATGGCCTATGCGCTGGGCGCCGATGGGCAGCGTGGCGTCGAGAATATGCTGGATATTTTTGCCAGGGAAATGCATGTGGCGATGACGTTGACCGGGGTGACATCGATTGAGCAGATCGACGAAAGCATCCTTGTTAAAACAGTTGCTTGAAGGCCGGGACTGGATCGTTACTCGAGTCGGCCTTTCGACGAACTGCATTTTTCACTCTGAATGCCTGGTCTATGCTCGAAAATGATGGCTCAAGACGAGCCAGCATTTCTCATGAAGGAGCGAAGCATGCGTAAACTCGTACTCTCAATGACCGCCGCCCTCTTCCTGGCGGGTGCTGTAGCGCCCGTGGCCTTAGCAGAGAGTGAGCTCGAAAAGGGTGTCCGACACGATAACCGTGAGCTGGATAAAGGTGTCGATCATGACGCCAAGGAAGTGGACAAAGGTGTGAAGCACGACGCCGACGAGGTCGACAAAGGTGCAAGGCATGACGACAAAGAGCGTCACAAGGCTGACAAGCATATCGATAAAGAAGTTAAAAAAGATCTCTGACCAAAAAGCCTGCCATTGAGCAGGCTTTTTTATGGGCGGATGACGCTGTAACGTCCGGCGGGTTTGATAAAACACCTACGCACAGGTGCTTCTAGCCCTCACCCTTACAGACCGGGCCATCTACTCAGGGCAAGTGGCCCGGCCTCTGTCACTGGATATACGGTCAAATCTTGAAACTGTCGACCAGTTGTTTCAAACGTCCGGCCTGTTGCGAAAGCGCAGCACAATCCTTGAGCGTTTCATTAAGGTTGGCCACGCCTTGTTGATTGAGCGTGTTGATCTGATTGATATCGATATTGAGTGTTTCGACAACAGCGGTCTGCTCTTCTGTCGCCGCAGCGACGGATTGATTCATGCCGTCGATATCGCCAATGCGCCGCGTTACATCGCGTAGACGACTACCGGCCTGATTGGCAACTTCGACACTTTCCTGACTCGACGTCTGACTTTCATTCATGTTGAGTACGGCGTGCTGAGAGCCGGTCTGCAGGCCGCCAATCATCTTGTGGATCTCGTCGGCAGATGTCTGGGTGCGATGCGCAAGGTTGCGCACCTCGTCGGCCACTACCGCAAAACCGCGTCCGGCTTCACCCGCGCGGGCAGCTTCGATAGCGGCGTTGAGCGCCAGCAGGTTGGTCTGCTGCGAGATGCCTTTGATGACATCAAGAATGTGGCCGATGTTTTCGGTGCTGGCGTTGAGTTGCTCGATCTGCGTGCAGGAATCACTGATCTTGGCCGACAACGCGCTCATGGCGTGGATGGTCTTCTCGACCACTACCTGACCGTCTTCTGCCTGATTGCGGGCCTCACTGGCCTGGATCGAGGCGTCCGATGCGTTGCGGGCAATCTCCTGGGTTGCAGCCCCCAGCTCGTTGATCGCTGCAGCGACGCTGTTGGTCCGGGCGCTCTGCTCATCGAAACCGACGATGGACGAGTTGGAGGAGTTGACCACCCGCTGCGACAGGTCATGCACCTGAAGCGTTGCGGAGGAGACCTCAGCGATGGACGCATGCACGCGCTCCACGAACTGATTGAACGAACCACCCAGTGCGGCGAACTCGTCCTTGCCCTGAATACTCAGACGCCGGGTCAGGTCACCCTCGCCCTGGGCGATGTCCTGCATCGCACGGCCCATGTCGGTCAGCGGGCGCATCAGCGCGCGAATGAGCAGGCTCAACAGCAACGCAATCACGGCAACGGCAATCAGCACGGCAACCATCGCCGAGCTGCGAAACTGGCTCAAGGGCGCATAGGCCTTGTCCTTGTCGATCGACAGACCGATGTACCAGTCAGCCGAGGGCAGCCCGTTAATCGGGGTGAATGACAGCAGCCGTTGCTGACCATTGAGGGTCACCTCACGCAGGCGCGCGTCCAGGCTGATGGTCTGTCCGGGGTAGATGTCCTTGAGATTTTTCATCACCTGTTCCTTGTCCGGACTGACGATGATCTGCCCGTCGCCACTGACCAGAAAGGCGTAACCCAGCCCACCGAATTCGACCGAGTTGATGATCTTGACCAGCGTGTCGAGGCTCAGATCGCCACCGACGACACCGGTGATCTGACCTGCCGCCTTGACCGGGCTGGCGATCGTTACCACCAGGCCACCCACGGAAGCCTGATAAGGCGCACTGAGAATGGTTTTGCCCGCGTCGACAGTGGACTTGTACCAGGGCCGCTGACGAGGGTCGTAGCCCACAGGCATGTCCACGTTGGGCCGCTGAGTGAACGTGCCTTTGCTGTCACCGACATAGGTGAACTGGAAGGTCGATACCAGCGCAGACTGCGATACCAGCCCGCTGAGATCGGAATTGACCCCCTGAAAGGCTACGTTCTGGGTGAGATTTTCCAACACCAGAATGCGTCCGCTCAGCCAGTTCTGGACGCTGCTGGCAGTCAGCTGACCCGCTTGGCCCACGGAGGACTCAAGGTTCTGGTTGATCGTCTTACGTTGCAGGTAATCGTTGTAAAAGGTGAACAAGGCGAACGCCAGCACCACTACACCGGCCGCGGCCAACAGGATCTTATGACGAAACTTCAAATTCATGACAAGGCATCTCAAAAGGACTGCTAGAAGAAGGCTCAGATGCCAGAGCAACTTGCGACACAAAAAATGTCATGCCCTGCACACACAATGAACCTACAACGAATAGGGTTTTAATCGCGTAAACACAGCCAATAGCGTGCCTTTCCCGTGAAATGCTGCGCTGTACTCCAATGACGTTGGCAGTGCTTTATAACGGTGTGCCGACGCAATTGATATGCCTGAAAAAAATACTCGGCGCGTTTTGGAACTTTCTTTATTTTTTATTTCAGCTTGGCCGGTCCCTGCCGATAGCGTCTGTATACCTCACCCTGCCCTGACCTGTATGCCATACCTTTCAGGGATAACACCGTTTCAATGGCAGTTGTTGGAGAATTCAATGAGTAGCTGGTTTGCAAACATCAGCGTGAATATGAAACTGGCCCTTGGGTTCGGTCTAGTACTTGTTTTTACAGCCATTCTTGCATTGACTGGCTGGACCAGCATGAGCGGGCTGATCAATCGCAGCAACTGGATGAGTGACATTACTTCACTCAATGCCCAGTTGACCAAACTGCGCGTGACACGCCTCCAGTACATGGTGGCCGACGGCGACGAGAAGGTTGCCGAAACCGTGCAGACTTCGCTGGACAGCTTCAAGGCGTATCAGGAAAAACTTCGGGCCTCGTTCAAAAGTCCCGAAAACGTGAAAATGCTCGATCAGTTGGGCATCGTGATCGCTGACTACCAGAAGTCCCTCAACAACATGCGCAGTGGCTACAAGGCCAGCACTGCGGCTCGTGATGAGCTGACGACCCATGCTGTCAAAAGCCTCGCGGTGTTCGAGCAGCTTGTGACTGAAGTCAAAAATATGGACCCGGCTGACGCCAACCGCTTCGAGCAGTACCGACTTGTCACCGACGCAAAAGATGACTTGAGACTCGCACGCTATGAAGTGCGCGGTTACACCACCAATGCCACACCTGAGACCGAGCAGGCAGCCGTCTCGAAACTGGATGCGGCCATCAAGGATCTGGATGCGCTCAAGGCAACCTTCAGCGGCACTCAGGCCGATCAGCTCAGGCAGCTGGAAGCCTCGTTGATGGCATACCGGGCGACCTTGCAGAACTTCAAGGCCGCCACGGGCACGATTGTCCAGGCGCGCAAGGAAATGACCACGCAAGGCCAGGATATCGTCAAGATCAGCGAGGACATGTACAAGCTGCAACTGGATCGCCGCGATCAGGAAAGCGCACAGGCACGTACCACTCAGATCGTCTGCACACTGCTGGCGATCATTCTGGGCATCATCGCCGCAGTCATCATTACCCGGCAGATTACCCGTCCTCTGCAGGAAACCCTGGCGGTGGTCGATCGTATCGCATCCGGTGACCTGACCCAGACCCTGGCCGTGACACGCCGAGATGAGCTCGGCGTTCTGCAGCAAGGCATCCAGCGCATGGGCACCACACTGCGCGAGCTGATTGGCGGTATTCGCGACAGCGTCGTACAGATCGCCAGTGCCGCCGAAGAACTGTCGGCGGTTACTGAACAGACCAGCGCTGGCGTCAACAGCCAGAAAGTCGAAACCGACCAGGTCGCCACCGCCATGCACGAGATGTCGGCGACGGTTGCAGAAGTGGCGCGTAACGCCGAACAGGCCTCGCAAGCCGCTTCCAACGCCGACCGCGAAGCGCGTGACGGTGACAAGGTGGTGGGTGAAGCGATCGCCCAGATCGAGCGACTGGCCAACGAAGTGGGTCGCTCGGCCGACGCCATGACTCAGTTGGAGCAGGAAAGCGACAAGATCGGCAAGGTGATGGACGTCATCAAGGCGGTGGCCGAACAGACCAACCTGCTGGCGCTCAACGCTGCTATCGAAGCAGCGCGTGCGGGTGAAGCCGGACGTGGTTTTGCCGTGGTTGCCGACGAAGTCCGCGGCCTGGCACAACGTACGCAGCAATCCACCGTGGAGATCGAAACACTGGTCGCTGCGTTGCAGAGCGGTACGCGCCAGGTGTCCAGCATCATGCTCAACAGCCGTGAACTGACCGTCAGCAGCGTGACCCTCAGCCGTAAGGCTGGCACGTCGCTGGGCAGCATCACGCAGACGGTGTCGAGCATTCAGGCGATGAACCAGCAGATTGCCGCCGCCGCTGAAGAGCAAAGCGCGGTTGCCGAGGAAATCAGCCGCAGCATCGTCAACGTGCGCGATGTCTCCGAGCAGACCGCTTCGGCCAGCGAAGAAACCGCTGCGTCCAGCGTCGAACTGGCGCGCCTGGGCGGGCAGTTGCAAACGATGGTCAGCCACTTCCGGATCTGATCACCCGGCGTTGACATCAAGCCCGGTCTTTACCGGGCTTGATTGTTTCTGCACTCCTGACAGTCACGCACATCTGCTTCTAAAACGAGTCCACTGCGACGTTTTGACATATTTCGTGAATGTTTAACGCCCAGTATTGAAGAGCTGCAGGCAAGCATTTTGCTGACGGACCCGACTTCGATGTCGCTTCAGCCGCCCTCCTTGAAGAGGTGTGCCCAGCATTGATTAGCCGCGAAGAGGTTTTGAGCGGTGGGGGTTTGTAGGCTTGAGGATGATCGTTAACGGGCGTCATGACAATGCTCAAATCAATCTGCCTGATGCTAAGCGACCGTTAGAACGGGCGATTTATGTATAGGCATTTCAAAACTGCTATACAGTGCAGTCCATTGAATCCTCTGACCGAAATCAAGTGCAAGTGGCTACGTTTCCGCAAACACAGCCGTCTGGGACTGTTGGATACGCTTGATGGCATTCAGGGCGGATGTGGAAAGGAGTGCAACCTGACTTCTTGTTAACCGCTTCTTAAGGGAATTACAGCGAGTACGATGATCGACATCCAACTTATCCGCCGAATTGCCGAGGGCGCCGGCCAAATCATAATGTGCGTCCATCCGCATGGATGCGTCGTCCAAAGCGAACAGAACGATAGTTCGCTGACTGAGGGCGATCAGCTTGCTCACAGGCATATCCTCACGGAGCTGAAGACGCTGACCCCGGAAATCCCTGTGCTCTCAGAGCCGTCGGCCCGGATGGACAGTGAACTTCGACGCCGGTGGTCGCGCTACTGGCTGATCACACCGCTAGATGGTACGAAAGAACTCAGCACGAAAAACGACGCCTTCACCGTCAACATTGCTCTGATTGAGCATGGCGAGCCCGTACTAGGCGTGGTACACGCGCCAGCGCTGTGCGTTAGTTATTGGGGATTACGTGGTCTCGGTGCCTTCAAGGCCTCAGCCGATGGCGACGTGCGACCCATTCGTGTAGCGGTACCGCCTGCGGACGAGCCTGTCTATCGGGTCATCGACGGTCGTTCATACGTCTCGGTGGAGTTCGATGCGTTCATGGCTGGCATGCGTCATTCTGAATTAAGCAGCATAAGCACCTCGCTAAAACTATGCCTGGTTGCAGAGGGGGCTCCCGACGTATATCCACGTATCGGACCGACCAGCGAGTGGGATACGGCGGCGGCACATGCGGTGGTCAGTGCAGCAGGCGGTCAGGTACTGGCTTGGCCCACACTGGAGCCTCTAAGTTACAGTCAGCGCACCGACACTCTTGTAAATCCGTTCTTTATTTTATGTGCTGCGCCGAGTTCGGTCTCGCTTCCGGAAGTTGGGCCCTGGAGGGACGGCATCGTCTACGAACGCCGCGAGCACAATAGTAAAGCGGAGGTGATCTGGCACCGTACCCAGGTTGACCAAACCATGCGCGCAGCCAGCCTCAACCAGCGCCCGCGGTGTATCTGGCTGACCGGGCTGTCCGGCTCGGGCAAGTCGACAATCGCCAATTCGCTGGAACTGTCTCTGCACAAAGCTGGACGGCATACTTATCTGCTTGACGGCGACAATGTGCGCCAAGGGCTAAACAAGGATCTAGGCATGACTGCCGAAGGTCGTGCGGAGAATATCCGTCGCGTAGGTGAAGTGGCCAAATTGATGGTGGACGCTGGAATGATTGTAGTGACCGCCTTCATTTCACCGTTCCGCGCTGATAGAGATAGAGTGCGTGCACTATTCTCGGAGGACAGTTTCATCGAGGTCTTCGTCGATACTCCGCTGCAAGAATGCGAACGGCGCGACGTCAAAGGGCTGTACGCCAAGGCGCGCCGAGGCGAACTAAAAGACTTTACCGGCATTGACAGCAGCTACGAGGAACCTATCAGTCCAGACGTGCATCTGTTTCCGGGCGAGAACAGCCTGCAAGCCTGTGTAGAAACCTTGCTGCGCGCGTTGGGTGAGCCACCCACCCGCAGTTGATCATGACCCGGTGCGCTTTACCGCACTGTTAGTCGCCCTCTGCGGCGAGGGCGGGCCCTGATCAAGCCGCTTTTCGATGGTACTCGGCGTCGCCACGCGGGTGGCTCAGTGGCGCGCCGTTACGGAGCTGAAAACCCTAGGGGTAGTCGACGAAGCGTTTGGCGCAAAATACGATGATATCTTCAACCTACCGCGCGTTAGCGGTAAGTGGATAGAACATGCTCACGTGGAGGTATTTCAGAAAAAAATACTATTAGCGGCGTTCTTGTAGGATATATTTAATGTCTCATACAGAATAATATCAGCCCAACACAGCTCTTTAATAGTATCTATGGTTGCCTCATTGAATTTGCATGTTCTGGCTCCTGATACATTCTCTCTCGGGGCGAGAATGACCTGCTGACTGTTAGAATCATTTTTAAGCAGAAGCTCGGCCATCCTGGAAATAAGCAAGTCGGATTCTGACACGTCAGCTATATAAAAATCCCCCTGAGAAATCAGGCTTAGCGATAAACTTTCGATGTCGTGACTATGACGTGCACCGCAGTCCACACCCAGCAGGTATTTTGACTGTATGTTGCTAACCTCAGCGAGGGTTTTTTCATCGCAGAAGAACGCCTCTGGCGTCATCGCTTTGCAGTGTTCATAGAGCGGATGTTCGACTCCCTTTATAGCAGACTCTGAAGTAATCCAGTGAAAATATGATTCAACCTGCTCAAGAGGATCTCGTATGACCGAACATATTGTTGGATTAGGCACCTGAGCATCTGAGATTATTTTATTGACTGCACCCACTGTGAAGTGCCCGCCGATAAATTTGATCGCCTCATTACTGTCGCTGGAGAAAAATGCGTCTTCGTCAGCCAGATTATTTATATCACCGTCGTGACCGTGCCAGAAAAAATGGCCGCCAGGCCTTAGCATTTTATTAAAAAAAGATCCTAGCGAAGTACCCGCACACTTCGGTATGTGTATAAAAAAAACCACATCATCAGAAATTGCTATTGATTTCTTCATTTAATTCGCGTACCCGTTATAGTTTGCCTGATTTCAACGATAGGGAGGCGGAGCTTACACCCCCTATCTTCGACAGCATCCTTAACACCGCAGCTCCCCTTAAGGCTCGGGGAGCGAAAGCTAAATATCTGCCGCATACTGCGCCTAGGCTATTTTGACGTCACGGTGCCCAGACTCTGCGTTTAGACCTCATAGAAGCAGGCCTTCAAGGATGTCAATCCGTTCCCCAAGATCATGTGCTATGGCCACAGAGATCAGGCTCAGAAAAAGATCTCGTGGCTCTGGGTGCTGATTTTTCTTGTGGCTTCTTCTGATGAACTCTATTTGCAGACACCCGGTCTGGTCGGAAACCGCATTTATCTTAATAAGTTTATGGCCTGCTATCTCGCTGTCCTTAAGCACCATGAGGTCGTTATATTCTTTATTTTGAGCTATCTCAAAACTAATCGAATCCAGGTTTGGGGGCAGCCAGTACTTTATGTAAACCGCTACTTTTTGTTGTGGCTGGGAAGTTTGTATCCTTATTGCTCCGTAATTCCCCTGCAACCAGCGACCGCAGCTTTCTGGAACAAACCAGTCTCCCTGACTCAGGATGGAGTAAGCTGTTGAACGATGAATAATGTAGTCAAAAAAGCTTTCCTTCGAACTGACCACGTTGGAAAAACGGTAAATCATCCCACCTTTCAAGGAGGTATCCACCGCTTTTATGTCATCGCTCTGGTGGGTAGCGTCCAGCAAATTATCCAGGTCCAATGCGTAGTCTTGCCAGGTTCTAGGCCTGTAGGAGCTCTTTATAAGGGCTTCTCTTGCTTTTATTTCCGACCTGTTTTCAATATAGTAAAGTACCTTGCTCGCTATATCATTAACGTCTCTGGGGTCAAAGTAATCAGCGTAGATACCGCCTGCCTCAGGCAACGAGGTAGTATTTGAGCAAATACAGAATTTTCCTCTTGTGAGGCTTTCCGTTACCGGCAGCCCCCACCCTTCATACAGGCTGGGATACACGGTAAACAAGCAATTTGAATACAGCCACTCCAAGTCACTGTCAGAAGCATCATGAATAAATGTTACTTTCCTGAAAAGCTCTTTATTATCTTGAACCAGAGCCTGTACTTCATGGAAGCCCCAGCCGCTTTTCCCAACAATAATCAATTGTGGTGGTTTTTTGTCAAGCAGCTTTTCCCAAGCCTTTATAAGTGCGGCGTGATTTTTTCTCGTTTCGATGGTGGACACAAATATGCAGAACTCGTCCTCGATAAAATACCTGCTTTGTATTTTGCTGTTTGAGGACTTTATTGACGGGTGCGAGCCTAAGGGTATGAAGGTGCTCTGTGATTCGTTAGGAACGATATTTTTATCGAGTATGAAACGATCGAGTTCTTTTTTAGTGTATTCAGATATCGAGACTAGTATGTCCGAGAGTGAAACTATCTCTGACAGCCAAAGTGAAAAACGTACAGAGAGTTCGGGTGGCAGCGTGCTTCTGCTGTGGTACGGTATAAGATCATAAACAATGGTGCCATACTTTATTTGCTTTTCAAACTTTAACTTTTTTATGGCCAATGTGTAGTTCTGAAAGCTGAACGACGCCCCGGTACCGAACAACATATCCCCATCGGCTATATTGACCGGAACGGTATTGCTTGTGGCCAGATTTATCAACGGCGTTAACCCATCGCCTTTGATGTCACCTAACACCGCGCCAATGAGCCCCTTGAACGCATCTCGCTCTATTTCGTAGAGGTTGTTATCTGCCTCTGACAGGAGCGTGCAGAACTTGTAGTTATTTTTGCGATCTTCTTCAATTATCGACTGGCACAACTGTGACACCAGGCGCTGTATCCCGGTCACTCTTTTTTCGTGCCGCAGAAAGTTAATCAGATCTGAAACTTCTAAGTAGATTGTTTTTTTTGTGGCCAATCTCTGTGCTGAAATCTGATCAGCACTTTGGAGACTGGTTCCTGTGCTGATTTCCATAATCTCTGCAGACAGGTATTCATCCTCCGAAAGCTCAGGGTGAAAAACGATGTTAAACGAGTGATCGCCACTTCCTATTTTTGACTGTTCCAGATCGGCCCGATATTTGTTCGCCGTCACTTTCATCTTTCTGTTACTGGTTGTTATGCCTATCTCTTTATGTTTCCCTGGAGTGTCAGGCGAAAATATCCAGCCATCTAGAGTTCTTTTTGTAAATTTATCTATCGAGTACTTAATACTTTCCGTCATCTTCTTCTTCCGTAAGAGTCACAAACTCTAGCGCTTTCGTCTTCATCCAGGTAGGTTCCGGACTGGACCTCAATTTATATGCAGCCTGATTGTTTAGGGTTTCTCATCTCTGGATATCTCCCAGAGACCTATGGATTTTTTAAGTAAGCCGCGTTGCTTTTCGCCCTCTGTTACATTCGCAGCACCGAGCATCGCTACGTCTTGTAGCTTGCCCCCTCGCACGGCCCGTGCAGCCTCTGCTGGCTCGGCAGAAGGATGCCATCGCCGACGGATAGCATACCCGGATGAAACGCATCATGATGTTGATTCACTATGGTTGCCGCTTGAGTTCGATCAAGTCGGCTATTCGGCGGCGGTAAACCGCCCCAATGGCAGCAGTAGAGAAAATTTCGTTAAAACGCTGACCATGTGCCAAAGGTGAACATCCATTTTCATCGGATAGCCGATTGGCGACGTCAATCATGGCCTGCGCTGCTGCGCCGATATCCGGCTCTGCCCAGAATTGACCCTCTGCCTCGATATATTCATCCGGTTCTAGAACTTGCAAGCGGAAAGGAACAAGCCGTGCGCCCGCCGCACGGCAGAAATCAGTATTTCCGCCGTAATCCGTGGCGATGACCTCTAAGCCGAGTAACAAGGCTTCGGCAATGCCCCGCCCAAACCCCTCGGCACGGTGCAAGGATACAAAGCAATCACAGGCACGGTACAGCTCCAAGACATCGGTTTTTTCAAGCATCGCATCGATGATGAAGATACGCGAGTCATTCTGGGCGGTAGATTGGATTTGCCTCCAGATCGAGTTTTTCGGGTCAGGGCGCATGCACTTGATGACCAGACCGACGTGTTGATCTGCGCTGGTGAAAGCTCGCAGAAAAGCTTCGACAACGCCGAGCGGATTCTTGCGAGAGATAAAGGAGTTTCCGTCGAAGGAAAACACGAACAGTGTTTTATCCTGCGGCAGGCCAAAACGTGCTCGCTGGCGCAGTGCGTTGGTGGTATCGACTTCGTCGGGCAGGCGAACGGCCATCGGCATCCAACGCACCGGAACCGGGCTGGCACGTTGCATGGCCTGTTCGATATGTCGGCTCGATGCCCAGGCCTCGTCGATAAGGTTGAAGCAGTGCTCCCAATTGGCTGGCCAGTTGTGCAGTTCCCATGGCCAGTAGCCGATGGTGTAGCGACCGCGAAATAGTTCGGCACCGCATGTAAGAAAGAGCCTTAGATGCTCCATAGCGGTAAGACAAACGATATTGATGCCATAGCGAGGGGTGTCTGTTATCCACTGCGCGATGCTGCGATCCTGCTGGCGTACGTTACTGCCTGGGGCGAAATCGATGACGCAGAAGGGTATGCCTGCAGCCTGGCAAGCATGCGCGGCCATGCGGACGTCCTCGCCGATACCCAGCTCGCCGAAGGCATAGCCGATCAGGTTTACGCCGAAGCTCTCATTGCTGTGTTGGAATGACTGGGCGGTGTGTTCAGGCCATGCCTGGAGCGGGATTTTCTGGAGCAATGGCAGTCCCGTTTCATGCGGGGCATTTTGGTCAAGCCAGCCCTTGAATCCCGCGAGGCCTGCCGCAGTATCCTGCCGGAATATAGCCTGCAGGTCTGGCCGTTTCTCTGACAATAGGCGTGCGAAACGGCTTTTGAGCAGATCAGGTTGATCCAGCAGAAAGCGTCGTTGCCAACCGGGTATATCCTGCCCGCTCACCGCCAGATCCTGCCAGCCACCAGACCCGAAAAACCAATAAAGTGCATCACGCTGTGCATCAGAGGTCTTCAGTTCAGAATCGATGCCAAGATCGCTGCGCCCATGAATTACCAGTTGCAGGAAGCGCGAAATACCACCGGACCATTCGCTGTAAGGCACGCTGGCAGGTTGGGAGAGTGTTTTCCAGAACGGTGTCAACTGACGAAGAGCTGCATATTCACGGCGGCCATGTAACACACACCAAGCTAGGAAGCGGCACCTTCCATCAAGCGTGTCGAGCGGGAAATCGTTTTGCAGATCCTGATCGCGCAATTGCCAGATGGCGAGATGGAGACCGTAAATAGCACTGATGCCCGGTACGTCAAGCCCCATAATTGGCTGGCTGTAAGCATACTCAGCACCGACCTGAAAGGGCAGGCTTGCAAAAAGCTCGGCGATTTTTATTGGTTGCGACATGGCTCGCTTCTGGCTATTGGGCTTGCGTCTGGTGCGCCTGCAACTCACCGCCACGACCTAAAAATGAACGAAATGCCCTCGAGCACTCTGACTCCTGGAAGCCGGCTTCGCTGAGCTTTTGCCTGACCGCTTAGCAATGAAGCCGTTGCGGTGGCCCATCATGTAGTCGTTACCGTGCGCTAGCGAAACCTAGTGGCCAAGAAGCATATCCAAAATGAACCCGAATTACCAAGCAAGGTAGGCTTTTGGCCGTTGACTTACCGGTGCGTGTCAACTTACCTGTCGATTTCGTCTACTTTACCCGCCCGTTGCAGCCTTGATTTCAAGGCGCTCAAGGTTTGGATAAACCGCGCCCTGCGCTTAGAGCCTCCAAGTAGTTAGCAGATCGCCGCCGCTGAAGAAATCAGCCGCAGCATCGTCAACGTGCGCGATGTCTCCGAGCAGACCGCTTCGGCCAGCGAAGAAACCGCTGCGTCCAGCGTCGAACTGGCGCGCCTGGGCGGGCAGTTGCAAACGATGGTCAGCCATTTCCGGATCTGATCACCCTGCGTTGACATCAAGCCCGGTCTTTACCGGGCTTGATTGTTTCTACACTCCTGACAGTCACGCCTGTGGCGGCTGCCCGTTGGACGCCGACAGGCCGCCATCGACCGGCAGGTTGACGCCGGTCACGAAGCGCGCGTCGTCACTGGCCAGGAAAGCGATCACATCGCCGACGTCTTCGGCTTCACCCGGGCGACCCAGTGGGATGCGCTCCATGAACTTGGCCATCAACGCTTTGTCACCGAGCATATCTTCGGTCAGCTCGCTGCGGGTCAGTGAGGGGCAGACGGCATTCACGCGCACGCCGTCAGCACCATGGTCCATGGCCAGCGAACGAGTGAAGTTGGTGATCGCGCCCTTGGCCGCGTTATAGAAACTCATGCCCCAGTCGCCGCCCAGACCGGACACCGACGAGACGTTGATGATGTTGCCTTTGCTGGCGATCAGTGCAGGCATGGCGGTACGGGTGCAATAGAACACGCCGTCCAGGTCCACGGACATCAACTCTTTCCAGTCCTCTATGCCCAGCTCGGTCACTTTGCCGGACTTGACGATACCAGCATTGTTGACCAGCACATCCAGGCGCCCGAAGCGCGTCGCCACTTCCTTGAACAGCGCTTCCACGTCGCTCGGGTCGGCCACGTCCGCGGCTCTGACCAGGTGCCCTTCGCCCTTCAGTTGGGCGGCTACTTTGGCCAGCTTGTCGTGATTGCGGCCGACCAGCACGACGCTTGCGCCTTCCTCGGCAAAACGTTTGGCGGTCGCTGCGCCGATTCCGGAACCGGCACCTGTGACGACGACGACTTTCTGGGTGAAACGATTCATTCGGCAGTCTCCAAAAAAATGAATGGGATTATCGGGTGGACTGCACACCCGGCCGCAGCGTTCACTCGCATTTGATTTTGGTGTCAATGGCTCTGTAAATGACCGGTGAATCGTTAAACCTCGACCATGGGTGCGTTGACAACGCCGCAGCGGTCTGCAAATAATCCCCACGGTTGTACGACAACCTATAACGCCAAAAATAAAAACAACACCGAGGCCAGTCCATCATGAACACTCTCGCCGCGCCTGCTCGCTCGATCAGCAAGGGCTCAATCATTGAAGCCCTGATCAGTGACGCCTTGTTTACTGAAAACTCGCACTACCAGACACCCTTCTCGATTCACAACATTCGCTGAAACACAGCGAACGGTACTCGGCCGCCTGCAGGTCGAGGCCATGCCTGGCGACAGGCATCACGTAATCCTCGAAGGTGTCGGCCGCCGCTTGCGCGCGGCCAGGAAAGGGGACGGTTTCACTAAACAAGGGAGCACAACAATAATGACATCTCACACTACCCGCTCACGCATCCTGCTGGGCTTCGGCGGTATGACGCTGATTTTCCCGATGCTCGGCATGGCCGAAGGTTTCGTCGACGACACCAAGGCCACACTTACCCTGCGTAACGCCTACTTCAACCGTAATTTCACCAATCCTGCATACCCGAGCAGTGCCGCGCCACAGAGCAAGGCCGAGGAATGGACACAAAGCTTCATTCTCGACGCCAAGTCGGGCTTTACTCAGGGTGTGGTGGGTTTCGGGGTTGATGTGCTGGGCCTATATTCGCTCAAGCTCGATGGCGGCAAGGGTACGGGCGGCACTCAGCTGCTACCGATCCACAGCGACGGGCGTCCGGCCGATGATTTCGGGCGCCTGGGCGTGGCGGGCAAGGCGCGGGTTTCCAAGACCGAACTGAAGGTCGGCGAGTGGATGCCGGTGCTGCCGATCCTGCGCTCCGATGACGGTCGTTCGTTGCCGCAGACGTTTCGCGGTGGTCAGGTCACGTCCAAGGAGATCGACGGCCTGACGCTGTATGGCGGCCAGTTCCGCGGCAACAGCCCACGCAACGATGCGAGCATGGAAGACATGTCGCTGAACGGGCGAGGCGCATTCACCTCGGACCGCTTCAACTTCGGCGGCGGCGAGTATGTCTTCAACGACAAGCGCACCCAGGTAGGCGTCTGGTACTCGGAACTGCAGGACATCTATCAGCAGCAATTCTTCAACCTGCTGCACAGTCAGCCGCTCGGCGACTGGACCCTGGGCGCGAACCTGGGTTACTTCATCGGCAAGGAAGACGGCAACAAACTGGCCGGCGACCTGGATAACAAGACGGCCTACGCGCTGCTCTCGGCCCGCTATGGCGGCAGCACCTTCTATGTCGGTCTGCAGAAGCTGACGGGCGATACCGCGTGGATGCGCGTCAACGGCACCAGCGGCGGCACCCTGGCCAACGACAGTTACAACTCCAGCTACGACAACGCCAAAGAGAAATCCTGGCAGCTGCGCCATGACTACAACTTCGCGACGCTGGGCGTACCCGGCCTGACCCTGATGAACCGCTATATCAGCGGCGACAATGTGCACACCGGCAACATCACTGACGGCAAGGAATGGGGCCGGGAGTCTGAACTGGCCTACACCGTCCAAAGCGGTGCGCTGAAGAATCTGAACGTCAAATGGCGCAACTCCAGCCTGCGTCGTGATTTCAGCACCAACGAATTCGACGAAAATCGCGTGTTCGTCAGCTACCCTATTTCGTTGCTCTGAAAGCGTGGCAGAGCCTGTTGGCCACGGCAGGTTTTGCCTTGTTACAAATGTATCCGGCCAAGTGCGTGCACAGCCCGTTTTTAGACCTTGGCCGCGTTGACAATCAGCGTATGCGGTGCCGATAATCCGGCAAGTCATACGACAACAGATGACAAAAATAACAATCGGGACTTCTCTCATGGCATCGGCTCATACCACTCAAACTCCCTTCAATCGCCTCCTGCTGACCGGCGCGGCAGGTGGCCTGGGCAAGGTATTGCGCGAAACTCTGCGCCCTTACACAAAAGTGCTGCGGCTTTCCGACATTGCCGAGATGGCGCCCGCTGTCGACGGCAGTGAGGAAGTTCAGGTCTGCGATCTGGCCGACAAGAACGCCGTGCACCAACTGGTCGAAGGCGTCGACGCGATCGTGCATTTCGGCGGTGTGTCGGTCGAACGCCCGTTCGAGGAAATCCTCGGCGCCAATATCTGCGGCGTGTTCCACATCTACGAAGCCGCCCGCCGGCACGGCGTGAAACGCGTGATCTTTGCCAGCTCCAACCACGTGATCGGTTTCTACAAGCAGACCGAGACCATCGACGCGCACTCCCCTCGCCGCCCGGACAGTTACTACGGTCTATCCAAGTCCTACGGCGAGGACATGGCCAGCTTTTACTTCGATCGCTACGGCATCGAAACCGTCAGCATCCGTATCGGCTCATCGTTTTCCGAACCGCAAAACCGCCGAATGATGAGTACCTGGCTGAGCTTTGCTGACCTGACTCAGTTGATCGAACGCTCGCTGTACACGCCAGACGTGGGCCACACCGTGGTCTACGGCGTCTCGGACAACAAGACCGTCTGGTGGGACAACCGCCTGGCCAGCAAACTGGATTACAAACCGAAGGACAGCTCGGAAGTGTTCCGCGAGAAGGTCGACGCCCAGCCGCTGCCGGCAGCCGATGACCCGGCAATGCTTTACCAGGGCGGTGCCTTTGTGGCTTCAGGACCGTTCGGCGACCAATAAGCAGCGCTTTCCCCTCGCAGCACTCTGGAGACACGAACCGTCATGGATGCCGAACTGATTGTCGATGCACAGAACGCCACCGGCGAAAGCCCGGTCTGGAGCGTGCGTGATCAAGCGTTGTACTGGGTGGATATTCCCAAGGGCGAGTTGCATCGCTGGGATTTCAATCAGGACAGCACGCGCAGCTGGAAAGCGCCGCAGATGCTGGCCTGTATCGCCGCCGACAATCGGGGTGGCTGGGTGGCGGGGATGGAGAACGGAATCTTTCATTTGCAGCCCTGCGAAGACGGCAGCCTGATCAGCACGCTTCTGGCCAGCGTCGAACACGCGCAGGCAGGCATGCGCTTCAATGACGGCCGCTGCGACCGACAGGGTCGTTTCTGGGCGGGCACCATGTTTATGGACATGGCCGCAGGGGCGACGGTGGGGGCGTTGTATCGCTACAGCGCCGGCCAGACCACGCTGAACGCACAACTCAAGGACTTCATCGTCCCCAACGGCCTGGCGTTCAGCCCCGACGGCAAGGTCATGTACCTGTCCGACTCGCACCCCGGCGTGCAGCAGATCTGGGCCTTCGATTACGACACCGACAGCGGCACGCCGCGCAATCGCCGCCTGTTCGTCGACATGAACCATCACCTGGGTCGCCCCGACGGCGCGGCGATCGACACCGACGGCTGCTACTGGATCTGTGGCAACGACGCAGGCCTGGTTCACCGCTTCACCCCCACCGGCAAACTCGACCGTTCACTGGTCGTGCCGGTGAAAAAGCCAGCCATGTGTGCCTTTGGCGGCCCCAATCTGGACACGCTGTTCGTAACGTCCATTCGCCCGGGTGGCGATATTAGCGATCAGCCACTGGCTGGCGGCCTGTTCGCCCTGCGACCTGGGGTTCAGGGCCTGGAGGAACCCACGTTTCAGGGCTGACAGCGCCCTGCCGAAAATCCCGTAGCTCTACCAAAAATAACAAAATCGGAGATATCCATGGACTTCAAACGCAAGCTTCTCATCGCAGCACTTCCGCTGGCCTTCTGTGTGTCAGGCATGGCCCACGCTGATGTCAAAATCAAGTTCGCCGAGGTTCACCCTGCTGGCTATGCGCCGGTCGTGGCAGAACAGAACATGGGCAAGAAACTCGAAGAACAGTCCAAGGGCGAGATCAGTTTCAAGATGTACGCGGGTGGCGTACTCGGCTCCGAGAAGGAGGTCGTTGAGCAGGTGCAGAGCGGCGCCGTGCAGATGACCCGCGTCAGCCTCGGCATCGTCGGCCCGGTAGTGCCGGACGTCAACGTCTTCAACCTGCCGTTCGTATTCCGTGACCAGGCGCATATGCGCACCATCATCGATGGCGAGATCGGTCAGGAAATCCTCGACAAGATCACCAATTCGCAATTCAACATGGTCGCTCTGGCCTGGATGGATGGCGGCACCCGCAACCTATACACCAAGAAGCCGGTACGGCAGATTTCCGACCTCAAAGGCATGAAAATCCGCGTTCAGGGCAACCCGGTGTTCATCGAAACCATCAACGACATGGGCGGCAACGGCATCGCCATGGCCACCGGCGAGATCTTCAGTGCCCTGCAGACCGGCGTCATTGACGGTGCGGAAAACAACCCGCCGACGTATTTCCAGCACAACCACTACCAGAACGCCAAGTTCTTCACCATCACCGAACACCTGATCCTGCCCGAGCCCATCGTGATGGCGAAAACCACATGGAACAAGCTCAACCCCGAGCAGCAAGCACTGGTGAAAAAGCTGGCGCGTGAAGCGCAGATGGAGGAGCGAGCGCTGTGGGACAAGTCGTCAGCCGATGCCGAGACCAAGCTCAAGGCCGCTGGCGTGGAATTCATCACGCTGACGCCTGAGCAGAAGAAAGCCTTCTACGACGCGACTCAACCGGTCCGCGACAAATTCGGCGCGCCTTACAAGGATCTGATCAGCCGCATCGAAGCGGTCCAGACCAATCCGGCACTGGCTGCACCCAGTACCCCAGCGGCCCAATAAGCCTGTCCGATTACGCAGCGGGGACGAGCATCAGCTCGTTCGCCGCCGCAGTGGTGAGCCTTATGAAAAATACGCTTTTGCGCATCAACGACACGCTTTATCGGGTCTGCATCGGCATTGCCGGTCTCTCGGTGTTGATCATGACCCTGATCATCCCCTGGGGCATCTTTGCCCGCTACATCCTCGGCAGCGGTTCCAGTTGGCCTGAACCCACCGCCATCCTGCTGATGGTGGTGTTTACCTTCTTCGGCGCCGCCGCCAGTTACCGGGCCGGTGCGCACATGGCCGTGTCAATGGCTGTGGAGCGCATGCCGCAGCAGGTGCGCAGAGCCGCCAGCGTGGTGGTGCAGATTCTGATGGGGATCGTGGCCCTGTTCATGATTTTCAAAGGCTTCAAGCTGTGCGCCACCACCTGGAATCAATTCGTCGGCGAACTGCCGTTTCTGCGCGTCGGTATCTCTTATCTGCCGATTCCTCTCGGCGGCCTCGTGACGCTGGTCTTCGTTCTGGAAAGGCTGTTGCTGGGTGACCAGAGTCATCGCGCGGTCATGCATTTCGACGTCGTTGAAGAAAGCGAAGGTGCCGCATAAATGGACGCTTTTATACTGTTGGGCAGCTTTATTGCGCTGATCCTGATTGGCATGCCGGTGGCCTACGCGCTGGGCCTTTCAGCCCTGATCGGCGCCTGGTGGATCGACATCCCGGCCGATGCACTGATGATCCAGATTGCGGGTGGCGTGAACAAATTCTCGCTGTTGGCGATTCCGTTCTTCGTGCTGGCCGGAGCAATCATGGCCGAAGGCGGCATGTCGCGACGTCTGGTCGCGTTTGCCGCAGTGCTGGTGGGCTTCGTGCGCGGGGGCCTGTCGCTGGTCAATATCGTGGCTTCGACCTTCTTCGGCGCGATCTCGGGTTCCTCGGTGGCCGACACGGCCTCGGTGGGTTCGGTGCTGATCCCGGAAATGGAACGCAACGGCTACCCGCGAGACTTCTCGACGGCAGTGACCGTCAGCGGCTCGGTGCAGGCGCTGCTGACACCCCCCAGCCACAACTCGGTGCTCTATTCGCTGGCGGCAGGCGGTACAGTGTCGATTGCATCGCTGTTCATGGCCGGGATCCTCCCGGGTCTGCTGCTCAGCGCAGTGATGATGGGCCTGTGCATGATCTTCGCGCGCAAGCGCAACTACCCCAAGGGTGAAGTGATCCCGCTGCGCCAGGCACTGAAAATTGCCGGTGAAGCGCTTTGGGGCATGATGGCCATGGTCATTATTCTCGGCGGCATTCTGTCGGGGATTTTCACGGCCACCGAGTCGGCGGCTATTGCCGTGCTCTGGTCGTTCTTCGTTACCATGTTCATCTACCGCGACTACAAATGGCGCGACCTGCCCAAACTGATGCATCGGGCGGCACGCACCATTTCCATCGTGATGATCCTGATCGGTTTTGCCGCCAGCTTCGGTTACATCCTGACGCTGATGGAAATCCCGATGAAGATCACCACCGCATTCCTGACCCTGTCGGACAACCGCTACGTGATCCTGATGTGCATCAACGTGATGTTGCTGCTGCTCGGTACGGTCATGGACATGGCGCCGCTGATTCTGATCCTGACCCCCATTCTGTTGCCGGTCATCGTCGGCGTCGGCATCGATCCGGTTCACTTCGGCATGATCATGCTGGTCAATCTGGGGATCGGGCTGATTACCCCGCCGGTGGGCGCGGTGCTGTTTGTCGGTGCCGCTGTGGGTAAAGTCACCATCGAAGCGACGGTGAAAGCACTGGTGCCGTTCTATGTTGCGCTGTTCCTGGTGCTGATGCTGGTGACCTATGTTCCTGCCATCTCGTTGTGGCTGCCGAGCGTCGTGCTCTGACGTCTCCAGTTGCAAGGCTGCCGGAGCGCTTGAAAGGGCTCCGGCATGCACCTCTGTTGTCCAGCCAAGGAGGCTGGTTTGCGTATGTCTGCCCCTGCCCTGTTTCCGCGCCACATTGCCGTGCTGATCCTGGCGCTGCTGGCCTGCTCGTTTGCCGGCAACCACATCGCGGCACGCATTGCCTTCGATCATGACACCGGCCTACTGCTGGCCATTCTCTGTCGCTCCGGCGTGACCTTGCTGGTATTGACCAGTCTGGTGTTATGGCAGCGTGAAAGGCTCAGCCTGCCTGCCAGTACCTGGCGCTGGCAGCTGCTTCTGGGGTTGCTGATCGCCACGCAGAGCTTTTGCATCTACTCGGCGGTAGCGCGTATTCCGGTGGCCCTGGCCTTACTGGTGGTCAATGTCTCGCCGATCCTGCTGGCGTTGCTGACCTGGGCATTGGGCGGTGCCCGGCCAACGCGGCGCGCAGCCGGCCTGATGGGCCTGATTCTGTTTGGCCTGACGCTGGCGCTGGATGTGCCACAGCGCCTGTCGAACCCCGGCAGCAGCGAGCCGCGATGGCTGGAGGGTGTCGCCTACGCGTCGACCGCGGCGGTGGTGTTCGCCTTTGCGCTGTGGATTACCGATAACAAACTGGCGGGCATGCGCGGCAGCGTACGCAGCATGCTGACCATGGCCGTGGTGTTTGTCGTCGCAGCCATCGCCGGCAGCAGCGGCGTGCTGCCCGGCGGCGTGGGTCTGCCAAAGAGTTCTGTCGGCTGGACCGCACTGGCCAGTCTGGTGGTTTTGTACGGGCTGGGTTTCTCGCTGCTGTTCATCTGCATGGCACGGCTGGACATCGCCCGCAACGCGCCAGTGATGAACATCGAACCGGTGGCCAGCCTGCTGTTTGGCTGGCTGATTCTCGATCAATTGCTCAGCAGCGGTCAGGTGGTCGGCGGGCTGATCGTCGTCAGCGGCATCGTGCTGCTGACCTGGCGTCGCGCCCAATCGCCTGACTCTCAATCATCAAGAAAGGCTTTGAAGCATGTCCACGAACGTACTGACCCTTGAAGATGGCCTGACCCGCCTGACACTGGCCCCCGACATCGGCGCCAGTATCGTCAACTGGATCGTCCTGGCCAGTGGGCAACCCCTGCTGCGCCCCAGCGACGAACAGGCTCTGGCGGCCGGGACGCCTCGTCGGCTGGCCTGCTACCCGCTGGCACCGTGGTCGAACCGGATCGGCAACGGCGGTTTCGAGACACCAGACGGCTGGCTGGCCCTGGAGCCCAACAGCGCCAACGACCCGCTGCCGATTCATGGCAGCGCCTGGCAGCAGTCATGGACGGTCATTGAGCACACTTTAGATCGGGTCTTTCTGCAACTCGACAGCCAGACGCCATTCGCCTACCGCGCGCACCTGCGCTACACCCTGCACGACGGCAAACTGAGTATCGAACTGACCACCACTCATCTGGACAGCCGCGCCATGTGGCACGGCCTGGGCTTGCACCCTTACCTGCCACGCACGCCTCACACACGCTTGCAGGCCAAAGCTGCGCAGGTCTGGCTGTGCGACGAGGCAGGTTTGCCGAATGAGTTGCAGGATCTGCCCGCCGAATGGGACTTCCAGCACAGCAACAGGCTGCCCGAAGCACGGCTGGACAACGGCTTCACCGGCTGGGACGGCCACAGCGTCATCAGCCAGCCGGACCTGGGCTATGAACTGCACTGCCACGCCACCGGCAGCGAGTACTTTCTGGTGTTCTGCCCTCCGGGACTGAATTTCTTCTGTTTCGAGCCCGTCAGCCACCCGGTGAATGCCCATCATTTGCCTGGGCATCCGGGGTTGAAGCTGTTACGGCAGGGGGAGTCGATGGGGCTAGGGGTCAGTCTGCATCACAAGCCCTTGTAGCAGGCTGTTTCATGCCTTCCCTGGCCATCTGTTACTGGGCAATCACCAGTGTTGAAAGACCCCTAACGCTGGTTACGCCGGTCGTCTTGGCGCAATCGTTGCTCAATGTGGACTCGATATCGCCAAGTACAAATGTACTCATCGCCTTGGCATTCTTGTACCGGCCATCGACGATTTTTCCGACACCCACAATGGTCGTATTCAGATTACCGATATTATTGAGCGTCGCACTGAACTCGTAAGTACTGGTGGCGCCATCGCTCCAGTTGATGACCCATGTAATAGTCGGCGTTTGCAGCAGCAACGACTGACAGGAAAAATTCGCCTGAAAGTTTTGACTGGACGAAGCGCTGACTGCCAGAGGAAATGAAGGAGAAACACAGGCCCCCCAGTTGCTTGTCGTCGATACATTGACCAACTGATCGGTGTTGGTCAGTCCCGGCGACCAGTCGGCAGTGTGAGTCCCTGTCAGACAGGTCGCCAGGTTCGCAACCTGAGCCTGTGATCGCTCAGGCGCAAAAATAAGCCCCATGCAAACGATGATCAACAACAGGGTGGCCAGCGAAGATGAAACGCGTGCAACCTGAGTATCCATGTTTGTCTCCATGACATTGATGACATCCAGAACACAAAGTAATCATTTAACGTTAATGACTCTACTGTCAGAAATGACAGTGACCAAAGACGGCAAGATCTGGCCCGCGGCCACTGCCATGGCCGGATCTGCAAGTCAAACCGCCACTCATCACATCCTGTGATCCACTCCCCACCCCGTTACGTAACACCTCTGCATAGCGAACCAAACCCACACAATGGTGATCAGAAGGTGGATCATGCGCATAACTGCCAGTCTCAGGACCTTCTGTCACTTGTCCCCCTCTCACAGCGAATCGACAATCACCCGACTTTGGATCGATGAAGTCACCGCCGTGGCCCGCCAGAGGGACCGCGACAGCTTCATGCGCATTTACGATCACTTCGCTCCGCGCCTGTTGCGCTACCTCACCGGGCTGAATGTGCCGGAAGGTCAGGCCGAAGAGTTGGTGCAGGAAGTGCTGCTCAAACTGTGGCACAAGGCCGACTCGTTCGACCCGGCCAAGGCCAGCCTGGGGACATGGTTGTTTCGCATCGCACGCAATCTTTACATCGACAGTGTGCGCAAGGACCGTGGCTGGGTGCAGGTGCAGAACTCGCTGGAACAACTCGAGCGTCTGGAAGCTCCGGTAGATCGAACACTCGATTACAGCCAGCGCCAGGAGCAACAACTCAACATCGCCATCCAGAACCTGCCTGCCGATCAGGCCCGAGTGTTGCGAATGTCGTATTTCGAAGCGCTCAGCCACCGGGAGATTTCCGAACGCCTGGGTATGCCGCTCGGCACAGTAAAGTCCTGCCTGCGCCTGGCGTTTCAAAAATTGCGCTCGCGGATAGAGGAATCATGATGGGTCCACAACATCATCCGGACGACGCCACGCTGGTCAGTTATGCCGCAGGGGCGCTGTCGCAGGTCATCGCGGTGGTCACTGCCGCGCACCTGGAACGCTGCGCCGAATGTCGGGCGCGGCTCAGGCAGGCCGAGGCAATTGGCGGCGTGTTGATGCAGCAGCACACCAGCAGTGTGGTGCCGCTCAAGGGCAGATCGGCCATGCTGGCGCGGCTTGACGAGCAGCAAGCGTGGCTTGTACCCGCCCAGCACTCGATGCCGGCCGCCAATCAGGACCCGGACCTGATGCCGGTCTGCATGCAGGCGCATTTTGGTCGACACCTGAGCGCATTGAAGTGGAAGACCCTGATCCCCGGCGTACAACGAGTACGCGCCGAAGGCATCGAACAGGGCAACCTGATGCTGCTGAAAATCGCCCCCGGCGTGAGCATGCCGGTCCACAGCCACGAAAGCGGCGAGATGACCATGGTCCTCAAGGGCGCGTATTACGACGTGCAGGGAGAGTTCGGACTCAACGATGTGGCCGACCTGGACAGCCATATCCATCACCAGCCCATCGCCTACCCCGACCGGGAATGCATTTGCGTACTGGCCACTGAATCGAAGCTGCGTTTTCACGGGTTGCTGGCGCGGATGATGCAGCCGTTTTTCGGGATTTGAAAAACGGCCGCTGCGCCCGCGGTCAGCGCTGGACGGTGACGCCCAATGAGGCCAGCGCATCCCAGTAGCCCGGGTAGGTCTTGCCGACGCAATCAGGGTCGAGAATGCGGATGCCGGCGATCTTCAGGCCCGCCAGCGCAAAGCACATGGCGATACGATGGTCGGAGTGGGTGTCGATCAAGGCATCGACCGTAGTGCCTGCCAGCGCCGGGTTGGCGTTGACGATCAGATCGTCACCCTCCTCGACCGCCAGGCCGGGTGCGATGGCGCACAGGCCGTGGGACAGTGCCGAGATGCGGTCGCACTCCTTGACCCGCAGGTTGGCGATACCGACAAAGCGCACCGGCTGACGATTGAAGGCGGCCAGTACGGCCAGCGTCGGAATCGCGTCCTGCATCTGCGAGCCGTCGATCACGGCCGGCATGTTCGGGAAGCTGGCGATGATCTGGCTGGCCAGCGCATCGGGTTGCGTGAACGCGTCGCTGGCCACGCCCAGGTCGATAGCGCCTTCGGTCAGGGCCTGCGCAGCCCACAGGTAAGTGGCCGCCGAGGCATCCGGCTCGATGTGGAAATCCGTAGCGCGATAACCGGTAGCCGAGACTTTCCAGGCGGCGTCGCCGATGGCCTGAACCTCGGCACCGAACGCGTGCATGGCCGCTAGCGTGAGGTCGAGGTAACCACGCGCGCCGATCTCGCTGCCTGTCAGTGCAACTTCCACAGGCCCCTTGCCACAGGCACCGGCCATCAGCAATGCCGACACGTACTGGCTGGACAGGTTGCCGTCGATTTCGATACGACCGGCCTCAAGACCGCCCTTGCCCTTGATCGCCACCGGCGGGCAACCGCTGGGTGCGCTGACTTCCACGCCCATGCGCTGCAAGGCATCGACCAGCGGCCCGATAGGACGCTTGCGCATGTATTCGTCGCCATCCACCACGAAGTCGCCTTCGAAGTTGGCCAGTGCCGCGGTCAGAAAGCGTGTCGCAGTCCCGGCGTTGCCGAGGAACAGCGCCTGCTGCGGCGCCTGCCAATGCCCGCTGCTGGTGACCACGAAGGTGCTGTCATCCGGCTCGTCGACCTGCACGCCCATCAGACGCAGGGCTTCGGACATCACGCGCGTGTCGTCACTCTTCAGCGCGCCGGTCAGGCGGCTGGTGCCTTTGGCCAGCCCGGCCAGCAACAATGCGCGGTTGGTGATCGACTTGGAGCCCGGCGGGCTGACACGCCCGACCAGCGGGCGCTCGACAGGCAAAACAGTGAGGGTGGCTTGAGGTCGCATGATGTCCCTGAGCGTCAGCGGAAAAATCGCGATCCTAGCACGAGCGGGATCAAGCCCGCAGTGCCGGTTTCATTCATCGCCAAGCCCGGGCGCGGCTCAGCTTTTCGCTGAGCCCGACAGTTGCTGCAGCTTGTTGTTGGCCGCCAGCAACTGATTGCGGTTGGCCGCGACGTCGGTGACGTCATAGATCACCAGACACACATGGCTGATCGCCCCGGTGGTCGAGCGCAGCGGGAACAGGGTGGTGTTCTGATACATGAACTCCTCCTGCCCGGTGATCGGCTGATAATTCTTGAAACGCACCAGATACGGCCGCTGCTCCCAGATGGTGAACGCCGGCGTGCCGAGGGTCACGACGTTATCGATTTTCTTACTGAACCACTTCGCGTTGACCTCCGGAAAAATCTCGAAAAAGGTCTTGTCGACTGCCACGTAGGGCACCACACCCGAGCGGTTTTCCATGAAGGTATTCCAGACCGTCACGCGGTAGTTCAGGTCCAGCACCACGATGCCTACGTCAATGTTCTGCGTAACGGCCAGCAACCAATGAAGCTCGTTGATTTCAATAGCGTTGCTCATGGGTCAGCTCATCATGTAGGCAAGTTTTTTGGTAAGCAGCTCGACCGAATCTTCGGTGAACAGCATCAGCAGATCGAAATGCAGATTGTGGCCTTCCACGCTGTAACTGATTTCGACCGCCAGGGTCTTTTTCCAGCGCTGTTGATTGATGCGGATAAGCTCGTCGATGCCGCCCTGTGCCCCCAGCAACTGGGGATGGCCCTGCGAAAAGGCAATGTCGATCTGTTCGGCAATGCCGCTCAGGCAGGCGCCGATCAGGATCGTGGACAGATCGAGCAGCATCTCCATGTCGGAACTGTCGGAGTGATCGCCGCCCATCAGTTGCGAGATTCCGGAGATTTCCGAATCATGAAAAATCAGCAGCGCTTCACCAGAGATACCGCCACCGATGTAGCCCTGACACACCGCGGTCAGACGCTGGTCGCTGTGAGCGTCGGCCAGCGCCATGTGCAACTCGCCAACTTCAAGCATGTTGACGTTGGGCACCGGCAGTTGCACGAACACGCCCAGCACCTTGGCCAACAACGCCGCTGCACGGCCCATGGCGACGTTGATGGTTTCGCGGAAGGCATCCTGAAAGCTGATCACCCCGCCCTTGTTGTTGAGGGCCGGCAGTGCAACCGGTGACGCGGCAGGCTTGCCCAGCAGGCCAAGGCGCTCCAGTGTGCTTTTGAGTTCGTCCGGGTCGGCGGGTTTTTTCAAAAACGCCAGCGCGCCCAGCTCCATGACCCGACGAACGGCCTCGTCCTGCACGTCGCCCGACACCACAATCACCTTGGCGTCGAGGTTTTCGGCACGAATCGCCGTCAGCGTCTGGTAACCGTCCATCACCGGCATGGTCAGGTCGAGCAGGACCACCTGGCCCTGACCTTTACGAATCGCTTCCAGGCCTTCCTGCCCCTGGGTGGCCAGCGTGACCGACACATCCCAGTCTTCAGGTAGCGCGCGCAACAGCTGCTTTCGCGCCATGTTCGAGTCATCGCATATCAATAGCGCAAGCGTGGACATCGTGTGGTTCTCACTGCAGGAAAATCAGGCTGACCACGGCGGACAGCACATATTCGTTAGACGGCACCATCGGAAGCGACTGACATCGAGCCTATAACGCGAGATCAGCAACATTCAAACTAAACCTATAGCCTAAGTCGGTGATTTTTGAAGTTTCTGTAGTTTTATTCGCAATTAGTTGCTGCGAATCACTATCACGACGTCTGAAACGTGCCTATTATCAATTGATAGATTCAATTGCAATCACTCGATAGACAGGTGTGCCATGTCTTTGCCCATAAGCGACTACCATCCGGCCCTGCCCCGGCAGGACGATTTCTGGCAACACCTGGGTATCCCCGCACGAGGCGCGCGGCTGTACTCGGCGCTGCATGACGGCTTGCCGTATGAAGTCTTCGAACGTCTGGCGCATTACACCGACCTGAACCGATCGACCCTGGCCGAGCATCTGGGCATCGCGCCGGCAACCTTGCAGCGACGCCTGAAGGTGCGCCGCTTCAACGCCGAAGAAAGCGATCGGCTGTTCCGCCTGGCAGCGGTGTACAAGGCGGCACTGGACCTGTTCGAAAACGACGCCGAAGCGACTCGCCTCTGGCTGGCCAACCCGGTCTACGGGCTGGGCAATCGCAGGCCACTGGAAATGCTCGCGACCTCGGCAGAGGCTCAGGCAGTGCTCGACCTGATCGGCCGCCTGGAACACGGGGTCGTGGCGTGATAGCGGTCTATCGACTGGTCAAGCGCAAATGGCTGGCACAGGCATTCGATGGCGAGGGCGCCAAGCTCTACGGCGGACGCTGGAACAGCAAGGGCAACGCCTGCGTGTACTGCGCGGGCAGCGAGTCACTGGCGCTGCTGGAAGTGCTGGTGCACCTGAACAACGCCACTGTGGCTCAACACTACACGATGCTTGAACTGCAGATTGCCGAGGAGCACGTCCTCAATGCGCGCCCGGACACCCTGCCCCACGACTGGCGTGAAGAACCCGCGCCACCGGCAACCGCCTCGTTCGGCGACGACTGGCTGGCCTCCGCTCAGAGCCTGGCACTGGCAGTGCCCAGCGTGATCATCCCGCGCGAGTCCAACTACCTGCTCAACGTCCAGCACCCAGAGTTCAGGGCGGTAGTGGCAACGGCCAAAGAACTGGAGTTTGTGGTCGATCCGCGTTTGGGGTGAACTGGCTGAACGGTTAGCTCGGTTATGGGGGGCTCTTGCTGTCCCATGGGTTCAAAGCAACGTACGCCGCGACCAATGCATTCAGCACCAGAAGTAACGCCTTAACACTGCGATGGATTACAAAACCGGCAACACTACGTGCGGCCGCTGACCAGTCTTACACCAGCATGCGTTTCAATTGCGTGCCTGAAAGCCTGAACAAAAAAACAACTACCTATACCTATGTACCGCACTTCGTGACTATTAATACTAGCTAATATCAAGGAGATATTATTCGGCGATTTAAACCTTAAGGATAAGCACATGCCGCAAAACGTCATTACTCTTCCACCCACAATCGTAACACCTGGCCAGCCGTTGCCCAGGCCATTAGGCCCGCTATCGGGAGCCGGAGTAATCGCCAGACCGCTGCGATGGGACGGCAGTATTCCTGCAAACCATGAGATGGATGCATTCTTCAGTAAAAGGGGTATAAGAAACGAGCAGTACACGATATCCATTATCGTGACGGCCTCTTCAACACAGCAAAATATCCATCAGTCTTACATAGACTTTTTGCCCCTCCTTCCGGCTGACGTTGACGCGGAAATTTCTGCCGGTGTAGGAGATTACCCCTTCTCTGAGTTAGAAAAGTCTACGATTGAAAAAAACGTGGTGGACAGCCTGATTTCACAGCGCGCTGCTGAGTTAGCCAAAAGCAAAGAAGGCGCTCATGCTTTCTTTGGCAGGCATGCATTGGCGGTAGATATTAAAAAAAACGCTGTGGATTTTTTAAATATCTTTCAAACAAGAAGAGACCTGGGCTCTCCCCTTGACGTTTATAAAAGCTGGGAAGCCTCAGTTACAGCAGCCTACAGAGCAAAAATTCTTGAAGAGAAAATCAGGATTCTCACAGAGAGGTCTGTATCACTGAGCCATACTATTGCTGCAGCGCGGGCCAGGGAGGACGCACGTATCGCGGCAGAAACCGAGTCGACGAGGCTTGCCGTTGAAGCTGCAGAGCACGCTCGACTTGCTGCCGAAACCGCTGAACAAGCCCGAGTTGCAGCGGAGGCTGAAGCCAAGCGAGTAGCGGATGAGCAGGCTCTTCTTGCTGCCGAAGCAGAAGCTCGCCGAGTAGCTGCCGAAGCGGCTGAACAAGCTCGTATGGAGGCAGAGACGCAGGCCCAGCGTGACGCTGACGAGCACGCGCGCGTAACGGCAGAAGCTCAAGCGCTAGAAGCGGGCAAGACGCTCAGGCTCCCGGAAGCTGGTACACCGCAGTTGGGTGCAGTTGCAGGAGTCATTTCCGTTACGGCAGGATCCGGTCTCTTTCTGGACGCTACCATTCAAGCCGCTATCGAAATATTAACGGCTCTCGCAGGCACGGCTGTCAGCTCTACCACAGCCGTAGGCATCGGCACGTTGCTGTACTCCCCTTCGCTTGGCAATGGAGAGTTACCGGAAAGAATGCTGGACCTTCCGGCCAGAGTTCTGATGCCTGATCTGTCCGACGCCTTGAATGACGTGGCGGCAACGGGTGGAACGGTCGATATGCCCTATAGAATTTACGGCGATCAGTCGAAGTATTCAGTCGTGGCAACACAAGCCGAAGGCGGATTTTCTCCCAAGGTGCCTGTGAGGGCTCTGATACTGGACCCAGTGGCCAACGCCTACACCTTTAACACTTCGGACACCCCGCCCATCACCTTGACGTTTCCAATCGCAGCACCTGGAAACAGCTCAACGACGACGGTGGCGCAACCAGTCGAAACTCCGGCGTACGCTGGAATTACACTGGAGCCTATCGAGGTGAAGGCCGAACCTTTACCCGGCACCAGTCAGATGGACATTCGGGATGCCATTTATGTTTACCCGCTAAATTCGGGTCTGCCTCCGGTCTATGTGGTGTTCAACAGCCCCTATGAAGGGGCAACAACCAAAGGAGAGCATAGCGGTCGAATGTACGATCCTGAAAAAGCGGGCGGCCCCACCCAGAACCTCGACTGGACAACCGCCTCAGTCACTCAGGACGGCATTGATCTCGTTAAGCTGCACACAAGCCGATTCGGCTCATCAGATGCAAATACTATAATGATCAATCGTCTGGAAAAAATTTTGCGTGGCGAGTTAGCCGTGACGGATACTGATAAAAGATTTTACACCCACGAGCTCAGGGAATTAGAACGTTACAGGGCACTGGGGGTGGCTGATGGCGTGCAAGGTAACGTATGGAATAACGCTCATACGGCAGCCCTTGAGGATTATAGAATTAACGAAAATCGTGATTTTCTTTACACCGAAGCGGCTCTATCGGCTGGAGACAAACAAGATCATGCAGACGCATTGAGAGGCCAATAAAATGACCAATATCAAAGACATTATCATTAATGAAACCGTGGCAGATGTATTGGCAGTCTTTGCTCTAAATTTGTCCCAACCACGAATAGACAGACTCTACACCGCTTATAAATTTGAGGCTCTCCAGTCCGGTGAGCTCTGGGGCACTTATACCAGACTTTTTCGTGAAGGCATTCTGGCTTTAGATGAAAAAGGTCGCACGGCTAAAGGCCCCCACTGGAAGGAACCCGCTTTCATCGCTGAGAAAAAATATACTGTTGAATAAACACCACCCTGCCTAAAGAGCGCCCGGCTTCGGCCGGGTGTTCTTCCATCTAAAGTTCGATATTCGTAACAGCAGCTCTAACAGGGTATGCCCGACGTTTATTTTACAGGTATATCTAACTTTTCGATCGCCACATAAGGCGTCTGCAGATCCCGTTCGGGGATTTCCCATATGAGCAGTTTGGGCGGCGTCTGGCGGAAGGCCGGGTTGTCGAAGTAGACGTTGGCAGCGCCCGAGAACTCGCCGCCGTCCCTGGCGAAGTTGCCAATCGGGGCGCCGAGTTCGCGCTGTAGAAACCCGACAAAACCCGAATTACGCGAGAACGACGTGCCGATCAGCGCGACGTTGGGCAGGTTACTGTCGCCGAACAGGTCGTCCAGGTTGTCGCTGCCAGTCGCTGATTCGCTGGCAAGCTCGGTGATCTGCGTGGCGGCTACGCTTTGCGGCGCAGGTTGTAATGACGACGGCAACCAGTCGAGTCCGGCGAGGCGCACCAGATCGCCGGGGCGTTCGGCAATGGGTAACGTCTGAATCTGGAATTGACGCTGCGGAGTGGCCTGAATGCCGGCTTTTTGCACTTGCAAGCCGATGGCTCTGGCGGCGCTGTTGGCGCCACTCTCGCTCCAGTGCGTATCAGTACGCAGGTAAGCTGTTTCGCCCAGCGGTTGAAGGGTTGCGGTCAGGTCCAGAGCATCGACGCCAGCCGCTTGCAAATCATGCGTCCATTGCTCGACACGCGCCTGCAATACGTCAGGCCGGTAGAGACCGCACAATCGGGTTGCGGCAATGCGGCTTTTGTCCGGCACCACGGCGACCAACAATTCGATACCGCGTTTTTTGAGGCTGCGCTGCACAGCGATCACCGCCTGGACTTTGCGCTGCGCATTGGCCTGCGCGTCGCGGTTGAGCCTGAACTCATCGGTCAGGAACAACCAACCCGGACACCCCTGGCGCACACGCGGGCCGGTGTCGTGGAGCAGCAGCCAGCTCGCACCGCGCTCGATATTGGCCGCATGCTGGCTCAGAAAGCTCCCGGACAGTTGTTTCGCCAGTTGGTGAGTCACTTCGCCGTGCAGCGCTGCGTCGAGGGTCAGCGGCCTGGGTAGCAGCTCGACCTTGCCGCTGACCAGCAACATGCCCGAGGCCAGCAAGCCAACGCCGAGGAACAGCGCCAGGGTAATGCCCGCCACACCACAGGTGCGCACGGCCAGTTCACTGGGTGGAGGCGGTACAGGAGACGGAGTAGTCATGGGCACCGGCCTCAGAACTGGAAGTACAGAAACGGAACCGTTTCGCGGCTGGCAATCAGCGCGAACGACAGCAGAAATCCGGCCACCGGCCACAGCGCGGTGCCATAGACGAATAGCGTCCGGTTGCCGAAACGCTGCTCACAGCGAGCCTGCAGCAACGGCGCGAGCACGCAGGCCACGCCCAACAAGGCGGCCATGCCGTGTGCCGGGCGCAGGGTCACGGCCAGCGCATCGCCCAGGCCCAGGCCGTGCAGGCCGAACTGCCCGGCATACATGTTCATCGCGGTGGCAAAGTCCGGGGCGCGAAACAGCGTCCACGCCAGGCATACAAACAGCAACGTCAGCAGGTGCGCCAGCGGCCTTGGAACAGCAGGCAGACTCGAGCGCGACCAAGCGCGATCGACGCACAACGCCACACCATGCGCCGCGCCCCAGAGCAGGTAATTCCAGCTGTCACCGCCGTGCCACAGACCGGCGATAGCCATGGTCAGGAACAGGTTGCGGTAGGTGTTCCAGACGCCGTGCCGATTACCGCCCAGCGCGATGTACAGGTAGTCGCGCAGCCAACTGGACAGCGACAGGTGCCAGCGTCGCCAGAAGTCCTGAATACTGCGGGCCAGATAAGGCCGGTTGAAGTTTTCCGGAAAGTGAAAGCCGAGCATCAGTCCCAGGCCGATGGCCATGGCGCTGTAACCGGCGAAATCGAAGAACAGTTGCAGCGAATACGCCAGGCAGCCAAGCCACGCATCGATCAGCGACGGGGCCGGCAGGTGAAAGGCCACATCGACCAGCGGCGACAGGGTATCGGCCACCAGCACCTTCATGCTCATGCCGATCATGAAGCGCCGCGCGCCCAAGGCGAAGTTCTGCCGGGTGAAGTAACGCTGCACCAGTTCACGGCGCACCCAGTCGTAGCGAATGATCGGCCCCGCAATGGAGTGGCCGAACATCGAAATGTAGGTCGCGTAATTGATGAAGCTGCGCTCGACCGGCACGGTATGCCGGTGTACGTCCACCAGATAGGAAATCGCCTGCAGGACGATGAACGACAGCCCGGCCGGCAGCGCCACACGCTGCCAATCGAGCGGCATCGCGCCATACCAGGTGATCAGCGCATTCCAGGTGCCGACGACGATATTGGCGTACTTGTACCAACACAGCACGGCGGTGTTGAACACGATCAACGCCACCAACAGCCGCATTCGCCCTTTCGAGCCTTGCCGCGCCCGGTCGATCAGCAGACCGCCGATCCAGGCCACCACGGTCAGCAGCATGTGCAGCGCCAGAAACAACGGGCTCAGCCAGCCGTAGAACAACCAGCTGCCGATCAACAGCACGACATTGCGCCACGCCGCAGGGCTCGCCGTGTAGGCCAGCAGAAAAGCGGGCAGGAACACCATCAGAAACTCGAGCGAGGCAAATACCATGACGACGAAAGAGCCTGATCAGTTGGACAATGTGTCCGTGGCCGACAACAGACGCGGGCCTGTGGCGGACGGCACCAGCAGCACGCTGTAGCGCTCGCCGGCCCTGAGCTCGCCCAGGTCCAGCGGCGCGCCGACAGTGGCGTTGGCGCAGACCAGTTGCACGGAAAGGCTGACCGGGTTGATCGAACGGCGTTGCAGGGTGCCCGTGGCAACCGACTTGAACAGGTCGGCGCTGCGACCGGCAGGACGCAGGCTCGCCTCACTGCACCCGGCATCCAGGCTGAAGAACGCCAGCGAGGCTTTCAAACCGTTGAAGTCATCGGGCTGTTCACGGACAGTCACCGGCTGGAGGCTACCGTCGGACTGTGCGGTGAGTACGACGGTGGCGAACTCGCCGGGCTCGACGCTGACGTCCATCGGCAGTTTTTTGTCGCCGCTGACCAGTGTGCCCTTTATCGAACTGCTGGCCTGCACCGGGAAAAACAGTGAAACCGGTTTTGCGCTGTCCAGTTGCAACGGCGCCTGGCCTTCACGAGCGATCACTTGCAGCGGCGCGGTGGCCGCATTGACGAAGCGAATGAACGCCGAATCCTGCGCAGGGCCGGTGGGATACAGGGCGATGTCGGCCGCCTGCGCTTGCATGCCCAGCAATACGGCAACCGCACTGGCGGCGATCAGGCGCAAGGCGATCATTGCCTGGCTCCTGCTGCGCTGACACTGCTGACCGGTAGTTTGCCCAGTGCATCACCGATCGCAGTGCCCCAGGATTTGTAACCGGCCACGGTAAAGTGCTGGCCGTCGGTGGTGATCCACTGGCCTGGCTTGGAAAAGCTCAGCGAGTCGATGTAGGTGCAGGGTGCCACGTTGCTGGCCAGGAACTGCGACATCAACTGGGTCCGTGCGTCGTTCTTCTGGTACATGCCGCCCGCCTTGCCCCACGCCGGGCCGACCCATGCGCATTTGGTGCCGGTGGCGGCAATGGCCTTGGTCAGGCCGGTTACGCTCTGCCACGCCCAGGCTTTGGGAAACGAAGGCTTGTCATACGAAGCCATGGTGTCACCGATCACGATGACCACCAGGTCGGGCTTGTCGGCAGCGATCAGTTCGCCAATCGGCGTAGTAGTCGCGTCACGGCCCTTGATGACGATCTTGCCGTTGCCTTTCTGTTCGGCACCGCAATCGACCTTCTTGCTGATCAGCCAGTCACCGGCACTGGCCCCGCAGGCGCCAATCGAATGCACGATCGCACCCTGACGGGTCAGGTTGTCATGCAGCGGCTCCATCAGGTGGTCGGCCAGACTCATGTGGCTTTCTCCCAGGACCAGAAGGGTCATACCGGCAAGAACGGAAGGCATCGAATTTCTCCAGAAATCAGTTGGAATAAGGTGAACGGTAAGGGCTGACCGGCAGCTCCATGGGGCCAGTCATGTCCTCGAACATGTAGCGCAGGTAAAGCGCTCCGCTGAACTGGCGATAGTCGCGGGCATTGTCCAGGCCCAGGTTGGCGCCCAGGAACAGGCTGGAATCGAGCTTGTATTCACCCGCCGCGCTCAGGTTGTAGCCCACACCGGTCTTGCTCTGCCCTGAGTAACGCTGGCCGGAAGCGGCTTGCAGAGTGCTGTCGTCGGGGAAGAATGCGGCGCCATCCTGCTTGAAGTGCTGCACGCCGACCGAACTCTTGACCTGATAGCTGAAGCGCTCGGTGCGCTGCGCCCACATCACCGGCACGCCGATGGCGTAGAAGTTCTGCGGACTGAAATAGCCACCATGACCGTAAGTGAAGTAACTCTGGTCGTTGGCGTAACTCATGCCCATCAGACTCAGGCCCGCGGTCAGCTTGCTGTCCTCGGCATTGCGCAAGTACCAGTAGACACCACCACCGACTTCGCCACGGGTGTTGGATTTGACGTTGGTGCCGACCAGCTTGTGCCAGGAACCGTAGCCATAGCCGCCAATGGTCTGATCGTCATAGCTGATCTGCCCGCGGCCGCCGTTGGCGGTCACGCCGCCCCAGGACAGACCGCTGCGCTCGTCGGTGGAACCGGCAAACGAAGTCACGCTGTCTGTCACCGGACGCCGTGACACGTTGAGGCCGTAACGCAGATCAGGGTTATTGCCCAACGGCCGGTCGACGCTCACGCCGCCTGCGACCGTGCTGTATTTGAAACCCACGGGGGTGGTGCCGATATCAGCCTTGAGGCCCTCTTCGGGGCGTTCGAAGGCGACCGCCAGACCGACGCCCTTGTCGCTCTGCGAACCTGCTGCGCCGGCCGTTCCACCGCCAAAACGAGCGCCCGCATCGGATTTCACACTGCCGGCATTCAGCGACACTGGCGTGACGCGCACGGCCACGCGGTTATCGCCGGCCGGCACGTTGATCTCCAGCGGCGTCTCGACCACAGTGAGCTTGCTCAGGCCGGACTCGCTGTTATTGCTGCGCACGGCGAGGCCCTGACTGACGAAGCCGCTGCGCTGTTCGAGAATACGATTGAGCGCCTGCTGTGCGCTGCTGGCCTGATCGCGGTCGCCAGCAGCCAGAAACGGATTGCCACGCACGCTTTGCGCACGTCCGGCTGACAACGGTTGCTGCGCAGCGCTCTGGCCGGGGTAGGCCGTTTCACGCGTGGCCGGCAAGCCCGTCGCCGCCCCGCCGCTGAGCGACACCTGTGCCGGTGCCGGGATGGCAGACGCTGCGGCCAGGCTGCGTGAACCGCCCGCCGCGAACGGATTGGACGACGTCACACCCGACCCGCCCTGGGTAGCCATCAGACGCTGTTTTTCGCTTTGTTCGATGGCCACAGCCTTGCGCAGCAACTCGGTGGCCGCGCCGGTCTGGCCCATGCTCTGGTAGATGCGCGCGGCCTCGGTGAGGGTCTGCGGGTCGTTGCGCTGCAACGCGCGGAACTGGCTCAAGGCCTTTTCGGCAAAGGCATAATCATGAGCCTTCACGGCCGCGTCAGCAGCCCCCAGGAGTACTTGCGGATCGTTGGGCTTACGCTGCAACAACGGCTTGTAGAGTTCGAAGGCCTTGGCGCTGTCACCGTTGGCGGTGTACATCCGGGCGAAGGCCGACACCGCCTGAATGTCGTCCGGACGCTGGGCCAGGGCCGGGGCCAACGTGTCATACGCGCCAGCCAGATCGCCGCCCTCACGCAGCAAATCGGCCTGACGAATGCGGTAGCGATACAGCAAGTCATCGAAGCGTTTACGGGTCTGCACGCCCATGGGCTGGCCCTGCACAGTGCGCAGGATCGCATTGACCTGCACGTCATCCTCCGCCGCGAGCAACAAGCTGGCGTATTGCAGCAGCAGATCAGGTGACTGCACAGGTGCCTGAGCGATGGCTGCGCGGGCCATTTCCCGGCCACGCTCCGGCTCGCCGGCGTCGATGTAGGCACTGGCCAGCGTGAGCTGACGCTCCGGGCTGCCGCTGGCGACCGGTTGCAGGCGATCGAGCAGCGCCAGCGCTTCCTGACGCTGACCGCGCCGGGCGATACCGATGGCCAGGTTGATCTGCACGGTCATGTTGACTTCGTCGGCAAGCGCCTTCATGTCCGGGGTGCGCTGGTCGACAGGAATGCGCGCAAAGGTAGCCTGCGCGTCCTGCCACTGGCCCATTTCCACCGACAGCAACGCACTGGTGTAGAGCGCGTCGATATCGTTGAGCCGAGACCTGAGCAACTCGTCGATCAGCACGCGGGCCTTGGGCGCCTCGTCAGTCTTGAGGTACAGACGCGCCAGGTCGAAACGCGTCCAGACACTGTCTGGATCATTTTTTACTGCATCCTTCAGGGCCGCCTGAGCGGCACGCAGATCGCCACGTTGCTCGGCCAGCCGTGCCGTCTGCGTGGCACGCAAGGCCTTGAAGCGACCGCTTTCGCCCAGCGCTGCCTGTTCGGCAGGCGACAGGGTATCGAGCAGGCGCAGCGCTTCATCGGCCTGGCCGCTTTGCGCCAATACGTTGATCAGCCCGCGCACGGCTTGCGGATTGCCGCGCTGGGTCGCCAGCACTTGACGATAGCCCGCCTGGGCCGCGTCGAGTTGACCGGCCTGGGCCTGCAAATCGGCCTGAGTCAAACGTACATCGATGCTGCTGGGGTTCTGCCGCTGCACCTGAGCCAGCAACTCTTGAGCCTTGCCGGTCTGCCCCTTGGCCTGCAGGTCGCGGGCCTGTTGCAAGGATGTCCAGAGCTGAACACTCTCGAGGGCGCTTTTCCAGCGTGTGCCACCAGGCTGGCGAGTCGCGCGGGTCAGCAACTGCTCCGCTTCGGCCAGTCGATTCTGTTGCTGGCGGACCACGCCCAGCCCACCCAGCGCATCGGCATCGTCGGCCTTGATTTTCAGACGCGCGGCAAATGCTTGTTCAGCAGCGGCATGATCATTTTGCTCCAGCGCCTTCAGCCCACGCGCCACCAGCGGATCCTGCTGCCAGCCTGAGGCGCCGCCAGCGGCGTGCTGCTGACGTCCCTTGTTGAGTTGATCACGAATGTCCTGATCATCGGGATGGACCTTGAGGAACGCCTCGAACAGCGGCACTTGCGCCGCCGTAGGCGGACCGATCCAGACCAGCGCCATGCGCCAGCTCTGATCGGCGTCCCCGGCGATGTCCGTGTGCGTACTCAGGCGCGCCAGCGCAGCGATCCCTTCGGCCCGGGTGTCTTCGCGGCGGGCCAGATGCTTGGCGAAAAACAACGCCAGAATCGAGTCGTCCGGATTCTGCCGGATCAGGCGTTCGAAGCCTTTGCGCGCTTCAGGCCAGTCCGCGCTGTTGAACCCCAGGTTGGTGTAGTACTCGCGCCCGATCGTGCCCTCGGGCAAACGGCCGTTGAACAGTTGGCGAAAGACCCCGGTCGCCTTGTCGCGCTCACCGGCATCGGCGAGGCGTCGGGCCTCATCCAGCAAGGCCTGATTCTGCGGCTGACCGAGGGCGATGTCCTGCTCCAGTTGCACCGACTGCCACGGCACTGGCGACAGGGCCTGCAGACGAGCCAGGTAAGTCTGCGCCTGCTGCGGCTTGTTCTGTTTGACGCCGATCAGCCCCATGCCATACAACGCGTCGATCTGATTGGGGTCGATCTGCAGCACCTTCTGCCAGACCTCGGCAGCCCGCACCGGGTTCGAGCGAGCCTGCCAGTATTGGCCCTGCTCGATCAACTGCGCCTCGGCGGTGGCGGCCTGAGCCTGAGAAACGCTGGCTGCGATCGCGGCAACCAACCCGATGACTAACGTGTGGCGGCGCGCGGGCATGACGTCTCCCAGGATAATTTGAGGGTTCCGTCTTCACGGAACTGATAGCGTTTTTCGACCCAGCCCAAGGCAAACAGGCTGAGCATGAGGTTGTAATAGGCCGGTTCAGTGCGGTCTTTCGGGTCACGGGCCAGCGCCTGGCTGACCCCGGCTTCGACCCTGCGCTGTTGCTGCTCGGCCAGCCAGGTCTGACCCTTGGCGTGGAAGTACGGCAATAGCGCAGCCGAATAACCGAAAGGCCCCTGCCCCTCGCGTGTACCGCTGACCACCTGGACCTTTTCCGGCGGCGTACCGCTCGAGGCAGTGCTGCTCGACATCCCGTCGAGACGGGCCAGCAGGCGTGCTGCCAACGGATCGGACGCAGGTGTCATGCCCGCCCAGAGGTAAACGCGAATCGCGTCATAGCTGCCCAGTTCGCCTGTGCTCGGATCGACCACGAACAGACCGCTTTTCGGGGAGGTCCCGCGGTAGCCAACCCAATCGGCGATAAAGCCCTTGGGGCTCGATGCGTCGATCAGCTTCGCGGTGTTGTCGGCAATTTCCTTCCATGGCCCGCCGGGTGCTTCTTTCGCCAGGCGCCGTAGCAGCGGAATGGGCAGGTAGCTGGCGTTCAAGCGCCATAGATGGTCGGGCTGCGCGAAACCTTCGGGGCCGGGCAGGAGCATTTTGCCGAGCCCCGGCAGATTGACCACCAGCCGCGACTCCACGTTCTTGAGCAAGGCCAGCGCATCGTCTCGATAGGCCGGGTGCTGCCAGACGCGCGCCGCTTCGAGCAGCGCGTAGACGATCCACAGGTCGGCATCGGACGCGGAGTTGGCGTCCTGAAGCGTCCAGTTGCCATCCTCGCCCTGCCCCCACAACCAGCCCGGCAGACGCGTTTTGACATCAGCCCCCATCATGTTCGCGGCGGTCCACGTCCACAGCGCGTCGAAGCGCGCGCGGTCATTGGCCACCAGCGCAAAGAGCATGCCGTAGGACTGACCTTCGGAGGTGCTGTGGTTGACCTTCAGGCTCGACTCCAGCATTCGGCCGTCGGCCTGCACATAGCGCGTGGCATAGTCCTGCCAGAACGGCCAGGCCACAGCATCGCACGCGCTGTTCGCCAGCACCGGCGTCAGGGTCGCCGACGCCAGCAGGCCGACCAGCCAGCCCGAGGCGCGGCGCAGTTTCAGTGCACGGAGCGGCATGGCTTATTCCTGCTCCAGACGGCGCTTGGCGAGCGAGCGCAGGGTCAGGTAGGCAACTCCGGTCACCAGCACCACACCCACGGCAACCACCAGCAGCAGCCACAGCACGTTGCGCGACATCAGCCACTGCACGTATTTGATCGGCCCAAGGTCACCGACGTAGTACTTCTGCTCGGCAACCAGCGCCTCGACCGAATCGCCGCGTACCACTACCAGGCTGCCCTGTACCTTGTCGCTGCTGCTCAGCGCACGGGCAACGTCGCTCATGCCGCCGGGCTGACCGCTGGAGATCAACACGACACTGCGCCCCTTGTGCAGCGGCGATTCGAAACCGGTCAGGAAGGTGCTGCGCGCGTCACTGGAAAACGCCATGGCCACCCGCGCCCGACGCTGGTTTTCATCCGGGTCCGGGCTCATCCAGTCGCGCAGACGGAAGGCCAGATCGGAAAGCTCGAAGCCCTGTTGCTGAGTATTGCCGGAAATCGGCAAACGGTCGGCCCACTGTTTGAGCAACGGCTGATCGCTGCCCGAGGACATGACCAGAATGTCCTTGTCGGCGGCACTGGCGATCTGTGCAGCGTGAATAACCGACACACCGGTCGCCGGGTAACCGGTCGATTCGCCGAAACGGCCCAATACGCTCAAGTAAGCGCTGACATCTTCAGTACTCGGCTGATCGGCCAGCACCACAGCGGTCTGCGACAGGTCCGCCAGGCGTGTGAACGGAAACCCGGAATCCTTGAACACACCCAGGTTCGGCATGGCCATGAAGTGGTCGTAACCGCTGAAATCCAGCGTCGATTCCGGATCGATGCTGCCGCGCATGTTATCGATGATGATGTCGCCACATTCGCCCTGCTTGAGGTAATCGAACATGTAGCGCAGTTGCAGGCGCGATTGCAGGGCCACGGAGTTGAGCGGCAGGTACACATGCGCTTCACGGCTGATCGTGTCATCGCCGCCCGTCAGTCGCGAGACGATCGAGTTGTTCAGGTTCTCGATCGACGGCAGCGGCTCGGCCTTGATCAGCGTGTCGTTGAGGCTGACCATGATCGACGAATTGTTCGAGCGTTCCTGCGGTGTGTAGCGGTATTTGAGGTTCAACGGCACGCCGTCTTCACGCCAGCTGAACAGGTCTGGCGGCAGGTTCAACGGCACGGTGATGTCACCTGGGTCGTAACCGGAGACGTTGAGTTTGTTGGCAGGCATCAGCTCGCCCAGTTTGATCGGCCGATCACTGGGCAGCCAGTTCGGCGCGTCATACGGTTTGCGCGGCGCGAGCAGGTCGACACGCTCGATCAATGCGCTGCTGCCGACCAGACTCTGACCGCCGACCACCAGCGCATTGACCGCCCGCTTGAGTTCCGCCGAATCACGCCCGGTGATCACCAACAGCTTGCTGTTCGGGTCGTTGGGATGAGTCACCATCGTCAGGGTCGGGCCTTTCGGCGCAGGCATCGTCAGCGCGCCGAGCTGCAATGGACCATCGCCCTTGAGCAATACCAGTGCGTTGCCCTTGGCCGGCAGCTCATTGAAGTGCGCCGGGAAGCTGGCCATGCGCGAGCGGGTCTTGGCCGCGCCAATCCATGAAGCCAGCGCGCCTGCAGCTTCGAGCGTCGCGTTATCGGGTGCCGCGCCCATCACCACGGGCAGATTCACGTCACGGTCATCGCGGCGGTCGAAGAACGGCAGCGGCAGAATCGCCAGGTTGTTGGGCAGCGCGAATGGCGTGACACGGATGTCCAGACGCGTGTCATTGTTGATCCGTGCCCAGAGGCTGGAATGCTTCGGGTCTTCGCAGCTCATCGTGTAATGGCCGATGAACTGCAGGCTCAGGCGGTTGAACTCGGTGATCATCTGCGGCGGAATCTCGATCACCTGCGTCTGCGGCTTGCCGGCACCTTCCTTGGGCAACGGAAGGGTCGCGGCCACTTCATCGTTGATCATGACGTTGATCTGCGACAGGTCCGCCAGCAACGCCGGCGAATAGCTGTAGCTCAGCGACAGGCTTGCGCCGGTCACCACCTGATCGGCACGCACATTGAAGTTGACGCTGTCGGTGGCTTCCACACCGCGCAGGTTCATCGGGTAATTGCGCCCCAGTTGTTGCAGCGTCACGCTGTAACCCTCGTTGGCACCCGTCGTTTCAGCAGCGCTTGCCCACATCCCGGTGGAGAGCACGGACAACGCACAAGCCAACAGGGCCCATGAGCGGCGAACGGCGAAGCGTTCGGCACCGAGAAAATACCGTTTAGTCATGACTACTCAATCCATCAATTTGCGGGAGGTGGGGAGATTTTTTTACGGGTCGGCAGTAACCGGCTGAAATCCTTGCGAGTGGCCTTGAGCAACTCGACGACGCCACGAACACCGATGTGGCTGACTTCGCGCAGCGCAGACAGCGGTGTGTCCGGCTTGCCGCGGCCCCAGGTCGACGCCCAGGTGTCGGCACGGCCAAAGGTCAGGCGTACCAGCTCGCTCTGCTGACGCAGCGACAGATCATCGAAACGAGTGCCCAGATAACCGTCGCGGCAGAACATTACCGTGGCAGGGAAATGGCTGGTCTGCGTACCGCGATACAGCGACACCGTGATGCTGTCGCCACTGTCGATGCCCGAATCGGCGGGCATCACCAGTCCGAGGCCGGTCTGGGAAAAATCCTGAGTCACGGCGTCGAATACCACGCCATCGGCGCAGGTAACGCGAATCGGCAGTCTGGCCTGGACCCGGGGCTCGGTACGCACCTGACGGATCTCGCTGGCCACCGCAATCGCAGCGCTGGTGATGATGATGTTGTAGATCGTCCAGGCCATGTTGATGACGATGGTCAGGGTGATCGCATCGTTATTCCAGCCCAGTTGGTAGAGGCTGTAGATACCGAGTGCGAAGACCACTGCGTTCAGCGTCAGCAGCACGATGTAAGGCCGCGCCAGCGTCCAGTCGAAAAACTTCTCCTCGACCACTCCGCCCTTGTCGGTCACGTTGAAGCCACCGAATTTCGGATTGACCAGCGCCATCAGCACCGGGCCCATGATGTACCACGCCAGCACCGCCTCGTAGACCTCGTTCCAGAACGAATGGCGGAAGCGGCCCTGAATCCGCGAATTGGTCAGGCTGGCGTGGGCAAGGTGCGGCAACACATAGGCGGTGATCATCAGCGCCGAGGCGTGCATGACCTCGGCGCCGAACAGCAGGTACGCCAGTGGCGCGGTGAGAAACACCAGACGCGGCAGGCCGTAAAAGAAGTGCAGCATCGAGTTGGCGTAGCACAGCCGCTGGCCCAGTGACAGACCTTTGCCCAGCAGCGGGTTGTCAGTGCGAAAGATCTGCGCCATGCCCCGCGCCCAGCGAATACGCTGGGCAACGTGACGTGACAGACTTTCCGTCGCCAGCCCCGCCGCCTGGGGAATCGCAAGGTACGCCGTGTTGTAGCCGGCCCGGTTCAACTTCAGCGCTGTGTGCGCATCCTCGGTCACGGTTTCAGTGGCCACACCACCGATGTCCAGCAACGACGAGCGCCGCAACACCGCACAGGAGCCGCAGAAGAAAGTCGCGTTCCACAGGTCGTTGCCGTCCTGCAGCAGGCCGTAAAACAGCTCGCCCTCGTTAGGCACGCTGCGGAATGTATCGAGATTCTTTTCGAACGGGTCGGGCGAGAAGAAAAAGTGCGGCGTCTGCAGCATCGCCAGTTTCGGGTCCTTGAGAAACCAGCCCATGGCGACCTGCAGAAAGGAGCGGGTCGGCACATGGTCGGCGTCGAACATGGCGATGTACTCGCCATTCGTGGCCTTGAGCGCTTCGTTCAGATTGCCCGCCTTGGCATGTCGATTGTCGCCGCGGGTCAGGTAGCCGACACCGATCTGTTCGCAGAACTCGCGAAAATCCTCGCGACGACCATCATCGAGCACATAGACCCGCAGCTTGTCGCGCGGCCAGTCGATGGACTGGGCGGCAAAGATGGTCAGTTTGACGATGCTCAGCGCCTCGTTGTACGACGGAATAAACACATCGACGGTCGGCCACTGGCTGGAATCGCTCGGCATGATCACCGGCTTGCGCTGCAACGGCCAGGCTGTCTGCACGTAACCCAGCACGATGACGATCAGCGTGTAGAACTCGGCGATGATCAGCCCATAGCCCAACAGGCTGTCCAGCCAGTTGTCGAAATCCAGGGTCGAGGTCAGGCGCCAGTACATGTAACGAAACGAAGCCAGCAACGACAGGGTCACCAGCGCCAGTACCGAAATACGCCCCGGTATCCGGCGAATCACCAGCATCGCAGCGAAGCATGCCAGGGCAAAAAAGCACTGTGCATAGAGGTCCAGCGGCACGGTGACGACCAGCGCCATCAGCAGCAGGCCGACGACAATCGCCACGCTTTTCAAGGTGCGTCGCAGGGTCGTCGACAGACCGCCGAACCACGCCAGCAAAGCATGCAGCCACAATGATGAGCGCGTCCGGGGTACGGACGCGTCGAGCGACAGGTTGGTCATGACAATCGGTTCTCTTCTACATCCTGAGTCAGCAGTCGGGCAATCAGCACATTACTCAGCACGCGAAGGTCTTGGGTGCCGGGAGAGGCACTCGGAACCTGGACCGCGTTGTGGCCGTAGGCCAGCGCTTCTGCGAGCGCGTAATCATCGCGAACGACGCCCAGCAGGCGCTCGCCAAGACGTCGCGCCAGTACGTCGTACATGTCGCGACTGAAGGTGCGCGAAGCATCGAACCGGTTGATGACGTAATGACAGGCCGGCGGCTGCGACCCCGCCAGAACCGGCTCGAGCCAGCCCTGCATCTGATCCAGTGTCACGTAGCACGCCGCATCGGCGGTCAGCACCACCAGGACCTGGCTGGCAGCAGTCAGCGCCTGTTGCAACATGCGCAGGTCACCGCACGGCACATCGAGAATCACCACGTCGCGGGCATCGAGCTGCATGCGGGCGATCTGACGGACCAGCCAGTGTGGATCGTTTTCCTGAAAATGCTCGAGGGAACGACGCTCATCGAGCGGCAGCGCGCCATATGGCAAAACCTGCGTGTCGCAGGAGCCGGTCAGCAACAGCGTGCGCCAGTTTTCGCCGCTCAGGCTGGCACCGCCGAGGCCGGCCACATCCGGGCTGGCATTAAGGTGGTGCATCAAGGCGTTTTGGGGGTCGAGATCGATCGCCAGTGTCTGCGCGCCGGGCACTCTGACCAGGCTGGCCATTGCCGCGCTGAGCGTACTTTTACCCACACCGCCCTTGGCTGACACCACCGCAATCACGCGCGCCGATGTTCTCGGCGGCTGGCCCTTGAACAGCGATTGGACCAGTGCTTCGTTGTTGCGTGCCTGCGCTTCAGCCTGGCGTGCCTGTGCGGCCTCGGCAAGCAGATTTGCCAGGACGCCGGAGGCTGCACCTTTGGCTGTCGGGGTCATCTGAAGGTCAGGTGCCGTGTCAGGCGTCTCGGCTGATTGCGCCGCACAGGTCTGCTCAGGCACCGATTGATCAGTTACGCGTGGCGGCGTAGCAGGAAAGACACTGTCTACGGGCGTTTCGTGGTAGTCCAGGCTGTCGTCGATCTCCAGATAACCCTCGGAGCTCGCGCCAAAACGCTGAAACAAATTGGCCACATCGTCAGCTCGATTCATCCGGAACGACCTCAAAAGGGGCCGCTACGCACGATCCCTGTGTAAATGCATTAATACCAATGTGTAATGTCATTATGACAGTGTCAAGAAACCGATATATGTCGTCCACAATTTACCGATGAACGGTAAATTGTTCTTTTCTTGACACATTTCTGGCGTTGAAAAACCGTGCATTTGGCTGTTTCAAATGCGTTTGGAAGGAAAACGGGTGCGAAAAGATAGCTACCTGTCCATTGAGCAGGACGGTAGCTATCGAGGTGAGAGGATGTCAGTGGCTAGCAGGAGCCGGGGTTGTTGCAGGAGCTGTTTCTGCGGACTGAGGCAGTGGCATGCCCTTGGGCCACAGCAGCCAGATATTGCCTTTCTGCTTCATGTCGCCAGCCAGCTTGCCCGCCTCATCGCCGGTCCCCCAGAACAGGTCGGCGCGTACCTCACCGGCAATCGCACCGCCCGTGTCCTGCGCCGCGACCGGACGGACCACGCTGCTGCCATCCGGCCGCGTCGTGGAGAGCCAGAGCAGACTGCCCAGCGGAATCACCTTGCGATCGATGGCCACGCTGTAACCGGGGGTCAGCGGCACATTCAACGAGCCGCGCGGGCCTTCGTTGCTGTCGGGGTTACGGGCGAAAAACACGTAGCTGGGATTGCTCGCCAGCAGCTCGCTGATACGCTCCGGATGCGCCTTGGCCCAGGCGGCGATACTGCCCATGGTCACGTCTTCCTTCTTCAACTGACCCTGCTCTACCAGCCAGCGACCAATCGCGCGATACGGGCGACCGTTCTGATCGGCGTAGCCCAGACGCAGCTGCGAGCCATCCTCCAGACTCACGCGCCCCGAGCCCTGAATTTGCAGGAACTGCAGATCCATCGGGTCGGTCAGCCAGGCAATCACCGGCGCGTTCAAGCCTTGCGCGCTGATCGTCGCAGCGTCGTCGTAAGGCTTGAGCACCCTCCCCTCAAGCCGACCGCGCAGCCGCTTGCCTTTGAGCTCAGGGTAAATGCTGTCCAGATTGACCACGATCAGATCGTCCGGGATGCCATAAACCGGCACATTGGCGGTGGTGGTCTGGGTCAGGCTGCCCGGATAAACAGGCTCGTAATAGCCGGTGATCAAACCATCGGCACTGCCTCCATCTGCGCGCAGGCTGTAGACCTGCAACTGCTCCTGCAAAAAGGTGCGGATCTGCGCCGCATCCGGTGCGGCCGCGAGACTCACCGCCGCCGCACACGTCGGCCCCCACACCGCATCGGCTTTCAAACGAACACAGGCGCTGCGCCAAGAGGCAAAACCGGCCTGCAAATCCGCGTCGGACACCGCTGGCAACGCGTCCCAGCCGGCCTGGCTATAAGTGGTGTGCGGCGCCGCAGGCGGCGTCACCGGCTTGTCGGACTTGTCACACGCGGTCAGCAACGCAGCCAGTGGCAAAACCAGCGCCAGGCCCCGCAACCATGGCTTGAAAGAGAGCATCATCAGTAGCACCAATCCTTTTACAGCCCGCAGCAGGCTGGTGGGTGAAAGGTGTCATTGTGGCTGAAGCGGGCGTTGAGACCTAGTGGGGAGCTGCATTCAACTGGCCCGGATGCGGCTCCGGATAGTCGCGATTGATGTCGATGGGCTTGGCGTACGGCCCGTCCCAAAGCTGCTCGTGCAACTGGCCGATGCGTTTGGCCATCGAGCCGTCGTGTATCACTACTTCCAGATTGCGCGAGTTGTCGAGGTAGCCGCCCAGCCAGTTGCTGGTGCCTACCCAGGCCACCTGATCATCAATATCCATGGTCTTGCTGTGGATCACGCGTGCATAGGGGATAAAACCCTGAGCCGCCATCGGCAATGTGACGACGCGCACCTGCACGTTGGGCACCAGCGCCAGACTCTTGAGGTAGGCGACTTCGGGCATGCCGGTGTTCCAGTCGGACACCATGAGCTTAATCGACACGCCGCGGGCGGCCGCGCTGCGCAGGGCATTATCGATGACCGCATAGTAAGGCCGGGTTTTGTCGGGCCCGTGGGACAGAGGCGCGTAATCCAGCAACTGGACACGAACCTCGCTTTTGGCTTGCGCCAGCAAACGCGGCAGTTCGGCCTGGGAGTCGACGACCCCTGGCGGGTTATAGCGCTGCGGGCTGGCGGTCAGGTAGTTGCCGTTGGGCGATGGGCTATCGATCGGGTGCGGCACGGGAGCCGGTTTGCCCTCGGTAATGGCAGCCTGGGCAAGCCAGTCCTGATCGAATATGGCCTGCGTCTGGCCCACGATGATCGGCTCGTCAATGCGCAGGCCGGTTTCGTGGATGTGCTCCAGTGAGCGCCAATCGAAATTCTGACTGCCGATGAACGCCTGTCGGCCATCCACGACCAGAAACTTGGCGTGAATGATGCCGCTGCCCGTGAGCTTTGCGTAGGGCAGTACGCGCAGGGTGAGATTGGGAATGGCGCGCAGTCGTTCAAGGGTCTGCGGGTCGGAAAGTTTCAGGCCTTTTTCTTCCAGCAGAAAACGGATTTTCACTCCGCGCTGCCCGGCTGCCGTCAGGCTTTCAAGCACCTTGTCCATGACCGAGCCTGCGTGGTCTGCGACATAGAACTGTTCGATGTCGATACGCTCGCGAGCCCCGTCAAACAGCTCCCGCCAGACCTCGTCGGGTGCTCGCAGGTCAGGCGTCTGCAGGTCAGACCCGACCGGCACGGTGTGGACCAGCTCGAAACCCGGAATGGCGAAATCTGCCTGCGCGCACGAACTGCCCAGCAGTAACACTGCGATCACGGCGCGGTAGCTCAGGGACAGTCGACGATACGAAGGGTAATAGGGCATTGCGAGCCTCATCGCCAGACACAGACAAGATGGTGCATGCCAGAGGCACGCCCCGTTAAGTGGATCAGGCCGTCCGGTATTTCGGTTGAGCCGAAGCAGCCGGATGCTCGGCTTCGTCATGCACACGTGCTCCGCTGGAAGCGCGGATCAGCAGGATCTTGAGTTGGTCGTTGATGCGTTCCAGGCTGTCCTGAAAGTAGTTGTGAAAGACCACGCAGAACAAGGCAATGGCGATACCCAGCCCAGTCGCGAACAGCGCTGTACCGATACCGGCGGAAATCTGCCCGGGATCGGACACCCCGGCACTGGCCAGGGCCTTGAAGGTATCGATGATACCCAGAATCGTCCCCAACAAGCCCAACAGCGGCGCAGCGGTAGTAATGGTTTCGATCAGCCAGAGGCTGCGGGCCAGCGGTGCGCGAGTGCTCAGGTACTGGGTTTCGATGACATCATCCAGATCCCTGCGCGAGCCCTGCGCATTTTTTTGCGCCAGCACCGGCAGTACCATTTCCAGCGGCAGGCTGGTCCGGCGTGTCAGCGTCTCCGGCAGATCCTTTTCACTGTGCACCGAAGCACCGAGGGCCGTTTGCAGCGCCCGAGACTGGCGACGCACGTAAGCAAAGTAGATGCCTCGTTCGATCGCGACAAAGATCGCTATCGCGATGGCGGCGTACATCACATAGAAGGTGATGTCGTGAAGCTGATTCATGTCCATGGCACGGACCTCTGGTCAATGAAGATTAGAAATTGGCTTCAAGAGAAACGGTAACGGTACGCTCGACCCCGACGATGTAGGCCGGGTCGCCGTCGCGGAAACCGCTGTAAGTGCCCGCGTTGGTTTTGGTGGTGTACACGCCGTCCAGGTATTCCTTGTCGAACAGGTTGTCGACGTTCAGACGCAGAGTGGCGTCCTTGACGATTTTCTTGTCCACCGGAAGGTAGATCCCCGCGCCCAGATTGAAGATGGTGCGCCCCGGAATGCTTTCGTCGTTGGTCAGGTCGCCATACAGCTTGCTGGTGAGCTTGGCGCCAAAGGTCCCGTAATAACTGCCGTCGTCGTAGCCGATGTTGGCGGCCAGCATGTTCTTCGGCACGTTGGTAAATTGCTTGCCGCTGGTGGGCAGCTCAATGGCGGTGCCGTTATTGAAGACGGTCAGGTCATCTTTCTGTTTGGCGCGGGTGTAGGTGTACGAGGTGTAGTAATTGAAATGGTGCGGCAGCAAGCCACTCCACTCCAGTTCCAGCCCGCTGTTGTCGACTGCACCGGCGTTGATGTCGGCAAAGTCGCCGTTGATATCTTTTGATGACACCTGCCGGTCCTTGAACTGCAGGTAGAACAGCGTGGCCGCCAGCGTCATGTCCTGTTCGGTGTAGCGCCAGCCCAGTTCGTGGTTCCAGCTCGTTTCTGGCTTGCTGTCGATGGAGCCGGTGCCCGGGTCATACAGAACGTAGTTCTGCGGCACGCGCATGTTGCGTGACAGGCTGTAGAACAACTGGTCGCGCTCATCCAGCTGGTATTTGAGGCCGACGTTCGGCAACAGCTTGTTGTAGGTCTGGTCCCGTTTTTCCGGCCGCTCGGTCAGGCTGCCGTGGTTGGTGCCTTCGCGCTCGACATTCATGTAGGCCAGGCCGCCGACCAGCGTCCAGTCCGGGGCGAAATACCAGGTGTCCTGAGCCCAGACTTTTTGGGCAGGCGTCACGGTATAACGGTCACGGCCCTGGATCTCGTTGCCGTTGGCATCGACCATGTAGTCCGAATCCGGCTGGATGCTTTCAGGCTTGCCATTGCTCTTCAGGCGGATGAAAGGCTGAGTCTGCGACTGTCGCGCGCGTTCATACCAGTAGCCGACCTGTACGCTGTGTTCGTCGTTGACGTCCCAGTTCAACTTGGTGGTGATCCCCGGACGCCACGTCTGGGTGCGCGACGGCCGGTAATAAACGCCAGTGGTCGATGATCCGTCTGCGTTATAAGCCGCCGCCGTCGGCAGGTTGCTCAGGTCGAACACACCGTTCTGGTTCGAACCTCGGTTGAGCGCATAGGAAGAACTGTTCACGCCGCTGCCATTACCCCAGAAATAATAGGGGATGACGGAAAGAGACAGGTTGTCGGCCAGTTTGAATTGGGTATTGAGCACGCCGGTGAACGTCTGGAAAGGGTTCTGCGCCAACTCGTAGTAGCTGGACAATTTACCGTTGCTGCCCAGCGCTGGCGTCGAAGGATAAGGGTCAAACTTGCGCCCGTTCTGCTGGAACTGACTCTTGGTGAGCTGGCTATAGCTGTTGTTGTCCTGCTCGTGGTACTTGAGGATCAGGTTGGCGGTATTGCCCGAGCCCATGTCGAAGAAACTGTTCCACTCAACCTTGTCGGCACGCACCGCGCCATCGCCGCGCCATTTCTGACCTTCGGTGTGAGACATCGACAGCCAGTTGCTCAGCCCGTTGATCTCTCCGGTGTTGAGTCGCGCGAAGGTCTTGTAAGTGCCATTGCTGCCCGCCACCTGCTTGACGAATGCGCCGGTTTCCTTGGTGGGCCGGATGGTGACGATACCGATGTTGCCGCCGCTGGAACCGATGTGCGGGCCGTCACTTTCGGCAGAGCCTTGAGTCACGAAAATCTGATCGATGTTTTCCGGATCCCCCAACAGATTGGAATACAACGCGTAGTTACCGGAGTCGTTGATCGGCATACCGTCCACCGACATGCCGACCTGATCGGAGTTGAGCCCGCGCATGGTGAATTTGAAACCAGAAAGACCTGTGGCGTCTTCGCTGGAGATATTCAGGCCCGGCGTGTACTTGAGCTTATCGATCGCATTCCCGGTCGCCGTCTGCTTGTCGAGCGCTTCCTTGGTAACAGTGGAACGCGCCTTGATGCTCTCCTCCTGCACCATGTAGCCCCCCCCAACCGTCGCCTTGCCTTGCACACCAATGGTGCCGACATCACTGCCACTCGAGTCGGCCATAACCATGCCGTGACTCATGCCCGCGGCGACCAACGCAAGGTGAATTCTGGAAAACTTCATCACTCTGTTCCTTGTCAGTGCTATTGCACGCTGTAGTTGAAGGTGGCGGTGAAGCGCTGTTCGCTGCGTCCACCAAAGGCTTGCTCGGGAAACGGCTTGACCTGCTTGATGCGTCGCAGACTGTTGGCGGCTGCGCGGTTGAGCAGCATGCTGGAGGCCTGGGTCTGAATGCCGGAGTCCAGCACTCGCCCCTGGCGGTCGACCAATAACCACACCACAACCTCGCCACTCGGACGCTCCAGTGAGGCCTGACGACCAGTCGGGTACTGTTTGTAACCGTCCAGCTCACTGCGCAGCCCTTTGAGGTAGCCACCTTCCATACCCTGGGTGTCGACCTTCGGCGGTGCGGGTGGCGCAGGCGGTGACGGCGGCGCAACCGGGGCGCTGGCGATCGGCTTGCTGGGTGCCTGAACCGGCTCGACGGGTTTTGCCACTGCCGATTTGGGCAAGGGCTTAGGCCTTGGTTCTGGCTTGATCTCCGGCTTGGGTTTTGGCTTGGGAACGGGCTTGGGCGGCGGTGGAGGTGGCGCCGGTTCGGCCTCTTCGCTTTCGACTACAGGCGGCGGAGGTGGCGGCTCGTCAGGTTGTACCGGAGGCGGTTCGGGCTGCGTCAATGGCTCAGGGGCGGGCTGCTCGGGCTCGACCAGCGCCAGCTCGACGGCAGATTCGTCGTAGACCGGCTCCATTTTCAGAGGACGGGTCTGTACACCAATCACGATTGCGATGAGCGCCACCAACGCAGGCAGGCCACCAAGCCACTGACGTACACGAAACAGGAAATACATGGTCAGGATTTGCGCGTGGCGATGGAGACTGACGTGAAACCACCCAGACGCAGGGTGTCCATAATCTCGACCAGACGAGTGACTTCCACGCCCTTGTCACTGTTAACGATGATCGTGGTTTTCGTGTCGGGCTTTTCCAGCGCTTTCAAGGCAGGCACCAGGGCGTCGACCGTGGTCGCCTTGCCGTCGAGCTGTAATTCGCCGTTGAGCCCCAGAGTCAGGATCGATTTGTTCTGCGGTTTCAGTTGCTGCGAACTGCTGGCACTCGGCAGCTGGGTTTTCATCCCCAGCGCCGGAATCACGTTCAGGCTTACCAACACGAAAAAAACCAGCAGGAACATCATCACGTCGATCATGGGGATCAGTTCGATGTGCGCCTTGCGCTTTTTAGGTTCGTCCCACGTTCTCATGCCAGCCTCTCGCTTTCTTGTTAGAGGCCGAGAATCTAGCAACCGAACATGACCGATCGGTTGGTTTTACAAGACCGATACATGACTGTTACATGGCTGTTACCTGTACATCTCATGACACTTAAATGATTCTTGAGGCCGTCACGGAAATGCCATAACAACGCGCCAGCGTTTGAGCATTCAACCCGACGGAAAATACGGATGAGTCACCCGCTGCCCACTATCAGAACCTCGCGTCTGCTGCTCGCCGCGTTGCAGCCGGAACAGGCACTCACCTTGTCACGCCTGGCCGACGAGCCGACGATTGCGGCCATGACTTCTGCACTGCCCAGCCCCTACACCCTTGAGCATGCGCGGGCATTCATTGCACAGACCCACGACCAATACACCGCCGGTCAGATGTTGAGCCTCGGGGTTCACATTCAGGAAACCGGAGAGCTGACCGGGATCGTCTCGCTACGCCTTTCGATGCCGCATCGCAGCGGCCATCTGGGTTACTGGACAGGAACGCACTATCAAAATCAGGGTTACGCCTGCGAAGCGGCTCAAGGCTTGCTGAGGCATGGCTTCACGGACATGAACCTCAACCGCATCGCCGGCCAGTGCTTCAGCGACAACCCGGCCAGCGCCAGGGTCCTGGAGAAGTGCGGGTTATCGTATGAGGGCTGTACCAGAGAGGCATTTCTGAAAAACGGTGTGTTCAAGAACATGTTGCTGTTCGGACTGTTGCGCTCGGAATACCCATCGTCGGAGGCCACGTCATGACCGATTTCAATCCGGATCGTCGACGCATCATTACCGGAGTCGCCGGTGCAACATTGCTGTCGATCCTCAGCCCATTTGCGCGCAGCGCGGGGGTCGATTATCCATTCACGCTCGGCGTGGCATCTGGCGATCCGTTGCCGGATGGCTTCGTGGTATGGACACGTCTGGCGCCCAAGGTGATGACGCCCTCGGGTGATGGCGGACTGAACAAACCCGTTGAGGTGCGCTGGAAGATCGCCAGCGATGCGGCCATGCTTCACGTAGTCCGCACAGGACAGGCCACCGCCCATCCGCGCCTTGCCCATTCGGTGCATGTTGAAGTGAGCGGCTTGCAGCCTGGACGCCCGTATTGGTATCAGTTCGAGAGCCTGGGGGCGCAAAGCGCTGTCGGGCAGGCCTGTACTGCTCCGCTGGCAAGTGCCATGGTCTCGGCGCGGTTCGGCTTCGTGTCGTGTTCGCACTGGGAGGCCGGGTATTTCAGCGCCTATCGCCACCTGGCGGCAGAGCGCCCGGATCTGGTGTTCTTTCTTGGCGACTACATTTATGAGATGAACATATCCCCGGAAAACCCTCGGTTCCCGCGTCACCACGCTACACCTGACCCCATGGACCTGGCGGGCTATCGTAATCGCTACGCTCAGTACAAGACCGACCCCGACCTGCAAGCGCTGCATGCCTGTGCGCCGAGCGTGGCCACCTGGGATGATCACGAAGTACAGAATGACTACGCCGCGCAGTGGTCCCAGGACCCGAACGTTCCGGTGGACAGTTTTCTACGTCGCAGAGCCGCCGCTTATCAAGCGTTTTACGAGCACATGCCCTTGCGCGCCAGCAGCCTGCCCAAAGGACCGGACATGCGTATTTACCGGAACCTGGACTATGGCCGCCTGGCACGCTTTCATGTGCTGGACGGTCGGCAGTATCGTTCCGAACAGGCGTGCATCCAGGCCAACGGCAGCCGTCGAGGCTACGTAGCGCCCAGCGACTGTCCGGATCTGAGTGACCCCAAACGCACCATGCTCGGCTGGGAACAGGAAGCCTGGCTGGACCGCAGCTTCGCTGAATCACCTGGACAATGGAATGTCATTGCCCAGGACTTGCTGGTCGCTCCACTGGAACAGCGCAATCTCAAGACCCAGGCGCTGGGCCACTGGACCGACGGCTGGGACGGCTACGCGGCGACCCGCGAGCGCGTGCTGGCATCCCTGCAACGCCACCAGACCCGCAACCCGGTGTTCTGGGGTGGCGATATCCATTCGTTCTGGACCACCGACCTGCACGCCGAGGCAGGCAATCCGGAATCAGCCATCGTCGCCACCGAATTCGTCGGCACCTCGGTAACCTCCAGCGGACCACGGTTCGACGCCTTCAACAGCATTCTCGGCCTCAACCCACACGTGAAGTTCTTCGACAGCCGTCAGCGCGGCTATGTGGCAGTGGACCTGAACGAACAGCATATGCAGACCCGCTTTCAAGTGGTGTCGGATGTGCTGGATCCTGCGGCGAACGTGTCGACGCTGAAGCGCTTTGTGGTGGAGGCTGGCAAGACGGGGGCTATTGCCGGGTAGGCGACGTTTTGGATTGGCCATATTGTGGACAAAATTGTCCACTGTGAAGAGACAGTAAAACCCGCTTCAGGCGCTTTTTCCCTTTCCGGTGAGCTACTAACCTGAGCCCATGTTGCACGCCAGACCTCACCTACCCAAACGAAAGGACTTGACCATGACCCACACCACCTACAACCGCCTGAACAAAGATGACGCCATCGTTTTGCTGATCGATCATCAGACAGGCCTGATCTCGCTGGTGCAGGACTTCTCGCCGAACGAGTTCAAGAACAATGTTCTGGCCCTGGCTGACCTGGCCCGCTTCTTCGAACTGCCGACCATTCTCACCACCAGTTTTGAACAAGGCCCCAACGGCCCGCTGGTTCCGGAACTCAAGGCAATGTTTCCCGATGCGCCGTACATTGCCCGGCCGGGTCAGATCAACGCCTGGGATAACGAAGACTTTGTAAAGGCCATCAAGGCGACCGGCCGAAAACAGTTGATCATTGCCGGGGTAGTGACCGATGTGTGCGTGACCTTTCCGACCCTGTCGGCATTGGCTGAAGGGTTTGAAGTATTCGTGGTCACCGATGCCTCCGGCACCTTCAACACCACGGTTCAACAAGCCGCGTGGTCGCGCATGACGCAGGCAGGTGCGCAACTGATGAACTGGTTCTCGGTGGCCTGTGAGCTGCAGGGCGACTGGCGTAACGATATCGAAGGACTGGGTAACCTGCTTTCCGAGCGCATCCCGAACTACCGCAACCTGATGAACAGCTATTCGGCGCTGACTGCTCGGTAGAGGCTGTCGACAAGTAGGGTGATAGGCGTCTGTAAGAAACACTATCGTGCCCATGCGTTGGCATGCCGTTCAGGATGCTTCGCGCGTCCGATCTTGATTGCGCGCCGCGGCGTAGAGGTGGATGGCCAGACTGCAAGGACCGGCCATTTCCACACCGCACAACACACCACAGAGTCCGCGAAACCAGAAAGACTACTTCAACTGATTGGCAAACCGCCCCACGGCGCCCACGACCTGTTTGGCTCCTTCCTGAATCTCGACGATCACGGCACCGGCCTCGTTGGCCAGCACCAGGCCCTGCTCCGCCTGGGTGCGGCTGTTGGCCATGCCGCGCACTGCCTCATCGGCCAGCGACTGGTTTTGCTGCACGACGCTGACGATTTCTTCGGTCGCGGCGCTGGTGCGGCCTGCCAGTTGGCGGACTTCGTCAGCCACCACGGCAAAGCCCCGGCCCTGCTCACCGGCACGTGCGGCCTCGATGGCGGCGTTGAGCGCCAGCAGGTTGGTTTGCTGGGCAATCCCACCAATGGTCTGCACGATGGAATTGATCAGCAATGACTGTTTGCCCAGCGCTTCGATGCCCGAGGAGGCTGACTGCATCTCTTCGGAGATCTTGCGCATGGTCTTTACAGTGTTTTGCACCACGTCCGCGCCGCGCTGGGCGCTGACGTCGGTCTGCTGGGAGATTTCAAACGCCACGCTGGCGGCCTGACTGACTTCTTCTTCGCGGGCCACCTGGTCGGTCACCATCGTGGCGAACTTGACCACCTTGTAGAGTTTGCCCTGAGCATCGTGGACCGGGTTGTAGGTCGCTTCCAGCCAGACCTCACGCCCGTTGCTGTCGATACGCTTGAAGCGCCCGGCCACGAACTCGCCACGGTTGAGCATCGCCCAGAATTCCCGGTACGACGCCTGAGAGGTTTCCGCAGGATCACAGAAGATGCTGTGATGCTTGCCCTTGATCTGCGCCAGGTTATAACCCATGCCGCGCAGGAACTGATCGTTGGCGGTCAATACCTGGCCGCTGAGGTCGAACTCGATCACGGCGGTCGAGCGTAACAGCGCCTGGATGAACGCGGAGTTCTCGGCAGCCGTTTCGACGATCTGGGTGATGTCCGAACCGTAGCATTGCAACGTCATCAGCCTGCCTTGCTCATCCAGCACTGGCTGCCAGAGGGCGCGAATCCACACCAGCCGGCCATCGGCATGCAGAAAACGGTACCTGTCGATGACCGACTCGCCCTTCTGCACCGCCACTTTGAGACTGCGGTAGCAATCCAGCTGTTTGACGTAAGTAGGCACCAAGTGATCGAGATCCTTGCCCTGCAGTTGCTCCAGCGAATAGCCAAGCGCATTGAGAAAGTTTTCATTGGCGTGGACGATGTGGTGGCTGGCGTCCAGAGTCAAAGACACCATTTGCGCATCCATCCCTTTCTGCATCTGCCGGTACATGGATAACTCGGCCTTTTGTGCCTGTAATTCCTTTTTCAAGCGAGCGTTGAACATGACGGCACCCATAGTGAGGTTGTACGTATATATCGACACAAGCGTAGACGGGATTAAGGCATTTCGTCTGATGGTGGCAGGATGAATTACAGGGCGTTTGCGACAGAAGAAACGACCGTCTCAAGGCCATCTCGCGCATTGCTGAGAGATGTTCTCAGCGATGACAGCCCGCGGCCATTTGTCACCCAGGGCACGCCGTTAGCCACCATCGGTCGACTTTGGACTGGCGGCACGATACATTGATGGCACTAAGACATCACCCGTGATGTCCTATGTCTCTCGATGTTAATGTCCCGGTGTCACATGCTTGTTTCTGCCCTTGAACGTCCCAATCTTGAAGATGCGCAACTCCTTGCCGAGGTCGAGCAGACGATCACTTCAGGTGTTGGCTCGTTACGCTTCAGCCGTGTTCTTGAGCAACGCTATCAGGAAGAAACCCGGCTACCGCGGCGCGAGTTCCTGACGGCGGTAGGGATTGGCGGCAGTCTGATCTACAACCTGTTCCTGATCAGTGACTGGTTGATACTGCGGGATGTGTTTTTCTATGTAGCCGTGGGCCGTCTGTGCCTGATGACGCCGATGTTTATCGCGCTATTGATACTGGCTCAACGCGTTACCACGCGCTGGGCGATGGAAACCATCGCTGCATTCGCCACGGTCGTGTGCTCGCTCATGCCATTGCTGGTCATGATTCACAGCGACAGCCCTTATCAGATCTTTTATCAACTCGGCATGCTGTTGATCATGGTCTACTGCACCATGATCCAGCAATTGCCGTTGCGTCATGCCGCTGTCGCCATGTCATGCATGCTGATCATCCAGTTGGTGACTACCTACATTGCCGACTTCGCCGACTTCGTGATCTGGCAGGCCAACGCCGTGTTGTTCGTCTCGACGGTAGCACTGCTGCTGATGGCCTCCTACTTTCTGGAGCGGGCAAGCCGCATGAGCTACCTGTTTGCGCTCCGCGGGCGCCTGCTTCAAGTGCAATTGATGGAGTTCGCGCGTACCGATGGGCTGACCCGGCTGTTCAATCGACACTACCAGGATGAAGTGATGACCTCCGTCTGGGAGCACGCTCGCAATACGCCGGCGAACGTGGCGATCATCCTGCTGGACATCGACCACTTCAAATCCTACAACGACAACTACGGGCACCCGCAAGGCGATACCTGCCTCAGATTGCTTTGTCAGAAAATCCAGCAAAGCGCGCATGAGCATGGCGCTGTGGCGTTCCGGTTCGGCGGCGAAGAGGTTCTGGTGCTGATGATCGGCGATGCCGTGCAGGCCAGAGAAGTGGCCGCGGCCCTGCAGAGCGCTGTTGCCGAGCTTAAATTGCCGCACCCGGTGCTGGGCGAAAACGCGCTGGTCACCATCAGCCTCGGCGTGGCGTGTGCGACAGCGCCCCTGACCAGCGCCGAGAACCTGATTGGTGCGGCTGACAATGCCCTCTACGCGGCCAAGCGCGCCGGACGTAATTGCGTGTGCTTTGCGTGAAATGAAACACCGCAGGATCCTGCTTTACGCCACGCCCCTGCCACTTTAATCTCGGCGCACACCCAGGCTGGGAGCCATCGCATGAGCATTCACATTGACGTCAACACCAACCCTACGGAAGAGGATCGTCTGGCGATTCTGGAACCACTGAAACGGTTCAACGCCGAGCAGGCGGGCGACGGCAAGTCCGGGAAAGTGGCGATGTTCATTCGCGATGATCAAACCCGGGAAGTCCTCGGCGGCCTGCACGCTCGTATTCTTTATGAGTGGCTGTTCATCGAGCTGCTGGTCGTGCCGGAACAAGCCCGTGGGCAAGGCATGGGCTCGCGTCTGATGCAGATGGCCGAGGATCTGGCGGTTGAAAAGGGCTGCACGGGAATCTGGCTGGACACCTTCGACTTCCAGGCCCCCGACTTCTATCGTCGCCACGGTTACACCGAGTTCGGCCAGATTGACGACTATCCGCCTGGCAACAAGCGCTTCTTTTTCCAGAAGCGCCTGCCGAACACAACGGCCTGATGCTTGCGTCAGACCTTGAACTTGCCTACCAGATTGTTGAAGGAAATGGCAAGACGCGACAGCTCCTGGCTTGAAGCACTGGTCTGGTGCGCACCTGCGGCGGTCTGGGTGGAAAGGTCCTGAATGTTGACCAGGTTGCGATCCACTTCGCGCGCAACGTGGGACTGCTCTTCGGAGGCCGTCGCAATCAACAGGTTGCGGTCGTTGATCTCGGCGACGCTCTGCGCAATGCGCTCCAGCGACTGCCCCGTGGCCTGAGCCAGGGTTTGCGTGTTGCTGGCCAGCGTGCGGCTGTTGCCCATGGCCCGCACGGCCTGATCGGCACTGGCCTGGACACTGCCGATCATGGTTTCGATTTCGCCAGTGGATGCCTGGGTTCGAGCGGCCAGCGCCCGTACTTCGTCCGCTACCACAGCGAAGCCGCGCCCCTGCTCGCCTGCACGCGCAGCCTCGATGGCGGCGTTGAGGGCCAGCAGGTTGGTCTGCTCGGCGATCCCACGGATCACGTCCAGCACCTGCCCGATCTCACGAACGCGTCCGGCGAGTTCTTCGACCATCGTGGTCGAACTGCTGATCTCGGCACTGACGGTATTGATCGCATTCACGGCATCACGGGCCTGATCACGACCGGCAGCCGCATCGGTGCTGGTCTGTCGGGACGCTTCCGACGTCGACATGGCGTTACGCGCGACCTCTTCGACCGCAGCGGTCATCTCGTTCACCGCCGTAGCGGCCTGCTGAATCTCATCGTTCTGACGGATCAGACCGCGACTGCTTTCTTCAGTCACCGCATTCAGCTCTTCAGCGGCCGAGGCCAACTGGTCGGCAGCGCTGGATATTTGCCCGATCGTGCTTTTCAGGTTGTCCTGCATATCGCTCAGGGCAACCAGCATCATGCCGGCTTCGTCGTGATATTGGCTGGTAATCGGCAGGGTCAGATCACCGCTGGCAATTCGCCGGGCATTGGTCACTGCCGTATTGATTGGCGTGCTGATGGCGCGACTTATGAACAGACCCATCACAAACGCGGCCAAGAATGACAAACCAATGCCGATGTACAGGTTTCGTTGCGCAGCGTCCTGTGTCTGGTCGGAAGCGACAGCGGCCTCCCCCGCCTGACGATTATTGGAGTTGACGATGGTGGTCAGCTGATCCATGACCCTCAGGTAACCGCTGCGTACATCACCGTCGATGATCGCTCTCGCACCCGCAATGTCACCGGACAGGGCAGTGCCTTTGGCCTGCTCGATGAGTGCCTGATAGCCAGGCCAGTCTCTGTCCATCTGATCACCGGCGGCGCGCTCGTCATCCTCAAGCGGCGTAGCCCGGTAGGTGGCGTAGCTTTTTTCAGCCTGAGTCCTGTTAACGGTCATGCTCGCGAGAATATCGTCCTTGACGCTTTGCGGGGCGTTGCCTGCCATGGCGGCCAATAAACGATAAAGATCACGGTTCTGAGCAATGACCGAGGCCTTGACCTCGCCGGTTTTTGTAACCGACAGCAGGCTGTTGGTAAACACGTTATCCAGGCTGACGGACAAGGCACTGATGCCTCGACTGCCTATTACGCCTACCCCTAGGGTGAAAAGCGCACATAACGCAAAAGACATGAAAAGCTTGGCCGACAGCCTCGCGTTGTAGAACCATTTCATAGCTGAAACCCTCATGAGCAAATATGGCACAACGCCATAAAAACTTTATGGAATTCAGATGCCTGTTGCATAGTCATGTATCGGCATTTTCAGCGCACTCTGCAGGCGGTTAACAAAGTCTTCATACGGACATGGTCGAGCGGGCCGCCTCGCATGCCTGCAATGTCCGGAAACACGCGCTCGCGTGGTGTAACAAGAACTTTCCAGGCCCGTTGCGTTACCATTCCCGCCTGTGTCCCGCCAGAGTCATGAGTCAGGATGTCTGCTTCTTCCATCGAACAACTCACTTCGTTACCGTCCATCCTTGCCGGCCCACTGTTGCGCCGTCAGGAAGCCGGCCGCCTGGTGTTGTGGCTGGCAGGGTCTCGTCCGTTGCGCCTGACAGTGCGCCTGCGCCATGCCGCTACCGATGCCCCCACGGCGGGCTTCAACGATTACGTACTCGACGACCGGCAATGCCAGGTCATCGCAGTCGGGCGCCAGGCGTTCATTCACCTGATCGATCTGCAACTGGAAGCCGAACTGCCCCGCGACACCTGGATCGAGTACGACCTGCTGGTGGAAGGCGAAGGCGGCATCGCCGAGTGGGCGCCGCACCTGCTGTACGAGGGCAACCGCTACCCGAACTTCGTGGTGCGCAGCAGCATTGATCACCTTTTGCATGGCTCGTGCCGCAAGCCGCACCACAGCGCGGCCGAGGGTCTGCTGTGCGTGGACCGCCTGCTGGCCGACGTCAAGGAGCCGCTGCAACGCCCTGCGCTGTTGATGATGAGCGGCGATCAGATCTACGCCGACGATGTCGCCGGGCCGATGCTGCGCGCCATCCATGTGCTGATCGAGCGGCTGGGGTTGTTCGACGAGCGACTCGACGGTGCCATCGTCGATGACAGCCCTCGTCTCTATGCTCATCCGGCCAGCTATTACCAGCGTGCCGACCTGCTGCCGGCCCTGAAAAGCAACGACACGCTGCGCGAGCGTTTTTTTGGCGGCACCAGCAAGCCGGTATTCACCAGCAGCACAGCGGATAACCATCTGGTTACCCTGGCGGAAGTCATGGCGATGTACCTGCTGGTCTGGTCACCCACGCCCTGGACCCTGATCGAACCCGGCAGGCCGCGGCTGGAAGACGGGGAAGTCGAGCGCTACGCCAGGGAGCAGCAAGTGGTCGAGGCATTTGCCGAGGGCCTGGGCGGCGTAGCGCGGGCGATGGCGCATCTGCCGTGCATGATGATTTTCGACGACCACGACATCACCGATGACTGGAACCTGTCGGCGAACTGGGAGCAAACGGCTTACGGCCACCCATTCTCCAAACGCATCATCGGTAACGCCCTGCTCGCCTATCTGCTTTGCCAGGGCTGGGGGAATAACCCGGATGCGCTCAACGGGCTGGTCAGGCAGGCTCACGCACTGAGCACCGAGGCCGTGTCGAACGACAACTGGCTGGACAGCCAGGCCCAGGACCAGCTGATTGATCAGCTGTTGAAGTTTCAGCAATGGCATTACGTGTTACCCACCAGCCCGGCACTGGTGGTACTGGATACCCGCACCCGGCGCTGGCGCAGCGAGTCGAACTTCAACCACCCGTCCGGCCTGCTCGACTGGGAAGCACTCAGTGAACTGCAACAGGAGCTGATCGACCATAAATCAGCGATTATCGTCTCACCTGCCCCCGTGTTCGGCGTCAAGTTGATCGAGGCCATACAACGGATATTCAGTTGGTGCGGCTATCCGTTGCTGGTCGATGCGGAAAACTGGATGGCGCACCGTGGCGCCGCCAACGTCATTCTGAACATCTTTCGCCATTCCAGAACACCGGGCAATTACGTGATCCTGTCGGGCGATGTGCATTACTCGTTCGTCTACGAAATCCTGATTCGCCAGCGCAGTGGCGGGCCTCATATCTGGCAAATCACCAGCAGTGGTATCAAGAATGAATTCCCCCGTCGTCTGCTGGACACTTTTGATCGGCTGAATCGCTGGTTATACTCTCCCCGCTCACCTCTTAACTGGTTCACCAAGCGCCGCCTGATGAAGGTTGTTCCGCGCACGCCCGAGCACAGCAAGGCCGGTGAACGCTTATGGAACTCGGCAGGTGTCGGGCAGGTACTGTTCAACGAACAGGGCCAGCCGACCCTGATCAACCAACTCAATGCCAACGGTGACCCGCCTACCTGTTTCGTCGAACCGGAAGAATACAGAGACCAGCGATCTGACCCAGAGCGTGGCTTTATGGAAAACAACCGGAAAACAAGGGAGAGTCACCGCTAAACTTATCGGCAATTGCCGGGTCGATAGTTGCTACCGGTCAGGTTGCGGCACACCCTGGCAAGCATTATTTCCTGGAGAGCGCCCCCGTGATAACCAATCAACGCATAGCCAGACTCAACGCATGGGGGGCGCATGGCTTCACCGCCACCGGCGTAGTCCTTGCGTTCCTGGCGACCATTGCCTTGTTCAACAATGAACCCAAAGCCTGCCTGTTGTGGCTGGGCGCGGCCCTGATCGTGGATGGAGTCGACGGCTCACTGGCTCGCAAGGTCAACACCACGTCGGTCCTGCCGCACTTCGATGGCTCGGTACTGGATCTGGTCATCGATTACCTGACCTACGTGTTCATCCCGGCACTGTTCATCTACCGCTATATACCGGTACCGGATTACACGCTGCTGCTGAGCGTATCGGTCATTCTGGTTTCGTCGCTGTTCTGCTTCTGCAACGTCGACATGAAAAGCAAGGACAACTACTTTCAGGGCTTCCCCGCTGCCTGGAACGTCGTTGCACTGTGCCTCTACATTCTGTCACCTGCCCCCTGGCTGACGTTCATCACCATCATCGCTCTTGCGCTGCTGACCCTGACCCGCATGAAGTTCCTGCACCCGTTCCGCGTGCGCCGCTTCATGCCGATCAATATCGCTGTGACCACCGTATGGTTGCTGTCCAGCGCACTGCTGATCATCAACCACCCGCACAATGGCCCGGTGGTCATGGGGCTGTGGCTGGCGATGTCGGCGTATTTCCTGGGGATTTGTATCTGGAGAACGTCGCTGGAGTGGCTGGGTCGGCTTAAAGCCTGACACTCAAGTCAGACCAAAAAGCTCGCTGAACGCATTGCGCGGTCAGCGAGTTTTTTTATGCGCGTCCTATTTGCTCTCGGCCTGCATCTCGGCAGCTGGCCGGACCTTGCCGAAGTGATGCGTTGTATAGCAGCAGAACCCCAGCCCGCCGAGGGCCAGCAGGCCGCCGACGATACCGACATTGGCAACCCCGAGATGGCTGCTGACCACACTGCCGAGCAGCGCGCCGCCGCCAATACCGATATTGAAGATGCCCGAGAACAGCGCCATCGCCACATCGGTTGCATCGGGTGCCAGCGACAGCACGCGCGCTTGCAGGGTCAGGCCGAAACACATGATCGCCATGCCCCAGATAATGGTCAGCGTGCCGAGCGTCACGGCGTCACCGGAGAGGGGCAACAGCATCAGCAGGCAAACGGTCAGCGTACCAATGGCGGTGATCAACAGTCCGTTCGGGAAGCGGTCGCTGAACAGGCTGAAGATGATCGAGCCCATGATCCCGGCACCGCCAAAGACCAGCAGCAGGATCGTGGTCATTTCGCCGCTGAGTCGAGACACAGTCTGGGTGAACGGCTCGATATAGCTGTAGGCGGTGAAATGAGCGGTCACCACAATCGCCGTCAGCAGGTAGATCGCCATCAACCGTGGGCGCTTGAACAGGATCGGCAGGCTGCGCAACGAGCCGGAGTTCTGGCTGGGCAGCAAAGGCAGCGCGCGAGCCAACAGGAAGACTACCAGCGCAGCGATGCCGGCGATGCCCAGAAAGGTAGTCCGCCAGCCCAGTGCTTCACCCAGCACGCGGCCCAGCGGAATACCCAGCACCATCGCCAGCGACGTACCGGTCGCCAGCAGGCCCAGCGCCTGGACCTGCTTGCCAGGCGGCGCGATGCGCACGGCCAGCGACGCCGTGACCGACCAGAACACCGCATGTGCAAAGGCGATACCGACCCGACTCACCAGCAGGATCGCGAAGCTGGGGGAGATTGCCGAGAGCACGTGGCTGACCACAAACAGGCCGAACACGAACATCAGCAACTTGCGGCGCTCGATGTTGCGCGTCGCCAGCATCATCGGCAACGACATCAGCGACACGACCCAGGCATAGATCGTGAGCATCAACCCGACCTGGGCCGGGGTCATTTCGAAGCTCTGGCCGATGTTACTCAGCAGACCGATCGGCACGAACTCGGTGGTATTGAAAATGAAGGCCGCCAAGGCCAGCGCGAATACGCCAAGCCAGCTACCTGCCTGCTCGTTTGGAGGTGAAGTTATCAAGAATCACAACGCCCTGAAAATGTTCCGACCCGAAGGCCGATCGTCACGCGTGAACACGCACGCCTGACACCTGTATGGAAAACGGCGGCTCGCCCCACTGAAAAACCAACGCAAAAATGCTCCGCTCGACCTTCTGAATCGGGCGCAGTGTGCAAAGTGGATTATTGTGGATATGGGGAGTGGAGCCAGATGACACGAATTCTACGGACCGCCAGAGTGGATCACAACCCGTGCACTCATAACAGACTTTACAAATGACCGCCGGTCGTCAGCCGTCGAGGAAGCGCTGCCGGTCCTCAGGCAACGGCAACAGGCAGTGATCATAGCGCCCGAACAGTCGATATCGGTTGAGCGCGATACGGTTGTACGCCCAGTCCCTTAGAAAGCGTGGAAAAATCCCCAGCACTTTCAGCAGCGGCCACGGCGCAGGCAACAGCCCCATGATGTGCAGAAAGGCATCCGAGCGTACGAACACCCGATTGTTGACGATGACCGCGATGGTATGAAAATCGTCGAGCGGCAGCCCGGCCCACTTCAGCAATGCCTGCCCTTGCTCCGACTGCACGGCGGCCAAGCGCAGACGCTGATGCGGATCATGGCGAATCAGAAACTTAACCACGCCATTGCACAGTTTGCAGACGCCATCAAACAGCACGACACATTCATCGGGTTTCAGATACGGGGCGGGGGTACTCGGCACAGTATTCACCTGTTCAGGAAAAACAGCCCTGGCGCGCCCGGAAACATGAACGCCCCGCCAGTCGAAGGACCAGCGAGGCGTTCAGGCTAAAGCCATTGCCCGACAGAATCAAACCTTGCGGACGAACTCCGACTTCAGCTTCATCGCGCCGATGCCGTCGATCTTGCAATCGATGTCATGGTCGCCATCGACCAGGCGGATGTTCTTGACCTTGGTGCCGACCTTGACCACCAGCGAGGAGCCTTTGACTTTCAAGTCCTTGATCACCGTGACGGTGTCGCCGTCCTGCAGCACGTTGCCCGTTGAATCCTTGATGACTTTCACGTCGTCGGATGCATCGGCGCCAGCGGCGTCGGCAGACCATTCATGGGCGCATTCCGGGCAGATCAGCAGGCTGCCGTCTTCGTAGGTGTATTCGGAATTGCATTTCGGGCAGGACGGTAAGCTCACAATGGTTCTCGCATCGAGGAGGGTAAAACCATGCATTATAAAGGGCTTTTCCTGTTTCAGGTGGGAAGAGACTGATCTGTCGTCATAAACCTGCTTCAGTCATTGGACAGAAGCGAAGACCTGAACTAAAAAATACAGCACGCTCTGTCCTGCAACTCCTCTTCGACCTCTCCCTACACGACCCCTGCGCCTCGCGTTGGCGGTAGCTATTGCAGCGTGCACTTACCGTCTCTTGCCACTTACTGCACTGAGCACATCACATGGGCATGCCTCACAACCCGGCACTCGGCTATCGGCCCGAGATCGATGGTCTGCGCGCGCTCGCGGTCATCCCGGTCATTCTGTTCCACGCGGGCTTGCCGCTGTTCAGCGGCGGGTTCGTGGGCGTCGATATCTTTTTCGTGATTTCCGGCTATCTGATCACGTCGATCATCATCGCGGAGAAGATCAAAGGGCGTTTCTCGCTGATCTACTTCTACGAACGACGCGCGCGGCGCATCCTGCCTGCGCTGTTCGTGATGATGCTGATCTGCCTGCCTGTCGCGTGGTTGACGCTCGATCCGTCTGACCTGAAATACTTCGCCAAGAGCCTGGTGGCGGTGCCGACCTTCTCATCCAACGTGCTGTTCTGGCTGGAAAGTGGCTATTTCGACGCCACGGCAGAACTCAAACCGTTGTTGCATACCTGGACGCTCGCGGTGGAGGAACAGTATTACCTGTTCTTCCCGCTGCTCTTGATGCTGACCTGGGGCCTGGGCCGCAAGCGGCTGATTGGGCTGCTGATGGTCGTCGCCCTGGCCAGCCTGACGCTGGCGCAACAGGGCGTCCATCAAGACACCAGCAACGCGTTTTATCTGCTGCCGGCACGCGCCTGGGAATTGCTGGCGGGCTCATTCATAGCCTTCTACTTTGCCTGGCGACCGCGCAGCACCGGGGGTGCTAGCGTTATCGATCAGACGGCAGCGGCGTTGGGGATTTTGCTGATCGGTTATGCCGTGGTCGGTTTCGACAGCAGCACGCCCTTCCCCGGCCTTAATGCACTGGTACCCGTGCTGGGTGCGGTGTTAGTCATCGTCTTCGCGCATGGCAAAACCTGGGTTGGAAGCGCGCTGAGTACACGTGTGCCGGTCGCGATCGGCATGCTCAGCTACAGCGCCTACCTGTGGCATCAGCCCGTTTTTGCCTTCGCCCGCCAGTACAAGCTGAATGAACCGGGCCTGCTGTTCATGCTGGCGCTTGCCCTTGTGTCTCTGATGCTGGCCTGGTTGAGCTGGCGTTTCGTCGAGCAGCCGTTTCGCAAGGCGGGCACCTTCAATCGCCGTCAGATTTTCACCACGGCAGGCGCTGCCTCAACGCTGTTTATCGCGCTGGGGCTGGTCGGCTATGTGAATAACGGCTTTCCCCAGCGCTTCGCTGTCGACCCGGAGCTGCATCAGGCATTCGCCGATCCGTTGATACGCGACAAATGCGACCCGCCCTTGGCCGGCAAAGGCGGTAACGTCGATTTTTGCCTGTTCGGGCTCGCTGACAGTCAGGCAGTGCCGGATATGGCGCTGTTCGGCGACAGCCACTCCGAGGCGCTGTTATCCACGTTCGACGCCTCCGCTCGGGATCAGGGCAGAACCCTCGCGCATATCGGCCTGGGCGGCTGCCTGCCCTTGCTCGGCGTGGACGTGGCCAACGGCAACTATGCTGCGGGGGTCTGCGAAGCGCTGGCCGATCGGGAGTTCGAATACGTGAAACAGCAGCGGATCAAGAAGGTCGTGCTGGTGGCGCGCTGGACGCTGTATACCGGCGATGATTACAGCGAGAGGACGATGAGCAAATATTTCCTGACCTCACGCGCCGATCCGCAGAAAAGCCGGGAAACCTCGCGCAGGGTATTCAGCCAGGCGCTTGAACACACGATCGAGGCCTACCGCAGTATCGGCGCCGAGCTGTTCATCGTTGCGCAGGTACCGCAGCAAATGATCAACCCTGAAAGTCTTTATTACCGCCTGGCGCGGGATGCTTCGGACAGCGATGCGCAGGCATTACAGCGGGTCAGCGAACTGTAGGTGCCGGTCGAAAAACAAGACCTGTTGCAGCGTTTCACCCGCCAGCTGTTCCTGCGCGCTAGCCAATCGCAACACATCAGCCTGATCACGCTGGATGACGCCTTCTGCAAGGACAGGCAATGCCTGATCGGCGACCTGCATTCGTACTACAAGGATTTCAACCACCTCAACGCCCGGGGTGCAGGGCTGCTTGCCGGCCAGATCAGCCATATTCTTGAGCAGTGACAGGGTTTTATCAGGCGGCATTGTCTGTAATGCTGATGCCTGACCAGACGCCCGAGGACCACCGCATGACCGCCGCCAGCTTCACCCCCTTCGAGGATCTGGCCAACCTGCTGATACCCCACACTCACGCAGAGAAAATCGACGGCTCGCACGATGTCTCGCACTTGCTGCGTGTGTGGAAAAACGTCTGCGCCATTCGTGACCGTGAAGGCGGCGATGCCCGCGTCCTGATTGCGGCGACACTGCTGCATGACTGCGTTTCAGTCGAGAAAGACTCGCCGTTTCGCGCCGGCGCATCACGACTGGCGGCAGCGCGGGCCAGCGAATTGTTGACCGAGATGGGTTGGGATGAACAGAGCATCGCCTCCGTCGCCCACGCCATCGAAGCGCACAGTTTCTCGGCGGCGATCACGCCCTTGACCCTCGAGGCGAGAATACTGCAGGACGCCGACCGTCTGGACTCGCTGGGCATGATTGGTGTGGCACGCACCTTCTATGTATCAGGGCGGCTCGGCAAAGCGCTCTACGACCCGAATGACCCGCATGCCAGCCGGCGCCCCTATGACGACCTGAATTTCGCCGTCGACCACTTCCACACCAAGCTGCTGCACCTGGCTGACGGTTTTCAGACCGATACCGGCGCACAGATGGCGAAAGTCCGGCACCACCGGGTCAAACGCTTTCTGGACGAACTGATGGAGGAAGTTGCACTTCCTCAGCCTTGATTCGTCAGTCGCACGGCAACCCCTCAAGAGATGTCATAAAGACATCACACAATTGCCCTATAAACGGCTCTCCGAGAAGGTCCGTGTGTTTATAGGGGTTGTGTGCCGTGAAAAGATTTATGCCTCGTTTCCTACGTCGGCAAGCCACAACGACAACACTCTTGCGCCGCTTCAAAATCACGCTGCGCCTGGTGATCTGCTTCGCTGTCACCTCCCTCTTGATGGTCGCGCTTGGCGCATTCTGCCTGTTGCAGATGCAAGCTATCCGCACCCAGGGCGAGGCGGTCGAGAGCGGCGCCCTGCCCAGTATCGCCACTGCAGATGCCATCGCCATCGGCCTGGTCAAACTGCGCAGCGAAACCACCCGTCTGATCGCCAACGCCGATGATCCGGGTGCCGTCATCAACAGCAAGATCAATGTCGAACAACTCAGGAATGAGGTAGAGAAAGGCTTCTCTGAATACCTCGCACGCGTTCAGTCGGGCACAGAGCATGACTCCATTGTCGCGTTGCAGGATGCCTACAAGGCCTTCATGCCCGGCTTGCAGGATCAGATCGCGCTGATCGAGCAGAACAAGCTGGACGAGGCCAGGATGCTGGCCAACACCATGCTCTCGCTGCAAGGCGACCTGATGGACATGCAAGTGCAGCTGTTGCGCGAACTGAACAAGCAGAGTGCGGCCACCGCTGTAGAGGCCGCAAGCGCCAGCTACGAGCAAACGCGGATCATCGCGCTGAGCGCCATCGGCCTGGTTCTGGCACTGACCCTGTTGCTGGCCTGGCGCCTGAGCGTCAGTATCATCCACCCGGTGCGGCAGGCTTTACACATCGCCAGCACCATTGCCGATGGTGACCTGAGCGAACACCCGATACCGGACGGCAAGGACGAGACCGCGCAATTGCTGATCACCCTGGGGCGCATGCGCACCAACCTGCACAGCACGATCGACCAGATCTACGCGGCGGCGGCACAGTTGTCGCAATCGGTTCAGGAAATGGGCAGCATCGCCGAAGCCAGTGCGCTCAATCTGCAGCTGCAGAACACTGAAATCGAGCAGGCTGCTGTCGCAGTCAATCAGATGAGTCAGGCGGCCATCGAAGTGGCAGGCAACGCCAGCAATACCGTGACCGAATCAGAGGCGTCGACCCAGGCGGCAGCACAAGGGCAGGAAAAGCTGTCGGCAACCATTCTTTCGATCAAGGAACTGACCAAGAATGTGCTGGATTCGTCGCATCAGGCTGAAGGGCTGGCCGAACGCACCCAGAGCATCAGCAGCATCCTCGATGTGATTCGTGCAATTGCCAATCAGACCAATTTACTGGCGCTGAACGCAGCTATCGAAGCTGCACGGGCAGGCGAAGCCGGGCGCGGCTTTGCCGTGGTGGCCGACGAGGTCCGCTCACTGGCGCAGCGCACCAGTGCATCCACCGCGGAAATCGAAGGGCTGATCAGCGGCGTGCAGCAAAGCACCCAGCAAACCGCGAGCTCGCTGCGCCACACGGCGACGCAGGCCAACCTGACGATGGAACAGGCCGCCTCGACCGGCGAAGCCTTGCAAGTGATCATCCAGTCAACCGCCACCATCAACGACCGCAACCTGCTGATTGCCAGTGCCGCAGAGCAGCAGGCCCAGGTGGCGACTGAAGCGGACCGCAACCTGAGCAGTATTCGCGACCTGTCCAGCCAGACCGCATCAGGCGCGCAGCAGACCACCGTCGCGAGTAACGCACTGTCGATGCTGGCCAATGACCTGAACCTGATGGTGCAGCGTTTCGTGCTGTGATGGGTTGAACGTCGCCAGCCAGCCTGCAACAACAGGCTGGCTGGCGACGATCGGCTGTCAGTCCTGCGGACGCAGACGGTACTGCGGCGGCAGTTGCTCGAAACCGCTGATGGTCACGTCGAGGCTTTTCCAGCGGCCATCCTTGATACCGTAGATGCAGCCATGCACAGACAGGCTCTGCCCACGGTGCCAGGCGTTCTGCACAATGCTGGTGTGACCGACGTTGGCCACTTGCTGGATCACGTTCAATTCACACAGGCGGTCGACGCGCTCTTCCTCGGTCGGCAGCTTGGCCAGCAACTCGCGGTTTTCGTAATACAAATCACGAATCGTGCGCAGCCAGCCGTCGATCAGGCCGAACTGGCGGTCCTGCATGGACGCCCGCACGCCGCCGCAACCGTAGTGGCCTGTGACCAGAATGTGTTTGACCTTCAACACGTCCACTGCGTATTGAATCACTGACAGACAGTTCAGGTCGGTGTGCAGCACGACGTTGGCCACGTTGCGGTGAACGAACAGATCACCCGGCAGCATGCCGACGATTTCGTTGGCCGGCACGCGTGCATCGGAGCAACCGATCCACAGGAACTCAGGGGTTTGCTGGCGGGCCAGTTTGGCGAAAAACTCAGGGTCTTCCTGCTTTATCGCATCGGCCCAGCGTGCATTGTTATCAATCAGGTCTTGTAGCTCGTTCATGCTTTGACGCCTCGATAATGATGCCCAGCCTTGGACTGGAGTCGAATCCTTCAAGTCACGCCTGTTTGCCACTACTGGCAAAATTCACCAACGCTCGTCGGTCAACAAAAAGGAATCTTCAAAGTCATGGCCGGTCCACTTTTTACGACCACCTGACATGAGGATTTCCCATGAACGATTCACGCCGTCCGTTCGGTGCTACCGAACCGGAACCCATCGACGATAACGAAGACCGTATGGGCTCCATGGAAACACTCGATTTCGACGAGGAAGAACCGGGCCGTATTGGCGATCTTATCCCTGAAGGCGAGCTGCAACATGAAATTCCGGATCAGCGCGTGCGTGAGGCCGGTCTCACGGGTGCTTCCACGGATGATCATCACTCGACTGACGATGATCTGTCTCCGGAAACCCTGATTCGTGAAGACGGTGCTCGTTCACCGTCCGAGCAGGGCGATGGCGACCCGGCTGATCTGGACCTGACCGTAGTCGACGAAGACGACATCGGCGGTGGCAACGGCCTGGACGAAGAAGAACTGGCAATCATCGACCCGCTGGACGGCAACACCCAGCGCTGACAGCCAGTATTACTCGAAAAGCGTGCAGGCCATGACCACTGCGTCTTCACGGCCGCCCACTGCCGGGTAGTAATCGCGACGCCGGCCTATCTCGTTGAAACCGTAGTTTTCATACAGACGATAGGCTGGACGGTTGCTGTCACGCAGCTCCAGAAAGCATTCCCGTGCATTGAGCTGATAAGCGCGTTTCATCAGATGGTCGAGCAGTAACAAGCCAAGACCCCGCCCCTGGTTTTCAGGTTTGACCGTGATGTTGAGCAGGTGCGCTTCGTCGATGATGACCTGAATGACGCCGTGCCCGACCTGCTGCGCGCCCTCGAACATCAGCCAGATCTCGTAGGACTTGAGCCCGTCGAGAAAGATGCCGCGTGTCCAGGGATGACTGAACGCCGCGTATTCGATTTTCAGCACCGCGTCCATGTCGGCTTCGGTCATGCGGCGGAAGGTTACGGCATCACTCATCGATCGATTTCCAGCGCGTCATCAGCCGACGCATGGCTTTCCAGACATCCGCCTTGCGCTCAGGCTCGTCCATCAGTAATTCAAGACCTGGCAGCGCCCAGGCCGTGCCCAGGCCTTCAATCTGCAGCTCACGGTGGTAAGACTCGGCATCGGCTTCACCGGCGTACTTCATCGACGGCAGCCCGATCAGCCACAGGCAGGCGCAAGGCTCGTCCTCGAGCCGCGCGCCGACGAAGCCCTGCACGAAATCACGCGCGGCCTCCGGGCCCTGGTCCATCTGGCCGCGGACCAGCAACGGCCAGCGCACGGGCTCGCCGATGATCTGTGGGCTGTCGGGCAGACCGGCGGCGCGCAGCATGTCCTTGAGCAGCAGGTAGGAAGGATCACGGCTCTGAAACGGCTGACCGGTGGTGAGTTCGACCAGCAACATGCAGCGTCCGGCGCGCAACAATTGCAGGGCAAAACGCGGTGGCGGTACCACCGGCGCCTTGGGCGGCGCCGGCTCGGCCTCTTCGGCGGCCGGGGTGGCTGCGCGCGTGCTCGCCAGTGAAGGGCGCGGCACCTCGACCCTCGGGCGTTCGGGCTGCCGTGCCATCGGCTCGACGTTCGACGTTTCGGCAGGTGCAGCGTGCTCCGCTGGCGAAGCAGCAGGCGCGACACGTTGCACCTCGACCGGCAGCGGCAACGGCACAAGCAGCTGCGGGCGCGACGGTGCGGCGAATGGCAGTTCTGTGCGCGGCAGCCAGTTGACCACCTGCATGGCAGTCAAATAAGCGCGGCGACGGGACTCGTTGAGCAAGGGTCAGCCACCTGTGGATAAGTTAAGCGCGCAATTCTAGCGTTGTTCGCCTTTTTGCGCTGCAGCATATCGCCCGTAGGTGAAATATCAGTCGGCTGATGCAGTACAATTGCCGCTTTTCACTTGCCAACAGTCGGCCTAACGATGATCGAACCCAAGCGCGTTCTGCGCGCCCTTGCCGAGCACTGGGCGCTTCTTGAGCCCTTATGCGAACATTTCGACCAGGGTACGTTGAGCCTGAGCGAGCTGCGCCTGCAACTGGGCGCTCAGCAGCAGGACAGCACTCCGCAAGACATCACCAACCTGCTGGACGTGTGGATTCGTCTGGACATTCTGGTGCCCGTCGCGAAAAGCCCGAACCGTTTCGAGCTCAACGCACAGATCCATGACTTCCTGTCGTACCTGCGCCGCGAGCACCGTCTGGGCCTGTGCCTGGAAATCGAGGCCTACCTGCGCCATCTGGAGCGACTGGCCGGTTACATTCAGGATGCATTCGAGGTTCGCGACGCCAACGATCTGGCCAGACAACTGCGGCTGCTGGACATGCGCGTGCGCGACGTACTCAAGAAGCTCGCCAACGACGAACAGGCGCTGGTCGCCGTGGCCGACCGGGCCAAGACCAGTGACCGGCAGATCCCGTTGCGTCAGCGCTATGCCGAAGTCTTGGCGACGTGGGACGAATACGTCGAGCCGATGATTCAACTGGTCAACGCAGACGGTGCGTTCGAACAGGGCGTGCGCAAGGTCGAGAACGTCCTGCTGCGCCTACTGACCGAGCAACAACGTCTCGGTCACCTGGTCGACGACGACATGCTGCTGCGCACCCACGCGCGCATTCTGGAAATGCAGACCAGCGCCCAGTTGACCTTGCGCCATGCGCGCGAACTGCTGCTGCCGTTGCGCGAAGAAGCGCGTCGCCATAATGCGGTGACCCGTGGCGCAGCGCTGGCCTTGTCCGCCATTCGCCGCAAGGGGCTGGATGCGGTGCCGCAGGCTGCCATGCCGATGTTCACCCGTCCGCAAAGCACGTTCCTGGGCAGTGCCAGTCAGGTCGAGGCCTACGTGTATGCCCTGGCGCGTTTTGAGCCGAAACCCGCGAGATTCCCCAAGGCCAGCGGTACCCGCAAGGGCCAGGCGCCACGCGCACCGCGTACGGTCAAGGAGATGCTCGAACGCTGCGAAGACGCCTTGCCGATGCCTGACCTGATGGTCTGGTTGCTGGAGCAGGAGCCGACCGGGGAGACCGACGAGCTGCTCTACTGGTTCTCGCGCCTGTCGCGCGACAAGCGCTTCGCCCGTGAACGCCTCGAGCGTCGCGAATATTTCACCCGGGAGCACCGCGTCAGCCTTCGCTCCTTTGCCCTGCTCGCTGCAAAAGACGAGCAGGCCGAGCATTCCGAGAGCACCGTTCATGCATCTTGATCTATCCGAAATGTCCCAGCTCGCGCCGATCTTTCGCGAGCTGTTCAAGGGCTATCACATCAGCCGCCGCGACCCGGAGCTGTACACCCAGCTCTCCAATTGCCAGGACCAGTACCGCACGCTGTTCAAGGCACTGGGCTTCGAACTGGTCTGCGACACGCGTGGCTTTTATTACTTCGTGCCTGAACTGGCTGCCGCGCAGGTCAACAAGACCGCCCAGCGCCTGGCACTGTTCACCTTCATCCTCGTTGAACATCTGGCAGATCAGGGCCGTGACCCCATGTCGGTGCTCGACGGTGGCAGCCTGGGCCGCGACGAGTTGCCTTCGATGCTGGAAAAGTACCGCGATCTGTTTCTCCAGGCTGAAGTGCAGACCCCGGAAGAGCTCGAAGAAAAGATCATGCGCCGCATGACGCAGTTGGGCTTTGCCAGTGAGGAAGTGGGTATCTACCGCTTCCTGCCGCCGATGCACCGTTTTCTCGATGTGTGCCTGTCGGTGCAACAGGATCGCGATCTGGCCGCCAGCCTGCATAGCGCCCTGCCCCTGCCGACGCCCGTGCTCATCGATGACGACAGCGATGAGAAACTGCTGGAAACCGATGACCCGCTGGACCTGGCTGAATTCGGTGAAGAGACCGAGGAAGAGGCACTGGCCCGGGCAATCGCCGATGAGCAACGACAGGAGATGGACACATGAGCCAGGAACGTTATGGCATCCGCCGCTTTGCCCTGTTGAACACTGCCGGTTACAGCCTCGGCCTGTTCCCGCTGGAAAATCCGCTGTCGGTATATGGTGCGAACAACCTCGGCAAAAGCGCCTCGATCAACGCCCTGCAATTCCCGATTCTGGCGCGCATGTCGGACATGAGCTTCGGCAAGTACAGCCTGGAACAATCGCGGCGCTTCTACTTCGCCTCCGACACCAGCTACATTCTGGTGGAAGTTTCCCTGCCCCACGGCCCGCATGTCATCGGCGTCGTGGGTCGCGGTCCGGGCGGCGGCTTCGGCCATCAGTTCTTCGCCTATGCCGGCGAGCTGGATCTGGGTCATTACCAGAAGAACGACACCTGCCTGCGTCAGAAAGAGCTGTTCAGCAACCTGGAAAGCCAGGGCCTGAAAGCCTACGAGCTGAAGCCTGACGAACTGCGCCGTCTGCTGGTCGGCGGGCACACATCGATTCCGCTGGACCTGACGTTGATCCCGCTGCGCTCCACCAGCGAGCAGAGCCTCAAGACCTTCCGCGCACTGTTCATCAACTTGCTGCACATGCGCGAAATCACCGCTGCCAAACTCAAGCAGCTGTTTCTGGATGCCTTCGAGCACAGCCTGCGTTCGGGCAGCGTCGACTACATTGCCGCCTGTGAAGAAGCCTTCCGCGATGTGCGGCGTATGGAACAGGACTACAACTCGCTGGTGCTGGCCGGCCCTCTGGTCGAGGCGCTGGCCGCTGGCGTCAAGCAGCGCGATGTGTTGCGCGGCAAACTGCATCGTCTGTCACCGATCCTCGATTCACTGCTCGGCACTTGGTCGGATTACTCCGGTGCGCGCAAAGAAGAGTTGGTCATCCAGGCTGAGCATTACCGTGCTCAGCAGGATGAGATGCAAAACGATCAGCGCAGCAGCACCCAGGAACTGATGCGCCTGGAGCGCGAGATCAGTAGCATCCAGCGCTGGGTCGGCGAGCTGTCGGTGCTGAAGAATCGTTTTGCGCTGGTCGATGACGTCAAGGTGCTGGAGCAACAGCTGCTCGCCGCCAAGGACGCTCATGATGAGCTGGCCGGTGCGCTGGCCCAGTCCCGGCAGTTCAGCGCCGAAGACCTGGACGAGCGCCTGCGCGATCTGGAAAAACGCCTCAAGTCGGTCAAACAGCAGCTCGATCATGCGGACAACAACAGCTACGCCCGCCTGCGCGAAGAGTTTTCCCAGCCGGACGTCGAACGTCTGATGCGTCTGTTCAACAGCGCACTGTTCAGCTTGCCGTTGGGTGAGCAAGGTATTGCGCTGGATGATGGCGATGCGTGGGTCAAGTCGCTGGAGACCATTCTGGATGGCTTCAAGGGCGATCAGTTTGCAGTACCGGGGCTGACCATCAACCTGTCGAGCATCGAGCCGCCTGCCCTGCAGGCGCTGGCCGATCGTGCCGCGTTGCGCGATCAGAAAGAGCGACTGGAGAAAGAACTCAAACAACTGAAAACCCAGCAGGCTGTCGCTGCCGACCGTTCGGCGAGCAAGACCCAGACCGAAGCGCTTTATCAACAAGTGCTGGATGCGCAAAAAGCGCTTGAAGACTTCCGCCGCTGCCAGACCTTGAGCGCGGAGGAATCCACCAAGCTGGAAGAACTTGCGCAGATGGAAGCCGCTCAGGATGAACTGAAACGCTCCAGCGACGCGTTCACTGAGCGCGTGCAGCAACTGTCAGCCAAGCTGCAATTGATCGCACGTCAGATCGGCGATATGGAATCCAAGCAACGCACGCTGGACGACGCGCTACGTCGCCGTCAGTTACTGCCAGCAGACCTGCCTTTCGGCACACCGTTCATGGACCCGATCGACGACTCCATGGATAACCTGTTGCCGCTGCTCAACGACTATCAGGACAGCTGGCAGGGTCTGTTGCGCAGCGATGGGCAGATTGAGGCGCTGTACGCACAGGTTCGCCTCAAGGGTGTGGCCAAGTTCGACAGCGAGGACGACATGGAGCGTCGCCTGCAGTTATTGATCAATGCCTACGCGCACCGTACCGACGAAGCGCTTACGCTGGGCAAGGCGCGTCGCGCTGCGGTCACGGATATCGCACGTACCCTGCGCAACATCCGTAGCGACTACGACAGCCTTGAGCATCAACTGGCGCTGTTCAACCGCGAGATCAACAAGCGTCAGGTCTCGAACCTGGCAAGCTTCCGTATCGTGCTCGCCCCTAACAAGGAAGCGCTCAAGCACATCGATCAGATCATCCACAGCGCCGGGCAGTACGAGGAAGGCGAGACGCTGTCGGTCTTCGACCTGAGCCAGAGCGCAGAGCAGGACAACAAGAACGAAGAAGCCAAGGAATATCTGGCCCGGCTTGTGGCTGCCAACCACAACCAATTGGGCTTGAAAGACCTGTTCGAACTGGCATTCGAAATCACCAAGGTCAATGGTCAGCCGGTTATCCACACCGATATCGATGGGGCTGCCTCCAACGGCACCACGATGACCATCAAGGCATTGACCAACATGTACCTGCTGTTGCACTTGATGGATCGCGATCAGGCCGGGCGGGTGCGTTTGCCTTACTACCTCGACGAAGCCGCAGACATCGACGAGAAGAATCAGGCAGCCCTGCTGGAAACCAGCCTGCAACTGGGCTTCGTTCCGATTCTGGCCAGTGTGAAGCCACAGGTCTCGGCTCACGTTGCCATCGACCTGGAAGGCGGCAGCGGACCCAATGGCATCTACATTGATGAAGCGGACTGGAAATACATTCAGCGTCGTGACGATGTGAAACCAGAGGTTCCGGAACTGGCCTCTTAAAGGCTGATTGCTGTGAACAGAAGGCCGCATGAAAATGCGGCCTTTTTTATCGTCTTTGAATTGAGTGAGGCCCTGTTGCGGGCCTCAGGCGAGCAGACTCTTTATTCATCGAATTCATAATGAGGGGCAGCAAACACGCATACGATTACACCAGGCAGGCTTGGAGTGATCCCATGAGAACGATACTGCTGACGGTCTTGCTGGTTGGCGCTGCAACAGCGCATGCAACTGACTACTACGTGGCCCCCAATGGCGATGATCACGCTGCCGGTACCAAAGGCGCACCGCTGCGCACCATCATGCGCGCACAGCAATCCGCAAAGGCCGGCGACACGGTGTACTTTCGCGGCGGCACCTATGCCTACACAGCCGGCATCAACCGCTGCGCTACCCGCACAGACACCGTGAATGCCATCACCCTGAACAACAGCGGCAGCGAAAACGAACCCATACGCTACTGGGCCTATCCGGGCGAAACACCGGTTTTCGATTTCTCGGCCATGAAAGACGATTGTAGGGTGAAAGGCTTCAACGTTACCGGTAGCTGGCTACACCTGAAGGGGCTGGAGGTGACCGGCGTACCGCAGCAGCCGGAAAACCATCTCAACCACGAGTCATGGGGCATCTGGAACAGCGGCAGCCACAATACCTTCGAGCAACTCAATCTGCATCACAACATGGGACCCGGCCTGTTCATTCAGAACGGCGGCTATAACCTGGTGCTGAATTCCGACTCTCACCACAACTACGATCCTTACACCTCAAACGGCGCAGGTCAGAGTGCAGACGGCTTCGGCGCACATATCAAGGCGGGCCATCCAGGTAATGTATTCCGCGGCTGCAGAGCGTGGGCCAATTCCGACGACGGCTTTGACCTGATCAATGCCTTTTCGCCAGTCACCATCGAAAGCTCATGGGCATGGCAGCAGGGTTACCTGCCTGGCACGCGAACAAAACTTGAAGCAGGCAATGGTAATGGCATCAAGGCCGGCGGATACGGTGGCAAGTATGTGCCTGACGGTGTGAAACACATCGTCCGTAATTCAGTTGCCTTCGACAACAAGTCCGCTGGTTTCTATGCCAATCACCACACCCTGGCACTGGACTTCATCAACAACACGGCTTTTGCAAATGGCGTGAACTACAACATGGCAGGTATCGCCCCGGATGGTTCGCTGATCCCTCTCGGTAACCTGTTCAACAACATCGCCTACAAGGGACGGTTGACCGTTAACACCGAGGGACTGGATATGGCACACAACTCCTGGACATTGCCAACGCCGGTAACCGACGCAGACTTTGAGGATGTTTCGGAGACGGGGTGGGATGCGCCACGTCAGCCGGACGGAAGCCTGCCAGTGCTGCGCAGCTTCCACCTTCGACCTGGCAGCAGACTGGCAGGGATGGGGGCGTTTCACTAAGCCTTGGGGGTCTCTGGCGCCTATGCGGCTGCATTGCAGTAGACAGAGAATGCAGAGATTTCTGAAACCCCAGACAAACAAAAACCCTCAACGCGTG